>JAAHHJ010000059.1 GCA_010692425.1 Symploca sp. SIO3C6 | reverse complement strand
TAAAGACCATGATTGTAGACGAACCTGGCAAAACCCGCATGTTGCGCCATCTTGGTTCTCTCCTTATTATTTAATTTGAGTTCAACCTTGATAGCGTACATTTTAATTCTCCATAATTCACTTCATTTTAGACTACTTAACCTGTTTTTTGGTCTCTACAATCTAGCCCCTCAATTTTCTACAGCTTTTATCAGGCTTGAGCAGGTTTTAGCAGGTTTTTCGTTATCTATTAGCTGCTCCTTTTTGCCCTTAACCCAAGCTCAACAATTTCCATGCCCAAGCTAATAATATTGCAGCGATCGCACCGATTAAGGTATTGATTATATTGACCACTTCATTGGTCATCCAGTCCCATTTAGATTGAAGAGTCGCGCCAATTACGCTTTCAAGGTTAGTGGCAATAAAAGCTGCAGTTACACAAAAAAGAACACCTGTCAAGTCAATCAAACTAACGCCCCAACCCACTAGAGCAATGGCTACTGATGCCAAAATGCCTGCCAGTGTTCCCTCCAAGCTGACAGCTCCTTCTGTTCCCCGCGCCACAGGCTCTAAGGTAGTAATCAGAAACGTCCGTTTGCCGTAGGCTTTACCCACTTCACTAGCGCTAGTGTCTGAGAGTTTGGTCGAAAAACTTGCTACATAGCCCAATAACAGCAATTCTCGATAAGGAGTCCCCAGCCAGAGCGTTCCTAAAGCGCAGATTGTCCCTACCAGTGCCGAGCCCCAGACATTCTCTGGACCCCTAACCCCCGAGCGCTTCTCAGCAATACCTTCAGCTTCCTTTTGCTCCATACCGATACGGGTAAGAGCAGATCCGACGAGGAAGTAGAATAATACTACCAAATAGCCCTGCCAATTAAGAATACCCCAAATCAGGACACCTAGTACCCAGGCGTGGAGTAATCCTACTGGTGTGAGTAATTTCTTCGGCACAATCGAGGCGATTATCAATAAAATCGTATTCAATCCCACAGCAACGAGCCAGGGGTTTAAAGAATTCAGATTAGAAAGCATCACAAATCACTGGAGAACATCAGCATAAATGGAATTTAGGGGCTTGCACCCTCTGATTTTTGGTAAGAATATCATTAAGACAATTTTTTTTGATTGCGAGTTGATCAACCTTCTGCTTCAGAGCCTTCTTCTATTTGCTCCGAAAGTGCTGAGGCTAATACTCGCATGGCTTGAGGTGATCTAACCACCAAAGCATGAGCCAAGACTTGCACTTTTACCTCTCGCCCCACTGGCATTTGTGAACTACGAGCAGGCACAATAATAAAATCCCAAGGTGTCCATATGTAAGTGAAGTTTAGCCTTTTAAGCATACTGGCGTCTCGATTTAAATCCTTTAGAAACTGACTACCGGGACGCATTTGAACGCAACCAGGGCGTGCTGATAGGTAAGCTAGCCAGGTACCATGGTTAGGGGCAGAAATACTGATAAAACGCTGTACCCGCTCAATACCTCCCAGACGCTGCAAGTAGTAGCGTGTAACTAAACCCCCCATACTTAAACCAACTAAATCTATTGGTTGTCTGGAGCTAAAAGTCTGGTCTACATAATCAGCAACTTGAGTTGCTAGTTGGTCTAGACTAACAGTAGCATCATTAGGTTTAAGGTCGAGAGTATGAACAGACCAACCTTGCTTAGTTAGGTAGGCAGACATTCTGCGGAAGACTTTAGAGGTTCTGATGATACCGTGGACTAGCAATACCGGGTTACGGTGATTAGTAGTATTCATTTTAGGAAATAGCGCTAGTTTTTTACTACTTTTGCAGTTACTAGCTTTATGCTGCAATATTTTTGAGCCTGCGAGCGCATGATTGTGCTAGCCCTTTGGGCTAATCGCATGATTGCGCTGCCCCCTACAGCCCTCCGGGCATCCAACGGCCGGGGTAATCGCTAAATTTTGTGCTCCTGAAATACTCATAGGGCAAGCGGTGTCTCAAAAAATAGGTAATTTCCCTGATGACAAGAAGCTCATCAACACTAGAAAATAAACTATACAGTTATAAGAACAGTTTAAAAACAAATGTTTGTAGGTAGCGCACAAGCGGCAAAACTAATGGGAGTATCTGTGAGGCGAATATGCCAATTACTTTCTTCTGGCAGAATTCAAGGAGCCTTTAAAACTGGTAGGTCTTGGATAATTCCTCTGTTTGACGGCATGCCAAAAGTGAGTGAGGGAACCAGAGGTCCCAAAGCCCGTTGGCGCAGGAAAAGACCAGCCCCTGTAACTATCATTCATGTCAATCAGCACACTATTCGCCAAAATCAAAAACAGGAAAATGCTGCTCCGGTGATTAGCGTTAAGCGAGGGCAAACCAATACTTATGGTCACGAGGTGGAAATCTATGGACCGTGCCGGGTAGTTTATCGACGGGACAACCCTAAGCCATACGGACCAAGGGTTTGGATCGAAACCCTTTCCCCGGTCGAAGTGATCACCAAAAATTAGCGAGTAGGGTACGCCTCGCAATTAGATAGCCTACTTGGTATGTCGAGACAACCGAATAGAAAATAACAAGTAAACCACAACTTTTATTTATGCAATCAAGGACTAACTCAATTCATATTTTATAGGACTTAGCTTTCATCACCAATGACTATATAAATGACTATCGTTTTACTTCTGGCTAAGAGCCGCATTATAAATCGTCTCATTTGCCTTAACTGACTTGATTAAATCTACTACAGGCTGAGGATAATTAACACCAATTCTTACCTCGTAGAGTTTCTGCTCTAAAGGTTGTAATTTCCAGGGTTCATGTACTTTACTCGCTGGTAGGGAAGCAATTTCTGGTAGCCAATGCTTGACGTATTTGCCTTGAGGATCATAATCTTTAGACTGCTTCTGAATATTGAAATAGCGGAAACCCCGAGCATCATTTCCCACCCCAGCAGTGTAATTCCAGTTTCCCCAATTGCTGCAAACATCATAGTCAATCAACAGCGACTCAAACCATTCTGCTCCCATTTGCCAGTTGATACCAAGGTTTTTAGTCAGAAAACTAGCAACATTTTGTCTACCGCGATTAGACATAAAACCGGTGGCTGCTAACTCTCGCATATTGGCATCTATTAGGGGAAAACCTGTCATGCCCTGCCGCCAGAGTTCAAATCTTTCCCAATCTTCTTGCCAAGGAATTTTCACACCCTGCAAGCCAGATTGACGAAATAGATGATTGCCATGTTTAGCGCAGATGAAGCGGAAATAGTCTCGCCACAGTAATTCAAATACTAACCAGTAGGTAGAGTCGTTTTTAAACCTCTGCATTTCATATTCCTTAACTTGCTCGTAGATATGGCGAGGGGATAGACAACCCAAAGCCAGCCAGGGGGAAAATTTGGAGGAGTAATCAGCACCTAACATGCCGTTTCTGGTTTGTTTGTAAGCTTTTAGATAGTCTTGCTTCCAGAAGTAATGCTCTAATCTAGCTAGTGCTGCTGTTTCCCCTCCTTTGAAATTCAAAACAGCGCGTTGATCAAAACTTGGTGGCTCTAATCCGAAATCGGCTAGCTTTGGTATTTTACCTACTTCTATTTCTGGTAGTGGTGGCAAACTTTCAGGGGTTGGGAAAGTGGGTGCGACTGTGGAAGATTTCTCAACCCGCTTGCGAAATTGGGTAAATATCTCTGGAATTTGAGGGATACTGAAGGGCAAATCATTGATATGGAAGAGAGTAGTACCCCAAAAAGACTGTACTTTGACACCAATTTGAGATAAAGCCTTTTTAAGAGCAGATTCTACTGCCAGCTCTTCTGATGTAACTTCACGATGGTAGTAGAGAGCCCAGATATTGAGTGATTTTGCTAAAAGTGGAATAATTTTTTCGGGTAATCCTCTACATACTACCAAATCACTGCCTTGCGATCGCAAAGAATTCCGTAAATCGGCTACACTTTCGAGGATAAATTGGGTGCGAAATGCACCTGTTTTGGGGAAGCCAAAGGAAGTGGTGCCAAATTGGCGCTCATCGAAGCAGTAAAGGGGGATAACTGAAGCTTTTGCCTGGAGAGCTTGGTAAAGTGGCTCATGGTCATGAAGGCGTAGATCATTACGATACCAGATGAAGATGGTTTTTTTACTCACTATTGCTGATTGGGGTTAAAGTTGATGGTGCTGTTGTCAAATCAGTTTAATTAATTAGACGACCGACACAGGAGACTCCATGAGCAACCCGATTGAAACACAGATTCTCAAAGCTGAAGAACAGCTTAGAGTTGCAATGCTGAGTTCCGATTTGGAAACTCTCAACCAATTACTTGCACCCGAACTTATTTTTACCAATCATCTTGGTCAAGTATTAACAAAACAAGATGATATTATTGCTCACCAATCTGGAACTGTGAAATTGGAAGTGTTGACACCTTCTGAGCAATATATTCAAATTAGTGGAGATATTGCAGTTGTCTCTGTCCGAATGCATATATTAGGTAGCTATGCTGGTAATAAATCTGATGGAAATTTTCGATTTACCCGTATTTGGGCTCGTTCTTCTGGTAGTAGTTGGCATGTCCTCGCTGCTCATTCCAGTGTTGTGACCTAGTTGCGTATAAGTTTTGATATACATACGGAATCGATATATTGTTACGCCGACTGATTTAATAATTAGTGATTCTGGAATTCTGAGGAATTTGGCAATTTGGCGCTTGGTGATGCGAAATTTTTGGGAAGGTTGAATGCGGCGGAAGAGAGCTGTCATTTTGGTGCAAGGATTTTGGATGAGAAATTTTAGGCTTTAGATTCAGCAATAATAATCTGCTTACCTCCCCGATGCGGGGAGGGTTGAGTCAGGTTTCTAGCGCCGATTGAGCTGATGCTCTAGTGGTAATACAGGATCAAACATTACCACGAATTTTGCCTCAGGCATTAGGTGACGGTAAGCGTTAAAATGACCTTCTGCATCAGAACGGTTGCGAAACCGCGCAACTGTTATATTTTGCATTTTTGTTGGTATAATTAATGACCTTAGGGCAGAAATTAAGGGAACGACGTCAAAATATAGGTTTAACTCGCTTGCAAGTTGCACGAGCTTGTGGTTTTGTAGAATCCACAGTGATTAATTTCGAGTTCAAGAGCGTAATTGCTTCAGTGCTGAAAAGGTACTTTTAGATAAACTTGCCAATATGGCAATTAAAATCTGGCAGTGATAGCTATATTGAAATCTATGTTCACGCAGAGCTTAAGAACAATATTACCAAATTCATCTTTGGCTCTAGCTAATAAACTTCTCCAAAAATATCAATTCAATGACAGATGTAGACATAGATTTAACTGATTTAGACATAGACTGGTTTGACCCCCTTTTTACTAGTCTGTTTGATGGTGTTCTAGATGAGGACAAGATTCTTACTGGTGGAGATGATAACGACACCTTAGAAGGAGGAACCGGTGATGATTTTATCGATGGTGGGAATGGTAAGGAAAAAGTCTGCGATTGCCTTCGGCACTAGCGAAGCTAATCGCTTCCTATACAAAGGCTCTAGGATTTAGAAATGGCAAGGGTTTTCGGAGAGTGACACAAGAGGGATAGATGACAGTATTGAAAGTGATTCAGCTAGGTATGTAATTAAAAAGCTCCACCGTGAGCATAACCTTAAGAGTGAACTAGTCGAACCTATAGAAAACTACGATAAATTCAAAGAAGGACTATTGCCAATAAAGTATGCGGGTAAGATTGCTACTCAAGCATAGGCTTTACTCTCTTGACCCCCAATGCAAGCAGAGATCAATTGTAGTGATCGCCTTTTTGGAAAGATTAGTAGAATGCGATCGCAACTCACCACACTATCCTCAATTACTTTACTTACGACTACTGTGGAGCGATCGCAATCCGAAAATACTTACTTGATACCTCCTCAGTACAGGCAGATTCACTGACAGTATATTTACGGAAAATTATTTAGCATTATTTTATTCAATAAATCTTAGTTAACCTTGTAAATACAAGGCTAATCCCTTGCTAGCTATTACTCTAAGCAGGAATACTTGTAAGTGAAGTAAGAGCTGATATCTCAAGAAACCATCCGTAATGCTCCTAAATTGGCTCAGAAAAAAGATCAGTTTAAACCCCAATGTCAACAATTAGTCATCTAGGGTTTGCTAGATAAGGAAGGCCAAAGGAAAGGTTTATATCAGGCCTGGTAGCGTCTACCCTGTCTTAGACGGTGACAAGGGAAAATAATACCAATTTCATTTATGTTGACTACAAATACTGATAACGCCGTGACGTGGTGATTGATGTATAGCAGGCATTTAGGAAATTGGTATAAAACCAAGTTTTCTCCTATCCACTATAGCTTTAACAGGAAAGATACCGCAGGACGAGATATTATCTAACGGCCAACAGTCTGCGTTTGAGTAAACTACAAAACTCCTGTTTTCTGTTCAAGCTTAGAAAGAAGATGGTTAATCAGTTGGCAAGAAATTACTATAGACCATTAATTAGTGCGGCTCTGATTGCTAGTGGTATTTTCCAATTGGTAGCACCTGTACTAGCTGAAGGTACCTTGGCTGGGACGAATATTAGTAACCAAGCAACAGCTACTTATAATGACCCAGAGGACATAAACAACCCACTTACCACAGTTTCCAACACTGTCACCGTAGAAGTAGCAGAGGTAGCAGGTATTACAGTTACTCCATTAGCAATTGAAAATGTAACTGCTCCTGGTCAACCAGTTCTTCCCAATCAAGAACTGTACTTCGATTTTGAAGTCACCAACGTTGGTAACACTGCCAGCGATATTTTTGTACCAGATCTAGCTGGTGTCAATATTAGTGATACGGCTACTGATACACCGGGCGCACCAACTGCTGGTGTAACTCAAGTTCAGTATTCAACTGATGGGGGCACAACCTTTACCGATGTTACTGTTGGCGGTCAATTTATCCCAGCAATTCCTTCTGGAAATTCTATCATTGTCCGAGTCCCAGTCACTGTTGACTCCGATGCAGATGCTGGTGGTGAAATCACAGTAACATTGGGTAATACTGACCCGATTGGTGGACAGAACGAACCCCTGGTTGCCGGTGGGGCGATCGCTGGTAATGCTGATGTTAGTACTCAAGATATTGATAATACCACACCTCCCAGCAACGGTGAACGGGAAGCTAGTGCAGAGAACACAATCCTAGTCAACGCACAACCATTAGCTCTGGCGACGATTTTAAAGAGCCGCAGTGCTTACGATGACGCAGGTACAGTTGCCCTTAATGATGACACCCTCACTTATGAACTAAGCTTAGAAGTAGAAGCCTCTCCGCCTGCTGGTAGCCCTGGTATTGTTGCTGCTGACTTAACTGGTACTGAAATTAACCTAGCTCCTGGGGTACAAAATCGCATCTTGGTGTCTGATGCTATTCCTCAAGGTACCGTTCTTGTAGGAACTCCAGTTGCACCAGCAGGTTGGACAGCAGTCTACAGCACTGATGACCCAGCAATCTCAGGTTCAGCAGCTAATGATCCTGGTGTACAGTGGACAACAGTACGACCAGGAGTTGATACTGACATTAAGCGCGTTGGTTTCATCTATGATGCTGGCACAACCATCCTCAGAGGTACGACTGTTGAAGGCTTCTCCTTCCAAGTTGTAACTACTAATGTACCTCCTGAAGGTCAAACCATTGAAAACATTGCTCAGGTATTTGGTCAAACTGAGGATGGTTCTGGTAGTGGTACTGGTCTTGGAGACCTAGTTTACGACGAATCCGGTGACCCCAATCCCAATAACTTCAATGATGATGGTACACCTCCTGCTGATAATACACCAACCGATGGTGTTCCTGACCAAACTGTTGATGAGGCTGATCCCAACAGTAGTGACAATGACCCAGCCAACGATAACCAAGGTACTGGTCCTGGTGGTGAAGTTAACGTCTTTAACCTGTTGCCTCCTGGAGCAATCCTAAATGGTCCAGATGATGCACCAGAAGCAATTGGACCGACAGATAACAACAATGACTTTACTAACCAAGCAGTTACACCGCTTAACCTAGATGCTAATAACCAGCTTGATGCTGCCGTCACCGAAACCTTTACTAACACCGTTAATAATCCTGGTACTAACCCAATCACCGATATCTTGATAGCTCCGAAAGATATAGATGGTGGTTTAGGCAATATTGCAACTGATGATCTACCAAATGGTACTGAAGTTGAAATTGTCTTCGGCAATCAAAATGCAACCTATCTCTACGATAATACTACTGGAGCTTTCACCCTCACAGGTGGTACAGGTCCTGTCAGAATTGACGAGCTGGCAGCAGGTACTTCTGTTGACTACACTGTTAATGTAACTCTTCCTGTCGGCACTGACTTGTCCACGGCTCAAGTCGATCCAACTGCTGATCCAGCTTCTAATCCAGTACTCTTCGGCGGTTATCCCGTTCCAATTGTTGCCTTCTCTGACACAGGTACAGTCGATGGTGAACCCAATGCCAGTGAACAGCAAAACACCACCATTGACCAAATCTACGTTGGCTACTTGCGGTTAGTCAAAGAGGCACGGATTCTCGATGCTGAGGGTGTAGAACGTGTAGGCTTCACTACTAACCTCACCGGTGAACGGATAGGCTCACAGGAAATTATTGAGTACCGCATTACCTATAATAACATCTCAGAAGCTCAAAACGGTACTGGTAACGTTATCCTCAATGCTGACAACGTTGTAATTACTGAGGATGGAACAATTGATTTTACTAATGATGGCTTAGTTGATCCAACCGGTAATGACGGCAACAATTGGGCATTAGACACAGGGGACAAAGATGTTGATGGTGATGTAACTACCAGTATTGACACCAGCAACGTCCAAGGTCAAGCTACAGCTAGTCAAGGAACAATTACCTTTACTCCTGGTGGTGATCAATCTGGCCCTGATCAAGTCACTGACGTAACAGTCTACACCAACAATGTAGGAACAGTTCCACCACAACTACCTGGAACCTTTACCTTTCAGCGTCGAGTTAACTAGAACATCGATTCAGGAAGCAATTTTCCTCTAAATACGGTTCATAGTTCATCAGAAATCATTGATTATTTAAGCACAATGAGCCATGAATAATGAACCATGAACTATGAACCATGAACCATGAACAGAACAAAAGCAATTTGCAGAGGTTTACTAAAATGAAACGCCTACATAAGATTCTTGGTTTGGGAGCACTCACTGTCGCTTTAGCTGTACCTTTTGTTAGCAACACTCCTGTCTGGGCACAACTAGAATTAGCTGGTGAAGCTATAGCTGAAAATCTACAGCGCGAAGAGCAAATCAAGTTAGTACTTTCTGCTGAAAAAAAAGTAATTGAAATTGACAAAAAAGGACAATCTAAAATCACCTGGCAACAAATTAGTGGCAAGCGAGTAAAAGTTATTCCCAATGATGTTATTCGTTATACCTTGAATGGAGAAAATGTAAGCGATCGCGCTGTCAAGAATTTGGTAGTAAATCAACCCATTCCACAGCAAACTAAATACGTCTTGGGTTCTGCCACTGTTGCTCAAAATACTGGTGCAGAAACTACCTACAGTATTGATAGCGGCAATAGCTTTGTCAAAAACCCTGTGATTAAAGTTACCCTAGCAGATGGCACAGTTGAAGAGCGACCAGCTCCTGCTGAAGCTTACACCCACATCCGCTGGAACTTCGGAGATGCAGTTAATTCAGGAGTAGCACTGAACGCTACATACGAAGTCGAAGTTCGCTAAAAATTAAAGGCGATCGCTAATAATTGCTAGAGCGATCGCCTTACTTGGTTATCGTGCTGGAAGCAATAAGTAATAAATAATAAGTAATAAGTAATAAGTTTGGAAAAGATTTAACTAACCTTAGTTTGGAGTAAGAGAAAGGTTTAAATGTTCTCCCCATCTCCCCATCTCCCCATCTCCTTCTCTCCCCATCCCCCCATCTTTTTAATCTGAACCCTTGGCGAGTGATTAACTATCAAATGCGACATCCAATTAACTCACTCTATAACTGCCTCCATTTACTGGCAGCAACTGTCGCGATTGGAGGTATGTTACCAATAGTTACACCTGCACTAGCACAAACAACGCTACAGTGCGAGGCTCTTGAACAAATGAGTTCAACTCTTAGTAACTATGCTGCTTACCAACACACCCAAGCTCGCAGCCAAGTACGCCAACTTTACGATACTGATGATACTCAAATTAGTTCTTTTACGAACCAGATTATTAGCGAAACTGTTAAGCTTGGTAATCTTGCGGTTTTATCTCAAGGTATTAAAGATAGTAACGGTGATTTAGTATTTGGTTTAGGTACTATTGCTGATGGTATCAGAAGTGAACTACTGCAACTGGGCTGGAGTCAAGAGGAAGCCAGTCAGGGCAGTATGGCAGCAGTAAGGGCCTTTGCCGCTTTATCACCTGAGACTACTATCGAGGAAGTCATCGCGACATCGAAAAATGCAATTAGGCAAAGTGTACCTAACCATGCTGTTGCTACTGATGGGTTCGATGCTGCTTTTGATCAAGCTCTTGTTGTTGCCTTCACTGGTATGGCCCAACCCTCCTTAGAGTCACTGGGTTTGAGGAGAGCTGAAGTTGAAATGGCTGCCAATGCTGCAACTGCGGTAATTGCTGCTGCTCAAGAAAATACACCATTTGAGCAAATCGCGTCTACAGCTTTCCAAGAAGCCCTTAATGCTCTACAAAGTCTAGAAACTCAAGATTTTACCTCTCTACTGACTACAGCCCAAGAATCTCTAGAGGAGGGTTTGGAGCAGATTCGCTCTGGAGATGGAAGCAGTGTGCAATCAGGAGATACTGTATACTTTGAGTTTATTCTGGCTAACAGGGGAACTGCTCCCATTGAAGTGGCAACTCCCACTGCCAGTTTAATTCAAACCAGTGGTCTAATTGGTTCAGCTTCAATCCTGGGCATTACTGTCGAGGGCTTAGAGACAACGCCATCAAGTCTGAATATCGCCCCTGAAGAGGAAATGAGGCTAACTGTAGAAGTTAGTGCTGGTGCAGTGGCTGTTGATGGAAGCGCCGTAACTGTGAATTTGGGCAGTAGTGATTGCGGCAGTAGTAATGCACAACAAACCCTAAGTATTTTACCCCCTATCGAGCAACCTCTGATTGACCCCTTGGGACGTATTACAGGTTGTAGCGGGGAGCTTCTAGATGATTACCAGGGATTCAGCGTTGGTTTATACCAACCAGATCCTAATGATCCCACAGGCACGGAACTTGGGGAAGCTGTAGCTTTGACAAGGACAGAAGTGCCTGATATTCCTGGTAACGGTATTCCAGAAGGACTTGCACCCAACACGGAAAATATTAACCCCTATCCCCTCAGTAATGATGTTGTTGAGGAGTTTAGAGGTGTCTATAACTTTCTGTTTGATGAAGCAACAGGTCAATTAGACCAGGGGCGGGCTTATATTTTAGTGGTTGACCCACCTTCTGATTCTAACTTTGCACAACGTCGTATCCGACTGGTTATTGGCGATCGCAATGGTGAAATGGTTAGCTATACCGCCACTTCTGTTGATGGTATACCAATAGGACTTACCGACGGCAGCATGGAAGTAAGCGAAGAAATCATGGTTGATGATGCTGCTTTTTTGGGACTGGCTTTGGGTGTAATGCAGTTAGCTACTGGTGTTTGTGACGCCCAGGAGGTACAAATTACCAAAACTGCTGATCGTGCTACAGCTCAACCAGGAGATGTCGTCATCTATCGCCTCTCGGTGAGAAATCAGTCTAGTACCACTTTAGAACAGATAGTACTATTTGACCAATTACCTATAGGCTTCAATTTTATCTCTAAATCTGTTAGGGGTGAAATTTCAGGTGAAGAAGTCACGATTTCTTTTGAACGTAATGGCAGGACAATAACTTTCCGAGGAGAAGACTTAATTCCGCCAGGGGAAGTACTTAACGTTGTTTATGCCACAGAATTAACTCCTGATTCTCTACGTGGCTCTGGTGAAAATCGGGCCATTGTCAATGCTGAGCGTGATGATAATGGTTTGGAAGTTAAAGATGGCCCAGCTATTCACCGATTGCGAGTCGATCCAGGTATTCTCTCAGATTGTGGCACTCTAATTGGTCGTGTTTTTGTAGACAAAAACTTTGATGGTGAGCAACAACCAGGTGAGCCAGGAGTACCCAATGCTGTGATTTATCTGGAAGATGGCAATCGCATCACCACCGATGCTGATGGCCTTTTCTCTGTAGCCAGTGTACTACCTGGTCATCATAGTGGCACTTTAGACCTTACAAGTCTACCAGGCTACACCTTAGCTCCCAACCACTATTTCAGTGAACGTAATAGCCCATCCAGACTAGTGCGTTTAGAGCCAGGTGGTATGGCACGGATGAATTTTGCAGTTACCCCCACCTTCCAAGAAGCAGAAAACTAATGAAATTCAGAAAACTGCGCAAAATAGCTTTTAGAGTGATGCGGTTGGGGGCTATGGTTGGCTGTTTGGGTCTACTTTTGTCACCAGCAACCTTAGTTCGAGCAGCATCCTCTAAGAATTTAGATTTGTCGCGCTCGGCAAAAGACTCACATACCAATAATTTACTAAGTTATAAGCAAAAAAGCAATTTCCTCGTTCCTGAGGGGGAGAGGGGGAGAGGGGGAGATGGGGAGATGGGGAGAGGGGGAGATGGGGAGATGGGAAGAGGGGGAGATGGGGAGATGGGAAGAGGGGGAGACGCGGAGAGGGGGAGATGGGGAGATGGGGAGAAAGAGTTATCTTCAGATAATTTAGCTAAGTCGGTTGAAGCCTCAGCCTTAAATTCATCAGCCTTAAACCTAGAGGAAAAAGCTTTGCTGCTGCGGGATAGCTTACTGCTGCACAGAGAGCAAACTCTGCATAGTCAGCTTGAAGAAGAAGAACAGAGGAATTATTCAGGTAGGAATTTAACCTTAACTCAATACAAACTAGTTAAAGAAGTAAGGGAGTTAAATCCTTGCTCCCTTTCAGGTGCCAGAAGCCAGACGACAATTGTGCATCAAAATAAACTTTCTGCCCTCTGCCTCCTGCCTCCTGCCTTTCCGATTAACCAAGACCAAGTAACGGTACCTGCTGAGAGGAAACAACTGCTTGTACCTCTAGAATCGGAGTCACAGACACCTACAACTTTGCTGGAGGTTAAAGATGCAGCCTTTAGTGACCTCATGCTACCACAGTTATGGGCTTCGGAGTCAGCTGATTCATTTGAGGATAAAAAGCATAACCCTACTGCAACAGATGAAATTGTAAAGACGTTGCCTGCAACATCTCTACAGCAACCGCAGGTGACAATTCTCACCCCGACGGCAGAAGCTATTTTAGATGTTCCGGCAACTACTGTTATTTTGCAGTATACTATCGGCACGGAGGTGGAACTCCGAGTTAATGGTGAAGTTGTGGATAAGTCCTTAATTGGACGCACGGAAACTGATACTCAGACTAATCTAATTACCCAAACTTGGTACGGTGTTGCCCTTAGCGAAGGTGAAAATACTTTAACTGTAAATACTCTAGGAAATGAAAACAGTGAACCACTTGCCTCAGTGGCAGTGCAGGTGCGAGGAGCTCCTCAGGAGTTAAAACTAGAAACCTTTGAAGCTGGAATCCCGGCTGATGGCCGCTCTACTGCTACTATTAAAGGTCAATTACTCGACGAAAGCGGTAATCGCTCTCACCGAGATGCAATTGTTACCTTAGTAAGTAATGCTGGGGAGTTTGTAGGCGCTGATTATGAACCAGATCAACCAGGCTTTCAGGTAAAGGCCAAGGCAGGGGAATTCACAGCGACTCTACGCTCTGGTATGGAAGCCAAAACGGCAAGAATTAGGGCTACTACCAGCAGTTTAGAAGCCTTTACCCAGATGCAGTTTGATACTGCTTTGCGCCCCAATCTTTTGTCTGGGGTAATTAATCTGCGCTGGGGGCGTCGGGGTACTGACTTTTTTGATCGCTTTGAAGATTTTCTACCAGCTGATGAAGACTACGATACTGAATTGAACTTTAGTTCAGCTGTATTCGCCACTGGCTCCATTGGGGAATGGTCGTTTACTGGGGCTTTTAATAGCGATCGCTCTCTTAATGAAGATTGTAACTGCGATAATCGATTATTTCGCACTTACCAGGGTTCTGAGCAAAATTATCCTGTTTACGGCGATAGCTCGACGGTGGAAGTTGTCGCCCCTTCTATTGACCAATTCTATCTGCGCTTGGAACGCTCTACTAAGATTACCGGGGCTAAGCCAGACTATGCCATGTGGGGTGATTACAACACTGATGAGTTTGCTACTGCTTCCCAACAATTTACAGCGACAACTAGGCAACTCCACGGCTTTAAGGCTAATTACAATTTAGGTAACTTGCAAATTAGCGCTTTTTATGGTAACAATATTGAGGGTTTCCAGCGAGATACCATTGTCCCTGACGGCACCAGTGGTTTTTACTTCCTATCACGCAGGCTATTGTTAGCCGGTAGTGAAGATGTCTTTATCGAGTTAGAGGAGCTGGATAACCCTGGTACAGTGGTGCGGCGGGAGCGCTTGAGGCGAGGGCCGGACTATGAAATAGATTATGATCGAGGGACGCTCTTGTTCCGTGATCCTGTCTTGCGAACAGACTTGGATCAAGAAGGTAGGATTTTGGTGCGTCGGATTGTTGCCACCTATCAATTTGAGGACGAGGGTGGCGATACTAATATTTATGCCGGTCGAGTACGCTATCATTTTTCCAGAGAAGTTAATCGCGAGAGTTGGATTGGGGCAACCTATCTACAGGAAGATAGAGGAACTCGCAACTTTGAACTCTATGGAGCCGATGCATTTATCTCTTTGGGTGAGAATGGTCACTTAATTGCTGAGTATGCCCATTCTCGCAACGATTCTGAGGTTTTGGGCGAGGTAAATGGTTCTGCCTACCGTTTACAAGCAGAGGGAGAAATTGCCAAATCTATCTCTGGTCGTGCCTACTTTAGTTCTACTGATACCGGCTTTGCCAATAATGCTACTGTTAGTTTTGTTCCTGGTCAAACTCGCTATGGAGTAGATTTACGAGCTCGCCTCTCAGAGACAACCAAATTACGGCTACAATTTGACCGACAGGAGAACGAAGGTTTAGCGCCACAGGTATTTACCAGCTTCGGTGATTTATTTGAACCCCGCACTGATCCTATTCCTGGCAACCGAGTTGATAATTCCTTAACCACTATTTCAGCAGGAGTTACTCAGAACATCGGCAAGTCCACTTTAGATCTAGATTGGATCTATCGTGACCGTGATGACCGTATCGGCTCCCTCAATAGTACCTCAAGTCAGTTGCGATCGCGCTTAAGTGTACCTTTAACCAGAACCCTTACCCTGAGGGCGCAGAATGAACTAACTCTTTCTGATCAAACAGATGCGGTTAATTCTGACCGAACTACACTGGGACTTGACTGGGAAATTCACCCTGGTATCACCTTATCTGTTGCACAGCAATGGTTTACTAGAGGGCAATTTGAAGGTCAATCGATCACGAGTTTAGGTATCAATGGTGATTATAAACTCGGTTCCGATACTACCCTCACCGGGCGCTATATGGTTTTGGGTGGTACTAATGAGATTACCTCTCAAGGAGCGATCGGAATTAAGCAGGGCTGGACAATTGCCCCTGGTTTAAAGTTAGACTTTGCCTATGAGCATGTCTTCGGCAATTTCTTTGAGCGCAGTGGTGCTGGTGAGCGTTTCCGTCAACCCTTTGCCTTTGGGCAGGGAGCCTCTGCTCTGAGTTTTGCCTCTGGTGATAGCTATAGTGTGGGCATTTCTTACACAGATAATCCTGATTTTAAAGCTAATGCCCGTTTTGAACATCGTTCTTCTTCCCGAGGCAGTAATACAGTTATCTCTGCTTCTGCCACAGGTAAAATTTCCCCTGCTCTAACAGCTCTGTTGAGTTATAACCAAGCTAGTTCCTCTAATCAAAGATTAAGGGATTTGGGGGATACTGCACGCTTAAGGTTAGGTTTAGCTTACCGCGACCCTAACGATGACCGCTTTAATGCTTTACTCAGGTATGAATATCGCAAAAACCCTGCCACAATTCCCGATACACTGTTATTGGGAAGTGGTACTGGTTCTCGCGAGCATGTATTTGCTGCCGAAGCGATTTACGCCCCTAACTGGCGTTGGGAATTTTATGGCAAGTATGCCTTCCGCCATAGTAAGTCTTTTTTAGCTAGTGATTTGATCGAAACTAGTGCTATTCATCTTGGTCAAATACGGGCAATATATCGCTTAGGCTACAACTTTGATTTAGTAGGCGAAGTTCGTTGGATTAATCAACCTTCAGCTAACTACAACGAGATTGGTTTTTTAGTTGAATTAGGTTATTATCTCACTCCTGATTTACGTCTCTATGCTGGCTATTCCTTAGGCGATATTGATGATCCAGATTTCAGTGGTTCCCGCTCCGCAGATGGTCCCTATCTTGGTATTTCAGTTAAACTTAATGACCTCTTTAATAGCTTTGGACAACCTACAGCACCGCCTCAGCAGCAGGAGTCTCTTGTTCAACCGGTGGCTCAGGAGTGAGCAGGGGAGAGGGAGATGGGGAGATGGGGAGATAGGGAGACACGGAGATGGGGAGATAGGGAGACACGGAGATGGGGAGATAGGGAAAAATTGCTTATCAGTATATCAATTAAAACTTCTGAACTCCTGTTAAGTAGTCGGACATCAATAAACTTGACTGTGTAAAGAATTATGGAATCACCTGAAGTTACTCCACACCCCATACCCTACCTCAACCAACAACCTTTATCAATGTCGCAGGTACTTAGTGTAGCTCTTCGTGGAGTGAGGCACTACTGGCTATTTCTCCAAATATGAAAATTTCTATAACTCTTAATTCCTTATTCCTTTTACCGAAGAAAACTATTATTAATAGTTCTATGAAACTTGGTTATTGTAACAATATCTATTTAGAAGTGGTACTCAAAACTTCTGTTTTCGTTTTGGTGCAATTATTGCCATTTGTGTCTATACCTAGAGTAGTTGCTCAGTCGATACATAAAAATACTCTAGAACAACCTATAACTGCTTATCAGGTAGTAGTTAATAGTAACCAGGATTACCGAAAGCCTGATGATGATTTAACTTTGCGTGAGGCAATTGAGATTGTTAATGGTACTTTGAAGTTAGAAGAACTTAGTACAACTGAAAAAGCTCAGGTTGAGAAACTTACTACTGAGAAGTCGTCGAGAATAGAGTTTGATTTATCTCCATCAGCAACCACTATTCGTCTGTTTGATTTGTTGCCACCTTTAGCTAGTCCGGGATTAATTATTGATGGTACTACTCAAACAGGTTACGAACTCGATAAATCAGCCACAGCAGAAATTGAGATTCCTATTCCAGTAGTGGCAATTACTCCAGCAGAGCAAGCTGAGGTATTTCGAGGGTTGACAATTGTGGCTGATCATGTAGTAGTTAGAGGCTTAAGTTTGTATGGCTTTACTAGCCAGCATCGCGCAACAGTTTTTACTCCGCCTGCAGATATTTTTATCTCCCATCCCTTACCACCGCCAAATACGACACAGCAGCAACCCCCAGCTAGTTATTTTCCTTTTCGAGAGCGAGATGTTCCTCCCAAATCGATTATTATTGAGAATAACTGGCTAGGTATACCCCCAGATGAGAAGATGCCTGCTACTACCTCTGCTTTTGGGGTATCAGTGTTTAATAGTCTGGGAACCACGATTCGGCGCAATCGAATTGCCTTTCACGATGGCAGCGGGATCATTACTTCTGTTCAAGCGCAGAATCTGCAGGTGAGAGAAAATATTATCGTCGGCAATGGTATGGCGGGAATGCCGGATGCTATTCGTTTAGAGGGTAAGATTAATCAAACGCAGATTGCATCTAATTTAATTTGCGGTAATGATGGCAGTGGTGTCTACCTGTTTAAACCTGAGGGTGCTGTCGAGATTAGAGACAACCAAATTAAATATAATGGTCGTCGCTTGCGCCGTGCTGCTATTTACCTGATGGGGAATGACCATCAAGTGATGGCTAATCAAATTGGTTATCAGACTGGGCCTGGTGTGGTAATTGCTGCCTATCCTCAGAGCGTGCGCAACTTGATCCAAGATAATCAATTTAGTGCTATTGAAGGTCTCAGTATTGACCTTAACACTAGGCATCACGTGGAAGCAAGGGATTATCAAGTTGGGGATGGGGCTAACCCAATGGGCAACTCCCGTAACCGTCGCCAGGATACAGCCAATGGAGCAGTAAGTGCCCCGCAGTGGCTATCTCCAGAGTTTTTTAAATTACAGGGACAAGTCAACTTAGATGGTATAGCTGATCCTGGTTCACAAGTAGATATTTATCTGGTAAAGGAAGCTGGTAGCCAGCGTGGACCATTAAATGAGCCTCTAGCTACTGTCCAAGCGGATCAACAGGGTAAATTTGCTATGACCTTAACCAATCTGAAACCAGGAAGTGTGGTTAGTGCGATCGCCACTCATCCTGAATATGGTACTTCAGAACCAGCCTTGAATACCGTGGTGCGGGCAATTGGTAAACCAGACAACCGGGAGCATTTAGAGAGATTGCCGGCAATTGCTCAAGAGTGGGAAGTACCCCAGTGTACTACTAAGCCAGTGGTTGTTCAATTAATATCTAAGATTAAAAAGTAAAGAGTTAAGAGAAAACATCAAATGACAGCTACTAAATTACTAACTGGTGGATTGATTGCAGGAACTCTAGCTTTAGGAACTGTCGGAATTATGGTTGAGGACGCTACAGATGCAATTTTTTCCTATAATTGAAAAAATCATAATCTGAGAAAATATATATACTAATAAAATTGTAAGTAATCAAGGTATATCATAATGCTGGGAACCCCGA
The DNA here is from genome assembly GCA_010692425.1 of Symploca sp. SIO3C6. GTDB lineage: Bacteria > Cyanobacteriota > Cyanobacteriia > Cyanobacteriales > Coleofasciculaceae > SIO3C6. The sequence continues at coordinate 10,655 of JAAHHJ010000059.1, read as the reverse complement.
AAGGGTTGAGTAACCTGCTTGCTTAAAGGGTTATGGGGTTTAGAGCAAAACCCCCGTCTTTCAAGCGCACTCGCAAGCTTAAGGACATCGGAGCCTCTGTCTGGGGGGGGGAAACTCCTTCAGGTAAGCTCTATGGATGAGTTAAGAATCCCCCTTTTTCTAAAAGGGGGAGTGTCAAAAAAACGATATTGTGACGGTAGTTCTTTAGTTTTACTCATCAACACCAATTATGTCTGAACCGTTTTCAACTGAAGTGAGCGATCGCATCTGCAAACATATGAATGAAGATCATGCAGATGCTTTGGCTCTCTATGCCAAAACCTTTGGTAAGTCTCCCGATACAGAAGCAGCTCAAATGCTTTCAATTGATGCTCAAGGTATGGATCTAAAGGCAACAGTCAATGGTTCATCTATACCTCTGCGCATTGAATTTGATCATACTCTCCAAGATGCCGAAGATGCTCACTATACTCTAATTGCCATGATTAAACAGGCAAGAGGGATTATCAATTAACAATTTTTCCAGCCTAAAGGATTCGACCTAAATGCAGGGTTTTGGGGGAGTTGCCCGGGCTACTCTAGACTCCCTCACCTTTGATATTGTTTCTACAAATATGCCGCTACAGGCTAGTTCTTCTTCTTCAGGTGTAAAGTATGGAGCTTGATCCACCAGTTCAGGGTCAAAGTGGTAAGCTTGCTGTAGGAAGTTAATTTTAATGAGAACTTCTTTCAATTGCTTAATTTGCTTTTATTCAATTATTGTGTTTTCTTGAGACTATGTTGCTCAACTTGCTCTAATTCATCATTGGATTGTATTGAAACATTAGAACAATTCTGGCAATGTGTATCTAATACCATTTTCCTAAATTCTGGTTACAGATATCTTCCTCTCTCTCCATAGGTTTTTTCTACTGTCAATCCTACTTCTTGTCCATAGGATAGTTCCAGCGTGTGACCATCTGGATCTCGCAAGAGAGCCCAATACCCAATCGGATATCCAGAATCCTGTTGTTCCTGAAGCAGAATACCTTCTTGTTGTGCCCTTTGACAAAGAGCATCCAGGTGTTGACGACTTTTACAGCCAACTCCAAGATGTGCAAAGGGAGATAGAATAGGATGCACTGAGTCTGTTTGAATGAGAACAATCACAAAGGGACGAGTGTGATCACACAGCCACACAACAACTGTACCTGTTTCCGCATCAAGGCGACGATGAATCACCTGCATGCCAGCATAGGTGGCGTAAAATTCAAGACTGCGTTCAATATCTGCCACAGGGAGTGCTATGTGAGTAAGCCCAATATCAATCATCCTAGTCTATACCTCGCATAGTTATGAAAGCTCTTGCTGTGGATAATAGTTGTCTGCAATCACTTATGCAAGGTTTTTTGAACAGTCTAACTTTATTTGATTTATATTAACGAAGTTGCTTTCGTAAATTTCAATAGACCTCTCCGAAAATGTTCAAAACCTCTCTGTAACTGGCTTTATGGCAAGCGATCGCTTGCCTGAAACAGTTCCCAAGCTTGAGTTATTCTTTCGTCTCGATGTTGTGCATCGTAAACAACAATTAGAGGGGAACGCACTTCTCCAGACACTAGAGGAGTACCATTGCACTCAGGAGAATCTCCCTTACAAGCTAGTACCATACCTCCTCCACCTTCCAAGTTCATTGCCTGATCACAGCCAATCAAGTGCATGATTTTTGCTAGCCTATTTAAAGGTATAGGGTCATTAGTGACAATGTGGTAAAGCTTTTTCTCCTTACTAGAAAAACCAATAGCAGCTCTATATTGATCGCCTTTTATAAAATCTTCGTCTGGAGCTGATACAACCTCGGTTATACCAGGATTTCCTCCGCTGACAAGTCTGGGATGACCAGTTAGAGCAAACCAATATTCATTCCACTCAGGGACATCTGGTCTTGCAAACATTTCTGCTTGATTCCCAGTCTTTAACCCAAATACAGTGCCGGTTGACCAGTTTTTTGTGTCTTCGCCTTGAATTGTATTTCCTTCAGATATCATCGTCCAGTTGGTGTCTTCGCTAAAAGTACCGCTAGCAATAAGCGCTGCCTTACTGTTTTTGGCAAATTGTGTAAAACCTCCAGCTTGCTCGACATCAGCTGTTTTTACAAGGGTCACTATAGTATTAGGATTATTGAGGTCAATCTCAGTTTTCCAAATATTAACTCCATCAACTGTTGTTCTCTCTACCTGAACTGCTGAAGGATTCTTATTGCATGGTATGTAATGATCGGAAAAAGTCCAGACATAAGCATCTGGCGCTATTCCTCTTTCTTTTGCGATTATACAAATTTCTAAAGCTTTTTCTCTTGATGTCCACGAGCTTGCCATTACACCATAATATGGATTACCATTATAGGGTCGAAAAACTTGTATCTCTAAGTCTGGATTATTCTTTTGAATCTCAGTTTTACGTGCCTCCGCTTCTTCCTTGTTTTTATACGAGTCCACTATCGTAAAAAAAGAATTGATTGCTATAGGTGACAAAAATTGCTCATTTAGAGCTTTTTGATACTCTATAATTTTGCTCTCAATTTCATCCTTTGGATATATTTTCTCCCAGTTACTTTCTTTTAAAAACGCTTGGATAACAGGTAGATCTAAAACTGCTTTCCTTTCCGTATTACTCAAAGTTTTTTCAGAGTCGTCTAATGTGGACAAGTCCAAACTGAAACGCTCTCCTGCCTCTATTTCAAGGGTTCTAGCTTGAGATGAAGAATCAGGCTCAGTTCCAACTTGATCTTGGTTGCCAGGTAGGCTTATAGCTACTTTACCTACTAGAGTTGTAATGTTGACTTGAGCATTATCATCATCAGTATGAATAAGAGTGTGTTGAGAGCGGTCTAGTTTAATTAGAACATCATCGGGATTATAAACAGAGAAAATGCACGAAGAATTTTGTTGAAATTTTTTCTCTATTTTTTTCCACTCCTCAATAACATTATTACCAGCAATTATTTTGTCGTAAGCTGCGGAATCCTCGCAGCGAAAAAGTAATCTAACTTTTCTTAATTCAAGCATTGGATGATAAGTTCGCCAATAGCCATGTTCAACAACGACGCACTCACCACCTGCTTTTACTTTACATTCTTTAATTGCTTGATTGCAAAGCTTCTCAGATGAAATGTTGTGAATGTCACCGATTTTAGTACTCCAGGCGTTACTATTATTAGATATAGATGTTGCCAGAACACTGCAATATTGTCTTAGTAATACTGGTGCACCATCGTTTTGTTTTGGATCTGCATTTCTTCTGATATAGTCCGCTGCTGTACGCAAGGCTGGATTATATTTCACTTCGTCGCAACCAGTTTCTTCATCAATACCAATAGTTAAGCTCCCAGCAACGGTACAAGGATATTTATATGTAGTTTTTGAGCGTAGACTAAAACCAGCGGCAGCAAGATATCCTTTGATTAGGTAATTGCTAGAGTATTCTTGGAGTTCTCTTGAACTAGCCTCACTACTAAGCTGTTCTCTAGTCCGTGAAAATCTCAAAAGTGTTCCAATACTATCATCAAGACCCTCGATTGTTAGTAAATAGTCATCGTATATAAGTTGTCCTCGATTTGCACCTTTTGATAGCTCATTATTATTAAAATCACGATTAAAATAACGTACAATAGAACGAATACGCTCTACAGAAAATTCTTGGTTATTCCGATCCCACAATACTTTCCAAATGAAAGCTGCTTTAGGGCAATCTTCGCTACCACGATCTTTCTTGCATAATTTATGTAATTTTATAGAAGACTCTGCTTGCTTATTCCTCAATGAGGTAGCAAGTGATATTATTTTTGGTGAAAAAGTAAGAAAATAAAAACTAATGAACCCAATCATTGTATAAAATTTAAGTTTTGAAAACAAATTGTTGTACATAAGTTTTACATAATTTATCATTGCTGAACAGAATTTAATTACAAAAAATAAATTTATTGATGATTCAATTTTGATTTAATAACACAATCTATTATTCTTTCTCTTGCAGGTACTACAGTACCTTCAAAAATATGTTTTGTTAGAGTTACACCTTCTCCACCGTCTTGTAGTACTCTGCAGTTTGGATCGTAAAGAATAGATATTCTACTAACCAATATGTTTTTATTAAATCTATCATACCAACCACAACTAGTTTTTTGTCTCCATAATTTTTCTATTTCTTCTAGAATAGGACATGGGATCAATTCAGTCTCAATTGTATGATTCAACTCACCATTTTTGTCAAGATCAGCACCTATTCCAAAATCATCATGCAGAATTTTATAGGTAGTTCGCAAAGCCCCAGGGCTAAACCTTTCTGATCTTTTACGAGTAATTGTGTTTATTCTTTGACCAACTCCATTAGGAGCTTTTAATTCTGCTTCTAGTTGAGGTAATCGTTCAGCTTTAATTAGTTCAAACAAACCTCTTTCAGCCTCCTCTAATAGCTCTTCTAATCTTTTAATTTCTTTTTGAGAAAGGGCTATACTTTCAGCTTCGTTATCTTGGTTTTTAAAACGATTTTTTAAAAGTTTTGTATAGAGAATAACTTGCCTGTAGTCAGCAAGAGCTTTAGTAATCGATTTATTTTCCGAGTTCCTCTCAGCATCTTGTAAAATTTGTTGAGCAGCTTTTAAATGTTGAAGCTCAGCTACTCCATTTACTTCAAGATTCCGTATAGCAGTTTTAGCACTCTCTTGATTAAATCCTAGCCACGCTACACTGCTAACTGTTAAAATGGTAAGCAAACCTCCGGTTACATACGCTGTTGTTTTCATTTGGTCTTTTCTACTAGCTTTTCTACTTTCGTGAACATATTTTTTTTGAGGTTCACTAAAATCGTACTCTCTCTCTTGCAAATATTTTTCTGCTTTTGTCAGAGATTTTCCCTTAAGCAAGCTTCCTGGATCTTTTTTCGTCTCTTCCCATTGATCTATTGTTGCTTGCAGTCGTTCCTGCCAAATACGAAATTCACGACTTGTTATAATCCATTCTTGGAGTAATTCCCAATTCTGAATTAACGCTTCATGAGCAACTTCCACCACATCATTTTCAGCATTGTCACTATTGTTAATGGGTAGATTCTGCCTTGGGGTTCTCTGTTGATGATCCTGATTATCATCAGTATCCTGGCTGCTTACAGCTTTCCGACTTGTTACAACTAATCGATGATCACGGTCAGCTAGTTTGTTTACCAAAGACCATTTCGCATCTCCGAACTCTGCCTTTGTCGCCAGTCGTCGTGTATCTTTTGTTCCTTTACCAGGTTGCACTAGTTGGATAAAAATTTGTTTTGCTTGTTGCTGTTCAGTTGGAGTAAGCTCGTTATACTTTTTACTAGCATGTTTACTTAAAGCTCCCTTTACCCCACCAATTTCCTCATAGGCTTTGTGAGTTAACCACTTACCTTTTCGCTTCTCCCATAATTTTTCTAGAGCGAATTCTAGCAAGGGTAAATGTCCTGTTTCATTCTCTACATCGTTTAAAATACGTTCTACTAAGCCAGGTTGAAATGTTACTTTCTCATCCTTCTTTAACTTCTCTTTTTCATTCAGTTTCTCTGTTGGATTGACAATGACATCAACAAGTTCCTTATGGTTCATTGATCCCAGTTTGATATCTGTGTTCTGTAAGACGTCAGCAAAGGGACGATAAGAGAGGGCATTCCCCAAGAAATCTGCCCGCATGGTTGCAACTAATACATGATTGAATTGGGACTGGGAAGAGGAAGTTTGAAAACTGTCTAATAACGTATCTAGAAAACTAAGGCGAATTTTCTGATCAGCACACAAAGTATAAAGTTCTTCAAACTGGTCAGCAATCAACAATACCCGATTCGTGGGGTGGTTCTGGTGAATCTGAGCAAACACATCAGCCAGAGAAACTTTACCTTCACGAAAGTAACCTGCTAACTGACGAGCTTGAGCTATCTGCTCAGTAGCATTTAAATTAGGAGTATAAAGGGGAACTAGCGCCAAAGCCAGAGCATGGAAAGGGTTAGAACCAGGGCGGAAGCGAGGAAACAGCCAGTGACCTGATTGTTGCAGTTTCGGTACAAGTCCTGCCAGTACCACCGAAGATTTTCCGCTTCCTGAGACCCCCAACACAGGTATAAAATTACGGACTTGAGTTGCTTTAAATAGTTCTTCTATAAATACTTCACGTCCAAAGAAAAACTCGGCATACTTTGTATCAAAGTGAGATAAACCGCGATAGGGACAGGGGAGTTTTTCTGATGCAGCAGTTTTTTCAGACTTAATAGGTTTACCTCTTAAATCTTCCCTAGGGATGTAGAATTTGTTATAGATGATGTTTCCTTCACCAACTACAACACTTTTTACTTCCTCTTCAAACCCTGGACGGTATTTGGGATTATCTTTAGCCATCTAAACACTCCAGCAGCCTTTAGCCAAATTTATTCTGTTGTTTGTTGTAATCGCCTATCTGAGCGGCCTTAACTTCAGCTTGAAACTCTGTCTTAAACTTAATACCTGCCACTGGCTCTTCAGATTTTACCTGTTTGAGCAACTCCTGAGCTAACTGGAGAATATCAGGATCATCATTAACCTTGGCGTTTTCAACTTCTTCTTGTAATGTGACTTTGCGACCCTCAGAATCTGGCTTCTTTTCTAATCCATTGACCGCCTCAACAAGGTCGCTGTCAGAGCCAAATTTTTCCTTGAAAGCAGATTTAAGAGCGTTGTAACTATGCTTGATAGCAGTTTTGGTAAGATCTGAGGCAAGAGCAGCCACAATAGCTGTCGTTATAGGATCCATAACTATAGAATGGTTGTTTAAACCCAGATTTTAAATGCCTATACACCTAATTTTATACAAAAAACGAATAATGTATCTAATTTTTCGGAATTTTTAAAAAATCCTGTTATTTTAACAAGACTTGGCAAGCTAAGAGTTAATCAAGGAGATACAATAGGTAGGGAAATATTAGAGAACATCACATTCATAAACGAAACTCTACTGAACACTTGCACTCAGTACCACATTCACATCTAGTCCCGGGCAGCACCAGTTCACTAAGTAAACTGGCAGGGCTGTGTAATCCTTGAGTAAGATAGAACTTTTACCCAAGGGCATTAGTTTCTTAAAATCCCCCTTAATAAGGGGGATTTAGGGGGAGTCAAAAAATGTAGAGCTATAACTAGCAACTTAAGTCATTAGTCGGTTCCAATCATTAAACTACTCAAGAGTATCGGTTTTCAATTACTGAACCACTGAACCATTGCTCTACCGAAACGGCATAAATAACTTCAAAAGATTGAATCTTGGGGTGCAATTGTGAGAATTCAGTGTCAAATCTGTCGTGTACTGAGATAATTCATTGCTATTCCCAGAAACTAACAAGCGCCCGTCAGGCATCTTAGTTCTTAATAAATTGGCATCACTTAAATTTGCTCCCAACAAATTAGCATCAGTTAGATCTGCTGAATCCAAAATAGCTTCTACGAGTTGGGCATCATTAAGTTTAGCTCGACGCAATTTAGCATGGAACAAATCTGCTCCAGTTAAATCTACTCCTTCTAAATGTGTTCCAGAGAAATTAGCAAACCTTAGATTAGTGCGACTTAAATTGGCTCCTTCTAAAATGGCACGACTGAAGTTGGCTCCTTTGAGGTTGAGATGACTTAAATCAGTAAAGCTTAGATCCATACCAGCAAAGTCTCTCTCCCCTGCTGCATATTGTTCGAGTAATTCATTGACAGCCAAATTTTTGACCATCGCCCTGATTTGAATTATTGACAGCGAGTTATATCTTGAAATCCCCTTGGCATCGTTGGTTTGCGCAAGCATAATTCTCTCCTTATTTTCCAGAAAAAATTTCAGATTTTTTGATGGTTGCTACAGTAATTCAGACTTTCAAGTGGTAAAGTAATTATGCCAATTACCTTAAGTTTTGTCTTGAATTGTCGGTAGTGTTGCACTACGGTGTACTCTTATGACAATTTGCATTTAGTGCAGTTTCATCAAGAATTGGTATTATCCTATTTTTGATCTCAAGCGCCCAGAACCACGAACTTCTCTACTTTTTTGTGAATCAGCTTGAAAATCATCTTCAGTCTCTAGATCATCGTTTTTGGCTAGCAGATGAGTTGTGGTATGGGTACTAACTAAATTTTTAAAAACTGTAGCAGGAGTAGCTTGCTGAGTAACAGCAGCCAGGGCAACCAATAAGTTACAGCTTAATGGGAATGACAGTATTAATCTTGTGGTTGGTGATCTTAAACTAGGTATCTGGAGAAAATTGTTTGCCATCATCACAACACCTTTTTCTATCCCAAGACTTAATAGGTTCTGACCAACAATACCTATTCAGTTGATACTATAGCTGTGTCTCTTGGATTCCTGAATATACGGGTATTGGGAGGAAACAGGGAATAGTAGAAAGGGCAATTCAGTGCTTTCACATTTTATGTGGTTTAATTAGTGGTGCGATCAGCCCTCTATTCACTGCTGTTGTGTAATTAGAAGGTACAACAGCTTATGATTGATTGAGATTAGTCGCCAAAAGTGCAAATGCGTGAGTGATGTTATTGAGATTGCCAAAAAATCCAGGACTAAGACTAGTGATTGCCGCTGCAGTCACCTTTTTTTTATGCACCCTAATCCTCACTCTACACCGACACTATACCTTTTATTCTTCCTACGACCAAGGCATTTTTAACCAAGTTTTTTGGAATGGAATTCACGGGCGCTGGTTTGAGAGTTCCCTTTCTTCTCAACTTTCCACCAATGTTGTTCACAATGGTGAAGTTCCAGAGGTATACTACCACCGCTTAGGGCAGCACTTCACTCCAGCCTTGCTACTGTGGTTGCCCTTGTATGCACTATTTCCCTTCCCAGCAACCCTAACTGTTTTGCAGGTTACTCTGATTACTGCCGCCGGTTTAGTTCTATATCTTTTGGCTAGAGTACATTTGGAACCGCCAGTGGCAGCAATGATTACCATCAGTTTCTATTGTGCCAACGCTATAATCGGTCCCACCTTAGCTAACTTCCACGATATCTGCCAAATTCCCCTATTTATATTTGGGTTGCTATTAGCTATGGAAAAGCGCTGGTGGTTCCTATTTTGGGTGCTAGCAATTTTAATTTTAGCGGTGCGAGAAGATGCGGGTGTGAGTTTGTTTGGCGTGGGATTTTATCTGATTCTCAGCAAGCGCTATCCTCAAGTGGGTTTAGCTGTTTGTACCCTCAGCTTTGGTTATATGGTTATCCTCACCAATCTAATCATGCCGCTATTTTCTGATGATATTTCTCGAAGGTTCATGCTGGAGAGATTTGGTCAATATGCAGATGGTGCCGAAGCTTCTACCCTGGAAATTATTTGGGGAATGATTAGCAATCCTTGGCGTCTGTTAGTAGAGCTATTTACACCTTTCTTTGGCACGATTAAGTATTTATTGGGTCAATGGTTACCCTTAGCTTTTATCCCAGCTGTGGCACCAGCCTCTTGGATGATTGCAGGATTTCCTCTACTAAAGCTCTTTCTAGGCAAAGGTATGTCAGTACTAGCAATTAATATTCGCTATGCCATGACTGTAGTACCAGGTCTATGTTATGGGGCAATTCTATGGTGGTCAGGAAAAAGTAATTTTAGATTTTGGATTTCCAATTTACCATTAGGGAGCAGTCGGCAGCAACTAAAGAACACTCAACAAAGCGATTCATTTATTGATGCCCAACCCCAAACTCTTTCTCAGTCATTTCGCCGATTTTGGCAGGTTTGTCTGTGTCTTTCTTTGCTGTTTACTCTTACCTCCAATCCCAACCGAACCTTTTATTTCCTGATCCCAGATTCTGTTTCTCCCTGGGTTTATGTATCCTTACCTCAACAGTGGTCTCGTCTAGGAGCAATTGAGTCATTACTAGCAAAGATTCCCGGTGAGGCAAATGTTGCCGCCAGTACCTATCTGGTACCTCATCTTTCTGGACGTCGGGAAATTATCCGCTTCCCAGCCTTGCAATTGCGAAATGATCGAGGGCAAGTAGTGAATGTAGATTATGCCATTGCTGACTTGTGGCGGTTGCAGCAATATCAAATTGCCTTTAAGCATGACCGTGGTGATCTACAGGCAATGGTTGCTGTGATTGACCAAATAAGTAGTAATGGGGAGTATGGAATCACTGGTTTTCAAGAAGGCGTTATTCTTTTGCAAAAAGGCATTATTTCTAATCCTGAGGCCAGAGTAGCATGGTTAACATTTAGGAAAGAAATTGAGGGAATTTTATAATTACGATATAGCATTTCCTAGTCTGGTGAGGCATACTCCAATTTATTCCTTCTTGTCTGTTGTAAAAGTTACTGTGATCTAAAACTAAAAAACTTCGTACCTCACTAGCTTGGGAAACGCTATACCAATTTACCAAAGACCCAAAATCCACTCTAGGCAAAGACCTAGATTTCTTTGAAAAGAGTCTTGTAAAACCGACTTGGTATCTGAGCGATCACGTCAATTGGCAGAGTATTTTATCTGGCTTTTGTCTGTTATGTTTTTCTGTTAAAGCCCACATTCCGCACCCTCAACTGTCACATGGACTGAGGGTGCTCAAAGCGAGTGCTAAATCGAGGCAGTTGTTAAGTAAAAATACTTAGTCCACCTTCAGCTCCTCAACTATCACTGGGAAAATTTT
>JAAHHJ010000058.1 GCA_010692425.1 Symploca sp. SIO3C6 | reverse complement strand
AAAATTTTCCCAGTGATAGTTGAGGAGCTGAAGGTGGACTAAGTATTTTTACTTAACAACTGCCTCGATTTAGCACTCGCTTTGAGCACCCTCAGTCCATGTGACAGTTGAGGGTGCGGAATGTGGGTTGTAAGCAAAAATGAACAACCAACACTGAATAACTTTGAATTTTCTGTGGTGAGTACCAACGCCCAAGGTAGAGAAGTTAGCCGCCGTCGCCAACAAGCCCAGCAGCAGCTTACTGAAAATCTAGGTTATGGGGTGCAATTGGAAATGGTGGCTATTGATGATGGTATCTTTATGATGGGTTCGCCGGATTCAGAAGCAGGACGAAGTGATTATGAAGTGCCCCAGCACTTAGTTAAGGTAGCTCCCTTTTTCATGGGTAAATATCCAGTAACCCAGGAACAATGGCTAATTGTGGCAGGTTTTCCCCAAGTAAATCGTTCCCTTAATCCCAATCCGTCTCGCTTTAAAGGGTCTAATTTACCTGTAGAGTGTATCTCATGGTATGATGCACAGGAGTTCTGTAACCGTTTGTCGCAGCAAACGGGGCGTGAGTACCGACTGCCGACTGAAGCCCAATGGGAATATGCCTGCCGTGCGGGAACGACTAGCCTTTATCATTTTGGTGAAGCTATAAGCCCTGAGTTAGCAAACTATAGCAAAAATAGAAACAGAACTACGCCTGTAGGGAGTTTTCAAGTAGCTAACAACTTTGGCTTATACGATATGCACGGGAATGTTTGGGAGTGGTGTGCTGACCATTGGCATGAGAATTACGAAGGTGCGCCCTCTGATGGTCAAGCTTGGTTAGGTAGTGATAATGATAATCGTAGGATCATACGCGGTGGTTCTTGGAACAATCGTCCTTCTTTCTGCCGCTGTGCCTCTCGCAACGACTTCTATCGCGACCTCGATGACTACGTTATCGGGCTGCGGGTTGTGTGCGTAGTTCCGAGGACTCTTTAGCCCTTTTCCCTATAACAATTTTGCCCTTTTTTTCCGCCTACGGCGGATCGCGATTTTTGCGAAAGAAAATTGAGTTCTGCTTATTTTAGTTTGTACTAGCTGCTTTTTAGTGTGACATTTGGGCGTTAGTCACAGCAGTTCCAATCATAGTTTTTATTTTAGGAAAATCCAGAAAAAAAAGCAAGCACTAACAGTTGAGCTTTCAATACTCAAAATCTTGCACAATAGGTTCACCTGCCTGGAGTTCAAACCCCTTGCGCTTGAGCGACCTACTAGAAACGATGGTCCCCAACACTACCAATACTAACAGACCAAATACAGAATTTGTTTCTGGAACAGTGGCAACCACCTTATAGGACAACCTGTCGGCATAAACACTATTTTGATAACTGCCAGTACTGCCAAATTCAACGTAGGCGATATTATCGTTAGTGGTGGTAACTGTGAGCTGACCACCTCCCAAAACAGAATCATCTATAGTTAACAACGACTCATCAAGTACATTACCAAAATCATCAAAGGCTCGAAGAAAAAGATTATCTGAATCTGCCCTAAAATCACCTAGTAATACTGATACCTCTTTGACATTGAGAATACTGAAATCTGCTCTAAAAGGGTAAACAGAAGAGAAAGGATAAGTTTGAAGTATATTTCCCATCCAATCAGGTTCGAGAGTTTTATCACTGACTTTAATTGGGTCATTACCAGCACTCAATATAAAATCCTTAAATATACCAGCACCAGATACTAAATCACCCTTGGCAAAAAAATCAAACTCTTCAGTGACAGTTAAAGTACCAGCCTTAGCCTTTGTCTGTAAGAAAAAGCCAGAAATTGATGTTACTAACACTAACGCTAATGAAGATAAATTTTTACTGATCATGACAATACTCAAAAAGCCAAATATTCGGATTAAACTCAGATGTTGCGCCTTTCAATAATTAAAATCAGTAATTTCACTGATTTCCTAGTCAGAATTGATGTGATAAAGGTACTCATCAAGTTTGCATCAAATTCTAGTATTTTTCTAGGTAAATATACGATGCTTTACTAAATCTTCACTGCAAACACCATGTTTATACCAAGCTTTTATAAGCTAAGCCTTTTACTGCCCAAAGCTTTCGCAAATACTTAACAAACAAAAGTTAATGAAAATTCTATAAACCATACCAGCTACCACTAATTGTACTAACTACATAACAAACAACAAATCACTTATTACTTATTACTTATTACTTATTACTTATTACTTGCTTAGCAAACTCCAGAGCAGCTTCACGACTATCAAATTTGCCCTCAATTCGACCAATTTGAATCTCAGTTAATATCTCACCAACTTGACGACTAGCTGGTAGATTTAGCGCTTGCATTAAATCCTTACCAGTCACTAGTGGTTGGGGATGGGCAACTTGATCATCAGAACTCAGATAGCGGTTAATCATCGGTGCCATAGCATCCATAGATATTCCCTCTGCTATAGCCATAACTGCCAAAAGAGGAAAAAACGAACCCACATCCTGAAAGAAAAAATATTGTTCCCTTAACGACATCTCGGAAGTACCATGAGATAGCAACTGGGGTAAGTTTTTGAGGGCAGTAACTATAGCCTTAATCTCTGCCCGAGCGTACTTTAAATTCAATAACTGCGACTCAGCAGCTTCTGGAAATGATGGTAGTAAACTCGCCAGCTTCCCCAGACTAAGTAATGATGTGAGCTGATTAGTTACCGGGGCTTGCAGCTCCACCCCCAGACGGGGCCAAGTTTGAGTTATTGCGATCGCACAGTGATCAATAGTTATAAACTTGGAAAGATCTACAGCCTTAGCATCAGGAAAACACACTTGTAGTAACTTATCCTCCCAAGCTGCTTGTAACCAGGGCGTACCTTGAGGAGACTTGAGAAGATAAGACAATTCTGTCCTTATTCTTTCTACTGCTACCCGTGCCAGTAAAGGTGCCAGCAGTGGCATCACTGATTTAGTATTAGCTTCAATAGTAAAATTTAGCTGAGCAGCTTGTCGGTAAGCTCGCAGTAACCGCAAGGGGTCATCTTGAAGATTTTCTACTGATACCATCCGCATCAAACGCGCTTGCAGATCTGCAACACCTTGCAGTGGGTCGATGAACTGCTTCTTATAGGGATTATAAGCGATCGCATTGATTGTGAAATCCCGCCTGTTTAAATCATTCTCTAGGCTATTTCCTTCTTGCAGAGCTAAATCAACAGTTGCCTGCTTAAACACCACCCGAGCAATCTGCCTCTCGGCATCGAGCACCACAAACCCAGCTTTGTATTTCTTTGCCAAGCGGCGTCCTATTTTTACTGCCTCAGTGGGTACAATAAAGTCTAAATCGAGGTACTCAGCCTGCCTTCCCAGCAAGGCGTCTCTGACGGCACCTCCCACCAGACAAGCCTCTGGTGGCAGTAACTCTGGGCTAAAGGGCCAAGTTTCGGGAGATAGGGCAGAGGAGGCGAGATTAATATTCATTCAAGCTATACAAAAATCAATACCAATAATGGTTCACAAACTTCTTGCCTGAGCTACAGTAGCAGAAAGGACTCGGAGTTGAGACAATGTGTATTTGTATTAACTGCCACTACGTAGACCGCTGTACTACATATCATGCTGTGGAAACGCAGCATCAGCAAGCTCATTTGACGGAAAACCCTGATTTTGAAGCTACTGAACCAACCATCAATGTCAATATCCGTCCCAAGCAAGATTACGTGGAAATGGAATGGGATGTTGTCGGTTGCCAAAGCTTTAAGGAAGAGACTGGGAAGTGGGCTAAGCTACGTCCTGGTGAGCTTGTACCAACTTGATTCAAGTAGATGAGTAATAAGTAATAAGTAATAAGTAATAAGTAATAAGTATTTAGAAAAAAATGGGGCTTATTGGTTGTTACTGGCAACTTATTACTTAAAAAGATTGGATTACTCTTTTTTTTTCGCGAAGAGAGGTTGAGACAGCAGCTGCATTGACACAATTCCCTAAATCAAGCCAAGATGAGAGGAGTATTGAATTTTGTAAAGGCTTGACTGGATGTCTTTTGAGCTTCTACCACTGGAGACGATCCAGGAAATTGCGCAGCAATACGGATACTGGGCTGTTTTTGGTGGCATTGCCCTAGAAAGCGCAGGAATTCCCTTGCCGGGGGAAACAATTACCCTCGTAGGCGGTTTCTTGGCAGGCAGTGGTGAACTAAATTATTGGCTAGTACTTAGCAGTGCGATCGCTGGTGCTGTAATCGGTGATAATTGCGGTTACTGGGTTGGCAAGGTAGGAGGTTGGTCTTTCTTGCTGCGAATAGGACGTTTGTTCCGCTTCACAGAAGAGCAGCTTGGTCAAGTTAAAGCTCAATTTAGTGAAAATGCTGCCAAGGCGGTGTTTTTCGGTAGATTTGTGGCACTCTTGCGCATTTTTGCTGGTCCCATGGCAGGAATTGCCCAAATGCCCTACCCGCAGTTTTTGTTGTGCAACTTTGCTGGTGGTACTCTTTGGGCATCAGTGATGGTAAGCTTATCATTCTTTTTTGGACGCCTAGTACCCCTAGAAGAATTAATCTCTTGGATGGCTCAATTGGCGATTGTCGCTCTGGGTTTATTCATTGTCTCCATAGTAATTCCCAAGTGGTGGAAATCTCGTCAAATCAAGATTTCCTCGATCAAAGAACAATTGTAATCTTCTTCTCCATAGAAGAAATTTGTATGTTGAGTAGTCGGACATAAATAAAAGCAACTGTGTAAACAATTATGAAATCCCCCGGAGTTTCCTTACACCCTACACCCCACACCCCACACACTGCCTCAACCAGTAACCTTTATTTTTGTCCAGGTACTTAGTAGTAACAAAGAAGTTCAAGACTTGGCTTTTAGATGTTGTACTTCTGGCCGAACAAGCTAAACTTCTGAACGCGTATTTTTGCCAATATATATTGGTGGAAGACTTCTAGAGGTAAGTGCGTGGTTAAACACACGAGAGTTTGGTTAGTTGCCACAGTTATACTCAAAGTTTCCTTGTTAGTACTGGCAATGTGCCTTTTTGTGAGCAGCAATAGCTGGGCACAACCATCCCCTAACACCAATGTTGCTCCCCTAATTAAGAAGTTGACAGACGATGATTTTCGTATTCGTCATGATGCGGCTGAGGCAGTAGTTAAGATTGGTTCCCAGGCAGTCCCAGCTTTGATTGAAGCTTTGCACAATGATGATAGGCAAGTGCGCTGGCGCGCAGCTTCAGCGCTGGGGCAAATCGGTGCTGAAGCTGCCCCTGCGGTGCCGGAATTGATTGCAAGGTTGCAGGATGAAGACGAGTATGTTCGTCGAATCTCCGTCTATGCTCTCGGGGAAATCGGTGCTGAAGCTGCCCCCGCAGTTCCCCAATTAATTGAGGCTTTGCAGGATAAAGACCGAAATTTGAGGGTAATTTCTGCCTATGCTTTGGGAAAAATTGGTTCAGAAGCTTCTCCAGCAGTTCCTTACTTAATAGAGGCATTACAGGACGAGAGTACAGAAATTCGCTTTAGTGCTGCTACTGCCCTTGGGCGAATTGGTAGCCAGGCATTATCGAGAATCCCGGTTTTGACTAAGACTTTAGTCCCAGTTTTGACTAAGGCTTTGCAGGATGGAAATAAATATGTTCGTCAAAGTGCTGCTGATGCTTTAGGGCGATTTGGTGCAGAGGCTTCAACGGCAGTGCCTACCCTAATTACTGCCTTGCAGGATGAGAATAAATATCTACGCTCCAAAGCAGCTACTGCTCTCGGGAAAATCGGTGCCGAGGCAAAACCTTCAGTGCCTGTTTTAATTACAGTATTAGAGGACAAGCAGACAGAAGTTCGTCAAAATGCGGCAATTGGATTAGGAGAAATTGCCGGCACTTTTCAGGATAATGCTAAGAAATTATCGAGAAAGGAGTTGGAACAAGATATAGCGAATCTAGAGAAAGCTCTGGAAATCGTAGAAAATCCCAGTTACAACTTTACACCAGAAGATATTGTAGTAATTCGTAGACCTCTGCTAGCACTCAAAGCAGAAAAAGAAACTCGCCTCTTTGATAGAACTCTATAATGGATTGTTGAGCATCGCTGGTTTTTAGGGATTACCAGCTATGTTACTTTTGTCCCCTTGCTCTGGTTGACATTTCTTTGGTTACGTCCTCTGTGGCTATTAGGGATTAATAATGCACTTAAACCTTACACAGATGTGCCATTACCTTTCATCGGTATTAGTGTACCGATTAGATTCGCACTGTTTGTTGGTTTTTTCCATTACCATCCGAGAGTACTTGATGCCTGGGTAGCGGAACATTTAAGTGCAGTCCAAGAAGAATTTCAAGAAAAAGATACAGTAAGCGATCGCAAAGTTTATATTCCTGTTCCTGTTATTTTAGACGGTGAGACTATCCCCCAGTTCACCAGTTCAGTGTTGCAATCCAAGTTCAAAAAGCAGCGAGTCTGTTTACTTATTTGGGGTGAAGGAGGAGCAGGTAAAACCAGTTTAGCCTGTCAAATTGCCAAGTGGGCTTTCTCTGAGCAGGAAACTACACGTCTGTGTGAACACCTCATGTTACCAGTGTTAATAGAGGAAGAACTTGAGTGTGAGGCAATCGAAGATGAACAACCTTTGATAGCAGCAATCAGGGGACAATTGCAAGATTTAGCCAACGAGAAGGAACCGATTTCTGGAGAGTTATTAGAACGTCTACTGCGTCAACGGCGTATTCTAGTAATTGTGGATCATCTCTCAGAAATGAGTGAAACCACCCGTAAGGCGATTAGACCTGAATTACCAGACTTTTGCATCAACGCTTTGGTAATTACTTCCCGTGCCGAAGAAACATTAGGCAAGGTAACAAAGACAACCCTGAAACCTATGCGCATTGAGGGTAATCGTCTTTCATCGTTTATGGAAGCCTATTTGAGACAACGGGGTAAGCGTGACTATTTCACAGATACGGAGTTTTTCAACGCCTGTAGCCGACTCTCAATGATGGTGGGAACTAGAGATATTACTGTCTTACTGGCTAAGCTCTATGCAGAACAACTGATTAATGCTAAGGATAGGACAGCAGCCAGTGCCTCAGCAAATGATACACTGCCAAATAATATCCCAGGTCTCATGCTGAGTTACTTAAACGAACTTAATCGAGCCGTAACAGGGGATAATTTTGAGGTAGAGTCGGATGGCGATCGCTCTGCGCTAGCCCTTTGGGATAACCACTTGGCTTCAACTACTGTTCACCAGGATGCGAAGATAATTGCTTGGGAGTGCTTGCAGAGTAATTATCGACCAACTTCTAGCAAACGCTCTGATGTACTGGCGGCACTGGAAGGTGATGATGCTCAAATGCGCTTGAAGTATCTTGAAGAGCGCTTGCGCCTAATTCAAACTATTGGTCCAGCCCTAGACCAAATTCGCTTTGCCCTTGACCCTCTAGCTGAGTATCTGGCAGGATTACACTTAGTAGAACTTTACGGCAAAAATCAGGGGCAATGGCGTAAGTTTCTAGACCGGGCAAAAGCAATGCCGGGAGCACCGACGGCAATCCAAGGCTTTCTTTTAGCGGTACTTGATTGTACTTGGGTTAAAGGTGAAGAATTCGGAGTACCTAGTTTTGTTGTTAAAGAACTAGAGAAACGCAATAGTAAAGTTTTACCCAATTGATATTTCCCCATTGAGCTATATAGTAATTGCCAACAGGGAATGTCTCACCAAAATCAGCCAGAATCTGTTAATCTGATAGAGTTGTCTAAAACTCGCACATCCAAGGTTTCGGGTGTTTCTGGAGTATCGAAACTCTAAGAAATGCACTTGGATGGAGGATAAACCCGAATAGGAGTTAAATATTATGCCAGTAATTTCTTTGGCTGAAATGCTAGAGTCAGGGGTTCACTTTGGTCATCAAACCCGTCGGTGGAACCCCAAAATGTCTCAGTACATCTACACTGCCCGTAATGGCGTCCATATCATCGACTTGGTGCAGACAGCACAGTTAATGGAAGAAGCCTATAACTACGTGCGCACAGCTTCCGAGCAGGGCAAGAGGTTTTTGTTCGTAGGAACGAAGCGACAAGCTGCGGGAATTGTTGCCCAAGAAGCATCTAGGTGTGGAGCTTATTACGTTAACCAGCGCTGGTTGGGGGGAATGCTCACCAACTGGGAGACAATCAAAACCAGGGTAGAGCGCTTAAAGGATTTGGAGCGCCGCGAAGAGAGTGGAGCCCTAGACTTACTGCCAAAAAAAGAAGCCTCGGTTTTGCGTCGTGAGATGGGCAAGCTCCAAAAGTACCTAGGCGGCATCAAAATGATGCGCAAAGTGCCTGATGCCGTAGTAATTGTAGACCAGCGGCGCGAGTATAATGCAATTCTCGAATGCGAGAAACTAGGGCTGCCAATTGTATCAATGTTGGATACAAACTGCGACCCTGATGTGGCAGATATTCCCATTCCAGCTAATGATGATGCGATCCGGTCGATTAAACTGATAGTAGGTAAGCTGGCTGATGCTATCTATGAAGGGCGTCATGGTCAACTTGAGAGCGAGGAGCCAGATTACGAAGATTTTGGAGCTGCAATCGACTACATGGATGAAGAAGAAGGCGGGGAATTTGAAGTACCAGAAGAATATCAGGACTTTGAAGCCTCAGAATTTGAGCCTTCAGCATCAGAGCCTCCAACATCAGAGTCTTCAGTATCAGAGCCTTCAGCATCAGAGCCTCCAACATCAGAGTCTTCAGTATCAGAGCCTCCAACATCAGAGCCTCCAACATCAGAGCCTCCAGTATCAGAGTCTTCAGTATCAGAGTCTCCAGTATCAGAGCCTCCAGTATCAGAGCCTCCAGTATCAGAATCTCCAGTATCAGAATCTCCAGTATCAGAGTCTTCAGTATCAGAGAGTGAGGGGGATAGTGAAGAATAATTAGCGTGTAATCTATGTTCATAGAGATAGGAACAAAGGCAAGATGGCAGAAATTTCAGCAAAACTCGTCAAAGAGCTACGGGAAAAAACTGGCGCTGGCATGATGGATTGCAAAAAAGCCCTGACAGAGAACAAAGGAGACGTTGCCAAAGCTGTAGAATGGCTACGTCAAAAGGGCATTACCTCAGCCGAGAAAAAGGCTGGGCGCTTGGCAGCAGAAGGAATTGTTGACAGTTATATTCACACTGGTGGGCGTGTAGGCGTGCTGGTGGAAATCAACTGCGAAACAGATTTTGTTGCCCGTCGTGAGGAGTTCAAAACTCTAGCACGGAACATTGCGATGCAGATTGCTGCTTGCCCCAATGTGGAATATGTGAAGGTAGATGACATCCCTAAGGAAATTTCCGCAAAGGAAAAGGAAATTGAGATGGGGCGTGACGATCTTGGTAAGAAGCCAGCTCAGATCAAAGAAAAAATTGTTCAGGGTAGGATCGACAAACGCTTGAAAGAAATGTCTTTGATGGATCAACCCTATATCAAAGACCAAAGCATCTCAGTGGAAGAATTGGTCAAGCAAACTGTTGCACAATTGGGTGAAAATATCCAAGTGCGCCGTTTTTCCCGTTTTACCCTAGGTGAGGGTATTGAAAAGGAAGAAACCAACTTTGCTGAGGAAGTAGCTGCACAAATGGGTGGTAAATAAGCCGTTACCCTCTGACTTGCATTATTTAGATAGAGGGGGAGACGGGGAGATGGGGAGATGGGGAGACGCTCCAGATGCTCCAGATACAAACAGACAAGTTGGAAGAGGATTCTAAACTACTTCCAACTTAAAACACCTTCCTCAAAGAAGGCTCCGGATTAAACCCAATAGTGATCGTCTTAGGGAGAATCAAAGTACCTTTGAACTAAATTCCCCTTTCTCCCCATCCCCCCATCCCCCCATCTCTTGAAAGCTGGTATTGATGCGGAGATTATGGTTAGAGCAGTAGAGCAAATTGAGCAGGATTTGGCAAAACTGGAGGTCGTGATTGCACAGGTGAAGACGGAGCTCTCCAGTGCTTATTCCCAATATCTGACTTTACTGGGACAAGCTGTGCGGCAGCAGCTGATTATGGCAAGCTATCGGGTATGTACTCAAGGATACCCTGAGACTTTTATGGGTTTGTCTTTTAATCAACGTCAACAGCTGCAAAGCTCTATGAGGCAACTGGGAAAGCAGGTGCAGGAAAAGTTGCTCTCGCCTCTAGAGTCAGGGCAAAATACAAATTCAACCGCCAGCGATAATCAACTAGAGACTGATGGCGATGAATCCACTGAAGCTAAACAGCAACTGCTCTCGACTATTCAAGAGTATTCCCCTGAATTAATTAAGCTCTCGGAAGTATCAAAGGCTTTAGAGAATTCAGAAGATGACAATACCCCTCAACACCAACGAGAGCAGCCAAAATCATGGCAAGAGCAACTGGAAGTAGGGATCAAGGAAATTCTGCAAACTACTTCCGTAGAAACTAATAATTTATTGCAAAAAACTGGGATAATACCAAACAAATTGCCATCGGCAGTGCTAGAAGCTGCTGCCAAAGCTGATACTTCTGGTGAACCCAGCAATGGTTCTCCTAATTTGTTGAATTTGTTGGTGGAAGTAGAAGGTGATACTGAAAAAACTGAACAAGAAGATTCAAGTATAACGCGTATTGTTGCTGTAAATCTGCGCTTGCCAGAAATTGAATTTGCGGATCACTCCTTAACTGCTTCTCGCAATCAAATTAGGCAGATTTTGGCTAAGCTTAAAACCCTTGAGCGCAAAAATCGTAAAATACAGCGAGAACGAATTGTTGCTAAAGCTGAAGCGGCTTGGCGTGCTAGTTGGTTTGAGGATTGAGTCTTGTAATTAAGTAATAAGTAGTAAGTAATAAGTAATAAGTAATAAGTAATAAGTAATAAGTAATAAGTAATAAGTAATAAGTAATAAGTAGTAAGTAATGGGTTTAACTGAATATCTACGTACCATCGCGTAAATCTAGATGGAGGTAAGTTGTGGCAAGGGAATCACCAGATTGGGTACGGTTACAAAAGGCTCTTTCTGTAGAAGCGGAAAGGGGTTTTACTGATTTGGTGGGTAATTATTACCGCTTTAGTGAGTTTATTTGTCTTAGTTTTGGTAAAACTCCTGGTAATTTAAATTCAATTCAACAACGCCAGTGGCATACGTTTGCTACTGATTTTGCTCTTTATCCTCAGATGAGTTTTTCGGAAAGGCAGCATCTGGTGGCAGAAACTAGGCGATTTCTGCAACAGCTTCAGCAAGGGTTGGAGGTGGAGGATAATTATGTTCCTCAGGCTAAAATTCCTCGCACTAAGCCTTTAGTAGAGAAGCAAGCTTCTGTTTTTTCACAAGGTAGGGTGAAGGCAGAGGTTGATTTGCCACTGAAGGATTTTGCCGCAGTGGGGATTAAGAAAAGTCAGTATTTGGCACGTCTTGGTCTATACAAGGTTCGTGACTTACTTTATTATTATCCCCGTGATCATATTGATTATGCCCGCCAAGTTAAAATCTCGAATTTGGTTGTGGGTGAGACGGTGACGATTATGGGCACGGTAAAGCGTTGTAGTTGTTTTACTAGTCCTCGCAATAAGAAATTAACGATTTTTGAGATACTTCTGAAAGATGTCACGGGGCAAATTAAGCTGAGTAGGTTTTTTGCTGGTACTCGTTATAGTAATCGTGGTTGGCAGGAGCGATTTAAGCGTCAGTATCCAGTGGGCTCGGTGGTAGCTGCTTCTGGTTTGGTGAAGAAGAATAAGTATGGTGTAACTCTAGAAAATCCAGAGTTAGAGGTTTTAGAGAGTCAAGCAGATAGCATTGATTCGATTAAAATTGGTCGAGTTTTACCGGTTTATCCCCTAGCTGAGGGTGTGCCTGCTGATGTGGTGAGAAAGGCGGTGATTACTGCTCTTCCTTGTGCTTCTCAGCTTAAGGAGCCATTGCCTGTGGTGCTGCGTCAACAGTATGGGTTGGTAAAGTTAACGGAAGCGATCGCTAATATTCATTTTCCTGCAGATAGCGATATTCTTACCCATGCTCGTAGGCGATTAGTGTTTGATGAGTTTTTCTATTTACAATTAGGGTTTCTCCAGCGTCGCCAGCAGCAGCAGCAAACTGAGTCGAGTGCTGTACTTGCTCCTACAGGTAAGTTAATTGAGCAATTCTATCAGGTTCTTCCCTTTGAGTTAACGAAGGCTCAAAAACGAGTAATTAGCGATATTTTCCAGGATTTAGCCTCAGATACACCGATGAATCGGTTAGTGCAAGGGGATGTGGGCTCTGGTAAAACTGTGGTGGCGGTGGTAGCGATTCTGGCGGCAATTCAATCCGGCTACCAAGCAGCGCTAATGGCTCCGACGGAAGTTTTGGCAGAGCAACA
Organism: Symploca sp. SIO3C6; assembly: GCA_010692425.1. Taxonomy (GTDB): domain Bacteria; phylum Cyanobacteriota; class Cyanobacteriia; order Cyanobacteriales; family Coleofasciculaceae; genus SIO3C6. The sequence goes on along the minus strand of JAAHHJ010000058.1, from coordinate 17,408 downwards.
TTATCGTAAGTTAGTTAGTTGGTTTAATCTTTTGCATCTGCCAGTGGAATTACTGACTGGTTCAACTAAAGTTGCCAAGCGCCGGGAAATTCATTCCCAGTTGGAAACTGGAGAGTTACCTCTGTTGGTGGGTACTCATGCCCTTATTCAAGATAAGGTTAATTTTCAGCGTTTGGGTTTAGCTGTAATTGATGAACAACATCGCTTTGGAGTAGAGCAAAGAGCACGTTTACAACAAAAAGGGAAGTCTCCTCATGTCTTGACGATGACGGCAACACCAATTCCAAGGACATTGGCACTAACGCTCCATGGAGATATGGATGTCAGTCAGATTGATGAATTACCCCCTGGGCGTCAGGAAATTGTAACGACAGTGATGTCGGGGAAAGAGCGTAATCACGCCTACGATTTGATTCGTCGGGAAATAGCGCAAGGGCGTCAAGCCTATATTGTTTTGCCCCTAATCGAAGAATCGGAAAAGTTAGATGTGCGTTCTGCAGTTGAGGAACATCAAAGACTTTCTGAAACTATTTTCCCAGAATTTCAGGTAGGTTTACTCCATGGGCGTATGAATCCGGCAGATAAGGATGAAGCCCTTAAGGCTTTTCGAGAGCAGGATACACAAATTATTGTGGCAACGACGGTGATTGAGGTGGGGGTTGATGTGCCGAATGCCACAGTAATGTTGATTGAAAATGCCGAGCGTTTTGGTTTATCTCAGTTGCACCAATTGCGGGGGCGTGTTGGACGTGGTGATCATAAGTCTTATTGTTTATTAATTAGTGGTTCTAGGACTGATACGGCTCGTCAGCGTTTAGGAGTGTTGGAACAATCACAGGATGGCTTTTTTATTTCAGAAATGGATATGCGTTTGCGTGGCCCTGGTGAGGTTTTGGGTAAGCGGCAGTCTGGGTTAGCGGATTTTGCTTTAGCAAGTTTGGTGGAGGATCAAGAGGTTTTGAATTTGGCAAGGGATGCGGCGGAGAAGGTGCTTCTTCAGGATAAGAGCTTGGAGAGTTTTCCGTTGATGAAGCAGGAGTTGGAGTATCGTTATCAGCGTTTGCTTGATGGTGCGATTTTGACGTGATGGGGAGATGGGGAGATGGGGAGACAAAGGGATTGATGTATGACAGGCATTTAGGAAATTGGTATGAGTCAGGACTTAAGCAGTTGAGTCGATTTCGCCCCCCTAGCCCCCCAAGTTTGGGGGGAACAAAACTCTCAAAGTCCCCCAAGCTTGGGGGATTTAGGGGGCAAATGCCTAACTCCTAAGGTTATGAAAGCCCATGTTCCTGTGCTTGCTTTTTTTTCTGAATTTTCATAAAATAAAAACTATAATCGGAGTAGCTGCGACTAACACTAAAATGTTACAGTAAACAGCAGCTAGTACAAACTCAACTAACCAGAACTCAATTCTCTAAAAAATCGTGATTCGCCTGCGGCGGAAAAAGAGGGTAAAGGGCAAAAGTGCAACAGAGCAAAGGGCTAAAGAGTTCTCGGAACTACGCACACAACCCGCAGCCCGATAACGTCGTAAGCGAAGTCGCGATCATCGTCGCTGCGATCGGCACAGCGGCAGAAATTAGGTTGATTGTACCAAGAACCACCGCGTATGGTCCTACGATTATTATTATCACTACCTAACCAAGCTTGACCATCAGAGGGCGCACCTTCGTAATTCTTGTGCCAATGGTCAGCACACCATTCCCCCACATTCCCGTGCATGTCGTATAAGCCAAAGTTGTTAGCTACTTGAAAACTTCCTAAAGGCGTAGTTCTGTTTCTATTTCGATTAAAGTTAGCTAACTCAGGACTTATCGCTTCACCAAAATGATAAGGGCGAGTTGTTCCAGCACGGCAAGCATATTCCCATTCTGCTTCTGTTGGCAGTCGGTAGTCACGTCCCGTTTGCTGCGACAAACGGTTACAGAACTCCTGTGCATCATACCATGAGATACACTCTACAGGTAAATTAGATCCTTTCCATTGAGCCACTCCCACGAATTGAATTCGTGGGATTCAGGCATCAAGCAGAGATTGCAGGCACAGCCTGTCTAACATCTCCTACGCCTAGGGTTGAACTCCCAACCCTTTTAATAATGATAGTATGTCTACAATCGAGGATCAACCAAACAGCTAACGCGGCTTGAAAGCCTTAACGCTACATCCCACGCTTAAAAGACGTGGGATGCAGCTTACTTCTTTGTAAGACGGATTGGGATTAAGGGAACGATTCACTTGGGGAAATTCTGCCACCACTAGCCATTGTTCCTGGGTTACAGGATATTTACCCATGAAAAAGGGAGCTATCTTAACTAAGTGCTGGGGTCCTTCAGAATTACTTCGTCCTGCTTCTGAATCTGGCGAACCCATGGTAAAGATACCACGGGGAATAGCAACCATTTCCAATTCCACCCCATAATCATTATCGAGATTTTCAGTAAACTGCTGTGCTGATTGGCGACGGCGGCTAATTTCTCTACCTTGGGCATTAACACTCACCACAGAAAATTCAAAGGTGCTTAGTGTTGGTTGTTCATTTTTGGTTACAATCGGCGTCGTATCCACTTTAGTTATAGGGGGCGGGAGCGATGCTTGTTTAATGGCTTGGCAGATATCCTGTAGTACCTTATTTTGTTGTGAGGTTGTGAGATCATCAAGAGGTCTAGAAAGGTTATGAGCTGCCTGATAAGCCTCAATCTCGGTTTCCTCATACAGACAGTAACTTAGATATATCCAAATTATTTTTAGTCCCTCAGTTTCAGCCGCAGCTAGCAGTGGCGGTAATTCATGCTTATCTATAAACTCAGATGCCAGAAAATTATCACTTACCATTAAAACCGCTACCTTCGCAGATGCCAGGGCGCGTTTGATTTCCTCTCTCCACTTAGAACCTACATTAATTTTCGTATCATCCCAAACCGAGATTGTCTGTTTCCGAGTTAGTGGCTTGAGCATCCTCTGGAGTCTTACCAGCCAATCTTTATCTTGGTGGGAATAACTGATAAAAATTTGGTCACGCATGGAGAATTATAGGAATTACAGGAGTTATAGGAATTACCGATAAAACCCTATTCTGGCATATAGCGCTACGCGCAAGGCTCCAGGGCAGAAGGCAGAAGGCAGAAGGCAGAAGTGGACAAAGTTTTAGCGATTTAGCTTGTCCTAACCTTAATACGTACTGCTATAACTATCTCCCTGTCTCCCCATCCCCCCATCCCCCCCTCTCCCTCTCTCCCCATCCCCGTGTCTCTAACCAAACTCGGCGGTTGATTCTGGCTCAGACCACAGCAAACGCCAGTGTTTTGTCCAGATCTTACTCAAAAACTCGTAGCTTTGCTCTTGATATTGTTTGTTGTACTTTTTGTAGTCAGCTTCAATCGCCAACCACAATTGCCGCAGCTGCTGCCAGGTAGTACATTTTTGAATTTGACAGGCGGTGGCATTGAACCACTGTTGCAGCTTGCGATAACTGATGAATTGTCCTCCTCTGTCACGGCGATGGACAAAGACAACATATTTCCAACATTCGACGCGTACAATTAACTGTTTTGGTATGTTTAGAAGTTGTGAGATCGCCTTTATACTAATGCGGAATTTTCGGGCTGGTTGGAGGCGAGTAAATAAACTAGTCATGATTCGAGATTTAAGTAATAAGTAATAAGTAATAAGTAATAAGTAATAAGTAATAAGTAATATAGCAGTACGTATTAAGGTTAGGACAAGCTAAATCACTAAAACTTTGTCAAATTCTGCCTTCTGCCTTCTGTCCTGGAGCCTTGCGCGTAGCGCTATAAGTGTTAAAGATGCGGTACACGGAGATGGGAGAACAATTTCCGGCGCTGTCTACAGAATGTTGGCATCTAGTAATAAGTAATAAACGGGAGGAATACGAGGGTAAATCCCAACAAAATCCTGAATAAAATTATCTTAAACTACCAGAATCTAGACTTTGCTATCAAGCTTGTTCCATCTTAAGTTAGTAGCCGTTTCAATTATTCTTACTTATTACTTATTCCTTATTACTTATTACTTATCTAAGAACAAATCAAAGGGCGTATTTTCAGAACTCATCATCACACTCCAATCGGTAATAATATCTAAAATTTGAAGCCGCCCCACAGCACAGCAAAGTGGGGCGGCTTTTGCGGAGTGTAAAATTCGCAATAGCCTCCGGACTGTTTGTGTCAGTTTGGGGTAATGTTCCATGGGGGTGTTTTCGGCACTCCTATGGGACGCTTCGATATTTTAGGCTAATTGATAAAAAAGAATACCTTATGTTGTGGATTTTGGCAAGGGTATTTACGATCTTTGTTCATTGCCCATGGTTCAAATAGTAGAATCTCATTACCCAAGGGTTAGCCAGCCAAAAACTTGCTCAACTGTTAGTTCTAATTCAACCCCTTTGAGAATCGGTAAGCTAGAGGTTCCAGAAAGGATTTCCACTCGTTGAGTAGCATCGAGTACGAGGATACTTTCTTCTTCAGGATCGATTAACCATCCTAGCTCAGTTCCGTGACGCAAACAGTGGAGGATGTTCCTAAGGACTTTGGTTTGTCTTTGGTCTGGGGAAAGAATTTCGATCGCCCAATCTGGAGGTAGATTAAAACGGTTGGCAATTTTGCCGCTAGGCTCAATGGGGATATTTACCCAGCGAAATACTGTGATATCGGGAATAATTGATTCGCCCCCGAAGGTAGTGCGTAGTTCAGGGAATGCCTTGGCAATTTTGTTAGGATTTGCAGCACGGTTTATGGCTTGACACAATTCGATTTGAAGTAAACTATGTTGACCCTGTGGCATAGGTTTGGGAAGGATTTTCCCATTTATAAATTCTGATCGAGGTTTGGTTTCTGGGAGCTTGAGGAACTCCTTAATAGTTAGGGGTTGAGTAGCTGTATCAGTCATAGATTTTGGTATTGAAATCATGAATAAAAGCTTCTTTAGGTTTTAAATTTATAATCAGTCATTTGTATCTTAACTTCACATTAGGGCGATTATTGAGAATATTCTCATTTACTGTGAGAATTGACTTATCTTATTGACAATGGAAAAATAGCTATAGATGTATGCTGGGTTTCTTATGTCTAAAAAAATACTAGTCTCATCTCAAACCCTTGATTTAACGTGTAATTTTAGCCAATTACACAAAACACTAGGTGAACTTTAACTACCTTCGAGGAACGAGTTTTTTGTTAAGTACTGTAAAGGAAAAAAATCTGCCCTTGACAAATATAGTGTTTTATAGATTGGTTCATGGTTCATAGTTCATAGTTCATGGCTCATCAGAGTCTTATCCCAATTTACTCGCATGCTTGCAATAAATCAATCCCCATGTCTGATGTGTCTGGGCGTCATCAGCATCTGTAGCTAACATAAATGAAATCGGTATTAGTGCAAGACGCCATCTCTAAATAGGGGTGAGGAGTATCGAGCTTTATAGGCCAATGAACAATCAACAATGAACTATGAACAATCAACAAATTTACTAGCGGCAATCACCGCTTGCCCAAGTGATAAACCTCCATCATTGGGCGGTACCAAACTATGAGTTAGAACAGTTATTCCTTTCTCTTCTAAGCATCTCATAACTTGCTCTAACAAAATACGATTTTGAAATACACCACCTGTTAGTACTACCTGATTACTTACATTGTACTGAGATAGATGATTTACCATAGTAGCGATCGCACTAGCTAAGCCGTAATGAAATTTAGCTGCAATCAGGGATTTAGGGACATTCTGTTTCAAATCATCTAACAAAGCTTGCCACATCGGGCGTGTTTCTATATATAGAAGTGAGTTAAGATTTTCTCCCCTGCGATTGATAGTGAAAGGGTAAATAAGTTGTTCTTCGATATCGTTGAAATTACTAAAATCAACAATAGCCTCCATTTCAATAGCAGCTTGCCCTTCATAGCTACATTCTTCTCGACAGATACCAATAGCAGCTGCCACAGCATCAAACAATCGCCCACAAGAAGATGCCAGAGGTGAGTTAATCCCTTTTTCTATTAACTGATTGAGAAGTTTACGAGGTTTGTTATCTAAAAAAGCCAATAGTTCTAAATCACCATAGTGCTGTTGCAAGTCATCCCAATCAAAAGCAGAAAGTAGTTGGGCATAGGTATTACGCCAGGGCTGATAAATTGCTTGTTCTCCGCCAATCATCGCCACTGGCTTAAATGTCGCCAGACGTTTAAATCCCCGATAATCAGCTAAGAGAAACTCTCCCCCCCAAAGGGTGCCATCTTCACCATATCCCAATCCATCTAAAGCAATACCTAAAACAGGAGGAGAATTCAGAGGAATTCCATTTTCTGCCATACAAGCAGCAATGTGGGCATGGTGATGCTGGACATGGTATAGAGAAGTTACAGGCAAAGTCTCGGCAATTTCCTGACCTAATTTTGTCGAGAGATATTCAGGATGTTTATCGACAGCAATTACTTTTGGCTGATGTTCAAATAAACTCAAATAGAGATTAAGACTATCGCGATAAGCATTAAAAACAGCAGCATTTTCTAAATCCCCCAGATGTTGAGAAAGAATCGCTTGTCCATCTCGCAGTAGGCAGAAAGTATTTTTCAATTCACTACCCATTGCCAGAATCTGAGACTTAGCTTCAAATCCAGCAGGCAAAGTAATGGGCGCAGGTGCATAGCCACGGGCGCGGCGCAGTATTTGAGTACGATAAGACGTTGAATTACTACTCGATTTTTGCTCTGTGACTCCTTCGGCACTCGTTACCACTCTTACCACCGAATCATCAACACGATTAACAATATCCCGATTATGCAGAAGCAGATAATCAGCAATTTTACCCAACTTAATACGGGCTTCCTGATTATCAATACATTGTGGTTGCTCAGAAGGATTACCACTAGTAAGGACAATCGGGCGATTCATCCGCCGCAGCATCAGATGATGTAGGGGAGTATAAGGCAACATAAACCCCAGAGTATTTTGACCAGGTGCCACCGAAGGGGCAATAGGCAGCCATTTTCCTCTGTCAATTATTGATTGCCGATTAAATAATCTCCCCATCTCCCCATCTCCCCCTCTCCGCGTCTCCCTCTCTCCGCGTCTCCGCGTCTCCCCCTCTCCCATAACTGACATTAAAACAATAGGCGCAGCTGAACTTACAAGCAATTCTCGTTCTTTGGAGTTAGGATTGCAGTATTGTTCGATTACTGCCATGTCTCGCGCCATTAGAGCAAAGGGCTTTTGATAGCGATGCTTGCGCTGGCGTAGTTTTTGTACAGCAGCTTCGTTAGTAGCATCACAAGCTAGATGGAAGCCGCCCAGGCCCTTAATTGCTACAATTTCGCCTTTTTGTAACAAAGTACAGACAGCATCGACATCATCTAGCATGGAAAACATCGAAGCTGTAATTGGCTTGCCATCAGCCCTTTCTAGCCAAGCTTGAGGACCACATTGATAACAGGCAATTGGTTGAGCATGAAAACGGCGATTCTCAACCTCAGAATATTCACTAGCGCAATTGCTGCACATACCAAAAGCTGCCATGCTAGTATTATCGCGGTCATAGGGAATAGTCCGGATAATACTGAGGCGAGGGCCACAGTGGGTGCAGTTAGTAAAAGGGTAACGATACCAACGCCTCAGAGGGTTGAAAATATCTTCAACACACTGTGGGCAAGTAGCGGCATCGGGAGCAATTTCTGTACTCACCACTCCACTGACACTCTCGACAATCAAAAAATCATCAAAAGTGCGATCATCAGTATAAGAACTCCTCGTAATCGACTCAATTCTAGCCAGAGGGGGTGCCTCTTGCTGTAAACGCTCAACAAATTTATTGAGAGACTCAGCACTTCCAACTGCTCGAATTAAGACTCCTTGGGCATCATTGTAAACTTCACCTTTAAGTCCACAGGCTTTAGCTAGGCGATACACCGTAGGGCGAAACCCAACCCCTTGAACAGTACCACGAATCCTTATTTCTTCAGTTAAGATAGCGTCAGCTTTAATACTCATTAGATAGAGGGGAGATGGGGGGATGGGGAGAGGGGGAGAGGATTTTGATAAATCTTCTCTAATTCCTTTGTTAGTGCGATCGCAAACTACTTCATTTTTATATCTTTAAGCAAAAATGGCATCGCCATTCCTGTTAGCAAACTCGACAGTAGCACTGGCAGCCATAGATTCAATCCAGCTTTACTTAAACCCACTAGCAATAGTAAGCCAAGGATAAAGCCAATAGTAGTTTGCCGCCAAAAATATGCAGGGTCACGCAGAAGTTCCCCTCTAAAAAATAACTTTGCGGAAAACCATCCCACTTCAAACATAATTGTTGCTCCTATACTAATTTCAGAATTACTAGTCCCAACAGCACTGCTGGCATAACTCCAACTGGACCAAATAGTCCTCCAATCGTGGCAGCAAGTTGGTAGCCTAAATCCTTTCCAGCAAGAAGTATCCCGCCAATAGCACCGCCGACTACTGATAAAACAGTTGCTATAGTCAACCAAACTAATCCTGTGATCAGATTAATTTCGCCAGCTCCTAGACTGTTTAAGAAGTTGTAAACAATAGGGTTTGTTAGTAAGTCTGTCATAATTTAGTAACTAGTTAATGGTTAATGGTTAATGGTTAATGGCTCATGGTTCATGGCTCATAGTTCATTGGAGAAAGTATAAGGGCAATTGTGAAATACATTCCCAATGAACAATCAACAATGAACTATGAACACTCAACTGAATTGCAGCTCTGCTTCAATCCCTTGCATTGCTTTAGCCACTACTTGAGCCTGTTCTATTCGTCCGTAATCGGTAAAAATTTGCTCTGCTTGTTGGTAGTAAGCTTGTGCTTGCAAGAGGTTATTGCGATTACCAGCTTCCGGATGCTCTAGAACATCTGGTAAATTACACAGGGCATTGGCTTTATTGGCAACAGTATGGGCATATTCTAGGGGCGTATCTCTAGGGTTACGCACCTTCAGCGCCTCGTCGTAGGCAGCAATCGCTCGTAAATTATTTTCTACTGGATGATTGCTGGGCAGATATTGCAGAGTATTGGCAAGATTATTCTGCAACATGGCATATTCCTGAGGACAATCAGCTACAGCAATCTGCTTGAGGGCTTGCTCCAAAGACTGTACCGCTAAGGCCTGAGATAGATTTCCCTTCTCAGAAAGAGAAGGCATCGACAGATAGGCGATCGCCATGTTATTGTGCAAAATCGCATATTCTTGGGGGTAGGCTTGCCAGGTAAAAACCCGCAGCGCCTGTTGATAAGCCTGGATGCTTTCTCCCATGTGCGCCTGATTAAATGGCACTAGCGATTGTAACACTAGTCCTAGGTTCATCTGGGCTTCGGCTACTTCCTCTGGACAGGCAAACTCTTCAAGAATCGGAATAGCTGTTTCATAGGCTTCCTTAGCTTGCAACAACAACTGTTCCCCTTCACTAGGAATTGTTCGCAGTGCAGTAGCCATTCCTACAGTAGCGCGGGCACGCAGAAGGTGATGTTCTTCGGCACACAAATCAATGGCGCGGCGGTAGAGATCAACTGCGCCCTGCAAGGATTTGGGACTTGGTGAGTGTTTTTGAAGACCAAGTCCCATTTCAATCAGCATCTCGATCTTTTCAACTTTCGTTGCTGACTCTGACTCAATTGCTGTGATTGCTGCTTTCACTGCAGAATCGGTCATGCTAGGCGTCACTGTTGAACTCCTTTAACTTGCTTGTTCCCGATTTTTATAAGAAGCACTTAAAGCTCTCTCTAGTTATATTCTCTTACTATCAGACAGTATTACAGTGACTTTAAACTAAAATTCATTTTGTAACTGTTCTAACTATTTATAATTTGTTTACAGTCATACTAATTAAGCAATTTATTTTGATTTATAAGCAGTCATCAAGCAATAGTAATTGTTGTCTAACTAGTAAAAATAGGGATTTATAGTCACCTAAATAGTGCCTAAATTACTGTTATTGAACTTGATGATTAAAGTAATTTGCTAACTTGAGATGTTTTCGGCAGAAGTCAGTCCCGATGAAAAAATTTTTCATCATCAAGCATTAAAGAGGGTTATTTCCCCTACACCCTACACCCTCTTTTAAGTCAGGAGGCTCCGAGGCAGAAGGAACAATAGTTTGGTCAATAAATATATGATTTAAATATGTAACAGTTTAATTGCCTAAACGCTTCAGGAACTCCGCATGAGCTGGTGAATTCAACCCCTCTTGCACTACTGCCAGCACCTTTGCCATATCCCCTCCCAGTAATGCTGAAATGGCTAACCATAGACCTGGAAATACCTGACTTCGGATAATTCCCACCTCATCAGGTTCAAAGGAAGCATAGTCGTCTTCTTGCAGCACAAACCAGTCTAACTTGTGGTCAAGCACTTGCCAGACGATGTATTCTTTTACTCCATTTCTTCGATATACCATTTTTTTATCATACAAATCATTAGCGACACTACTGGCGGCGACTTCTGCCACGAGCTCCGGTGCTCCTTCAATGTAACCATCCTCACTCAGGTGTGATTGTCCACCCAAAGATTCATCAATAAGCAACACTGCATCTGGTTGAGGTTCATTATCTAAATCGAGGCGCACAGTGGGATTATCTCCCATCTTCACGCCATGAGTAGAGGCCTCATAAACTCCTAACCAGGTAATTAGGTGTCCATGAGGTCTAGCATGGGGTTCAAATCTTAGCGGTGATGGCACGTAGACAATTCCTTCAATCAGTTCTGCTTTTTTGAGGTGGGGCATGGCATGGTAGCGACGCTCAAACTCATGTCGCCCTAAATGATCGCCACTCTCTAAGATTGGAAGTTGCCCGTTTGCTGAACTCGATTGTTGGTTGGATTGCTCTCTAACCATCATTGAAATCTCAGGAGTTACCTAATACCTGTTACCTTAGCAAATTTCCTACTAGCATTACAAACTATTGTATTGTTGAAAACACTAAAATGTATCAGTTATTACTCGCTCATAAATGTAAGTTTAATTACATAATTAAATCAATTCTTGAGTAATTTTAAATTTAAATAAATAAAAGAATGCTAAATAATAAAACTATTCAATCATTATCTAAGGTAAGTATTAGGGTGATGACTACAAAAATTGTCACCTTTTTCTGACATAGGAATAACTAGAAATAAAGATAGAGTATGGTCAACCTACTATGGTTACAAGGTGGTGCCTGTTCTGGCAACACTATGTCATTTCTCAACGCCGAAGAACCAAGTGTATGCGATTTAATCACTGATTTTGGCATTAACGTACTTTGGCATCCATCTTTAGGATTACAGGCTGGAGAACAACTACGTCAATTACTACGCGATTGTATATCTGGCGAGATTACCCTTGACATTCTGGTATTTGAAGGCAGTGTAATTAATGCTCCCAATGGTACAGGTGAATGGAATCGCTTTGCTGATCGTCCCATGAAAGCCTGGCTTAAGGAACTAGCTGAAGTTGCTAACTTTGTGGTTGCGGCTGGGGATTGTGCTGCTTGGGGAGGTATTCCAGCCATGGAACCTAACCCCTCTCAATCAGAAGGTTTACAATTCCTCAAGCGTAAATTAGGGGGCTACTTGGGTAAGGATTTCCGCAGCCAAGCAGGATTGCCTGTGATTAATATTCCTGGCTGTCCAACTCATCCCGATTGGATTACCCAAATTTTAGTCGCTGTAGCTACAGAAAGAGTGGGCGAAATTACCCTTGATGAACTCCATCGCCCTACAACCTTCTTCAACAGTTTTACTCAGACAGGTTGTACCCGCAATGTCCACTTTGCCTATAAAGCCTCAACAGGAGAATTTGGTCAACGGGGCGGTTGCCTATTCTACGACTTGGGTTGCCGAGGACCAATGACTCATTCTTCTTGCAACCGGATTTTATGGAACCGCGTTTCCTCCAAAACCCGTGCTGGGATGCCCTGTTTAGGTTGCACTGAACCAGAATTTCCTTTCTATGACTTAAAGCCAGGAACTGTTTTTAAAACGCAAACGGTGATGGGTGTTCCTCGGGAATTGCCACCTGGTGTCAACAAGAAAGACTACGCTTTGCTAACCATGGTGGCTAAAGATTCAGCTCCAAAATGGGCAGAGGAAGACTTTTTTACAGTTTAGCAAAAGTAATTGATTGGTTTATTTATCGGGAGTTAAGAATATCTAAGGTAACTCCAAAGGAGGAGCTTTGCTAACAGAACCTATAGGGAAATGAAACTAACCTAAACAACTCGATGATCAATGCGATTACCCCAAGGGGGTAGCGCAAAGCGATTACCCCAAGGGGGTAGCGCAAAGCGATTACCCCAAGGGGGTAGCGCAAAGCGATCGCTAAAAAAATTAGTAGGAGTAAGTAATGACAGTTAAAACCTTAGATATTTCCCCTTTGGGGAGAGTAGAGGGCGATTTAGATGTGCGAGTGGATATTGAAGATGGGCAGGTAGTAAACGCCTGGACTCATGCCGAAATGTTCCGTGGTTTTGAATTAATTTTGCGAGGAAAAGATCCCCAAGCTGGTTTAATTGTCACCCCTCGTATTTGTGGTATTTGTGGTGCTTCCCATCTAACCTGTGCCTCTTGGGCGCTGGATACTGCTTGGCAAACACAAGTGCCACGCAATGCTATTTTGGCACGTAATCTCGGTCAAATCGTTGAAAGTATCCAGAGTCAACCTCGGGCTTTTTATGGTTTATATGCTATTGATTTAACCAATAAGAAATATCAAAATAGCCCCTTTTACGAAGAGGCTTGTCGTAGATTTACTGCTTTTACTGGTACATCCTACGAATTAGGAGTAACAATTTCTGCCAAGCCCGTAGAAGTTTATGCCCTATTTGGAGGACAATGGCCTCACTCTAGTTTCATGGTGCCAGGAGGAGTAATGTGTGCTCCTACCCTAACTGATATTACTCGCGCTTGGTCGATTCTAGAATACTTCCGGAAAAATTGGTTGGAACCAGTTTGGCTTGGTTGTTCTTTAGAACGCTATGAAGAAATTCAAACCTATGATCAGTTTATGGAATGGTTAGATGAAAATCCTGCCCATGCTAATTCTGACCTTGGTTTATACTGGCGCATGGGTTTAGATATCGGTCTAGATAAATATGGTGCTGGTACAGGCAGATATGTAACTTGGGGATATCTTCCCCATGAGGATAAGTATCAACAACCAACTATCGAAGGGCGCAATGCGGCGATGATTATGAAGAGTGGGGTGTATGATAGCTTCACCGACACTCACACCCTGATGGAACATAGCTTTACCCGCGAAAATACCACTAACTCCTGGTATGAAGAAGGTACAGAAGATGTTCACCCCTTTGAGCGCACCACTAGACCTACTCAAAATAATACTAAAGACTTCAGTGGTGCTTACTCTTGGGCAAGCGCCGTCAAACATATAGAATTTGGGCGTTTAGAAGCAGGGCCATTATCTCGCCAGTTAGTAGCTGGTGGCAAGCATGGTGAAAATTGGCAGCACTACGACGGTTTAATTCTCGATGCTTTTAAGCAGATGGGTGGTGCTAACGTGCATCTGCGTCTATTAGCAAGAATGCATGAAGCCGTCAAACTCTACCGTCAAGCCGAGCGTTGTTTACGGGAATTCCGACTCAACGAACCATGGTATATCAAACCTCAAGAAAAAGATGGTCGTGGTTGGGGAGCAACTGAAGCTGCCCGAGGAGCACTATGCCACTGGGTGGAAATCAAAGGAGGCAAAATTGAGAATTATCAAGTTATTGCCCCTACCACTTGGAATATTGGACCTCGCGATGGGGAAGGAATAAGAGGGCCAATTGAAGAAGCATTGTTAGGAACACCAATTGCTGATACTACTAATCCAGTAGAAGTAGGGCATGTTGCCCGCTCCTTTGACTCTTGCCTCGTTTGTACTGTACACGCCCACGATGCCAAAACCGGTAAGGAATTAGCACGTTTCCGTACAGCCTAGTTTAGTTCATTGTTCATGGTTCATTGTTCATGGCTCATGGCAATGAACTGTGATAATTTTTACACATAAAAGAACATAGATTTTTCTATTAAAACAGGGCAAGTAATATCGATTTCATTTATGTTTGCTACAGATATTGATGACGCGGATACGCGGAGACACGGGGATTGATGTATAGCAGGCATTTAGGAAATTGGTGTAATAATCTTTCAGTAAAAAATTGCAAATATTCTTGTCTTCACTTATTACTTATTACTTATTACTTATTACTTATTACTTATTACTTATTACTTATTACTTAATTTAATGCTGACAATTATTGGTTGTGGAAATCTTAATCGCAGTGATGATGGTGTGGGTGTAATTATTGCTCAACGTCTACAGAAATTTATGGGAGAACATCCGAATCCCAAGGTTAGAGTTTTTGACTGTGGCACAGCTGGGATGGAGGTGATGTTTCAGGCACGAGGTAGTAGTGGTCTAGTTATTATTGATGCTAGTACCACTGGTTCAGAGCCTGGTGCTGTTTTTAAAGTTCCTGGTTCTGAATTAGAGGCTTTACCAGAACCAAGTTATAATCTACATGATTTTCGCTGGGATAATGCTTTGGCTGCTGGGCGTAAGATTTTTAAGGATGAGTTTCCTCAAGATATTACGGTTTATTTAATAGAGGTTCAAAATCTGGAATTTGGTTGGGAGCTTTCTCCAAAGGTAGAGTCTGCTGCTGATGTTGTTTTTGATGAATTAATTTCATTCATTAGTAGTTAAATAGGCATGTCAAATTTACACGAGCTTTACAAAATTTGTTCCGGATTTATGAAACTAGCTGTGAATGGTTGACTGTAAATCCAGATTAAAAAGCTCGAAATGAATTATCAAAAGCTTAAATGGTTTAGCATACCCTTTGTAATTATCCTCACCCTTATAATTACAGGGTTTATGTACTTAAACTCCTTGAGAGCAGTAGCCAATCAAGAAGCAATTCAAAAATGTGAGCAAATTGAAGAATGTATTAAACACGAAATCAACAAATGCATTATAGACAGAGATGAGTATGAAAAAGGAGATCAATATACTAGAAATTTGCTAGATGAAGAAGATCCTTCGATTAGATATATGTGTCAACTATTGGGAGTAAAGATTGGAGGAGGTTAAATACTATTTTCTCTTATTGCAGGGTTCGGTGAATTTTTCCTCCATCCAGCCTGGTTTAGGATACTTAATTTTGATATATGTAGTTCGTGGATTATTACCTAACCTCCCTGTGAACGTTTCTTTTGAAGCCTCTAACTTCTCGCCTACTCGATGTTTATTTATAACTTCCCCATCATCGTCCCGGAGATAAACAGTACTTATATCACCCACTTCAATAACCCTAATACACTTGGTGTCATCTGCTAATGTTTTATCTCCATTTTCCTCTGATTCTGAAATTAAGGGTTTTTTAAGATAAAAGAAACCAAAAATCCCAATAGCAAGAGCCAATGTAACACCTGCTCCAATCAGCCAGCGTTTTCTCATAGAAAGAGTGTGATGAATTGATGCTATATCTTCATCTTTGAGTCCTAAAACTTCATGATAACGTCGCAACTTATCCAGAGTACTATTCCTCAAATTAGATGCACTTCGCTTTGCTTGACGAAAGGCATCTTTATAGAGCTGCAAATTCTTCTGATACTCTTGATAAGGTCTTATCACCTCATCTTCAATTATAGCAGCCTCATCCCTCGATAAACCAAATCTTTTTCGATGTATTTCCAAGATATCACGATCCACAGGAGTGATTTCTTCACAGCGAACACAATGCTCTACTTCTCTGCGATATTTTATCTTTGGATCACTAACTGGTGCTTCAGCTAGTATAATTTTAGTTCCTTCTTTACTCGGAAAAAATTCTGGCTTCATTCCCGGAGCAACTTCTTGAACTTTGCGTTTTGCATAGTCATGTAACTCTCCAGCATAAATCAAACCATTGCCGTCTTCATCTGCTGCTCCTGTCTTAATACCCTCAACTAAGTAACGGGTATAAATCGAAAAGTTCTCTGCTGGTTTTTGATCTTCAAAGGAGTATTGAGTAGAAGTTGAAGAAGTAAGAATAGCTCTCCCTTCACCACCTAATTGAGTTTTAATATCCAAAGAACCATTATCTTTAACCTTCAAACCCTCAGCAAAAGCACCACTAAAACAACAGTCGAGAATCACCACTTTTCTTCGAGAGCGAGAGCGGTTACTATCCATGATTTCATGAACAAAACTAGCAGACACAGCAGTTGAAAAAACTAGTTCTCCTTGAGGGTTTTTACGAGTAAGACGCGTTCCAAAATGAAGTTTACCTAAATCATCCTTAATACCATGCCCAGAAAAATAAAGTAACACCAAGTCTTCTTTCTGCCTATCAGAAAACAGAGCTTCAATTGCTTCGCGCATCTCTTGAGGCTCTGGATTAACAAGTGTTTGCACATCTTTTGCTTCAAACTTACCCATATAGGGATCCTGCAAAACTTGCTTTATCGCCTCAACATCTTTTACAGCTCCCGGTAGAGGTGTAAAACTTTCATATTCGCTGACTCCGATTAGTAGTGCCACCTTAGCCATTTGTGAATCCCTATTCAGATTCTAGAAGTTCCTTAGCAATTCTTTCAGCCTCTAGCAATTGCTGCCGACTATGGGCTTCGATTTCAACTTCTCGCCCATTAGCCTTAACCTTGACTTTAATGGGTTTACCGTTGAGTTTATCCCCGATAAATCCTAGTAATGCTTGAATATTTTGAATACTTACTTCAGCTGTTAGTACTCCCCAGATAATGGCACCTACTCCCGCCTTACTACCTTCTGGAGCCTCTGATTCTCTAACTAGCTTTACCTCTCCCTCTTCATCCAAATCTTGAAGTAATTGATTAGCTTCTTGATAAACGCTTTGCGTTAATCTTTCCAGCTCTGCTGCATCTTCTGGATCTGATTTTGGGTCTAAATTCGGATCGGTAAAAGAGATAATGAATTTAGCGGCAGATACACTTGCCATTTTTCTATGGACAACTAATTTTTCTATAAATTTTCTGCAAATTTACTAAATTATAGCAGTCAATCTCAATTTTCATCAAAAAAATACTCAATGAAAAACTAAAGACAAAGTAGATTTTGTCAAGCCTTTGTTTACGAATATTTATAATACTTGCAATTGCTTGCCCTGACTTGTATTTGGGATTTTAGATTCCTGCTTGAGCTCAATTAACTGCTTTTGAGGATATCCTCTACCAAGGATGGCGATCGCCATCCTTCTAAAACCTGCTCAAACTGTAGAAACTCGAAGCACTAAATTATGGTAGCAAAAAATCAAACCAACTAGTCTAAAATAGAGTAGATTATAGGGGGATAAAATGTACGCCATCAAGGTTGAACTCAAATTGAATAATAAAGAGAGAACCAAAATGGCGCAGCATGCTGGTTTTTCCAGATTCATCTACA
>JAAHHJ010000057.1 GCA_010692425.1 Symploca sp. SIO3C6 | reverse complement strand
TTGAACACTGGTGGCACAAAGTCAAAACAGCGATTAGAAAAGAGTTGCCTAAGTATAATTTTGATGTCCACAAAGCGGCGGATGCAGCCTTTCAGTATTTGTAAACACACCAGCGCGCAGCGCTATAGAACTTCCTTCGAGGTACTATTAGTAGTAGAAGAAACTACCACCGGATTCCCTCTACGGCGTTTTATAGTGGGGAACATGTCCAGCCCCACTCGCTTTAAATTGACAGCGCTATTGATATCGCGGTCAACCAGCAGTTTTTCTTTCTCGTCGTACCATTCTCTGATGCCACAATCAGTAAACACAAACTCATCCCGATAGCTTAGTAATTGAGATGTGTATGCAGGATTGCACTTTCTTGTTACTGCTCCAGCTTTTGAGGCTATGTAGTCCAGTATCGAGAAGAATTGACCAAATGCAGCATCAAGCCATGACTTATTTAGTCCAGTTTTAGTCGACTGACCATTGGGTAAATATTTACCATTTTCATCAAGTTTTACCTGGTTTCGTTTAGTTAGATTTTTGAGTCTTAAATCCTCATAGAAAAAGACACGCTTCCCTGTAGAAACTAGCTCATGAACCGTTTTATAAGCATGATCCATTCTGGCTCTAGCTATACGTTGATGTTCTTTACTTTCGTGTTTGGCAAGTTGGCGACGAGATTTTGAACCCTTCTTTTTAGTAGCTTTTAGGAGGTTTTCCACTACGTCTGCCATTTTTGTCGCCTTTAATAAAGCGATCAAAAGCCTTTTTCGTCCGGTCACAAACCTCCTGTAATGTTTGCGAGGGTAAACGGGTAAAATCAAGCAATTCTCCAGAACTGCGAACCAATACCAGATCTTTCTTTTTCTCTGGCAATAGTTTCTTTTGTGAATAGTAAGTGGGATTATCTTTTAGTTCCCAAAGATAGCACACCAACGGGCAAGAATTTAGTGGGCATCGATTTTGTTCCCACCACTGAAATCTTTCACCTAGCTGCCAGTTGTACCAATACTGTGCCAACCGTCGCCAGTAATTTAACTCTAGTTTTTGCTTAGTATTTGGGTATGCACGGTACTGGTAATTAAGTAGAATCAGACTCACCTCCTTTGAGATTAAATTGTTTTAACTATACAGAAAAGTTTTGTGGCTGTGCCACTCACACAGGCAATTCATGAGGGGCTGTCGCACCGAATTCATTTCCAGCGTTTAAACGCCCTGTCCCACACTGACCCTCCGGGTACAGACGTGGGGCTTCTTACCGGACAAGCTAAAAATAGCCGGAAAAAGACCAAAATATTACTTACCCTCTTCAAAAGAGATCTTAGCTAAATCTCTGAAATAACACAATATCCTTGAATAAATAGAAATTATTCTCAAGTATTTTTTCTTTGATCCTCCTTCCCTTTCTAAGAGAGGGAGGTTGAGTAGGAGAAATTTGTCGAACTCACATTTTCTTAATACGTGCCAGCTTACACCTCCAAGCGGTTGGGTTGAAGGAACAGGGGTAAACAGAGTAATTTAGTCAAATAGGAGAAAATATTAGGAAAATTATTTGTTGCTTTCCAACCAACGCATGTTGAATTTATTCAATTTAAACGCTGCCCGGTCTTTAGCTCTATTAACTCTATTAATAGTCGTTACTGGATGTTCTCCTGAGTCTGATTCTACCGAATCATCAATTAACGAAGCCGAAAATACTACAACTGCCCAAGAGGCAAAAGAAGTTGTCGAAAAGACGAATGCCCCCTTGAGTGCCTCCCCCGATAACCCCAATCCAGAGACTCAACAACAAATCCAACAGTACCTCAACGACTTAGCTGCCAAAGGATTTGGTAAGGAAAAGCAAGGAGTATGGATGCAAACAGGTGATACCCTGTTAACGAATCACCAAGGTACAGTACCTCTGTCTGCTGCTTCAATCACTAAAGTTGCCACAACTTTAGTAGCGCTAGAAACTTTTGGCCCTGACTACCAGTTTGTCACACAGATTGGTGCCACTGGACCCATTGAAGACGGTGTTTTACAAGGGGATTTAGTCATTGAGGGAGGGGAAGACCCATTTTTTATTTGGGAGGAAGCGATCGCTCTTGGCAATACCCTTAACGAGATGGGCATTAAGCGAGTAACTGGCAATCTAGTAGTTATAGGCAAATTTTACATGAACTTTGCCACCGATACCCTAACTACAGGCAATCTACTCAAACAAGGACTCAATAGTCAGCTTTGGTCTACCGAAGCCCAAACTCAATATCGGACTATGCCCCCTGGAACACCCCGTCCTAAAGTAGCAATCTCAGGTTCCTTACAGATTTTACCATTACCTCCCAGCAATTTAGATCCTCTAGTGCGGCATTATTCTTTCCCTATGGCTGAATTGCTTAAAAAGATGAATCGCTATAGCAACAACAAGATGTCGGAAATGTTAGCTAATTCCGTCGGCGGCGCTAAAGCTGTCGCCCGAAAAGCTGCGGAAGCGGCTAAAGTTCCTGCGGCGGAAATTAGCCTGCAAAATGGTTCTGGTTTAGGTATAGATAATCGCATTTCCCCCCGCGCTGCCACTGCTATGTTTTTGGCAATTAATAGATACCTCAAACCACATAGTATGACTGTTGCCGATGTCTTTGCCATTGTCGGAGAAGATGAAGGGATTTTGGATGAACGTCAGCTTCCGAAATTAGCAGTAGTTAAATCTGGTAGTTTGGATAATGTTAGTGCCTTAGCTGGAGCTTTGCCAACTAAGAGCCAAGGTACTGTGTGGTTCACGATTATCAATGGAGGAGGAGAAAACTTAAAGGGATTTCGCAGTACTCAAGAGTCTCTACTTCAAGAATTTATCAACCAGTGGGAGGCTCAACAATCTCTACCAGCAGAGTTAACACCTAATCCTGACAGAATGAGCAAAGCCTCAAGTAATGAAATTGTCAAGAAACAATCATGATTGCGCTCAGACATCTTTGTTAGTTTTTGTTTTTTGAGTATCTTGCCGCTTTTTCCCTTTACCCTTTGTGATCAACCATCCAATAATACCCAATAGCGAGCTAGAACCAAAAATTGGAGCAATCAGATCTAACCAATTATTTTTGAGGAATTCCTGTGCCGATAAGCCACGGTTGATTGTTACTTTAATGTTTTTTTCTTCAACTGGATAATTTTTAGCAGCATTTACTCCCAGACTGGGTATTTGTATTCTGACGCTCACAACTAATGATAGAATTTGCTCTCCAGCCTCTAGGGGAGTAACATCCCAACTCCATTGGGTGTATTCTGTTCCGCCTACAAGTTGTGGCCCACTGCTAATGGGGCTAATTTGAAATTTATCTCCTCTTAACGAGACTTCTGTAACTGTTCCGAATTTGATGTCTTCGATGACAGGTTTACCTCTTCCTTGCAAATTATCTGTAAAATCTTGGCTAATCTCTTTAGTAATACGTACCTCAATTCTTTCGGTTTCATTAACCTTCATTTCTTCAGGAATATTAGAAATAAGTTTTCCTGTAAATAGTTGGTCTATTGTCCCTTGAATAATCTTATCTACATCAAAGGAAGGTTCTGATACTCGTTCCGAAAGTGTTTCTGGCTCTGGTATTATCAAAGCCTCAGGTGTAGGTTCAGGTGTAGGCAACGTAGCTGGCTCTTTTGAACTATTCTCAGACTCTAGAGATTCTGGGCGGTTGCAGGAAACGGTAAAAAGTATTACAAAAAATAAGCTGAAAAATAATCCTATTGATTTTTGAAGTGATGGCATTTGTTGCAAACTCCCTACTTAGAGGTTGTTTAGTTAAGTTGTAACTGCTCACAGTAAACATCAATCTATCTACTAATAATTACGTAAATTTATGCAGAGAAAGTATTTTTTTAGGAGTGGCAGCAATTACCTTACTATTGATTCACAGGACTAAGAAAACGGGGGTCAAGGGGTCGAGCTACTAGTATACCAATAGCATTGTTCACATTTCCTACATATCTGTGTAAATCCCGTGCAATTGTCACTTCCCCAATCGGAGAAGCATGGATTAAACCAACGTTGCCGTCTGGGAAGCGATAAACTAAGCCAGTATGAGTAACATCAAGACCAGAAATATTAGTGGCAATTCCGATAATATCTCCTGGTTGCAGTAAACTATAGGTATTCCTAATCTGGCTGTGGGGAATGTAGTCAATACTAACTGGATCCAGATTGGCTTCCATCTCGACAATACATCGGTAATTGGCATCATTATCTCGCAAACGCCGATATCTGTGCCGATGTGTACTCATAAAATTCAATTTCTTCTTGAGGAATATGCCGCCTAGTTCTGGTACAATGTTTTTGATGGTACCTCGTTTTTGATTATCATCTATCCATACTGAAAAATAATGCAATCGACTGCAATATCCATCCAGTTGACCATTCAAATAACGCTGGTTACGAATGTGGTTAGTGAAGGTTTGATAGGAGTAATCTTGTAGTGCTAAATTGCGTGCGATCGCTAGTACTGTTTCTACAAATAACACACAGTCAAATTCAGTAAGTGAAATGGTGAGAGTTTCTTGAGTAGATTTATCTAATAAACCGGCTTTGTAGGCTTTACCTAGAAATTCCTCAGCAATTGCCTGGATAATTTCCCCCATTGAAAGTTGATACAGGTGTCGCGCGATCGCAACTTCCATAAGACGCTGGAAATTGTCCTTATTTTCTGCCTCAGATACTTCCTGTTTGAGACTAACAAATCCCAGGGTATGGTGAGGATTAAAGATAATGTTTCTTGGTTGTTTTTTCTCGCCTGCTTGTTCAGAAATGAGGGATAATGTATCTAGATTTGGTATCACTTTTGATGGGGAAGTAAAGCCCCAAGTAGCGCTGAAAGTGAGCGCTGGTAGTACTACGGTTATCCCCAAGGTTTTGAGCATAGCGCTAGCTTTTTGGTAACATCGGCTAGCTTAGCAGAACTTCAAGCCTAATCTGCTACTTTTTAAGTAAGACGCGATATATCGCGTCTCTACATTAAACTGCTCCAAAAACCTCGATTTGGGAACGGTAGCATAAGGGTTCTAGCATAATTATTGGAGATGTCTATTCTTTCTCAGCAGAGGTCTAATGAACAATGAACAACAAACGATATCACTCCTCATCCAAACCCTGAATTTCGCTACAAACTTCATAAAAAGAAGTATTTGGTGTCTTAGCAAATAAATGGGACATCTGATTCAAAATAGCCTGATAAGCCTCATTTTGATTTTCTTCCATATCTTCTATATTTTCCCAAAGAATGAGAGCAACTCCCTTATCAGTGCCTGGTTCTTGCAGTAGGTACGCTCCTTTAAAACCGTGGTCATAGGTTGATACAGCTTTTTCAAATAGCTGCTTAGCCTCATCAAATTTACCAGGTTTGAATTCCCCTATAGCAACATAAGCGAATTTATGCTTAAGAAAATCTAGAAATTCTGTCATGGTCAACTCCACTCATAGCTACAGCTAACAAAAAAATGGAACAATTGTACCATCTAAATCTGACTCATCAACCCATAACCCAAAGATTAACCAAGGTTATGATATGATTTTAACGCTTAAATAGCTTAATTAGTTTTTGCCAAATAGATTGCTGCTCAATGCCCAGAGCTTTGTCATAGCAGGCGTATGCCTGTTTATACCGACCTAGGTTGTTCAGAGCCATGCCTTTGAAAAGCCATGCCGTTTGGTTATGGGGTTCGAGTTCCAGGGCTTTGTCAAAACTAGCGATCGCATCCTGGTAGCGATTTAAATAAGTTAGCACACCACCCCGCCAAATCCAAACTTGGTGATTATCAGCTTTAATTGCTAAGGCTCGTTCATAGCTGGCAAGTGCTTGTGAGTAATAGCATAACTCAGTTTGCCTCTTGGCTAGTTTACACCAGAGTTCGTAGTCTTCAGTTATCAGTTGTATTTTTTCGTTTAAAGAAGTTAAATTAGTGAGTGTAAATTGAGCCTGGTAGGTACTATCGAGATCCATTTTTGAGCGCTTTTCCACAGAAAGTTGTATCTCTATTCATTTTCACCAACCCAAGCTAGCAAAAGTTACTGCAATTATACTGAATTAACTTCATGTCATGTAATTTTAACACTTAAGTAATTATTCTCTAGAGAGATGTTTACCTATGGTTCATAGTTCATGGCTCATGGTACGCGCTCCGCGCATGCTGCGCAAACATTGGGTTTGTATGCGACAGTTGTGGTATACATTACCAATGAACCATGAACAATCAACAATGAACAAAGTTATCGTAATTACAGGTGTTAGTCGAGGTCTTGGTCAGGCTATGACCTCTGGATTTATTAAGTTAGGACATACTGTCCTTGGCTGTGCTCGTTCCAAGGCAAGTGTGGAGCAACTCAACAGCAAGTTTGGCTCACCAAATAATTTTACAGCCCTTGATGTTGCCGATGAAGCTCAGGTAAAAAATTGGGCAAAGCAACTATTGAGCCAATATGGAGCACCGAATTTGCTGATTAATAATGCTGCGATTATCAATGACTTGGCTCCTCTGTGGGAAATTCCTAGTGAAGATTTTTCCAACTTAGTTGATATCAATATCAAGGGGGTAGCCAATGTAATTCGTCACTTCATCCCGGCAATGATTAATAGAGGAAGTGGTATTATTGTTAATCTAAGTTCAGGTTGGGGTCGCTCTACTTCTCCCAATGTTTCTTCTTATTGTGCTTCTAAATGGGCAATAGAAGGTATGACGCGATCGCTTGCTCAAGAACTTCCTCAAGGTATGGCTGCTATCCCTCTGAGTCCTGGTATTATTCACACTGAGATGTTAGAGGTTTGCTACGGAAAAGACGCTGCCTCCTATACTTCTATTCAAGATTGGCAAGTAAAGGCAATTCCTTTTTTACTACAGTTGAGTCCAGCAGATAATGGTGTGCCTCTGACGGTTCCAGTTTGAGGATAGGGGAGATGGGGAGATGGGGAGACGCCGAGAGGCGGTGACAGGTCGACGTGGGGATTGATGTATAGTAGGCATTTAGAAAGCAGACATTTTGTACAAAGGCTAAATTTCTAAAAGTAAAACTTAATCTGCTCTAGATTTCGAGAGTTATCGAAACAACTGAGGGTAAATCTGTCGCCAAGCTAAAACAGAAAAAACAATAGTCAATAATAGCAACCAGATTAATTCCAAAAACCAGAAATTTGATAATCCCAGAGGCCAACGCAAAAGATCAACAACAGCGGCAAGAGGCAAAACATCAGCAACATAACCCAAAATAGTAGGTAAAGTTTCACGAGGGAAATAAGTGCCACAGAGGGTAAACATGGGGACGAGCAATAAGAACACTGGCACATTAATTTGATCGATGGTACGCACTGTTCCGGCTGTCAATAGTCCCATTGCCCCAAAGAGCATACTGCCCAAAAGAATTAACGGCAAAGACAATAGTAAATTCCAACCAGAGTAAAGTCCCCAGAAGACGGCAACCAAACCAGTCAAACAACCAGCAGCTGTCCCCTTGGTAGTTGCCCACAGCCAATCACCGATAAACACTTCAGTGAAGCTTAAAGGTGCTGTTAGGAGCGCTTGCCAAGTTTTTTGAAAGCTGAGGCGGAGAAAACTGCCAAAAGCTCCCTCAAAAAATGACTGAAACAGTACTCCAACTGCTATCATTCCTGGGGCAATAAATCTTAAATAGGATATAGTTTCACCTTGGTAGGATAAATCTCCCACTAAGGGAGTAAGACCATAGCCAAAAGCCACTAGATAAATTAGCGGTTCTGATAGTGGGGGCAAACTATTAACTAACCAAGTTTTTTGATAAACTCGGGCATGACGATGCCAGACAGAGTAGACGCCCCAGGGGGTTACAGAAATACCTTTCATTGCAATTATTGATTTAAGGTGAGTTAATAAATTTGGTTTGACTCCTCAGGCAATCTCTTGGTGACATAGCCAGAGGTATCAAAAGACTATTTTTTCCTTGCCCTTCCCTCTCTTAGCTAGGAGAGGAAGGTTAATCTAACTCACTTTTTTATAGCCGATGCTTTCTTTGCCCAAGAATTAGGTAAATCAATTGAGTGAGCTTCCTGTCAAACGTAAAAATACATCTTCTAAATTGGTACGACGGCGGGTTAGACTTAGGG
Source organism: Symploca sp. SIO3C6 (assembly GCA_010692425.1). Lineage (GTDB taxonomy): Bacteria > Cyanobacteriota > Cyanobacteriia > Cyanobacteriales > Coleofasciculaceae > SIO3C6. Next base: position 22,822 of record JAAHHJ010000057.1, on the reverse strand, counting down.
GGTTAGTGCTACTGAGTTTTTCCAACAACAGCTGCCGATTACCTAAAGGTAAACCAATTAGGTAGCTATTGCCGAAGGGTCGATACCAAGTTTGATACTCAGAAGCCAATTGCTGTAAAATTTGTCCGGAAATACCCTCAATTTCTACTGCCTCCGTGCCAACAGTACGTTCAATTAGTTCCTCCGGAGTGCCTTGGTCGATCATTTTGCCCTGTTGGAGTAAAATTATGCGATCGCACAATCTTTGGGCTTCATCCATATAGTGGGTAGTTAATAGTACCCCACAACCATTTTGCTTAAGCTGGCTAACTAATTTCCAAAAATCCTGCCGTGCATCGGGATCTAGTCCAGTGGTAGGTTCATCTAAAAATACCACTATAGGCTGATTAATCAACGCCCTTGCCAAGACTAAACGCCGCTTCATGCCCCCAGAAAGTTCATCAATACGATTTTTGGCATAATCTTGTAGCCCCACTTGCGCTAGTAATTCTCCTGCCCGTTTCCGGGCAACCTTGCCCACAATCCGGTAGTGATGGGCAAAGAAAATCAAGTTCTCCAATACTGTAAAATCTGGGTCAAGATTGTCTTCTTGAGTTACAATTCCCATAGATTGACGGACTAAGGAGCCTTGAGTTTGTACCTGATGTTGCCCTAGTTGAACAAAACCTCGACTGGGAATTACCATGCCGTATAGCATTCCTACTGTGGTGGTTTTCCCGGCACCGTTAGGACCAAGCAAACCCAAAATTTCCCCAGGATTCAGGGTAAAATTGACACCTTGAACAACTTGGCGCTTACCATAGGATTTCCACAATTCATAAGCTGTTAGCGCCACCTGTTGGGTATGAGAGCGAGTCGTTGTCAGAGTCATACTAATAGCAGTGCATCGCTGATTTGTTGGCGATTCCCAATAAACTTAAGCCATAACCAAATACTTCAGGTTAAGTCTCATTATTTGTAGTATACCGTATTACACAAGGTTGAGACAAAAAGATTATATTTTCTAGTTCCCCGCCTCCGGCAGGTAATGCTAGTCTGGAGGTTGGAGCTTCCCATCTACTGACCTTGGATCTAAATTCGGTCGTATAGCGCTACGCGCAAGGCTCCAGGGCAGAAGGCTCCAAGGCAGAAGGCTCCAAGGCAGAATTTGACAAAGTTCTAGCGATTTAGCTTGTCCTAACCTTAATACGTATAAATCATATATTTATTCGATATCAATTAATGGCTAAAATTCTTGCTCTATCACACTTCCTGCCTGGGAGCCTCCTGACTTGAAAGAGGGTGTAGAGTGTGGGGTGTAGGGTTTGGGGGAAATAACCCTCTTTAATGCTTGATGATGAAAAAATTTTTCATCGGGACTGCCTTCTGCCTAGCTTTTGTGCATTAAAAATACACAACAGTTTATCTATTTTTAGTCAATCAAAAATTTCCTAACTTTCAAATTATTGACAAATACTTGCAGCTGATCCCTAAGATTCCGAATATACTCATCACTAGGAGCAATATCTAGACACCGGGAAAACATACTAAGCGCTGCTTGCCAATACTCCATTGCTTCCTGCCCCTGATATAACTCATCATATAAATCCCCAAGACAAGAAAGGACACTAGCCTTATTGTTAAGAGCACAGATATCATCGGGGGCAAGAGAGAGGGAACTATCGTAAGATGCGATCGCATCCAGGTAAGACTGTAGTGCTTGTTGATATTGTGCCAGCTTGGTTTGCAAATAGCCCAGACGCTGTAGTACTGCTCCCTTGTTATTGAGAGCATAGACATCATCCGGAGCAATGGCAAGGGCCCGATTGTAAGTAGCGATCGCTTCTCGGTAAGATACTAATGCTAGGGGATATTTTTCCAGTTGGGTTTGCAAGTACCCCAGTTTTTGTAAAGCGATACCCTTATTGTTGAGAGCAGAGATGTAATTTGGAGCTAAGGTGAGAGCATGATCGTAGGTAGCAATTGCCTGTGAATAAGAATCTAAGGCTTGTGGATATTGTTCCAGCTTAATGTGTAAGTACCCCAAACGCTGTAGGGCAATTGCCTTGTTATTCAAAGCACAGATATCATTAGGTGCCAGACTAAGTGCACTGTCGTGGGTGGTAATTGCTTGGGAGTAGGAGATTAATGCCTGTCGAGGTTGTACTACCTTAGTTTGCAAGTCTCCCAGTCTTTGCAGTGCTAAGCCCTTATTATTGAGGGCATAGATATAATCTGGAGCCAGAGTCAGGGCATTATTGTAGGTGTTAATGGCTTGTTCGTAGGATTTCAATGCCTGGAGATGTTGTGCCAGTTTGGCCTGCAAGTCTCCTAGCCTTTGCAGCACTAATCCTTGGTTATTGAGGGCATAGGTGTAATCAGGGTCAATTTTGAGAGCGCTATTGTAGGCAATGATGGCTTGTTCGTAGGATTGTAAAGCCTGTGAATTTTGTGCCAACTTTGTTTCTAAGTCCCCTAGTTTTTGTAGGGCGATGCCTTTGTTATTGAGAACTTCGTTGTAATTGGGAGAAATAACTAGGGAGTGATTGTAGGAAGCGATCGCTTCTGAGTAAGATACCAATGCCTGTGGGTATTGTGCCAATCTCGTTTGCAAATCTCCCAGACGCTGGAGTACAGTTCCCTTATTATTGAGAGCGTAGATATACTCCGGCTCCAAATCCAGAGAACTATTATAGGCAGCAAGGGCTTGGGTGTAAGCATCTAAAGCCTGTGGATGTTGTGCCAGTTTAGTATAAACATCTCCAAGACTTTGGAGAGCATTACCCTTGTTATTGAGAATTTCGTTATCATCTGGAGCAAGGGCAAGGGAGTGATTATAGGTAGAAATTGCTTCTAAATACTCCTGTTTCGCTTCTGAATGTCGAGCTAACTGCACAAAATAATCACCTTCAAACTGAGAAACACTGCCCAGGTGAAAGTCACTCTTAATCGAGAGTTCATTTCTAATTTCCAACAGGATGCGACATTGCTCATAGCGACTCAACTTGAGCCCCTGCTCAAACACCTCAATCCATTCCTCTACACCCTGTTCCCAATCTAAGCGGTTAGTATGATAAATTGCTTCTGCGATATCTCGCCGCCCCCGATAGTACTTCTCCAGCATGGCATGAGCTTGGCGAGTTTTCGGATTATTAATTTCATCATCAAGACGACGTAGTAAGTCGTGGATACGATACCAATTTCCACCCTGTCTTTGATCATTCCACACAAAAGAAAACTCAGTGAGGATTTCAAAGTCAGGTTTAGAAACATCAAACTCCAAAACTGTACCCAATTGGCGGTATAGTTCGTAATCAAAAGCCCGACAAGCACTCAAAGCATGAACTGCATATTCAATATCCCGTCCCACGTATCTTAGCAGCCGTTCAATCAGTTCTTTGGGCTTATGATCTGCATCCACAGCCGTTCTAAAATCAGCTGCTGTCAAATTTTGACCACGCTGCTGGGCTTGCCAGACGACATCAGCACACAATCCTAAGTAGAAAGGATGAACCTGCCCTGGAGCAACGCTGGCGTAGGTAATTATACCCTCGCATAGTTCAGCATCCTCAATTCCTGCTCTTCTAAGATAAGTATCAGCATCAGTTGCCGAAAAATGAGATATTAATTGAGTATCAATAAATCGTGCTGGGATATTAAAACGGCTGGCTTCATCCCATCGAGGCTGCTCACGCCCAGCAACCACTACCATAATTCCCGCTGAAAGTTCTACCTCTCCTACCAAATAGCGCAGCCATTCATCCCTCTGGAAACGCAGTTGCCCAGTTAAGTGGCGCTCCTGCCCCCAAAAAGCTTCGTGAGTATCAAAAAAAAGGACAATTCTGGGCGGTGCCTCTGGTTGTCTCATTGCCGCATTCAAATCGGCAGCAAACAGGCGTGGCAATTCATCAATTAACTCCGAATCTGGCTCCATCGCCTGAATTGTTCTGACATCGTCCTCATTGACGCGCCATTTACGCTGTAAAACGGTAAACCCTTGAGATAAACACTTACTAAAAATACCCAAAACTGCCTTAGCTAAACCTACCCCTGGAATCCCAGAAAGTATTTCCACCAATTCATTGAGCAATTCCAACTCTTCTTGGGGAAAGATATCCCTAATCCTTTCCCGAGTGAGTTTACCCTGCTGGTGGAGATACCAAACGCAGGCAAAATCATACAGGGGAAAATGCAAACGATAGCCCAATGCCTTAGCAGCATTTGCCAAGTTGCGCCGTAGCATTAACAGCCCATAAAAGGGATCTTGGGGTTGATCGTCTCCCCTCGGTTGTTGCCCAAAATCGTGAATTACAGAGATTATTGGCACATAATCTCTACTGTCGGCGAGTTTATCGATATACTCGATTACTTTAGCATCCGATTTAGTTTCTAACTGCTGCCAGATATCCTTCGGGAAGCGCTTGCAGCACCTAGTACGCAAAAACCTCAGCAGCAAAGATTTGCCGTTGCCGCCATCACCGTAAAAAAAGAGAATTTGCTCGTGGGGTGGGTCACTGTTAAGGTATTTAGCAAATAGGCGAGTGAACTCATACCTACCCGTGAATAGTTCTAGGGCATTATTTCCCTCAGAACGTGATGAGTGCCTTCTACCAGTCTTCTTATTGATACTCATCAGCTCTGTAAAACCTAGACTATCCTAGGCCAATTCCATCTCCAGCGATTACTACCCGCCTGCGCATCTGGGAGGGTAGTCTTTTGTTGGTTAAGTATTAGTTGAGTAAAAATAGAAATATATGGTTTCATATGCCTTAAATTAGGTGAGAGATTTAGCTATTTGAGGTCTCCCTCAAACCATTGTTGATTGTAATGTGATCACAAACGGAAGTAGGAGATACCAAAGCTGCGAGTACGATAACATCCAAATAATGTAGTTATTAATACATAAGTATATGGAGCCAGATTCTTTACCAGCAGAGCTAATCCTAACGCACCCACATCAGACAATTGGTAACGTAGTACTCGATTGGACACCTCAACCGGGTAGTTACCTAGAATTTAAAGGTCAAACCTATGCAGTTTTAGAGCGCCGCCACCGCTATCACCTGAAGTCAGGGCGTTATCGATTGCATAAAATCGCCCTTTATGTGCAATCTGCCCAACCACCGACAGAAAAAAGTCTGATTCAGGGGCGTTGGGTAATTGGCGATGCCAACTGCCGCTTTAATGCTCATTCTGAGCTAGTACGCTGTGCTGTTAATCCCTCAGGGCCGTGTGACTCTTGTCGTTTTTACGAACCGTGGGAACCCCAATCTTAATCGTGATTATTACCCAAAACCTCTCCTGCGGCTAAACGCATACCATTGGCAAAATCCCAGCCAGACTGAGGCCGTTTACCCGCTAGCTGTACTTCCCGCAATAGCAATAGCCCCTCGCCAGTTTGAATAATTGGGCCGATTCCTTTAATGACACTCATCACTTCTCCAGGAAGCCCCTTATTCTCAGCAAGAGAGTAGCATTGCTGCTCAAGCACTTTTAATTCAGGGGGTAGTTGTGGGAAGCAGGCAGTTGCCAAAGGGGCTGTGGCAATAATTTTCAAGGGTTTATCTCTAAATAATGCCACGCAGTTGGGAAAAAATCCCCTCACCTGATTGTGTAGTTCAAGGTTGGAGTGCGACCAATCTAAATGGTAATCTGACTTTTGAATCAGTGGTGCATAGGTTGCTTGAGATTCGTTTTGAGGAACTGCTGTGATTTCTTGAGCTTGAAGCTTAAGGAGAGTTTGAACTAATAAATCAGCTCCTACCTGGGAGAGAGTTTGCGCCAACTGCTGGGCGTTATCTAAGAGGTTGACTGGTGTGTAAGCCTTCAGCAGCATTGCCCCAGTGTCCATCCCAGCATCCATCAACATGGTTGTAATCCCAGTTTGGGTTTCACCATGATACAAGCACCACTGAATGGGAGCAGCACCTCGATATTTGGGCAGAATTGAACCGTGAACATTAACGCAACCCAACCTGGGCAAATCCAGAATTTCCTGAGAAAGAATCTGCCCATAGGCGACAACAACAAAGACATCTGCCGATAATTGCCGCAGCTGAGTAAGGGTTTTTGTGTCCTTTTTAACCCGCTTCGGTTGCCACACTGGTATCTGATGGGTCAACGCAACAGTTTTAATGGGAGAGGGTATAAGCTTACTGCCCCGCCCTCTCCTCTTATCAGGTTGGGTAACAACGCCTGTTACCTCCCATTGAGGATGGTTAAGCAAGCGCTCTAGAGTTGGTACTGCAAATTGGGGAGTACCGAAAAAAACTATCTTCATGCTACTTGGCTTGAGCGAACAACCGCTAATCACTAATTGTGACAATTTTTCGCCCAGTAGTGAAGATTAGACCTACCCTCCAACCTCCCTAGCGACTTAACACATTTACTTATCTTCCCTCCTTATCAAGGGAGATAGAGGCTTAGGTCTGACTATATGGATAATGATTTAGATCTTATTAGATCTCAAGAGAACAAATATTTAGTTCTGGCAAATTATTCGTCAGAGTACTTTTGATCTAGTGGCTCACCAAGTTGACTTTGAGCTGTAATAAATCTCTGTAGCGTTAACCAATATATGAATTCAACTATTGGTAACTGATCAAAACTACTAATTTTTTTAGTTGCTAGGCGAAGGGTAATTGTCCCTGCTTGTTCATCAACTCTGTGAAGCCAAAGATAGCTAGTTTTAAAAATATTCCTACTTCTATCGGCGGCGAACGCCTCGGCGTCCTGGTTGTGGGCAATATCTTGGGGTTCTGCCCATCTGTGTCAACCGACGACAGTGATGCTCTTTGCGGTTGATTTCTGTCATGGACTGAATCTTATAATTGTTAGATTCAGCTTTAGCTTGATTAGGGGAAATTACAATACCAAAAGCTGTACTAGCAATGATGGAAGAAACAACAAGTCCTTGGCATATATTTTTGAACATTTTCTTACTCCTCATGAGTTGTTGTTTTAGCTTTTCTCTGAACAACTCATACTAATAAGTATAGCCTTTAGTTCGGAAATGTCTACGGTTGAAATATTAAATTTTTGGCTTGATATCCAGGGTTTCAGCTGTTTTGTTTGGAAACTTTTTAGTTGTTTTTGGCACTAAGAAAAATCATTATTTGTTGGACATCAATCCAAAGTTAAACAACATTAAAGTTGCCTATTATTAATGTCTTTTGCCCTTGATGATGATAATAAGTTACACAGAATACCAACTAATAACAGATAACTGTTAATTAGGGTACATTTGAGGTTTTACAAATAGATAATAGGTTTCTGGGTATTACTATATTTACTCCCTCAACCCAAGCTAACGCTATGGAGATATTCCCTGTTTATGCCTATAGCTGAATTGGTTTTAGATAGCTCAATCCCAGGTATGTTTAGAGGTTGAGTATTTTGACAACAAAATGGTTGTTTATTTAGTACGGATAAAACAATTATTTCAACTGAGAAAACAAACTTTTGACAAAAGTAATGTTGTTTATGGGCTATTTGGGCGTTGCAGAGAACTACAGTTTTGAACTCAAAATCTAAAACTTTGACAACACGAATATTGTTTATTGTAGAAGCGATTAGTTTTTCGAGGCTAGCGCGTTAGCAAAACGGCTCTGAAAGAGCTAGCGAGCGCCTGAATTTACTATCTCAGAGCTCTAGAGGGGAAATTATTCTGAATGTGAAGAATCTAAGTGGGAGTTAAGAGGGCGTCTATGAAGATCAATTGACGGGTTTTAGGAAGTGTATATTAACTAATTAACTAATTGTTTGTTAGTGATGTGGTTTTGTATGCCTGATGAGAAACCAGAACCAGCCTTCTCTCCTAAACCCAGCATGTGAAACATTTTTTGCAGGTTGGGGTTACGGGCATCACTAACACCACCATCATAAAGACGCTGAAGAGGGATTCTTAGGCGACCAGGGTTAGAGAATGAAAAAATGTCGGGGAGTTTAACAACTAAAATAGGACGTGCAGACTGATGGTCTGCATGAATCAGAGTATTGACTAAGGCTTCACGGAGTGCCTCATGTACATGGGTTTCCCCCTTACGTACAGCATCCGCATCCAGCTGAAATGGGACATCTAAATCATTAACTAGGCGACTGTATACCCGATAATAAAAGTTAAAAAGATTAGGCTCCCATCTGCCATCGAGCGTCAGTCTATATGTCCATCGTGTTTCTGGATTGTTAGAAAACTGCTCTTGATAATCAAGGTGGTATCGAGGAAGAGCATCAAGGATACTACGTTCACAACCAAACATCAGTAAACCAGCTAGGGTTAATCCCTCTTTGCCTGTATTGCGATCGCAACGCCAGCCACCTAATTGAGAGAGCAAATTCTGATCATCTAGTGCTAACCAAGGGTGAAACAATTCATTTCTCGGTCACAAAAACTGGTAGAGTTTGTTCATGGGTCAAACACGAGCAATTCTCTGTGGCTATTACGGCAAGGGCAATGGCGGCGACGAAGCCTTGCTAGCCTCGCTGCTGCAAATGCTACCGGAACAGATTACACCTCTAGTACTTTCTGCCATCCCCGCCCAGACAAGCAAACGCTACGGTGTTGAAAGTTGTAATCGCATGTCTGCTTTGCAGGTTATACGAGCAATGCATCATTCAGATGCCTTTATCTGGGGCGGCGGTAGTCTTATCCAAGACGCTACCAGTATTAGAAATCCTCTATATTATTGTGGCTTGATGGGCTTAGCACAACAACTGGGCTTGAAAACTATTGCGTGGGCGCAAGGTATTGGGCCTCTCCAGCATCAACTGACTCGCTTTGTGGGGCGGCAGTCTTTTGCTGGTTGTACAGCAGTGAGTGTACGTGATTCGGCTTCAGCAGCATTCTTAGCTGATTGGCAAATTCCCTTCCTGCAAGCCCCTGATCCAGTGTGGGCATTAGATTCTCTACCGGTTAAGGGATTATGGGATTTACCAGCACCGAGAGTAGCCGTAACTTGGCGATCGCATTCTTCTCTAACTCCCAAACGCCTAGCTAATCTCACTAAAGCTCTAGTTGACTTTCAAAAAGCTACACAAACCTGCATTTTACTAGTACCTTTCCAGGTATCCCAAGACTTGAGCATTGCTCAATCCATCGCTGCTGAGTTAACTGGTTCCCATCAAATTCTAATAATAGAAGAACCTAGACAATTAAAAGGATTATTTCGAGGTGTGGAAATGGTAATTGGGATGCGCTATCACAGTCTGATTATGGCAGCAGCCCAAGAATGCCGATGCTTTGCCCTTAGTTACGATCCCAAGGTTACTCAGCTGATGGCACAATTAAATTTACCGGGATGGGATTTAGCTAAGTTACCAGAGGATCCGAATTTTATTAGTCAAACCTGGCTGCAACACTACGTTAATGGTAATAGTCTTAACAGTGACCAAATTCAGTCCTTAGTAGATAGGGCAATGATGCATCGGGAGGTATTGCTTGAGGTTTTCCCGACGCCAAGCTGAGTTGCTAAAACTATAGCGGTTTTGGTATTGAGTGAGGTACAGTTGAGCTTTTGGATTTTTTTCTTCGCAGGTGTCGTTGCTCACAATTCTCGTGCAGGATACCCCATCCGTTACTGGCGGTGGGGAGTGTCAACAGATAAGGTAAGATAATTTCGACAACTGCACCCTTGCCTCAAATCAGGGCAAAGTACTTGAATCGAGGTTGCAAAATGAAAAATTTACCCGATCAGTTTGTGGATTTGTGACCCACTAGATTAATAGCCATGAGTGAAGCTGACAATCTAAATAACCAGCCTTTCCCTGAATCCACTGCATCGACTGATGAAAGTGAGACCCAAAAGTTAGAGGCAGCAAAAACCTCAGAAGAGGAACAGATAGCAGTTCTATTTGAATTACTTAATTGGGATGATACTGTTGAAGAGTCCTCTCTAGAACAGACAGTAACCTTAGAGACTGTTCCTGCCGCATCAACAGCAGTCTCAGTAGATGTAGTAGATGAAGATGAGCAAGAGGTGCCTGATGCACTTTCTAGCGAAGAAACCAAGGAAACCAATTGGTTGGTTGTAACTCAAAAAATGCGCCAGCGCAACCGCCGCTTGTTGGAGCAGGTGACTCAACTTGAGCAAGCGCTCCAAAAGAAACAGGAAGCTTTAAATTCAAAGCAAGAGCTAGCCCAGGAGCACGAGAAACTACTGGCTCAACAGAGTGAAAAATTAAGTACTACTCAAGAGCAATTAACCAAGCTATTTGAAACGCTAGAGTCGTCTCATCAAGCTGCCCAGCGCCAGCAAATTTTGATTGAAACTTTATCAGAGCAACTGGAAAGCTCTCAAGAGAGAGTTGCCCAACTAGAGCGCGAATGTGCTCTGACTCAGCAACGGTACAACGAGCAATCACACCAGCTTTTGCAGCAAGAAAATATTTGTAGAGAACTCAGATCCCGTCTACAGCGGCAGCAACGCCAAACGCTACAATTCAAGGCTGCCTTAGAAAAGTCTTTGGAAATGTCAACTCCGAAGCATCAGCCTGAGCCACAACAAGTTCATCCTCAGAGGGAAAATATTAAAGTTAACCGCTCTCTTGTACCCAAAGCCCGGCCTATACAACCTTGGTCAGCCCAACCTGAGGTATTACAGGAAGATTCTAATATAGAGACTATCTCTAATCGCCCCATCAGGCTAGAAACTAAACCTCAGCAATTGGAAAAACCATTGGCATCGGTACCAGGAAATCCAGAGCTAGAGGTTTCGCCCTTAGTTAAAACTATTGAAGAGATACAGTTATCGTCAACAGCAGATGCCCCAGAACAAATCATCAACCAATTTACTGCTTGTGATCAGAATATAGAGCCGGAGACAGAAGAGGAAAAACAGTTACTGGCACCGCTAATCTCGCTAACAGAAGCATCCGATACTTCGCCTTGGCAAGCAGGTATCGCTGAGATTTACAAGGATGATACCATGGCTCCAGAAACTGATAACAATCAGCTGAAAGCATCGGCACCATCCCCAAATCAAACTCAGGAAACTTTGTTGGCAAGGGATGTTAGCGATGGCGAAGATCAAGAATATAAAGCGAATAATGAACTTATAGAAGATGCTCATCCTAGTCACTCAGCTCAGCCCAATCAAGTAATTCTGCCCCAATCAAACTGGCCCTCTCCCACACTCTATCCGTTACGTACCCCCAAAAAACGCAAGTCATTGGCGGCAATCGAATTACCAAATTTCCCCCGTCACCAACCTTCTTGAGATTTGTGTTATTAATTATTGCTTATTAGTACAAATATTATAGACTTATTTCATAAATTGAGAACAAGGAAGATTAGACAACAATTGAGGTAAACAGTATCTGAACAATATTTTGGCAAGAGGTCTAATCGTTAAAGAGCGACTGCCCAAAGGGAGTGAGCTGTCATGCATTTAAGAAAGTATCTTCAGCAAGAGGGGGAAAGTGGGGGAGTGGGAACAGGGTTCATGTCTAAAGCGAATACTCTCTATCCAATTTTTGTAACTTCTCTCCAAATTGTTCTAACATCTTCAGTAAAATATATCTTTTGTTCTAAAATGAGGGGTTAATTAGGAAATGGTAAGAAGATTCGGACGACGTAATTTTCTAATCTATGGCTCGGCAACTTTAGGAACCAGTCTTTTGATCAAAGCTTGCGGCAGCCAACCACAGGCTACAGATGCTGAAAGTAGCAGCGTTGAGAGTAGTAGCGGCGATACCATCAAAGTGGGTATTCTTCACTCTCTGAGTGGCACAATGGCAATTAGTGAAACCACGGTTGTGGATGCCGAAAAGCTAGCCATCAAGGAAATTAACGAAAAGGGCGGTATTCTTGGCAAGAAAATAGTAGCGGTAGTTGAAGATGGTGCCTCTGACTGGGATACCTTTGCTGAAAAGGCAGCGAAACTGATTGACCAAGATCAAGTGGTAACTATCTTTGGTTGTTGGACTTCTGCTAGCCGTAAGGCAGTTAAGGATGTGTTTGAATCTAAAAATCACATGCTTTGGTACCCTGTTCAGTATGAAGGTCAAGAATGCTCTAAAAACATCTTCTACACGGGTGCAGCTCCCAATCAGCAGATTGAACCCGCAGTTGATTGGTTACTGAAAAACAAGGGTAAACAGTTTTTCTTAGTAGGTTCTGACTACGTCTTTCCCCGCACTGCCAACACGATTATTAAGGAGCAACTCAAAGCCTTAGATGGTGAAACTGTTGGGGAAGATTACTTACCCCTAGGCAACACAGAAGTTACCCCAATTATCACTAAAATTAAGCAAGCTTTACCAGATGGTGGTGTCATTTTTAACAGTCTTAACGGAGATAGTAACGTTGCCTTTTTCAAACAATTGCAAGGTGCTGGACTTGGTCCAGATAAGTATCCTGTGATGTCAGTTAGTATTGCTGAGGAAGAAGTAAAGCAAATAGGTAAAGAATTTCTTGTTGGTCATTATGCAGCCTGGAACTATTTCCAAACTGTAGATACTCCTGCGAATAAGAAGTGGGTTTTAGATTTTCAAGAAACCTATGGCAAAGATCGAGTAACTAATGATCCCATGGAAGCTGCCTATATTATGGTTTACCTTTGGAAACAAGCAGTTGAAAAGGCTGGAACTGCTGATGATTTAGAAAAGGTAAGAGCAGCAGCTATTGGTCAAAAATTTAATGCACCGGAAGGACCAGTACAAATGGAAGCCAATCATCATATTTCCAAAACTGTGCGCATTGGTCAAGTGCGAGAAGATGGTCTTTTTGATATCGTTTGGTCTACAGATAGTCCGGTTACTCCCCAACCCTGGAATCAATTTGTGCCTGCTACTAAGGGTTACGCCTGTGATTGGACTGATCCTAATAAAGGTGGTAAGTATAAGATTTGAAACCCCCACTCCTAGAAGTAGGGGGATGTGATCAAATTTTAGTGGAAGGAATTAGAAGTTCATAGTTTATTGTTCAGAAAAATTCCCATGAACAATGAACCATGAACAATAAAAGAATCATACGGTAACACTGTGCTGCAACTTATAGAAAGCATATTTAACGGCATTAGTATTGGTTCAGTTCTACTAATGTCTGCTCTTGGGTTAGCCATCGTATTTGGACTGATGGGGGTGATTAATCTTGCCCACGGGGAATTGATGATGTTGGGAGCATACGCGACTTTTATAGTGCAAAATGCTTTCAAACCCTTGGGTGAACCTTGGTTTAGTTTTTATATCTTCTTGGCTTTGCCAATAGCAGCCTTAGTTGCAGCTTTAGCTGGTTTGATTTTAGAAAGAGGAGTAATTCGCTATCTCTATGGGCGACCACTAGAAACCCTGCTGGCAACTTGGGGAGTAAGTCTAATTTTGCGGCAGTTTGTGCGCAGCGTCAATTGGGTATTAGTAATTGGCATTTCCGTATTTTTTCTACTGTGGTTGGGAGCAATTTTCCTTTTGAGGCGTCGTCGAGATTGGAGCAGAATTCGTAATCGGGCAATTGCTATACTCTTACCCCTCTCACTAGCGATTGCCGTAGCGGTTGGTTTCCTGCTCGGGAGAAGTGATCAACAAGCATTGACAAAACCTTGGTTTAGTGCTAGGAATATTGGTGTTATTGCCCCGGCCTGGTTGCGAGAGGGGCTGCCCCTGGGCAATTTTCAGTTACCCTATAGCCGCATTTTTATTATTATTTTGACCATAGTGTGCGTAATTGGAACTTACTGGTTCTTACAACGTTCCAGTTGGGGATTGCGCATTAGGGCTGTTACTCAAAACCGCAGTATGAGTGCCTGTTTAGGAATACCCACCGCCAAGGTAGATGCTCTCACCTTTGCCATTGGTTCTGGATTAGCTGGAATTGCGGGCTGTGCCATTACTTTACTCGGTTCAGTTGGACCAAATACTGGTCAAAATTATATTGTTGATACCTTTATGGTGGTGGTTGTCGGTGGGGTTGGCAACTTAGTGGGTACGATTGTGGCAGCCTTAGCAATTGGCACGATAAGTTACCTAATTGGTTCTGGAACTATAGCTTCAATGCTCTTACCATGGGAGGCACTTAAACCTTTGGCAGATTTATTTGACTTTTTTGCTAGTACTAGTATGGCCAAGGTAATGGTGTTTGCTTTGATTATTGCCTTTTTGCAGTTTCGACCTGCTGGAATTTTCCCACAAAAAGGGCGGGAAATTGGTTAGTAAGCTGTCGCGCATTTCAATAAGAGGGGGAGATGGGGAGATGGGGAGAGGGGAAGATGGTTTGGATAATTCTCATTCAACCAGAAAATATACAATTTTAATGCACACTAGCTTATCCGTAGCTATCCTGCTCTCTTCTAGATTATCCTTAAGGTAGAGCAATCCTAACTTTGCAAACTTTTGCGATCGCTTTTTAACTTTCTTGGCAGGAATGCTGTTGTCAAGGGGAGTGTCAATCCAAGTCTTCTAATGAACTGCGAGACTGCTAGACTTCATAAAAGCAATAACACCAGCCACCACTCTAATCAATCAAGTAAGATTGACAGATTTTCACTAATATTCTTAATGCTGACTAAAGATTTGTCACATTTACAGTTATCAGCAGCGATTGCTCGTATTGTTAGTTAGGAAGTGCCAAGTACTGCTTGAGTACTCGCTCTCAGTTCACTTGCAATCAGGCTAATATGAGTATGCTGCCGGAGTTTGTCCGTTCCCTGTTACTAACAATCTTTTTTAGCTTTGTCGCCCCGATTGTACTGATGATCATTTTGTTAGCGACATTCTCGGTAATTGGGTACATTCCTGGAGTGGCAACTATCGGTCATGTTAGCGCAGCACAGCTATTGAAGTTCTTAGCTATCTTTGGTCAAGGGTGTCCCTTTGAAGGAGCCATAGTCATTGGCTTAACCTGTAGCCTCGTGGGAGCCTTATTTGATACTTATGCTTCTGCTGTGATTAGAACCTAGATAAATCAGAAGTTGGTCTCAACTTAGAATCTGGTAGATTTTTTCAACCATTATAATCTAATTCCGGCGTGGAGACTCTCACTTTCAGTGATGAGAGGAAACGCCGCCTCCAAATGATGGATATTTCAGTGTTTTCAAGGAATTAATGTCGTGATTTTGGCTGGGGTAGAACAGATTGTTAATATGTCTGAAGAACGACTACTGACTTTGAGCTTTTTCCCTCATGCCTGTCAGAAATATTATCGAGAATCTGGTTAATTTCTTCGGATATTGCCAGAAAAACCTAGTTGAAACCTCAACAATTATTGACAACAATTAGAGATGAGGTCTTGTCTTGAATACCTATTGTCAATAACTGTAAATTGATGAGAATAGCTAGTCCAGGGAGGATGACCTCAGATTGTACTCAACTTGATTAGAGAGAGGATTGAGTATTTTTACTCAATCGAGTGAGAGCTATTCCCCCTCATCCTCTCTGTGTTCCTTCATACTACAAATTGAAGTGCGGAAGGTGGGTACTATCACCATCCCACAGAAAACCTACCTCAAGTTATTTTTAGTGAAACCTGTAGAGACATCGTGATCCTCCACCTAAAAGTGATACTTTGAAATTATGTCTGGGAACTATATAGGTGTAGACACCCAATTGTTAGTCAGCTAACTCGGAAACCTTCAGCATTGATCTTGATGTCTGCTTGCAGCTGCCTACAAAAATTACAGCTGCTGGTTCACACATTCCCTAAGGAGTTCCCTCGTATTCCCGATAGGGCATCGGTCTACTTGAAATAATTGATGACATCAGCGAGATGAACAAGAAGCAGACTGATAAATTGAAGGGCAACATTTTAATTGTTGATGATACATTACATAACTTACGCCTGTTGTCAGAGATCCTCAACAAGCAAGGGTACCAGGTAAGAGGCGTATCTAGGGAGTGGGTGGCTTTCCTGACAGCCTGTGTGTCTCCGCCAGACCTAATTTTGCTTGACATTATTTTGCCAAGGATGAATGGCTTTGAGTTTTGTCAGCAATTAAAAGCTGATCCTAGAACTTGTGACATACCTGTGATCTTTATCAGTGTTTTAAATGAAGCCTTTGATAAAGTGAAAGCCTTTGCTGTCGGCGGTGTAGACTATATCACGAAACCATTTCAGGTTGAAGAGCTTCTGGCTCGCATCGAGAATCAATTGAGGATGCGCTCACTTCAAAAGCAATTAACAGAGCAAAATACCCTACTCCAAGAGGAAATCCGCAACCGCCAAAGGGCAGAAGCGGCACTAGTTGAACGGGTCAAATTATCGGCTTTAAATGCTGATGTCGGTATTGCTCTAACTCGGGGTAAGAGTTTGCAAGACATGCTTGGAGGCTGTGCCTCGGCTTTGTGCAAGCATCTTAATACTGCCTTTGCCCGTATCTGGATACTTAATGAGCGGGAAGGCATGCTAGAACTACAAGCCAGCGCTGGCATATATACACACTTAGATGGTAGCCATAGCCGCATACCTTTAGGTCACTTTAAGATTGGTTGGATTGCTCAGGAGCGCCAGCCCCATTTAACTAATGAGGTACTCAGCGATCCTAGAATCAAGGATAAGGAATGGGCAAGGCGAGAGGGAATGATTGCCTTTGCTGGCTATCCGCTGATTTTGAATAACCGGGTGGTTGGTGTAATGGCGATGTTTGCCCGTCATCAGCTTAAAGAAACAGTACTACACGCTATGGCATCAGTTGCCAACGGGATTGCTTTGGGTATTGTTCGCTTCCAGGCTGAGGAAATACTGCGGGTATCTGAAGAAAAATTCTCCAAAGCCTTCGGTTCAAGTCCTGCGCCAATCAGTATCAGTACTCTTAAAGATGGACGTTATATTGAAGTTAATGATAGCTTCCTCAAACTTTCAGGTTATTCTCGCCAGGAAATTATTGGCAAGAGCGTCTTTGAACTCAATTTAATTGCACCGTCGCGAAAAACTTTCAAGCTTCAACATAAGTTGCAGAAGCATGGCATGGTTCGCAATCTGGAAATAGATTACCGCACTAAGTTTGGTGAAGTCAGAACGATGCTGTTGTCAGCAGAGCGCATTGATTTGGAAGGACAAGCCTGCGTATTGGCTGTGGGTAAAGATATTACTGAGCGTCAGCAGATTCAGCAGGAATTAAGAGAAAGTGAAGAGCGCTGGCAGTTAGCACTTCGCGGCAATAATGACGGCATTTGGGACTGGAACCTCAAAACTGGTGAGGTTGTTGTTTCCCTTCGGCTCAAGCAAATTATTGGCTATGAAGACCAAGATGTATTTAGCCACATTGCTCAATGGATCAGAAGCATACATCCAGATGATTTCGATTCTGTAATCCAAGCAAGACAAGCTCACCTTGATAAGAGTACTCCCTATTACTCTGCTGAGTATCGTTTGCGTTGCCAAGATGATACCTACAAATGGATTTTGGATCGAGGACAGGCACTATGGGATCAACAGGGAAAGCCTGTGCGCATGGTTGGCTCAATTACCGATATAAGTGACCGTCAGCATAGGGAAGAGGCATTACGTTTAATAGTTGAGGGCACAGCAGCTACAACTGGTAGGGAATTCTTCCGCACCTGTACTCGCTATTTGGCACAAGTACTACAAGTTCGCTGTGCCTCAGTCACTGAATTAGCAAATGAGGAAAAAACCAGGGTTAAAACTTTAGCTTTTTGGACTGGTGAAAGCTTTAGAGAAGAATTCGAGTATGAATTGTCTGGTAGTCCCTGTGAACAAGTCTTATTAGGGTTAAACTGCTACTACCAATCAGGTGTACAAGAACACTTTCCCCATGCTCAGAATTTAGTCAACTTAGAGGTACAAAGTTACTTGGGAATTCCTTTAGTAGACTCAGCAGGCAAAATCCTTGGTCATTTGGCGGTGATGGATGATGTACCCATAAGTAATAATCCAGACAAAGATTTGATTTTGAGAATTTTTGCTGCTAGGGCAGGAGCTGAATTAGAGCGCAAAATTGCTGAGGAAGCCCTGCAAAAATCGGAAGCCCGAGAACGAGATAAGGCAAGTGAACTGAAGTTGACTCTTGAGGAATTGAAACGTACTCAAGCTCAATTGATTCAAGCGGAAAAGATGTCCAGCCTTGGTCAAATGTTAGCTGGTGTTGCCCACGAAATTAATAACCCAGTTAACTTTATCTACGGTAATATTACTCCTGCTAATCAGTACTTTCAGGATCTAGTGAGGTTGATTGAACTCTACCAGCAGAGTTTCCCCAATGCCACGCCAGAAATTAGGCAGTTGGCGACAGAGATTGACTTAGATTTTCTGGTGGAAGATTGGCAAAAACTAAGCAGTTCCATTAAGATGGGAGCAGAACGTATTCGTCAAATTGTTCTCTCTCTACGCAACTTTTCCCGAGTCGATGGTTGTGAAGTTAAACTGGTAGATATTCATGAGGGTATTGATAATACTTTGTTGATTTTGCAAAATCGACTGCGAGCAGTGGGCAATCGCCCGGAGATTGAGGTGATTAAAGAATATGCTCCTCTGCCCAAGGTTAAATGTTATGCCTCAGAGTTGAATCAAGTTTTCATGAATTTATTGAGTAATGCGATCGATGCTTTGGAGCTGCAATTAGCAGTACTACCTAAGATCAAGATTTGCACTGAAATTAAGAATCATGAGAGTCTGCTCAATTGTGATTCACAACTGCTGAATGTTGCTAGTGTGGTAATTCGGATTGCTGACAATGGATCAGGTATTAGTGAGGAAGTGAAAAAGCAGATATTTGACCCGTTTTTTACTACCAAGCCTGTAGGACGTGGTACAGGTTTGGGGTTAGCTATTAGTTACCAGATTGTAGTAGAAAAACATGGTGGTCAACTGCGCTGTATCTCTTCTCCAGGAAAAGGTACGGAGTTTGTGGTGGAGATTCCTCTCGAATCGAAGTCTGCTATAAGTAATAAGTAATAAGTAATAAGTAATAAGTAATAAGTAATAAGTAATAAATTTTATGGGTTTATGGAGCAGGCGAAAGATAATTTCGCCTGTGATTGTTACTAGCATAATCTCTATTATTGGTCTCAGAGTATGCTTAATTTTATTGGCACTCTTTATGTGAGTTTTATTTTGTTAATTTTCGACTTAAAAATCGACTACTAAGACCACCACCAAGGGCTATACCTAAAACAATGAATTGATTAGTAAGATGGTAATGATGATCAGAGTCGTGTTTATCTAGATAACTAATTTCCTCAAGGCTAATGCCGCGATCGCTCACGGGAACTATTATATTATCCCAATGACTATCTTCTCCAATTTCAATTGACCAATCACCGGCGAGAGATTGCTCAGGATTAAAGATAAATTTACCGTTTTCATCGGTTCTTGCTTCTAACCAAGGATGAGTTGGATCATCGGGGGAAAAAACTACAATGGCAGCATCTGGAAAGGGTTCTCCATTACTGAAGGTTGCTTGAATTTCTAAGGCATTGGATTTTAGTTGATAGTCGGTTTCCAGGGAGTGAGCTGATGCTTTTATTGGATAAGCAACTAAAGCGAGGAGTAGGCTCAAGGTAAAAATTAATTGTTTTCCTTTCATAAGGCTGTTTGGGAAATGCTGTCTTAGATAGAGTTTAACAGTTTAACTAAGGAGTAGTGATCGCTTACTTTTCTGTAAGACTAAATTCTAAATTAGAAGTTTCTCTACTCTCAATAGAGATGTAGGAGATGATTGAGAAGACTGTTATGCTACAATGTCATTTCAACTTATCTCCTTTGCTTTCTTTGAACTATAGCCGTTTTGCTCTCGTGAAACTCTAGATAGATTGTATAGTATAGGCACAAGCATCTTACAGTAGCCTTGATGTCAGTTGCAATCACTGAAGCTATTACAACTCTTGCCGAGGCTCAAAGAAGATTTAATCTGTTGCCAACAGAGGATGAGAGGTTTTTCTTAGAATGGCAGGTGAGTTTACCACAACTTTCAACGGCTGAGCAAATAGCTCTGGATGAATTACGACGGCGCTATCTATATCAAAATCAAAGATATCAACAGCATTTATTAGAAGGAACGGTTACTTTATTACTAGCGTCTCCACTGCTGACAATTGCAGGATTTTATGACCCACCGTTCAAAGTAAGAGCAGAAGAATCGGTGCAGTTGAAGTTGGATGATCGGGAAGAGGTATTGCAGGGGCGAATGGATGTGTTAATTTTGCTAAATCAGTTCTTGGTGGTGGTGTTGGAGTCGAAGAAAACTGCATTGTAAGTCTGGGCTGCCCTGCCCCAAACCTTTGCTTATCTCATGGCAAATCCTCAACCAAAGCAACCGAGTTTTGGCATGGTGACCAATGGGGATGATATTTTGTTTGTGAAATTGGTGCAAAAGTCGCAGCGTAACTATGCTTTATCACGGGTGTTTGCACTGTTTACTTCCAGTCGAGAGATTTATAGTGCTTTGCAGGTTTTGAAGCGTATTGGTCAAGTGATTAGAAATGGTTTAATTTAAGAGATTTCGCTTGTTATAAAAATGCAGATCATGTTGGAAAAAGGTAGTAAGTTGTTGTGCATTTTTAATGCACAACAGCAAGGCAGAATACAGGAGGCAGAAAGCTAATCAAAATCATCTCCCTATCTCCCCATTTCTTCATTAACGAGCAGTTAAAGAACTCTTAATTCTGAAAGATTTATCAACAGAAATTCCTCTCGAGTCTTGGCGACGCACAGTAACTGTATAGACAATTTCCTCTTCACTTTCAAGTACAGAGTTATTAAGGACTCTTAGTTCATTACCTTTGAGGATAAAACGTCCTCCAGCATCATCAACTAACGAGTAAGTGTAAGTTTCATTTACTTTAGGATTGCCAGAGGAAAGAGTGGCAATGAGAGTGCCTGCCTTAGTGTCGTCCTTTACCTCAGTTTTTGCTTTAACTGAATCCTTTTCTAGGGAAGAGTTGTGATCGCTATTTTTCTGAACATTATTCCTGACTTCCTGTTGCTCAGTTTTGTCTTCAATTAGACCTTTTTCTGAAGAAGAGTTGTTCTCATCGTTTTTATCAGAATTAGAACTAACCTCTTTTTCTTCGTAATCAAGGAGGCTAGGAGGATTAGTAAGAGTGACAAACAATTGCTTGTGAGGTTCAACTGAGACTTGTTCTGCCCAGAAAGCTTGCAACTGGTAGTCAACACTTTCTAAGCTTATAGTATCAACTTCTTCCTCATCACTGCTTTCTCTCCCAAGCTTGCCGCCAGGAATAGGCAAGTTGTAACCATCTAAGAGGGTAGAGAGTTCCTGTTTGCCTACATAAAGCTTGCCATTGTGATCGGCAAATAGGGCGTTGATATTAAAGGTATTGTCCTGATTTATTGGAAAATGAAATAGAGAATTATGAAACTTGTTTTGGGTTTGAGTCCTGAAGTCAAGGGGGAGAAAGTATGCAAACTTGGAGCCATTAGCTACAGAACTATTGAGGTTAATTTTGTTGGTGCCATTCTCAGTTACCACTTCAATCAAGGTTCGCAAATTCTTTAAGAAAACGCGAGAGCTATGATCAGATTTATCAGGTAACTGTAATTGATTAATTATATCTTCTGCTAAATCAATTTTTTCTGACTCAACTGTATCACTACTAGCGTTTTCATGATTAGCTTTTTGGCTTTGGGCTTCTTCAGTGGTAGCAATTACCTCACTGAGGCGTCGGTATTCAATGCTGTAATCTCCAGCAAAGGCCTCAGCATCTTTATCGCCGTCTGAAGTCTTAAAAGCTCTGAAACCTTTAATGTAACTATTGATATCCTCTTTAAGGATGACAATTAACCCACCTGCATAAACTGCAGCCCAACCTAAAAACCACAGGTACTCAGGGCCAGGACTAAATAATCTTAGGGTTGGTGGGACGAAACCGACGAGGGGTGATGTTGCTGCTTGTTGGTAGGATTTGGGGGTGATTTTCCCTATCGTTGTCGCAATTTTTGTTGTCCCTAACGCAGAAGCTGCAACTGTTTGCTGGCTAAGTACTGGAGTGAGCAAGTTGGCAAACAACTTAGATGAGTTGCGGCGTGAGGCAGACTGATTTTCATTGAGAGATTTTGCCTGTAACATCTCTACAGCACTTGTACCAGAGCTTAGGGAAACTGGAACTGTTTCCGGAGCGCTAATGCAATCAAGTGCTCCAGCTACTGGCTGATGTTCCTGAGTTTGTCCCTGAGTTTGAGTACATACGGCATTGTCCTGCTGGACAACATTAGGAGTAGCATCAGTGCAAGCAGCACAAGTCAGTAGTAGGAGGGTTGAGGGGTCAGACATAAATTCAATTTCAATGAGTTTTGGATTTGTTACTTGTTCCCCAGAACTTTGACTTTTGGTTGAATAGTTTGGTATTCTTCTAGCACTAAGGTATTCTCAAACTCGCAAAGGTATAACTATATTCTGGGAATAGCGTCTTTGCTTTACGTAGACAAATTTCTGGAGATTTTACAAGTTTCAGCGTGAGTATGTAACGCTTGCTGGTCTTACACCCTGGCTTCTTGCCTTTTCTCCAAGGTATCTGTTCTAGCTTGATTTTCCCTCTGCCTCAAGGCAGTTTTGCTGGAGTTTGCGCACCCTAAGGGATATAGCTATTTTTTATTTGAGAATAATTTTTGGTAAATGCGGCTGCCTGCATTTTACATAACCCACTTCGTATTTTAACAGGAAAAATGAGGAGGATCCAGGGCAGAGGGCAAACGTTTTTTTTCTGCCCTCTTGCAGGTGCCAGTTGGGGAGATGGGGAGAGGGGGAGATGGGGAGATGGGGGGATAGAAATTTGAACCCTTCCCACTCAGACGCTTTACTCTCTATTCCCTAATGCTTATCGCCTTTTTCAATAGGTGGATCAAACACTAGCTAGCTCAAAAAAGCGGAACTAATTGCAGGAGTTGTCTACGTGGCATCACCGATAAGATACAAAAGTCATGGAGAACCTCATGCTTACA
>JAAHHJ010000056.1 GCA_010692425.1 Symploca sp. SIO3C6 | reverse complement strand
CTCCCAACCCTTTTAATAATGATAGTATGTCTACAATCGAGGATCAACCAAACAGCTAACGCGGCTTGAAAGCCTTAACGCTACATCCCACGCTTAAAAGACGTGGGCTTTGCTTACTTCTTTGTAAAAATTGTCTATGGCAAGAGTTACCTACGACTTAATAACGCCACACCTCAAACGCTGAGCCTATCACGCAGTAATCACTTTAATAGCTTAAACCGGTGGAAATTCACACAAAAAAAATACTTTTTGAATTTCTTCATCTTTGCTTTACGGAAGTTTAAGGAAACGTATACTAGACTGAATACAACAATGTAAAATGCAAATAGTTTAACTTATAGCTCATCGAGCTCATACAACCTGAAGTAGGTGTTGCTAGTAGTAAACTACATTTTTCTATTGATCAAAGGGGTATCAACAGTTTGTGATCAAGGGTGCATCAGCAGTTTGGTGACTTGAGGTAATCGTGGAATCTGCACTCAATGCTTGCCTAAAGATATTTTTAGCAATGAGTCCAGAGGCACCAGCTGATCCCAGGGAGCTAGCCAAAAATGTTGATTTATCAATGTGCTTTATCAATCATGACCGGATCTCCACTCCAGAAATTTGTCCTTACACCGATAGTGTTTTCAGCGTCCGTTTTTGCAGTGCTGACTTTACCTCTAGCTTGGCATGGCTCAAAGGAAATCAACCTCCAAATGGAGAAAGAGCAGGTATTTCATGGTCAATTAAGGGATGTCGCTACCCCTTACCTGGGTTTAGCAGCAGCAATTAGTTTTGGAGCAGGCGTAACTAGCGTCGCAGTTGCAGGATGGAGAGAATCTTCTCATAAATCTGCTCAAGTTGAGGTGCAAGTGTCAACTCTCAAACATGAGCTCGAGGAAAAGGAAGATTTGTTAGAGAAACTTAAACTTTCAGAATCAAAGTTGGCAGCTTCTGGACTAAAGGAATTTTTGTCTGAGGAAGCGATACCAGAACAACCGCTTAAGAGCACCAGCGCCAACCTTGACGCTAAAACCCTGCTTGAGCCGCCAATTTTGAGAGATCAAGCAGTTGAAGATCACCCAGTGGCAGCATATCCGTCAGCTTCAGTTCCAACTTATCTCAACAGCTCTCATCTCAAAGATTCTCCAGTCAAACCTGTACTCAAGTCATCAACAATGGCAACCTCAACAACACCATCAGGGGTTGAAGAGCTTCACTCTCAAATGCAACAGCTCATGGCTCAGATGAATTATCTACAAAAGGCAATGCAAGCCATGCCTACAGTAGCCAATTCCGAGCCACAATCACAACAATTTGTCAAATCTTGGTCAGTGTACGAGTCAATCGGCGGTCAATCTGAAATGGAAACCCCCTGGCAAGAAACCGATTGGAAAAGTCAGGAAACGATCACTCAAATACCTAAATCTCAGGGAACATCAGCCAGTTGGTCACAACAGAAACCAAGAGCCTTAAGAGCAAGAGCATTAAGAACTAGTTATTCCCTTGCCGACAACAATCCCAAGTCAGCTTGAAGAAAACACTATACCCAATCCCTTTTTTGTCACTATGGGAGATTTTTACAAATCTACGTTATTTGAGCCTACGAGAAATCAAGGTTTGAACCCAAAATGACGAAAGAGGGATTATGGCGTGTTATCAAGTTTTTCCCGGCACCTAATATGGAATGGAAAAAAGATGCTACCCATACTCTAAACTTCAGTTAAGGAATAATTTCAGTAATTACAGGTTTACCAGCTCCACTATTAACAACAATACTTTGATCTTGAAGTTTACCTACCGCTGCAGCACCAGTTGTCAGCAGTGGTGGGTCAATCTGTTGATAAATTACATTGCCTGAGGCCTGCATATTTTGAGTGGGAATATCCCACCTCAACTGATTAGCATAGAGTTTTGCTTGATTACGATCAGCAATGCCTTGAACACCACCAGTAAAATTGGCAACTTCTCGCTCTAAATCTATTTGACCCTGGTTAGCTGTTACAGTGAGCTTTTCTTGCTGATCAATAATCTGGACCGGTTGATCTGAAGCTGCTGTCTGCGCATCTAAGTTCCAAACTACTGAATTACTTGACATCAACATCGGTGGCTCTAACGACGTCAGTTGCACATTCTGCTTGAGCGTGACAGTATTTGTTTTCTGGTTAAATTCGGACTTATCTGCTTCGACTCGATCGCTGAGTGTGTTATTTTTATAGCGTTCCATCTGAGTACGCACTGGTCCAATTAGTTTCTGAGCTTGGATGAGCCAAACTAGATGTTCTGTTTTCATTTGAAAGTTTGGCTCTTTAGAAAGTGCTGCCACTTGACCGAATAATTCCAGACGCTGCTGCCGACTAAAGTAACGCCCTTCCTTTGCCGAAGCTTGTAATTGGGGATGGTTGCCCTGCAAGTTGTTACGGACAACTAACAAATCTTCCTGAGGACGCCATTCTAATTCATCACCCTTGAAAACAGCCCCATTGCGGAGATCAGTTGCTATAACTTCATCTTTGAGAAAAACTGTCTCACCATCCTGCTTTACTTCCCCGCTTTTAGCTGACACCTGCAAGACAACTTCCCCATCTTGGAACAAGTCCCCAGTGGGATTATTAACCAAAGCTGTTTTTTGGTCTTGAGAGTATGTTGCTTGTTTTGCCTTAACTTTCCACAGAGGAAGCCCTTGATTGTCAACCTGATCCAAGGTGACATTTTTTAAAACCAAGCTGGCTTCCACTTCAGTTTCAGCAGAATTGTTCTTGAGTGCCTCACTGGTATTACTTTTGCCCTCACAGGCAGATAATATTGTTGCCATAACAAGTAAGCCAAAGGCAAAAGCTAGAAATTGTTTTGCCTTGGCACTTATTCGGGCTTGCTCCCGTAAAGGGAGTGCTTGATTACTCTTCCTGCTCATCCATAAGACCAATACCCGACAGGGGACGGTAGGTGTAACCTTGTCGAGGTATTTTTTGGATGTTTTCTTTAATTTGGTCGAGGTCGATGTAGCGGTCAGCTACATTAATCAGACTATCACTAGTCATCGAACGCAGACTTACTACTTCCACGCGAGCCCCTCGATAGCTAACAGCATCCACTGCATAGGAAAGATCGCCATCACCACTGACCAGAATTGCCGTGTCATAGGAACCTACTAGCGCCATCATATCCACAGCAATTTCCACGTCCAGATTGGCTTTTTTCGAGCCATCTGGCAGCTGCACTAAATCCTTGGCAATCACTCGGTAGCCATTGCGGCGCATCCACAACAAAAAACCTTGCTGCTTCTCATTAGTGCGATCAACACCTGTGTAAAAGAAAGAGCGCAGTAGCCTAGAACCTGCTGTCAGGCGACATAGCAGCTTCGTATAATCAATTTCAATTCCTAATTGCAGGGCGGCATAAAACAAATTTGAACCGTCAATAAAAATGGCGACACGACCGCGATTTTCTAAAACTTGTTCAGGGGTAAAAACAGGGTCAGTACTAAAGTTACTCAACATCATTATTATTCCTCAGTTTGTTATGAAAAAAAAGATTCCTCCTCTGCACACAACTAAAATTTTGGTCAGCCGCCGAATGCTGTTATGATAAATTACTCTAAATATCTAAGACGACGTAACAAAATTATGGTTGTTCCAGTCGAACGAAAACTGGTTTTGGTTTACCCAAACTCTGGTTAGCGGGTAAGCATCCCCAAGCTGCATGGGTAGTATAGGTAGCACAATCTTGGATAAGAGTTGGTTTGTTAAAGTCGATTGCAAAGCCTAGCTGCTGGTAAATGTCAGTGCTGATGCTAGGAATAATAGGCGATAACAAATAGGCTGCCAGTCTCACTGACTCTAAGACTGTATACAATACCCGTTCCACAGCAGAGATCTGTCCCTGCTTGTACAAACTCCAGGGAGCTTGCTCATCAATGAATTTATTACTGGCTCGAACTAGGGCTAAAATCTCCCGGCAAGCTTCACTAAAAGCTAAAGCTTCATAAGCCTTAGCTGTGCGTTCGCTCAATTGACAACCGATTGCCTTGAGGTTATTATCAGCCAGAATATCTGAGGAGCTAACGTTTGGTACGCAAGCATCACAATACTTATGAGCCATCTTCAGGGTCCGGTTAAGCAGATTCCCTAAGTCGTTCGCCAAGTCGGCATTGACAATATCGATAAAACGTGTTTCACTAAAATCTCCATCTCGCCCAAACTCAATTTCTTTAAGAAAGTAGTAGCGAATGGCGTCAGCACCGTAACGCTCAACCAACTCCACTGGATCGATGGTATTGCCCAGGGTTTTACCCATTTTTTGCCCATCTTTAGTAAGAAAGCCATGTCCAAATACTTGCCTCGGAACTGGTAAACCTGCTGACATTAACATTGCTGGCCAGTAAACCGCATGAAATCTCAGAATGTCTTTACCTATGAGATGCAAATTTATTGGCCACCACTGTTTTAAAGCATTCTCCAGTGTTGGCTCGATATCCGGATCAAGTAAGGCGGTAACATAGCCAAGGAGGGCATCAAACCAGACATAGATGGTATGGTTGGGGTCTGTAGGCACCGGAAAGCCCCAATCGAGGTTCACCCGTGAAACTGAAAAATCCTGGAGTCCCTGACTAACAAAGCTTAAAACTTCGTTGCGGCGGCTTTGGGGTTGGATAAAATCAGGCTGCTGTTGGTAGAGTGCTTCCAGTTTCTGTTGATACTCACAGAGGCGAAAAAAGTAGTTTTGTTCGTCACGCCACTCAACCTCTAAATTGGGGTGAAGTGGACACCGTTTTCCTGAGAGCAGATCTCGCTCTTCTTTAAATTCTTCGCAGGAAACACAGTAGTAACCTTGTTGCCTCCCCAAATAAATGTCGCCACTGTTCCAAACTCGCTGCCAAAATTCTTTGACAATCACTTGATGACGTTGTGATGTAGTTCTACTAAAGCGGTCATAATCAATGTTGAGTTTGCGCCAAAGAACCTCAAACCCAGCGGCTACTTTGTCGCAGTGTTCTTGAGGCTCTATTCCATAGCTTTGAGCAGTACGCTGGATTTTTTGTCCATGCTCATCTGTACCAGTAATTAAGAGTACAGATTTCCCCCGTAACCTCTCAAAGCGAGCTAATGCATCTGCTGCCATAGTTGTATAGGCACTACCGATGTGGGGTAGGTCGTTTACATAGTAGAGGGGTGTGGTAATGCTAAATTTATTTTTACTTATATCCTTATGATTCATCTCAATTGAATAAATATCCCTGCTGTAAGCTACTTTGAATTTTTAGTTTTTAGCTACGCCCTTTCATTCTAGTGTCTACTTGATCTAGTCAGCCTTAGGTTGAGTCTTAGCAAAAAAAGGTATCAATTCATACAAAGAATTTATTAAGTTTTACTCAAGATTTTCTCCCATTAGGAAGTTCTCAATGCCAGAAGTTAAGACTAGTCCTTGTTTTTTGAAACCTGGAAGCTTTAATCCAGAACGTCCACTATTTGTGTATCTACCAGGAATGGACGGTACAGGGAAGTTACTGCGAACTCAGATCAAAAATTTAGAAACGGCTTTTGATCTTCGCTGTTTAGCGATACCAAAGGATAATCTTACTAGTTGGGAAGAGCTAACTCATTTGGTACTCAATCTGATTGCAGAGGAATTACAACAACGGCGCTGCCGCTCAGTTTATTTGTGTGGCGAATCATTTGGGGGCTGTTTGGCACTTCAGCTGGCGCTCAAGGTTCCTGAAATGTTCGACCGAATTATTTTGACTAACCCAGCAACTTCCTTGAATCATAGATCTGGATTACTCTGGTTAGCCCAATGGGCTCACTGGCTACCAGAGTTTTTTTATGAATTATGCTTATTGCCTTTCCTGTCATTTTTATCAACTTTGGATAACATCGCCCCTGATGATCGTCATGCTCTGTTGGAAGCGATCATGTCTTTACCAGTAAGAACTGTGATTTGGCGAGCTACGATGCTAGATGCCTTTAAAATCACGCCAGCGCAACTGAGGACATTTATTCAACCAGTATTAG
Source organism: Symploca sp. SIO3C6 (assembly GCA_010692425.1). Lineage (GTDB taxonomy): Bacteria > Cyanobacteriota > Cyanobacteriia > Cyanobacteriales > Coleofasciculaceae > SIO3C6. Next base: position 25,614 of record JAAHHJ010000056.1, on the reverse strand, counting down.
TAATTGCCGGTGGTGCCGATAAGCTCTGGCCCTCAGTGCTAGAAGCACAAGGCTTGGTGAATTATTTGCCCCATGCCAAGATGTTGGCACTGCCAGAGTCTGGTCACGCCTGCCTGCTGGAAACCGAAGTTGACCTCCTAAAAATTATCAAGGAGCAAGGGTTCTTAAGGTAAGAAAACCAATCCTTAGACTAGACATTTTTCGTGCATCTTGGCAAGTATGAGAGGAGAAAAATTGCACTTAGATTTAATTTAGATTATCAAAAAAAAGGTTAAGATTAGAATATATTATATTCACAAATCTTTATCATTGTCTGCTTGTAGCTTATACTACCAGAGGAAAGTATAAAGAGTGTGAAGGAGTAAGCATAAAGATGTCGGAGGCTCTGAAGCCACTGAGAGACATCCGAGAATTCCTGGGCCCTCCCGGTGACTTCAACCCTACGCTACTAATGTTCATAGTAGCGATTTCTTTGATTGTAATTTCTACATGTGGTTACTGGCTGTGGGGCTGGTACGACTGGTGCTGCTTTAGTCTAAATGTACTAGCATTACACATGTCGGGGACTGTCATCCACGATGCCTCTCATAATTGTGCCCATCGCAACCCCTTAGCTAATGCCTTGATGGGGCATGGTAGCGCACTGATGCTAGGCTTTGCATTCCCAGTGTTTACTAGGGTTCATATGCAGCATCATGCCAACGTCAACGATCCGGAAAATGACCCAGATCATTTTGTCTCCACGGGTGGACCTCTATGGTTGATTGCAGCTAGATTTTTCTATCACGAAATTTTCTTTTTCAAACGCCGACTATGGCGCAAGTATGAGCTGTGGGAATGGTTTTTCAGCCGAGCTTTAGTGGCAGGGGTTATTTACTTTGCTTGTGAGTACGGTTTTATCGCCTATATTATGAACTTTTGGTTTGTACCAGCACTAGTAGTAGGTCTAGCGTTGGGATTATTTTTTGATTATTTGCCTCATCGACCTTTTCAAGAGCGTGATCGCTGGAAAAATGCCAGAGTTTATCCTAGCCCCATCCTCAACCTGATGATTATGGGGCAAAATTACCATTTAATTCATCACCTTTGGCCTTCTATCCCCTGGTATAACTATCAACCTGCTTATCGAGTGGTTCAACCTCTATTAGATGAAAAAGGCTGCGATCAATCCTTAGGACTTTTAGAAGGAAAAAGTTTCCGGAGTTTCTTGTATGACATATTTTTAGGGATTCGTTTCCATGGCAAAAAGCCTGAGTCCAACAAAATTAACTAAAATCATAATAGTCACTAGTGACTATTTTGGTTCCTTTTGAAGCACAGTCTAACACCTCTGCTTCGGAGCAGGAGATGTTAGCGAAGCGGGGTTCAAGTCTGGCTTTCGGCAGGACTAGCTAACCTGAGACAAGCTCCAATCGGGTCTTAAATTCTTAGCTCCGCGCAAATAGAGATGGCAAATCTCAGATTGTGAAGCTGGAGTATTAATCTGAAGTAAAAGCCGGATACAATGTTTTAAGCTGCCTTCAACATACATCTGTTGTACATCTAGCAAAGCAACGTTTTCCCATTGGGGACGCTCACGGGCGATCGCAGCAGGGAAAATCGCATCCAAATCAGGAGTAGTGGTGAAGATGGCACTAATAATTTCTTCGTGTTCAATTTGATTGTGAGCTTCGAGTTGGTCTAGTAACTCAATCACTGCTTCTCGGATGGCTACTACTGTATTTTCCGCAGCAGTTGTTGCTCCTCGAATTGCTCTAACTCTCCATTGCACCACTTGTATCCTCCTCATGCAATTTTCCCGATCTTCACCTATGGTCGATATAGCCATAAAGGCTGACCATTGGTAGACAGTTCAAATTCTACCCAATCTATGCCAGCTAATAGCCCTAAGTTGCTTTTACTCCTGTTGCCAGGCAACAAACGGTTCCATAAAGGTTTAGGTTCTTCAATGGTCTCGCATTTAGTTTTATCTGGGTCAAGTCCTACTATTTGGGCTGCCCAGCAACGAGCATCTTCCTCTGTTCCAAGGCGATCAACGATACCCAGTTCTAAAGCTTGTTGGCCAGTAAAAATGCGACCATCGGCAAAACTTTTGACTGTTTCTATTGTCAAGGAGCGAGCCTCGGCAACAGTTTGTACAAACTGTTGATAACTAGTATTGATCATCTCCTGAAGGATATCTGTTTCTGACTCAGTGAGTTCACGGTCGAATGCCAGAATGTCCTTATAAGGCCCAGACTTAATCACTTTAAAAGAAACACCGATCTTCTCCAAAAGACGCTCTAAGTTGTTACCTCGCAGTATCACTCCAATACTGCCAGTGATTGTACCAGGGTTTGCCACAATGTGTTGAGCTCCCATACCAATGTAAACCCCCCCAGATGCTGAGATATTGCCGAAACTGGCAACGATTTTTACTTTTTCTCGTAGGCGCATCAGAGCGCTGTAAATTTCTTGAGAATCGCCCACGGTACCACCAGGAGAATCAATCCGCAAGAGTAAGGCAGGAAACTTCTTTTCTTCAACGATTTTGAGAGCGTCAAGAACCCGTTTGCGGGTCGCACCAGCAATAGCACCAGTGATTTCAAGGCGAGCAATTTGTTTACGAGAGTTGGGCTTAAAAGGCCAGGGCATGAGTTATTGAGTAGTTTTGAGGTTTCAGTTCGTAAGGAATAGAGAAAATAGGGTAGAGCCGAGACAAAGGAGACCCATCTCTCTAGTTTGCATGATCAGAGCCTGTATTGGTGTATAGCTTTCTGACTACTGTGAGCGTAGCTCCTCCGTTAGGGTAGCTCCTCCGAAGGAGGCAGTCCCGATGAAAAAATTTTTTCATCATCAAGCATTAAATTAAAGAGGGTTATTTCCCCTACACCCTACACCCTACACCCCACAACCTACACCCTCTTTCAAGTCAGGAGGCACTCTTGACTTTTGTATCATTTGCTTAACATAAATAAATAATTAAGTACAATTGTCTAGAGAATAACCAAAAATTTGTTTGGAAGCTAAACTTATGGTTGCCCCGAGCAGCAACAATGAACTCAGACTACTCAAAGTCAATCAACTCTCCTCAGCATTTGCCTCACTGTTGCTGATTGCTCCTTTTTTTCTGTGGGGAACAGCTATGGTAGCAATGAAAGGAGTTATCCCCAACACTACGCCTTTATTTATGGCAGGAGTGCGTTTGGTGCCAGCAGGAGTTTTGGTACTGGCAGTGGCTACTGCACTCGGACGTCGGCAACCTCGAAGTTGGCTAGCATGGCTGTGGATTGGTTTGTTTGCTTTAGTCGATGGTACGCTGTTTCAAGGATTTTTAGCGCAGGGACTCCTGAGAACTGACGCGGGTTTAGGCTCAGTGATGATCGATTCTCAGCCTTTAGCTGTGGCACTACTGTCAGGTCTACTTTTTGGCGAAATTATTGGAGTTTGGGGTTGGCTCGGATTGGGGATTGGTATTTTAGGAATAAGTCTGATTGGTTTGCCAGAGTCATGGATTTTCAGTGTGTTCCAATCTGGGGTGATTAACGCCAACCTTAACTGGCAGCAGCTGTTTGATAATGGAGAGTGGCTAATGCTGTTGGCATCCCTTGCCATGGCAGTAGGAACAGTCATGATTCCCTTGGTGAAGCGATATGTTGACCCAGTTATTGCCACTGGCTGGCACATGATTTTAGGTGGATTACCCTTGTTTGCCCTTTCAGGCATGTGGGAATCCCAGCAGTGGGTAAATATCAACTTATCTGGCTGGATAGCTTTAGCTTACTCGACAGTTTTTGGCAGTGCGATCGCCTATGGTCTATTCTTTTATTTTGCTGCCCGCGGAAATCTAACTAGCTTGAGTTCCCTAACCTTTCTCACGCCAGTGTTTGCCCTGCTATTTGGCAAATTATTTCTGTCTGAGGTTCTCAGTTGGCTACAGTGGACCGGGGTATGCATCACTCTCGTCAGCATCTACCTGATTAATCAACGCCAGACTCTAGCTAAAAAGTCACAGACCATTTTTCGGCAAACAGCAGTTTCTGAAAATCAGGTAATAGCAAAAAAAAATACTGTAACTAGAGAGCAAATTACTTCAGGGTCTGAGTCAGTAAACTTAGCAGCAATAGCTGTCAAATTTAAAGAATCTAAAGCGGAAATGATCTCGAATCAGTAGAATAGAGGGCGATGACAGTAGGTAATGTCATGAGATTTTGTCAAAACCGCTTATTTTTCGAGAAGCTAAGTTTACCCTTTTCATTTCTTCAGCAAGAGCGGGCTAAGCCTTGCAAAATCCCCAACTATAAGTTTATACACTGAAAAAGCAGGAATTAAAATCCCCGAGTCGCTCTCCGGAATTTGATCCGGTTAGGATGGAATTAACTTGGAGTGATTGCTCAGTAGTCAAAACGGACTAAACCCTTAAGCCCCTGCTTATCCAATGATTCGCCACCGCTATATTTTACTTTTAGCTACTTGTTTTACCTACCTAAGCTGGTGTATGGGTACCAATTATCACCCTATACTCAAACCGGCAATCGCTAATTCCTCCTCTGGGGAGGTTGCTCAAACTCGCACTGTGGAACCGAATGAAACTGTTCTCCAACTGGGAGATGAAGGGGAACCAGTCCTAGAACTGCAAAAACAACTGCAAAAGCTAGGTTACTACCAACATTCCCCAGATAGAATCTACGGAGAAACAACCAAGAGTGCTGTTTCCGAATTTCAAAAATCTATCGATTTACCAGCTAATGGTGTTGCTGATCCCACTACCAGACTGATATTAAGCAGGGAATTTCAGGCATCTAAGCCAGATATCCAAACTGCTACTACTGCCTCCTCTAGTGGTAATGAGGATGGAAGATTATATGTTGTAGTGCTAGGTGCAGTCGCGATTATTTCGGCGCTAGTGGGAGGAGGATTATTCTTGCTCAAATTGCTCAAGAAACCTCGCACAACCAAGCAAGTGCCAGAGCCAACAAAATTACAGATGACTGGAAACAAGCGGCAAGCACAAAACTCTACTGCTAAAAATTCCGGTTCCCAAACTCAAACAATTGAATACGAAAATCATGGCAACGGTTACATTCCATCGGCTTTGAGGGTCTCAAAACCAAACCATGAGGAGCATCACTCGCCAGTCCAAAGTTCAGAAGATGACGTCTCAGTTAACACAACTAGTCGCATTGCCAAGGTTGATATAGTAAGCGAGTTCATTAACGATTTGCAGGGGCCTGATCATCAAAAGCGACGCAAAGCAATCTGGGAACTGGCACAGCGAGGTGACTCCAGGGCAGTCAAGCCATTGGTTGATTTGATCCTCGATTCCGATTCTCAGCAACGCATCTTAATCTTAGAGGCTTTGTCACAAATCTGTAGCAAGACGCTCCAACCGATCAACAAGGCCCTAGCCCTTTCGTTGCAAGATGAAAATGCCAATGTACGGAAAAATGCAATTCGCGACATGACGCGAGTCTATGATATGGTTGGTCAAATGAGTCAAATGTTATGCCAAGCTGCTGATGATCCTAATTCTGAAGTGCGAGAAACAGCAAAATGGGCAATAGATCAGTTGGGTAAAATTCGTGGTTCAGAAGGCGTTAACAATTTACCGTCTTCACACAGTCCTTCACAAATTTCACCACCAACTTCATCTAGTCGTACCTACTTATCGGAAAATCAGTTAAAGAAACCACCGCGATAGATTGCCGGTTTGTCTGTAGGTTATTGGTTATTTGTTTTTTAGCATCACCCTATTTAAAAATCCAAACAACAAAAAACCAATAGCGTTAAGGAGCAAAGTTTTGAGCAATTTACTCAGGTTGCTATTTATCTCTAGCCCCGTTGGTAGATTGGGTTCAGGGGTAGGGGGCGGCGTAGAATTGACTTTACGTAATATCGCTGTGGAAATGCTCGGGCGTGGTCATGGGGTAACAATTGTCGCTGCCAAAGGATCTACAACTTGGGGATTGCCCCTCGTGGAGATTGCTGGAGTTCCACAAATTAGTCTGCAAACTCAACAGCGAGATACACAGGTAATTATCCCATTTTCTTCTGTCTTGGCAAATTTTTGGGACTACGCGCGGCAAGTTCAAACAGACTATGATCTAATAGTCAACTTTGCCTATGACTGGTTGCCTTTTTATTTGACACCTTTTTTTAATTGTCCTGTTGCCCACTTTGTTAGCATGGGTTCACTGACGGCGGCAATGGATCAGGTTATTGAGAAGGTAGCAATTGAGTTCCCCAATACCATCGGTGTTTATACAAAAGCGCAGGCTCAAACTTTTGCTTTTGCAGATAAGTGTCGTTGTTTAGGAAGTGGCATTGATTTGTCACTCTATGAGTTTTGTGATTTACCAGCACCTTGGCTAGGGTGGGTTGGTCGATTATCGCCCGAAAAGGGTTTGGAAGATGCAGTCGCGGCATCTGAGTTGACAGGTGTACCACTGAAAATTATGGGTTTTCTGCAAGATGAGAGCTACTGGCATCAAATTCAGCACGATTATCCAAATGCACCAGTGACATACGAAGGGTTTTTCTCCACTAAGGAGCTACAGCAGCGCTTGCGTCAGTGCCGAGGTTTGTTGATGACTCCCCGTTGGATAGAAGCATTTGGTAATGTTGTGATTGAAGCTCTCGCCTGCGGAGTGCCAGTGATTGCCTATCGTCGCGGTGGTCCAGCCGAAATTATTGAAGATGGGAAAACTGGCTTGGTGATAGAGCCGGATTCTGTAGATGCTTTAGTAGAAGCAATAGGAAAGTTAGACGATATTGAGCGCTATGCTTGTCGTCACAGAGCAGAAGCTGAGTACTCAACAGTGGCAATGGGTGATCGTGTGGAACAATGGTTCCGAGATATTTTAACAACTACCAAAGGGAAATAAATCTTTTTCTATAGCTAAAGATCTACTTCGACTGTACTATAGGGCAAATCTTGACTTAAGTCTAGCGAGGGAGGTTAACGGCTTGTTCACAGAGATAACTTTATAAGGGTAAGGGTTATAAAGTTATTTCCCAGAGCGCCTAAAATCTCAAATCAGTGCATTTAAGGTTTTAGCTTACTTGAAGGATAGAAAAGGTCCATGAACACAACTTACCAAGCTAGATTATTAAACTCCGATCAACTACTTGAAGCAACCATTGAAGCCCCAGAAGATAAATTTCTTCTCGATGTTAGTGAACAAGAAGTATTGGAATTGCCTTTTTATCGCAGTCTAGATCTCCACATCAATAGACATGAGAGTGATTCCCTAATCTTCAGTTACCAGAATTCGGTAGACAACAGTGATAGCCAAATGAGATCTCCTAATCAACTGATGAAATCAACCAAATATAATTGAACTGATTTGATTCAACCAGAGTGTACTCTATCTTTAATCAGTCCATCCAAACTCAATAGCAGTTTCCATGCTTGATGAGGTATGTAAATCTTGTTTTGAAGGCAGAAAGCTCCAAGTCGAGAGAGTTAGATACGTCTAGCTCACAATCAAAAGCTCTATGGTTTCAAGGATGAAGGCTCTGGTGCCAAGCTTAACCTAATTTGATTAGGATAAAACTGGGTTATTATCAGCCTGAGCGCAGGATAGCATTTCTTATGAATGACTCATCATCGATCAACTCATTACTAGAAGACCTGAAAAACCCTGACGAGAATATTCGCCAACAAGCAACTTCAGAATTATGGCGCATTTGGTTTCATCAAAAGGGAGCTTATGGACTAGAGCTAATTGAACGCAGCCAATTTTTGCAGCAAGTGGGAGCGACTACACAGGCTCAAGAGTTACTAACAGAACTTATTGAGGATCAGCCTAATTTTGCAGAGGCTTGGAATCGACGCGCTGTTCTCTACTATACTCTTGAGGAGTACGAGAAAGCAAGAGACGACTGTCTAGAAGTAATTAAGCTCAATCGATTTCACTTTGGCGCACTCCACGGTTTAGGTTTGTGCTATGCGGCGCTGGGGAATTACCGTGCGGCAATTCAAGCATTTCGCAAGGCTCTAGAAATTCAGCCCTATTCTTTGGTTAATCAAAAGTTTATTCTGGAATGCACCCTGCGGTTGAGTTCAATTACTAATGACTGATTGCTGGGAAAATTAGCAATGGAAAAATTAGCAATCAATTATTAACAATGACTAATGATTTCCATTGCCAGCTACCGCCACCCCTCAAGCCAGGGGATTTACTGCGGGTAGTTACTCCTAGTGGTCCTCTGCGAGATTTAGAGCCTTTTCAAAAAGGGTTGGAAATTTGGCGATCGCGCGGCTATAGAGTAGAATTGCCAACTAACTGGGATGGAAAAGAGGGTTACTTGGCGGCTATTGACAGCCAGCGACGACAGCAGTTAGCTCAAGCTTGGCAAGACCCTGAGTGCCGTGGTATTCTCTGTACTCGAGGAGGTTATGGTAGTGCCCGACTCTTGGAAGATTGGAGGTGGTTTCCTCAAGCACAGGGACAAGGCAGTAGGCAAGAAAGTATGGGATTTAATAGCACTCAGCCTGCATATCCTAGCTCTTCTACCAAGTGGCTTATAGGCTTTTCTGATATTACTGGTTTACTTTGGAGTCTTTACAATTTAGGAATCTCTAGTGTTCATGGACCAGTACTGACCACTATAGCAACTGAGCCTGAATGGTCACTAAAGCGCTTGTTTAAATGTGTTGAGGGTCGTACCCTCGAGCCACTCAGGGGCAAGGGCTGGGGTAGTGGTAAGGTTAGTGGTATTTTGTTGCCTGCCAATCTAACCGTTGCTACTCATTTGCTGGGTACACCAATACAACCTTCACTAAAGGGAGTTATCCTTGCCTTTGAAGATGTCTCAGAAGCTCCCTACCACCTTGACCGTATGTTAACCCAGTGGCGCATGAGTGGAGCTTTTCAAGGTGTCAAAGGAGTTGCCCTAGGACGTTTTAGTAGCTGCGATCCCCCTCAGAATGTATCAAGCTGGAGTGTTGAGCAGGTATTACTTGATCGCCTTGCAGATCTTAACATCCCAATTGTCTCTGAACTTCCCTTTGGTCATGAGGGAGTTAATGCGACTCTTCCGGTGGGACAGATGGTTGATTTGGATAGCAATACAGGAATCTTGAGTTGGCAGACAGAAGCTGATACCAATTCTCTTTAGTGTTTCCTTGAATTTTGGGTAGGGGCGCACAGTTGTGTGCTCTTACGGAGATATGCATTCAGTCTAGCTTCATAAAGAATTGACATTAGTCAAGTTAAAGTAATGAAAATTGATTTATTAAGTAATAAAAATTGATAAACTAACTAGGATTCGTGACCTCTGTCGAGGAAATACAAATTCAGAAATGAATTATGGATTATTTGTAACTTTTTACAAAGTTAGTTGACTGTAATCCGGATTAATGCTTTAACTCAGGATTAGATTTTATCGCTAGAAAAATCACTAATGAGCAATTGGTAATGACCAATGCTATAAAATCATAATTAGCTTACCTAAGTGGAAATGGTGCTGAGCAGTTATTTGCTAAGGTGAGCGCTTACTTCAAATTTCTTTAAAAAAAAGTTAAGGAAGCGCAATCCTAAGATGGTAAGCTAACGATTGCACTGAAAAGTTTATATAGGGTGGGTTTAATATGATGACTGGGTTCACCCAGATTCCTTACCTGTTAAGAGCAGCTCGTGGCGAAGTTTTAGACCGTCCACCGGTGTGGATGATGCGTCAGGCTGGGCGTTATATGAAGGCTTATCGGGATCTCCGAGATCAATATCCTTCATTTCGCGAACGTTCTGAAAACGCAGATCTTGCTATTGAAATTTCCCTGCAACCTTGGAGGGCTTTTCAACCTGATGGAGTAATTTTGTTTTCAGATATTCTGACGCCTCTACCAGCGATGGGTATTCCCTTCGACATCGTTGAGAGAAAAGGTCCAATTATTGACCCACCAATTCGTACTGCCGAACAAATCAATGAATTATATCCTTTAGACGTAGAGAAACTGCCATTTATTAGAACGGCTTTAAAAGCTCTGCGTCAAGAAGTAGGTAATAATGCAGCAGTGCTGGGCTTTGTTGGTGCTCCCTGGACATTGGCAGCTTATGCAGTTGAGGGTAAAAGCTCTAAGTCTTACTCAATTATCAAAGGCATGGCATTCTCTAAACCTGCTATGCTACATAAGTTGCTCGGTAAAATTGCTGATGCGATCGCTGTTTATGTGCGCTACCAAATTGAGAGCGGGGCTCAGGTAATACAGCTTTTTGATTCCTGGGCAGGTCAATTGAGTCCTCAAGACTATGAGACCTTTGCTCTACCTTATCAGCAGCGAGTGGTACGGCAAGTCAAAGAAACTCACCCTGATACCCCCCTGATTCTTTATATAAGTGGCAGCGCTGGTGTATTGGAGAGGATGGCGCTATCAGGAGTAGATATTGTCAGTGTTGACTGGACAGTTGATCTGGCAGAGGCACGTAGGCGATTGGGACCAAATATGAAAGTACAGGGAAATATGGATCCAGTTGCCCTATTTGGCTCTCAGGAGTTTATCCGTAATCGCATTCTCGATAACATTCGCCAAGCTGGCAACCGAGGTCATATTTTTAATCTTGGTCACGGTGTCTTGCCTGAAACTCCCGAAGATAACGTCAGATTTTTCTTTGAAACTGCTAAACAGGCTGATCAATTGTTAAAACAGAGTGAGCGATTGTTAGCTGTTCCTGCCTGAGAATCGGAGAGTTGGGAATGGCAGGGCTTGTTTAAGGTGCAAAACTCCAAAATCCACAATCTAAAATTCCCAATCCCATGACTCTCAAACGGATTCTAATTACAGGTGCCAGTGGTTGCATTGGTCAGTATATTACGGAAGCTTTAGTTCAGGAAACTGAATATGAGCTTTTCTTGTTAGTTAGGAATCCCCTCAAACTAGGGTTTATAACCCAAGATCGCCCTGGCACTAGGATTTTGCAAGCTGATTTGCGCGAAATTGAGTGCTTGGGTGATCTAATTAAAACTATCAATGTGGCAATTCTGGTGGCAACCGCTTGGGGAGGCAGAGCAGAAGCTTTTGAGATTAATGTTACCAAAACCCTCCGCTTATTGGAATTACTCGACCCTAATGTTTGTGAGCAGGTAATTTATTTTTCCACTGCTAGTATTCTCAATCGTAATAATCAACTACTTAAAGAGGCAGGTCAACTGGGAACAGATTATATCCGTTCCAAATATGAGTGTCTACAACAGTTGTCTAAATTGGCGATCGCTCCTAAGATTACTACCCTATTTCCCACTCTAGTACTAGGGGGAGATGAGAATAAGCCCTATTCCCATTTATCATCTGGCATTGCAGATGTGGTGAAATGGGTTGATCTGATCCGCTGGTTTAAAACTGATGGTAGCTTCCACTTCATCCACGCCAGAGATATTGCTCAGATCGTACTGTATTTAGTTAAGCATCCTCAGATGCAGAATTTGAGTGTAGAGACTTCTGCCACTGTTGCCAAAAGATTAGTTTTGGGCAATGAAGCAGTTAGTATCAACCAAGTTGTAGAAGCTGTTTGTGCTTATTTAGGTAAAAGAATTTATTTTCGTCTGCCCTTATACATCTGGCTTGCCAATCTCTTCATTGTTATATTTCGGATTCAGATGTCTGCTTGGGATAGGTTTAGCCTTAATTATCGGCATTTTACTTATAAAAACACGGTAAATCCAAGTACTTTTGGTTTAGAGACTAACTGTACCACCATCACTGATGTTCTAGAAATCAGCGGTATTTAGAGAAAACTGAAACTCGAAAAGCATACTGAGTAAATGTAATTTACACGTTTCCTGATCTTGGGAAAGATTGTCAGTATAAGTTATTGTCGAAGTTAAATTTATTGAGTTTTAAGCAACTCTCTGTTTTGTGCTTCGGTTTTAGCAGCATTTAAAACATATCGTCAAAGAATTAGTAGCTGAGTATAGTGAAGCTCTACACATTAATTTTAACTCTGACGTCTCAATCTAATTAAACAGTAACCATGAAACAACCATCTTTTTTTATTGTTGGAGCACCCAAAAGCGGCACTACTTCTCTTTGCAAGTACCTGAATCGGCACCCAGATATTTTTGTTCCTCGCCATAAAGAACTAAACTATTTTGACACAGACTTACCAACTACCTCAAAAATTAAAGATTTGGCTCAATATCTAAGCTTTTTCGACGAAGGTCAAGGTAAGACTTGTGGGGAGGGTTCTCCTAGCTATTTAAGAAGTAAAATAGCATTCCAAGCCATAAAAGATTTTAATCCTGAGGCAAAAATTATCATCATGCTTAGAGAGCCAGTATCTCTGTTGTATTCTTTTCACAGTCAACTTTTATTTAATGGAGATAGCGAAGAAATTCAAGACTTCAAATTGGCTTTAGAAGCTGAAAGTGACCGTCGACAAGGAAAAAGAATTCCTAAGAAATGCACTCACCCCGCAAAACTTTTTTATCGTGATGTCGTAAAGTTTGCTGAACAAGTGGAAAACTATTTTAATTCTTTTGGCAAAGAACAAGTACATATCATTATTTTTAACGATTTCCAGAGGGATACAAACAAAGTATATCGAGATACTCTTGAGTTCCTTGGTGTTGATCCTGAATTTCAGACTGAATACAATAAAAAAAATGTTAACAAAAAAGTCCGCAATGTTGCCCTGCAGAACTTAGTAAAACATCCACCAGCCAAAATCCTGGAGATGGGTAAATTTTTGATACCTTTGCCTAGCTCTCAGCGTCGGGCTATTTTGGAAGCTCTCAAGAATAAACTTAGAAGCTTCAATACTAAAACGACTGAGCGTCCTCCACTAGATCCAGAGTTGCGCAGGAGCTTGCAAACAGAGTTTGCGCCAGAAATAGAGCGCTTAAGCAATTTAATTGGAAGAGATTTAACTTTCTGGAGTCGTAATTAATTAGTTACTCTAGAGTATTGTTTCTGCATCTATCCACTTAAACGAAAGAAAGTTTATTGATACTCACCCGTTTTTTTTTACCGGAGGGATTTCTAGAGAAAATAAGTAGTCGGACATAAATAAAAGTGACTGTGTAAAGAATTATGAACTTGCCTAAAGTCAGCCTACACCCTACACCCTGCCTCAACCAGCAACCTTGATCAATGTCGCAGGTACTTAGAGCTGCATCCCATGCGATTCATCCGTGAAAGTGGGTCAATCAGATTTCTCTTGAGATTTGAGTCGCCAACCAGGTTTAACTATCTGACGCGAACGAGCAATCACTAAGCAATCGTCTGGCACATCTTCTGTAACTATAGAGCCGGCAGCAATATTAACATCTTTTCCTAAGGTTATCGGTGCCACTAAAACGCTATTAGAACCAGTTTTCGTGCGATCGCCAATCTGTGTAGGATGTTTATTGACACCATCATAATTAGCGGTAATTGTACCCGCCCCAATATTTACTTGATTGCCTAAGGTCGCATCCCCTATATAGGATAAATGGGCAACATTAGTGCGATCGCCAATTTTAGCTTTTTTAAGTTCCACAAAATTACCAACACGGCAACTTTCTCCTACCACAGTTTGACCCCTCAGATGAGCATAGGGCCCTACTCTAGTGCCATCTTTGACCACAGAGTCGCTAACCACTGAATACAGCACAGTCACATTTTTCTCCAGTTGGCTATTTTCTACTAAGCTCCCAGGGCCAATACGACAGCCAGAACCAATAAGCGTTTTACCCCTCAAGTGGGTTTGGGGTTCTATAATCACATCTGGTTGCAGTTGTACTGTGTCTTCAATTGTGATGCTATCTGGATTAATTAAAGTTACTCCTGCTTTCATCCAGGCATCTTTAACCCGCTCCTGCAAAATTTCATAAGCCTTTGCCAGTTGTTTGCGGTCATTAATGCCGAGAATTTCCTGGTAATCGCCGACATCTACTGCCATTACTGGGTCTAGAGCTTTAACAGTGTCTGTCAGGTAATATTCTTTCTGATCATTATTATTCTGTAATTTCGGCAGCACTGCTGCTAGTTTTGACCAGTTGAAGCAATAAACACCGGCATTGATACGGCGATTTTTCTTTTGAGCTGCGGTGCAGTCTCGCTCTTCGACAATCTGTGTTAATAAATTATTACCATCGCAAAAAACCCGCCCATAGCCTTGGGGATTAGGTAAATGAGCTGTGAGCAAGGTCGCTGCATTTTGATGAGCTTGATGGTACTCTAACAGCTTTTTAATGGTATCTGGTCGCAACAGTGGTACATCACCATTCAATACCAGTAAGTCCCCTGTAAATCCTTCCAGTTTAGGGAGTAGTTGTTGAACTGCATGACCTGTTCCTAATTGCTCAGTCTGTTCAACAAATTCCAAGTCACGATAGCCTTGGAGAGATGTTTTAACTCGTTGAGCTTCGTAACCGACAATTATCAGACGCCGCAAGGGTTGAATTAAAAGACAACTGTTAAGAACTCGTTCCACGAGCGAAAGCGCGCCTAATTGGTGACATACCTTAGGTAAGTCAGATTTCATTCGAGTCCCACGTCCTGCCGCTAAAATTGCTATTGCAACCATGATTTTGCTTTCAGCTTCGTGCTACCAGCTTGATTGATTTTTGCCCATTTGATGATAGCACTTGCTCCACTCCCGCAGAAAGACTGCGATTAGTATGCCTAAAGATTGTGGATTTACTCAAAATCATAATTACCCTTAGTTTAGTTATAGTTGTTACCAGCAATTGGAGTCTTAAGGCAAGAGCAATTCAATTGGTTGCTAAGACCTTTTAACTGAGAGCCTTACCTTTCAGTTGAGAGCAATAATTTTGATGTTTTTCTTGACAAGGAATTGAAGATTTTTGTTGAGTATTAATGCTACATTCAAGAAAATAGACTTCTCAAGTAAAATTGATAGTTACTGAGAAAAAATTTATCGTCTGCACTCAATTGGTAATGGGGTCTTGTTCTTAAAAAGAGGTAGCGAGTTATTGCTGCTTTTTCTAAATATTCTTTTTGAATACTTAGATTTTCTGATTGTGTGTTTTCTTTTACCAAAATAACAACCTCCATTTGTATTTCTTATCAAGACTGATGCTAAGTTGAAACTAGTGAGTAAGTGATAATAGATATTGTTATTTTTATTAAAATTGATCATTGTATATGTTTACGTTTGTCTTTAAAAACAACATTGTCTCTCTTGGCAACTAATTCTAGATTTTAATTCAATAACAAGGAGAATTTGCTATCAGTTTAGCTAGTAACATCTGAGTAGCAGCAATTCTAGTTACTTACCCCCTTGCAGCCTCCCTACATGAATTAGCTCAATGAATTTTACAGATGATACCTCCCTGCTGCCGGGAGTACCCTGCTATCTTCAAAAGAGTGGTTGATGTTTAAGCGTTAATGAAAACTTACGACTGGATTGTGATTGGTGGCGGTATTACAGGTGCGGCATTAAGTTATGAACTAAGTTGCAAAGGCTTTACAGTTGTGCTGTTAGACCAAAATGCTACTCTACAAGGCGCTACTCGCTATAGTTATGGTGGGCTTGGTGTTTGGTCAAGTACCTCAGAATTGATGAGGTTACTTTCTCAAGAAGGAATGGAAATTCACCGTAGTTTATCGGAGGAATTGGAGGCTGACACTCAGTTGAGGGAATTAGACTTACTATTGACAATTGATTCTAATTGTGATCCGCAGTCAGTTTTAGCTGAATACAGCCAATTTGAAACTCCCCCAAAGCTGATTAGCGCCAAGCAGGCCAGTGAGCTCGAACCACTGCTGAATCAAGAGGCAATATCTGGTGCCTTAATTACTCGTTACGGACATATCCATCCAGGAAAAACTACTCAAGGTTACAAGGAGGCTTTCCGCCGCGCTGGTGGTGAAATTCAAATTGCTTCAGTATTGGAATTACTTCGTGTTGGCGATAAAATCCAGGGAGTAACAACTAAAGAGTCAACTTATTTTGCTGCCAACACGGTTGTCTGTGCAGGGGGAATCAGCCGCGCTTTGCTCAAGGCAACTGGCATTGATGTACGCTTGTATTTCACTCACGCTGAAATGATTGAAATCCCACCAGTTGAATTTAAGCTACAGACAATTGTGATGCCAGCACAGACAAAGCGATTTCAACTAGAAGCCAAAGCTAGCACTGCTGAACTAGACTACTTATGGAATGAACCTGGTCATGAACTAGTGCCACCGATTCTAGACGCTGGTGCAATTCAGTTTCTCGATGGTAGTTTAAGGATTGGTCAAATCAGCCGTGTACTAACGGATCCCCAGGCCACAATTGCACCAGAGCAAAGTGAAACTGCCATTCGCGCCGAAGTGGGCAAAGTGTTACCTACCCTAGAGAAGTTATCTGGAACTTGGCATAGTTGCCTGGTAGCTTTCAGTAATAATAGTCTACCTGTAGTTGGGAAATTAGGTAATTACGAAGGTGCCTATGTTTTTTCTGGGTTTACAAAACCGATGTTGTTAGTACCAACCCTAGCCAAACGTTTCACTAATTGGATATCTGGACAAAAAGATTCAATTATCCCTCAACTTTCTCCTATTAGTTAGTAAAGTGAAGCAACTTTTTTAAACCTACAGATAATTGTAATTGAGAGTAGTTGAAATTTTGCGGATTTCCTGCTCAAGGTGTAGGTAGGCTTAAGTACCTGCGACATTGATAAAGTTTACTGGTTGAGGCAGGGTGTAGGGTGTAGGGTAACTTTGACGGATTTCATAGTTCTTGACATAGATCCATTAGAGAGTAACTTAGTTTTACTTGAAAAGGGTGCTAAATGACTGATCACATTCTCAAAGCTAGTTGCCAAACAGTTCATCTAGGAGGTTTTTCTCATCAGTTGTCACCTGCTTTAACTATTAATTCTGGTGACAGCATTGAAATTGAAACCTACACTGGTTTTTATCTATACAAGCAAGCGCCTCCAGATTTTCTGACGCCGGAATTTCTCGATATTTGTCAGCATTTACCTCAAGAGCGTAAAGTTGGACCAGGTCCACATTTGCTAACTGGACCAATTTATGTCGCCAATGCTGAACCTGGCGATGTTCTAGAAGTTAAGCTGAAATCAATTTCACCACGTTTGCCAGTAGGTTTCAATGCTATTCGCCCAGGATGGGGAGTTTTACCCCAAAAGTTTACAGAATCTAAACTGCGCTTTCTACCTTTAGATTTGGATAAAGGCGTTGCCGAGTTTCCTAAAGGTAGCGGTATCCAGATTCCCCTAAGACCATTCTTCGGTATTATTGGTGTTGCCACTACAGAAACTAACCGTTCCTCCATTCCTCCCGGCAACTATGGCGGTAATATCGACAATCGCCAATTACAAGCAGGCTCAAGAATCTTCTTGCCAGTTTTTGTCCCTGGCGGCTTATTATCCTTGGGTGACGGGCACTCTGCCCAAGGAGATGGTGAAGTAAATGTTACGGCAATTGAGACTTCAATGAACGGTGCCATCCAAGTTCATTTGCGCAAAGATTTAAAATTAAATTCTCCCATTGCTGAAACGACAACTGATATCATCACAATGGGATTTGGAGAAAATCTTGATCAGGCATTGGAGTCGGCTCTCGAGCAAATGATTGTTTTTCTAGAACACTTTGCCGGATTAAGCTCAGAAGATGCCTATGTCTTGTGTTCTCTAGTTGTCAACTTTCATATTACTCAGGGTGTTAATCTTCCTCACAAGGGAGTTCACGGTATGTTACCTAAGTGCATCTTGCCCAAGGCAATCGAATTATGACACCTACTGAATTATTGATTTTTGCTGCTGCTGGCTTATTTGCGGGAATTCTGGCAGGATTTCTAGGCATCGGTGGCGGCACTGTTTTGGTGCCATTTTTAATGGCTTTAGGATATGAGTATCCTCAAGCTGTAGCTATCAGTTTACTGGCAATTGTAATTACAGCCTCTTCTGGCAGTTGGCAGAATTGGCGGATGGGTCTTTTTAGTTTTGAGCGAGTGATAGGAATAGGAATTCCTGCTCTAGTGGCTGCCCCCATTGGGGCTTATCTAACAGGGGTATTTCCTCAACACTGGCTAGAAGTAGCATTTGGAATCATGCTGCTATTTAGTATTTATCTACTTCAACTACGCATTCAACTACGCAAAACTATAACCGCTAAATACAAACCAGAATCTCCTTCAGTGCAAGCCAGTAAAAGACTTCCTCAACATTTGGTCTTGCAAACTTTAATGGCTAGGATTGCCACTGGCATTGCGGCAGGTATGCTAGCAGGTTTTTTTGGTGTAGGTGGTGGTGCTGTGATGGTTCCTTTGCAAATTTTACTCTTGGGGGAAACAATTAAAACGGCTATTCAAACTAGTTTAGGCGTAATCGTGATTACAGCGATTTCAGCTTGTGTAGGACACGCCTTACAGGGTAATCTTTTGTGGGCTCAGGGTTTGATGCTGGGGGTGGGGGGTTCACTAGGGGCACTAATCAGTACGCGCTTTTTGCCAAAGTTACCTGAGCGAGTCGTAAGTTTAGCATTTTGCACGCTGTTGGTTATGCTCTCAATCTCTGTTTTCTGGCAGGCATGGCAAGACTACAGAGGATATACGGTTTTACTTTAATGATCAATACCGATGGCAGGGGAGAAAGGGAGTATGAGAGGTAAGACGCCAAATGTTGAAACTTGAGAGCAATAGTTTTCACCTCCGTTTCTTGCGCCTTGCCTTAGTCAATATTGTTTCCAATCTTATGGTTCCAATGGCGAGTTTATTTGATGTCGCTTTTTTAGGACATCTCACAGAAATTCGTCACTTAGCGGGAGTTGCTTTAGCTACTGTCCTCTTCAACTATATCTATTGGAGTTTTGGCTTCTTGCGCATGGGTACTACTGGTACAACTGCCCAAGCAGCTGGGCGTTTTGATTTCGAGGGTGTAATTCTGACTCTATTGCGCAATAGTTTAATTGCTCTGAGTATAGGTATCATCATCGTAATCTTGCAGCAGCCTCTACAAGAGTTCGGTTTTGCCCTCATGAGTGCTAGCCCTGAAGTTAAGTCCTCTGGGCGCATTTATTACCAGATGATGGTTTGGGGCGCACCAGCAACTTTACTAAATTTCGTATTAGTCGGCTGGTTTCTGGGGCGAGAGCAAGGGGGCAGGGTTTTGCTGATGTCAGCTGTCAGTAACTGTTCAAATGTATTGCTTAATTACTTATTAATTGTACGTTTCGGTTGGGAAAGTGCAGGTGCAGGCTTAGCTACAGCTTTGAGTCAGTACCTGATGTTGCTGGTGGGAATAAGTTTGATTTGCTCTGAAATTTCTTTGGGGCAACTGCAAGGGATTACCCCACCGAAGGATACCCAGAGGGCTGTAGGGGCAGCGTTAAAAGCGATTGATCAAAGCTCAGCGCCAAAGACGATTAGCCGAAGGCTAGCGCTAAAAGCGATTAGCCGAAGGCTAGCGCTAAAAGCGATCGCCAATAAAGTTCTAGATAGGAATGCTCTTAAAGCTACCTTTCTCCTGAATAGAGATATTTTAGTACGCACTTTTGCTATTGTCTCTACCTCCGCTTTATTTATTAATCTGAGTTCGGCTTTGGGAACTTTGACGCTAGCCACAAACACCTTACTGATGCAGGTAGTTGCTTTGACATCTCACTTTATTGATGGACTAGCCTTTGCTACAGAAAGCTTAGCAGGAAGTTTCCGAGGGCAAGGAGCAAATGAGCAACTAGCTCCCTTGGCAATGCTTTCGGGAGGAATAAGTCTAAGCTTGGGAATAACGTTTGCTCTGTTGTTTGCGGCCTTTACCAATCAACTGTTTGGACTATTAACTAATCACTCAGATGTAGTTGACCAAATTGATAACTATGTGTTGTGGCTACTGCCAATACTGGGATTTGGCTCAATAGCTTTCATGCTAGATGGCTATTTCCTCGGTTTAACAGAGGGTTCTATTCTTCGCAAGTCGATGGTGAGTTCTGTTATATGGGGGTTTGCCCCCATGGCTGTGGTTGCCTGGCAGTTTCAGAGTAGTCATCTATTGTGGCTGGCGCTATCGCTGTTTATGGTAGCTAGAGCAGTTACCCTTGGGGTTAAGGTGCCAAGGACGTTCAATTTCGAAAGAGAGGGGGTGAGGGGGAGCAAGGGAGAGGGGGGGAAATAGTTGGGATGAGAATTTGGACTCCAAGCCAACTGCGCACCGTAACTGACTAGATTAATTCAGTAAGCCCTAACTAGAGCTTTGGCAAGTGTTACAGCTTAATACCTAATATCTCCTGTTGACATTTAGCCGTTGTAGTTATAACTATAAATTGCAGCTTATAATTCCTTGGTTATGAAACCACAAACCGAGCAGATTGTCGCCAACTTAGAAGATTTGACCGACGATTTATATTACAGTTTGGTTGGTGACGAACCTTATGTAATTACTACCTGGGAGGTTGAGGAAAAAGGTGAATTTTCCTGGGAAAACTTCCTGGTTGATAATAAGGCTCTTACTCCCTTTGAGTCTAGTGATTTTCTCAATAAAATTAGCCAATCTCAATCTCAAACTGTAAGTGAACATTACCAAAATCTGATTGAGTTGTTGCAAGCTAATTTGTCAAACTTGGCAATCTATGGTTATGGCTTTCCTGAACTACCAGAAGATTTGTTTGGTGGAGATTTACCAATATATGATTATGATCGCCAATTACCTGAGATTCCTGTGATTATCGGTTCTCTTGCGGAGGGAGAATGGATTGGATTAGTTCCTAAACAGTGTAATGGAACTGATTCATCATCACAATTTATTATTCCCGACATGACCTCCATAGCCGCCAGTAGTGCGGCGCTGGTTGAACAAATTAGATCTATTACCAGTCAAATTGAGCATCAAAGTCAATACTGGAAACTACAGAAACTTTGGGAAGTTGTTGTTACTTCTAGTCGCAACTTACTCATGGAAAAGTTATTAGATGATGCTGCATTTATGGATATCTATGAACTGGAGCGATTCTTGCGTTTTGATATGAAAGACGAAGAAGAACTTGAAGATGAAGACACTCACAAAGAATTCCAAATTAGAGATTTTTTCCAATCGCCATTACTCAATTCAAGAGTTTATAATCTTGATTTTAATTGTGGTGGCGAACACTTCACACTACATTATGTTTTGGGGCAAACTGAAGATGGAGACTGGATGGGATTAATAACAGATAGTTATACTTTTTAGAGTGGATTTGTAAAGTCTACATCTCTAACTCTGAGTTTCATCGCTTGGTTCCCAAAATTATCCAGGGTATTCCCTAAAAAGTGCAAGGATTTTGAGCCTTTTTTTTGCTTTCAAGTGCAAGGTTATAGCATCTGACGGCTCAAAATCCTTGTCTGGCATGCCTTTTACATGAATTCAGCAAGCCCCAAGTAGATAGGGCAATTTTACTTTTTTTATGCTTCACAAGTGGTGTCTTCTTGAGAAAAGTACTCCTTCCATATTTTTCTACTTAGCAAAATTAACATCCGGTTATTTTAGTAGTTCAACCAACACTGGGTACAAACTGATTTCTGACAAGTCTGAACTTATTGCCCTGACTAAATTGTAGCGATTTATGGCAAGACGTTATGGTAATGTCTAGAGTTTTGGCGTCATCAGCAGAGTAGTGAATAGACCTGAAACACATTTTCTCTTAGAGCCTGATCTTTTTTCAATGCGCT
The DNA here is from genome assembly GCA_010692425.1 of Symploca sp. SIO3C6. Taxonomy (GTDB): domain Bacteria; phylum Cyanobacteriota; class Cyanobacteriia; order Cyanobacteriales; family Coleofasciculaceae; genus SIO3C6. The sequence continues at coordinate 4,042 of JAAHHJ010000056.1, read as the reverse complement.
TACTTCCTGAGTAGTAAATTCCCTGATGACAAGAAGGGCATCTGTACGGGAAAATAAAGTATACCTAATTTAGGAAGAGTTTTTAGACAGATGTTTGTTGGTAGCACACAGGCGGCAAAACTCATGGGTATATCTGCCAGGAGAATACGTCAATTACTCCAAGAAGGCAGAATTCAAGGAGCCTTTAAGGCTGGTAGGTCTTGGATAATTCCTCTAGTTGAGGGAATGCCACAAGTGAAAGAGGGAACAAGAGGCCCTCTTGCCCGTTGGCGCAGGCGTAAACCTTCCCCCGTGACTATCATTCACGTTAATCAGCAGACTATTCGCCAAAATCAAAAACAGGAAAAGCCTGCTCCGGTAATTAGCGTTAAGCGAGGACAGGAAAATATCTACGGGCATGAAGTAGAAATCAAAGGACCGTGTCGGGTGGTTTATCGGCGTGACAATCCAAAGCCATGCGGGGCGAGGGTTTGGATTGAAACCCTCTTTCAAGTTGAAGTGTTGACAAACAATTCTACGAAACTCTCATTGCTGAGGTAAATTTTGCCTCGTCAAGGTTATCAAGGCTTGTCGTGTCCAGCTCACTTTAACTGATAGCTTAACTCATAGCGGAATAAAGCCAAGCAAGATAATAGCGGTAAATTTTTACCCAAGTATTTGCACGCCAGCATGTTCTACATAAACGTACCAATCCTCACTAAAACCGTTGAATTCTAAATCCTTTAAAGAAAACTTAAAATGACTATCGTCAATCGGTAACTCCAAGATTTTATCTGCTTTTGGCTTTTGACCCATAATCACTAACTCAGTACCTACTGGAATCTTCTGAATTGAGTCTTCAGACAGATAACGAGAGTCAACTGGTGCTCGCTTGAGCATTGTGTCTGTGTTAATGATCAATTTCAGTGGGCATTCTTGATCAGAGTTACTGTAAGTAGTAACTTTCAGTGTATTTTTCTCTTGTTGTTTAGAGATAGATTTGCTAATAGTATCTACAGCTTGAATTTGTTCTTGGACTATGGCGACATGCCCTTCAAAAGCATACCAATTCATCCTTAAACCCTTAAATTTAAGATTCTTGAGACTAATTCTAATGTGGCTGTTAGCAGGTCTTTCATAGGAATCAAGTACAAGCAGAGTTCCTTGTGGTACCTTCTGAATCTTGTTGCTTGGTAACATCGAAGATTGTACTGGCTCTTGCTTGAGAACAGTGTCTTGTTTAAAGAAAAGTCGGGTTGAGTCTGCCATGGTTGATATCTACCCCATATATTAAAATTAGGCAATGCTACCACGCTTGCGGGCTTCTTTATAAGATATACCCACATTTCTTAAACCAATGCGAATCATTTGATTCTCTAGCAGTGCAAAGAAACGGGCACGATCTCCCCCTCGCACAACTGCCTGGTTGTGAGCCTCAGCAAGGACAACTGGATAGCCATAACCTTTGTGAACTTGCGCCAGCACCAAACTTAGTGCTTGATTGAGTAAGGATGAGTCAAGTGCTACCCATTCTGGCATATCTAGGCGGGCAATTTCCGTCCCTACATGAATGTAGCAGAAGTAGATATGATGATTTTGATAAAGTTCAAGAATTTTTGCAGAGCTACGAAATAGGGGAGAGCGTTGCCCTGGTTTCAATCTAGTTGCCCAGAGGGCTGTATCTCGCAAGGGATCAACAATCTGGCAAGGTAACTTATTTTTGTCAGTGAGACTGGCACAATGACTCATACAGTTGGGAGTCTGGTGAGGACAAGCTTGCAATCGCAGTAAGTTAACAGCTTCGACACTGCGAGAAGCACTCAGATAACCTACAAGGGGCACTTTGACTGAGCGCAATTGCTCCCATGCTGCCAAAATTGGGGGTAAAATGCGATCGCGCGCTTCCCCTGGCAAGGTTTCTAAAAACCAGTAAATTAGAGAGCCATCTACCATTGCCAGATTGGGTATATCAAAATGAGGCCCTGGGGGATTAACCCAACGATAAGCAATTTCAGCAAGCATAGACGCCTCTGAAACTGTGCGCCGATATCCCATCCATTCCTCGGTGCGAATGCCCCACTGACGAGAGATATATAGGTCTTCAGGTCGGTAAAATAATTCTGGCAAGCTATCTAGTAGCGGATATAAACTCTGCCCGTAGTGCAACATTACTCGACCAATATTAATCAGATAGCAATAAGCTATTTCGTGGTGAGAGGGAGAAATTTGCGAACCATCTGTGGCAAAGACGGTGTGACTTGCTGGTGGTGTAGCAATATCAATGACTGTATCAAGAGGCTCGATGGGAACTCCTACAGCAAAGGTAATGCGATCGCGCCATTGCTGCTGTAATTCAACTAGTTCTTCCCATCGCGAATTTGCCTGTAACAGTAGTTTTTGGGCTAGTTCCAAGCGCTGGCGACTGGCGGCAGCTTCTACTTTTAGGTGTTGACTAATACCGGGGATTTGTCCTGCAAGTTTGGTTAGATCCAGCATCGACCAAAGGATTGTCTAGATTAACTCATTATTATTGGTTATACCAATTTCTTGAATGTCTGCTATACATTAATCCCCGTGTCTGGGCATGATCAGCATCTGTAGCAAATATAAATGAAATCGATATTATTACTTGTCAATTTATCTCATTTTGTTCACAATTATAGAAGCCAACAAATCGGAGTAACTCCCTATAACTCCTTGATTAGGAACTCATAACTAAATAGACCAAGCCGAAAAATCCTGTGAAAATTTGTCAAGGGATAACAGTTCAATTCTACTATCCCTACGGACAGTTTCGTGATGAGCCTTAGTGTTATAACCCCAATCTCCGAGGAAAAGCCTTACATCTTTAAGGTCAGGTTGTTGTTGCACAAGTTGCAAGGTTTTAAGTCGATCCTCAACAAACCATAGCCCTACAGCTTCGCAATTATGAGCCTCCAGCAGTATCCTGAGGGTTTGGTATTTAGGGCGCTTGCACTCTTTGCCAATTATCCTCTCTTCCGGCAGAGTAATACCTTGTTGCTGCAATAACTGCTTGACGAAGCGTCCTTCTTTAGTAGTTACGATAAATAGTTGTATTGATTGATCTGAGAGGATTTTACCCAATCGCTCAATGACGCCGGGATAAAATCTGTGCAGTTTTAGCCAACTGTCTAAATCTGTTTTAATCCAGTTATCCCGGAAAGCGTCTAGCTTCTTACCGCTTTCTGCCGCATTCAACTTCTCTGAGTCAACAATTTCCTGGGCAATGGTTGCCCAATCCTCGATAATTTTTTCTTCTGGAATTCCCAGTATCAGCGCCCGTACTAGCACAGGCATTTCCCAGCCGGTTTCAATTACTGGTCTTAAGCGGTAGAAACTAGATGCTAAGCTATCTGAGGGCATTTGGTTGTTGGAGTTCCAGATTTGGCAATAAGTACCCCAGGATGTCTGAAAATACTCCAAAAGTCCGTCACAGATGATGCCATCAAAGTCAAGAGCTAGGATTTGGGGGGCGTCAGCAGGCATGATGAGGTTGCTACAAATTAAGGTTCTATGGTGTCAAACACGCCTAGTTTACCTGACTTTTCGCTGCCAATCTGATTTGAGCTAAACTGTTGTGCCTCTAAATTCTACTTTCTCTAGTTTTAGTAAAACTCGCTTTAAATCTCCCCAGTCTTCGTCAAAATTGCGATCGCCTCTACCAGTAAAAATTTCCGTACCGTAGTTTACGAACTCTAGTTGATATCAGAGAAAATCAGGAACAGGAATCAGAGACTCAAAGCAGCGAAACATCTCAGGAAAAAACCACAAGCACTTTCCGAATTATCGCTGCTATGGTGAACCCCAAAAATCCTGAAGGCGGCAGAGAATTTGTGCAAATTGTTAATATATCAGGGCAAACAGCATCCCTATCAGGTTGGCAAGTGGTTGCTCCAAACGGAACAACTTTTGAACTATAGCGCTGCGCGCTGGGGTACTTACAAGTTAGGATATATCTAGAGTCACCTAAAACTAGATTTATTTATGGCTCACCCTTACTCTCAGGATTTGCGCCTACGTGCCCTCTATTTAATCACTAGCG
>JAAHHJ010000055.1 GCA_010692425.1 Symploca sp. SIO3C6 | reverse complement strand
CGCTAGTGATTAAATAGAGGGCACGTAGGCGCAAATCCTGAGAGTAAGGGTGAGCCATAAATAAATCTAGTTTTAGGTGACTCTAGATATATCCTAACTTGTAAGTACCCCAGCGCGCAGCGCTATATTTTCTGATGGGAGGAAATAGCAAATCCTTGCCTAGCTGAGTCAGATTTCCCGCTCCATCTAACAAAGCTTCTCTCGTCATGCCCAGTAAATTAATGCCATTTTCCGCAGCTGTTTTGCCAATGGCTAAAGCTATACCATTAGCTGCTGCTTGAAAGATGGGGTCAACTCCTATTTCTATCATCGATAAATTTATTTTTTTAGCGCTAGCGATTCAAATCAATGTCAGACTTTTCACTTAAAATCAATGCCTCTTACTCGAGAAAAAGCTTCCGGATACAGCTTAACTTCTAAGTAGTCGGACATAAAGAAATGGCTCTATGTAAAGAATGATGAAATCCGTCAAAATTACCCCAAACCCTACACCCTACACCCCATACCCTGCCTCAACCAGCAACCTTTATTCTTGTCCAGGTACTTAGTGTCAATTCTAGCGATTATGTAATTGCGCAGCTAAAATAATAGCCTCAGGCAAAATACGATGCTCAAGTACTTGAACCCTAGCATGTAGTGTTTCCGGTGTATCGTCTGGCTCAATTGGCACAGCTGCCTGCATCAGAATCCTACCACTATCAATTTCTTCAGTTACTAAGTGAACGGTACAGCCAGTGATTTTTACCCCAGCATCGAGAGCTTGTTCTAAAGCTCGTATGCCTTTAAAACTAGGTAATAAACTGGGATGGATGTTGATAATTTGATTGGGGAAGGCATTGATAAGTACCTTAGTAACTACTCGCATCCAGCCTGCCATTACCACCCAATCTACCTCGTAAAGTTGCAAAGTCTCAACAATAATTTTGTCGAAATCTTCGCGTTGTTTGTAGTCCCGATGATTGAGAAGTACCGCAGGTACACCCCATTTTTGAGCTCTGGTTGCTGCGAGAATACCGGGATTATTGTAAATCAACACTTGAATTTGGGCGTTGAGCTTGCCGTCGGCAATTGCTTGGGCGACGGCTTCAAAGTTACTTCCCTTACCAGAGGCCATGATTCCCAACTTGATTGGGGAATCAGCATCTAGATGCTCTTTGATGAGATGGGAATCAATGACAGGGGAAACCAAACTAGGTGTGGAATCAGCAGAGGTGAAATTGGAAGTCATGCAGAAGCGATCGCTAATTTAAGAGCGTTACTTCATTTTGACATCTCCCGGTTTTTAGGTTTTTAAAAACCTAGATTTTAAAGTGTCACAGGAGTTAGGGCAAAATCAAATGTGAGATCAATCGTGGGTGGCTCCACTGGGCATGATTGCCCTACTCAAATCAGCACCACGCAGATTAACCATATTCAGATTGACATCAATTAAAACCGCCTCAACTAAAATTGCCTCAGTTAGGTTAGACCAATATAACTTGGCTCGGTACAAATTGGCTTTAGTGAGATTCGAGCCTCGTAGAGTTGTCCAACTTATACTTGCACCTCTAAGTTTTGCTTCTCTGAGATCAGCTTTTGCCAAATTAGTACCATTAGCTTTTGCCCTACTCAAATCTACTTGATACAGGTTGGCTTCAGTAAAGTTAGCTCCATTCAAGAAGGTTTTAGAGAGATTTGCCCCACTTAGATTAGCTCCGACTAAAACTGCATTGGTTAAGTTAGCACCTTCCAAACTAGCTCCGTTAAGATTAGCATTGAACAGATAAGTGCGGCTCAGGGATGCTTCCACTAGTTTGGCACGAGAAAGGTTGCCTTCTCGGACAATAGCATCGCTGAGAATTACTTCAGTTAGATTGGCTCCACTAAGATTAGCTTTTTTGAGGTTCGATGCTCGCATGCTAGCATCACTTAAATTGGCTTCACTGAGATTTGCCTGACTCAAGTTGGCACCAATCAGATTTGCCTTACTGAGGTTGGTGCCTCGCAAGTTAGCTTGGAAGAGATTCGCCTCTCGTAGGTTGATAATTTCTAGAAATGATCCAGTAAAATCAGTATGACTCAAGTTTGCACCTCGCAAATTGGCTTGGCTGAGATCAACTCCTACCAAAGACGCACCCTGTAGGTTAGTCTCTCGAAAGTCTCTCTCCCCTGCTGCATATCGCTTCAGTAGTTCATCAGCATCCATCAATACATCTCCAAAAGTTACTGCGACTATAGCTTGATTGGACTGGTTTATATGGAGTATTTGGAGCCAAGATCTAACCAAAAAAAGATAAAATTTTACGACTTCGAGGGTTAGCATCAAAAGTAACGGAAAATTAGGTAACTCTTAACAGGGAATACAAAATAGCTTCAATAGCCATTCTTCCGTTGCTGAATTTCCTAACCTACCAACTCGTGAAAATTTTTTGTTATAAATACCCCAAAAATATATTTCTCTATAAATTTCACCTCAACCGGATTTTTCTGCTGTCACACATTATTATTTAGACTTCAGGGAAGAGTGGAGGAGTGGCAGAGGGCTAGAAACAATGGTAAGTAAGCTTCTCCAATATCAGAATTAATATCATTCCCTATATTTGCTAAAGATTATGGAGAGAAGGTGAGAGTGGGAGAGTGGGAGATATCTGTAACCAGAATTGAGGAAAATGTTATAAATTATGTCCTTTCTCCTATCAAATCAGGTTTTCAACTTCAACAGTAGAGACTAATTCTCTGCAAGGGTTAGGATACCTTGTCATCTTCACCGCTAAACACTGCCTCATGCTCAATTGAGACTCGTGCTGCCAGCAACTGCTGAAGTGACGAAATCAAGCAAAATGGCTGTGCAGTCTGCGACAATCAAACCATAGCTCTTAGCTATAGTTGTGCTAATGCGATTGCAAGATCACTAAGGGGAGAACACATTAATGCCAGACAACTTTAGAAGTCAAGTCGTTACCCAGGGTGTACAACGCTCACCCAACCGAGCCATGCTTAGGGCAGTTGGTTTCGGTGATCAAGATTTTACTAAACCGATTGTGGGTATTGCTAATGGTTACAGCACAATTACTCCCTGCAACATTGGACTCAATGATTTGGCTTTACGGGCACAGGCAGCAATTAAAGACTCCGGTGCTATGCCCCAGATGTTTGGCACAATTACGGTGAGTGATGGTATCTCCATGGGTACTGAAGGAATGAAGTATTCTTTGGTATCGCGGGAAGTGATTGCTGATGCCATTGAGACAGCTTGCAATGGTCAAAGTATGGACGGTGTGTTGGCAATTGGTGGTTGTGATAAGAATATGCCAGGGGCGATGATCGCCATCGCCCGTATGAATATTCCTGGTATTTTTGTCTATGGTGGCACAATTAAACCGGGACACCACAATGGTTGTGATTTGACAGTTGTCAGTGCCTTTGAAGCAGTAGGGCAACACAGCGCTGGAAAAATTGACCAGGAGCAGTTAGCGGCAGTGGAACGCAATGCTTGTCCTGGTGCTGGTTCCTGCGGTGGTATGTTCACTGCTAATACCATGTCATCAGCTTTTGAGGCAATGGGGATGAGTCTTCCCTATTCATCAACCATGGCAGCTGAAGATGCAGAAAAAGCCGATAGTGCTGAGAAATCAGCTCAGGTGTTAGTGGAAGCGATTCGTCAACGGCGTTTGTCGAGGGAAATTTTAACTCGCAAAGCCTTTGAAAATGCAATTTCCGTAGTTATGGCAGTGGGTGGTTCTACTAATTCAGTCTTGCATCTGTTGGCGATTGCCCATGCAGCTGGTGTTGAGTTGTCAATTGACGATTTTGAAACCATTCGCTCTCGGGTACCTGTGTTGTGTGACCTTAAGCCTTCCGGCAGATATGTTACCGTCGATTTGCATCGGTGTGGTGGTATTCCCCAAGTCATGAAAATGTTACTAGTGCATGACCTTTTGCACGGTGATGCTCTCACGATTAGTGGTCAAACTATTGCTGAGATTTTAGCTGATGTCCCTGAGCAACCACCAACTAATCAAGATGTAATTCGCCCTTGGGATCATCCTATGTATGCTCAAGGACATCTCGCTATCCTCAAAGGCAATCTAGCTACAGAAGGGGCAGTTGCTAAAATTACTGGTGTCAAAAATCCACAAATTACTGGTCCAGCAAGGGTGTTTGAATCAGAGGAAGCCTGCTTAGAGGCAATTCTTGCTAGTAAAATTAAGCCCGGAGATGTAATTGTGGTTCGCTATGAAGGGCCAAAGGGTGGTCCAGGAATGCGAGAAATGCTTGCTCCTACCTCTGCCCTGATTGGTGCTGGTTTAGGAGATTCAGTAGGTTTAATTACTGATGGCAGGTTTTCCGGTGGCACTTACGGTATGGTAGTTGGACACGTTGCACCAGAGGCAGCCATTGGCGGTGTGATCGCTTTAGTGAATGAAGGCGATAGAATTACTATTGATGCTCCAGCCAGATCACTACATCTGCATGTATCTGAGGCTGAACTTGAACAACGTCGCCAGCGCTGGAAACCTCTAAAACCACGCTATACAAATGGTGTGCTGGCAAAATATGCCAAATTGGTTTCTTCTAGTAGTCTAGGAGCAGTGACGGATTTGGAATTGAGTTAGAGCTAGTCTGGCAATAAATCCTACGTGGGGATTAATACTGCTTGAATAAGGGAGTGTGGGAAATAAGATATTTCCCAATCCCTAAAACCCAGAGATTAGGATTTCATCTAATTGAAAATTGCTATATAAAAACGATAAGTCACAAAACAATGACAATTATTACCAAATTGGATTGTCATATAAATCTTATTTTATCTAGGAAATATCACAATCGTTAATAACTTCATTAAACTACGCATGAAAATTAATATTCTTAAATTTCAAATAATTTTGAATTGACTAAGAAGACTGTTTATTAGGTGTTTTAGTTTCTGATTCAACCTTAAATCACCATCATAATGACGTAGTTTATAAAGATGTAATTAAGAAGCATTGATACTATTTTTACCCTAATTAAGGCACAAATTCATCTTAACTAGTGAATATTGCTGGGATTAGAGATTAATAAATAGTATTGTATTTTACATTTAAGTACAGAATTTTATCGAAAATAAATTAGTACAAAGTTTTTTACTAACAAAATCGGATAACTAAAATAGGTATAAATAAATAAATAGCAGTAACTAATCACCTGTATCATCTCTAAAATCCACAAATTGATTGAAGGAAGCAAGCCAATATGCCAAATATAAATAATTCAAAACTCAAGAAATTCTTAGAAGGTCAAAATGACCAAAATCTATGGTCAGACCTTCCCGATGCCCATGCCGAAGTAGTTGGTGGTGGGCAATCATCATTAATTCCTAACATCGAGCCCCTAATTGGTGGTGCCATGAACCTAGGATTGCAAAATGCCTCAATCGGAATGGATGTTGGGCAGAGTTTTGCTGCTCAAGGAATACAGGTTGGAGGAACACTCGCACAGGAAGTAATACCTTTGGCTCTACCAGCAGCTAGTAATTTTGCCGCTATGGGAACAGGTGTTGCCTCTAGTTTCCTCGCAGGAGGAATTCCAGGATTAGGGGGAGGAATTCCAGGATTAGGAGGATTAGGGGGACTATTCTAGAATTCCATTAAGTTAATTGAGCTTCAAGCAGTAGCTAGCACTACACTTTTATCCTCGCCCAGCCAGTAGCCTCTAAGATGAGGTTTGCTGGCTGTTGTCCTGATCGAGTCGTACTTTTAGCAAAAACCTCGGTACTTCATCTGGAGCTTAATCTCGATGACCTATCAGGCTGTTTTGCAACACTCTGAAGAAGACTGCGGTGCTGCTTGCTTAGCCACCGTAGCCAAATACTACGGGCGTAACTTTACCCTTAGCCGCATCCGGGAAGCAGTAGGCACAGGTTCTCGGGGAACTACCCTTCTCGGTTTGAGGAGAGGTGCTCAAATGTTAGGATTTGATGCCCGTCAAGTCAAAGCTACCCCTCAACTACTCGATAGGCTAAACGAAGCCCCCCTACCTGCCATCATTCATTGGAAAGGCTACCATTGGGTGACTTTATATGGGCAAAAGGGCAAAAAATACGTAATCGCTGATCCTGGTGTAGGCATCCGTTACCTCAATCGCCAAGAATTGGTCGCTGGTTGGTTCAATGGCGCGATGCTGCTGCTAGTGCCTGATGAAAGCCGCTTTTATAAGCAAGCTGAGGAAAAAACCAGTGGTTTTGGGCGCTTTTTAGCCAGAGTTTTGCCCTATCGTGGGATGCTCACTGAGGCACTGGTGATTAACCTTGTTGTTGGACTCCTTTCTTTAGCCTCGCCCTTCCTTGTCCAAATTCTTACTGATGATGTGCTGGTGCAAGGGGATTCGCAACTACTGACGACTGTAGTAATTGGGGTAGTAGCGATGAACCTGTTTAGCAGTAGCTTTTCTTTAGTGCAGTCTAACCTGATTGCTAATTTTGCAGAGCGTATGGAATTAGGGTTTGTTCTGGAATTCGGACGACAAATCCTGCGCTTGCCCCTGATTTACTATGAAGCCCGTCGTAGTGGTGAAATTGTCAGTCGCTTGCGAGATATTCGAGAAGTAAACCACTTAGTTTCCCAAGTGGTTATTAGACTACCAAGCCAGTTTTTTATTGCCGTAGTTTCCTTTGGCTTCATGCTATTTTATAGCTGGAAACTTACTGTAGTTGCGATTATCGCTGCTGGGGCAATGAGCATCTCGACAATTATTTTCCTGCCTGCCCTACAGCAAAAAACCCGCTCTGTTTTAGTTAAAGATGCAGAAAACCAAGGCGTTTTAGTGGAAACTTTCAAAGGTGCACTTACCCTTAAAACTACTAACGCTGCCCCCCAACTCTGGGAAGAACTTCAAGGGCGCTTTAGCCATCTTGCCAAACTCAGCTTGAGTACGATTCAAATTGGTATTACTAACAGCGTCTTCTCTGGCTTAGTTTCTGGAGTTGGGAAAATCGCCTTATTCTGGTTTGGTAGCACCTTGGTGATTGAGCAAAAATTAACCATCGGTCAGTTGCTGGCATTTAATAGTATGAATGGCAATTTTACTGCCTTAATCACCACCTTGGTGAGTTTTGTCGATGAATTTGCCCTGGCTAAAACAGCGATTGAACGACTTGCTGAAGTCATTGATGCCACCCCGGAAAATCAAGCTCAAGAAAAAAAGCCCTTTGCGAAAATTCCTGATGATGCCGATATTATCTGCACTAAACTAAACTTTCATCATCTGGGTAGAGTTGACCTCCTCAAAGATTTTTCCCTGACGATTACTGGTGGTAAAGTAACTGCTCTGATTGGTAAGTCAGGTTGTGGTAAAAGCTCTCTATCTAAATTACTTGCAGGTTTGTATAATCTCCAATCCGGCAATATCCGCTATGGCATCTATAATCAACAAGACCTCTCCCTCGAATGCTTACGGCAGCAAGTAGCACTAGTCCCCCAAGAAGCTCACTTTTGGAGTCGCTCAATTGTTGAAAATTTCCGCTTCAGCTGCCCTCAGGTTAGCTTTGAGCAAATTGTCAAAGCCTGCCAAATTGCTAACGCTGACGACTTTATTAGTGAACTACCAGAAAAGTACCAAACTGTCTTAGGAGAATTTGGCGCTAATATTTCTGGAGGACAAAGGCAGCGCTTAGCGATCGCTAGAGCCATAGTTACAGATCCACCAATATTAATTTTAGATGAATCTACAGGGGCTCTCGATCCCGTCGGTGAAGCCGAAGTCTTAGACAGACTTTTAGATTACAGAAAGGGTAAAACGACAATTATAATTAGCCACCGCCCTCGGGTAATACTGCGTGCTGATTCGATTATTTTTATGGATAAAGGCCAATTGAGGCTTCAAGGTTCGACTCAAGAGTTACTCTCTCAACAAGGAGACCATTTAAATTTCTTGACTCCCTAACATTAGTAAGGATTATTGTGCTGAGGGAGTTGATATGATTGTTTCTAATCACAATTAACAACTTCTTATGGCTGTTTCTGAGGCTCAAAGAGCTCTGCTGGTATTGGCAGATGGAACACATTATCAAGGCTGGTCTTTTGGAGCTAGCGGTACCACCTTTGGGGAAGTGGTGTTTAACACTGCCATGACCGGTTATCAGGAAGTAGCGACAGATCCTAGTTATTGCGGTCAAATTGTCACCTTCACCTATCCAGAATTAGGTAATACAGGTATTAACCCGGAGGATGAAGAATCAGCACATCCTCAGATTAGAGGAGCAATTGCCCGCAACATCTGCCGACGCCCGAGTAACTGGCGTGCGACACTCTCCTTGCCCGATTACCTCAAGGAAAACAACATCCCAGGCATTTACGGCATTGATACCAGAGCTCTGACTCGAAAACTGCGTTCTGTTGGTGCCATGAACGGTGGTATTTCCACAAAAATTCTTGATCCTGCCGAATTGCTCAAGCAAGTACTCTCAGCCCCCAGTATGGAGGGATTAAATCTGGTGCCGAAAGTCACTACCAGATCAGTATACGAGTGGTCTGAGCCTACTGCTGCCAACTGGGAATTCCGCTCTTGGGAAGAGGATAAATCAGAGCAAGTTCTGACAGTTGTTGCCATTGACTTTGGCATCAAACGTAACATCCTGCGACGCTTGGCAAGCTACGGTTGCCGCGTGATTGTGGTGCCGGCAAATACACCACTAGAGGAAATTATCAAATATCAGCCCGATGGCATTTTTCTTTCCAATGGTCCGGGGGATCCTGCTACAGTTAGCGAAGGAATTGCGATCGCTAAAGCTTTATTAGAGCTGGAACAACCGATGTTTGGCATCTGCATGGGACATCAAATCCTTGGTCTGGCTCTGGGAGCTAAAACCTTTAAACTCAAATTTGGTCACAGGGGCTTGAATCACCCAGCAGGTATAGTGCAGCAAGTGGAGATTACCAGTCAGAACCATGGATTTGCTATTGATCCCGATTCTTTAGGTGTTGGGGTGGAGATTACTCACTTCAATCTCAATGATCGCACTGTAGCGGGTTTGCGTCACAAATCTTTGCCTTTGTTTTCTGTGCAATACCACCCAGAGGCTAGCCCTGGTCCTCACGATGCTGATTACCTGTTTGAGCAATTTGTCAAATCAATGCGGATACATCACCAAGCCCAAGCCTAAATCTGAAAGTAGGGTGCAAAAGAGCCCCTAAGACCAAAAATAACTTCGAGCCAGAGCTAGCCAGTCAATTTTTCAAAGTGGGGAGATGTCAACACTAAACTAATGAAAACCGTTGTATAATAGACAGTCGGTAGTTAAAAATTGCAGTAAGCGACAAGAAGAGGAGGGTTTTATTCCTGAGCCACTAACCCTGACAGTAAGCTTAAGGGGCACTCGCGAAGTCAGGGAAAATTACCAACTTTTCCGCCTCACTGGTTTGTTAGACGCCTTTTCGGAAGCTACGTTTCGCAAGGTAGTCGGCAAAAATATCGACGATGGTCCAAAGAACATCATTTTGGATCTTTCCAAGATCGACTTTGTCGATAGCTCCGGCTTGGGCGCTTTGGTGCAGTTAGTTAAAAGAGCTCAAAACGCTGAGGGAAGTTTGCAAATAGTGACCAACCCACGCGTGACTCAAACAGTCAAGCTGGTGCGCTTGGAAAAATTTCTATCGCTACAACCATCAGTTGATGTAGCCATAGAGAGTATCAAGGGTAGCAAGTAAAACTGAACAAAGATTACCAGGGCGGGCAACAAACCCGCCTTGAACATCTTAGTTGAGGTTTAAGAGTGGTCGTTTGAGTTTGCTTACAACTATGGCTAATTTCCCTCAGCGCTAAAATCGAAAGCATAGTCTAGTATAGAACTCGTACAAAGATTGTGAGATCAAAGGAGGAAGAGAGTTCCGAATTTTCAGGAACTGAATCAGCACTCTGTTGGGCGCAAGTCCGATTCAGTCAATTGAGTGCTGCTGTCAATTCTCTATCCCAACTCCAGCAGATTTCACCAGCATCTCTGGCATATTTGGGAGATGCAGTTTATGAACTTTACATCCGGAGTTGCTATCTACTGCCACCCAAACGGCTCAAAGATTATCATCAGCAAGTTGTGGCTCAAGTGAGAGCGGAAAGTCAGGCAAAAATTTTACAATTGCTTGAACCCCACCTTACCGAGACCGAATTAGAAATCCTGCGGCGTGGACGCAACGCTGCCACAACCAACCCTAGGCGTCTTGATCCCAAAATTTATCAGCAAGCATCCAGTTTGGAGACTTTAATAGGGTATCTCTATCTTACCAATCCTCAACGCCTGACCAAACTTTTGGCATATTTAGAACTCAATCCCAGTTCAAAAGTCATCAAATCATAACCAAATGACTAATCAAGACCGCCGTTCTCGAACTCCCAACAAATGGAAGGGAGGAAAATCCAATCGTTCAGAATACAAGCATCGAAAGCCTCCATACAAGCAAACCTCCACTGCGGCTCCTCAGGGTTCAACTCAAAATGAACCCGAAGAGAGTGACTTACTCTATGGGCGTCATCCTGTGCTTTCTGCCCTCGAGAATCAGCGCCAGCTCAATCGAGTTTGGATCGTACCTCATCTGCGCTATGATCCCCGCTTTCACCCCTTACTACTTGAGGCTAAGGCAAAGGGGGCAGTAATTGACGAAGTGGAATCGCGACGCTTAAATCAAATTACCCAAGGGGCTAATCACCAGGGCGTTGCTGCTCAAATCGCACCATACTCCTATAAGGATTTGGGTGAGTTGATTGAACAAGCAAAAGCTAAGGCTCAGCAGCCGCTACTCCTAGTAGGTGACGGTATCACCGATCCCCATAACTTAGGAGCAATTATTCGCACAGCTGAAGCCCTGGGCGCTCAAGGCTTAGTTATTCCCCAGCGCCGAGCTGTTGGAGTCACCTCAGCAGTCATGAAGGTGGCGGCGGGAGCCTTAGAAACCTTTCCCATTGCCAGAGTTGTTAATCTCTCTCGCGCTCTGGAGGAATTAAAAGCAGCTGGATTTTGGATTTACGGCACTACTGCTGGTTACGGTAAACTACTACACACAGTTGAGTTTACAGGACCGATAGCATTAGTCATAGGCTCGGAGGGTAATGGCTTGAATCTGCTTACACAACGCTGCTGCGATATGCTGGTTTCAATCCCTCTACAGGGCAAAACTCCCAGCCTCAATGCCTCCATAGCTACAGCCATAACCCTGTACGAGATTTATCGTCAGCGTTTGCCAAATTTGCTTTACTTGAACCAGCCTACAGAAAACTTTTTGAAAAAAAAATCTGTAGATAGTATAACAAAATGTAAATAAATACGGTGTTTAAGACCGTGGATTAGGTTTTAGAACTGCAAGAGGTTTTTATGAAAGAGTTTTTGATCGACGGTTTCGGCTTATTGGGATTGAATTTTTGGGTTGAAATTGTCACCGAAAACCCAAGCTGTACCTATTATTTCGGTCCGTTTTTAACAGACAAAGAAGCTCAGAATGCAAAAGGTGGATATATTGAAGATCTTGAAGGTGAAGGTGCCCAAGGAATTGTCGTCAAGGTCAAGCGTTGCAAACCAACTAACCTGACCATTTTCAATGACTTGGGGAAGCAAATTGAGACCCAGTCAATGACTACTTTGAGTGGGCAAGCTTTCTAGTAACGGCTAAGGAATACCTCGTTGGGAGTAGGGATGCTACGGCACGTGAAGAATAGCGTGCTGTAGTATCTGGCAATAATCTAATCTAAATGTGGGGCAACACAGAGCAGTAAGACTCATATATTCTCTCTCTTCTTAAGGAGTGTGCTAGCCTCAAACATTGTTGCTCACCACTTGAGGGTTAAGTTCAAGCCATCTGTCAATATCCTTGAGAACTAAATTGGGAATCTCCCAGGGAAACAGATGAGCAGTATGGGGATAGCAGTGCCACTGAGAGTAGTGCAGATGTTGAGCAGTTTCTCGGCTCGAATCTGCTGTAATGTGTCGGTCAGCTGTACCAGCTAAAACTAGACTAGGGCATCGGATTTGCTCTATGTCAGAAAGACGGTTGTAACCATTTCTCAGGGCAGTTGTCAGCGCCATAGTAGCAGCACCAGAAGTTTGTAAATAGGCTGAGACCGCAAAGGATGCTAGATAACTATAGGCAGTGGGCGTATGCTGTTGAAGGAGATAGCGGAAAAGCGATCGCTTGCCAAAGGTTTCAATATTCCACTGCCAGCCAGGTTTGAGCCAATTCAAAATTGAGGCGATCCCAGTGTAAAAATTATCCTGCCAGGTGATCGCTGGGTGAGTGCCTCTGGGTCGAGCTGCAGTGGCAGCTAAAATTAAACCAGTGACTCGATTGGGAAATCTCAGCGCTAATTCGATTGCCAAAATCCCTCCCAATGACCAACCCAGCAGCAAGCAGTGATTAATTTGGCGATAATTGAGGAGTTCCTCCAAATCCATGAGGTGATCTTTCATTTGAAAATCTCTTGGGGCGCGACTGCTACCATATCCCCGCAAATCGGGAGCTAAGGTTTGGAATCGCTTTGATAAGTGATCAGTAAACACTGACATACTGCGGCCTGAGCCTGGATGACCATGGAGACAGAGAATTGGGAATCCTTTGCCTTGGAGGTGAAGGTTGAGCTGCATGGGGAATTTTTTATACCCTTGAGGTCAAGGGATGGTTAGGATTTAACTACCTGAGCTTGTACGTAAGAAAAGTAAAATTTCGCGTATTTCCTACATCTCTAGAAGTTACTATGCCTAAAGCTGCAAGAATGATAGTGAGCGCTGTTTTGATGACCCTGGTGATGGCATGGCTAACAGCTTGCGGTACTAACACTCCTACTCTAGGACTAGCACCAAGTAAGCAACTGGTTCAAAAAGCGGTTGCCCTCCAGATCGATCAAACCCAACAGCAGCTAACTTACAGTTTAGGATCAACGCCCCCTAAATTGGAAATCATTCAGGTAAGGCTAAAGCAAGTAGAACCTCTATTAATTGATAACTTGCCTGCCTACCATTTCCGGGGTACCTACACCCTGAAAATCAAATTACCACAACAGCAGGTAATTCAGCGGCAAAATCCCTTCGATGTTTACTTACAGCGGCAGAAAGAAGGCAAAACCTGGCGTTTAGCGCGACTTCAAAGCACTGAGCAAGGACGCCAAGCTAGCTGGCGTACCTATCTAATCAATCTGGACAAAATTTTGTAATTCTGTCCAGATGTGTCCGGATTTCGATTACAAGTAATTCTAGGTACCAGATTGTTCCACTAGTTTTTTAAAACGAAGGTATACCTCTTCTGAACTTAGAGGCTCTGATTCTTGTTCATTAGGAATATAGAATTGCCAGCAGTCTGGAAACAGATGTACTGTAAAACCATTGATTAGTCCTAACTTGATCGCTTTTTTTCCCAGTTTTTCTGCTTCTTCGGCTAAAGTGATTTCATCGTGGAAGCAATATTTACTCATCTTTTCCTCCTTAATCGAACGATACTTGTCTAGTGTTACCCCTCTAAACTCAACCCAGATACTCTCTAGCAGAACCTTGACAACTTGGAATATGGCGTTCCATTCAGTAATACTCTTTTTAATCAAGTAATCTGTGAATGGGTAAAATTCCAACAGTACAAAGGAAAGAACACTTTTGTATTTTTCCGGCGCGGAGGGGCACCCCGTGTCGTCAATAAGGTCGAAGTTAATGTCTGACGGGGTACCGGGAGTCGCTGGGAAGCATACACCATAATCTTTGATTTGGTGTAGGAGTACATCACCTACTGAGCAAGCTAGCTTCTTATTCTAATTATTCAGTATGCTTGTGGGATTAAATGCGCCAAATCAAACCATTGCAACAAATGATTACTTAATGTTTCCCTTCTCTTTACATAGCGATACAAAGGTCTTGAAAATTCTTGAAAATAGTGAAAAGGAAGTGTCAAACTAACCACTCTTGCCTAGACAGTGATTTGTGGGCTGAACTCAATGTTTGCTTATTGTAGTCCCTGATTAATTTTTCTTGCCTCCAGGTAGAGTGCGACTGACTTTAGCAGGACAAAGGATATCTTCTCCTTCCCGATACCCCACAAAGCGGATATAGACTAACTCCCCTGGCTGGATATCGTCAGTATCAGGCTGATGCAACTGCGGATTATATGGTACTTGTTCCCAAACAGAACCAATGAATTGGTAACCCCAACTCTTGAGTAAGTTATCCAGCGACATCAATATTGCTACCAGATTTTTTGCTGGCAAATCTGGTTTACGTTGCACTATGCTGCGAGCAGTAGGATAGTTGGTCAGTAGTGTTTGCAATTGACAGAAAGTAGAGCGTCTTTCATTAGCTCTGAGTTGATGCAATTGCTGCTGCAATTCCTCTTGCAGTTGTTGACACTGTTGCCGCAATTGTTCAATTTCGGCGGTATCAGCAGCTGTGGTGTTCATCTGCTCTGTAGTTGACAAAATACCTAATTTATGGATTAAATCTTCTAGGCTCCAATTGAGAGCTCTCGCCAGTTTCTGTAGCTGATTAAGTTGTAATTGTCCTATTTCCCCACGACGCACTTGATGCAATTGCAGTATACTTAAGCCAGATTTTTGGCATAAATCTTTCCAGCTATTAAGACTGACCTGTTTCAGGCGCTCTTGCAATAACTGGTCATACTTAAGATTGGTTTTTTCCTCTGCCTGCTTCTTGGAACTGACAGAACTGACAATCAGTGCTGTAACTATTAACCACAGCAGACAACTGCACCAAAAGACTATAGGGTCGTTAGTCATGATCCCGCATCACTGTTGCTTTCTCGGTTCAATTTACAAGCACTTTAGTTGATTGAAGTTGATTGAACCATGACCATCATAATCTTCCGAGGCAGTCACTGGGTAAGGTGAGCAATCAAATTTTCTGCCACTGCCTAGTCAGGAGGTTTCTTCTTTTGGTGGGAACTCTCTTTTCCTCGGCGATTATAATTGTTTACAAACTATGATGCAATTCTCTGGTGATGAGGGGCTGCCCCTACAGCTCTCCGGGCATCATCAAAGCAGGACAATCATTCAAACCAACTTGGGAAAATCTTCATTCAAGTCAAATAGTATGTTTTGACAACTGCCTATGGTTATAAATGAGAAACTGGGATTTTTTTTATATTTAAATATTAAAAACTAAAATTGCTACTTATTAATCACTAATGGCATAAAAATTCTATTTTGTTTTCCTATATAAATCAGTACTGGCAATGATTATAGGGTTTTATAGTGCTGATTATGACTCGTTTTAGACAAACTATTTACTAACTTTATGAACCTTGAGCAAAGTTCAGTTAGCACAAGCAGTCGAGACCTTGATAGACTATACGGTGGGGGCTGGCATCAATAAGAAGGAAACTCAATTACTGTTGACTGATGATGAGTGAGCAATTGCTAGCCAAGTAGATCTTCCTTGTAGTCATACCAAATTGCGATCGCAAAGATAATTGTTTGATAATAAGGTAGTAACAGAGCAGTAATATTTCATCTAAGGGGAGAGATTAGACAGGACCGGGAAGCATGCAATCTATCCTAAATGTAACCAGGTTTACAAAAGCCAACAGTTAACTGAAGAAGTTAAAAATATAGACCTCGACAACAGCAAGCAGAGTATGTGCCTAGGGCTTAGTCTATACCCAAGGGACATAACCTTTACCAAGATTAGCTGCTTACTAAAGTGCAAAATCAAACCCAAAGGAGTGGATAAGCTAGGCACAAAGATAAAAAATATCTAGTTGCCCACAAGGGGCGTCTGAATTTGGGAGCATCCCCATGAGTGCTAATTTAATGATTTCTCAAGAAACTCAGAGTTAGGCACATTCATCCATCTCTTTGTCTCCCCTTCTCCGGAGAGTTTTTCACAAAAACGAAAACGGGATGCTTGCTGTGATCTTCTCATCTACCAGCAATTCCACTTGATAGTTACTGCTTGATCGTTCATACTTAATAATTTTCACTCAAGTAGAACAACAAGCGCTCTGAATTCAAGGGCAAGGCATGACACTCAACCCTTTACCTCTATTTGAACCCACCAATCAATCGCCACCACTAGGTGGACGCTATAAAATCATCAGCCAGTTGGGAGCAGGGGCATTTGGTCAAACCTTTCTGGCTCAAGACTTGCATTTGCCGGAGCACCCTCAATGTGTGGTCAAACAACTCAAGCCCCAAGTCAGTGATCCCAAGAGTCTGCAAACAGCAAGACGCCTCTTTGATACGGAAGCGAAGGTTCTCTACCAATTGGGACACCACGACCAAATACCCCTTCTCCTGGCACACTTTGAGGACAATCAGGAGTTTTATTTGGCTCAGGAGTTAATTGAAGGGGAACCGCTGACCAAAAAACTAGTAGAGAATCAGCCTTGGTCTCAAAACCAGGTTGTTACACTACTGCAAGATATATTGCAAGTGTTGACCTTTGTCCATCAAAAACAGGTTATCCATCGTGATATCAAGCCATCGAATCTAATCTGCCGCCACCAAGACAGCAGAATTGTACTGATTGACTTTGGTGCAGTCAAGCAAGTCAGTACTCAGATAGCCAATCGCAATCGAGGGAAGACAGATTTGACCATTGGCATTGGCACTAAAGGTTATATGCCCAATGAACAATTAGCTGGGAATCCCCAATTTAGCAGTGATGTCTACGCCGTCGGCATTATTGGCATTCATGCTTTAACTGGGGTAAAACCAACGGATTTAGACATTGACTTTGAAACCAGTGAAATCAATTGGCGCAACCATGCTGGGCAAGTTGACCCAGAATTAGCTTCAATTCTTGAGCGCATGGTACTCTATGATTTCCGCGCCCGTTACCTGACAGCAGAGGCAGCCCTGAAAGCATTACAGCGTCTAACGAACTCAGCAGTGGAGACAGGGCCAATTAAACCTGCGGCAGAAAATCGAGCTTTCGGGAATTGGCAATCGGCAAGCCAATCTACGACTATACAAGAACCAATTAACCAAGTTAAGCATTGGTCAAAGGCAGCGGTTCCCAAAGCAGAACCCACGCCGCCTGTAGCAAAAAGCAAAGAGTATCTTAACAAGAGATATGTTTCTATTGGTTCACCAATTTTTACTGCTTTAGTCTCTGTAATCGGAACTTTTGTGATTACCTACATGTTTATGCCTCGGGTGATCTACGAAACAGTTTTCGTCCCTAAGGTTATTTACAAAACCCTCGAAAAAATAAAGATCGTCCCTAGAAATTTTGTCTCTGAGGAAAGCACTACCCTCAATGTTGTCGAACAATCCCAGTCATCTGCCGATAGTAAGGAACAACAAAAGACACAATCCTCTAGGATCAATCTTCAATCAACCCCTAGCGAACCAGAGGTACTGCAACTTCTGAGTCAAGCCGATAGTCTGCGAGAAGCACAAAAATACCAGGAAGCTGTGGAAGCTTACCAGCAAGTGGTTTCACGCCAAGCTGATATGGCTCAAGCCCATTGGGGACACTGTTATAGCCTCAACAAACTAGGGTTGTTTACTGAGGCGATTACCGCCTGTCAGCAAGGGCTACAGCTCCAACCCAATTACCCAGAAGCACTATCTAGCCAAGGCTATGCTCTGGCACAGCAGCTTAGGCATAAGGAAGCACTAAAAAACTTTGACCAAGCGCTCAACCTCAATGGTAATTTGGCGGAAGCCTGGAGTAATCGTGGAGTAACACTCCTGAGCTTGGATCGACCTAGCGAAGCGGTAGTTGCCTTTAAAGCAGCAACTAAGATCGAACCCAATTATGTAGAAGCTTGGGCAAATTTAGGAGTAGCTTTATGGAGGATTGAACGCTTTGATGAAGCAATCAGTTCCATCGAACAGGCTTTGGAGATTCAACCAGATCACTCACAGTCAATTGCACTGCGTCGGCAGGCAAAGGTTAAATTAGGGTTGTAGTGCTGTTCATTGTTGATTGTTCATAGTTCATTGTTAATTGTCAGAGCAATGAACCATGAACCATGAACCATGAACTATGAGCCATGAGCTATAAACTGCGGCAATTTTAAAGTCTTTGAGGAAAAGTTCAGTACTAACTAAACAAGCTTTTGTGATGATTGTATAACTATAGGCATACCAACCTTACTCCGTCATCTCTCTGTAGAGAGGAGAGGTTAACATAAAACAATTTAAAGACACGACGAAATCAATTAAAGATATTATGAAGATGCGTAAGAATGGTTAAAAACCTAACGGAATTTATGTCAAGATCAAATAGCTTCCATTGATCTTGTTCTCAGGGCTAAGAAATCATACCTACTTGCTAGATTATCAAAGTTAAGCCCTTGGCAACGTAATTTTTAGGCTGAAGTTTTGGAAGTCTGTCTTCAGTAAATGCTTTGTGTTCCAAGTTGAGAGAAAACCCACGGCAAATCTTGATCTAGCAAGTTAACCGTATCAAGCTTACAAGAAGGCATTCACAAATGTTGTACTCTAGGCGTTTGAGCCTTTTCCTTGGATTCAGTTTATTGACTTTGCCAGTGGTTTCAGTCAACAAGGCTCACTCTCAGACTCTTCAAGAGCATATGCTTAAAGATGCTGAGGAAGGAAAAGGATCTTTCAGAAATTTAGGTAAGTCTAAGATTAGTTTAATTAATCTTAAGGTTAGTGTAGAGAAAATAGGCAATAACATTTTCTCTCCAAAAAAATCAGATTCTGAGGAATCTAAATTTGAGTTTGAACTCAATGATAGCTACTATTTTGGAATAGAAGAAGTTACTCAATTAAGTGATTTCCAAGATTTGGACGGAAATGCTCCGGCTGTGAGCGACATTGTTTTTGAATTAATGATCAATTCGCCCATAGATGATCAATTCCCAGAGTTAGCGCCTGGCCCTCCAATAGAAATAGCAGGATCGCCAGATCTTTTGGATTGGCTGATAGCTTCTCCAGCCCAGACAGTGATCTCACCACCAATATTTAGTTTCCTACCATCTTTACCAGACAAAAGTACACCGCCAGAGTTTGTCCCTTGGGATATATCAGAAGAATTCTCAGGTGAGGCAAAGATCGAAAGGATTCCTGAATCTTCGATTAGTCCTTTAATTTGGGTAGGAGTTGTGGCTATGGGTTGGTTTTACGGTAGATTCAACTCTAAAGACAAAAAATAGAATAGAACCCAATTCACTCTTCTAACCGATAACCTAATTCTGCCAAACGCAAGCGAGACTGACGCCATTTGGGCTGGACTTTGACGAATAGTTCCAGGTAGACTTTGCCAGTGACCAGCTTTTGAATTTGTTGGCGAGCAGCTGAACCAATACTCTTAAGCATACTACCATGTTTACCAATCAAAATTCCTTTTTGAGAATTGCGCTCAACTTGGACAGTCGCTAGCACACGGGTAATCTTTGGTTGTTCTTCAACTACATCAATTATGATCGCTACAGAATGCGGCACTTCCTCACGGGTCAGCAGCAAAATTTGCTCTCGAATTAGTTCCCCCATAATAAAGCGTTCTGGCTGGTCAGTAACTAGCTGAGGAGGATAATAGTATGGTCCTAACTCTAAGCGTTCAATGAGCAGTTGTTTTAGGGCTTCTAGGCCTACTCCTGTTAAGGCGGAGAATTTTTTTACCTGCCAGTGGTAGGGTGTAGCGATTTGGATGTAACTTTGATCTAAGGATTGGTAGGATTCAGGTTGTTGGTCAGATTTGTTAATACCTAGAATTACTGGTGTTGGTGTGCGTGCTAGCAAATCGACAATGAAGCGGTCTCCTCCTCCTGCCTCTACTGAGCCATCTACTAAGAATAACACTACATCTACCGACTCAATCGCTATCCGCGCATTTTGCACCAAAACTTTACCTAGCTGGTGATGGGGTTTGTGAATTCCTGGAGTATCTACAAAAATTATCTGTGCTTGTGGTGTCGTCAGGATGCCTCGCAAGCGATTGCGCGTTGTCTGTGCTATTGGCGAAGTGATGGCAATTTTTTGCTCCACTAGCGTATTCATCAGGGTGGATTTACCAACATTGGGGCGTCCAATTATACCCACAAAGCCAGATTTAAATCCTGCTGGGGCTTGAGGAATTATTGATCCCTCAAGAAAATCTGCCTTTTCCCCATTTATAACTGAGTCTGTTTTGTCGCTCTCTTCCATGAAAATTATTTAGATGGAAACCTTACTCGCCTTCAGGTGGGAAAGCGAAACTTTACCGTACAATTTTATGTGGATATTATATTAGTTATTAAATAATTTTAGCGATATTTTCCCAAATCAGTTCCAGTAAATTGTGTGGATATCTTTTGACGCCAAACAAACCTTCGAGAAAATTATAATAACCCTTTGGCAGGTGTTTGCTCATCAGTACAGCACCTTGCTCATCAAGCTTAAATAAATGACCATCACAGAGGGCATAGCGCTTGGTCAACATCATCCTCTCTTCCCTAATGAGAGCTTTGATAGTTTGCTCTCCAGACATCTTAGCTGCTGTTGTTCTGTGCATGCCGTCATTGATTGTGTACCAATAACTATTGTCTTCCAATCTGTAAGCACTGACATGAATAGGTGGTGGATTTTGTCCTAGTTGACGGTGAGACAAGGCTAAGGCTAATCGCCATTGGTTCCAAGGTTTGGAAAAAACTCTATTTAGCGGTATTGTCTTTTCTTGATTTAGTTCAAGGTATTGCCCTTCCGAAAAAAAGGTTAAAAACCATTTGACATCCTCAGCATCAGTGCCCCAAGGTTTGACCTTGCCATATTCTGCCTGAATTGCACTAAATTGCTGGGACACGAAATCGAGGAAAGTTATCATCGTCTCTACATCTACTTCTGGTGGCAGACATCTAGCTATTTGTTCTTTGTTTTGAGCTGTTAGTTCTGAAAGATATTTTTGCATTTTATATAGAAATGTTTGAACAGCAGCATACTCTTTTCCAGCAATGAAGGAAAAGTTTTCACTGCTGTTAAGTACCTAGCAAGGTAACAGCGAGAACAGTTAGGGATTAACTTAGCATTATCGATATTACATGTTCTCCTTCATTGACAGCGTGGTTAGTGGAGACAGTATAGACTAAACCATCAGCTTGGGCACAAACATCAATTAAGGTAGGCAATTCCTTCTCCTTATTAAAACTCAATAATTGGTATAAGATCTGACCAGCTTTAATTGAACTACCTAATGGCACTCTCGATTGCACCATGCCACCAGCAGTTGCATAGTATATTTGGGTTTGACCTTTGGTGGTAAATTTTACCTGGTGTGAGCTGGTTTCTGCTAAGGGAAAGCCTGGTATTTCTAAAACTCCTTTGTGGGCTAGATAGTTTTTAATACCTAGAACGCCCTTTTGAACCGACTCTGGATCCATTACCATGCCAGAACCAAGTTCTAGGGTCCAAGAATCAATGTCAAACTTAATTTCCTTGCCTAATTGGGCTAATTTCTTCTCCAAAGCCAGCCAAGGCTTCATAAATGCTTCATCAAAGGTTTCACCGCCATATTCACTGAGTAAAATTCCATAATCAAGTAGAAAAGCTTTAGCACTTTCTTCGCGGCTTTGGAAACAAAAAAGATAGTCTATCGCTTGGTTGCTAGAACTATGTATATCAATAACGTAGTTAGCATCTAGACATAAAGATTGAAGTCGATATCGATACAGTTCATCAATAGGTAATCCACTTGGTGCTTGTAGCTGTTCTAAATGTTTGTCAAAGGCAGACTGAATTCGTTTTAGATAATTTTTTCTAATCTCATCTGGCTGGAGATTAATTTGAGATTTGGCAAAGGCACTTAAATCTTCGCCCTCTTGCTCATAGTCCCAAAAAATTCGATTCCAGTTTCTTCCATCGTAGGTATTGAATCTGCCAGTAGAAAAGCAATGATTGCGCTGATTAGTGCCAAGGGGATTACAGACAGGAATTAGCCATATTTCCCCAGCCAGCTGATTAGAATCAAGGGTCATCAAGAAATCAATGAGCTGATTAATGACGGCATTACCAACGATTTCCGCTCCGTGGAGGTTAGCCTGTAAATATGCCTTTTTACCCGGTTGGATGCCACTGAATTTATAGATTTGAAGTGAGAGGCGGTCCCCTGAGGCAAGTTGAAACAGTTCAATCGTTGAAATAGTCGGAATCATCTTTATCCAAAGTTGTTGATAGCGCAATCAAAAGCAGAATCCATCATATCGTAGTGAGTCGCCTCATTTGTCAAGCATTATCAACTCGATGCCGTATATGGCTAGTCTAAATGAAAGGTTAAATTTTCCTGTTCCCTCTGTTCAAGAATTAAATATACCAAAATAAAGATAGGACAGGCTCATTAGCAATAATCTAACTGCATGCAGCAATCCTCTGTTGATCCTTATCGATTTACCTGGTTTGATTGGTTTTGCCTCTGGTATCCACCGGGCTGGTTGATTTTATTCAATCGCCACTGGCAACACTATCATCAAAATCAAGATGGTTGGAATTGTTTAGAATACGGGTTATTTCTGATTCCAGGGGGATTTTATCTGGCACTGCTGCTGCGCTGGTTGCGTCTGGGTTGCCATTCGCCTCGCCGAGAAATTGCTCAGTTTGATCCAGAATATCAACAGGCTTTCCGAGACCAAGTACTCGCGCCAATTTTACAACACTATTTTCGCGCCGAATTAAACCAACTGGAAAATCTGCCTGAGCAGGAACCATTGCTGGTGACGATGAACCATGCTGGGATGTCTTTTCCTTGGGATTTTTTGGGATTAGCTTATCTTTTAAGCAAAACCAGGGGATGGGTAGTGCAACCATTAGCTGGTGTTTCTTTATTTGAGCATCCCTGGATGATTTGGTGGCTGCCTCCTGGATGGTCCCAAGCCTTGGGTGGTGTTAGAGCCCAAGCCGATGACTTTGAAGCAGCAATTGCCCAGAAAGGAATTGTACTTTATGCGCCGGAGGGTTTGCGCGGTCCTTGCAAGGGTTGGTCAAAACGTTATCAGCTTCAGACTTTTGATCCTAGCTTTATTCGCTTAAGCGATCGCTACCAAATTCCGATTTTACCAGTAGTTTGCATTGGTAATGAGTTCTTACATCCTTGGGCTGTTAATTCTAAGAAGCTAGCGAGGCTAATTGGGATGCCCTTCTTGCCTGTTTCGTTGGGCATGTTTGCTTTTATTTTATTCCCTTCTTTGGGAGTTTGGGCGATGAGGACTCGGTTACGTTATTATCTTCAACCGCTCTATCAACCTCGGCAAGAAATAGAGTTAACAGGGAAGCTAGGGCAAGAGCGAAAGATGGGTTCAGGTAAAAGTAGAGTAATGGTTTATCGAGAAGCACAAAGACTGCGGGAAAAACTACAGATTCAAGTTAATCATTACTTGTAAAATATCTTGTTATGAAGCTGTAAGAGATTGATTCAGAGGTTAGTGAGTAATTTGGCTGAGTAGAGCAATCGCATCGCCTCGAGAAGCGATAACTCAAGACCAAGTCAGAAATCCAGTAGGTTTGTTCGTTAAGGCAATTTTAAAACTCTCTGGAACTTTATGTAAAGCAGTAACATCCAGTGCAATAAGTGGGAATACTAAGGTTAGTTGAAAACAAAATAGATCTTCCGTAATCAGGTATATTGTGTCAGTAAGAACAGAATTACTACTTAGTCTCAGGAAAGAAGTTCTCGGCCCCAGAAAATCTTGCGATGAGGTTTTGCCAAGTCAACAAGATCCTCGCAGTGAGTTTATCACAGGTGTTCTCATCCCCAAAGATGCTAGTAATGATGATGCCAAGGAAATTGAGGGTGAGGCTGAGACTTTGGGAACTGGGATAGAAGAGTATAGCGATGATGACTCAGAGGAAGAAGCGCCAGTTACTGCTGTTGCACCAGTCCTAGATCCAAAATCTCAACCACGTTCTCTGGGTATTTCGCTTTTTGTTGGCGCTACAGATGGGGGTGAGCCATATATAAGCATTTGTGCAACTTGGGCACGGTATCAAGAAGAAAGAGGTTCGCAGGGCAAACAAGTCTTCAGGCGAGTTCCCAACTTTTACATTACACCTGAACCGATTCCTGTTAATGAGAATCGAATAATCTGCGTAAAAGACCAAGTTAAAATCAGTCTTCGGTATGTACATCTTCCTGATAATACCTACAAGGTATCGGTTTACTTGGTAAATGAGACTTCTCTGATTGACCCATTGGAAGAGTCTGGAAAGAGGCGATTTAAGACAAGTGACATAATTTTTCAGCCTCAGATTCGGGTTGTTTGTGAGGAGAATACACAACTGTTGCCCTTTGATAGTTTTCAGCCTTCTGAGGAACAACCTGAGCCGGGGAGCCTTGAAGAGGAGGATGAGTCACTAGCACTAATATACCAAGACTATCAAGCTTATGCTCGCGGTCACTTGTGCACGGCTATCTGGAAGGAAATAGATCCTGAGCGTCTTTGCCAGAGAGAAAATCCACTGAAGTGGATTGACGGAGAAGTTGTCGAATCCCAGTACGGAAAACGGCAACGGCAGAAGTTTATTTTGCCTGACTGTAGGACAGAATATGTACCCTGTTACCCAGTGCAATCTCCTGAAATTGATTGGGATCCCCAAAAAATGGGACAAGTTCCCGAACTTAACACATCTAAGCTTGCAGAAACTTGGAATGCAACTGCAATGGTTGAGGCACTGCAACCACTTGTAGATGGTTATGGTGCTTGGATTGAGCGACAACAAGCTCAAGTTAGTGAATTAAATTCTAAATATCATCGAGCAGCTAATCGGCATTTAGCCATCTGCCGTCAAGCAATGCAACGAATGCAAGAAGCAATTGATTTGATTGCTCGGAATGAAGAAGTTAGATTGGCTTTTTGCTTTGCGAATAAAGCAATCGACTTGCAAGCATTTTGGAGAAGACGAGGGCAGGATTTTAAGTGGCGACCTTTCCAATTATCTTTCATCTTGATGAATATACCTGCGATCGCAAATCCTCTGCATCCGGATCGCACAACTTGTGATTTACTGGCTTTTGCCACTGGTGGTGGTAAGACTGAGGCTTATCTGGGTTTAGCTGCTTTCACGATCGGATTAAGAAGGTTAAGGTCAAAGAAAGATATTGACGGTGATCGCACTGGACATGGTGTTAGTGTTATTTCGAGGTATACCCTGAGATTATTGACAATTCAACAGTTCCGTCGTGCCTTGGGGTTAATTGTTACTTCGGAGGTGTTGCGAGTAGAAAACTTAGGAAAGGGGCCTCCTGTTGGCTGGCGACCTAAAGAATGCAAACTAAAAGATAGTAATATTTGGGGCAGTACTCGCTTTTCTGCAGGTTTGTGGGTTGGGGGTAGTGTTACACCTAACAGTTTGAAAGGATTTCCACATCTTAATATCAGTGGTGCTATTAATGCACTAAAAGGTCAAAAAGCAGAGGGTGAACCTGCTCAGATTCTTAATTGTCCCTGTTGTGGTTCAATTCTGGCTATCCCGAAAGATGGGCTGAGTGCAAAGAGAGAGGGATATACTCTCTATTTGGTGATCAAAGGATCTGTCAACTTACAGTGTCTTTCTAGCCAAGTTATTCCGTTAGATGAGATGACCTCGGTCCCTAGTTTTAATGTCTATGAAAACGGGACTAGCGATAACTACATAACACTGTCAATGACTTTCAGCCTCAAGCCAGGTATGAGGGTTTTAGCTGGAAGACTTGACGATTGGTGGAAAAAGCAAGTTCAACCTTCTTTAAATTATGCAAGATTAGTTTCCTTTAGAATCAGCAGGCCAGGCTACTTTAAAAAAGCTTATAAAGGTAGTAGAGGTGCAGAAAATATTGAAAATTTTGAAATTTACTGCCCTAATCCAAACTGTGATCTAAATACAGATAAGCTATGGAATGAAAAAATACCACTACCATTTGATCAGAAATGCATTGGTGCTTTAGATACACCAGAAAACTTTGCGTGGGAAAAACCATTAGAAGCTTTTAAATACAACTTAAACTCCTCAAGAATACCAATTTCTGCGTTTACAGTTGATGACCAAATCTATTCCCGTATTCCTTCTTTGTTAGTAGCTACAGTAGATAAATTTGCTCGTCTAGCATTTGAGCCAAGAGCAGGAGCGCTTTTTGGAAATATCAATCACTATCACAGCAGAACAGGCTACTACCGCGATAATACAGGCACTGACTCTCCGTCTCCAAAAACTCATATTAAAAGAGTAAATCCACTCCTACCACCTGACCTAATTCTACAAGATGAACTTCACTTAATTGAGGGACCACTTGGGAGTATGGTTGGTCTTTATGAGACGGCTGTCGATACCCTATGCGAACAAATATATCAAGGCAAAAAAGTCAGCCCCAAATATATTGCTTCTACTGCAACAGTGCGGCAGTCTCAATCACAAGTGCAATGCTTATTTGACCGTACTGTTTTTCAATTTCCACCTCCTAGTTTATCAGCAGCAGATAGTTTCTTTGCTAGAACACCAGCGAATGTTCACCCAGTAGATACAGATATTAACAATCAGCATTCTAGTGGTCGCTTATATGTTGCTGTTTGCGCTCCTGGAAAAGGTGCTCAAACTCCTATTGTCCGTCTATATACATCCATGTTTCAAAGCATTTGGGAAATTAAACAAGGTGGATTCAGTGATAGTGATTGTGACCCATTCTGGACGCTAGTAGGGTATTTTAATGCTATTCGCGAGCTAGCTGGAGCTTTAACTCTTTATCGCCAAGATATTCCTGAACGACTGAGATATATTGCTGAGGCTAGAGGAGTTGTTGAAAGAGATTTAGGCGAAGAAATTGAGCTATCTAGCCGTAAAGATTCTACCGAATTACCTGGACTGTTAACTAATCTTTCCCAAGAACTGCCTGAAGCAAAAGACATTGTTTTGAGTACCTCAATGTTTGGTACAGGTGTTGATATTGATCGTTTGGGGTTAATGATTGTTAATGGTCAACCCAAAACAACTTCATCTTATATTCAAGCTACAGGTCGCGTCGGTCGTAGACAAGGAGGATTAGTGATTACCTTCTTTCGGGCTAGTCGCCCCAGAGACTTAGATCACTATGAATTTTTTACTGGATATCATCGGGCAATTTACCGCTATGTAGAACCAATCACAGTTACTCCCTTTGCAGCTAGAGCAAGAGAGCGTGGAATGGGACCAGTAGCGGTGGCATTACTGCGACAAGCCAGAGAAATTCAGGGTGTGTCGATTTCACAAGAATGGGCAGCAAAAGGGAATGCTCTCCATATGCAAAATGTTCGTAATTCGGCACGGGAGTTACAAGTAATCAACGATGTTATTAATAAGCGATCGCAAATTCAACTGGAAATTCGTCGTCCCCCAGAAGATCAAGTTGATCGTGAGGTGCGAGGTGGGTTTGATCGCTGGCAAACTGTGGCAGAAAATGAGAGTAACTTAGTTTACGAAGAGTATGCCATTGATAAAGATCCCACAAAAGCGGTTGTGTTGGGAGATGAGCAGCATCAAGAAAGAAACTTTACAGTTGTCTATCGTAATGCTCCACAATCTTTACGCGAAGTAGAAGGCATGACACGCTTCGGAAGAATTAGTTCAAATCAGCAAAAGTCAGGAAATCAACAGGATTAATTTATGGCAGCTAAAGGTCAGTCTCTACGTCCTTCCCAATACATTACTACTTTTGGATCAAGCAGCGTTTTAGAAACTCCAGATGGTCCTGTTGTTATCGCGGCTCCTAGCCACTCAGGATTATTTGAAAATACTCATCCAGATGCTTATGAAATTCGAGATTTGCGACTTTCCCAAACTCTCCTAAATGACAAAAAAATTTTTCGGATTCCTTCTAATGCGGAATTGGGAGTACCAGAGAATCGACTGGTACATAACGCTTACTATTTTCCACGATGGTCACTCTGCCCTACTCATGGCATTCTGTATAAATACCAACCTCAGTCCTTAACTGGTTGTCCTAGATGTCAGGCAGCAAGTCAATGGGTAGAAGCATGGGCTAAGTCTCGTGAAGAAGCAGTGCGTTTTGTATTAGCTTGCTCTCATGGACACTTGAATGAAGTTCCTTGGCGCTCAATGCTGAGACATAAACCAAGATGTAGCAAGCCTGACTACTTGTTGTGGAAAGGTGGTGGAGGAGCGATACGGAATATTACAATTGAATGTCCTGAATGTCATGCAAATGTTAATTTTGGTAATGCTTATTCTAGAAATTTCCCTTGCAAAGGGCGTTTTCCAGAAGAAAACAATCGTCAAGAAGATTGTAATAAACCTGCAAAGATAATTCAGCGCGGTGCGGCTAACTTGCGAGTTGCTGAAGTTAGGTCTGCGCTGACAATTCCTCCACTGGATACTGCTTTACATCGTTTACTTCAGAGTCGCTCTATTGTTGCGGCATTGCCTATAACTGTAGAGTCCAAAGACCAGATTATCCAAATTTTAGATACTCTAGTAGTTAGACGACTGCTCGATCCAACAATTGCTGCTACTATCAAGCAGTATGATGAGACTGAAATACTTGGGGCTATCGATGATATTTTAGGTGAAATCACAAATCCTAGAGAATTAACCGAAGCAACATTAAGGCAAGATGAGTTTCTAAGTTTACGCAATGCCGCCAGTGATGGTGCTCCACCCCAACGAGCAGATAAACCAGGAGGACCAAATCAGTTTGAGGTGTACAAAGAGAATGTTAGAAGATTTAGGTTAGAGTCAGGTAGAATTTTAAGGATAACGCCCCTCACTCGATTACGAGTAGTCATGGTACAAATCGGCTACACTCGTCCTATAGATACAACTAACGAAGATAATCAGGCAAGGATTGTCCCTGTTGACTATCTGCCACCCAATGAGAGTATTGCTTGGCATCCGGGGGTTGAACTATTTGGCGAAGGCATTTTCCTAGATTTTGTATCTGATACTCAACCAAAAGGTGTTTCAGAGCATTTTCCTTTACAAGGAGAAGCTCATCATCCCTGGCTAGCTGCCTATAACTCATCAGATGGCTACCGGAAAATCAAGGCTATGCCAGGAACTAAAGAAGAGTATCTACATCCTGTTTTTGTCTGGTGGCATACACTGTCTCACCGTTTAATTACAGCTCTTTCAGTGGATTCTGGTTATTCTTCAGCAGCAATTCGCGAACGAGTTTATAGTTGTACGATTAACGATAAAAAAGTGGGAGGATTACTACTTTACACGGCGCAGTCAGGCGGTGATGGGACCTTAGGAGGATTAATAGGTCTAGTTCCTCATTTTGAACGTATTCTCAAGTCTGCCCTTCGCAATATAGATGCTTGTTCCAATGACCCCATTTGTATTGAAGAAGAATTTGGAGAAGACAAAGTTAATGGTGCAGCTTGTTATGCTTGTCAGCTAATATCAGAAACTTCCTGTGAACATAGGAATACTTTACTCGATAGGCGTTTATTACTAGAAAACCTACCATGACAGTTCAAACAGTAGTTACTGGGCTAGCTTGGATGGGAATAGGTATTCGCTCTGTTAAATCAGCATTGAAAGATATTCTGAGAAACGCAGAACATGAGGTTTTACTATGTGCTTATTCTGTTACTGGTGGTGCTGATTCAATTCTTGAAGAGTTAGAAGACTGCCTGAAGCGTGGAATCAAATTTAAGGCAATTATAAATCGCTTTAATAAGCAGCCTCCAGAAATTCAAAAATATTTGCTCAACCTAGTTAAAATATACCCTTATTGTGAGGTTTATGATTTTAATGATTTAGTTGAAGAATTACATTCAAAATTAATTGTGGTTGACCGTTCAGTTGCTTTAATTGGTTCAGCAAATTTGAGTATGCGTGGAATGAAGCAGAACTATGAACTAGGAATTATTCTTCGTGATCAAGAAGTTGGCACCATATCTAAGTGTTTTGATAGTCTTCTTCGCCTTCCAACAGTTGTACCTGTAACTATTAAGATCGACTGAACTAAGAATTTGCATAGTATGCTTTTATTTCCTCAACTATAGGATGTGCGATCGCTTCTGCCAAAAGAGGCGGCACCGAGTTACCAACTAGCTCAAACATCCTAGTCATCGGTGCATGAAATATAAAATTATCAGGAAAGCTTTGGAGTCTGGCAGCCTCTCTTACAGAAATGCTTCTAGTCTGAGTTGGATGAATATAAGCTAGGCAATCTTTTTTCATATGAGCCGTTAATGTCCATGATGGTTTATCCCATTTCAAACGCTTATACTTATCCTCAAAAATGTCATCTCTATATCGTCTAAGTCCTTCGGGTAAATCCAGATATTTTCCGCCCTGAGGAAGTATTTTAAATATAGCTAAATCTTGTTCATTATGTGCGCGACATATATGATTAATGATACCCTCTCCTTCTTTTATTTTGCTCCTCATCTTCTTCTGATATGTTGACTGAGGTGAACAATAATATTGTTTTTCCAAATCTTCTTGTTTAGGACCGCTAATTTTTTTTCTCAATGGCATAGATATGGGCTCTAATGGTGGTAAATCTCCGATAGCCTCTCCAACGGAAACTGGTATCAATATATTTTTTTCGGGAAACTCAAAGCTTAAGTTAATGTCTTTGCGTCTACCAACAATAAACAAACGCTTCCTAAGTTGAGGAACGCCATAATCAGAAGCAAGTAATATTTTGTATTTAACATTATAGCCTGGATAATCATGCCGGTGAGCTGGCAATCCTTCTTCTAGTTCTCTGGTTATAGTGGAAAAGATAGCGTTACTTTTGAGAGTGTTAACATTTTCTATAACAAAAAAAATAGGACTATAATAATTTATGAAATTAACAAAATACCTATACATAAAGTTTCTGGTATCGCTTTGGATTTGCTTTCCTAGAGACTTCATCTTTCCCCTGCCAACAACTGAAAAAACTTGGCAAGGTGGTCCTCCAATTAAAATATCAACATCTTCTGGCTTAATAGGGAGTTCTAGTAAATTAATATCTCCAATATCTTGAGCACCAAAGTTGAGCTTACTCAGTTTACTGTTAGGAAAATTTTTATGGTGAGTTTTGACAGCATATGGATTATTATCAATGCCTCCCAAAATTTTACATCCAGCCTGCTGGAAACCTAAACTCATCCCACCAGCACCACAAAACAAATCGAGTACAGTAGGAGCTTTAATATTGGGTTGAATTTGCTTAGGCATATAACGAAGAAATACTATCTGAGGAAATCGATAATGATTAACTCTGGTGATGTTATTGGTTAAAAAGTGGTAAAATCAAATACCAGCTAGTCTCTAATCACCAATGAGCGAGAATCCCACTCAGATTGATTTGGATTTGCCGCCCCCTTTTCCCGAGCATATTCAACTTCCAGAGTCGGATGGCACCTTTGTGAAAAATTTCCAGGAGCATCCTCAAAGCCTGATCTTAACCGATTCTCTTTGATTTCAACTACCAGAAATTAGAGCCTAACCCTAGAGGTCATTATCCAATTCCCCTACTAGGAGTAGAACTAGGTTTGTGGCAAGGGGCATATCAAAATCAGCGACAACTATGGTTGCGCTGGTGGGATAATCAAGGAAATCTTTTGCTAACAGGTCATGAGCAGGCTGAGTTAGAAAAATAAAGGACTCAACAAGCAGAATACAAAGCCCAGCAGGAGCGAAAAAGAGCTGAGCAAGCTGAATAAAAAGCTGCAAGACTTGCTCAACGGCTACGGGAAATGGGGATTGACCCTGATGTTCAAGAGTAGGTCATTATCATACAAGAGTCCTACTGAATATACAGACTGGTGAATCAAAAAATACCGCAGGAAGGCATCTCAGCAAAACCTCTGCCAGAACAACTAGAGGATAAATCATCAAAGTACAGCCGAATCATCACTAATTGCCCCTTTTTTTACGGTTGGGTAATTATTGTTGCTGGTACTTTGGGAGCATTAATGACAACTCCTGGTCAAACAGTGGGAGTTTCAGTTTTTATCGATAGCATTATCAATGATTTGAAAGTGTCTCGCTCAACTGTGGCACTAATGTATGCATTGGGAACACTTGCAGGCTCTTTCTTGCTAACATTTGTAGGTCGTTTGATTGATCATAGAGGACCTCGCCACGCAGTCATTATAATTGCCTCACTCTTTGCCCTTGCCTGTGTATGGATGGGGTTTGTAAACTCTCCAATTACACTTGCCATCGGTTTTGTACTGATTCGTAGTCTTGGACAGGGTTCACTCTCATTAGTTAGTCTTAATGTCATTCACATTTGGTTTGTTAAGCGTCGTAGTTTAGCTGTAGGAATTTCTAGTATTGGCTTTGCTCTCGGCGTAATTTTATTTCCACCATTGATTGAGTTTCTAATCTCTCGTTTCGATTGGCGGAGTGCTTACATCCCACATTCCGCACCCTCAACTGTCACATGGACTGAGGGTGCTCAAAGCGAGTGCTAAATCGAGGCAGTTGTTAAGTAAAAATACTTAGTCCACCTTCAGCTCCTCAACTATCACTGGGAAAATTTT
>JAAHHJ010000054.1 GCA_010692425.1 Symploca sp. SIO3C6 | reverse complement strand
GCTAGTGATTAAATAGAGGGCACGTAGGCGCAAATCCTGAGAGTAAGGGTGAGCCATAAATAAATCTAGTTTTAGGTGACTCTAGATATATCCTAACTTGTAAGTACCCCAGCGCGCAGCGCTATAGATAGCAATCCCTTTGCTTTGCAAGCTGAATTTCACCGCAATCATCGACTGCGCCGCTATGCTAACCAAGCTTGGTGGCTGAGTGCAGTTGTGCCTGTGCTGGCAGTGTTGCTAATTGCACCTGCATATAGTTTGATTTCTACTGAATCTTTTAATTGGTTAAACAGCAGCCTTATTTTAATAGGTTGGTTATTTGGTATTCTGCTGGGGCGTCGTGATTTTGTTAGCAGGAGACGCTTAGTAGTAGCAATATGTTGCCTGATTATCACTTTCATTATTCTATTGATTGTCAATATCTTCGCGCTGGATTGGCTTGATGTGGCAGGAGGTGTGGCTTTCGGTGTGGCTTTCGGTGTGGCTTTCGGTGTGGCAGTCGGTGTGGCTTTCGGTGTGGCAGTCGGTGTGGCAGTCGGTGTGGCTTTCGGTGTGGCAGTCGGTGTGGCTTTCGGTGTGGCAGTCGGTGTGGCTTTCGGTGTGGCTTTCGGTGTGACAGTCGGTGTGACAGTCGGTGTGGCTTTCGGTGTGGCAGTCGGTGTGGCTTTCGGTGTGGCAGTCGGTGTGGCAGTCGGTGTGGCGTTTATTCTTGGTGTACTGCGAGTGTATTTCTGGCTGCTAGAGTTACCATGGATGCTCCTGCTATTTATATTTTCTCGATATGGAAGTCCAGCATTCTGGCTGCGCTACTTACCACCTCTATGGGATGAAATAATTATTCTGCCATTACCGTTTATGGCTAAGCTCATTATTGATGCTTATCCTGAAAATCCAGCTGCTGCTCTTAACACTATTAATTCTTTGACTAATTCCACTAACCAACAAAAAGTCGCTGCCCAGGCAATGACTGGAATTGCCGCTGATACCCTCAGTCGGTGCCAGGCAACAAGTGATATTGTGGCAATTGCTGACCAACTGTCTTGGCTTCCCTCTCCACCACCAACAGAGCTAGGTACAGTATTACCAAAACTACTAGAAATTAGTCAAAGCGTCAGAGCTTCTCAATCAGCTACATCCGCCTATCGCCAGCAGGAATTACTAAATGCTCCGATAAGATTACTCCAAGAATTAGGCAGCAGTCTGGCTTATGGAAAAAACCCTAACTTAGCAGTCAGTTTTGGTAATACTGCTCAACGCTGGCTAAATATCTTAGAAACTGCCCAACAAACCTTAAAAGAACAAGCCAAGCGATCGCAAGAGATTCCCTCAGTATACATTGCTGGCCCTGCCCTCGATCCAGAAAGTGCCAAAAATCGCTTCAAAGGGCGTCGAGACATCTTTCGAGAAATCGAAACCCTGGCACTATCAGCCCAACCACCAGTATTATTACTCTACGGCGGGCGTCGTACTGGCAAAACTTCTTCTTTAAGGTATCTCCCCCGAAAAGTAGGAGCAGAATTAGTACCGTTATTAATAGATTTGCAGGGAGCTGCCATTACTACGACTCTAAGAGGATTAGCTCAATATCTGGCAGAAGCAATTATCGAAGCTGCTAGAAAATCTCGAAATCTCCAACTGCCCTATCCGAATACTGATAAATTTGCCCAAGATCCTTTTTTAGAACTACAAGATTGGTTTAGACAAATCGAGCGCAGGATACCGGGTAAGCACTTTCTTCTCTGCCTTGATGAATTTGAGCGTCTGAGTGAAGTAGTCGCTACCACAGGCAGCAGAGTACCTCTCAACTTCCTACGCCACGTGTTGCAACATAGAAATCAGTGGATTTTACTATTCAGTGGCTCTCACACCTTCGATGAACTCGAACCCTACTGGAGCGACTATCTTATTAACACCCGTTCCTTACGACTAACATACCTACAAGAAGCAGAAGCCTGCGAGTTAATCAAGAAACCAATAGAATCATTTCCCCAAATCTACCAACCGGATGCAGTGGACGAGATTACAACACTGACCCGTTGTCAACCCTATCTAGTGCAATTAACCTGCTCAGTAATCGTAGATCAACTTAATCGGGATAGGCGCAAACTAGCTACAGCCGAAGATGTCGAGCGCAGTATTCCCCTAATACTAGAAAGAGGAGGGATGTATTTTCAGGAACTATGGACAAGTATATCTAATAGCGATCGCGACTTACTCCAACGCTTGATAGAAGGAGAAACACCAAACCCCAAAGACAAAGCCGCCTTGCGCCGACTAATCAAAAAAGAAGTATTAGAGAAAATAGAAGATACTTATCAATTCCAGGTACCGTTAGTACAGAAATTTATCGAACAGATCGATTTTTCATAGTTTATTGTTGATTGTTGATTGTTGATTGTTGATTGTTCATTCCCCGCGTCTTCCTGTCTCCGCGTCTGGGCGTCTGGGTCTAATCAGCATCTGTAGCCAAATTACTAGGAGTTACGCACTATACAAATCAGCCATAATGTGCATCATGTGATTCGGTCATTTTACACGCTTCTACTAACCCTAATTTACTCGCTGCTTTTGCTATCTCAGGCACTATAAATGGCTGAAATAACCAAATCTCGTATAGTACTGATGTACGATGCGTAAGTCCTAATTACATGAAATCGGTATGATGAAACGATTAATCTCTATTGCCGTCAGCCTAATCATATTGGCGTTGATCTACTGGAAAATTGACTTTCAGGGATTAATCGAGGTATTTAAAAACTGCAACGGCTGGTGGATGGCAATCAGCCTCGGTATGGTGGTACCACTAACGATGTTTACTGCTTGGCGGCTGCAACAGTTAATGCCTAGTGGGGCAACCTTAGGATTTGGCGAGGCAAATCGCCTGATTCTTGCAGCAAGTGTCCTCAATATGGTGTTGCCTTCCAAGATGGGTGATATTGCCAAAGCCTATTTCATCAAGCAACGGGGACATTTAGATGGTTCTTTGTCCTTGTCTCTAGTAGTTTTTGAGAAGGCTTGTGATTTACTCTCACTGCTGTTGTGGTGTGTGTTTGGATTAATGCTCTATCCCAATAAGGATTGGCTGTTTTGGGTGATGACTGGCGCTGTTGCTAGTGGGTTAATAGTAGGTATTCTGCTATTAAGTTCCCGAAAATTTGCTCAGCTATTTTTCATAGTGGGAAAAAAAATAGCTCCAAGAAAACTCCGTTCTAAATTAGAAAAACTACAGACATCTTGGGGTGAAATGCATGATTATTTCTGGCGTGACCAAGCCCAGTTATTGAAAATCACTCTTACCTCTATTTTTATTTGGTTTCTACATCTATTACAAATATGG
This sequence comes from Symploca sp. SIO3C6, assembly GCA_010692425.1. Taxonomy (GTDB): domain Bacteria; phylum Cyanobacteriota; class Cyanobacteriia; order Cyanobacteriales; family Coleofasciculaceae; genus SIO3C6. The sequence goes on along the minus strand of JAAHHJ010000054.1, from coordinate 30,022 downwards.
TTATTTATTCTCGCCCTCAAAGCCTGGACGCCTTTTCTCGCTAACTTGGCACTTTCTCCACTAGCGATTCTGGCTGGGCTATTACCCTTAACCTTTGCTGGTGTTGGTACCCGTGATGCTGCCTTGATTGCTTTTTACCAGCCCTATTTCCCAGCGGCAACAGGTGCGGCATTGGGATTACTCTGTACCTCACGCTATCTGCTACCTGCGATTGGAGGTTTGCCTTTTTTAGGACAATATATGGTAGCAGTTAACAATTTGCAGAAACCTACAAGTAATAAGTAATAAGTAATAAGTAATAAGTAATAAGTAATAAGTAATAAGTAATAAGTAATAAGTAATAAGTAATTAAGTTTAGCTTGGATTGGTACAGAGGCTGGTGTGCCAATTATTTCTCCGCGTCTCCGCGTCTCCCCATCTCCCCATCTCCCCATCTCCCCATCTCCCCGTTATTTTTTGGTTTAATGGATTGTCAATGGCAAAGCAAAAATTCTATTCAGAAAAGTTCCTTGGCAACTATGCTTATTGCTCGCGCACACAGGTTTTTAACTGCACCATCTACCAAATACCGTAATCCTCAATTGATATTTTGGTTTAGCTTGAGTCTGACTTTTGCTGCTATTTACGGGTTGTTGGCACTTAGGGAAGCTTTTAGTAGCGAGTATGTGGTGCAGGATGATGCACGGCAACATGTGTTTTGGATGGCGCGATATCTACAACCACAGTTGTTCCCCAATAATTTGATTGCTAATTATTTTCAATCGGTTGCGCCTTTAGGTTACACCAGCTTCTATCAACTATTGGCAGCAGTCGGTATGGAACCAATCATACTGAGTAAATTATTGCCGATCGCACTAGGTTTAGTCACCACTGCCTACTGTTTTGGAGTTTGCCTGGAGATTTTACCAGTGCCAGCTGCTGGTTTTATTGCTTCTATGCTACTTAACCAAAGTCTGTTGATGAAGCCGGAATTAGTATCGGCGACGCCTAGAGCATTTTTGTATCCCCTATTTTTGGGTTTTTTATACTACTTGTTGCAGAGAAAGCTCTTCCCTTGTATGCTAGCGATCGCTCTTTTAGGGATGTTCTATCCTCAATGTGCTTTAGTAGGTGTTGGCATCTTAGTGTTGCGACTTTTCCAATGGCAAGGTGGAGGTTTGCGCTTTTCCCAGAATCGGAGAAATTATCTATTCTGTGCTGCTGGTGTGGGGGTAGTTTTGCTAATATTGTTACCTTATGCTTTGGGCTCCTCTGAGTTTGGTCCGGTGATTTCAGCGACTCAAGCCAAGGCTTTACCGGAATTCTGGCGCAAGGGAAGGGGAAATTTTTTTAATAATGATCCCTGGTATTTTTTCATGATTGGTAGGCGCAGTGGTTTATTACCTCAAGGACATCTACCGATTACTATTTTGATTGCCTCTTTTTTATTACCAATACTGTTAAAGTTTCCCTCTCGCTTCCCTGTGCTGAGGCTGCTGACAGACGACATCAAACTTTTACCTCAGATATTTTTAGCATCTGTTGGTCTATTTATTGCTTCTCATCTGCTAATTTTTCGGCTTCATCTTCCCAGTCGCTACACGGGGCATAGTCTGCGGATAATTACAGCCTTGGCTGCTGCCATAGTCATAATTGTGCTTGTGGATGCAGCTTTTCGATGGTCAAAGCGGCAAACTAAATATGTACTGGGACGACAGTTATTGGTAGTGGGTTTAACAGGTTTGTTAGGTATAGTCTTTGCAGTTTATCCCCATTCTTTAAAAAAATTCCCTAATTATGGTTACGTAGTGGGAGGCATGCCCACACTGTATAAGTTTTTTGCCAAGCAACCCCAAGACATACTAATTGCTTCCCTATCTCCAGAAGTAGATAACTTACCAGTATTTTCTCAGCGTTCTATCTTAGTTGGTTGGGAATATGCCATTCCCTATCATTTGGGTTACTACAACCAAATTAAGCAACGGGCAACTGATTTGATTAAGGCTCAATATACTCAAGAATTGACAGAATTGAAAAGCTTTATTCAGATGTATGGAGTAGATTTTATTTTGCTTGATCGTGCAGCATTTTCACCGGAATATCTCCAACAAAATCCCTGGTTCAAACAGTGGCGAACTATTGCCAATGAGATTTTGTCAGACTTAGAGCAGGGCAATAATCTGGCTTTATCAAGCATTCAAGAAAGCTGTTCTGATTTTGAAGTAGCAAGTTTAATTGTCCTCAATACTGAATGTATATTAAGTTCATCAGATCAGAAGTAAGTTATATGGTTGATTGCTCATTGCTCATGGTTCATCAGATTGGTATTCGGTCGTTGTAAAATACTTGCCAATGAACAATCAACAATGAACCATGAACAATCAAGATAAACTATGAAAAATCAAAGATTAAGCTTTTTTTTAAATAAGGGTAAATGTTTTTTTGTAGTAATACTGATATTGGGTATATTCTTTAGGCTAGTTGACCTTGATAAGAAGTTTTTTTGGGGAGATGAGGTTTATAGTTCAATTAGGATAGCTGGCTATACCAAAGAGGAAGTTATTGAACAAGTTTATGACAGTGGTGTCATTAGTGTTAAAGCCCTAGATAAGTATAAATTTCCTAATCAGGAGAGAGACTTAACTGATACGATTAATGCTTTGAGGGGTAATTCTGAGCATCCGCCTTTATATTATCTGATGGCAAGGTTCTGGATGCAGTGGTTTGGCAACTCAGTCACAGTACTTAGGAGTGTGTCTGCCCTAATTAGTCTACTGGCATTTCCTGGTATCTATTGGCTGTGTTGGGAATTATTCTACGAAGGCAGAGGGCCCGAGGTCCGAGGCCAAAGGGATTATTCAGAAATAGCAGTTGCCATTTTTGCTATCTCCCCCTTACATATTCTATATGCCCATGAAGCCAGAGAATATAGTTTGTGGACAGTTGCGATTTTGCTATCAAGTGCAGCACTTTTGCGAGCAATACGAATTAAGACTAAAACTAGTTGGGGCATCTATGCAGCAACTCTCACCCTAGGTTTTTATTCCCATTTATTATTCGCCTTAACTGCTATTGGTCATGGTATCTATGTATTAGCTACCGAGAGCTGGCGTTGGAGCAAAACCCTTAGGTTTTATTTGCTTAGCACCTTAATGGGAATTATCACTTACGCCCCTTGGTTGTTGGTGATTATCAGTGATTTTTATAAATTCCATGGCACTATAGCTGAAGGCCCAGAAAAAACCTCGCTATCCTCTTTAATTGAAAGGTGGTTTCGCAATATAAATCGTGTCTTTTTTGACGCCAATCTTGGTAGTGTTAATGTGATTTTAGTAATTTTAATCGCCTATGCAATTTATTTTCTTTGCCGTCATAGTCAGCGGCGTGTGTGGCTATTTATTTTAAGCTTAATTGGAGTTACAGCAGTAACTCTAATGTTGCCAGACTTGATTTTAGGAAGCACACGTTCTCTGGGTATGCGATATCTAATCCCTTGCTACTTAGGAATTCAGTTAGCAGTTGCCTACTTATTGGTAACTCAAATCTCTCTGAGTACAAACTGGCTACAGAAATTTTGGAAAATTTTGACAGTCATAATAATTTCTGCAGGTGTTCTGGCCTGTGTAATCAATTCTCAAAAAGAAGTGAGCTGGAGTAAGAGTGATGAGAAAGCTAAACAATTTCTGCAAGTAGCACAGAATATTAACCAAGCCAATCTACCAATGGTAATTAGTAACGCCGATCCTATATATGTTTTAACTTTAAGTTACAGACTTGAAGATAAGGTAAAAATACAGTTGATTAATAAATTAAAATCACTAAAAATAAAGGATGGTTTTAGTGATTTGTTTGTATTCAATCCTACCGACAAATTAAAGCAGGAATTAGTGTCAACAAAAAATTATCAGCTCCAGCCAGTTGTACAACGCAAAAGCATCCAGCTTTGGCAGGTACTCAATAAGAATACATTTAACTGGCATCTTGAGGGAGAGGGGGAGATGGGGGGATGGGGGGATGGGGAGACGGGGAGAGAGCAACTTGGTATCAACAAGAGGTAAAATCAAATTACTATAGTATTGATGTTGACTGAAATTTTACACAGGTTTTTAACGGCATCTAGCTCTAAAACAAGCAAATTCTGGGTTGTATTCTGGTTGAGTTTAAGCGTTACTTTCGCCTTAATTTATAGTTTTATCGGTTTAAAAGGAGCCTTGAGTAGTGAATACGTCATTCAAGATGATGTGCGATCGCATGTATTCTGGATGCGACGCTTCTTTGATCCAGACTTATTTCCTCAAGATCTAATTACCGACTATTTCCAATCCGTTGCCCCTTATGGTTATGCTACTCTCTACCGCTTAATGGCTAACTTGGGTATTGATCCAGTTATCTTTAATAAAATCTTACCCTTAGTCCTGATCTTATTTACCACCGTTTACTGTTTTGGTGTCTGCCTACTGATTTTACCAGTACCAGCAGCGGGTTTTATCGCTACCTTGTTTCTCAATCAAGCAATTTGGAGTACACCTGAAGTTCCCTCCGCTACACCTAGAGCTTTTCTCTATCCATTATTTCTTGCCTTTTTGTACTATTTATTAAAACGTTCTCTACTACCTTGTCTAGTAATAATCACTCTACAAGGTTTGTTTTACCCCCACTGCTTGTTTCTATCATCAGGAATCTTGATGTTGCGAGTGTTACGCCTCAAAAATCGGCGCTTACGCTTTTCTTCACAACGGAGCGATTATTTATTTTGTGCTTTAGGATTAAGCTTATCTGGAATCATGCTCTTGCCCTATGCTTTGAAAATTTCTGACTTTAACCCAGTCATTAGCTTGGCACAGGCAAAAACCTTACCAACACTCCAAGAATCGGCTCGGAAGGCATTTTTTTTCAATGATCCCTTAAAATATTGGTTTTGTGGTGAACGCTCTGGTATGGCACCTTACGATTGGTGTAAAAACTTCCCCACAATTCCAGCTTGGATTGCCTTGTTCTTACCATTACTACTAATCTATCGCACTCGTTTTCCCCTCACCCAGAAAATCTCTGTAAATGTTGCAGTTTTATCGCAAATTTTCCTAGTTTCCCTAGGCATGTTTTTTACTGCTCATGCCTTTCTCTTCAAACTACATCTTCCCAGTCGCTATACTAAACACAGTCTCCGGATTCTAGTTTCACTGGCAGGAGCAATAGCATTAATTATCATTCTCGATGCCGTGTTACGGGCTTGTCGAAAACAAACTCGGGCTTTTGCTGGCGGCAAACAATTTCTGGGGCTAGGGTTAGTAGTGCTGTTAACTTTTCTCATTTTTAGGTATCCTAGTTTTGCTAGAAAGTTTCCCAATGCCAACTACGTAGTTGGCACTGAACCTAGCTTGTATCAGTTCTTGGCAAAGCAACCTCAAGAGAGCCTAATTGCTTCTTTATCGGAAGAAGCCAATAATATACCAACGTTTTCTCGAAGATCTGTACTAGTGAGTTCTGAAACTGCCAATCCTTATCACTGGGGATATTATCGCCAGATTAAACAACGGCTGCTTGACTTGATGCAGGCTCAGTACTCTCAAGATTTAACAGCAGCTCAAGATTTAATCGAGGAGTATGGTGTAGATTTTTTATTGTTAGATCGAACAGCATTTACACCAGAATACATCGAGAAAAACCGTTGGCTGAGAGTAGTTGAACCAGTGGCAACAGAAGCTGTGACAAGATTGAGGCAAGGTAATATGCCAGCTTTGGCAAAGCTTCAACAGAGTTGTTCTGTTTTTGAAACTCCAAGCTTGGTTGTCTTGCAGGCAGAGTGCATCTCCAGAGTTAAACAAGAGAGTGGGGATTAGGGAGAGGGGGAGATGGGGAGATGGGGAGATGGGGAGATGGGGAGATGGGGAGAGGGGGAGAGGGGGAGACACTCCAGACGCGGAGATGGGGAGCAACTAATAGATAACGGAAAAGCTGCTGAAACCTGAACAAACATCTACAAATCTCAACCTTGATCTAATGAGAACAAAAAGTCAAGAATTAAACTTAGCGAATAGAGTAAGTTGTAGGGAACTAAAATGTACGCTATCAAGGTAGCAGAAGAATCTTTATATTGTGTTTCTCTGGTCAATTGGATAATTTATCGAAATTAATAATATGGGTCAAATACCCCACCGTCACTTGCGGTGCATAAAATTGCTTGGGATCAAATCCCCTTTCAATTTGTCTCCCCATCCCTCCATCCCCCCATCTCCCCATCTCTTTCCCAGTTATACCCAGCGAATCGAGAATTTTTGCAAACATGAAATCTTTTCCGCTGTTGAGCGGTATCTTCCTAATTTCGCTGGCCCTGCGTGTTTTAGCGATTACTATTCCTCTCAACCTAGATGAAGTGCCGTGGATGTCGCGGGGTAGTGACTTTTTTAGAGAAGTCCTTGACGGAGATTTCCACAAAACCTACAACCGTCATCATCCCGGCGTTACTAACATGTGGTTGATTGGCAGCAGTATGTTTCTCAATTGTCGGTTGGATCGGCTATTGCCAAATTTGCTGGATCTAGATCCAGATATCAGTCTACGTGAATGTCTCAAGACAAACTTCTTCCCCATTAACTCCTTCATTGCACCCCGCCTGCTGCAGGCAGTTATTACCTCTGCCTGTATGGTGGGCATCTACTTACTTATTAAACGGCTGTTGGGGCGAAGCATTGCCCTCGGAGCCATTAGTTTACTGCTGCTAGATCCATTTTTTTTGGCTTATCAGCGTTTCATTACCCCTGATGCCTTGCAAGCCAACTTTGGAGTTTTGGCTTTGCTGATGCTGTTGCTTTATCTACGTAGGGATGGCAATCGCTTCTGGTTGCTTGGCTCTAGTGTATTGATGGGACTAGCAACTGCTACCAAAATACCTGCTCTCTTCGCCTTGCCTGCTATAGGGATTTGGATAATTTTAATTGAGTTAGGCTTTGGGCAAAGCAGTTTTCCCCGTAGGGGATGGCTCCGGCAGTTTATAGACTTGAGTTTATGGGGCGCAACTATTGCAGTGGTAATCTTGGTAATTTGGCCTATCCTCTGGGTAGAACCAATAGAAACTCTAGACCAACTTTACCAAGGTCTGTTGTCGGAATCTCAAAGGGGCTTTTTCTTTTTCTTAGGGCAGATTACTGACTCACCAGGAATACTTTTCTATCCACTGGTGCTAGCATATCGCCTCTCGCCGATAGTGCAAGTAGGTTTACTGGCTAGTTTATCGACGCTACTGATACCTAAACTGCGTCGCCCTTTGTCAAAAGCACCGGAACTAATAGCACTGGCGTTAATCCCTGTGTGTATAATTGTGGTTCTTTCGGTGATTGACAGCAAGATTGACCGCTATATAATCCCTTTAGTGCCAGTGTTAGCAATTTTATCAGCGGTTGGCTGGCAACAGATTTGGATTTGGATAAAACCAAAATGGGAAGGGTTAAGGTGGCGCTGGCTTGAAGCCAAGCTATTGCCTAGAAAATTACGCCCAGGTATGAAAATGGCAATTGCTCTAGCATTGGCCCAACTACTTATCTTGTTGCCTCACTACCCCTATTACCTTACCTACTACAACCCTTTGTTAGGGGGAATGGGAGTTGCCCAACACTTGTTTATGGTAGGTCAAGGGGAGGGACTTGACCAAGCAGCCCAATGGCTCAATCAGTCCTATAATGAGCGGCAAGTGACTGAAATAACTGTAGCCAGTGGCTATCAAAAGGCATTTTATCCCTATTTCCAAGGTAAAACTTTAGATCTGGGTACGCGATCGCTTAAACTCACTGAAGCTGGTGTACCATCTTGGATACAGGCAAATCGTGTAGTAATATATTTCAATCAATTCCAGCGTCAGTTGCCGGATCCTAAGATACTTGCTTACTTTCAAGCCCAACAACCATTACACACAATTCGTATCAAGGGTCTTGATTACGTGCAAGTTTATCCTGGTGCAGTTCCTTTAGCTGAAGATTTAGCAAATATTAAGTTTCCTTTCAAAATATCTTTCGGTGACAAGGTGCGCTTACTCGGTTATGAGCTCAATCAAGCTGAAATCTCCTCAAATCAGCCACTGATTGTCACATTCTATTGGGAATTTTTAGCTCCGCTGCCGCCAGGTTTTCAAATTCGCCGTGGCTTGCGAGATGGGGAGGGGAAGTTATGGCAAGATTCAAGCTCTATTCTTGATGGCTATCTGCCGATTGCCCAGATTAGTCCTGGCACTATTTTACGAGATGTTCATCAAATTGCGATCGCTCCAGAGTTGCCCCCGGGCAAGTATAGTCTGGAAGTTGGTTGGAATTCTCCTAGTTTAGGGCAGGCTCTCAAAGTCATTGATGGAGCAGGGAATTTGCCAGAATTTCAGGCAGTAATTGGTGAGGTTGAGGTGTTAGATTGACAATCCCCATTACCCCTAGCGATTCAGTAGGTATTCCCTAAGCTTTTATTAAGAAATATAAAAATAAAGACTTGTGTATTCTTTGATACAGAAAGATTATTCTGGAGTATGTTGATAAAATAGGCGTTCAATCTAGAAAGGATAGCAGCTATGCAATTATTAACAACCCAAACTAATCAAGCAAGCTGCCTTCAAACAACTGCTTTTAAAGGACTTCAGGCTGGTGCATGGATCCACTTAGAGGAAGTGCCGAGTACTTTTGCTCACCATGAAGGCTTATTATTGTGTCAAGTTTCCCAATGGGAGTGGGTAATGTGGATTCCTGAGCATGGGGAACATCTTTTAAAGATAAAGATTTAGCCTTTAGTCGTCGCTATCCCTAGTGCAAGTAAATGGGATAGGCACAACGAAACAGATACACATCGATCAAGTTTTAGCAATGATTAAGACTCAACTGACTCCCTGTGCAAGTTTACTTTACTACTGGATTCAGTCACACATCAAAACTAACCAGCAACTACAACTTGACTGGCATAATTTTCAGACTTGGACGGAAGAATTCCTAGAACAGTCTGCTAGTATGAGTGAAATCCGTGCTTCTCTGTCTCAGCTAAATAACTTGAACTTAATTGCTGTCGAGGGCACAGAAGTAACGATCAAAAATAACCTCAACAATATTGGACCCAAAACACTGCCATTAACAGAGAGTTTATCAACTAAGAGTGGTGACAATAATCCAGTTATTTTTGGGTTATTGATGATCTTGATTTTCTTGATTTTGGGGTTTTGTTATGCTGCTTGGCTTTCTCGGCAAGAACCAATAGGAACCAATTATATGATTCCTACAAACCCTTATCAAGTTCTAAGCGAAAAGTTTTGATTGATATCTTCCTTTTTACTAAGATTGTCCCTAAAATTAGGTTTTGTTTTTAGGTTTGGCACCAAACTTTTCGATCAACAAATCCCGCAATAGGGGTTTGAGTTCATCACAAGCAATACTCTTTTGAACAAGTTTCCCTAGTTGAGCATCTTTACCCACTTTCCCCTCAGTATACAGATTAACTCCTTCCACTGTTTGACCATCTTTGCGAACTTTCGTACCCATTAAACCAATATCTCCAGCTTGTGCCTGTCCACAGGAGTTGGGGCATCCTGTCCAGTGAATACGAACTCGCTGAGAAATTTCTAACTCTTGATCGAGCTCCTGAGCAATTTTTAAGCCTCGTTGTTTAGTTTCAACTAGGGCAAAATTACAGTATCGGTTACCTGTACAAGAAATAAGTGATCGTGTTAAGGGGGCAGGATCAATCCGAAAACGCTGTAGTAAAGATTCAGCTAAAAAAGCTTCTAGATTTTCATTGGCAATATAGGGAATAATAAAATTTTGCTCCACAGTGGCACGAATTTCTCCATTACCATAAACATCCGCTAGCCTCGCCAATTCAAACATAGCCTCGGCATCGAGACGACCAACAGGAACATGCAAACCTACGTAACTATAACCTTCCTGCTTTTGAGGATGTACGCCAAGGTGATCCTTTTTGTCTTGAGTAATTTCATTGGTAGGGGCAGCAACGGCTAATTTTTTGCCCAATTCTTTTTCCACTTCAGCCCGGAATTTATCAATTCCCCACTTATCAATTAACCACATCATACGGGCTTTTTGGCGACTTGCTCTTAGACCTTCAGCTAAACCATTCTTGGTATAAACATTGAGAATAGCGCCACATAATTCAATTACCTCATCGTTAGTAGGAACCCAAGCATTAAGGGGAACAGCCTCCGCACAACGCTGGGCTGATAAATAACCTCCTACTAAGACATTAAATCCTAACTCTCCATTCTGATAAGCAGGGATAAAAGCAATATCATTAATTTCGGCATGGATAGAGTTATCTCTTCCCCCTTCGATCGCAATATTAAACTTGCGAGGAAGATTGGTAAAGGCATAATTACCTTCTCCATTATTGGTAATCATGTTCTGCAATTTCTGAAGCAGTTGGCGAGTATCAATTAACTCATCTCGATCAATTCCAGCCACTGGGGAGCCAGTTAAATTACGGACATTATCAAATCCTGATTGGATACTAGTCATGCCCACTGCTTTGAGTTTGCGAAAAATCTCAGGGATGTCTTCTAGACGAACTCCTCGCAGTTGAATATTTTGGCGGGTAGTAATATCTGCACTGCCCTCATCTCCATAGCGCTGTACAATTTCAGCCAGAACTCGCATTTTTTCGCTATTGAGACAACCGTTAGGAATACGTAACCGCAACATGAATTTACCAGGAGTTACGGGACGATAAAAAATACCTAACCATTTAAGGCGTATTTCGAGATCAGTTTTGTCAATCGCTTCCCAACCAATGTTGGCAAAATGTTCTATTTCGTCTTTAACGGCTAGCCCATCTTTTTCAGCTTTAGCTTTTTCAACTTTGTTTAATTTTGTGGTAGTAGTAGCGATCGTCATTAGTTTATCCTCATTACTAATTGCTCAAATACCTAAAAAGCCAATTAAAACATTTAATTTCCTTGAGTACGCTACGGAGAATAACTAGGATTATTTGTATATTTTAATACCTAAGTGCCAGTATTATGCGAACAGCACATATTAGTAATGCATTAAACGCATAGTTAATCTTTATACTTCCGACAAGAATATCAGGAATGATTAGAATAGAAATGAGTTTTATCCAAAAAACGCATAAAATCAATGTAGTTTTTACATAGATATCAAAACTACGTATTTAAAATTACTAAATTCTTAATTGAAGTATGGTTAATCAGCTTTTAAAACAGGCGGCGGCTGCAACTGAACAAGAAAATTGGTCATTAGTCAATCAATACCTACAGCAGTTATCTTTAGAAAAAACTAATCAATTTCAGCAAGCATTAGATCTTGCCTTAAAAGTTCTCGAACAGGGAGATTTTCAGGAACGTTGGAATCTAGCTAAGATATTTCCTAAGTTTGGAGATCTAGCTATTTCTCCTCTGATTAAAATTCTAGAAGATGAGGAGTTAGATTTAGAACAGCGATGGTTTGCCGGAAAAATCTTAGGCGAGTTTAATCATCCAGAAGTGATTTTCACTTTAGCTAAATTGCTCAAAACCACTGAAGATGAGGAGTTAGCGACTATCTCTGCTAAAGCTTTAGCTAATTTAGGTAAATCCTCAATTGATTTATTAACTAACTTGCTTTCTGAACCAAACTACCGAGGACTTGCAACTTCTGCTCTGGCACAAATCCGGAGTCGGGAAGTAATTGGGCCTTTATTAAAGGTAGCGCAGGATCAAGAGCCTAGCATACGCTCAGTAGCAATTGAAGCCCTAAGCAGTTTTCATGATCCTAGTATTACTCCCGTTTTAATTGAAGCTTTAAACGACTATGCAGCAGTTGTGAGGAAAGAAGCGGTAATTGCTTTAGGATTTAGGAAAGATTTAGCTACAAAATTGGACTTATTGAACTATCTCCAACCCAGACTCTATGATTTGAATCTAGAAGTTTCTCAACAAGCAGCGATTGCCTTGGGAAGACTAGGCACTGAGCAAGCGGCAACAGCCTTATTTGATGTTGTAGAGTCCTCTACTACCCCTATTCCTCTACAAATTACTATTATTAAGGCTTTAGCTTGGATCGAAACAGCAGTAAGTATAGAGTATTTACAAAAATCTTTCCCTCTAGTGGCAGAAGCATCTATTTTAGAGCTAGTGCGCGTCTTAGGCAGAATAGAATCAGAGGTTCTAAAACTCAACGCTGCCCAAATTCTCCTTGACTTCTTCGACTCTGGGCACCCTATAGTTGGAACAACTCCGATCAAACAAGCCTTAGCTCATGCTTGGGGGCAATTAGGAAACAATTTAGCTGTTGAAGCCTTAAGACATTTGAGTAAAGATAATGATAATCGTGTAAAATTACAAGCGGTCGCTTCCCTCAAACGTATAGTACTATAACTAGTCTATTTGATTGGTGAATACACTGGTGATAGGGAGGGAACTTCAGGGATTTCACCTTTCCTGGAGACTGGCTACATAAGTTACTATTACCCAAATTTGAGCAAAGCCTCTTCCTTCTAGCTAGGGGAGCGTAATCAATAGGATTAGAAAATTATGAGCAATCAATTTAGAGAATTACTCAAGAAAGTGGGTAGTGGCCAACATACCAAGAAAGATTTAACCCGTTCTGAAGCAGCAACAGCAGCCAAGATGATGCTACTGCAAGAAGCAACTCCCGCTCAAATTGGTGCTTTTATGATTGCTCATAGGATTAAAAGACCTACTGTTGCTGAATTAGTAGGAATGCTTGATGCCTATGACGAGTTAGGCCCTAAACTCCAACCTTTGCCCGATGTTTCCAAAACAGTAACGGTATTCGGTACACCCTATGATGGTCGCACGCGCACTGCTCCGGTAACGATAATTACTGCTTTACTTCTTGCCAGTGTAGGTATTCCTGTTGTCATGCACGGCGGAGATTGTATGCCCACAAAATATGGAATTCCCTTGATAGAAATTTGGCAGGGCTTAGGAATTGATTTTTCACAACTATCCTTAGTTCAGGTACAACAACTGTTAGTAAAAACGGGTTTAGCTTTTGTCTATATTCCCAAACATTTTCCCCAAGCTAACAGCTTAGTACCTTATCGTTCTCAAATTGGAAAACGCCCTCCAGCTGCCACTTTAGAGTTAATTTGGTCCCCCTATAGAGGAAACAGCCATCTGGTGGCAGGTTATGTACATCCTCCTACAGAAAATCTATTTAGAGAAGCTTTCAAGTTACGCAATCAAACGAATTATACCCTAGTGAAGGGTTTAGAAGGGAGTTGTGATTTACCTCGCAATCGTACAGCAATCATTATGGTGAGCAAACCAGAGACAACAACAGGTTTTGAATGTCTTAAACTCCACCCCCGCGATTATGGTTTTGCTGGCGATGAAGTCTCTCTAGAATCAACAGCACTATTGCTCTGTGAAGTGAAAGATATCTTAGCAGGCAAGCCATCAGAATTAATGAAATCTACTATTTGGAATGGGGGATTTTATCTCTGGCGCTGTGGTATTTGCTCCGATTTAACAACAGGACTTAGTAAAGCTGAAGTTATGCTCACTAGTGGTCAAGTTGCTCAGAAGTTAACCGAAATTGGTTCCATAGTTAAATCTCTAGTAAACCAAGAACTGGAGCAGACAACAAGTAATATTTTCAGTGTTGATCGCTAAAATTATAGGACTTACGCAATGAAGTCAAAAATCAAGGGTTTCAGTTATATAAAACTCTTAACAGGGAATTACAGTAATTATCTTTATCTGAGTGTGTAAGTCCTGAATTATACAAAGATATAAAATTAACTAAGTCTCGCTAATTAACAGCTATGGTGGCTGTACTCGTGCGCAAATTACTTTCGGCAACAACGACTAAGTTATTTAGAACTCAAGTCATTTTCTGGTTTAGCTTAAATCTGCTATACGCAGCAATTTATAATATCTTGGTACTACAGGAAGCCTTTAGTAGTGAATACATTGTCCAAGATGATGCGCGGCAGCATGTATTCTGGATGCAAAGATTTTTAGATCCAGGATTATTTCCTAATGATTTGATTGCCAATTATTTTCAATCTGTGGCACCTATTGGCTACACCAAACTCTACCAATTAGCTGCTGCAGTAGGAATTAACCCACTCCTATTTAATAAACTCCTGCCTGTAGTTTTGAGTTTGATCACCCTTAGCTATTGCTTTGGAGTTTGCCTGCAATTGTTGCCAGTGCCAGCAGCAGCATTCACTGCTACTTTGTTACTTACTCAGGGTTTGGGACTAACTTCCACAGTGGTTTCTGGTACGCCTAGAGCCTTCATCTATCCGCTATTTTTAGCGTTTATGTATTACCTACTCAAAGGCTCCCTATTACCCTGCCTAATAGCGATCGCTCTACAGGGATTATTTTATCCGCAATTAGTATTGATTTCAGCTGGTACTTTAAGTCTCAAGCTATGGGAATGGCGAAACGGAAAGCTTCACTGGTGCCACAATCAGAAAACTCGCTTGTTGTCTGGAATGGGTTTAGCTATTTCTCTACTGGTAATGTTACCCTATGCCTTTAAATCTAGCGAGTTTGGTGCTGCCATTTCAGTTATCGAGGCGAGGGGTTTGCCAGAATTTTTCCCAGGAGGTAGATCTAGCTTTTTTTATGATCATGATCCAGTGTATTTTTGGTTAGAAGGACGTGGTGGGATTCACCTTTCCTCGGCACTAAAACCATTTACTAATGCGGCTGGATTTTTATTACTACTGTTGCCATGTTTTCCTCGCCAATTTCCTCTGGTAAACAAGATTACTCCAGGCATTAATCTGTTATCGCAAATTCTAATAGCATCCTTCGGGATGTTTTTTGCTGCCCACGCCCTGCTATTTACGCTCCATCTTCCATCACGCTACACTGGACACACTCTCCGAATGGTGATGAGCCTTAGTGCTGGTATTGTAATTATTGTTTTGATTGATGCTATTTTTCACTGGATTCAGCAGCTTTCTAGACGACATTTACTACCTTCAAAATTACCAGTTTTGGGTAGCACTATCTTAACTCTCCTAATTGCTGCATCACTACTTTGGTATCCTAGCTTTCTAGAAGAATTTCCGGTAACTAATTACAAAGTAGGGAAGGAACCATCTCTTTACAAATTTTTCCAAAACCAGCCCCAAGACAGTCTAATTGCCTCCCTATCTCGTGAGGCAAGCTACCTACCAACTTTTGCTCAAAGATCAGTTTTAATTGGTAGTGAGTATGCTATTCCCTATCACACAGGCTATTATCACCAGTTTCGCCAGCGAATTCTTGATTTAATCACTGCCCAGTACAGCCCTAACCAAACTATCCTGCATGATTTTATTGATAAATACCAAATAACATTCTGGCTCTTAGACCGCGATGCTTTAACTTTAGAGTATATAGTCAATAATGGTTGGTTGCAAGCTTATCAACCAGCTATTACGCAAGCCCAAAATATACTGGAACATGGTAAGGAGCCAGCTTTGTTAAGCTTAAGGACTCGTTGTTCTCTGTTTGAGACGGAAAATTTAATAGCACTACAAGCAGCATGTCTTACTAAGCAAGTAATAAGTAATAAGTAATAAGTAATAAGTAATAAGTAATATGTCTATTATCGATAAAATTCAAAACACCAATTCCTTAATTGTGGGAGCAAGCCAAGGTATTGGTCTAGGCTTTGTCAGAAAATTACTACAAGATGACGATATTACTAAAGTGTATGCTACCTATCGCTGTAGAGATTCTGCTACTGAATTAATTGCCCTTGAAAGCAAATATTCTGGCAGATTAGTCTGTTTCCCCATGGAGATTACAGATGAGTCTCACATTGGTGAAACTATTAGACAGATTCATGCTGAAGTAGATAAACTACATCTGGTTGTTAACTGTGTAGGATTGTTGCATGAGGGTACACTGCAACCGGAAAAAAGTCTTCGACAAATCAATGCAGAGCAGTTGATGCAATATTTTCAAGTCAATAGTATTGGTGCTGTGCTGCTAGCCAAACATCTATTGCCTTTATTTCAGCATCGTGATCGCAGTATTTTTGCAACTATTTCTGCTAAGATTGGTAGCATCGGCGATAATCGACTGGGAGGGTGGTACGGCTATCGAGCTTCCAAAGCAGCGCTAAATATGTTTATGCGAACAGTGGCGATTGAATACCACAGAAAAAGCCCTCAGTCTGTGGTTGTTTTGCTGCATCCTGGTACAACAGATACACGTCTGTCTCAACCCTTTCAAAGAAATGTACCTCCTGAGAAATTATTTACCGTAGAGCGAACTGTTTCTCAATTGTTAGCAGTTATCAAAAAACTAGATGAGGAAGATAGTGGAGGGTTTTTCTCCTGGGATGGCAGCCGCTTACCATGGTGAAATCCTCGATGAGAGAGCGCACTGACAAGTAAATTTGATCGCACGAAAGTTTCTAATACGAACAGTTCCGATTGCGCTCCTCTACTATTTAATATTATTTTACCTTGGCAACTTCATCTTTCAATTCATCTTTGGTAACTTCATTTTTGGGAAAACCTGATATTAATCCACTTTCAATCATTAAACCAACTCCTGCATTAATCACCACTAAACTTAAAGTTCCTAACCAAAACCAAGGCTCTCCTGCAATTCTGTCAGAAACAGCCTCTCCAAATAGACATAACCCCAGTGGGAAAAGTAGTACACCAGCTTGAGCTTTAATATACCAAATCAGTTTCTTGTTCATAGGACTTACGCACTGTACAAAGTTACCATTTTTTGTGTTAACGAAAAGACCTTGATCGCTACAGCCTAAACACTCCTTTGATTCAGTTAAAAACAAAGAAATGGTTGAAGAAATACAGAAGCAAGCTAAAAAATATGCTAACGAAATTTAAGTCCGTTTACTTAAAACTAGACTATTTTAGCCTTCGAGGGAATTAACCAAAAGTTTCTCCGCTGCCATTCGAGAGCGAGTGCGCACTGCCAAATCTAGATCTTTCTTAAGCATGAACTCAAAATGAGTTCCTATGTGCGATACTATCTTAGGTTTAGTTTCCCTAACCGCAATTGCCAGCCCTTGCAACCCCACCACAGCAGCATAACGAACCACCCATTCCCCATCTTGACTACTCCGTAGCAGGGTTTCAAGGACTCTAGCTTGTGCCGCTTCTAAGTGTTCTACTGGCATTTTTGACCACTGTAGGTAGCCCAAACCCCTTGCTGCTGCCCGACGGACACTCATAGAAAAGTCAGTTTCAGCAGCCTCTAACAACGTTTCTAGCGCTCTAGGATCACCAATTTCAGCTAAAGCCCGGATTGCCCAAGCCCTACCTCCATAATTGTAATCATCAAGGAGATTGAGCAATGGCAGCACTGCTACCTCCCCTAATTGTACTAGTCCGTCCACTGCTGCTACTGCGGCACCTGGGTTGTTATAACTAAGAACTGCAATTAAGGTAGTAACTGCTGAGTGTAAACGGGCATCTGCCAAAGCTTCCACAGCTTCTAGCAGGGCATCTGAAGAATCTGCCTGCTCAATATTTTGGATCAGTTGTGTGGCAAGAGTGCTTTCATTCATAGTTCACAGCAGACTATCCATTAAACTCATGACGTCGATAGCTGCATCAGACAAAGATTTAGATTCTAGAGGCTGAGTTTTTACCTCATATTCTAAAAGACCTTTTAGAGAAATTAACTTGAGGCTATTTTCTGCTAAAGTTTCTGAGATAGCTGTAGCTGCTGGCAAATAACCAATCGCTCCTAAATCGGCAAGCGCTGCCCGTCGCAGTTGCAGTTTTTCACCTGCTAAAGCTTTAACTAAACGCTCCCCATAAATTGGGTTTTTCGTCAACTGGTACATCGCCCGTGCAGCGGCATACTGTTCCAACTCTAGAGGATGTTCTAGGAAAGGTTCAATTAGGGTAATGGCTTCAGTTGCACCAAGGATTCCCAAGGCTTCGATGGTAGCATTGTAGGGTTGCCCTAAGTGGGGACATCCTGGTATTGGTTGTGCTGCTGCCAAACCCCCTTCTAAGAGTTTAATTAGTTGGGGGATACAACTGCGATCGCCTAACATTCCCAGCGACTGTACAGCTGATTCCCGAACATAGAAATCTGAACAATGTAAACACTCAATCAGTGCTGGCAAGGCTTTAAGATCTCCCAGTTTACCTAAAGCCTTAGCTGCATTTCTTCTCAGAGGATAGCCTCCCGATTCTGTGCGGTTGTCCTCGTCTTTTAACGCCGTAATTAGTGCTTCGATTGCCGCTGTTTCTCGGATACGGAACTTGCCAAGCCACCAAGCTGCGTAATAGCGCTGTCCTTGGTCTTGGCCTTTTAGATTAGCTATAGCTTGCTCTATTGTCAAAGACTCTGGTATATCAGACTCAGCATAATTGTCAGGACTAGAGTTCAGCATGAACCAAACTGGTGAGCAAGGAGAGTAATACTTTAATAATTACGAAAATTCCCTTATTAAGAATGAGGAATGATTTTGAGAAAACAATGCCCGGAAAGGTAAACAACTGCTAGTAGCTACTGACTAACACCAGCTTACCTTTCCGGGCAAGATGCTCAATTAACTCAAAGCGTTGATTGCGTAGTCGATGTAGTTATTGGCTTCAGTAGCAGGTTGACCACTTAAACCATGGCTTGCCTTAATATACTTAAGGGCTTCGATGTACCAGCTGGGAGACAACTCGAAGGTGCGGTTGATTTCATCTAAGCCGGCAATCAGGTACTCATCCATTGGTCCAGTACCACCAGCTACTAAGCAGTAGGTGATCATCCGTAGGTAGTAGCCGACGTCGCGAACACATTTTGCCTTACCTTC
Organism: Symploca sp. SIO3C6; assembly: GCA_010692425.1. Taxonomy (GTDB): domain Bacteria; phylum Cyanobacteriota; class Cyanobacteriia; order Cyanobacteriales; family Coleofasciculaceae; genus SIO3C6. The sequence continues at coordinate 11,294 of JAAHHJ010000054.1, read as the reverse complement.
AGCAGTAGAAGCATAGGTTGGTCCAGGCATAGTAGTGGTGTAAGGGAACTTACTATACACCGCACTAGCTGCACCCTCACTCAGCATTTGGGCTTTGGAGCTTAAAGCTTTGGCAGCTTCTAAACAAGCTGAGGCTCGCTGGAACCGACCAAAGGCTGTTTGAATTTCTGTGTTGCTCAGAAAGCGACCTTGGGAATCTGCGGCTGCAACCGCTTCAGTCAGGGGGGTTTTCATTTTTAAGGTATCTCCCTTAGTGTTTTACAGATTTTTATTTTTCCGACGAAGAAAGATGCTTCTTGCCAGCTGCTTTTTCTCTGGAGCTAATAGTTAGCAGTTGGCTTAGGCAACTGCTGCTGCAGCACGATCAAAATAGCCAGCTAGTTCAGCCATCAAGCTGCTGCAATCTCCAGGGGTGATACCATTTCTGTCATTGGCAATTGCGATTGCGGCATCCTTCATCTTTTGCACGCCAACTGCTACGGAAGCACCAGGAGTACCCAGCGCCAAATAGGTTTCGCGCAAACCGTTGAGGCAGCGGTCATCTAGAACACTAGCATCACCGGCAAATAGAGCGTAGGTTACATAGCGCAGGATAATCTCCATATCGCGCAAACAAGCAGCCATACGACGGCTAGTGTAGGCATTACCACCGGGATTGATCAACTGTGGCTGTTCGGCAAACAGGGAGCGAGCAGCGTTAGCAACAATACTAGAAGCATTGCTGGTGATGCGGTTAACTGCATCCATCCGTTTGTTGCTGTCACTAACCATTGCTGACAGGGCATCTATTTGACTGGGGCTAAGGTATTCACCCCGTGCATCTGCCTGAGAAACCACCTTGGTGAAGGCATCAAACATTGATGAAATCTCCTAATTGCTTCTGAATTAGTTTGGGTCTATTTGAAAATTTTCAGGTCAACTCGGTCAGTTAATGCTGTTCGAGCTGCCCGGAGAGGTTAATAACAGTTCCTAGTCTCATTAAGATTCTAGGTCAATTTGGTCTCTAATCATCCTGTTATGTTAACCAGGCAACAAAACGGGAAGGTTTTAAGAAATCCGAGAAAACTTAATGCTTGTCCTCAGAGACCGACAAACGCTGTTCAACCAAAGTGCTGATTAGCTTTTGCCTGTTATTTTTACCCTTCAGGTAACTTTTATACAATGATGCCGAGTGTTTATTTGTTACATCTTGTTAAGTCTTTGAAGGGTATTGCAACACAAAAAAGATAGTGAAACTTCTCACTATTTCCGAGTTCAACCAACTACAGAGGCACTTGTTCGACTCCCATACCCCTGTACTCTCTTCTACGAGAGTCCTTGCAGTTTACAACTGTTTGATTATTTATACCAGGGTGTACTAGAGACTGATAATACCCCAGGCAGATAAGGCAATAGCGACCAAGCCACCCACTAACACTACACCACCGCTGATGGCGATTGCGCCTCCCAGCAAGCGCACAGGTTTTGGAGGCAGGTATGAGCCTTGAATCCAGATTTTTTCAGAGAAATAGCCCAATGCTTCCAACTTTTTGCGGTAGTCTTCGCCATAGCGAGGCATCCTGGCGAAGGGCAACTCTCCTTGAGCGCGCTGGGGTAAAGTCCGCCGCCGCTGATAAGGCACAGTATAGTCGCCAAAGTTACTCATATATTCATCACTATCAAGCAAAGCATCAATAAAGTCTTGTAGCCCTTTGGTTGCCAGCACAATTGACCAGGAAAGCTTTTCGCGCTCATTGTAAACCTCGCGCCCTAGGATGCGCTGCACGCACATCTGGACAAATCTGTAGTTGTTACTAGTCTCATAATTGCGCCGCCGGAAAGACTCAGAAGTAGCCAAACCACGAATGAAATCTCGCACTGTAATCTGACCAAATCTCAGTTGAGATTCTAAAAAAGTTTGGCGGTTGCTTTTGAGTAGTTGTTGTTCGTTAAAAATTTGGCGATAGGCTGCTCGAATCAACTCATCTATTTCATCTGCCGAGGGTAGAGTTTCGAGGGTATATATTCTCGGCTGATCATCCCCTGGAATTTCATATCCAACTACGCGCTGATTTTGGCTTGAGGGAGTATACTCTAGCAAAGGAATAGCCATTTTCTAAAACCTCCTTATATTTATTGATATTGATGCTTGGTATTTAAGTAGATGTACTTACTCGACTAACCTTGAAACTAGATGATTAGGCTGACAAAAGTCTCGTTTTCTAAACAAATAGTAATAATCGGAAACTTTTCTCAATAAATTATTGCAGAGAATCTCAATACCCTCACTAATTGCAGCGAGGATTAGACAATTGCATTCTGGGGGTAAATGCGAAATTATCACCAAATTACAATGCAAATTACCATTCGCCCCTGATACAAAGCAAACATCTATCTTTGACCTCTGTTGGCATTAAAAAGGTGAAGATTAAATCAGTGTATATCCTTATCCTGAAGAAGAGTTAGTACTGGATTTTTTAAGCAACGCCTGCCAATTTCCTCTCTAAATCAAACAGAAAGCCGTGAATATACTCCTCTGTCCACTCAGGGCCGTAGAAACGCGTAAACATACCCCTAGCTGGGTCTTTTTGGGCCCGATAGCGTAGGTAGCTCAGTTGAGCTTGTAGAATCTCTTCTAAATACTGGGAATCTGTAACCTCTTGGGCTTGCTCGGTAAAATCCAGGTAAGCTTGAAGATAGTCACAGAAAGCAGCAAAAACTCGATTTTCTACAACTTCTGTTTCCTGAGGTCTTGTCCATAAAAAGGCTGGCGAAAAGAATGGTCGAGCTTCCTCTGGAAAGTCGCCTCCCCAAGGCAAATGCTGCTGATGGACTTTAAAAGTAGGCAGCAACGGATCAGTATACTTTGCCTGGTAAGCCGGATCATCTCGGAACAGCGGTTGCATATCAAGGGCAATTAGGTGTCCCCCTGGCAATGTTACTAAGTCAGCTCCAAAAAATGGCAAGTCATACTTGAGCTGCGGAAAAATTACAAAATTCAATACCTGCAGTGAGCCGCCTCCCTGCACGTGAGCGGCGCGGATCTGCCGAATTTTAGGGGCAGCGAAAGCATAACTAGTGGTGACAATCTCTTCTTGTTTCTTACCTTTGCCCACAGTTGCTTGCTTGCGCTCAAATCCCTCCGGAATGGGGTAGGGTTCTAGTTGGAGGCGCTTCTGTAATAGAGCGAGCGCATAATCTAGAAAAGGCTGATAAAGGGTCATCTTTTGCTTTGACTTACAGCTAAAGGTTTAGCATCTTCAAATAAGAACTCATAGAGGAAACGCTCTGACCACTCATGACCAAAGTAACTGCTAAATAAACCTGAAGCTGGGTCTCTATCAGCACTATACTGGTCGTAGTCCTTCTGAGCCTTGACAATGCCAGCAATATCTTCTTGGTCAGTTAGTGGCTCTGCCTGCTCCAGCATCTGCCAATACAAATTTAAGTAATCTTTGTAAGCTTCAAATAGCCTTGTCTTGACTGTCTCAGGATCAGTTTTGGCAAACAGCAAGTACTTAGAGAAATACTGATTGGCATCATAAAACTTCATTTCTAAATTTTGTGCCAAATCATTGTAGCGATCGCGAATTTCGCCCATTGGTTCGATGTATTTGGTCTGATACTCCTCATCTCTAAATAGCGGCTGAAAATCTAGGACAACGATAATTTTCTTTTTGCCGAAGGATAAAAAGTCAATGCCTAATAGAGGGATATCGTAACAGTGAGCTGGATAAATAACGCTGTTAAAAACCTGAGACGCCGCGCCGCCATCAATGTATGTGTAGCGAACTTTACGTAATTGTGGACATTTATAGCACCAACTCTCAATAGTTGCCTGATGCTTGCCGCGATCACTTACCTGACGCTCTAAACCTGGAGGAATCGGCTGACTTTGTAATTCAAAACGCTCAAATAACTCTTTTTCTAGGTATTCCAGGAAAGGCCTGTACATAGATAATTACTCGCATACTAAAACCCTCAAAGAGGATAGAATAGACCGATTACACCTGTCTCATTTCTCATAAACAAAGAAACAATCCTTAATATTGTTCATTGTTCATTGTTCATGGCTCATGGTACGCGCTCCGCGCATGCTGCGCATGCTGCGCAAACAAATAGGGTTGATGGCAGTTTAACTATCAATCGGGAAGTGAACTTTCCAAGGCTGCCGCTACTACTCGATGATCTTCATCTTTCATTAAATCACTTAAAACGGCTTTAACTTTAGGGTCATTAAATTGTTTTAGGGCACGTGCGACACGCGCCCGGATGCGCCACCAATACTCATTTTTAAGTGGCAACAGTTGCTGCAGGGCCTCAGCTTCTTTGCCAGAGCCAGCCAGTAGCACCAAGGCATCAATTCCAGCTTCGCGCACGGTTAGATCTTCCCCTGCTAGAGCACAAACACAGATATCAAACAATTCTTCTGGAGAGTGCATCTCACTTACTGCGGCGAGAATGCTGCGGCGCACCAACCAATGCTCGTCTTGGTGAAATTTCTGGACTAAGTGAGATAGAGATTTCTCTCCATACATGGACACAGAATTGGAAGCTTCTGCTCGTACATTCGGGTCTTTATCAAAGTTCATCATCTCTAACAAAGCCGCAAAAGATTGCGCATTTTGCTTCCTTCCTAGTCCCATTGCTACAAACGAGCGTACCAAAAACTCCGGGTCTTTGAGCTTAGTCATCAGCAGCGGAATTGCTACCTCTGAGTCATATTGCCTCAATTCTGTGATTGCCTTGAGGCGCTCCTGAGAATTAGGACTTTTCAGGAAGGCTTCGATTTGATGAATTTCCATAATAATTTCAGAGAGTTTACTTTTAATATTTCTTAAAAATTTACCAACAGATGGCTGAATTTGGGAAGATAAGTTTATGGTTCATGGCTCATAGTTCATGGCTCATGGCTCATAGGCCAATGAACAATCAACAATGAACTATGAACTATAAACTTATCTGCTATCGTTCCTAACCGATCCACTGTTGAAGCGGTACTCTAGGTAGTTAGTGGTTAGAAAGTGGGCAAAATTATGTCAGAAACTCAAGAAGCAACAGTATCTTTACAAGAAGTCGAGGAAGTGATTGCTGGTTTGGAGCAATACCGGGAGCGGCTGATCAATGATGCGATGAAAATGGCTAAACAGGTGAAATTACCTAAAAAACAGGTAATAGCTCAGCTGGAGCAACATCCTGAGATTACTAAAATTGATCAGGCACTTGAGAATATTCGCTCTCAACAGGCAGCAATGGCTTCTTCGTCAACAGCTGGGTAAGCATGCATAACTCTCAAAAGAGTACCTTGGAGCAAGCGGAAACAGACCGTTTGTTAGCACAGATAAATCAACAACTGCTTGCAGGAAACTTTGAAAGTAATGACTCGCAGCAGTTGCAGCGTCTTGTCGCCGCTTTAGCTGATCAGCGGGGGATTGTCAGATTTGGCTTTGTTGAGGCTTTTGGCAAGATTGGCAAACCAATGGTTCCTTTTTTGCTGGAGTCTCTGGCAAATGACCCAAATCCAGTAGTTAGGCGCTCTTGTGGGAAGGCTTTAGCTAAAATTGCTGATTCCCAAGCGATTCCCGTTTTGATTGAGACTTTACAAAGAAGTAAGCAAAGCCCACGTCTTTTAAGCGTGGGATGTAGCGTTAAGGCTTTCAAGCCGCGTTAGCTGTTTGGTTGATCCTCGATTGTAGACATACTATCATTATTAAAAGGGTTGGGAGTTCAACCCTAGGCGTAGGAGATGTTAGACAGGCTGTGCCTGCAATCTCACCCTTGATGCCTGAATCCCACGAATTCAATTCGTGGGAGTGGCTCAATCAATGATGAAGATGCGGTTGCTAGAAGTTCGGCAGCTGGTGCTTTAGCCAAGATGGGAACAGCAGCAGTGACGGCACTGCTGGAGGTGTTAGCTGGTAATTACCCAGGAACAGCAAAAGGTCATGCGGCTTGGGCAATTACCTTTATCGGTGCAGAGGCGCTTGAGCAACTGTATGGGGCGATGAACTCAGAATCGGCTGATGTCAGAATTGCTGTGGTAAGTGCGATTGCCAATATTGCTCAAGAACAAGAGCAGGCGGATCAAAGTTTGCTAGAGGTTTTGGCATCAGCTGTTAAAGATCCAGCTGCAGTTGTGCGCGCTGAAGCTGCTAGTGCTTTGGGTGTGCTGGCTCCTGAGCGCTCTGTGCCGAAGCTGATTTTATTGCTTGAAGATGCTAGTGCTGAAGTCAGAAAGGCTGCTGCTTTGGCACTGGGAAAAATTGGCGACTCGGTAGCTTTGCCATCCCTGCAAGTCAGACAAAATGATGAAGTTGAGGAAGTTCGCCAAGTTGTTGCCTTGGCTATTTCTCTGATTAATCAAAAACAATACGAAGATGACGACTCAACTGAGTGAACGTGCTAAGGAATTAATTGCCAAAGCCAGAATAGTTAGTTTTGCTAACTTGCAATGCTCCCACACTTCCGAAGAAATCCTACTTTTCCAGAGTGCTGATGATCAAGCCCGCTATCTCACTGATGCTGATTTAGAACAAATTCACATTCTCTCACCTGAAGCTGAAAGATTGACAAGCACAGCCCAGTTGTTACGCGATTGGGCTGCTGAGATTGTTTCTGAAGCTAGGGAGCAAGTTTTAGCTCAATATCCAGATCTTACTAAACCAGGGGGTGGTCTTTACCCGCCGACACGGGCAGAAGCTTGTTGGCGAGATTTTTGGCATTTTCTGCGCTGCATTACCTATGGCATTGCTGGCGGCAGCACCCAGTTTACCAGTTCAGAAGGGCTTGGTTATTTGAATTTGTTATATCAAGAATTGCAGGTGCCTCTAGAGGCAATGGTATTGGGTTTAGAGAGCATTAAGGCTGCTAGTTTGAAGCGATTTACTGCTGGTGAACAAGAAACTCTAGCACCATATTTTGAGCATTTAATTATCCAACTCAAACAATTTAGTTACCCAAATTTTGAGCAAAGCCCCTTCCTTAAAGGGTAGCAAAAATGTTAGTACTTGAGGCAAAATTGGTCGGCAAAAACTGGCAGTACGAGCAACTTGATGAAGCGATTCGTACTGGTCAGTTTATCCGCAACAAATGCCTCGTCTACTGGATTGAATCGCCGCGAGACGAGCAAGTTAATCGCAATAGACTAAAGGGGAGTGTCAATTCGACGAAATACTCATGACTTTGAATATAACATTATTATCTTTTGATTGCACTGTTGCACTCCAAGCGATACCATCTAGAAAGGATTGGGCGTTGTGGGTTTCCACTACATCAACCCCCCAGTCTCCCACGCCTAATGCCGAGAAAGTACTAGGGGCAGTTTTTTGACCGCCTAAGGCTAAAACCTCTACTGGAGGGGTGCAACCAAATCTTTGCTGGGCAATGTGCGTTGCAATCAATTGACCGATTTGAGCTGGTTCCAGTTCATCGCCGCTGACTTCAAGCAACCAGTGAGCATGTTCCATGGCGCTAACCGTGACTTGAGAATCTGCCAGTGCCGCCGCGATCAGTTTTTGGAATTGCTCATGACTCCAAGCCTCACCAGATTTGTCATGATTGTAGGAAAATAGCATTCTGGTCATAGCGCAACCTCCAAAAGAGTTATTATTTTAGAGGATTGCAGGAAAATTAGTAGCTCCATTAAACAATCACAAACAAAGCAACAATTCTTCATGATTTGGGGTTTTGGCAGCGGTGTATAAAGGAGATTGCGAAGGTGTAAAGACTTATAAGATTTAGTTCTGGCAAATTGGGGAACCCTAAGTAATTTAGAGTGAGCCTTTTGTGAAGAATCATTAAGTTTTTTTATATCTTTGGTAGCAATTCTCAGAAAATTGATTCTGTTGACAACGAGGAGATGGTTTCAATGGTTTTTGGACCCGCATCTCAATTAGGCGTCAGTCTATTTGAAGAAACAGAGCCGTTCGAGCTATGGCCAGGGCGCTCTGACGAAGAAATCGAAGCCATCATCAAGGCAGTATACCGACAGGTATTGGGCAATGCCTATGTGATGGAAAGTGAACGACTCTCTGTGCCAGAGTCAAAAGTCAAAAAAGGCGAAATTAGCGTCCGTGAGTTTGTACGTCAAGTCGCTAAATCAGATCTTTATCGCTCTCGCTTTTTTGACAGCTGCCCCCGCTATCGTGCCACTGAGTTGAACTTCAAGCATCTTCTTGGTCGTGCTCCTGATAGCTATGAAGAGATGAAGCTTCATAGCAACATCCTGGATGAGGGTGGCTTTGAGGCTGATATTGATTCCTACCTCGATAGCGATGAGTATCAAGAGGTGTTTGGGGATGACACTGTGCCGTATATTCGGGGCTATAAAACCCAAACCGGTAAGTGCATGGTTGGATTTACCCACATGTTCCAGTTGTTGCGCGGTGCTTCTAGCAGCGACTGTAAAGGCAACTTAGCAGGCAAGAAACCCCGTCTGAACAAGTTGGTAATTCAGGGAACTCCCACCGCTGTTATTCCTCCTTCCAACGCCTCCGATGGTTGGGCATTCCAGGATCCGGCCCTTGGTTCTCGGACTCGTCATGGTGTGGGAGCCGGTGCTAATGGCAAGGTCTACCGAGTGGAAGTCACTGCCTATAGTTCACCCGGTGCTGTCAATCGGATTTCCCGATTCCGACGCAGTAACCAGGTATTTTTGGTGCCCTTTGATCAGCTCTCGAAAGAGTACCAGCGGATTCACAAGCAAGGCGGCAAAATCGCCAGTATTACCCCCGTCGAATAAGAAAATCTTCAGGCTTGGGTACGGTACCTATATGAGTACTTGGCAGATGCCACTACTCCCATGTCTGGGTTGTCTGAAGTAAGGCATCACTAAGCATAGGCGTGGTGACATCTGGCTGGTATCTAGGTATCTACGGCAGAAGATAATTTCTGTCAATTAATCAATTAATAATAAGCAGTTTAGGAGAAACTGAAGATGATGAGTACAGCTCCAGGAGTCAAGTTTGGTTTGGATGCCTTTTCTGGTGGTCCAATCGAACTCTGGCCGACAAGCTCCATTGATGAGGTGGATGTTGTGATTCGGGCGGTTTATCGGCAGGTGCTGGGAAACCCCCATATCATGGAAAGTGAGCGCCTGGTAAATGCAGAATCGCAATTACGCGAGCGCACGATTACGGTGCGGGAATTTGTGCGAGCTGTGGGTAAATCAGATTTCTATCGCGCCCGTTATTTTGAATCTTGCGCTCCCTACCGCTTTGTTGAACTCAACTTTAAGCATTTTTTAGGGCGCGCTCCCTTTGATCAGGCGGAACTGTCTGAGCATATTCGCATTTGCGTTGAGCAGGGCTACGATGCTGAGATTGACTCTTACATCGATAGCGATGATTACCAAGCCAACTTCGGTGATGATACCGTACCTTTTTATCGCGGTGCTAGTACCTTGATCGGTCAAAAGCAAGTTAGTTATAACCGCACACTCTCTCTGTTGCGAGGACTAGCAGAAGTTGACAGTGCCAACAAGAGTTCTAACTTGGTGCAAGCAGTGGCAACTAATAGCACCTGTAAGATTGTGCCCCCAATGTCGGGTGGTCGTCTAGGTGGTTATGCTGATGCTACTGAAAAGACATTCAAAATTGTCGTGGCTGGGGCAACCAGTGGCAGCCGTCGTCGCCGCACCACAACTGAGTATATTGTGCCTGGTGACAGAATGACACCTCAAATTCAACGGATTAACCGTACCAGCGGCAAAATTGTCAGTATTACAGAAATCTCATAGAGCTTTTTTCTTGTTTTTTGAACAATCACCATCAAAGTTAATTCAGGAGGAATTTTAGATGTCACTCTGGGTAATAGATGCTGATCCGACAGAACTTCGTAGTGGTGCTACTGAAGATGATTTGCAAACAGTGATTCGGGCAGTTTACAAGCAAGTTTTGGGTAACCAACACTTGATGGAGTCTGAGCGCCTCAGCAGTGCTGAATCATTGCTCCGTAATGGTGAAATTACTGTGCGCGGCTTTATCAGCATTGTTGCTAAATCGGATTTGTATAAGCGCCTATTTTTTGAAAGTGCTTCCCAGTATCGGTTCATCGAAACCAATTGTAAGCATTTCTTAGGTCGTGCCCCACAAGATCAGGCTGAAATTTCCGAACACGTTCAAATTTATAACGAGCAAGGTTACGAAGCTGAAATCGATTCTTATCTCGATAGCGAAGAGTATCAGAACAATTTTGGTGAAAATATCGTTCCTTACCCCCGTTGTAATACTACCGAAGTCGGGATTAAGAACGTAGGTTTTAATCGTACGTTTGCGCTGATGCGGGGATTTGCTAGCAGTGACAGCAGCAACCAGGCAAAGCTGATTGGCGATATCGCCGCTAATCTGCCCACTAAAATCGCTACTCCTGCGGCTGGTTCAGGTACCTATGCCAATACTGGCAAGCGTTTTCGGATCACAGTTACTAAACCTGGGGCTGGTACTCGCTTCAAGCGGAGTAACGCTACCTATGAGATTGGCTACGAGCAGATGTCTCAGAAAATTCAGAACATTCACAAAATGGGCGGCACAATCACCAGTGTTGATGAGGTTGCCTAAATTAGCTGTGAGTGGATAGCAATTAGCCCTTAATTTAGGGGCGTGAGCATTAAGGCTTTGCCTATACTATTAATTTGTTAGTAATTAGTGGTTGTGCTTAGCAACGAACTAATTACTAACAATTAGCACTAGACAATAATTATTGAGCTTTTGAGACTGCGTTTGATCATTCAATACTGAGTAAATTTGAGGTGACTATCGATGTCAGGCATGATTACTACTGGTACTAGTTCTTTAAGTGACTACAACAGTCGTTCAGTAGTCATAGAAGTAGCTGGCTTGTGTCGTCAAGATATAATGCGAACCAGTAACTATACAGTTAAAGTTCCTTATAGCCGAATGTCTAAGACAATGCAGGGTGTTATGCGTATGGGTGGCAAGGTTGTCGGCGTCAAGATGGCGTCGGATGCTCCTCCCAATGAAGAACAATAAAAAATAATCCCTGTCAATAACCCAGCGCGTGTTTCGCGGGCTTGTAAAGATTGAGCTTTACCGAGATTGACTAGCCCACTGAGCGTTTACCTGAGGCGTACTTCCGGGTACTTCTCCAGCTCGGATTATCTACAAACTATCTCAGTAATGGTGCTTGAAGAAAGGACATTTTGGTAAACGTGGGCGAGGAGACTTGTAACTTTACATAAAAACGAGCAAAGCCCACGTCTTTCAAGCGTGGGATGTAGCGGGAGGACTTTTAAGTCCGCGAAACACTCCGTAAATAGCAGCTGATTTAATGGTACAATAGCAGTCACAAATACGGCA
>JAAHHJ010000053.1 GCA_010692425.1 Symploca sp. SIO3C6 | reverse complement strand
ATGACTCAACTTTACAAGCTCTTGGGATTCTGAGGAGGTTAGATGGATTTGTAAACGGGCTGGCATTAGGCGATCGCACCTTTTTAACTATTTTTCTATTTTACGCTTAATTAGACCCACCTACTTATTCATCGGTGACTAGCTTCATTGGCAGTAATGCCAGAGCAGATTAGGCAATCGATATCATCACAAAATCTCCTAGAGGCACTTAATCCCTTAAAGAGCAATCGCTAATTGAGAAGAAAGACACACTATTCTTACTTAATCCTCTGGTCAAGAAATACGCAAGGAAATGTTATATCGCTACATCTGTCCCTTAAAAGACGGGGGTTTTGCTCAAAGCCCCATAAGTTTTAAGTAAAAAGTAATAAACATTTTTGCTGTTACTTATTACCTATTAGCTATTACTTAGAATCAGACTATGTTATGGCTTTAACAAAACTTAATGCTTAGCTATACACTGCCGTCTTCGTCAATTCTCCTGCAACTCCATCTACAGTGATACCTATATCTTTTTGAAATTTCCTTACTGCTGCTTCCGTGAGACTACCATAGTATCCAGTCACAGGGCCATTATAATAGCCCAGAAGTTTCAGCTCATTTTGAAGGTTCGTTACTTCCGGTCCACTGCTACCCCGTCGTAAGTTAGAACTATTAACAATAACTGCAACATCATCACTAGTAATCAAAGCTGATGCCGTCTGAACTCCCACAATTCCATCAGCACTTAAATTTCTAGCTCGCTGGAACCTTTGAACTGCTGCAGTAGTTAACTTACCATAGTATCCAGTAACGGGACCATCATAGAATCCTAAAGCTCTTAAGTGCCTTTGAAGTGCTGTTACTTGGGAACCTCGGCTACCGCGCCGGAGAGTCCTATTTCCAACTAAAGGTGTTGAAAAATCTGTAGCTGAAATTGCAGCCATTGTTTTCGAGCCAGCAATGCCATCGACTACCAACCCTTTAGCACGCTGAAACTGTTTGACAGCATTCTCAGTAATCGAGCCATAGTAGCCAGTAGAACGAACATTTCCGGGAAAGTAGCCAGCTACTTTGAGAACATCTTGCAAATTAACTACATTTGCTCCTCGATTTCCCCTCTGAAGTGCCATCGCATTACCAGCGACACTGAGAATCGAGATAAAAAGAGCAACCGATAGCAAACGCTTACCAGCCGAAGTAGCAAGGGTTTTCAACTTCAGCTTTGTTAACAGCTTCAATTCTAAAGGTTCTACTAATTGATTACCTGCTGGTTGTTCGTAAGCAGTCACCAGATGAATATATGCAAGTGTTTCCATGATTTTGTTAACTGTTTTTTGACACTCCCCATGCCCAAAGGTGAAGGGATTCTTGCTTCCTTGAGCTAACTTTAATATACTAAATCTTTGATCTTTCTGTAATAATCTGTAATAATTTTCTATTAAAACCTTAGTTAACAAATGCAAAATTCCAGCTTAGAGAAACTTTCAATTCAACTTGAAAGCCCTAACTCTCGGGATCGCTTGATCGCTCTCGCCTCGCTACGGCAGGTTTCCCCCAATGAAGCAGTACCCTTGATCAAAAAAGTATTGTACGATCCTCATATGCCAGTTCGTTCGATGGCAATATTTGCTCTAGGGGTCAAGCAAACTGAAGAATGCTATCCGATCTTAGTAAAATTACTCCAAACTGACCCAGACTACGGCATTCGCGCTGATGCGGCTGGTGCCTTAGGATATTTGGGGGATTCTAGGGCTTTTGAACCTCTAGTGCGAGCTTTCTACGAAGACACCCAGTGGTTAGTTCGTTTCAGCGCAGCTGTTTCTCTAGGCAATCTCCAAGATCCCCGCGCCCAAGATGTTCTGATGAAGGCTCTTCACAGCAAGGAAATAGTTTTGCAACAAGCAGCAATCTCTGCCTTGGGTGAGATCAAAGCGATAGCATCAGTGGATGAACTTTTGTCCTTTGCCCAATCAGAAGATTGGCTACTGCGTCAGCGCTTAGCAGAAGCCCTAGGCAACCTTAAGTGTGAAAAAAGTATCTCTGCCTTGAAATTCTTGGTAAGAGATAGCAATGCTCAAGTTGCTGAAGCTGCCTCAATTTCTCTACATAAATTATTAGACAACTCCCATTAAAACTTTAGATAGCAATTGATAGAAAACTCTTCTCTTCTAGAACAAATCGTTAAATCATTCTCGACTAACTCGGTTTCCAAACCTTCCCCTAGCTTAGTAGTCGAAGCCCTCCTTGAGGCAGAAAAAAATGCTAAAAAGAGACAATTAAACTATTGCTTTGAACAGTTACTTGGTTGCTGGCAACTGTACTTTGTAACTGGGACGAAAAAGAAGCGAAATAACGCAGGAATCTTACTGGGAGCAGGGCGCTATCTTCCTAAGTTGATTACAATCAAACTCTCATACTCAAAAACAACCCTTGGGCTACCTCCTGAGCAAACTGAGGCAGGAATAGTTGAAAATTTGGTTGACTTAGGAATACTAAAACTCGTACTAACTGGACCAATGCAATTCCTCGTCCAGAAAAACATTCTTGCCTTTGACTTTACAAGAATGCAGGTACAATTGTTTGGCTTCAAACTCTACGACGGATTTATTCGAGGTGGAAGTGAAAGCGAACAGAACTTTTACCAAATTGGTGTCAGCAAACAAGCATTTTTCTCCTACTTCCTAATTCAGGAAGAGATGATAGCTGCTAGAGGTAGAGGAGGTGGCTTAGCCCTTTGGGTTAAAAGTGAGTGATATGTAACTAGGCAGAATTATATAATTTCACACTTTATAATTAAGTAGTTTGATTGAAAATAAAAAGTAATAAGTAACCATGAAAAAATCTATTACTTATTACTTATTACTTATTACTTATTACTTATTACTTAAATTGTCTCAGGCAAGAGCTACTGCTGGTTGAGTCCAACGCCCTACTGCTTTGCCAATTACCTCCATTTCTTTAACCAAGCTATCAAATCGCTCTGGTGTCAAAGATTGAGGGCCATCAGATAGAGCTTTAGCAGGATTAGGATGAACCTCAATCATCAAAGAGTCTGTGCCAGCGGCGATTGCTGCCATTGCCATGGAGGGGACATATTCAGCCTTGCCTGTACCGTGGCTGGGATCGATCATAATCGGCAAGTGAGTAAGTGACCGCAATACTGGTAAAACTGATAAGTCTAAGGTATTGCGAGCATACTTACGGTCAAAGGTTCTGATGCCCCGTTCACACAAAATTACATTGGAATTACCAGCTGCGAGGACATACTCAGCTGCCATCAGCCATTCATCAATGGTAGCTGACATACCGCGTTTGAGCAGCACTGGTTTATCTTGGGCTCCAACCTTCTTTAGTAGCGAGAAATTGTGCATATTTCGCGCTCCTATTTGCAGGACATCTGCTACTTCGGCAATCTTGTCAAGATCAGCAGCATCCATTACTTCTGTAATTATACCTAAACCGCTGGCTTGCCGCGCTGCTGCCAGTAAATTTAAGGCACTTTCCCCATGACCTTGAAAAGAATAAGGTGATGTTCTAGGCTTATAGGCACCTCCCCTTAGGAATTTGGCACCAGCTGCCTTGACGCGTAGTGCCGTTTCTACAATCATTTCTTCATTTTCCACCGAGCAGGGACCTGCAACAATTACTAAAGGATGATGTTCTCCAAAGAGAACAGGTCCTTCAGGGGTTGACACACTCACCTGACTAGCTTCACCGTGGCGAAACTCGCGACTAACGCGCTTAAAAGGCTTTTCTACCCGTAAAACTGTTTCAATCCAAGGGCTAACTTCCTGAATTTGTAGTGGATCTAAACTAGCAGTCTCCCCGACAAGACCTATTACAACCTTATGCTTACCAACGATTTTTTCTGGAGTCAAACCCCATCCAGCAAGTTCCTGGCTAAGGCGAGCAACTTCAGCTTCTGGGGAGCCGACTTTCATTACTACAATCATGCTTTTTTAAGTCCCTACTAAATTGTTTGTATGCTTGATAAGTCTGAAGATTTTAGAAGATGCAAGCTGATAGGGCGTGAGCCGGAAGTATTTACTCAAGGATAGACACTACATTAGACCCCTTGTCAAGGCTAAGTTAATCTCCATTTATTCCCCCTTAGTTAAGGGGGAATCATTGGATGCCTCCTCTCAGTGGGAGGAGATTTGGGGAGAGGTCTTAGGGCTTGATGCAAGAGGTCTATAAGATAGCCTAGTGCTATCTTATATACTCCTAGGTTTAACGCCTTACAATTCTATCTTTCATACTTCATTCTTGATGCTGCACCCTAGAGACCACACATTTAATTTAATAATTTTTCCTGTTTGGTTCTGTCGCCTGGCCCAATCACCAATCAACTTTCCTCTACTGCCAGCTTCACTACCTTGAGGACTCATGACTTGAGTATTTTGACAGAATGCACTAATCTTTGTTTTTCGCTGTTCGCCACGCAGATGTCATCTTGCCAAAATTACTGGTGAATTCCTGCCAACCCAAGATTGTCCCTGGAGTTTCTTCGTCCCAGGAAGCAGAGAGAACCCCATAGCTTAGACCCAATACACCCAAACCGAAAAAACCCATACTCACTAGAAGTACTGCCGCATTAGGCAACTTTAACCCAACTTGAGTGACCAAAAAATAGCTGATAAAAAATGTTGCTATCCCTAGGAAGGTTGGAATTCCACACAAAAGAGCCATCCGTCGTGCCATGCGCTTGCTTACTACTTCTGGAATCGCCATCGATTCGTTAGAGGAGGGCGATCGCTTATTCTGGTTAGAGGAAGTTTCAGCAGCTGGGGGTGAAGCTTCAGTTTTTGCACTCTTTTGGCGCTTCTGACGAGGTTCAAATGGCAAGCGAGAGCGCGATGGTTCGGTAGACATAATTTAAAGTAATATCTTAGCCACGGATACCCAAACGTTTAATCAAAGCTTGATAGCGCGCTTCATCTGTTTTGCGCAGGTAAGTCATTAAACGCTTACGACGACCAATTATTTTCAACAATCCCCGTCTAGAAGAATGATCCTTTTTATTGTTTTTTAGGTGTTCACTCAACTGACTAATGCGGGTTGTGAGCATGGCAATTTGCAGATCTGTTGAGCCAGTATCAGTTTCATGTACCTGGTAGCTCTGCATGATTTCCTGTTTGGTCTCTTGGGTTAGACTCATAAGATATACTTAAGTTTCGTTCGTGTACTGCAACCTTTAATAATAACACTCTAACCGATATTTTTGAAGAACTAAAATTATGAAGATAAAACACCTTATTTTACCGGGAATAGCTATTATAATCAACAGCATGCTCCAGTTTAGTGCCGTTGCTAGACCATTAAACGAGTCTGAGCAGGAAGTGGAAGCGCAAATGCAAGCCTTGATTGAGGCGCAGAGTGAGGCTGGCTATAGGCTAGCGTTTCCAAAAACTCTTGATCAACTAGCGCGGGGTTCTCTGGCACCTAAGACTGTCCTACTCTATCCTAATTCGGAGTATAGTGTTGTAGCTGTGTGTGAGCATAGTTGCGAAGATGTAGATTTGTCGGTTCGAGATCAAGATGGTACAGAGGTTGCCTCCGATCTTGCTGACTATGCGGTAGCTGTGGTTAATTTTATACCGCCTGCGGAGGGTCGGTATCGGATCAATGTGAAAATGAATAGGTGTTCAACTAGGAATTGTCATTTTGGTCTGGGGGTTTTTGTGAAGTCGGAAACTTCTTCACGGTGATTTTTCATGGTTCATGGTTCATCTGAATCAAGGGTGTAGGATGCCTCACTAGTCTTTCACAGTGGGATATTCTGCATCCTTGGTGACGTTCTCCCTCCGGGATATTAGGCGAAAAGTGTAGCTAATAATACAAAATTATCATCATCTAAAAACGATATGAAGTAATTACCGATTTTAGTAAATCAGATCGTAAGCAGGCGTTGCGTAGCGCCTTATGTAACCGCTTCGGCAACATCGGCGAGTGAATCCACTTTTGCTCAAAGCGCTCCAGATGTCAAATCACACTCTATACCCTGCCCCGAAGGGGCTTGATTACAATTGACAATCAGCCACTTATGAGCCAAGGACAAGTTTACTTCTATTGGGGAGAAGACGACTTTGCTATTGCCCAAGCAGTTGAGGAACTGCGTAAATTAGTACTCGATCCCCACTGGGCTAGCTTTAACTATGATAAAATCGCCCCTACAGAAACTAACGCAGTCATTCAGGCGCTAAATCAGGTGATGACCCCTCCCTTTGGTATGGGTGGACGTCTAGTATGGTTAGTAGATACAACCCTGTCTCAGCAATGTTCAGAAAACTTGCTGTCTGAGCTAGAACGTACTCTACCAGCACTTCCTCAACAGTCTGTTTTACTAATAACCAGTCGCCATCGACCAGATGGGCGTCTAAAATCGACTAAATTGCTGCAAAAGTACGCTCACATTCGGGAATTTTCTCTAATTCCTCCTTGGAAAACTGAACAGTTGCTCAAGCGTGTGCAATCTACAGCCAAAGAATTTGATCTCAAACTAACCCTAGCAGGTGCTGAACTTTTAGCAGAGTCAGTTGGCAATAATACTAGCCAGTTATTTAACGAACTAAAAAAATTGCGAATTTATGCTGGCAATACTACAGAACCTTTAGATGAAGGAACAATTGCCACTTTAGTAACATCAAACACTCAAAATAGCTTGCAACTGGCAGCTGCAATTCGCCAGGGAAATGGGGCAAAGGCTTTGGAGCTAGTTGCCGATTTAATTAATAAAAATGAACCAGCTTTGAGGATAGTTGCTACCTTAATCGGACAGTTTCGCACCTGGTTATGGGTAAAGATAATGGTAAGTGAAGGAGAGCGTGATCAAAGATTGATTGCTACCGCTGCTCAAATTAGTAATCCCAAACGAATTTATTTTCTCACTAGAGAAGTTGAGTCTCTTTCAGTGAGACAATTAACTTCAACGCTGCGAGTACTACTGGAATTAGAAGTTAACCTTAAAAGAGGTTATGAACCCCTTTCAACACTGCAGACCAAGACTATAAAACTTTGTCAAATCTGTTACCATAAACATAAATAATTATTCTAGAAAGAGCAGTGTTCAAGATAGAAGATAGGCTTAATCTAGACAAGCAATTTAATTTGTGACTGAATTTTTATGAAGTTGAGGAACTTTTGACCCAGAAAATAGTTCAGAATCAACTAGCTCTTAGCTATTTATTCAGTCATTTTTTTAATCTTATAAGCTGATGATGATGAGTTCCTACCGTTTTCAACCTTACTTGCACCACATCTGGTTGCGATCATTTCTGGTTGTAGGACTTACTGCTATTGGTTGGCTCTCTGGAGTTACACTTGAGCTATCTCGAGACACACCAAAACTGGTCTTTGGTAGTTCTATCCAGGCTCAACCAACTCCAACACCCTCAAATTTAGCACCTGTAACTACAGCTGAAATCAACAATTATGCCCTAGCCGTATTGAAAATGGAGCCATTACGTCAATCTGCCTATCAAAGCATTAAACAACTCATTGGTCCCGATGAGCAAATACCCGATATTACTTGCCATAACCTAGCAAGCATAAATGCCTTATCTTTAGAGGTTCAAGAAATTGCCCAAGATTTCTGCAAAAAATCCTCAGAAATTGTAAAAACTTATTTTCCAGAAGGAGAAGCTGTTCGCTTCAACGAAATCACAATTCTAATTGAAGAGAATCAGAACTTAAGAGAGCAGATCCGCACCACACTGCTTCTTCTCCAACAATAGACTTTTGACTTAAGATCAGGGGGGTATTTTCACTGATTGAGCAATTTTGTGTACTCCTATATATTATTGAGTATCAACTCCTTATTGATCTTGGTGTCAACCTTACTCAAGCCGCATAATGGCATCTAAAGCCAGATTCTTCCCTAAAAAATCATCAATTTTCAAATTTCTATCCACCATAGGTTGGTTTGCTGCCATGGTTCCAATTTGGGCTGGATGTTCCTCAGAAGCAGTGTATGAACCTCCAACTCCTATCCCCACTTTGTCAGCAGTTAGCGAAGAGGAAGTTGAAAATTACTCGAGAGCTATTTTGGCAATAGAGCAAAGCCGTCAAGCCGCAGCCAAAGATATTCTGGAAACAACACAACTTCAGACAGTTCCTGATATTAACTGCACTCAAAGCGAAACTATTGAGGTGCTTGAGGGTACTGTGCAAGAGATTGCTATAAAATACTGCAATGACTCGAAAAAAGTTATTGAAGATACTCAAAACTTGACAGTAGACCAATTCAATGCAATCAGTTCAACGGCTCAATTAGATCAGAATTTACAAATACGGATTCAGAATGAATTGATTCGTCTCCAACAATAGGCATCCTGCCATGCTGACTTTGACACAACGCCTAGAAGCTGATACAGAGGCAAAAGTTAATTTTACTCTCTCGCTGACAGCAGAGGAGCGTACTCGAACACGTC
Source organism: Symploca sp. SIO3C6 (assembly GCA_010692425.1). Taxonomy (GTDB): domain Bacteria; phylum Cyanobacteriota; class Cyanobacteriia; order Cyanobacteriales; family Coleofasciculaceae; genus SIO3C6. Next base: position 27,270 of record JAAHHJ010000053.1, on the reverse strand, counting down.
ACCGTTACCAGACACCTGATGGTCAAGACTTATATTTGCGCTTACCAAGAGGCACCGTACTACATCAAGGAGATTTACTGCAATCTGAACTTGGCGAGATTATAGTTGGAATTACAGCTAAACCTGAACCTGTGTTGAGAGTGACATCCAAGCATGCAGTTGATTTGCTGCGAGCAGCCTACCACCTTGGTAATCGCCATGTGCCGCTACAGATTACTCCCAGCTATTTGAGACTTTCGACCGATCCAATTTTACAATCGATGTTAGAACAGTTAGGGATGGAAGTACAAGAAGAAGTCACACCCTTTGAGCCGGAAATTGGTGCTTACAAGTATGGTCATTTTTAAAGGAGAGGAGCAGGGATGAAGACGCCCAGATGTGGAGAAAGAATTTGATACACCAGTCTCCATACTATCAAAACTAAGCTAATTACTTATTACTTATTACTTATTACTTATTCTTGATGCTCAAAAATCTAACTCTATTGCGCTTATTGCAACTAGCCAGCCCCGTGCTACCAGTCGGTGCCTATAGTTATTCAGATGGTTTGGAAACTTTAGTTGAAGTCGATGTAATTAATAATGAGAATAACTTGTTGCCTTGGCTAGAGCAAGAGTTGCGCTATGGAGGAATTCGTTTAGAGACAGCAGTGATGGTACGAGCTTATAGTTGTGCCAGTAATGGCGATTTTCAGGGCTTGGGCTACTGGAATTCTTGGCTAAGTGCTGCAAAGGAAACGACAGAGTTACGTGAACAGAGTTGGCAGATGGGTAGTTCTCTAATCGGGTTGCTTTTAGATTTAGAACAGCATCAAAAGAGTAAAATTGAAAAGTTAGCATCTGCTGTTGGTTATCCCTACAACTACGCTACCGCCTTTGGAATTGGAGCTGCTCACTGGCTAATTGAACTGCAAGCAGCAGTTTTGGGTTATCTACACAGTTGGGCATCAAATTTAATTGGTGCTGCCGTTAAACTAATTCCTCTTGGTCAAACCATCGGTCAAAAGCTATTATTTGAACTTAACACTAGTCTTTCCCGTGCTGCCGAAGAAATTTTAGTTTTAGAAGATGAGCAATTAAGTAATTGCGGTTGGGGATTGTCACTGGCAAGTATGGCTCATGAAAATCAGTACACGCGGTTATTTCGCAGTTAGTCTTGGCTCAATGTAAAAAGGCAACATAGGAACACACGGCAGTGTGCCCCTATAACTTTTGCCTCACGAAGAAATATCACTGAAGTACTGAAGTAACGTCATCAATGGATTACCACGAACCTGTATTCTCCAGAAAGGGCGAAAACTCTGGCTTTGACCATCGCAAGGGAAGACTGCCGTCAAACCGATAGCCTTTTTCCAGGTGAAAGCAAAATAACCTTTCAGCCCCAGCATAATTACTGATTTGATCTCCTTCCCAAATCACTTCCGCAGTGCCTGTGAGATACAACAAGTCGCCCTGCTCAAAGTCCATAAACAATAATCCTGCATGGGGATTGAGTTCCAAATTACCGAATGTATTAAAGTGGCAATTACCAGAAAAATCAGGAACAGTTAACGTATCTTCACCATCGATGTGTACAAAGCCTGGTTTACCACCACGATGGGAGACATCAACACCACTAGCCAATCCTGCTGATTGATCTTGATAAGCAGTTGCAATAAAAAACGTGTCAGCCCCTGCAATCATAGCTCTTTCCGGTTCTGATAATGCCGTGATCTCATGAATTGGTTTGGGAGTTGCTAGATCAAATTCCACCAACTCAAACATTCGTGCTTGAATGTATTGGGGACAATTGCCAAAGCTTTGCCTCACATGCACCTCAAAGCCATCAGCATCGGTTAAACTCACAACTCCATTGAGCCGATTTCGGCGGCGGGTATGTAATTCAATACCGAGAAAGCCGATATCAACTCCATCTGCAAGATTGTTTGCTAAAGGATCTCCAAATAGAGGCTTGGCAGTAACTCGCAGAGTATGCTCATCGGCAGAAGAGAGAAACCCTGGTTCCCCCACTAGAGCCGATGCCCAAATATTACCCGAACCATCCACCGTACCTACAATCACATAGGGAAGTTGGGCAAAAAACTGGCGATGCTGTGGTGGCAGATACTCTCTGATAACCCGTCGCCCTTGCTTGTCCATCCGCTCCTGTACCCCCATTCGGGCTTGAATAGCAAGTTCACCTGTGTGAAAGGGCGATTCAGTACGCGTCCAACCGGGATTTGCCATAGTGCCTTCTCTCCGTTTGAGGTGTACGAGTTGATCCGAAACGTTCTATATTCCTGGCATAGGGACGTAATCGGGAAGTTGTTTAACGCGCTCAATCCAAGCCAGCACATTGGGGTAAGGTGAAAGGTCAATCTTACCATCAGAAGCGAGAGCAACGTAGGGGAAAACCGCAATATCGGCAATTGTTGGATGTTCAAACTCTAACCAAGTCCTTGTACTCAAATGTTGGTCTAATTGGGTTAGGATATATTCTGCTTTCTCATCGGCACGATCAATATTGATGCTAGTTACGCCAAAAAAGTGGTAAAGCCTAGCGTTTTCAGGTCCTTGGCGCACTTCCCCTGCTGTCGTAGATAGCCAACGAATGACTTGTGCTAAGGGCAGTGCATCCTCTGGAAGCCATTGCTCGTCACCATATCGCCGTGCCAGATAAACTAAAATGGCTTGGGCATCGGCGAGTTTGGTTTCTCCATCAGTTAGTAAGGGAACTTGTCCGAAAGGGTTAAGTGCTAAGTATTCTGGCGATTTATGTTCGCCCTTCATCAAATCAACTGTGATCCACTCGTATTCAAGCTTTAACAGTTCAAGAAAGAGCTTGACTTTATAACTGTTGCCAGAGAGTTCGAGACCATAGAGTTTGATCATTGTCGTTTTCCTTTTGAATACAGTTGAGATTATTTGAGAAATGCCTATAACTTGATGGTCAGTGAAATAGGAAACTGGGTTATAGCCTTAAAGGATAATTCTCTAGCTTTTAGCATCATGCCTCCACTTGTGCATTGAAGACTGTTGTGGATACTGAAAGATGTTGATACCAATTTCATCAATTCTTGCTAAAGATGCTGTTCTACCTACTCTCTTACTAGATAAGAGCTAATAAGAGTTAGAGGTGTTTTTTCAATAGAAAGCGAAAACCAAGCTAAAAAAAACTTACGGCTTGAAAACCTCAACAAAACCCGTCATAATAACCAAGCCCTTACAGGTAGCTGTGGATTATGTGTCAGTTTTAATTTGGCAAGAGTGGATAGGCAGCGAAGCACTCAACTTAAAAACCAAGAACTTATACGCGGTAGTTACGTCTTTTAAGCCTTACGGACTGTCGTGAGCAGTCGCCTTCAGGATTAAGCAGCATTGATGGCGGCTGGTGATGAATGTCGAGTTCCTTCACTGCGGCGGATATCACGCCAGATTTGAGTAGCAGCCAGAGCCCCATCGGCAGCAGCAATCACGACCTGATTCATTCCAACTTTCAAATCTCCAACTGCAAAAATGCGGGGGTGAGATGTACGATTCATATTGTCTGTCACCAGATTGCCACCTTGGTATTCCAGATCAATATTTTTCAGATAGTCGGTGTGATATTTCGATCCCATCGAAACCAGTCCTGTATCCAGTTCTACCACAGAACCATCAGCGAGTTCTACACCTGTCATCTGATGGTTTTCTCCCAAGAATTGTTTAATTGGTTGCTCTATTAGTTGATAGCCATGGGTACTGAGACGATCACGAAATTCTGGACTTACCTCAAATTCACTATTGGTGAACAGGGTAATGTAGGGCGTAAACCAACCCAAGGGGAATGCAACTCCTAAACTAGATTCACTACTACCAAATACACCTGCTCGTTTGTCGCGCATCTCGTAACCATCACAAATCAAACACACATGCAGATTATGTCCGGCATAGTCAAACACGTTTTGCATATCGACGAGTTTCGGTAGGTGATCGATAATACCACTACCCGCGATTAGATAGCGGCTATGAAACACTTTGTAAGTGGGATTTGTACGTCCAATCCGAACTTTTACTGCAAAAGTTTCGCCTTCATCTATAACTTCTTCTACATACCCGTTTAGGTAGTCACCATCTAGCGATAGATAATGCTCTTTGCCCTGTTTGAGTACTTCCCTACCAGGAGTATCCGGCGACAATCCCAGGTAGTTATGCAATTCCTGCATCCAAAACGAGCGAGCTTTGCCTTTGTCTATGATTAGGGTAGAAAGAAGATAGCGTTGCAGATAAATTCCAGCCGATAATCCAGCTGCTCCACCTCCAACAACCAAGACGTCATAAATCTGATCTGAGCGCTGGCTGAGACTTGTGCGAGTTAGTTTCATAGACACCTCCATGAATGCCAAAAATTGCATGAATGATCCCTTAAAATTTTGTACCGTTCGTTCGGTATGTTTTTTACTTTACCGAACGAACGGTCTAATGTCAAGAAATGAATTCAATATTTCTTACTATTGACTGTTCATAGTTCATTAGACCTCTTGCATATAGCGCTACGCGCAAGGCAGAGGGCAGAAGGCAGAATTTGACAAAGTTTTAGCGATTTAGCTTGTCCTAACCTTAATACGTACTGCTATAAATCCCTAAAACCCCTCCCCAGCCATCCCCTATCAGGAGAGGGAGCAAGCAATATCCCACCGCATTAGGGCTGCAAGAGGTCTATCGTTGATTGTTAATTGACCTATGAACCATACCTCATTTGATCTCTTACACTAGTAAGTTACTAAAGCGTAAAGCGTTATTTTAAACGCAGCACCAAACTATTGGTCAAATAGCAACACTCTGCCCGGAATTCCTCCCACCGTTAAGCTAGGCTATAGTGGGGGGCTCCTTCCGGTTTTAGCTATTCCGGCAAGAAGCCCCGCGCTATACCCGTAGGGTTAGCGTCGGGAGTATGTCACTTGAAAGAAATCTAGTAATCAGTAAACGAAATCGATCTTCAAGAAGAATTGAAATATGTTTGACGCTCTAGCCGAACGCCTAGAAGACGCCTGGAAGAAACTGCGCGGCAAGGATAAAATTTCCCACGCCAATATCCAAGAAGCCCTTAAAGAGGTACGCCGAGCCCTATTATCGGCAGATGTTAACCTGCAAGTTGTCAAAAACTTTATTGCTGAAATCGAAGCTAAAGCCCAAGGAGCTGAGGTAATTTCTGGCGTTCGCCCTGACCAGCAGTTTATCAAAATTGTCTACGATGAGCTAGTGAAGGTGATGGGGGAAACTAACGTCCCTCTGGCACAAGCTGAGACAGCACCGACAATTGTACTGATGGCAGGTTTACAGGGTACTGGTAAAACCACAGCTACTGCTAAACTAGCTTTACATCTGCGCAAGCAAGAGCGCAATTGCTTGCTGATTGCCACAGATGTTTATCGTCCAGCAGCCATTGATCAGTTAGTCACACTGGGTCAACAAATTGATGTGCCAGTCTTTGAGATGGGTACAGATGCAGATCCAGTGGAAATTGCCCGCCAAGGGGTGGAAAGGGCAAAGGAAACTGGTATCGATACTGTAATTATCGATACGGCAGGACGCTTGCAAATCGACAAAGAAATGATGGGAGAACTCGCCCTCATCAAGCAGAGTGTTAACCCCCACGATACCCTACTAGTAGTAGACGCGATGACGGGTCAAGAGGCAGCAACTCTGACTCACACCTTCCACGAACAAATCGGCATTACTGGGGCAATTCTGACTAAATTAGATGGCGATAGTCGTGGTGGGGCGGCCCTCTCAGTCAGGCGGATTTCCGGTCAACCGATTAAATTTGTCGGGGTTGGAGAAAAAGTAGAGGCTCTACAACCATTTTACCCCGAACGCATGGCATCGCGCATCCTTGGTATGGGAGATGTCCTCACCCTGGTAGAAAAAGCCCAGGAGGAGATTGACCTGGCTGATGCCGAGAAGATGCAGGAGAAAATGCTCAATGCCAAGTTTGACTTCAGCGATTTTTTGAAGCAAATGCGGCTATTGAAAAACATGGGCTCCCTCGGTGGTTTGATGAAAATGATTCCAGGGATGGGCAAACTAAGTTCAGACCAACTGGAAAAAGGGGAACACAAACTCAAGCAATCAGAGGCTATGATCAACTCAATGACTGCTGAGGAGCGCCGTAACCCTGATTTACTCGCCAGTTCCCCCAGCCGCCGCCGCCGGATTGCCCGTGGCTCTGGTCATAGTGATAGAGAGGTCAGTAATCTAGTGAGTGAGTTTACTAAAATGCGATCGCTCATGCAACAGATGGGTCAAGGTCAAATGCCTTCAATGGCAGGTATGGGTCCTATGGGTGCGATGGGAGGCAATCGCCCATCTATGCCTGGTTGGCGTGGTAGCGGGTCTCAAAAGAAAAAGAAAAAAGCTAAGAAGAAGAAGGGATTTGGTCAACTTTAGGGAACTACAGGAAATAATTTATCAAATTTACTTTCCAACAGGGCGGTCTGGTTCTTTTTACCTCTGCTCTCCCTAAGACTTGCATCCTTAGTGTTTCAAAACGAGAGATGTCAAGACAAGTAACCAACTACAATAGCTTACAATCAAATAGGAGTAATTATCACTAGGTATGATCAAACTTAGATTAAAGCGATACGGCAAAAAGCGTGAAGTTAGTTATAGAATCATCGCGATCAAAAGTGACGCTCGTCGTGATGGACGCCCTCTAGAAGAATTGGGTTTTTACAATCCTAGAACTGATGAAACCAGGCTAGATGTCCCGGCAATTGTCAAGCGTCTCAAGGAAGGGGCTCAGCCCACAGAAACAGTGCGCAGCATCCTTAGAAAAGCCAATGTCTTTGAACAAGTACGTGCCTGAAATCACTTCAGCCTCATTGAAAGCTACTAGCCCAGATTATGAAAGTCTCGTAAGATTTTTGATAGAGCCATTTTTAGAGTCACCAAATTCTCTAAGTGTAGACTGCGAAGACTCGAATTCTAACGGGCGAGTCTGGATTCGCTTAGCTTTTGAAGGAACTGATAAGGGGCGAGTTTTTGGTCGAGGTGGTCGTAATATACAAGCAATTCGGACACTGATTAAGGCAATAGGTCAGGCGGCGGGTCAGTCTGTCTATCTAGATATTTATGAGGGCTCGCCTCCAGCTTCTCATCGAGAGATGAACTCAGGTCGCAATCGCACAAAAAGAAGCTCACCAAAACGATTATCGACGCCCAAATTAGCTCCCAGATTCCGCTCTCAGAGCAACAATGATCACTGAGTTAGTGAACAGTTATTAAGATGAATTCGCCAAACCCCGTGACTTTAGTCCGGGGAGCGTTAACAGCTAATAACTGCCAACTCAAATAAGGGACTTGCGTTGAAATAAAGTACCAATTTCCCCCTGTTCCCTTTCCCCTTTCTACCCCCTTCCAGCAATGGGACATTATTTTTACGCAACTCCCTAATAGCCAAAGTTGGCATGAGTGAAGTATCAAAAACAATTGAACTCTCGAGTAACCAAAGCGCAATTGCTTTAGCTGGCAACCGGGAAGAAAATATTGAAACTATAGCGCGGCAGACTGGAACCACTCTGGTACTACGAGGGCAAGAACTGCTAATTTCTGGTACAGAAAAAAAAGTTGAACGTGCTCAAGCCTTGGTGCGATCGCTCAAACCTTTCTGGCAAGAGGGCAGGAGTATCACGAGAGTGGATATTTTGACGGCTTGCCATGCCTTGGATACCCACCAACAGGAGGAACTCAAGGATTTACAGCAAGACATTCTGGCTTGTACCCGTAGGGGGGAGGTGATTCGAGCCAAAACCTTTCGGCAAAGGCAGTATGTCAAGGCTGTATTAAACCATGACCTCACCTTTTGCATTGGTCCAGCAGGTAGTGGTAAAACATTTCTAGCAGTTGTTTTAGCAGCTCAGGCTCTACTGGCAAGTCAATACGAAAGACTAATTTTAACTAGACCAGCTGTAGAAGCTGGTGAAAAGCTTGGCTTTTTACCGGGAGACTTGCAACAGAAAGTCAATCCATTTCTACGCCCTCTTTACGACGCTCTCTATGAACTTATTGACGCTGAAAAAATTCGCAATTTGATGGAACGGGGTGTCATTGAAGTTGCTCCCTTAGCTTATATGCGAGGGCGCACCCTCAGCAATGCCTTTGTTATTGTTGATGAAGCTCAGAACACGACACCAGCCCAGATGAAAATGGTTTTAACTCGCCTGGGTTTTGGATCCCGCATGGTAGTCACTGGCGACATCACCCAAACCGATTTACCAGCCAACCAACAATCAGGATTAGCACTGTCGCAAAAAATTCTGCGAACTGTTGAAGGTATAGCCTTCTGTGAGTTTACTGCCAAGGATGTTGTCCGTAATCCCATAGTGCAAAGAATTGTCGCTGCTTACGAACAATATGAACGAAAGCCTGGCGGCAGTCCCCACATATCCCCGGTATAGTCGAAGTTCCACCGACAAGGAAGGTTATCTCCTTAGTGGAAAGCGCACCTCAAAGATTTACAGGGGGAGGATGTCAGTGACGTACTCACACCTCTTTTCGAGTAGGTGTGAGCTACAAGCGCGACTCTAGGCAACCCCAGACATTGACTGAGCTTTTTTAGTCAGGACCTGCGCCCCACGCTTGCTGATCTTCTGTTAAATTTATAGGTTAATTTAGCTCAATGCAGCATGAGAGCGGTCATAGGTCTTGCGGAAGCTAGGATGAGGCTTACCTTGAATGTGGTTCCAGTAGTCAACCTTATCCATTTTCAGGCCAACTTCCGCAGCAGAACGACCAAGCATTGATTGTTCACGATTTTTTATCAAGCGATGGTGGCGCATCATTAGCACACGAGCTTGTTCTTGAGTAGACATTTTATAATACTCCAGCTTTGTGAGTGAGGTTTGATCAGAAAAATATTTTCTCTAGACTACTATAGCACAAAAAACTGTATAAAAAGCTACAAAAAGAATATTTTCTAAGATTCTTACCTAAATTCTTAGGGTTAGTGACATACTCCCCTCCTAACCCTACGGGTATAGAAGGGGCTTCTAGAATATGGTTCATTGGGTTTGTATTCAACAGTTGTGGTATATGTTCCCAATGAACAATCAGCAATGAACCATGAACTATGAATAATCAACAACCCAATCTAGCAAAATTGGGTTAACTATCTCCGGGGCCTCATCTTGGGGGCAATGACCTAAACCTTCTAAAGGTATAAACTTTTCTACTTGAGTAAAGTTCGCCAACTCTCGCCCCAACTCAATCGGTTCCCAGGGGTCTTGTATACCCCATAAAATTATGGCTCTACAGGGTAAAATTGGTAGTAGGTCTTCGGCAAGTGGACCTTGAGAATAGCGAGTGAAAGCAATAAATACATCAGCTGCACCAGCATCGGCAGCTGGTGCCATGAGCATATTAACCAGTTCGTCTGTAACTTCTTCTTTTCGCTGATAGGCTTGTAATAAAATCTTACGCACTACTTTAGGCTTGGCAAGTTGACTAAAAAATAGTTGACCAACCCATTTAATACCCAATAACCTTTGAACTATTGGTACTCCCATACTACGATACCAGGAAAGTTCAACGCGTTTGCGGTCATGAAATAGTCGCAGAGAACAGTTAAGTATAGCAACCCCAAGAGCAAGATCCGGATAATTCACCGCTGTTTGCATAACCACTATGCAACCAATGGAATTACCTACCAAAAAAGCAGGAGTACCAACAACTTCCCGACAAAAATCAGCAACTTGCTGCCCCCAAGTTTCAAAGGTATATTCAATCTCAATCCCAGGATTGGGCTTGGCTGAAGCCCCAAAACCAATCAAGTCCAAGGCATAACACCGACAGTTTTCTCCCAACACTGGTAGGTTTTTGCGCCAATGCCCTGAAGATGCTCCAAAACCATGTACCATCACTATCGCTGGTCCTTGCTCACCTTGGACTTTATAGCCAATGGGAAAACCCTGCCAGATCCATGTTTTAGTTTCGATGTCAGTACCAATGGGTGCGATTGAGGAAGAGAGATTCATAGAGGCAGAAAGTGCAGTTGCATATCTTTACAAGTCACATTTTTACATTGTGTAATAAAAGTCAACAATGACCACAAATTGGTAATTGCTATCGGTGGTGAACATAGCATCACTGCTGGGATTGTCGATGTTTATCGCCGAGCTAGCGCAGAACCTTTCACCGTGATTCAAATTGATGCTCATTGTGACTTGCGCCACGAATACAAAGGCTCAATTTATGATCATGCCTGTGTCATGCGCCGCATTGCAGATATGGGGTTGCCGATATTACCATTTGGTATTCGCTCTATTTGCAAAGAAGAACCTGACCTGATTAAACACAATTCAATTAAAGTAATTTTGGCGCGGCAGATTGCTCAAGATCCTAATTGGATAGCACAAGCACTGGCGAGTATTTCTACTGAACAAGTATTTATTACCATTGATTTTAGATGGAATTGATCCAGCTCTGATGCCTGGAGTCGGTACACCGGAACCAGGTGGTCTCAGTTGGTATGCTCTTATAGCGCTACGCGCAAGGCTCCAGGGCAGAAGGCTCCAGGGCAGAAGGGGTGAATTTGACAAAGTTTTAGCGATTTAGCTTGTCCTAACCTTAATACGTACTGCTATACCACCTTTTTAAGGCAAGTGTTTGAAAACTATCAAGTTATTGGCTGCGATGTTATGGAACTAGCACCAGTTTTGATTCTGTGGTCTCTCAATTTACAGCTGCCAAACTTGTCTATAAATTGATATAAATTAATTGGTTATCAAACTCTAGCTAGAAGTCAAGCGCGCTTTGTACAGGGTGTAGAAGATGGAGTTTAGGAGAAGTTGAGGCAATGGAACAGATTGGTACTCCCGTTGGCAGTTATGCTCCTGATTTTGAACTACCAGGAATTGATAAGCATGTCCATCATCTCTCTCGTTACCTGGAAAAGTGGAGAGGGATAGGAGTAATTTTTATCTCCAATAACTGTCCCTATGTTTTGTCTTATGTAGACAGACTCAAAAAAATTCAATCTCAATTTCACGACCAAAACTTTACTCTGATTGGAATTAACTCCGATAAGATAAGTTGTTCCCAGGAAAATTGTCTGGAGAATATGAAAAAATTTGCTAGAGACAAGCAACTGAATTTTCCTTACCTTTGGGATTCAACTCAAGAAGTAGCTCAAAGCTTCGGAGCACAGAAAACTCTGAGTTCATTTCTCATCGACCAATTGGGTATTGTTTTCTATAAAGGCTGCATTGATGATAATTCCCAACAGCCAGCAGCAGTAAAGCAACCCTATTTGCAAAGGGCAATCGCAGCCCTGTTAGTAGGGGAAGAGGTCTCACCTCAATCGACAGAGGTAATTGGCTCTGAGATTGAGTGGTGAAATTTAGAGTTGTGACAAACACAATTTATTTATCTTGCCCCAAATAGAGACATAAAAGATTTGTGCTGTTATCTTAATGTGGGTGATAATTTGAAAAAAAAGAGTCGTAGCATGGGGATGAAATACCAAAGGGTTTTACTAAAGCTGAGCGGTGAAGCCTTGATGGGCAATTTGGGCTACGGCATTGATCCAGAAGTCGTTCAAGAAATTGCTGCTCAAATAGCTCAAGTGACCAAAAGCGGTGTCCAGATGGCAATTGTTGTTGGTGGTGGTAATATCTTTCGTGGTCTCAAGGCTTCAGCAGCAGGGATGGATCGGGCAACAGCTGACTATATCGGCATGATTGCGACGGTGATGAATGCTCTGACTTTGCAAGATGCCCTCGAACAAATTGATATTCCAACGCGAGTACTAACCGCGATTGCAATGCAGGAGGTGGCAGAACCATATATCCGGCGTCGTGCGATTCGTCACCTCGAAAAAGGACGAGTGGTAATCTTTGGTGCAGGATCGGGCAATCCTTTCTTCACTACTGACACTACTGCTGCCCTGAGAGCGGCAGAAATTGACGCTGAAGTGATCTTTAAGGCTACGAAAGTAGATGGGATTTATGACTCGGATCCCCTGCTTAATCCTAATGCCCGCCGCTATCAAACTCTCACTTACGGACATGTTCTTACTCATGAATTGAGGGTAATGGATAGTACTGCGATCGCACTATGTAAAGAGAATGATATCCCAATTATGGTATTTGATCTTACAGTACCCAGCAACATCCACAGGGCTGTTCAGGGAGAAACTGTAGGAACAATTGTGGGAGGTTTTTGTGAAGTTAGCTGATGTAGAAAGCAGTATGAAGAAAGCAGTTGAGGCAACTAAACGTGCTTTCAATACCATTCGCACAGGTCGTGCCAATGCCAGCTTACTTGATCGGGTGATGGTTGAATACTACGGTACTCCAACCCCCTTGAAGTCTTTGGCAAGTATCAACACACCAGATGCCAGTACAATTACAATTCAACCCTATGATAAGGGTACCCTCAACCAAATCGAGAAAGCAATTTCTCTCTCAGATATTGGCTTGACGCCAAATAATGATGGCGAGGTAGTTCGCTTGAATATTCCGCCGCTGACAAGTGAAAGGCGTCAGGAATTTGTGAAGATGGCATCGAAATTTGCAGAGGAAGGTAGAATTTCTATTCGTAATGTTCGCCGTGATGCTGTCGAATCTGTCCGTAAACAGGAGAAAAATGGAGAAGTTTCTGAAGATGAATCACGTGATCTCCAAGACGAGATTCAAAAGTTGACTAATAAGTACATAAGCAAGATTGATGAATTGCTAGCACAGAAAGAAAAAGACATTACTGTGGTTTAACAGCAAACATCTAGACCCTGACTCCATTATCTTAGAAGTTCCTTACCGTTGGACACAATCAGCTTCCTCTTGTCAATTAGAGTAGCAGTTGGCTCACCAGTGATTTTAGTAAAACCACTGACAGCGGTAAGGGTGCTTAGCGGCTATCTCTTTTGATTTTACTATTTACTCGACTCAGTTAATTTGCATAAACAAAAATCATTCTGTTTCTTGTGGGATAGCCGTGGGATTGGCGTCTTGCCCGTCATCCACCTGTCCAAAAAGATGCAAATTAAGTGTGTAACAGCTCACTGTAGCATTAGTCATGAGGGGCTAGCTACTGACCTTCCTCAAAAACCCGTATATAATGTTGAAGCCAGGACAAAAATATGGTAGAAGGCTTTTGGAGAGCAACCAAAAGCCTAAAAATATTGACTTGCCTGGTTTTGGCTGACTCACAGAGGAATTGCCCCATTCTACTAGTGAGTGCATATTACCATAAAAACGTCCGAACTGCGAGCATCCTCTCAACAAAAGTTTTTGTTCATCAGTCAGCTCAAATCCAGAGTTTATGGAACTTCAAAAGAGGAGTAAAATCTAAGCATGATGTTTGACTGCATAATCGTCGGTGCTGGTCCTGCTGGTGGAACTGCTGCCTATCACCTTGCTAAAGGTGGTAAATCAGTTCTAGTGGTGGAAAAAGAATCCCTACCCCGATACAAAGCTTGTGCAGGGGGAGTTTCACCGGCAGTGCAAAAGTGGTTTGATTTTGACTTTGCCCCGGTTATCTCTGCCAAAGTTAATAAAATTCGCTACACCTGGAAAATGGAAGACCCGGTGGAAGTGAAGCTGAAGACGCCAGAACCGATGTGGATGGTGCAGCGAGACGCTTTCGACCACTTTTTGATCCAACAGGCGCAAAAACAAGGAGCTGAACTCCGAGATCAGAGTGCAGTAACTGGTGTTGAATTCAAGGGAGATCACTGGCAGGTTAACACAGCCAATGGCTCTTTTGAAGGTCGCTACATTATTGCTGCTGACGGTGCCAAAGGACCGATGGCACAATGGCTAGGCTTCAAGGAACGCCAGCAGCGCACAGCTATTGCCTTAGAGAATAAAAACTCATCAGTAGCTGCTAATGAACCAATACGCTTTGACTTTGGTCAAGTCAAAAACGGCTACATCTGGCAGATGCCGAAAGCCGACGGTTACTCCCTTGGTATTGGTACCTTCCGTGGCGGTGAAGACAAAAACCTTCAGCGCACCCTCAGCGATTACGCCAAAAATTGTGGTTTAGATCTCAACAACTGCCAACAGCATGAGCATGCCCTTTGTCTCTGGAATGGGGAACAAAAGCTGCACACTCAAAATGCTATTTTGGCAGGGGAAGCTGCCTGTGTAGTTGATCCTTTTACGGCTGAGGGTATTAGACCCTCAATGTACAGTGGTATCAAGGCGGCTGAAGCAATTGAGGGAGCAATAGCAGGCATTGGAGATGCTCTCGAAAAATATACCCAACTGATGAATGAAGAATGGGGCAGTGATATGGGTTACGCCAGCAAATTAACTGGAACCTTCTTCCGTTTTCCTGGAATTGGCTATAAAGTGGGCGTCAAGCAGCCTCAAGCCACTCAGATTATGCTCCAGATTATGTGTGGAGAATTACGCTACTCAGAGGTCGTAAATCGTGCCCTCAAGCGCTTAATACCCTTCGGAGGTTGAGTTATAACCGCGGCAACTGCATTTTTTTGAGCAAAGCTCAAGAAAGTTAGCAGTTTGAAAGTTGTAGCAGTGCCAGCTATTTCCAGTATGCGAGTACAGCACGGCACAACTGAAGCTGCCATCTCCAATCACTTCAAGGTTCATCATATCACTTTTGTGAGTTTTGAATTTTGCTTTTGATTTGGAGGGCAGCAGCACTAGGTTATGGCTTTCGTTCCCAAAACCTCTCCTGTTACCAAAACTGTTACCAGTATCTGATTACTACTCAGTTACCTCTACAATCCAAGTTAAGTTAAGACTCCTCATGCTGAACACCGTGGGAAATAATCTCCCACGGTTTTTTCATTATGTCTACCTAATAATTACAAATTATTTACTTCTCGGGCAACTAAAGTAAATTCTAATTCTAATAAGTTGTAAGTTGTTGAACAAATGTAGCTTGTTTACACCTACATTCTGTTAACATTAGCCAGTGGTGGAGACAGCGCGACAAATTCAAACTCTCAGCATTTACATTTATCTGTTTCAGGGAGTAGCCAGATGAAAATAGCTGTCAGGGGAATTAACCAGTTGCTAGCTGCCATCTATGTTGTAGGGAGCCTTAGTCTGAAACCGACTCAAGCACAAACAATTATCCCAGCAGCTGACGGCACTGGCACTAGTGTTTCAAGTAATGGTAATAGTTTTGAGATCAGCGGCGGGAGTCTTTCTGATGATGGAGTTAATCTCTTCCATAGTTTTAGTGAGTTTGATCTCACTCAAGAACAGATTGCTAACTTTCTTTCCCAACCAGAGTTCAAAAATATATTAGGTCGAATTACTGGTGGTAAACCGTCTTTGATTAATGGTCTAATTCAAGTTACAGGGGGCAACTCCAATCTCTTGTTAATGAATCCAGCTGGCATTATTTTTGGTTCTAATGCTCAGTTGAATCTTCCCGCCTCATTTACTGCTACTACTGCTACTGGTATTGGCTTTAATGAAGACAATTTTTTTAAGGCAATTGGTACCAATAACTACTCTGTCTTGGTAGGTACTCCAAGTACTCTAGTCTTTGGAACATCTGGGACTCCTGCTGAGATTATTAATGCAGGCAAGCTGGCAGTAACTCAAGGGCATAGCTTAAATTTATTAGCAGGTACTGTCATCAGCAGCGGAACTCTGGAAGCTCCAGCTGGTAAGATTACGGTGACAGCTGTGCCAGGAGAAAGTTTGGTCAGTATCAACTTTCCAGGACAGTTGCTGAGTTTGGAAGTTCAAGCCCCCCTAATTGAGTTGAATCCTCTTTCATTGTCTCAGCTGTTAACTGGAACTAATAGAGGTCATGCTACAGGAGTAACAGTTAAACCTGACGGTAGTCTAATCCTAACAGGTTCAAATATTCCGATTGAGTCTGGGGATGTGGTAGCTAACAAAATCACGGCACAAATAGCTACGATTAAAGCCTTCGGCAACCTAACTTTACTAGAGAGCCATTTACAGACAACTGGAGACTTAAACCTGCTGGCAGAGGATACGGTGAGGGTAAGAGATAGCCTAGAAAATTCATTTCTAGCTCAGGCAGGAGGTAATCTTTATATTCAAGGTAATAATGGAATTGATATCCAAGCTCTCAATTCTACTCAGACGCAATTTCAAAGTGGGGCTGACCTTAGTTTAGTCAGTGATGGTAGTGTTTCCTTAGATGCTCACTTTACCAGCGGCGGTAAATTCTCGATTTTTGAATTATCAGGTATTCCCGCTAGTTTTGGTAGTATCTATGACCCCATTATCAGTGCCGAAGGCGATGTGGAATTTGGTAATTATACTGGTGTGGCACTTAAGGTAGAGGCTACAGGTAGCATTAGAAGTGGAAATATTACGATTACACAACCGGATACTCCTGCTTCTATTCCCACTACAGATCCCCACTTCAGTCAGCTTACAGAAAGCCGAGCCCTGATTTTGCAAGCAGGCAAAACCCAATTGGATAATTCGGCTAATATTTCTCCCTCTGATCTAGGAGATGTGGATTTTACTTCCACTGGAGAAATATCCTCTCCGGCAAGTATCACTACTGATAATATTGATGTCAGTTCTGGTGCTGTGGGTGCTAATCCCATAATCTCAGGTGACGCTGGACCTGTAATTTTAGAAGCAGCAGGCGATATTATTACTGGCAATATCATAACTACAGATACAGGTACTGCTGATTCTGGTTCAGTAACTTTATCTACTACAGATGGCAATATTACTACAGGTACTATTAATACTAGCGAACCAAGCGATGGTAATGCTGGTCATGTAACCTTGTCAGCTCTAGGTACTCTCACCATCAATGGGGACATAATTACGACAGATAGAGGCTTAGGCGATGCTGGGAATGTAAATTTGTCTTCTTCACTCGAAGACAATAATAACCAAACTCGAATAGATACGAGGGATTTTGACCCAGCTGATGGGATGATTAACGACGGCGAGATTATTATGCCAGTGTCAACACCTTTGCCAGCGCCAGCGCCAGCACCGCCATCTCCAGAGACAAATCCCACACCGCCTTCTCCAGCACCAGCGCCGCTGCCTCCAGAGACAAATCCCACACCGCCTTCTCCAGCACCAGCGCCGCCATCTCCAGAGACAAATCCCACACCGCCTTCTCCAGCACCAGCACCGCTGCCTCCAGAGACAAATCCCACACCGCCTTCACCGGCACCAGCACCAGAAAGTTCTAACTCTAATCCAATAGATAATAATGACTTTTTGGCAGATGTCAATCAAATACTGCTGAAGCCTATTGTTCAACAAAATATTGATAATGTAGCTCAAACAAATGTACCTGTTTTACCTGAAAGTGACCGGGTTTATTTACTAGAAGAAACCTTAACAAAAGAATTTGAAGCATATTTAGGGCGACCATCAAATACAAAAATTAACACTATTGATGATGTCCGTAATTGGATTAGGAAATTGGAGCAAGTTACAGGTATAAAAACTGGAGTAATTTATGCTACTTTTACACCAACTACTATTGTCTCACCACAAACTGAATGCCAAACTGATCTAGAATCGCAGATGCCTGCCACCGTAAGAAATAAAGGTTCTGAATCAGTTCAGCAACAGGAAAATTGCTTAACTCAAAACGATTCTCAACTAGAACTTTTAATGGTTACAGCAGAAGGGGAATCACTTCGACGGCGTGTCCCTAAGGCAATGCGAACCAAAGTTCTAGACACGGTTCTAGAATTTCAGAAAGCACTGACTGATCGTCGTAAAACTAACACTACTAACTATCTCCAATCAGCTGCACAACTTTACCAATGGCTGATAGAACCCCTGGAGTTTAGTTTAGAAGAAAACAGAATCAGTAATTTGGTGTTTTCCATGGATGAAGGTTTGCGCTCTTTGCCAATAGCTGCTCTCCACGATGGGCAAAGATTTCTAATTGAGAATTATAGCATAAGCTTGGTGCCGACACTGAGTTTAACTAATTCTAATTACAGAGACTTGAGAGAACTCAACGTACTTGCCATGGGAGCTTCAGAATTTACCGAACATCCTCCTTTACCGGCAGTACCGATGGAGTTAGGAATAATTGCTAAAGATATCTGGAAAGGTAAATCTTTTCTCAACGAAACCTTCACGCTAGAAAATTTAAAGGCACAGCGACGCCTACAGGAATTTGGTATTATTCACCTAGCAACCCATGCAGAGTTCAAACCTGGTACTCCCAACAATTCCTACATTCAGCTATGGAATCGCAAACTTCATCTTGATGAATTCCGACAACTGCAACTTTGGGATCCACCAGTAGAATTGCTGGTGCTTAGTGCTTGTAGAACTGCTCTTGGAAATAGGGAAGCTGAATTGGGTTTTGCTGGATCAGCACTAATGGCGGGAGTTGATTCTACTCTAGCAACACTTTGGTATGTTAGTGATCAAGGTTCTCTCGGGTTAACCACGGAGTTTTACTTTCAGCTGTCTAAAGCAATCAGTAAAGCAGAGGCTTTACGAAGGGCGCAGTTAGCAATGATTAGAGGCGGAGTGCGTATAGAAAACAATCGGTTATATAACTCCGGCAAAAGCATTTCTTTACCGCCAGAATGGTCAGATTTAGGAAATCAAAGCCTGTCCCATCCCTACTACTGGGCAGCTTTCACCCTAATTGGCGATCCAATATAATCCAATAATAGATGAACTACTCACCTCTGCTACGCTGAGGGGTGGGTTTTTCTCCCTCAGTCGTAGTTTGGAGGAGCTTTTGCCTTTCTTAGCGCCCAGTTGCGAAAGTCCTGTTAACAGCTCCTTTATGCTTACCTTACGGGGAGCCGGCGTAGAGCTTGAGGCTCCACGGTTACAGATGATGGGGTATTACTACTCCCCCTTTCTCCCACTTTAGATAATCACTTAGGTTCCTGACCAAAAATATGGGATTCAAGCCCCGTTCTTCGCTTGATGGCTTTTTAGGGGAATAATCTTGATAAATAATGAGATTGAAAGCTAGAATCATATTAGTGGTAAAGCGCACACATTAAGACGAAGTAGGTCAAGCGGACTATTCCTGAGCCGGAGCCCTGGTAGTATAAATCCTAGATCTTGTACAAATGTGGGAATCGTTAGGCGAGAATTCGACAAATCTCGATACATTAAGACTGTGGGACACACAGGAATTTAAGCTTGAGGAGTGAGTTGAAAGGCTCAAGTATGCTCTGTAAGACCAAAAGCTAGTTCAAGGAAGCTAGTAGTTTGGCAAGATCAGCCCAAGAATCCCCGTACCTTCAGGTCGGGGAGTGTCAATGGTATCAGCGTTAAAGGCACTCTACCCAGCTGTTTGGGCTAATTCTGGTGATTGCTCAACTTCCGTTGGCTCAGGTGGCAGCCCCAGTATATCTCTATACATCTTGATATACTCAAGAGCAGATTTATCCCAACTGAAATTCATTCTCATGGCTCGTTGCTGTAAACTCTGCCACTGCGGTTTATAGCGATAACCTTCCCAAGCACGAATCATGCAGGTGAATAAATCTAAGGGTTCATAGCGATCAAAGCAGTAGCCGGTACCAGTTTGTGCGACTGGTTCATGGTGGGAGACTGTATCCACTAAACCGCCAGTGCGCCGCACAATTGGGATACAACCATAACGCATTGCTAGCAGTTGACTCAAGCCACAGGGTTCAAAGCGAGAAGGCATTAAAAAGGCATCGCAACCAGCATAGATGCGTCTGGCAAGGGCGTCGTTATAAAGTAGTTGGGCAGACATACGACCATGATAACGGGATGCTAGCTCCCACATTTGGGTTTCGTAATAGCGTTCCCCTGTCCCTAGTACCACGAATTGACAATCAGTGTAGGCCATAAAGCGATCAATAACCTGGATTAATAGATCGATCCCTTTTTGCTCTACTAGCCTGCTTACCATACCCATGAGGAAGGCATTAGAATTTACTTCTAAACCTACTTCCTCTTGTAAAGAAATTTTGTTAGCGCGGCGTGAGTCGATGGTATCGACAGTAAAATTATGGTTTATATATTTATCTGTTTCTGGGTTATAACTTTCAGTATCAATTCCATTGAGGATGCCAACTGTTTTATTACTGATGAAAGATAGCAGTCCTTCTAAGGTTTCGCCGTATTCAGGAGTGCGAATTTGCTGGGCGTAAGTAGGAGAAACTACACTCAGTCGGTTAGCATATTGCACAGCAGCTGCCATCGTATTATGACCTTGCATGTACCAAGGGCACCAGGTCATCTGGTCTAAACGCCAGCGCCAGGGCCCTTGATAGGCAAGATTATGTATCGTGAAGACTGTACTAATGTCAGGAGATTGGTGCATCCACACTGGAATCATGCCAGTATGCCAATCGTGGCAATGAATAATTTGTGGCTTCCAGTAGTTCCAGGCAAACTCAGCTGCACCATTAGCAAAGAAAGTGAATTTCCAGTCTTCTTGCTCCCCACCATAAATATTGCGTCCTGAAAAAACAGGATGTCCAAACAGATACAAAGGGACATCAGTACCTGGTAAAACTGTTTCATAAACGCTAAAGTCCTGGAACATGGCATAACCCTTCCAGACTGGCTCGTTGTGAATCTTTGCCTTGTCAGTCAAAAAACCGTAGTAGGGCATAAAGATCCTTACATCATGCCCCATGCGTCTCAAAAATTTGGGTAATGCCCCAACCACATCCCCCATGCCTCCTACTTTCGCCAGAGGCGCTACTTCTGCAGCAACAAATAGAATTTGCATATTTTTTCCTGATCTTGGTACTCGGTTTTAATATTTAGTATGGGATGAGGAATTAGTAATTGAGAATTAGTCATTAGGGAGGTAAGGGAATAAATAAATTTAATTCCCTGTTGTCTTCATAGCTAGTTCCTAGTCGCTAGTCCCCACAATTAGCTGCGTTCGATTTCAGCAAAGATTTCATCTAAAATTTCTTGGGCTCCTTGCTGCCGTAAGTTTTGGGCGAGTTCACTACCTACCTGCTCAGCATTAGTGGCTTCGCCAGTAACAGTATCTTTGACAAATTTGGTGCCATCAACACTAGCAACTATACCTGTTAGGGTTAGTAAATTCTCATCTAAGTGAGTGTTTACTCCAATTGGCACTTGACAGCCGCCTTCTAGTTCCCGCAAAAATGCCCTTTCCGCATGGCAGCGTTGAGCAGTTTGGGTGTGTTCGATCGCTTTGACTATTTCTAAAATTTCGGTATCATCGCCACGGCATTCAATGCCCAAAGCACCTTGCCCTACTGCATGGAGAGAGATTTCTGGGGGTAAAACCTGATGAACGCGATCGCCCATTCCTAATCTTTCTAAACCTGCGACTGCTAGAATAATTGCATCATACTCACCATCATCTAATTTCTTCAGTCGTGTATTCAGGTTACCACGGACATCTTTAAAGGTTAAGTGAGGGAAATGGTGTCGCAGTTGTGCTAGTCTTCGCAAAGATGAACTTCCTATAACTGCGCCCTCTGGCAGTGTATCAATTTGTTTGTCTTGATGCTTCTGGTGAACTACAAGGGCATCAGCTGGGTTTTCACGTTCTGTGACTGCTCCCAAAACCAAGCCTTCTGGCAAGTTGGTGGGTAAATCCTTAAGGGAGTGAACTGCCAAATCTATCTCATTATTGAGCATGCCCAATTCGAGTTCCTTGGTAAAAAGCCCTTTATCCCCAATTTTGGATAAAGCAACATCCAGGATTTTATCTCCGTGGGTACTCATTGTCTGGACTTCAAATTCTCTGTCAGGGAAGATTTTCTCCAGCTGTTTTTGTACCCAGTAAGTTTGAACCAGAGCTAGCTGGCTTTTGCGAGAACCGATACGGACTGTGCGGGGAGGGCTGGTAACGGACATAGGGCGATCAAGCTTTACAAGATAGTGAAGATACTCACTTGATCTAGACTACCGCAGGAGGTCACTTCTATCTGCTTTTGTTAGGTTATTCTACAATTCCCACCTGGTCAAAGGCTTTTTCAATAGCCCTAAGCTTTTCAATTTTGGTAGAATCATTACGCCATCGGGTTATTGATAGTGTTTTTGCTGCTTGTACGACTGCACGGCGACTATCAATGAAGCGGGAGGTAGGACCAAGCTTTCTCAATGCCAGATAAAAAAGTTGTGCGGCAGAATTAGCATTGAAAAGGAAGTTGCCTTGACCATCATCAGAAGTGATTAGATTGTAAGCTGCCCTATTATGGATTCCATTATTATGGTGGACGCCACCATAATCATTATAATCGGGCATAGTGAGGTACTGCTCCATATGTTCAGGCTGCTCATGGCTACCCGGATTTTTAATGTCTCGGATGCTGCCACCTCCTTCAGATAAACCTCTTCCAATCTCCCAATTCCATTGGTTGATGTCAGGCTCATTGAAGTTAGTAAGCAGAATAGCAAAAATATCAGCATAGGATTCGTCAAGTGCTCCTGACTCTCCTAAATATTTAAATTCAGCAGTTTGAGAGTTTAGTCCATGGAAAAACTCGTGAGCAACAATATCTTGGTAAATTGCCAATGAATGAAGTTCTCTGTTAACCCAGTGTTGCCCAAAAAGTGCCTGTTCATAATCATCAAGCCAACATGAATTTTCCCACTCTGTCTCACCTGATTCTTGAACACAGTTAATACTGGAAATGTACCTTGCTTGCGTTCCATTTGGTGGATCGTGCATGAGTATGTCTCTGATAAACTCCGCTACTGCAATAACATTACGATGAGCCATCACACATGGTTGATAACAAAGACCATTAACTCTAAGTTCCCCAGGAAGGCAATCTATCCCTCTTCTGTCACTCTCCGAAAACTCTTGTCATTGCTGAATTATAGAGTTCTTACATGGTAGGCGATCACAGACTTTTTACTTCCTAGAAATTGCTCAGAGCCGGGAAATTGTAAAAAATCGATGAGCAAATGCTGTATCACCTAATATACCTTCTTTCTAGAAAGTATTAATAATAGGAAAAACCAGATCATCCATCAGAAAAATAAGGTCGAAATTGATTCATAACCTGAATTAAATCGTGAAATCCAAGCAATAGATCATGATTAGGAAAAATATCTAACCAGGGGACAATCAACCACAATATCATCAGGGTTTGAAAATTTTACAAATTAAAGGGAAAGTTATATTTTGATAAATTCCATAAGCATTAACTGAGACTATCCCTTGCTCGATTTTGCCAATGCTTCCTAAATATTGTCTGGCTACATAATCAGTCTTCTTTCCCTTTTTTCGGTCTCCTGTTTCATCTATTACTACTGTAATTGCATTTTCTTTTAAGGCTGTTAAAATTGTTGATAATCGTCGCTTTTTTACTTGAGTTACTGACCAAGGGGATTTAGCTATAAAATGATGTAACGATTGTGCAGAGCTTGTCCCCACGATTTTAGCTATTTCTGGCAAGGATTTTCTTTTGATTGGCGAAATTATTCCTAAATGTAAATATTTAAAACATTCATAGCTTCTCACCTCCGGAAATAGGTCTTTGTAGCTTGCACAATATTCATCAATGAAGGATACTGTTGACTGTGCATCCCTCGCTAAATGTTTGATAATCTGTAACTCTACATCCATTGTCCTACCTGCTTTGTAGAGAAAAAGGTCTTTGATTTCTTTATTTTAATTCTCGGAGAGTGACAGAAGAGGGCTAAAGTAAGGATTGAAGCATTGAATTTAGGCAAGTAGGCAAGATAAGTCTTGCGATTTGTCTAATCTTCTGGCGAGCTTTACTAAGGCATACAAACTGGTTCAGCTTTACCGTAAGCATCTGAGCTATTGAGCTACTGCTTTGTTAAAGACTCGACAGTCTAGCCTTGGTGAGGCTAAGATTGGGCTTTTACTGTACATCTTGTATTAAAGCAAGGCGTATTACGTCAATATCTACTGTACATCTTGTATTAAAGCAAGGCGTATTACATCAATAGTACGTACATTTTAATCTTGCTGCCTATATCCCTATGTACATTTTACAGACTTCAACTGTACTAATTAGTCAGGAAACCAAAGGATGTCGAAACAAAATAGACAGTCTGATACCACAAATAGTTCACCAACCACTGCTTCAAATGAAAGTCAAGATACACAAGCATCTGGACGACGTAGATCTGAGGCTCAAAACCGGGATAAGTCTGTCTATAAATATTTGCTACATTGCTTCACTGACTTAGGGATATCCGAAGATGAGGGGAAGAAAAAACCTAATGAAAGTAGTATCGCCAATCAGTGGGGGCAACAAACTAACCGTATCTTTATCAGGCGAGTTTTGCGTTCTGTTCTTCCTGAGTACTATGACGAAGAAGAAAAATCCTCTGTCCAAACTGTTCCAGGATTAACCCTTGGGAAATTAGTAGAAATCATAGTATCGATTCAAGATTATTGGATCCAGCAAGGACGAGATACAAAGAATGAACGAGGATCACATATATTAACCAGAAAGGACAAGTTAAGAATCCTACGTAAATTTTCACAACTATCTCTAGAAGAAAAAAACAAGTTAGACTTAAATACTAGCTTCCAGGCAACGGAGATGTTGTTACAACTGTTACTGGAGATTGTGACAGACAAAAACAATGGCTTCAATGATGAAGATATTATAGTTTTCTATAAGAATGCTATAAGTGATTATCAATCTTTAAGAAGAGCGAAAATAAATAATAGCCAAAAATTGCCGACTGATTCCACTGAGGATTTTATTAAACAACATCTTGCTCTTTTACTAGAAGACTATGCTATAGGACTAGATCCTGATAGAAAACAAGAAAAAATTGACGAGTTATTTAGGAAAGTAAAAAAACAAATTAGTAGAATTGATTTTCAATCTGGCATTAGACAAATCAAGTCTTTTTTGCCAGAGAAGACTTTTACCAATGACTCGCCAGATGCTCAATATTCTTTCTCTAGAACTCTTATAGAACATTTAATTAACTCAGTGGTAGAAAATTCCATACTAACTGATGAATTTCCAGTCTACCTCAAGCATTTTGAAATTAAAAAGGTGCGACCTTTGCCTCTTTATGTAAAAACAGAAACTCAACAGATTGGATTACTAAATCCGTTGGTTTTACGTGAAGATGAAGATGAAGAAGATATTAAAGGGCTTGAAATGCAGTTTGCTTATAAAGTAACGGTGCATTTTTATGTCATGCTTCCCCAAAACTATCAAAAAAGATTTGGAGAAGGATCTTCAAATATTAGTAGTTTCCAGAATGATAATAAATTAGAGTTTTTTGAAGAGAGCATGGGAATCGGTAGCCCTATTTCTCACATTATTGCAGTAATTAATAGAGTTTTATTCTGGAATATTCCAGGTCTCAGTGAATATTTGCCAGTAGCTCAGGAGATTTTAACTGATGATCAAGTACTTGGTGAAATTACTCATGATTCTATCTGGTCTCGTTCGGTAGTCAGACTATGTAGAAAATCTGAAATTAAAACAGCAATTAGGGATCAAAAAAAGTATGCCCAAGTTGCTAATGAACTAGAAATATCTTCTTGTCAATACTGCGGTTTTGATTTAGTGGAAGTAGCTGCTCAGGCTGCACTTTGCGCAAGATTAAAAGCAATTAAACAAACAGGTATCAACCCTATAGACTACTTGACTCAATTATGCCATCGTGCTGAAGAAATTAATGCCCTTAAAAAGGCTGAAAGCTATTTAAAATTTTATCCATTTTCACTCAAAGCCATGGAAGGCTACCTCAAGCAAACTATCCTTAAAGAATATCCTACTATTGATAGCCAAGGTGAATTTTCAAAAATAGATGATGAAAATTTTTGGAGTTTAGTTGTTTATGATGCTTATCTCAAATTAACTGAAGCATATCTTCAAGAAGGTCTTTACCGTGTTGCTAAAGAATATCTTGATCTTCTTAGGTTTCAAATTGATAAGAGTGAAAGAAGCGATAAAAATTTTCTTGATGATTTAATACTTGCTAAGTATGAGCTTTGCCAATTTCGGTATCATTACTTGACGGATACCGATGATTCAGAACATTATCGAAACTCTGAACTTGATCGTCGTACTGCTGTTAGTGAAGCAGAAAATAGCTTGAATAAGGCTGAAAGCTATCTTAAGGAAAGTTTAGAAGAATACCACACAATTAACGAATATGCTCAAAGTAATTATCATCCATTCTTCTATTTTTTATCAAGAGTATATGCCCATCGTGCTAAACTTTACCTATTTATGCCTACTTACACAGCTCGCCCTGGGGGAAGATGGGATGTTTTAACAGAACCAATTCGTTTGTTGGAAAAAGCACGAATCTATGCAGCTAGAGATGGTAGCGCCGCAGAATATGCTAGTTGGTGTGCTTACCAAAGTTGGTGCTATCTTAAGGTAGCCTATTCAGGAGATCCTGAACCAATTCAACCAGGTTTTAGTCGGGAAGAATGTATAGACTGGGCAAAGCGACTGATAGATCATGCACTTATTTGTTACTCTGATACTGGTCAGAAATGTTATCAGCAAATAAAGGATAATGCTGGAAAAATGACTAAAATTCGTAGTAAAGAAGGAAAATATTATGAGAAGTATCATGATATAAAAATCCAGGCAATGCCGTTAATTAAAGAATTGGAGAAGGATTCTAGAGAAAATGCTGACGAATTTCAGCAAAGTTATGACACTGATAAAGATTTATTAACTTTAGATCTTTCTCTACTAAAGAAAACTTTTCATAATAAACCAACTTACTTATTTGAAACACATGCAAGTATTATTCTTTTCGCTATGGGTATGCTAGAACTGTGTGAAGACGAAAACAATCAAGATAAATTGCATAAAAAGATAGAAAAAGGTATAACCATTTTTGATTATTGCTCAGCGATTGCCCAAGATGGAAATACTACTAAAAATGAAGAAGGAGTTTTTGTTTTAGATAGAATTTTTGATCAAGATAAGACTCAATACTCTAAAAATTACTTATTAACAGGTTTGTATCCCCACCGTCTTACCCAATTTGCGGACTTAGGAAAAATATTTGCAGCTACTGGTAAATCAATTTTATTTCTCCATCAATCAGACTCTAACTGGGAAGAAATTGATCATATACTTAGTGGTTTACACCATAATATGTCTAAAGGTTCAAACCAAAGTTACGTTTTAGGGCAAAAACGTTACAATGGACATCTGGCAAAGCATTTTGGTGAAGTTATTAATTATTTTAAAAAACTAAAAGTTAGAATGAATGATTTTTCCAACTTAATCGACATCCGCAACAAAGTTATTAGAGATATAGCGCTGCGCGCTGGGGTACTTACAAGTTAGGATATATCTAGAGTCACCTAAAACTAGATTTATTTATGGCTCACCCTTACTCTCAGGATTTGCGCCTACGTGCCCTCTATTTAATCACTAGCG
>JAAHHJ010000052.1 GCA_010692425.1 Symploca sp. SIO3C6 | reverse complement strand
CATCAAGATTACCAGAAAATAGTTTTTCTTTATCGAAGCTAGCGGATATTATATCAACAGCAATTGTATTTATTTTATTTAATAAATTCTTAGGTGAATAGTTATTTTGAATATTTTTTATGATAACTATCTTGATTTCGTTTCTGATTTTATCAAAAGAAATACCTTCTTTACTAATTTCATCAAAAATTATCTCAATGGCGTTCCGCATTGTAGATTCTGTCAAGTTATACAATAGCAAGAAACTATTAGTTTTTAAGGTTTTTTCTAAATCAGAGTCGATTTTTCGTATTTTTTGTTTATTATTAACACCCATACTTAACTAGGAAAATTCTTATAGTTATTCAAGAATGCGAAAAAACGCAAAACAAATTCTTGAGGATCACGTCTTCTAATGTCGGCATCTGGAAAAGATAATAAACTAATAAATTTTTGATTACGTGATAATTTCTCTATGAGGTCTAGAAATTTACCAGGTTGAATACCTCTCCTTTTTTCCATTTTGTTTAGTTCAACACTTCCTGTATTAATACGTTCAAACAAATCTCTACGTACTTCTTCATCAGACTCTTCGGTTAAGTGAATCATCCGAATAGTAGTTCGCTTAAAACGCCTCTGACGAGAAAGTGGTAAATCAGTAAAAGTAAAATGGTTTAATTTATTTAATTTTTTAAGATTATCTAGTTTTAATTTATTTTCTAAGAAATCTGCTAACGTTCTAATACGTTGTGTGCCATCTATGATTTCTAGACGCGCATCATTTTCTTCTTCTTCATCTGAAATATCGGCAATAAAAATATAAGGGATTGGTAAACCTAAGAATACAGATTCAATAAATTTAGACTGAACTTCCTTGCTCCAAGCCATTTCTCTTTGATAATCCGGAATAAATAATTCATTAGTATCATTGTCTATTCCATCTAGATGTTTTTGGATAATTATTTCAATAGGATATTCGATTGTTTTGTAACTAACAGGTTTCCTTTTATCGCGAATTTCTGCTTCCGCCTCTTCTTTTCTTGCTTCTGTTATTTCTATTTTTGGCGTTATGTTTGTGCTTGTGGACATATGATATTTGACTTGATATAAACTAATGAACTAGTTTTAGCATATGTCTCAAGTTGGATGAGGTCACAAGAACAATGCTATGATATAATTGTAACCTATTAATCAACAAATTTCTAAGATACAAAGTTAAATTTAAACACAAAATTCAACACATCTGAGAATTTATAGTATTGATTAACTCAATATTCGGAGTACTTGGATAGAGTTGGGTTTCGCGATTGCTCTACCCAACCTACAGGAATGATATAGCAGTACGTATGAAGCTTAGGACAAGCTAAATCGCTAGAACTTTGTCAAATTCACCCCTTGGAGCCTTGGAGCCTTGCGCGTAGCGCTATATACAGTATCGTCGGGTAGAAAAATAGTGCGATCGCAATCATTCGTAATGCCACAATAAAAATATAATATAAACCCTGGTTCATAGCTCATTGCTCATAGGCTAATGAACCATCAACTAGAAAATAATTTATTATGACAGCTTGTCAAAAGATGTCGATTAGATAGGGTTTGCAGAATTAATGTAGAAAGTAGCCCAGAAATTTTGGGTCTTTTTTTACGCTTACAAGTGCAAGACTTAGCATCTAGAAGCTCAAAATCCTTGTACTTTGGAATTGTATAGATTATTCTGAATTCCTCTACTGACTCGGATACTCTGAGACTCCTGACTCCTTACCAAAAACTTTTTCAGCAAGCCCTAAAGAGGATTTTCCACCTGAAGTCAATTACTTGTTGCAAATTTTTATACAACTTCATATAAATACATGCGTCTCGACCGTGAATAATTCTAGAGCAACAGGCAAATATTAGTAATCAAGACACAGAATATCAAGTATTTGAGGAGATAAGTATTTTTTTAGGTTAGAAGAAGCCTCCGATTATTAATCTTATCATAGGAGTCCAAACCTCGCAATCTCGTAGAGTATTCTGAGCAAATGGGCTTCGTAAAGTTAAGTAACAAAGGCAGAAATGATTGAAAAGACTAAACTAATTACAGGATAATAATCATTTAGGCTTATAGTATCTATTTTATCATTCCCATATTTTCTTGAGGCACTACCAATAGATCTGTGACATACTCCCGACGCTAAATCAAAAATTATAGCGCGGGCTTCTTGCCGGAATAACTAACTCAGGTTATGCCCAGAGCATAAATACAATTAAATCAAAAATTAAGAATTATCACAAGTCACCATAACTTGACTCTATTTTTAGTTCGTTAGATAGCTTAACCTTTCTCTGTTATGTCAGAATAAAACTAAGTTAAATTGTTATGGTGCATCAGGAGCGGAACTTCGGCAAAACTGCGCTAGTTTCACGGTTAGTCCAATTTCCTTGATTGACGAAGGGGAGCGATTGAGAAATTATGTCATTTTTTTTTGAATGGGGAAATCATAATTTTAGTAACATTTAGAACTATTGTTTGATTTTTTCCGGATTGCTCCTCTCCCTGTCTGCATAATTGAATACAAACTCTGACAGGAAGATCTGATATGAGCCAACATATGACCACGCTTCTACAAACATCCCTTTCTGCATATTGGGAAAAAAGCTTTGTTTGTTTGCTCGGTTCCTCACTAAGCTTTGGAGCTGTTCAATTATTTGACACTGATGATGATGGCCGCGGTAGTGGAAGATAAATAAAGACGTGGTGAGGATTCCTTGAACACTATTCCATTTTGCTTGAATTTACAAATTAAAGGCAAAAACCTGGCTATAAAAGCCAGGTTTTTATCTGTTCCCTATATTTTGCTATCAGAGTAATAGTTAGATGTAAGAACCCCCGTGATTTATCCGGGGGTTGACACCTACTCGTCGTGATTTATCTTGGCGGAGGAAAAGAGGAAACATGGAGAGGCTAGACACAATGAAAGCTTATGTCTCTATTTTTCTCTCTTTCTACTATTAGTTTAAATGGAGTGTTTCATATCAAAAATATTAGTTTTTTCCTCTGTGAGTCTTCTCTATTTACTATGTATTTAAGCTCAGTGAATACCAAGCATAGAGTAAGGTTTGTATAAATTAAAACTCTACAGAAGAAAGTAATATATTATTTGTTTAATATCAAAGATTTTTGTTGTCAATAAATGCTAAAAAAATTGATAAAATTTTTCAAATAATTAACTCCTTAAGTTATTTGTTTTTTATCCTGATACGTCTGGAGAAGTCTGAATTACTAACTATACTCGCTACGGACATAAACTGCGCTTTCCATCTCTTTTCCCTGCTGGTTAGATCCCTTCCTAGAGAAAACCCCCTTAAAAAGGAATTCCTTAGGAAGACGCCACTCTAACTTCACGGAGGCTAGGGAGAGGTCTTCAATCTGCTCAGGTATGACCGTGTGCAGTATACATGACTTACGCCATAGATTGACTTAAAAGCTCACTCTAGAGTTTAGAACTTGGTTGGTTATTAAACCAAATTTTGAGTTCAAGTTTAAGGATAACAACCCTATCATCTGGTCTTCTATACGAAGGTGAATTTGTCATAAAAATGTTATCCAAATCACTATATCGAATTCATATCAATGTAGAAATTATGCGTAAGTCGTGGATTAACAATTTTGATAAGGGCATCCACAATGTATCAGCACAGTTCGATTGTGTTAGCAAGTCTTTTATTTAGTAATTTAGTCACTAATTTCCCAAAGCTTGAAAATCACTCGAAAAAACTCCATCATCCTGATTTTGTTCATCAAAAGTTACTAAATATACAGTTAAATCATCAAGGTGGCGGTAAAAATTGTGAACAGAACGATGAGCATAGCCCAGAACGTGGATGTGGACGCAGAGAGCATGATTAAGTTCATCCTACGAGGACATAAATATCGGAAATATGAAATATAGGGTTAAACTCCTTGTCAACCCTCTAAGGAAATGAAAATAAAAATAATTAGTAGGACAGCCAATAAATGCTTTTGTGTAAAAAATGAAGCAATAGCGCTTAGGCTCTCTGCCTTACAACTCACATCCCACCTTAACCAACTTTCTTGATCAATGTCGTAGGTACTTACAAGTCTTCCCTCAATTTCCCCATTAAGCACTTGGACAAAAATAAAGTTTACTGGTTGATGCAGGGTGTGGGGTTTAGGGTTTAGGGTTTAGGGTAACTTTGACGGATTTCATAATTCTTTACATAGAGCCATTTATTTATTTATGTCCGACTACTTATCGGTTTTTAATCTTGGATGAGAAATTTTGATCAGGGATTTTTACGAAATAGGGGGTGACACCATCACCCCCTATATGCTACTTTTATGTTAAGTAGATGCACCCTGATAATCGAGAGAGTCACACCAGTGGCTCTTTTTCCTTTTTACAAGAGAAAACAGTAACTTAACAAGTTGCTAGACCAGTTCTGATACTTGAGAAAGCCCTATTCTAATGGCTACTGTCATCTACAGTCAAAGATCTTGCTCAAGAGACTGTAACTTCTGAAGAAAAGCAATATCCTAATGTGCAGGGGAGCAAGGGGGCAATGGAAAGTGCGAATCCTGTTGGTAGATGATGAAGTTGAGTTAACTGAACCACTAGGTAGAGTACTTAGCCGTGAGGGCTACGCCATCGATGTCGCCTATGATGGGTTTGAGGGAAGCAAGTTGGTATCCCAAGGCATTTATGACTTGCTAATTTTAGATTGGATGCTGCCGCAAATGTCAGGACTAGAAATCTGTCAGCAGTTGCGATCGCAAGGTAAAAATACACCAGTTCTTTTCCTTACTGCCAAAGACTCCCTCGATGACCGAGTAATAGGATTAGATTCTGGTGCCGACGACTATTTAGTTAAACCTTTTGAACTGCCAGAGTTGCTAGCAAGAGTTCGCGCCTTGCTAAGGCGTTCAGGAGCGATCGATAATAACAACAGCCAGCGCCTGCGATTTGGTACACTTGAACTTGACTTGGATAATCAGTTAGCCTATCGCCACGGGCGCTTGATTGAGCTTTCAGAAAAAGAATGTAAACTGTTGGCTTATTTTATGCGCCATGCTGGTAAGTTATTAACCCACGGGCAAATTCATCAACACCTGTGGACGGAGCATAAACCTCCTAGCAGTAATGTTTTAGCTGCTTTAATTCGCCTACTGCGCCGCAAAATTGAGGTAAAGGGGGAAATAACTCTCATTCATACGGTATATGGTAAAGGATACCGCTTTGGAGAGGAAAGTTGATTTCAAGTAGTCTGATATGTGGGGGTACTACTGTGCGCCCTTATAACTTGGGTTAATTCACAATTCTCTAATTACTACTAGTGACTGAAACTAATACTACTACAACTGAACTAATTAAAGCTGGTATTGTTGGTACTGGTTATGCAGCTTCTCAAAGAGCCGATACTTTGCAGAAAGATTGGCGATCGCACTTAGTTGCCATCAGCTCTCATACACTCACAAGAGCTCAAGCATTTGCTCAAACCTATGAAACTTCCTTCATAGACTCCTGGCAGCAGTTAATAGAACATCCGGATATCGATGTAGTGTTTATTTGCACGATTAATTGTGATCACGGGGTAATTGCCCGCGCTGCCCTCGAAACAGGGAAACACGTCGTCACCGAATATCCTCTCTCCCTCAACCCCTCAGAAGCGGAGTCATTGATTGCCCTTGCCCAAGCTAAGGGCAAGCTACTTCATGTCGAACATATTGAATTACTGGGCGGTTTACACCAAGCTTTATTGCAATTCTTACCTAAGATTGGCAAACCTTTTTATGCCCGTTACGTTACCATGGTACCCAAAAAACCAGCCCCTAAGCGCTGGACTTACCACCCAGAATTGTTTGGCTTCCCCTTCAAAGCAGCCCTTCCTCACGTTCACCGATTTACTAACTTGTTTGGTCAAGTGGCTAGCGTCAGCTGTCAGTCTCAGTTTTGGAGCAACTGTGAGTATTACAAAGCCTGTCTATGTAATGGACAAATGCGCTTTCAAAATGGTCTAATTGCAGAAGTGACTTATGGTAAGGGGGAAACCTTCAATCAGGCATTACGCCACTTTGAAGTTCACGCAGAGGAAGGAACGCTAATTTTTGAAGGTCCCCAAGGTACTATGATCCAGGGAGAAGACAGGAAACCCATTGAAATTGCTGGGCGACGGGGCTTGTTTGTCAAAGACACCGAAATGGTATTAGATTACTTACTTGCAAGAAAACCCCTTTATGTTTCTCCGATAGATAGTTATTATGCTCTCATGGTTGCCGATAACTTGTGCAAGTCGGCAAAAACAGGAAAAACTATTGCGATGTAGCAAAAACCCTTCTTGTTTCTTTTCTGAGTTCTGTTCAAGAATGGATCTAAAGAGCCAGAGCAAGTACTATGTTTTTAACAAGGAGGGGAGTTCAGGCTAAGATTCTGAACTCCTACAACTGCTTCATTTGTTGTCATTTAGGCGGCAAGAATTCTGGTTTCTTACCCTCCTCAGGCATGTCCGTACTGGAGGGCATTGATTCTACCTCACTCTCCCCCTCGGGCACTTCCATGTTGGAGGGCATTGATTCTATCTCGCTCTCCCCCTCAGGAATACCTATGTTCGAGGGAATTGATCTGGGGGAGCTTAAGCCTTCAGGAATACTGTCGGTTGGCGGCAGAGACCTTAGTTCAGTTGTATTGCCTGAGCACATGGAATTATAAGGAAAGCGCTCACAAAAACCTTGTATTTCATCCTCCGAAGCTTTGCGCTTTGAGTTTGGAAGGTAAGGGTTAGAATCAGCAAATAGACTTTCTTTAGGTGAAGATTGAGCTACGTAAATTTGATCTTCATTCGTCTGCTTGGGAAGACTAAAACGGGAATTAGATTGCGCCCAAGCTGTCGTACTCATTAGGGTGCTAATACTAGCTACTCCCACAAAAGTTGTGAATTTTTTAAGCCAAGTGAGGCGACTATGTACATTCATCGATAATTCCTCAACAGAGAATGTCTTGGTCTTCTAGTAATGTTTTATGACTCATGAAAGCGGAAAATAACCATCAGAGATAGACTAACTCTGTAGCAGCAGTTTGACTTGTTCTTGGAGATCCGGATCTTTTTGAACTGCTGTTGAAATCCGACTGAAACTCTCTATTCCTATACCCTCATTTTCAACAGCTTCTTGCATCTTTAACTGAGCTGTTTTCTGAATCTCTGCAATTTGGTCACGAGCCTGTTCAAAGATTTGTTGTTGCTCCTCTGTCACTTGTGGTGTAGATTCCTCTTCTGGATTTTGTTGCTCTTGGAGAAATGCCTGATAATCTTGGGGGTTTAGACCTAGATTTTCCAAAGTTTTGAGCATTTCCACTTTTGCTTGCTCCTCAATAACTTGGATCAGTTTGATGGTTTCAACAAATTGCTTTAGCTCTTCTTGGCTAATTTCGCTAACTTCCCCTGCCTCTTCCTCCGGCTGCTCCTGAATTGATTGCTCCTGAGTTGGAGCTTCATCCTGAGCACGAGTGGGGAGACTGCTGGCAAATAAGAGGGCGAAGATGGAACTTCCCACTAGAATTGATCTGAGCATATGGTTTTTCTCCTAGAGCTAGTGTCTACTTAGCGAGAAGATTTGACTTCTGCCATTGATTGAGGACTTAAGAATTAATTCCCACAATTGAAGTTGTGAGAATTATCTTTAAATAGACTTTAATAGTAAAAAGTAAAAAATCCGCTAAGACTTCAGATCTCTCGGAAATGGCGAGAGAATAACTTGGTATAACCTACCACTGTTCAAAAGTTAAGGGGTGAGAATTCAGCTGAATCCTCACCCCTTAACTTTTGAGCCGTTTGTCGATGCATGCTCCTGAATTTGTCAAAATCAGTCAGCAAATTGCCAATCTCTATTCAACTTCTATCCAAACCTTAAGTGTTTCAACAGGAATTTGAGCATGAGGATGATTGAATATGGCCTTTAGGGCTTTAATCCCAGCTGCCTCAAAAGCAGCACGCAAACGAGCTTTGAGAATTAGATTGCTCTTGATTTCCTGCTCAATTACTTCTGCAGCAATAATTTGTTTTTGAGCTTTAGTTGTGTTTGGGTGTGTCTGCTCAAGTTTTTCTAGCAGTTGATGAATTGTAATCGCTGCTTCAGCTAAATTTCTGGCTGGTCGGTAGTAGTAATTAATATCATCTACACCGATATGAACATCCTCGGAATTTGCTGCACTAGCATTTGTGAAGGCAGCAATATGAAGGTTACTTTTAAGCCTTTCTGAGGTATACATGGTAGTTTGAGCGATGTCCGTGTAAAATTATGCTTCAAAGGCTTGTTAGGCTATTCCGGATCCCATTGACCCTGATGGCTGTGATCGCATGCCTATTAAAGAAGTTTAACAGTTTTGAGCCATCTTTATATTACAGGGGGTTTAGATCCTCTCTTGTCGAGACGCGAAATTTTTGATCTTGCGCAGAATTTGGATTTCGCGTCTTTTGAGGTAGGTTCTGAAGTTATGGCGAGGGTTTGCGATTTGGTGGAATAAGAAGCGTGAGCATTAAAGCTTATATTTTCAGGTTGCAGGAGAATTATTCCCAACTTTTTCCCTCTGTTAACTCCCCACACTGGGTGAGCAAAAAAAGGCTTGGGGAAATAAGTAAACAGACACACCAGACGCCCAGACATGGAGAATTCAAATCCCATGCAAAATTTCCTTCACTCCCCACATTCCCTTCTCTGATAACTACAAGTAAGGAAAAGATACTGTAAAAAATCAACTTCCCTTCTTATACTTATTATCGACGAGCTACACCATCTTGCCTCGCTGCCCTCTGTACAGCACCAGCAACTGCTGTAACAACTCGCTCGTCGAAGACAGAGGGGATAATGTGTTCTGGATCTAAATCTGTGGCTTTAATCAGGGAGGCAATTGCACTTGCAGCTTCCAGATACATATTGGCAGTAATTGCTGATGCCCGACAGTCTAATGCTCCTCGAAAAACTCCTGGAAAAGCCAGGACATTATTGATCTGATTCGGGTAATCACTGCGTCCTGTTGCCATCACTGCCACGTCATCTGCTACCAACTCTGGCTGAATTTCCGGAATGGGATTTGCCATAGCCATAACTATTGGGTCTTTTGCCATTGATTGCACCATCTCCAGGGTAACTACACCGGGTACACTGACGCCAAGGAAGACGTCAGCACCAGATAGGGCGTCGGCAAGGGAACCAGCAGCAGCAACTGCAAATTCTCGTTTTTGCTCTGTTAAGTTAGGGAGGTCTTTACTGAGAATGCCTTTGGAGTCGCACATCACAATTGTAACAGCACCTGCTTTGCGCAAGAGGCGGGCGATCGCTACACCTGCTGCCCCCGCCCCATTAATCACAATTCGGACGTCTTCCAGGGACTTTTTGACCAGTTTCAGGGCATTAATCAAAGCCGCTAGAGAAACAATTGCCGTGCCGTGTTGGTCATCGTGAAAAACGGGAATATCCAACTCTTGTCTGAGTCGGTTTTCGATTTCAAAGCAACGGGGAGCACTAATGTCTTCGAGGTTGACGCCACCGAAGACAGGAGAGATATTTTTGACAGTTTCGATAATGCTGTCTGTATCTTGGTTGGCTAGACAGATGGGGAAGGCATCAATACCCGCAAATTCTCTAAACAGCATTGCTTTTCCTTCCATCACTGGCAGTGCCGCCTGTGCACCCAAGTTTCCTAAACCTAGGACAGCACTACCATCGGTAACAATGGCAACAGTATTATTTTTAATGGTAAGGGAGTAGACCTTTTCTGGATCAGAGGCGATGGCATTGCAAATGCGACCGACACCAGGGGTGTATGCCATTGCCAAGTCTTCTTGATTGGTAAGCTGTAGCTTACTGTGGATACTGATTTTGCCGCCGCGATGCAAGTTGAAAGTGCGGTCATAGACATTGATAATTTTGATATTCTCGAGTTCCTTAACCGCTTGCACGATGCTTTCAGCATGTTCAGTACTAGCGGCATCAACAGTAACGTCACGAGTGGAAATCTTCCGAGTTTGCTCAATGAGCTTAATCTCTCCCAGATTACCGCCAGCCTCGGCGATTGACTGAGTAACGCTTGCCAACATGCCCGCAGTGTTGGGTGATTGTAAGCGAATCGTTAAACTGAAGCTAGGGTTTGGTGTCAGGTCTACCATGCTGTTTTTAATCTTTATAAGCTCGAAGCTAAGCTCAAAATAACCTTAGCCTATAGTAGTTTGCCAACTAGCAATTGTACTTAGTTACACTTTCAGTCTTGAAATACCATCTTTATGACTAGTCTTTATACTGCAATTGAGATTAATGCCCCCAAGCAGAAAGTGTGGGAGGTTTTGTTGCGTAAAGAACAGTGGAAGTATTGGAACACTTTTCTATTTGATTGTGACTCAAAAGTGCCTTTTCGACAGGGGCAAGAGGTTTTCCTCTCCCTGAGGCGACTTCCTAATGAGGAGGAGACAGAGTTTGAGCCTTTGGTAACTATGGTTCAACCATCAACTTGCCTCAGTTGGATTTCTTCAATCCCTGGCTTTCGCAATGAGTCTGTCTTTGAGTTACAAGAGATTGGTGTTAATCGTACCAAATATCTCCACAAGAATTATTATTCTGGAATCCTCAGCCACGTTTTTGTTCCCTTTATTAGGGAAGATGAGCGTCGAGGCATTCAACGCATGGCACGGGAGTTGAAGCGTTATCTGGAACTTTGGTGAGTTCAAGTTTACTGAAGTGGGACAAGAGGGCACTCAGCAATAGCTGTGGAAAATGTGGAAAAACTGCTATAATCCACGAAAAACCAAGGTTTCCAAGTTTAATACCTGTGGAAAAGCTGTGGAAAACCACGCAAAGTTTTCCACAAGGTACTTATACTCAGCGGCGACTGGCACTGAATCCATTCTCTCCCTTTAACAAGTTCAACCTTGTTGACCTCTCCTCGCGTTAAAACGACGAGAATTCAAGCGGTTGCTGCGGAGCGCATTAAAATGACGCTCCTCCGCGAAAGTTTCCCAGATTTTGTATCTGGTAGGCACGGTCAAAAATGCCCTACAGACCTTGGCTAAGCTTACACTTAACTGTATCTCTACTTTTTCGATATCTAAGTTGCTGCCAGCTTGAAAACTTTCCTAACTGTCGGGTTTTTCACCAACTTTGGCTAGAAATAAAAACTGAGGCTACTTGAATCGATGCGATAATTTTACACCATAACTCGTGTGATTACCGCCGGGATAAATTGGAGTATCTCACTCCACCACCATTGGTTTCAACCAATGGCTAACTCTCGCTCGAGGTTATTTTTGGTTTTGGGTTTTGCTAGCAAGGTTAATGCGATCGCTCAACTGGCGCAGAGTCTGAGCCAATTTCCCGTCGCTTTCTCGCAGCTGAGTTATCTTATCACAGCTATACATCACTGTGGTATGGTCTTTGCCGCCAAATTCCTCACCAATTCTGGGTAAGCTCAAATCTGTATGCTGTCGCATCAAATACATCGCGATTTGCCGAGAAAAACTGATTTCGCGACGTCTGGAGTTACTTTTTAGGTCTTTAACGGAAACATTGCAAGCATCTGCCACAGTCATCAAGACTACCTCGGGAGAAGCCTTGAAGTTTTGTACAGGTGGATTGAGTATCGGGGCAATATTCTCCACTGTCATCGGCAAACCAGAAATAGAAATGTAAGCAACAGCCCGAGTTAATGCCCCCTCTAGTTCCCTAATATTAGAAGTGTATTGTATAGCAATGTACTCAATTACATCTCTGGGCAGACGTATATTTTTTTCTTCTGCCTTTTTTTGCAAGATTGCCATACGCGTTTCTAGATCTGGTGATTGAACATCAGCAATCAAACCCATAGAAAAGCGGGAACAAAGACGCTCCTGCAAGCTGTTAATCTGGTTAGGAGGACGGTCTGAAGCTAGAACGACTTGTTTGCCAGCTTCATGCAAAGTATTAAAAGTATGGAAAAATTCTTCCTGAGTATATTCTTTGCCTTCAATAAACTGAATATCGTCCACTAACAATACTTCGGCAGCCCGATAATGCTCTCGGAAACTCTGCATACTGTCCTTGCGAATCGCCGCAATCAGATCGTTGGTAAACTGTTCTGTAGAGACATAAAAGATATTTGCCTCCGGATGCATACTGAGGCGGTAATGGGCAATTGCCTGCATCAAATGAGTTTTGCCTAAGCCAACACCACCACATAGAAACAGGGGGTTAAACTCTCGTCCTGGAGATTCAGCTACTGCTAAAGAAGCGGCATGAGCCATGCGGTTATTGGAACCAACAACAAAGCTAGAGAAAACGTACTTCAGATTTAACTCTGTAGCTCCAGGAGGATGATTAGATTTGTGATGTGTGCTGGTGCTAATTATGGGTAGTGACCAACAATTGTCTGTCTGATCAATGGTAGAGTCATCTTCCCCCGTGGCAGTAGTTAAGTAAATTTCTACCGGCTGCCCCAGAATATCTTGTACAACATCGCCAATGGTTTTGAGATAGTACTTCTGCAACCAGTTTCTGGCAAAGGGATTGGGAGTGCGAATAACTAAGCAGTTATTGTCAAGCTGCTCAGCGCTGGTTGTCTTGAGCCAAGTTTCAAAAGTTGGTTGGCTAAGTTTGAGCTCTAAACGTTCCAATACCTGGCTCCAGAGGTTTTCTGGGGAAGTTTCCACGGGCTTTCCTCCACCGTAGTTGCGACCTTGTCTCCTTTATGGATATGGATAGAGAGAGATAATTGTTGTGCAGTTTAACTAATAAGCTTCAGCAGATGTTAGCGATTTCTCCCCATCGCAGTTGCGATCTAAACTGTGATCAACCTTCTCCTTTGCTTTCGATTTAGTGTAGCGTCTTAAATTATACTTCAAAACCGCAGTTCATTGCTTTAATACAACCAGTTAAGCACCTTGTAGATAAGCTTCACACATTTAGCTCTTATGGCAATAAGCACCATGTTCTACTCTTAAGGAAATTCCAATTAAAGACGCGGGGACACACCGGACGCTCCAGATAAATTGGATGGGGATTTAACCCCAAACAATTTTATGCACCGCAAGTGACGGTGGGGTATTTGACCCATATTAATCTAGATAAAAAATATTCAATTGAGTAGGGGGAGATGGAGAGATGGGGATATGGGGAGAAGAATCTTTAAATCTTG
The DNA here is from genome assembly GCA_010692425.1 of Symploca sp. SIO3C6. GTDB lineage: Bacteria > Cyanobacteriota > Cyanobacteriia > Cyanobacteriales > Coleofasciculaceae > SIO3C6. Next base: position 22,835 of record JAAHHJ010000052.1, on the reverse strand, counting down.
TTTCTAAGCCCATTGGATAATTAATTTGTTAGAGAACCCTAACTGATTGAATGTTGAGCGCCCCATGATAACTGTTTTTGTCAAAACCAGATACATTGAAGAAATATGAAGTTTTCTCAGACGGGCTTGAGCATACATGCGCGTAATTTTAATGACTGGTAAAGGAGGAGTAGGCAAGACTTCGGTAGCAGCTGCTACTGGCTTGCGCTGTGCCCAATTGGGCTACAAAACCCTAGTACTCAGCACAGATCCAGCTCACTCTTTGGCAGATAGTTTTGATCTTGAACTCAGTCATGAACCTTCACTAGTGCGCCCCAACCTCTGGGGAGCGGAACTAGATGCTTTGATGGAATTAGAAGGAAACTGGGGGGCTGTCAAGCGCTATATTACCCAGGTTTTGCAAGCGAGGGGATTAGATGGCGTGCAGGCAGAGGAATTGGCAATTCTTCCCGGTATGGACGAAATTTTTGGTCTAGTAAGGATGAAACGCCATTATGATGAGGGCGAGTACGAGGTGTTAATTATTGATTCTGCTCCCACAGGTACTGCTTTGCGTTTATTGAGCTTACCAGAAGTTGGTGGATGGTATATGCGGCGCTTTTACAAGCCACTACAGGGTATGTCGGTGGCTTTGAGACCATTAGTTGAACCTTTATTTAGACCAATTGCTGGTTTTTCTCTGCCTGATAAAGAGGTAATGGATGCACCCTACGAGTTTTATGAGCAGATTGAGGAGCTTGAGAAAGTTCTAACCGACAATAGTAAGACCTCCGTGCGTCTGGTCACTAATCCTGAAAAAATGGTGATCAAGGAGTCTCTACGTGCTCATGGTTATTTGAGTCTGTACAATGTCGCTACTGATATGGTCGTAGCTAATCGGATTATCCCTGATTATGTCAATGATCCTTTCTTTGAGCGTTGGAAGGCAAATCAGCAGCTCTACCGTCAGGAAATTCACGACAATTTCCACCCCCTGCCTGTCAAGGAAGTACCTCTGTATTCAGAAGAGATGTGTGGCTTAGCAGCCCTAGAAAGGCTTAAGGAAACTTTATATGGTTCAGAAGACCCAACACAAGTTTACTATAAGGAAAATACGATTAAGGTATTACATCAGGAAAATTACTATAGTCTAGAGCTCTATTTACCAGGCATTCCTAAAGAGCAAATTCAACTGAACAAAACAGGTGATGAACTCAATATTCGCATCGGCAACCACCGACGCAATTTGGTTCTGCCGCAAGCTTTGGCTGCATTGCAACCGGGTGGAGCAACAATGGAAGAGGACTATTTAAAGATCAAGTTTGCTGATGTATCAAAGGTTTAGCTTTTCTGGCCAGGAGACTCATTCTGAAGGTGATGAGCGACATTTTTTTTGAGTCAGTTTTGCAAGTTTTTTACCCTCATCCCCTTGCATCCCCCTCGCCCTACTTGGGAGAGGGGGAAATACCTCAGAGCTACTTTCCTTCTGCAAATTCCCATAGCGAAATCCCGATGACTTTTACCTATTTCAGTAAATTCACTGTTCAAAATCAAGAGGAACTAATCTTATAATCTGCCCAGAGATATTTTAATCAGGTTTTAGGACAATGTATAACAGCAGCGTAGTCAATTTAGATGCTAAATCCCAAGGTGTCGATAGTGTTTGGCATCTTGTACAAGATTTATCAGCTGACGACAAAGCTGAACTAGTTGAACGGTTACTAGGTAAAGAATCAGGAATGTTATTAACCTCGGCTAGTAGTAATCTAGCAGATTATATAATCGCACAGGCTAGCCTTCTATCATTGGAGGGTTTAGCATACGTGTGCAGGGAAATTGAAGAGCAGATTGTTACTGAAGCAAATAATTACCTTAGGTATAGCGTTTCTCCAATTGATGAGGCATAGTCTTTAAACTTTAGTTAACTCTTAATAGGGAATAGGTAAAGTGTGTCACGCTACTACAAAAGGCTTGATGTTGGCTTGATTAAGAAGAATAAATACATCTGTTAATTGTTGCGGTTAGCTGACAGTTTAACATCTAATCTCTTCTATTCATTTCTAAGCAAACAACTCAGTTTCTGTTAGTTATTATGAAAATTACCCAATGAATGCCATTTAATAAGTAATATCCCCCTGCAATTATGAGGACAACACCACTAAAATGCACTATTCCTTCGGAATATTTCAAGAACATTCTAGTTTGTTTAACTAAACCAGTGAATAGGCTGGCGAGGAAAATGATGGCTGTGTAGCCCAGTGCATAACTAACCATTGTTAGCGTGCTATATATCTGGGAGCCACTAGCTGCTGCTGCTAGCATAACTGCAATTAGTACGGGGCTACTACAAGGAGAACTCACTAAGGCAAAGGTTAATCCCACGCCGTAAGGACCGGCAATTTGTAAACTAAAGTTGTTTGGAGGTAAAGGCAGGCGTAAAACTCCTAATAATGTTAGACCCATAAATACAATTACCATACCAACTGCGATCTGAACATAGCCAAGGTAGCCAACCATCACCGCACCAGCAAAGGAAGAAAACAACCCCAATAAACTAAGTGTTGTCACTACTCCTAATACAAATAACCCTGCTTTGACAAAAACATCGCATTTAGAATTCATCTGTCGAGTACTAATGTAGCTCAGATTCACAGGTAACAGAGCTAGAACACAGGGGGAGATACTGGCAATCAAACCTCCAATAAAAGCCACTGGAAGCAAAAGCAGTGGGTTATTTAGTTTCTGGTAAGAGAACCATTGTTGATATTGCTCTTCAAGGGCAAAGACCAATTTTTCAATTGGCTCAGATATAGTATCTTTAAGCACAAAGTTACTACTTAGCAAACAGATCAAAATTACAGCCAAAAATAAACCCAATGCCAATAATTTGGAGAGGTTTTTTCTAGTAAAGTTTCGAGCAAAGCATCTATTTAGTTTCATCTTAAGGCTAAGTCAATCTTAAGTATCGATAGATTACTACTTAAAAATTGCGATCGCCTTGATACTCTGATAGATCAGCTAATTCTTCCAAGGAATGTAAGCCTGGATAGAGTTGATCTTTAATTTCCCAAGTGGGAAAGCCGGTAATGCCAGCACTTCGACAAAGCTCTGGCTGGGGGTTATCCCCTTTAGGATCGCACTCAATGTAATTGATTTCGTCAAAGGCTTTACCAAACAACTGCTTCTGTTGTTTACAGTAAGGGCACCAGTAGGCACCATACATCTTAGCTCCAATTTCTTGCAGATGTAGGGCTAATGCTTTCTGAGAATCTATGTTATCTGAAGTTTCTGCTTCTTGCTCCTTGAGTGCAGAGGATGCCAATGAAGATTTAGGGAATTCTGATAAGACAACCCTCACTTGAGGCTGTTTAGCTGAGGAAGAAGTGGCTGCTAGTAGTAGTAGAGTGATAGTTGTTGCCCGGATGCCCAAGAATAAACAGAATCTCTGAAGTTGCATAGCTACGGATGATAGTGGATGTTCAGGGGGTGGATAGAGAGATGATAGATAATACCTCTATCTAGAAAATGACAGAATTTACCTAAAATAAAAGATTAATTCAGGGTAGTTAGTCACAGATGCTTAAAAACCTTGACAACTCCTGGTAAATTCTAATACTAATCTAACTACAACTCTAAATTTAGCCTACTTCTTGGAGGTATAAATTGGGCAAGCTTGTCAGATGCCATAGCACTTTAGGTACTAATTTTAGTGTTAATCGTCGCCAATTTTTGCGATTGGCGGGTTCAACTGTGCTAGCCACTCAGTTACCAGTTTTAGCCAGCAGCAATCAATCTCCATCAACTATACTCAAACCAAGCCGCCTCAAAATTGGCGATACTGTAGGACTAGTTAGTCCTGCTAGTCCTGTTGAAAAAGAAGACGTTAACGATTTTACACAAGTATTATCAAAATTGGGATTAAAAGTTAAATACGGAACACATATCCTCAAGGAGTACGGTTATCTTGCGGGGCAAGATGCTAATCGTGCTGCTGATATTAATGCTATGTTTGCTGATACCTCGGTTAAGGCATTGCTAACAATGGGAGGTGGTTGGGGAAGCAATCGAATTTTACCACTACTTGATTATGATCTTATCCACCAAAATCCTAAAATTATTCTTGGCTATAGCGATATTACCTCACTGGTGTTGGCAATTTATACCTGCAGTCAGTTGGTTACATTTCATGGTCCAATGGGAACATCCACATGGAACCCATTTTCGATAAATTATGTGCAGCGGATTTTGTTTAATGGAGAAGCGGCAAAGCTGCAAAATTCTTTTTCCACGCCTGTAGAAACGATTACCAGCGGTAAAGCAAATGGTCGTTTGGTGGGAGGTAATTTGTCAGTACTCGCAGCAATGGTAGGTTCTTCTTATCTGCCAAATTGGAAAAATACGATCTTGTTTGTGGAAGATATTGGAGAGGACTTTTACCGCATAGACCGACTTTTGACTCAACTAAAATTAGCAGGAATTTTAGAACAGGTGTCAGGTTTTATTTTTGGTAAATGCACTAATTGTACCGAAGGGGATGATGGTAAACCTTCACTGACTCTAGCACAGGTGTTGTCGGATCATATTAAGCCTTTAGGTATTCCAGCTTGGTATGGCTCGATGATTGGTCATGTCCGAGATAAGTTTACTGTACCAGTGGGTGTCAAGGTTGAAATTGATGCCAATAAGGGAATTATCAAGATGCTAGAGTCTGCAGTTATTTGAGCAAGATTTCATTGTCCGCTAATTTGGACAAACACAGTCCGCTTTCTGGGTCCATCTAACTCAAATAACAATACTGATTGCCAAGTGCCTAGAGCCAATTTACCATTAAAGATCGGGATAACTTCACTAGTACTTAAGGTCATTGCCATCAGGTGGGAGTGGGCATTTATTGGCTCGTCAGGAGGAACATCTCTAAGATGAAGGTCATTGTGCAGATATTTATCTGATTCAGGAGCTAATTTTCTCAGATATGCTTTAACGTCTTCGAGTAATCTTTCTTCATTTTCATTAATCGCTAGAGCTGTAGTTGTGTGCCTGGAAAATATTATAACTTGACCGTTATTAATGTTGTTTGTTTGAATAACATTAACAATTTGAGGGGTAATATTATAAATACTAATTCCCTTTTCTGTGTCTACTTCAATTAATTCATTAATTATTGACATCTGTTAATCTGAAAAACTAGTATAAATTTTACTTTTAAGCAAAATAATCAACTGTTAATCGGTAATAAACAACGATATGAGAGTTTATATTTCTTACTCCTTACTTTAACTTTATTCTGCTTTTTAAATAACCAATAACTTATTGGTATTGAAAGACCACAGATAAATTATTAGCAGGCATCTGATAAGTCTGTAAAAAAGTTAAGTTTTGTGCCTGTGCTGCTGCCACAACATCACCTAAGTCGCGCACTCCCCACCCCCGATTCTGAGAGCGTAAGGCCCGATCAAAAGCCACATTACTCTGTGAGGTGTGCTTTCCTCCCTGTTTAAAGGGACCATACAAATAGAGAATACCACCTGTGGGGAGAATCCTACCCGCACCCGCCACCAGTCCCAAGCAAGTTGACCAGGGTGAGATGTGAATCATATTGATATTTACAATAGCATTCAAGGGGTATTGATCAAAATCAAAGTTATTTTCTAACTCTAGTAATGCTTCAGCCTCCACTGGCCAAACTGAAGCACTTGCATCAAGTTCAAGAGGCGGATAAAGATTTTCTGTAGGTTGGTAATTACGCCAAGCAGCAATGCTAGCGCGTAATTGAGGATCAAAGTCCGAGGGCAACCATTGGCGTGGGCTCAAGCGTGGAGCAAAAAATACTGCATGTTCACCAGTACCACTGGCTACTTCTAAAACAGTACCATGGGGGGGCAATACATGCTTAAGAACTTCAAGTATGGGTTCACGATTGCGCTCTGTTGCTGGTGCATATTTCCTGGAGTTTTTATTTATACTCATCTGTAGTTTAGAAAAGCCTCAATTTAAACTTCACTAAGTTCTGTACTAATTTCTTGGAATCAGATAGCAATTTCTGCCATTTGGTTAAAAAATAAAGTTTACATTAGCAATCCTTATGATTTTTTTTGTTCACCTATATTGTCATATACTAATTGGAAGTTTGCCAAAAGAGGATCATAGCAATGTATGAAGTATACGAACCAGCACCCTGGATTAAGACCCAACGTTACGGCATAACAAAAGTTCTCCCTAATGAGACAGCTGTAATTTGGTACAAGGCGCTTCTGCTTTGTGCCAATGGGGATGGAAAATTGACACCAGCGGAGCGGGATTGGGTTATTGGTCATGCCATAACTTATCATCCTCAAATGAGTGAAAGTCAAATAAATGAACTGAGAACTTATGATGGAACCAGTTCAACTGATGACATCGACAAACTTATATTTAGTGATCCCCTCGCCAAAAAAGGGCGTTATGTCCTAATCTACGAAGCAATCCAGGCTTCAGCTGCTGATGACGAATACAGCGAGGGAGAAAAAGCAACCATTCGCAAGATGGCTGCTAAGCTAGGAATTTCTGAAGCCAAGATCATAGAACTAGAAAACCTCTACGCAGAAGAAAAGGCGTTTAGAGAGAAAAGTCTCAAAATCTGGTGGGGTTCTGAAGGTATACCTGGTGAAGATATTTAGTAGTACCCTATCTACACAAGACAACAACTGCAGCAATTGACGGTAGCTTCTAGGTTTTTTAAAAACTAAACTTAGCTGTACTAATTATAGACTTAAACCCTATTTGAGCCTGTGCTAGCAGTTGATTACTACTTCCCTTGAAGCACCATCCAAGGCAATATCTATAGTTGTTTGTTCTCGATACTTTCATCTTATTTAGGTAGAGGTATCTTTTTCTGAATAAAAGTCATGAAATAGCCAGTATAGGTAGGAAAAATTCAAGTTTTTCTACCACCCCGGGAAGCGCATTTGAGTAAATAGGAAAAAAAGAGATGAAGAATTTGTTTAACTGGATTCAACAGGGAAACTTTTAGTTCTGTCCGGATTGACTTTCAACACTGCCAAACTGCTGATTCTCCAAAATAGTAATATCCTTCATCGAGTTTTCCAGCCATTGCTGAATTTGTGGCTCCCATCCGAACTTAAACTCAGTGGTTAGCCAAGTATCAACAATCTCTATCGCTACTTCCGGTGGAGTGACAAACCCTCCTAGAGTAAGAACATTGGAGTTATTGATGGAGCGGGATTGAATAGCCGCTTTAGTGTTTTCACAAACTGCTGCGTAGACACTAGGGTGCTTGTTGGCAATGATAGCCATTCCCATGCCAGTACCGCACACTAAGATACCTCTTTTGGCTTGCTGGCTTCCCACTCGCTGAGCTACCTCCGAGGCAGTTTGATAGTAAGGCGTTTGATCCTCGTGGTCGTTAATACCTATATCTTCTACTTCTATCCTTTTGTTAAGTAGGTGCTGCTTAACAGCTTCCTTAAGATTGAATCCATAAGAATCGGCTCCTAACACAATCTTCATAGTAAGACCAAATCCAGTTTATAGAATATCCCTAAAAGTAATTACCCTATAGGGTGACTATAGATAAAATAGTAGTTGAATATGAACTCTTCAAGTGATTTAGAGCCAAGTTTACCCAACCGACTGAGGGAACTAGCAAGAGTTTTTCTCAAACTAGGAACCATTGGCTTTGGTGGTCCTCAAGCTCACATTGCCATGATTAATGATGAAGCTGTAGTGCGTCGCAACTGGTTTACTCAGCAGCAATTCACTGAAGGTTTAGCAATTTGTGAGATGCTACCTGGTCCCGCTTCAACTCAGATGGGGATTTATACCGGTTATGTCCGTGCTGGGCAGTTGGGAGCTTTAGTGTCAGGATTGTGCTTCATTAGTCCTGCCTTTGTCATTATTGTAGCTTTCTCTTGGGCATACTTCCGCTTTCAGCAATTACCTCAAATCCAGGCCTTATTTTTGGGTATCTCTCCTGTAGTGACGGCAATCATCTTAGGATTCTGTTGGAAGTTAGGCAAAAAAGCGATAAAAAACTGGGTTAGTGGGCTAATTGCGATCGCAGTTTTAGTAGTGACACTTTTTCTGAAAGTGAATGTCCTAGTGCAGTTTATCGCAGCTGGGATTGCAGGTCTATATTGGTATGGTCCTAAAGGACCTTACAATTCCCAGCGCATGCCTGGTTCTAATCCACAATCTCACCTCTTACTGCCACTACTCCCCTTACTCCCTCTATGTCCTATCTGGTTGGCAAATGTGCCTGTAGAAACTCTAGCCCTATCCAGCTTTTGGGGATGGGAACGAATTGAGGAATTTTTCTGGCCTTTGAGTTGGTTTTTTCTCAAAGTCGGTAGCTTTATTTTTGGCGGGGGACTAGTAATTATCCCTCTATTGGAATTTGAAATAGTCGATCAACTCCACTGGCTGACTCGCAATGAATTTATCAATGGTGTGGCAATTGGTCAATTAACCCCAGGCCCAGTTGTTCTCACAGCAGCCTTTGTTGGCTATAAAGTTGCTGGAGTCTTGGGGGCATTAGTTGCTGCCATTGCTATTTTTACTCCCTCTTTTGGATTTATTATGCTGGCAGCGCCCCTATTGCTCAAAATTCGTCAAAATCTCTGGGTTAAGGGCTTCCTACAAGGGGTGACTCCTGCGGTGTTGGGAGCAATTGCGGCAGCAGCTGTACCTTTAGCACAAGTGGCGCTGCTGCAAGAAAGTAGCCTTCACTCAGTGGCAGCAGTAATGATAGCAATGGCTGCTCTAATTGCCCTAATTCGTTACAAAACTCCTACCTGGCAACTAGTGCCGATGGGTGGGATACTAGGACTTATCCTCGGGCAATTGTGAGCAAATTATAATTATTCCTCACTCATACTAAGGTGTACTGACACTATCAACATCTACCGTTAAAGCTTCTAACCTAGCTTTAATTTCTGGTGATATTGATTCTTGCTGACGTCCACCAAGTTGACGGGCTAAAAATTCCTCTATAGCTGCTGTTACGGCTAAACGATTGGTTTCCTGTCTAAATCCATGTCCCTCATCTGGTGCAACCAAATACTTCACTTGGCGACCTAAATCTCGCAAAGCAACGACAATCTGATCAGACTCTACCTGTTTGACACGAGGGTCATTTGCTCCCTGAATCACCAGCAACGGTGCTTTAATTTGTTGGGCAGCAAACAGAGGGGATTGCCGACGCAGGCGAATCCGATCTTCAGGATCTTCTAAATCACCCACACGCACTTTAAAGATTTTTTTGATTGGTCCCCAGTAGGGTGGAATCGCCCTCAGCAGCGTCAAAATGTTTGAAGGTCCAACGTAGGAAATTCCCGTAGTATAAAGCTCTGGGGTAAAAGCCAAACCTGCTAAAGTCGCATAACCTCCATAAGAAGCCCCAAAGATAGCAATCTTGTCTGGGTCAGCAATACCTTGAGCAATCAAATACTTCACCCCATCACTAATATCATGCTGCATTGCCCCTGTCCCCCATTCCTGATTACCAGCATTGAGGAAGGCTTTACCGTAGCCTGTGGAGCCTCGGAAATTAGGCTGAAACACAGCATAGCCTCGGTTGGCTAGAAACTGAACTATAGGATCGTAGCCCCACTCATCGCGAGCCCAGGGACCACCGTGAGGAAAGATGACAACAGGGAGGTGTTTAGGCTCAACCCCTTTAGGAATTGTTAGGTATGCTGGAATCTCTAAACCATCTCGGCTCTGATAGCGTAGTGGGTTCATGGCAGCTAGATGTTGGCTAGGTAGCTCTGGACGTGATTCGTAGAGCTTTTCGAGCTGGCGAGTCTTGCGGTTGAAGAGGTAGGTAGAGCCAGGATCAATATCTCTGCTAACCTTCACCAGCACCAGTTGATCATCATTTGTAGCCGAATCGAAATAAAAATCCCCTTCTGGTAATTCTTCCTTGAGTAAGGCAAGATCTCTGGCAGTTTCTTCATTCTGAGCATAAATGCGCAAGCGATCGCCAATATAGTAGGTCGCAATTAAATCATCTGTTGCCTGTGAAAAAATTGCTCCACCGAAATCAACTGACTGCTGCGGATCCACATCCACTAATTCGCTATCTTTACTAGCGGGATTAAACAGCACAAGACGAGTAGTATCTACATTATCTCCTTTATTAGTAATCATGTAGACACGCTTGCCATCTTTGTGAAAGCGTAGGGGAGAGCAACTTTCCTCAAAGTTGCAAGTATATACAGATTCTAAATCTTTTCCCTGAACGCGCAAAATTTCTGTACCGCCGTCATCTGTCTGGCGTATCCCTAAGCGAATATTGCCTTCAAGATCTGTACTCCAATTAGCAACATTCTGTTCATTTTCCAAAAGTATCTCCCGTTCCCCCGTACTCAGATTCAAACGATAAACATCGTGTAATTTAGGATTACGGTCATTGAGACCTACGATAATGTGATTTGGTGTGGCTTTAGGTCGGGCGTAGATACGAGCCTGAATATCATTGAAAGGTGTCAGGTCACGTGCTCGGGGAGCTGAATCCTTTATTGCTACATTGGCAGTAGGATCGACAGCATAGATATGAAAATTCTCATTGCCACCTTGATCTTGACCGTAGAGAATGTAGCGCCCATCTCTACTCCAAAAGTAAAAAGGTATTGGTCTATTGGGATCAGCTGTCACCGGATGAGCTTGCTCAAAAGGTTCTTCAAGGCGTTTAACCCAGACATTAAGTACACCTTGGAAGGGCTTCTGAAAAGCCAAGAACTTGCCATCAGGCGAAAGCTTAGCGTTAGCAATTTGGGGATTACCAAAGAAAACCTCCCTCTCAATTAAGGGCGGAAGTTTTTCTAAATAGTCGTTATTTTTTGTATAGTTAACAATACTGTTGGCTAGAAATTGATTTTCCTGTTGACTAGAAGCTGGGTTACTCATCATCAGTTCCGCAAGTGCAATAATTAGTACTAATGTGATCGACTCTATCCCTCTCATAGAATTGCCTCCTCACCCTTGTTTTACTGAGACCGTAGTAATTTACTAGGGTTTCAAGATAGTGTTGTCTAAGTCCTAATATTTTGACACTCTCACGGCTGAAGCAGGTGTGTTCCCATTTTCTATCTGTAAAAAAATCGGATAGCTATTGAAGCTACCCGTAAAATTAATTTGCTACAGGAGAGAGCTTATTAGCCCACACCTTTGATGAATCTTGGCTCAAAGACTAGGCAGTCACAGCCTTCTTAGCAACAGCAGCTAACTCGCCTTTAGCATACTTAGCGGCAAATTCATCCAGAGTCATCTGCTTGATTTTGCTAGCATTACCAGCGGTACCAAATTGCTGATAGCGATCTAAGCAAACTTTCTTCATGTATGTGATCGAAGGCTTAAGGAAATGGCGAGGGTCAAAATTCTTTGGATCCTTGGCAGCTGCTTCGCGAATTGCAGCAGTTATTGCCAAGCGATTGTCAGTATCAATATTGACCTTGCGCACACCACTCTTGATACCCTTTTGAATTTCTTCAACAGGCACGCCGTAGGTCTCAGGAATTGCGCCACCGTACTGGTTAATGATCGCAATCAGGTCTTCCGGTACAGAGGAAGAACCATGCATCACCAAGTGTGTGTTAGGCAAGCGGCTATGAATTTCTTCAATCCGGCTGATGGCAAGGATTTCGCCAGTGGGCTTGCGGGTGAATTTGTAAGCGCCGTGGCTGGTCCCAATGGCAACTGCCAGAGCATCAACCTGAGTGCGCTCAACAAAGTCAACTGCTTCGTCAGGATCGGTCAATAACTGATCATGAGAAAGCTTTCCTTCAGCACCGTGACCATCTTCTTTGTCACCCATGCCAGTTTCTAGAGAACCCAAGCACCCGAGCTCGCCTTCTACACTGACGCCAACAGAGTGAGCAACTTTCACTACCTCAGCAGTGACATTGACATTGTACTCAAAACTAGCTGGGGTCTTAGCATCTGCCTCTAGGGAGCCATCCATCATAACGCTGGTGAAACCGTGGCGAATAGCAGAGTAGCAAGTTGCTGGGCTATTGCCGTGGTCTTGGTGCATTGCAATGGGGAGATGGGGATAGGTTTCCACGGCTGCGATAATCAGATGACGCAGAAAGTTCTCTCCTGCATATTTGCGGGCACCGCGAGAAGCTTGTAAAATCACTGGGCTATCGGCTTCATCGGCAGCCTGCATAATTGCCTGGATCTGCTCCATGTTATTGACGTTATAAGCTGGAATACCGTAGCCGTTCTCAGCCGCGTGCTCCAACAGCAACCGCATTGGTACGAGCGCCATAGATAGTGAACTCCTAACTTCTGGTGTTTGGTTAGCTAGTTGTTAAAACAAGCTTAATTCTTACAATAATCTTAAGATACTTTATCAGCTTCTAGGAAATAATCTTTTGGAGATTACCCTATAAGTATTACTAATATCCCTAATAGCTAACTCTTATACTTCCTATATGGGTCGCCCGGGACTCGAACCCGGAACTAATCGGTTAAAAGCCGAGTACTCTACCATTGAGTTAGCGACCCAATTGATTCCGCGCTTTTAAGCACTGCTCTCCAAGCTTAGCATAAATAAACCGCCAATTGTAGAGTTTAATCATCAAAAATGTGATTAAGAGCCTGACAGCAGGCTCCAAACTCTAGATTTAACAAAGCATACCCAGTTTTTAACTCACCTAACCAAAGCTTGAAAGCACGCAGTTGCTCGACTCTCAATAGTTTATTTTTTTGTTATAATTCAATTTCTGAACACTAGCATTATCTTCATGGTAAAGATACATCAGTTTAACTCTACCAAAGCTTTAGAAAACTCTAATGTTTAGAATAAAGAGCCTTTCAGTTTATAGCCCCTATTTGTTTATGAACTCTGAAGATTTATGGAAATATTGACCTACATGACAATTAATCACTGTTTTTAACAAAATTCCAGCTATCATTCTAAAAATCTAGGCTTAAAATCTACCGCCATCTTGGAAAACTCTTGTAGCTCAAAACTATATAGTACCATGCCCTATTTCTTCCCAGGAGATTACCCAAAATTTTTACCTTTGAGATTTAGCTTCGAATTTATAATGAATTTTCTCTAGCTAATCTATCAAAACCACAAATGTGAACAATAATTTAGTAAATCATAATCTAAAGTCTAGACTTAACTAGATAGTCGGGATATTCTGAACATTATAGGCAGAAAACCTTGGTTGAAATGCTTGATAGCTTTATAGCTATTTGATTTTATACCGGATCGACATCAAACCCTCTGCTGGTAATGAACCTAGTCCATTTTGAGGTGCAACCTTGACTGACAAATGCAGGTGAAACACTTGCTTTGTGCTTAAATAGAGATGTAAACGTATAATAAGCTCGACAAACCAAATTTAAGCTGTGTCTTTAGTGGTACTCTGCCTATACGATAAGGGATTAGGATATTACCCATGTATTTAAGGGGCGCTAATCTGTGTTCGGCTGGGCACAAAGTTTCCCTTAACTTAAATCCTTGAACCTAACGGGGAACAGCTACTGAACTTGTTGAAATTCAGAGATCCACACTGTTGCGAAAATGAAGATAATACAAGTAGTATGTCAATATATATAGGATATATAGGTATGGTAATGTTCAGATACCTAAGCAGAATTGATCAACGAAATTTTTTCACTTAGGAGACAAAATGGACTAGTCACAATGGCGGAATTTGTTTTTGCTTTTACTTGTCTCGGCTTCGTGCTGATGTCAAATTACCGCAAGTCGTTTGCCGACCTTTGCTCACAGGGCAAAATCATCTCTAGCACTGCCCCTAGTCCAGGTTTCTTAAATGGTTAAACTTCTTCATCAGAAAAGCGAAGGTTAGGTTAGGTCATTGAAGCTAATGTGAATATAAATACTCGAAGATTGCGTGTGGATGCAAGCTAGAATTTTAATCATTGAAGGGAAAGAATTTTTGAGGTGCTTTAGCCTTGAGGACGAAGTATCATTATCTAAACTCTCTTCCTGGTCAGGTTTTCAGAGAAGCTATGTACCTAGTGCAGAAGCTGCTTGCTTTAAAGGTATTTGTTAAGAGTCGTTTGCTCAGGAGAAGCTAAATATGCTACATCGCAAGATCTATCAACTCTGTTGCGATGGTCGTGAGGTCAGCATTTTCTTGCGGGATCAGCAACGTTGGATTGAACGCACTCGCATTATTGATATTGAAGGAGATTTAGTGACAATTCGCTATGAAACTGATGAAGAAGACGAAATCAGTTCCTGGGAAGAAATGGTTCGTCTTGAAAGCATTGGTTCTGTCACCCAAAAATTAGCTTCTGTATCCAGAGTTCATTCCGAACCATTGGTTTCTGACGAATGCCCAGAAGCTGAACAAATCCATCCCCGTTCTCAAGACTTAAATCAAGAGTAACTAAAAATTTTTTCTGTCATTAGCCAAATTTAAATTTAATTGCTCACTTTGCTGGCAAGGGTGGAATTGGCTCAAAAACTAGACAGTACCCTACAGGCGTTACCTTAAAGCCATAGAGCGGAGAAGCACGGTTCCAGCAACGCTGACCCCGTTGGTGAAGACAGTTACCGCAGCACTCACTGTTAGATGGTACTTTAGCATTATTGCTGTGGGTAAGTATTTCTCGTTGCGATAAACCTCGCAAAACCAGTTCTTCTCCTTGCCAACGGGCTTCTACTAGACCAGTATCCGCAAAATTTTGCCAACGAGGATCAGCGGCAATTGCCTCTGGAAGGGTAATGTTGACGAAAGTATCTAATTCTGTCAACTCACCCTCGTAGTTAGTTTCTGCTGGCGGTGCTGGTTGTATAAAGGTTTCACCAATAGTTAATTCTACCAGGGTTCCCGCTGCTGGGCAGTGTAAGTGGTAGCGATTCTGTAGCTCCTCCAAGCCAGTTAGATCAGCTAGGTAAGTGGGGGAACCATGGACAAAGACCACATGCTGAGGACGGAGGTTATGAATTAGTTGGGTTGTTCCTAGGCAATCACTGTGTTCGGCAAGTAGATAGGTTTCGACATCAGTTGTCAGCGAATCATCGGCATTCAGATACTCTCGGGCTGTCTCTGGAAGCAAAATCAGGGGCGGAGCCGCTTCTGCGTGCCAATATTTGCTCAAGTCAGTAGTCGTGTCGCAGAGAATGATACAGGGGGAATGACCAAGGGTATGAAGTTGTTCTTGATCAAGTCGGCGCACGCGGGGGCGCACCCTCTCATCCCAAAATAAGGGCTGGTGGCGCGCAAAATTTTGTACTGAGGCTGGCAGGTGAGGTAGCACCTCTAGATAGGCATCGCAACCAGCTGCAACACTGCCTTCAACCCAAATATCCAGATTGCGCCCAGTGAAAAGATGATGAGAACGCAATAGCATGAGTATTTCTTGACCTAGCCCCAAAGTAGGTAGAGGCATCACCACTGAGTGTTGGTCAGCAATCACTTGCTCAATACGAGCCATTAGCTGTTTTTCTTGCTGACGCCGATGAGGATGTCGTGCTGTGCCGTAACTGCCTTCTACAATCAGCACGTCTAGCGGTATTCCCCTCAGAGATTCAATCGATAATCCCTCTACTAGCCGCAAGTTAGAGCGGAAACAGTCTCCTGTATAGAGGAGTCTATAAGTGCGATCAACCGACGCATAAGTGAGCAAAATAGCTGCTGCCCCAGGCAGATGTCCAGCGGGAAATAATTCGACGCTGCAACCATCACAGAATTCAATCGGTGATCTCCAAGGTAAGGCATGACAGAACTTGGGAATATCTTCAGGTGAAGAAAAAGACCAGTTCAGTGGTAACAACTGGGTTGTTACCTCGCTGGCGTAGACTGGTAAGTGTGGAAAGGCCTTGTGAAGAGCCAGTAATCCCCGAGCATGATCACTGTGGGCATGGCTGCAAATTACCCAATCTGCCGGTGGTTTAGCTTCCGTTTGTAGAGGTGAAATGTCAGCTAACCCACAATCTAAGAGAATGCGGTGTGGACCCATTTGCACTAGCAAGCAAACTCCCTCAGAGTCATGACCAGCACCATAGGGTAAACACAATAAGCGCTCATCATCGCGAGTAGATGCCATTAGGCGTTGGTTGCTCATGAGCTGTTTAAAGTTAGCAAGCAACACTCAGACCTTATAAAAAGTGCTGTAGTGCGCGAAGTCTCCCTCCACTTTTGGCAGTTAGTTTAGCAGTTAGTCTATGTATATTTGAAGGCGATAAAATCGCCGCTTCGCGTTTCACTCCAATTTCTAAGATACGGAGCTTTCAAGCTCCCGCACTATTTTGTGAAAGCACCTCACACCATACGCGAGTATATTAGGAATCTGACATTCAGTTACTTAAATGACAAGCACTAGCGGTAAAGAATATCATTACCAAGCTTAGACTGACACGGCTTCGTTAAAGCTTATGCTCAATCTACCTAGCATTAATTGAGATTAGCGGTGGCCAAGTCAGCAGCTATGTTAGTGAGCAGAGCCGTTACCGTGGTAATTGTCTGAATCGTAAAATCCGTTCTTAGTTCCAAAAACTAGGGATAAAACGGTAAAAGCCACCGTCAAGGCAACTACAATAAGTTTTACGTCCATACTTCTAAATGACCTTTTCTAGAATTTTTAGTTATTTTTGATTGACAGGGAAATATAACCCTCTAGCCAAGAGCAAATATAATCTTAATCGTACACTACTTCATAGCCTAGAATACAAACTAGTCAAACCCTAGGTACTAACTAATCCACGACGGCTTGGAACCAGATTTATTCTTTAGAATTGTTTAACTAGTGAGGGGCTTGGGCAGAAACAAGCACGCCCTCGAAGGAAGTAAAGGTGTCAGTGCTGTAACTGTAGGAGCAGCCTTGGGAGCATTTGACCAACCCTTTTGAAAAGTTCCCTCCTAAAGATAAATTTTTTGACCTTGCTCTGTGAAGCGGACATCCTTAATCTTCAATTGGGAGTTATTTGTCAGGGTTCTACGTAAACCACCGAATAAAGCCAGCTGTTCACAGGTGGAAAGAGATACAAACTTTCGTCTCGAGTCAGGCACCAAGCGCAAATCAATGTTGGCAACACCGCTTTGAGCATTGACCCTAACACGATATCCAGCAACATCAAAGTCGCTTGAGGTTGCTTGCTCTAGAACTTTGTTGACGACAGCATCTACAACGCCATCAGCCCTAACCTGCACTGCTTCTGATTCAAGATTATTGCACTGATTGTCAACTCGATAGATATTGAGAGTTAGACTTGTGGAGGTGTTGTTGAGATTATTCTGTTGGTCTACATTGGTATTAGATTGCTTGTTGGCAACCGACTCTTCAGGGAACAAAGGCTTGGCATTGGTATTAGTGGCAACTGCAGGAGAAAACCTAAAAAACTCCTGGCTATTAGCAGCTAGCCAGCCGCAGCCACTCAAACTAGCTAGAACTACTCCTATGGCAAGAGGAACTAGGTGTTGTTTAACAGTATTCATATATACTTAACGCTAAGCTGTTTTTATTGTTTTGAGCGCTGTTGCTTACTTCAACAGTTGCGCTAATATCATTCAGGGTTGCTATCTGCTCATCCGGAGGATGTAAAACTCAACAATTAGCATTTTCTCGCTTTGCAGTGTGGCAGCAAAGAGTTGCTACCTAAGCCTTTGAGCTGTGGTAACCTCTATGCCTGCGGTTAGAATTGGTCGCCAGTTTTTGCCGAAATGCAGTAGTAATTACCCCAGAGTGCTCTGCTTTTGCCCAGCAGAAGTTGAATTTCTAAACTATAATCCTATGGCTAATGCCACTTGGACTCGCCGCCATGTACTCTCCTTAGCCGATTTTTCCCTAGGGGAATACGATACAGTTTTACAAACTGCTGCTAGCTTTCAGGAGGTACTATCGACGCGTACAAAAAAGGTACCTGTCCTCCAAGGGCTGGTGGTTGCCAATCTGTTTTTTGAACCATCTACCCGCACTCGCAGTAGTTTTGAGCTTTCTGCCAAACGCCTTTCTGCTGATACACTTAATTTTGCACCAGGAATTTCTTCCTTGAGTAAAGGGGAAACGATTCTAGATACAGCCAAGACTTATTTGGCAATGGGAGCAGATTTGATGGTGATCCGCCACCGAGAGGCAGGGGTGCCTCAAGCGATCGCCACAGAAATGGATAAACTTGGTGTCAGGGTGGGGGTTCTCAATGCTGGCGATGGTCAACACGAACATCCCTCCCAAGCTTTACTTGATTTGTTTACACTCTGTTGTCTTGTAAATCCAGAATATCCTCGACTCAAACTCCTGAGTGATAAAAAAATCGCTATTATCGGTGATATTGTACACTCTCGAGTTGCTCGTTCTAATATCTGGAGTCTCACCGCCTCTGGTGCCGAAGTGCATCTGGCTGGACCCCCAACTCTGGTACCGGAGCTGTTTTCTGAGTACAGTAGTGAGTTTAGAAGCAGGGATATAAAAGCAGGGAAGAATTTGATTAGTTCACTTCCTGTTGAATCTTCGATTCCAAAGCCAAAACCTCACATCCAAAATCGCAAGTTATTTATCCATTGGGATCTTGAGTCTGCCCTAATCGATGCCGATTTTGTGATGACCTTGCGATTGCAAAAGGAGCGCATGAGCGCACATTTATTGCCGAGTTGGCGAGAATATCATCAGCACTATGGAATTACCCGCACTCGCCTCAAGTTATGCAAGCCTGAAGTTAAAGTTTTGCACCCTGGACCAGTTAACAGAGGCGTTGAAATTAGCTCCGAGTTGATGGATGACCCTCAGTTTAGCTTGATTTCTCAGCAGGTTACCAGTGGTGTGGCTGTGCGTATGGCACTGCTTTATTTAATGGGCAGTGGCAAGCCTGAGTTGAAGAATGGGGAGTAAGCTCTGAGGTATTTCAATTGGGTATCAGTGGTGACCAAGATGGTCGCACTACAAGGATGTCGCAATCGTTGACAATAAGGTTGAAATAACGAACAGCTTAGTAATTTGTCACACATTTTACTCTTATTGTTAGATAGGGCTTGCTGAAAAAGTAATAGAAAAGCTAGATTAGGATTGCCCAGTTATTCAATCAATGTAAACAATGATTTGTGGCTAATAAGAATTGGCATAAGCATAAATTTTATTAATAAAATTTATGTCAAAAACTGTTGTCTTAAAAAAAATTCACAACAAACACGAAGTTCAAATATACTTGCTCTAGTAGTGTATTGTTCACTGATGACAAAGTTTTGGATTAATAATCAAGCAAAAGTAAAATGATTTCACACAAACACAAGTGTATTTTTGTAGAAGTTCCTAAAACTGGTTCTAGTAGCATCAGAAATATTATTGGTTCCCCTCCTAAGCCTCATTTAAATATTTGTCAGATAAAATTTAACATGCAAAATTACTGGACACACTATGGTGGTCTAAAGAACCAATTTTTATCAAGCGCTTATCTATTGTTACCGAAAAAAGAGAGATTAAAAATCGGTAAAAAGCAGTTTAATTCCTATTTCAAGTTTGGATTTGTCCGTAATCCCTGGGATCGTGTAGTTTCCCTATATTTACGTAGGGAAGGTCTACAGATGCGAGATAAATTGACTTTTGATGAATTCGTTTCTTGGATTAAATATAGTAGTAGTACCTGTGTAAATTCTATTCCTCACGTAAACCAAATCGATTGGTTTGTCGATCCCCATGGTAATGTAATTGTTGACTTTATTGGCAGATTTGAAAACCTTCAAAAGGATTGGACAACTATTTCTAAACAACTTGGACTTAAACAAGACTTACCTCATAAAAATAAGAATATGGGGAGAAGCAAACACTACACAGAATATTATTCGGAGGTGACAAAAAAAATAATCCAAGACAAGTTCAGGGTGGATATAGAATATTTTGGATATGAATTTGAAGGTTAACATATTATTATCAATTTGTATAGCAGTGCGCTCTCGGCTATTTGTAGTATAAAAGTTCTAAAGAATTGCTAATCAAGGGTCGATTTGTGATTTGTACACACACCAGTGCACAGCACTATAACTATTTTTCTTCTTTCTAGAAAAGTGGTAGAAATATAGGCAAAAGGTGTATTGCTTTAGATAGCTGTTTACTAGTTATTAGGTATTAGATTGAAAGAGATTTCGATCTAATACCAAATCCGGTTTATGAAGTATACTTTTCAAAATCTGTCAAATCAGCTTTGGAATTGAATTATGTAGTTTGAGATAGAGATACTCTGTAAACCGAATTTGGTATAACACCTAACACCTAATTTCAAATAGAACTTAGTGAGTTCACAAACTTCTCTAGCCGATCCATTCCTTTCTCAATTGAATTCATGTCGGTGGCATAGGAAAGACGGATACACTCATCGGCACCAAAAGCAATACCTGGAACTACAGCCACTTGCTGAGATTCCAGCAGAGCTTTGCAAAAATCCAAAGAATTTAAACCAGTTTTACTGATGTTGACAAATAAGTAAAAAGCTCCATCTGGCTTAGGACAACTAATGCCGTCGATAGCATTAATACGCTCAAACATCACTTCCCTCCTTTGAGCAAAAGCTTGGCGCATCTGCTGTACACAATCAAGAGAACCCTCCAAAGCTGCGATCGCGCCATACTGGGCAAAGGTACATACATTTGAGGTACTGTGACTTTGAATGGTAGTTACGGCATCAATTAGCTCTACTGGTCCTGCTAAGTAACCCAAACGCCAGCCAGTCATAGAAAAGGCTTTAGCAAACCCACTGCTAACAATAGTTCGTTCGAATATTTCTGTTCCTAGAGAACCAATACTTAGATGTTGAACTTGATCATAGATAATCTTCTCATAAATTTCGTCAGAGACCACTAAGATATCTTGTTCTACTACTACCTCAGCCAGCGCCTCAATTTCTGCTGGTGTATAGACCATGCCAGTAGGATTACAAGGAGAATTGAGAA
This sequence comes from Symploca sp. SIO3C6, assembly GCA_010692425.1. Taxonomy (GTDB): domain Bacteria; phylum Cyanobacteriota; class Cyanobacteriia; order Cyanobacteriales; family Coleofasciculaceae; genus SIO3C6. Next base: position 1,992 of record JAAHHJ010000052.1, on the reverse strand, counting down.
TAAATAGCTTAGTTTTGGGCGTAATTGAGGCGCGTAGCTGCTCCGGTGTAATTTTATAGCCGCTAGAGGCATCAGTGGGAACAATTACCGGCTTACCATCGGCAAGCTTCACCATTTCCGGATAACTCAGCCAGTAAGGAGCAGGGATAATGACTTCATCTCCTGTTTCAATTAGCGCTAGCATCAGGTTGAATAGGGAATGCTTGCCACCATTAGTAACAATTACATTGCGCCTTTCATAAGCAAGAGAGTTTTCTTGACGAAGTTTATTAGCTATCGCCTCTCGTAACTTAGGTTCCCCAGCTGCCGGTCCATACTTAGTTTTACCTGCATCTAAAGCTGTCTTGGCAGCAGCCCTAATATGCGCTGGTGTTTCAAAATCAGGTTCCCCAGCGCTGAAACTACAAACATCCAAGCCTTCTGCCTTCATTGCCTTTGCCTTGGCTGCAATTGCCAGAGTTAGGGAAGGTGGAACTTGACCAAATCTTGCTGCTAGCTTCATGCTTCTCAATTTGAAAATTATGAACTGGGGGATGCACTACTAAATTGCACTCTACAGGCGTTGCGCCACGCCTTGGCAATTATTTTAGTCTCTCAGACTAACCTGCCATTATGGGACTTATTGACTGTTTCTTGATTTTTTAGGGCCTTTCCTTGCAAATGTAAACTATGCTGCGAATGAAGCGATACCAAAAAGTTAACTTAAGTAACAAAAAGACTACAAAATATATCTTTCCTAAAATGATGTGTTTTTTGGCTGTCCCTCAATGTCACTCACTTGAAACTTGAATTAATATTCTCAATTAGCAAGTCCCTGTGATTAGAGGATGTTGCAGATGATAGAAGTAGAAAGATACTACAGAGTTCTTGAGCTGGAGCCAGGAGCAACAGCCGAGGAAGTTCATCAGGGCTATTTAGATATGACCTGGGTGTGGCACCCAGATCGTTTCGTTGATCATCCCCGACTGCAAAAGAAAGCTCATCATAAGCTTCAGGAACTCAATGAAGCTCATGAGCGCTTGCGCTCTTTCCATGCAACTCCTCGCCAGCAGAATTTACGTGCTAAGTCTAAATCTCAAGTCTATAGGCACTCATCTAGATATTCAAGTGACAAGTCTCTGACTCAAAAGTTTTCGCAATCGGCAGAGACTCGGGCTGCTTCGGGAAATAGCAGGAAAAACAATAAAAAATTTGTGCGGCGCTCTGTGATCAAAACTAGTGATTTTGATGAGTGGTTAGATTGATAGAGTAGGTAGTAAGAATGCTGATGTTTATCCATAGCAATGTTTAAGGAAATTGGTATGAACAGACAATATTACTACCTAATTCCCACACCAAACAAGCTGTCGGAGAGTCAATTAAGGCTGATTACCAGAAGTGTTGCTTGATTACATCGAGGCGCGATATATTCCAATGGTCAATGTGACAAGCAATCAGCCCCTCCGCATTCAGTTTTAACTCACTCCAACCGGGAATAGCAATCCTAGGCTTCCAAGGTAAGGGAGTAGTCCAGCTAAGTGTCCATATGGTTTGGATAGTATCCCCTGAGTACTCAATATTGTGGAGTTCCAGCTTGGGATCGCCAAACCAGCGGTTGATGAAACTAATCATTTGCTTATAGCGTTCCAGACCGCAAAACTGATTTAATGGGTCTTGGAAAAAAACATCCTTGGCGTAAATAGAGTAAGTTTGGTCAGCAGGAAATTTTTCATAATCCTGCTTGAGAATTTCAATAATATTCATTTAACATAGATGTCTGATTAGATAACACCTCAATTTTCCCTTCAAGAGACAACAAAGAAAATAGTCAATGATGACTTTGACACCAATTTTAGTATTAGGTCTTCTTGGACAGAGTTTTGTAGCCCACATTCCGCACCCTCAACTGTCACATGGACTGAGGGAGTTCAAGGCGAGCGCTAAATCGAGGCAGTTGCTGAGTAAAAATACTTAGGTAAATTTAAAGTTTTTCTCTGCCCATTCCTCGACTTT
>JAAHHJ010000051.1 GCA_010692425.1 Symploca sp. SIO3C6 | reverse complement strand
GCTAGTGATTAAATAGAGGGCACGTAGGCGCAAATCCTGAGAGTAAGGGTGAGCCATAAATAAATCTAGTTTTAGGTGACTCTAGATATATCCTAACTTGTAAGTACCCCAGCGCGCAGCGCTATAGCTCTATTTCTTGTAAATTATCCTCTACACCTACAGGTTTAACATTTCTAACAACTGCTTTCTCAAACTTGCCGATTCTCCAGTACTGATTTCCCCAAGGCTTGTCAAAGTCATAGAATCCTGGTGGGCGGAAGGTGGCGAATTCTATTTGATTCTCATCCTTGTAAAAATCTCCCCAGGTTTTCAAGTTTTTGGCTTGTATTGTCCGGATTTTTCGACTTTGCTCTCCCGCGACAATGATCTTTTCATCAAGGGGAAATTCAGCCGACACTTCTTGTTGAGCAATTACTTCCCTGAGTAAATTGAGGTTAGTTACCGTACCTACAGGATCTTGCCAGTGTTCTAATTTCCACCAATGCTTCCAATAGGAAATATTATTAATCTTTTCAAATACGTCCTTGTAATGTCCGATGGGGAAGTCGAACCATCCTTGATAGTAAAGAGCTTTCTTACCATCTTCTTTGGTGAAGAGTAATACTTCCCATAAGCCAGCATTTAAACAATTCTTAGCCAAACCAATGGAGGAGATATTTTCTTTTTCAAAACCGTCTCCTCCAATAATTTCGATATGTTCGGAATCGACAGGAAAACTAACTTGTTGTCGATTCCACTCCCTATCGGTAATGGCAATAGCTTCTAAGCCAGGGTCTTGTTTAGCCCATTCAGGGACTTTCGGCACTAATAGACTCAGATCAATGTTTTTGATAATTATCTTGGCAGTTTTGTCGTCTGTAGGTTCCAAGACGAAATCAAAGTGTGTGTCATCCTTCTTAATAACAGTTAGCTTCCTGTCACCATATCTCTGGAAGTTTTTGGAGAAGTGGGAGGGATTTTCTGGATAAGAGGCGTTAGATAATTCTTGCAGTGCAACTTGGGTTTTGTCTTCGGTTTTATAGCGGTTGGTGAAGCCAAAACTACCGAGGGCAAGGACACTAAGTAGAACTGTAGCACTAGTGGATAAAAACTGCTTTTTTGTAACTTTTAAAGTAGGTTTTAGGAATACAGATTTACTGGAATTAGACTGTGTTGAAACCTCCCCCACTATTGAGTTGCCATTCGCCATTGGTAAATGCTCCTTGATTTTGAGTCTTTCCTATCCTGTCTACTTGCTGAAAACTCACAACTAATCCGAGTCCAAAGCTAGAGAAATTACTAGCTATTGCAGTTATTCCGAACTCGCCATTTAGATACTAAATGAATAAAACCTTAAATATGCTGAGATTTAGATTAAAATTTCCTGAGTAGCAAATTGTTTACCATTTAAAGTACTCAAGATATACCTCAGAGATTCAAAGAGTTAGCGCCTATGCTGCAAAGCGTGGCAGATGAATGTGCTTAACTAGCCGACAACACTTAAGTGAAAAGGAAATACTTGGAGCATTCTGCCCTAGTACGTTGCCAGGATCGAGCCTTGGTCTATTGTTCTCTCAGAGTTTTGACGTTTGGTCATATAGTTTGTTACACTATGGAAGTGGATAGCTTATAAAGCATAAACTAAAAAAAGCTATCTTAATTGGAACAAGGAACTCTGGGGCATGAAGCCTGAGCTAACCTATGCAGTAAGTAACTGATTAAGCTATACAAAGCTCAAAAACTAATCTAGCTATAGTTCACCGCCAAAAACGCTCTTCACGTTGAAGCTGGCTCTAACTGCTAGTTGATTGGTCATTGTGAAAATATAATGGCTTTTCGAGGAGTGACTAACAAGGGTAAATCTGAGATGCTACCCTTACCGAAGACTATGGGAATAGTCTTGATATGAATGACAGCTATGTTGTGGGCTAAAACTGACTTAATGCTGCAGAGTACCGAATTTAGATACCAAGGTTGCCAAGACAATGAAAACAGCATTTACTTCAACGGAATTAGAATATACCTTCATGTTTACCTTTAAAAAGGTAAACTCGGTCATACTAGAAGGCATTAAGCCATTTTTTGACCATCTTCCTGTTGACCCTTACATTAAAGGCAACTATCGCTCTAGAAAATTATCTCGTTTTATATTATCTGGCGATAAATTAGTCAAACTACCTCATGGATACCTCTACCAGAGCAAGCAATATAATCCTATAGTTGGAGACGTCAAAAGAGAATTTGAAGAACTAGATGCTGGGCTGATCAAACATGAAGCTTTTCAGCATCTTGTTTTGGCATTTATTGATTCTTGTAAGCTGCATCCAGAAGCTGAAATAGGTGTTCATCAGATCAGAACAACTTGTTCCCCTAATAATTATGGCAATCCAGCACCTGAAGGTATTCATAGAGATGGTACTGATTTTATCGGTATTTTCTCTGTTGATAGAAAAAATATTCAAGGCGGTGAAACACACTTATACACTGCTAGAAAAGAAAAGCCAGTTGTTAGTAAAATTCTCAATCCGGGGGAACTCTTATTAGTCAACGATCACGAGTTTTTCCATTTTACCACTCCCATTAAACCAGAGTTTGATAGCGAAGGTACAAGGGATGTTTTTGTTCTGACTTCTCCGAGTTTAATTGCTGAATAGTTTATCATTGGTCATTAAATATCTGACAATTTACGAGATATGGTGAATTGAAGGCAGTCATTTCTCCCGCCTGCTTACCAGGAATTGGAAATAGTCTTGCTGATAGAGGTTTATCTAGCTTGATTGCTAAAGCTGCCATATCTAGTAGTATTGCTTCGATTTGATCAACTGTGACACTGCCAGGAATTGGCACTGTATCCAGACCACAGCCACAAACTGCCGAATACAATAATAAATTAGTTAGATTGTAGGTATTTTCATTAGCTCTTTGTGCCAGTCCCACATCTTCGCACACAGGAAGCATTAGACCGGAATAACCGCAAAGTTTGAATGGTAAACTTTTCAAAACACTAGTGATTAGCGCTGAAATTGCCAGGGTACTTTGAGATCCAAACTTGCCGAAGCCAAGTTTTTCATAGGCAAAAGCGATACTGCCAGTTATCTCCAGTGAGGGAGCAAGGGAGGAATCGAGCCCTGTGTATTCAATCTCAAATTTAACTGCGATTTGTTGAGCAATCTCCTCTAGTTTTTTTAGTTCCTCTACTAAGATTGACATGAGGTTATTTTTGGCCTGTGATAAATTGTGAGATTGGGAAAAGGCTGCCATTACCAAGTCAGGGTATTCCAAACCAATTGCAAAAGCTGTGTTGCCTTGATGGTAAGACACTGGAAAGAAGGGTATTCCTGGCTGACAGTTAGCCCAAGCGCAAAAACGAAAGTTACCATATCCTTCTTCAGTTTCTTCAGAGATTCGTTTAATTGCTTGAGCAGATGCTCTGGTATTTTGAAAGTCTATACCAGTTGCCAAATCTCCAGTTTTACTAGAGCAGTAAATGATGGAAGTGTTCTTATTGATTTCTGGAATAATAGCAATCGATTCTGGAGAATCTGCATAGCCAATACTGAAAAAGTTTACATCCAGAGTTTGACAAAATGTCTCGATAGCTTTAATTTCATTGACAATTTCTGAACTTGATAAACTAGGTAGATATTCTGACCACCTATTGGTGGCTATTCTAGTGCTTTGAACTTCGTACCCTTGCTGTTCAAAAAAGCTTTTGGCTTGCTGGTTGAAGGTTGCAGCCTGCTTAATTTTATCATGCTCCTGAGGGGAGTGCAGTGATATACCAGTTGTAATGGTTCTAATTTTCAATAGACCTCTCCAATCATGATGCTATAACTCTTATGCTATCGTTCCCAAATCGAGGCTCTTGGAGATGCCTATTCAATAATGAGGGCAATTTTGCCAGTCATGGAACCATTTTCCAAGATTTGATGAGCAGCAGCAGCATCTTTGAGAGGAAAAGTTTGACCCAGGTGAATCTTGAGTTTACCTTCGTCAATCAAACTGCTACTGTGTCTAAGAATATTACCTTGGTGCTCTTGGGCTCCAACTACTCCCTTTAACATGGGAGTGAGCATAATTTCCAGGCTAATGCGGAGATTGCGCTGTCTAGCAATCTTCCAATTAGCGTGGGTAGAATCAGGTTCGAGAAGAGTAACCACGTCACCATAGAGGCGCACTGCAGCAAAAGTATCGTAGAAAATTTTACCACCTACAGTATCAAAAGCCAGATCTACTCCCTCTTCTCCAGTCCAATTGAGGGCAGCTTCAACAAAATCGGTTTGCTGATAGAGGATGGGGTAATCAGCACCAAGCTGACGGACTAATCTAGCTTTTTCCTGAGAACTAATGGTGGTGCATACTTGAGTACCTCTGAGTTTTGCTAGCTGTATGGCAACATGACCAACCCCACCAGCACCAGCATGAATCAGCACTTTTTGCCCAGCCTCAAGGCGTCCACGATCATACAACGCTTCCCAGGCAGTAATCAATACTAAGGGGGCAGCAGCAGCTTCTGCAAAGGAAAGGGAAGTGGGTTTGGGGGCAACTAAGCGCTCTTCAACAACTGCAAACTGGGCATAATTACCAGTGCCAGACTTACCCAATCCTCCAGCGCAGAAATATACTTCATCCCCAACCTGGAATCTTTCGACAGCAGCACCAACAGCTTCGACAACACCTGCACCATCACAACCTAGAATAGCTGGCATTTGGTCACGGTAGAAGTTGCCTCTGCGCCGCAGTTTTGTATCTATGGGGTTAATGCCAGCAGCACGAAGACGCACTAAAATTTCGGTGTTGGTTTGAATTTTTGGTTCTGGTACTTCCTGAAGTTGTAGGACTTCTGGTTCACCAGCAGCAGTCATTAATACGGCTTTCATCGAGTTCTAGGTTTAGACTAGTTGCTTTTATTTAAAGACTTTACTACAGTTGGTGGTTTGCATGGTAAATAGGGAATAGATAATTGTTTTTTTGTCTGTAAACAGATTAATTTTATTCAGCGCTGTGAACCTGTAATAGGACAATATACTATTCATCAACAAAGAGTTGAAAACAATGGAAGAGTTATTAGAAATCAAACAACTATTACATCAAGGCAAAGTAGCTGAGGCTTTAGTCTTGGTAGAAGAGCTAGAGGAAATGAGTAAATCTGATAAGCTGAATAAAATTTTCAGCTATGGAATTATCTTACTTTTACACCTCATCAAAAAATCTGCTGAAAATCGAACTACTAAGTCTTGGGAAACATCAATTTATAACTCTGCCAAGCAAATTAAGCGCACGAACAAACGACATAAAACCAAAGGGTATTATCTGAGTGAACAAGAATTACAAGAAACTTTGCAGGATGCTTATGAGTCAGCCTTAAGGAGTGCAGCTTTGGAAGCTTTTGAAGGCATCTATGAAGCGGAACAATTAAATGAGATGGTGAAACAAGAAGGAATTATCACTATGGCCATGGACTTGATTTTAGAACCATAGGTAATGGCCGAGAGGGGGAGAGGGGAGATGGGGAGATGATTTTGTGATGATAGCTGTGATCAATCCTTAATTTAAACACTAGATTTTGCCAAAATCTCCGGTAAATCTGGTATGTGATCATTGTGTATATCCTAAGCAATAGCGCGAAGTTCAAGGAACTCCCTTATGGTTGTAAGCTCACCATCGTCAAATTTACCTGTTTTAGACGAATTAAAGTCAAACTTGCCAAATATTTGTGGTTGGGAGGCCCAAATCGCTTCTGTAGTTCAACGAAATGAACCCGTATTTTTGCCGAAGACGAATCTCCGCTTGGAAAACATCACCTCGGGATTCGCCTGCGCCCTACATATGCACCAACCCACTATCCCTGCAGGTGCTAATGGGGAACTTATTAGTAACCTCCAGTACATGTTTGAGCATTCTGATGAAGGGGATAACCACAATGCAGGTGTCTTTGCTTGGTGCTATAGTCGCATGGGAGATTTCATTCCCGAACTAGTTTCCCAGGGTTGCAATCCTCGAATTATGTTAGACTACTCGGGCAATCTGCTCTGGGGATTACGGCAAATGGGACGAGATGATGTCCTCAATAACCTCAAGCGCATCACCTGTGAACCCCAGTATCAGCCCTATGTGGAATGGTTGGGAACCATGTGGAGTCATGCGGTTGTTCCCTCTACACCAATCCCTGATCTTAAACTCCATATTCAAGCTTGGCAACATTACTTTGCAGCTATCTTCGGCTACGATGCCTTGGCGCGTGTCAAGGGTTTTTCTCCACCTGAAATGCACTTGCCCAATCACCCAGATACTCTCTTTGAATACATCAAAGCCCTGAAAGAATGTGGGTATCGTTGGCTGTTGGTGCAGGAACACTCGGTAGAACGTCCCGATGGTTCAGGATTGTGGCATGACGATAAGTATATCCCAAATCGTTTAGTGGCTCGCAATTCTCGTGGCGAAACCATCAGCATCACTGCCTTGATTAAAACTCAAGGTTCTGATACCAAATTAGTAGCTCAAATGCAGCCCTATCACGAGGCAAAATCAAGAGGTAGGCAACAGATTGGCAATGTAACTGTTCCCTGTTTAGTCTCACAAATTGCTGATGGGGAGAATGGCGGTGTGATGATGAATGAATTTCCCCCCTCTTTTAATCCAGCTTGGCATGAGATTAAGGGCAATGGCGGCGGCACATCTGACGTTGTCGGTTTTAATGGTACGGAATATTTAGAGTTGATTGAAGCAGCAGGAGTCAATCCTGAAGATTATCCTGTTTGTCAGGCAATGAATCAACATAAAATTTGGCAGCGAGTTGATCCTGACAAAGCAACCCCAGAAGCAGTGGCAAAAGCCATAGAAGAGTTAAATCAAACTGACCATCAGTTTCACATGGATGGCGCTTCTTGGACAGATGATTTAAGTTGGGTCAAGGGCTATGAAAATGTCTTGGAACCAATGAATCAACTCAGTGCCCTCTTTCATGAGAAATATGATTCTTTGGTTAAGCAAGATGCTGCGGTAACTCAGCGTCGTGATTACCAGGAAGCTTTGCTGTATACTTTGCTAGTGGAAACAAGCTGCTTCCGCTATTGGGGACAAGGAACTTGGACAGATTATGCTCGTGAACTTTATCGGCGCGGTGAGGCTCTGGTAAAAAGCTAATTAACTATCAACCCTGAACCAGTTAAAAGCCTGAAAGCTGACAACTTTCAGGCTTTTGAATGATCGTTAAAAAATATAAGATCTGCCTTTTAATTTAGCTTAAGTCGAAAAATTCACAATTGGCTTACTGAACTCGTTATCTATTTAGACAGGTTAATACAGCCGCAAGCAAGATGGCTTCAAAAAGTTAGTTAAACATCTCAAAACTAACTTTTGACCAGTTGTCTTGAGATGGGCTGAATTTGTCCTGCTGAGAAAAATATTTCTTGATGCGGAGAAAACTATGACAGCTACTACTGTAAGTACACAAGTCACTGATGCGGTTACTCAAGCCAACGTTAAAGTTTTGGGTGACTCCCCAGCTTTATCGTTGAGCAACCTTTACCAAACTATCTCTCAATCGTTGAGCTTGTCTGTGCAAAACGCAGTTACGGCTCAACAACAGTCTAACCTTGTTCACCAGGCAACCACAACCCAAGGTGTTAGCCTGCTTTACTCCGTTGATACCGCTGCTATTGGCGCGGCAACTAGCCAGACACTCAAATCTGATGACACAGAGAATCTTATCGCTACACTGGGCGCTGTCCAAGCCATGAGAGATTCTGAGAAGAATGCTTAGTGAGTATGACTAACTTCTGAGATTGATTGGGTAATGCTCTTGGAGACAAACATAGCCCAAGATTTCAGGGTTAATCAGTTATTTCTGGTCAGTTTTCTGCATCAGTAGAATAACCGACACAGAAAAGAGCTAACTCCAGAAGCGACAAGAGTGTAATTAGTTAGAGCCAGTAACCTGGCTTTAACTAATTAGACCCTGAACTTGAACACCAAACAAAATTTCATTCGGGAGAAAATTATGACAGTAAGCACACAAGTCACTGATGCAGTTACTCAAGCCAACGTTAAAGTGTTGGGTGACTCCCCAGCCTTATCGTTGAGCAACCTTTACCAAACCGTCTCCCAATCGTTGAGCTTGTCTGTCCAAAACTCAGTTATGGCTCAACAGCAGTCTAACCTAGTTCACCAGGCAACCACAACCCAAGGTGTTAGCCTGCTTTACTCCGTTGATACCGCTGCTATTGGTGCGGCAACTGATGAGACACTAAGATCTGATGACACAGAGAATCTTGTCGCTACACTGGGTGCTGTCCAAGCCATGAGAGATTCTGAGAAGAATGCCTAGTAGTCATAACTAGCTTCTGAGATTGATTGGGTGATGCTCTTGGAGACAAAAATAGCCTCATGCTTTACTGTTAATCGGTTATTTCTGGTCAGTTTTCTGCATCAGGTAGGATAACCGACACAGAAAAGAGCTAACTCCAGAAGCGACAAGAGTGTAATTAGTTAAAGCCAGGTTACTGGCTCTAGCTAGTTAGAGCCTCAACCTGAACACAAAACAAAATTTCTATTCGGGAGAAAATTATGACAGTAAGCAAACAAGTCACCGATGCAGTTACTCAAGCCAACGTTAAAGTGTTGGGTGACTCCCCAGCCTTATCGTTGAGTAACCTCTACCAAACCATCTCTCAATCGTTGAGCTTGTCTGTGCAAAACGCAGTTATGGCTCAACAGCAGTCTAACCTCGTTCACCAAGCAACCACAACCCAAGGTGTTAGCCTAATTTACTCAGTTGATACTGCGGCTATTGGTGCGGCAACTAGCCAGACACTCAAATCTGATGACACAGAGAATCTTGTCGCTATACTGGGCGCCGTCCAAGCCATGAGAGATTCTGAGAAGAATGCTTAGTAAGCATAACTAGTTTCTGAGATTGATTGGGTGATGCTCTTGGAGACAAACATAGCCTAAGGCTTCACGGTTAATCAGTTTTTTCTAGTCAGTTTTCTGCATCAGTAGGATAACCGACACAGAAAAGAGCTAACTCCAGAAGCGTCTTGGCGTAATTAGTTAAAGCTAGGTTGCTGGCTCTAACTAGTTATGCCCTGAACTTGAGTACAAAACAAAATTTCTATTCGGGAGAAAATTATGACAGTAAGCACACAAGTCACTGATGCAGTTACTCAAGCCAACGTTAAAGTGTTGGGTGACTCCCCAGCCTTATCGTTGAGTAACCTCTACCAAACCATCTCTCAATCGTTGAGCTTGTCTGTGCAAAATGCAGTTATGGCTCAACAGCAGTCTAACCTCATTCACCAGGCAGTAACAACCCAAGGTGTTAGCCTGCTTTACTCAGTTAATACCGCTGCTATTGGTGCGGTAGCTAGACAGACACTCAAATCTGATGACACAGAGAATCTTATCGCTATACTCAGTGCTATCCAAGCTCTGAGGGATTCTGGGAAGAATGCTTAGTAGTCATAACTAGCTTCTGAGATTGATGGGGTGATTTTTGTTCCCAGAATCATAGATGAGCTGTTAGCTATCGGTTATTTTGTCATTCTGTATAGTCTATACAGAATGACAGTAGTTGAGACGACAGGTTGAATTTACGCAGCATAATTACCCCCTAATTGTATCTCCAAGTTAGGTTCCCTCTCTTGATCTAGCTAAGTTTTTAGTTAAGTTTATCAAGCAATTACTACTTAGAGGGCAACCTGCTTTATTCTTTTAGTCTGCTCAGCTACTATTTCTAATTATTGTCAGCAGGTAGCTGAAAGACGATACTACCAATGTTACAACCAATTTCTAGTGATGATCTTGAAGGAAGCAATCAACAATGGTAGAAGAAACTCCAGAATTTCCTGAATCTACTCCAGAACTTCCTGAATCTACTCCGGAAATAGAGGTGGTAATTGACCAAATCGAAATTGAATTTAAAAATGATCAAGACGAAACTGCCACGATTGTCGATGATGTTGAGCAGACAGAAGATGAAACTGTCACAATTGTCGATGATGTTGAGCAGACAGAAAATGAAAATGTCACAATTGTTGATGCTCAAACAGTTACCGCCGATGCCGTTGCTCAAACAAATGTGGAAGTTGTAGCACCGTCTCCTGCAATTTCAGAAAGCAGCCTTTATCAAACAACCTCTCAGGTAACTTCCCGGTCAGTACAAGAGATTATCAATTATCAAAAGCAACTGACTCTAACTCAGCAAACAGCTACAATTAAGAATTTGGCAACAATTCTCCCTCTCAAGTCTAAGCAAATCCAGTCTAAGCAACCACAATCTAACACTTTAGAGACCTTAAAACAGATCTTAACTCTGGTTCAGAACTTACAATAGTTTCTGTAAGGGTCTGAAAGTTATTAATTGACTTTCAGAGCTAGAACCACTCAAAGATCAAGGAACGCTTTATGGCTGACATTGTTAACAGTCAGATTACCGATGCTGTTACTCAGGCTAATGTCAAAGTGCTTGGTGATGCACCTGCTCAATCGATGGGTATGGTTTACCAAACCATGGCACATTCTCTGAGTCTGTCGATGCAAAATGCTGTCTCTGCACAGAATGGAATGCAGCAACTGAATGCAGCAATTATTTCGACAGCCTGTCGTCGAATCATGTCCTTAGGGGAATGATTTAAAGTATTCTGGCTAAACATAAAAGGGAATTAAGCAGCTTACTAGCTGTAGCAGGAGCGAATTTGTGTTCGTAAGAGCTAGTGTTGCCAATTTTCATGCGGCTGAAAGCAGACTTGAAGGAATTAGTTCTGTAATTATTGGTGTTCGCTAACAAAGATTTGTCTAACGTTGAATATGGAAGCAACAAATTATGACGGACACAGTGAATAAACAGGTAACCGATGCTGTTACCCAAACTGCTACCAGTATCATGGGGAATGCGCCTGCTCAATCTATGGGCATGGTCTATCAATCAATGGCCCATTCCATCAGCTTACTGATGCAGAATTCTGTCTCTGCTCAAGGTGGCATGCAACAGATTAATGCGGCAGTCATAGCCTCTGCCTGTAAGCAAATCTTGGCAGCCCCTTCTCAAGCGGCGCTCTCTCAAGCTGCAGCTTCTCAGGCTTATCCTCCAAGGATGGACAATTATCCCAATCTACCCCCATCAGTGGATAAGCCTGATGGTCCGAGTCCAACTATTGACGGCCAGGGGGAGACTAATGGTGACAATAAGGAGACACAAAAAAATACTCAAAAACAGCTCGATGAAGCTCACAAATTAGCAGAGCATTCCCTTAAAAGAGCAATGGACGCCGCTAAACAGGCAGCCGATTATGATTCTGAGGCTTTAAAAGTAGCAGAAGATATGCTTACAAAGGCTTCTTCTGAACTCAGTGATCTAGAGTCTCAAAAAAAAGTTAAAAAGGTATTCCATCTGGCACGAGAGTCTACTATAGCCTCACAAAATGCTTCTGCAGCCTTAGTTAAAACTCAGTCATTGGTGAGCAAGGCTCTTCTTAATACATCAGATCCAGAGATAGCAACTCACTATGCTATACAAGCGGAACACACAGCTACTGAAGCCGAGGAGGCAGCTGCTCAAGCCAAGGAGGCAGTGAAAAAAGCTAAGGAAGCCGCTATGTAGGCAAAGGAAAACTCCCTATAGATTTAGGGTTATCCTTCCTCCCACTTCAATACTTTAATCGATTAAGTTGGGATGGACTTCAATTGTTAGTCGGCATCATTATCACACACCATACCCAGGAAGTTTTAGAATCTTATGAGTAACCTTAGTACTATCAATGAAGCTGTTAAGAGTGCCCATGATAACAACCTAGCAACTAGTGTGGTTAAGACTGAGGGTGCAGGTAAGGCTTATCAAGCAGTATCACAATCAATGGCGATCGCAGTGCAGGATGTAACTGATTATTTACGCAATATTAGCATGTTGGCTAGCACAGCGGTAGCAGTGGCAACAGAAATGATGGTTGCTAATCCTGAGAAGGTAGACCAGTATAGTAAAGTTATTGAGCAGGCTCAAAGTACTATTGGCACAGCTGCTCAGTCATTTGAAGACGTTGGTCTCAAGGCTGGTAACGTTCTTAATAAATTTCCATCCGGTGATCAATGATTTTGTGTAATGTATTCCTTTTCTGAATCTAGGATTAGATTCTCCAAGCAGCAATCTATTAGGTTAGGTAGTTTGTATTACTACTGATAGGTTTGCCAATAAATAGTTGATCGCAAATTTTGGTATCCTCTAGGATTACCGACAGCTTACTTTAGAAAAAAGTGTTTTTCAGGGAAAGCTGAAGAGATGAAAAAACGAATTTCTCTTCGATATCAACAAAACAAAATCGAAAGAATTGAACGTTTACAATCAGCAGTGGCTACTCTGGAAAACTACAAAAATTTCTTTCTAAGTAAGGGGGAATTAGTTCAGGAAGGCTGTTGGGTGGCACGTTATCGAGTTAGACAACCGAAACAAGTTTATTGGTACTACAAGCTGCATGCTAGTTTACCAACTTTCCCAACAACTACAGAACCGAAGAAGTTAACTAAATATAAGCATTTGGGAAAAGCGGGAAGTCAAGCTCATGTTGATGCTGTAATGGGAGTGGTTAGAAGAACAATTGTTGAGGAAATACAAAAAACAATTGATTCCCTGAAAAATAGCTTACTAGATATATCCTTTGATAGCGAGCAAGAAGATAAATAAGTGCTGTAATTATTCGCGAGTAATACTCGCGAATAATTTTTCTTCTTGTAGAAAACTTAGGATACTCCCAAATTATTTGGGTTAGTATGAGAAAAACTTAAGTCTCATCTTGGAGAAGGTAAGCGATGTCACAACCATCCAATGAAGATTCTCAAACCGCAGGCAATTCCCCTGCGCAGTCACAGGCAAATCTCAACCAACTTGTTGCCCATTCTCTGGGATTAGCAGTAGAGAATGCAGTTGCAGCACAACAACAGGGTTTCATTTTGCAACAGGCTGCCACAACTATAGGCATAGCCCAACTATATTCCAACACTCAGGGTTCTGCTGCTGATAAGAACTTGCTCAAAACCCTTGAACAAATCCAAAAAGTAGCCGAAACCTTCAAGAATCAAGACTCTAGTAAGAGTAACCTATAGACAAACCCCTAAGCATAACCCAAACGGTTGTAGGTCATTAGAGATAACTTAGACTAGTATGGCTGATCAAGTTAATAGTCAGATTACAGACTCAGTGACTCAAGCGAATGTGAAGGTGTTAGGGGAGGTGCCAGCCTATTCAATGGGTATGGTTTACCAAACTATGGCTCATTCACTCAGCTTGGTTATGGAAAGCGCGGGGCTGGTGCAGTCTAATATGCAAAAGGTCAATGAAGCTATTGTCTCAGTAGCCTGCAAGAAAATTATGGATAAGCTCTAGAAGGTTACTAAAGTCATTTGCTTCTAGTTGCATTTTTTTGCAGATTTTTCTGCTAATAGAATGAGTGTGTACAGAATATAAACACTCTCTGTTTCCTATTACTTGTTGACGACAATTGTTGTACATAAATAGAACTGTAGGATGAGTAATTTAAATGAGATTAACTCCCAAGTAATTGATCCAAAGGTGGTGAAAACTGAGGGAGCAGGTAAAGCCTATCAGTCGGTGGCAAACTCGATGGCGATTACGGTACAAGATGCTACTGATTACCTACGAACTAATTTAATGGTATCGGCAGCAGTGTCAGCTGTTTGCCTAGAAAAAATGTTGGAAAAGGTCCCAGTGAATGTAGGACGTTATGCACCAGTTCTCGCTGCGGCTCAAGCAAATGTGGTTACTGCTACCGAGAATTTTACCAAAGTGGGTACGGCGGCAGCAAATGTACTCAAGAATTTTCCTTCTGGTTGAGATTGATTTAGACAAACTTGGCATCCTTGAATTGATCTGAGTGTGGACTAAGTATTGAGCATTAATTCTTCAGCTCGATACTTGGTTCTCCATCCAATTGCCTCAATCTTTTCATGTCTCAGTATAGCTATGTGTAAGCACCAGTCTATTTATTAACTTGTTTAAGACTTGTTATGATTTTTCTGTAGTTGTAAGCATTTGCTGATCAAGAAGAAACAAAAAATCTTTGTCCTTATATATATTATCTTTTTGTTCAGAAGAATTTTCCTTATTGAAGGGATCTGATTCAAAATACCTGTTTTCAGGTTGTATTAGCTTATCCCATTGTAAGTATTCGTCTGTGTGTGCGCTCAACCACACCTTGTAAAGCTGAGTGGTTTGATTGGCTATGGTTATATCTTTTCCTTTGAACGTCAATAAATCGAACTCCTCCTTGGCTACAGATTTAATCCTTTCAACGGCTTTCGTAAAGTTAACTGGCTCTTTTATAGTTTTCTTAGCTTTTCCTGCAGCTATTGCTTGTTCGTGAAATACTCTTAGCCATCCCTCCCATAACTGCAATTCAAAGCGCCGCATGAGTGAATTATAGCCTAGAGGAGAGGTATAATCGCGAAGTTCAGGAATCATACGCAATCCATTCAAAAGATTTTCAAATCTGTATTCAAAAGCTTTCTCCAGCATATTACGAGCTTTGCGTACAAGGTTATTTTTTTCTAGCTTCCTCTTTTCATTATGCATTGGATATATGTCCTGCTGTGTGCCAAGAGCTTCAGGATTTCCTTGATTTTCATCATAAGTCGTCTTCAGCCCTACTTTTAGACCTCTCAAGGTTTGGTAATAGACGTAATCTAGTATTAAACCTAAATCAATATCTGGTGTTATATCTACCACATCTACTGCCTGCTGCCATAGTTCTGATATCTTATCAATTAAGAGTAGCCTAAATTCTGCTGTATTTTTGACACCAGATAATCTATTTAACTCTGACTGTGAGAAATCAACTTTTTTCTTTTGTAAAAGTCCTACTTTTTTTGCGCCATGCAACAAGAAGGTCTTGATTTTCTTAGTAGTTGATGCGACTGTCACTACAGTTGCTAGTGTTATAACAGCAAGACCTCCAGTAGCTGCTGTTACTCCTATAGCTGCGGCAGTAGATAAAGAATAAATTGCTACTTTTTGCCAGAAAATAGGATCCTTTAAAAAAAGTTCAGGCTTGATCTTTAAATCATCTGAATTAATGTCTTTAATAATAAAATTAAACTGCTTGAAAGCAATTTCAAAAGCACTACCTAAGTATTCAAACAATACTTCCCAAGGAAGTAATTCTCTATTGATTAAATTAAGGTGTTCAGCTCTAAAAAGTAGTTTAGTATCTCGCAGTAATGCCTCTAAATCTTCCTCTTGAAAATGGTTGCCCATTTGAGTATTGAGGAACATTGTTATTTCTGATATTTCATCGTCTTTGATTAGTGAAGTTACGTCCTTATTTACAGGTTCTTGGGCAGCTTTTTTTAGAGTTCTTACTGTAAAACTTAACTTTTTTTTGAGGTCACTCCTTACTCCTTCAGGGAAATATGCTTCTCCAGGTTTAATTGGATTATCTAAAATGTTAGTAGTATCTAGTAAATAATCAGCTGTTTCAGAGAACCAATTAAGAAAATCATTAATAGTTATTTTTTGTTCCTTTAGTTGTTCATGCTTAATACAAATTAATTGAAAACGATCTGGAATATTATAATTGGTTGGGTTGATGAATTTATCGCTTATTTCTTGGCAATATAAGTAGTAGAACAGTAAATCAATTACCTCTTCTACATCCCAAATAACTTTATGTTCGCTAGTGCTATTCTTGCTAATAGCTGTTTCAATTTTCTTTTTTTGTTGAGATGTTAATTTATTATTATCAGTCAAAATATCTAACCAATAATTATCATACTCATCCTTCTTAATACACTCAAATGGCTTTAACAAATTTAACAACCAGTAGGTATAATTAATACCTAAATAATCATACAGTCCTATGTTTTTTAAACTATAAATACGTTCAGGATTTGTCTGTTTTAAAATATTTCTTCCTTGCTTGAGTCGCTGTTGTCGTGTTGTCATTGTCATTTCACCTTTTAATATCTAAGTTAATAGTGTTAGTTACTATGATGTGATTTTTTCTTTATTTCATTTTTTTGCAAAGTCTCTTGAAAACGCTCAGGTATAGACAAAACTTCACCCACTTGAATACCAAAAATTGTCGGCAACTTATTCCCAGTAAACAACCCCTCCGGGGTTTGTACTGCATCCAGACGTAAAAGATTTCCATCCTGAGAGCACACTACTGTACCTTCCTCAGAACTAGTAACAGCAATTTCACCTGGTTGTAGGGTATGCTGAGTTGTCTGCTCCACCAAACTCACCTGGAGAATATGTAACGGAACCCCCCTCAAAAAAGCAACAGCTCCTCCATATCTAGGATTACTAGCTCGAACCAAAGCATGAACTTCTCTAGCAGATTGTTCATGCCAACGAATACATAAATCTTCAAAACTAGGTTTAGACCAATACTTACCAATACCAGGCTCTTGAGTAACTAGAGGTAGTTTATCTCCTTGTGCTGATAAGTTATCGATGAACTCAATAGCTGCCTGAGGAAGCATTTGGGCTAGCTTATTGAGATATAGACCATGGGTATCTTCCACCTCAATCGGTACAGGTTGCAAGTGAGCGATCGCACCTGTATCCCAATCAGCATCCATCTTATGGATAGTAAAGCCACCACAAGCTTCCTGATTACGGATCGGCCAAAAAATTGTATCAGGGCCTCGATAATTAGGCAACAAACCATAGTGAAAGTTAAAGAAACCGTAGGTGGGAATCTGGAGTAAATCAGCAGGAATCTTATAAGCAAGAGTTGAAACTAAGACTACATCAGGTTTAGTTTGCTCCAACCATTTAGATAAGCAGTTAGCAAAGTTAGTTTTAGTAAGCCCAATATAGGGAATTTGATATTGTTGACTAACCAGTTTAAACCCAGTAACCAACTCATTTTTTCCTTCTTCTGCTGCCAAACCAACCAGCCAACCTTTTTGAATTAAAGGCTCAAGAATTGATAGTAAAGGCCAGTGGTTGAGCAATAAGCCAATACGCATAGTTTAGACTTCCCTAAGACTCTGAATTAATGGTTTCCTCATCCTGAGATTCGGACTTAGATAAGGCTTGAAATAATCCCGTTGCTTGATCAGAAACTTCAATAGCTGTTGCTTCTACATCTATAATTTGTTCCTCATCCTGAGATTCGGACTTAGATAAGGCTTGAAATAATTCTGCTGCTTGATCAGAAACTTCAATAGCTGTTGCTTCTACATCTATAATTTGTTCCTCATCCTGAGATTCGGATTTAGATAAGGTTTGAAATAATCCTGCTGCTTGATCAGAAACTTCAGTAGCTGTTTTTACTGCCTCTATGATCTGTTCCGTATTCTCTTCTTGACTTACTTCATTCTGTTTGGTCAGGATCATAAGTAATTTAGCCAATTGCGCTTGTCTCCGTGTCACCGTGCTATTAGGCTGTTGCTCGGGCTCGGCGTCTGTTTTTGCTGCCCTAGCAGCTTCTGCCGCTTTTTGAGCATGCTCCGCCTTAATCTCTGCCACCTGCTGCTTGATGGAGTCAGCTACCTGCTGACGGGCATCCATCATAATCTTGCGTGCATTTTCTATTTGTTGCCGAGCCTGTGCCTTCGCAGCAGCAGCTTGGTTGATGCCATCTTGGGAGAAAGTCATCTTAAGTTTCTGGGTACTCTCTAACTAGAAGACGATCTCAGAAGGCATTTTGTGAATTTTTCAAGTTTTGTCTATATTTTTGGACTGATGGTAGCAATGTAAGTAGTCGGACATCAATAAACTTGACTGTGTAAAGAATTATGAAATCCACTGAAATCACCTTACAATCTACACCCTGCCTTAACCAGTAACCTTACAAATATAAATGTCGCAGCTACTTAGATCATGCTACCCATCCCCCCATCTCCCCATCTCCCCATCTCCCCATCCCCCCATCTCCCCATCTCCCCCTTCTTCAC
Organism: Symploca sp. SIO3C6; assembly: GCA_010692425.1. Taxonomy (GTDB): domain Bacteria; phylum Cyanobacteriota; class Cyanobacteriia; order Cyanobacteriales; family Coleofasciculaceae; genus SIO3C6. The sequence continues at coordinate 19,117 of JAAHHJ010000051.1, read as the reverse complement.
AAACATCTCAGAGATTCTTTAACTTCTTCCTCGGCAGGGTAGAGCAAATGTTGGTTTAAGGTATGATGATATGCCTGTCTAGCTTTAGTTTTATCCCCTAGTGCTGCTGAAGCTCGACCTTGCCAATAATAAGCTAATACAGGGTCAAAATCTGTCAATTGCTGGGCATTGTTAGCAACAACTGTCCACCAATGCCGATGGTTAACTTCGTCGCCTATTGCTTTACTATTCTCTGCTAGCCCACCAGCAGCAGGTAGTGATTGCAAGCAAGTTTCTTTTGCTGGCAAGCATTGCCAACCTTCTTTTAGCACTTCAATTGCTTCAAGATGCTTTCCTAGCAAAGTCAAAACTCGACCATGGCAAAACCAAGCATCTGCCAACTGGGGTTGTAATTCTATTGCCTTAGCAGAAAGACGACTCCCTTGTTCAACTTCTTGGAAATGTTCCACCAAAACCTGACCTGAAGTTGCCCAAACACTCCAACGTTCTGGAAATAATTCTAGCATTTCTGCCACTACTAGCCTTAACTGCTCTATTTTGCCTGCCGCAGGTAAGATTTCGCAAAGTGCTTGGTAAATTCCCCAATTCTGGCGATACATTTTATGGACTTTGAGAATTGCTGTTACGGCTTCTGGAAGTTGACCAGTATGGAACATAAATCGGGCATAGTAATACCAGCCCAGAGGATTGTTTAAGTAATCTTTGATCAACTTATCTAATAAGGCCGTTGCTTTCGCTGACTCTGTGCGAAAAATATGGTAGTAAACTAGCAAAGCCTGAATATTGACTGAATCAGGAGCCAATTGCATGACTTTACGGATCAGCTGTCGAGTCTTTTTGCCCTCCTGGGCTTTAACTAGCCTCCGTCTCAAGCGATGGTTAATAACTCGCTCTAATACACCAATATGATCAGGTGCCAAATCCAGAGTCTTATTTAAACTTTTCCATGCTGCTTGAATATTTCCACTTGTTAGTAGAGCATCATGATTGTAGTTTAAAGCAATAACATCATCTGGACTAAGTTTTAGTACCTGTTCAAAGGCTCGTAGAGCATTAATTGGAGATTCAACTAGCAGGTAAGTTAGTCCTAATGACAACCAGTGGGCTGAATTATCAGGATTCAAAGTAGTTGCTAATTCAATTGAATTGAGTGCAACGTTATACTGACTTCTACAACTACCAATTAATCCATTAATATGATAGTTTATTCCTTGGTCTTTACACAAAACTAGTGTATCTTCATAGATTTCAATAGCTTGCTTTGTTAATCCCATTAAGTGTAATATTTTACCCAACTGCAACCTAATTTCAATTAATTTTGGTCGCTGTTTTAAGACTTGATTATATTCAACAATAGCTTTTTCCCACTCTCCTATTGAATAGAGCAACTCAGCTAATTCTAAGCGTTTTTTCCAACCGGATGGATGCTGCTGTACGTACTTTCTTAATTTTCTCAGCTTTTGTTCTTGTCTTCTAGGTTTGCCTGTTAGTGTCAACTGAAAGTTTGTTTCTTCCCCAGAAGGAAGCATCACTCTTACCACATTGGTAGTCATAGTTATATACATATAATTATTAAGGAAAATACTTTAAGCTCTACATTAGTTATTGTGGTGACTAATTTAGATTCGCTATAACACTGTTCTAAGTACCTGCGACATTGATAAAGGTTACTGGTTGAGGCAGGGTGTGGGGTGTAGGGTGTAAGGGAACTCCGGGCGATTTCATAATTGTTTACACAGTTGCTTTTATTTATGTCCGACTACTTAGTACCATTGTAAAGAGCAACCTAGTGAAGAATGTCGATGGGGCAATGTCTCTAAATGGGTTGCAGATAGTCTATAAATAAGAATTTCTAAATCCTGTTCTTTATTCTTAGATGAGTTATTTTTTGAATTGACCGATTGCTCCAATTGCAAACTGCCTAAATAAAAATTATTATCTTCATTTTCTAATTGTGCCAGTGGTGAGAAATTTTTTGAGCCGGCAAGATATTGAAGAATTGATTGTTTTAATAATAATCTTCCCTGTTGAATTCGTTTACGCACGTTCTCTTCAGAAAGATTAATCATTTCGGAAATTTCTCGATATGTTTTTTCCTGTATAAATCTAAGAATTACAGGATTCTTTAAATTATCAGGTAGATTTTTAATGAGATGGTAGAGAACTATTCTCAGTTCATTGTACATGATAGTCATTTCAGGAGAGTCAATACTTGATTCTTGTGTAATTGATTCAAGGTTTTCAATTACACTTAAGCTATACTCTTTTTTACGATGTATATCTATACAGACATTATAGGTAAGACGAGTTAACCAGCCTCTAGTATTTGTTAATTTGAAAGCATGTTCTGGCAACTTTTCCCAAGCTCTAATCATCGCAGAACTCAGAGCTTCTTGGGCATCTACTGAATTGTTGTTCATCCACTTAAAACAAAGGTTGTAAAGATATTCTTGGTGTCGATTCCATAAGCTCCAAAAAGCAGAGTTATTACCTTTATGGATTTGTTTTAGAAGCACTTCTTCTGTAGAGTTTTTTGTCTCAATGTTGGTGCTAGCCATTTTTATATTCATGGCTCAGGTAAAATATCCAAAGTTTAGTCAATAGCTATATTTAATCATCTGAATTATTAATTGTCAGCTAGTAAAATTAAGGAAAATGTAAGTAATTTGTTAGTTGGCTCAAAAATAATGAAATCTATGAAGTTAAGTTATGAAGTTAAGTGGCTTTAAACGCCAAAAACTACCTCTATCTAATCTTGACGAAGTCAGTCCCGATGAAAAAAAATTTTCATCATCAAGCATTAAAGAGGGTTATTTCCCCTACACCCTACACCCCACACCCTACAACCTCTTTCAAGTCAGGAGGCAAGAAAAAGCATTCAGATGGTGAGTAAACCCCAACTTAATACAAACTACCTTTCCCTTTGCTCTAGGGCATGCTTAAAGAAGTAGGGATTTTAAAATCTTGTTCTTAGAAAGTTAAGTTAAGATTAGGCAATGAAAAAATCATAAAAAGTTAAGTATATTAGCTGCCGCACTAAAAAATATGATAATTATATGAGAGGAATTGGTAATCACATGAGTTTTATATGAGTTTTATATGGAGTGTATTTAGAATTATTATTAGTTTTTAAATGAATTTAACGAAAATACCTCGTTTCAGGGTTTTTTCAATCATTTTCTCATCCATAGTAATCCTCCAAAAAGTTTCAAAAAATTAACCTAGAATACTCAAGAACCTTGTTTCATATTTTGTGTTTTTTGTCAAGATGTAAATCCTAAATTCATAAATTATCTTAAAATCTACTGTATAAACAGCCTCTTAGGATTATGAATCCTACTTAAAGTTTACAAAATGCTTAAAGCTTACGAAAATAAATTTTCAAAAGATCCTATTATAGGATATAGTTATTGACAAAATCAGGGTTCTATGTGTAGAGTAGCAATGACAACTGGTTGCAATAAATTCTATTTTTAGAAGTATTGCCATCATAGTATTCAATAAAATGGATCTTAAGGTTAAATATTGCAATCTATTAAGGATAGCTATAGCTATAGTACCTAGGACAGCTTTGTAGTCATAATTACCAAGATTAGTTGGCACTAGATGTACCTAACTCAAGTAATAATTGCTATATTTGCTGATAGCTTCAATATTTTAAACCTCTAGCTTAACGGAAATTACCAGAGGAGTCGTTAGACTCAAACTCTTCTCCTTAAAAGCAGGAGGTAAACATCAGAGTGCTCACATTAATAAGAATACCTATGGTGCCAGAGAAGTTCAAGGAGGTTAGAACTCTTCGCTACCCTCATTTTCACTCTACTCTAAGCATTTTCATCAGGTTTTATAGAGCAGGGAAGATAGTAATGTATTCACAAAAAAACACTAATTCAAGGATTGTTGTTAAATTTACAGATAGCGCTGTTTTTTCTAAGACAGGCAAGCACCTTTCCAATATTGAAACTATGGTTTTACAGGGCACTTGGAAAGGTCTTAAATATCCTCAGATTGCTGCTGAAAATGGTTATACAATCGAATATTTAAAAAATGATATTGGTCCTAAGCTTTGGAAGAGACTCTCAGAAACATTTGGAGAAAAAATCAAGAAAGCTAATGTCAAAGTTGTATTACAACGACGGCTGGATTCGGAGGAAAAAATAGAAGTCAAAACTGAAGCAGAAATAAACAATCGAGGAAGTGAAAAGATTAGTTCAGAGCTAACCCATTCTCTTTTACAGCAAGAGCCAAATTTTTCAAAAACATCTCAAGAAAATATTGAAGTACACAGCAAAAATAACAGTAATTATCATTTGATTTCTAATCCTATAGTTAGAGAACAAATTCTGCCACTCACAAAGTTTTCTTCACCAGTGCGTCATAATCTGCCATGCAGTGAAACCAGGTTAATTGGTCGTGAATTTGAGTTACAACAACTGCTTAAATGGCTCTCTTCTGAACAATCAATCCCCCGAATTAGTATCGAGGGAATGGGAGGAATTGGAAAAACTCATTTATTATTAGAAGCTGTTCACCAGTATTTACAAACTAGTGAAGTAGCTTTTAATCAGAAAACAAGTACTGGAAATAATCTACCTGTGTTTGAGCAAGTTATTTTTACTTCTGCTCAATCTCATTATTGTACAATTCATGGCTTTCTTCCTCGTTTCTCACAAGAAAAAACTCTTGAAGATATTCTTAGAACTATTCTGCATACCTTAAATGTCAATAATTATTCTGATATTTATCTTGATCAAGCCTATGAACAAGTGTTAAAGAATCTAGTAGGAGTCCGAACTTTACTAATAATTGACAGCTTGGATAAAATTGAAAAACGCCAGGAAGTATTAGGTTTTTTGTATGGATTGCCTTCAACCGTGAAAATAATAGTCACTAGCCGAAAAAAAACTCTATTTCCAGCTCTTCATCTTAATGAGTTGCATACAAATGATGCACTTAGTTTAATCCATAAACTAGTGGGAGAACAAAGGTTATCTCTTAGTTTAGAAGAGTCTCAGAAACTTTACCAAATTACAGGAAATATCCCTGCTGTTATTGTCCATGCAATTAGTTTGCTAGCATCTGGCTACAGATTGCAGGATTTATCCTTACTTTTAGCTAGAAATACTGAAGAATTTGCACAATTGTACGATTATAAACTTCAAGCTTCACCTTTGCTCAGGGCAAACACACAGGCATAAGTAATAAGTCACAAGTAAGTCGTTTCCCTTTTCCTAAGCTACACTTAGGAAAAGTAATACACTATAGCGATCACTAAGATACCAGGTGTAGTAAAAACTGAAATAAGTGAATCAGCATAAACTCTCAAAGAGCTTTTGAAAAATGCGCATACACCGCAAGAGAAAGAAAGAATTCAAACTATTTATTGATTAAGGACTAAGACAGTGGAAAAAGTCAAACAAATTACCATAATTTAGGGCGTAATCCTGTAACAGTACAAAAATGGTTATAGCAATTCTCTTTCTAGCGTGAGATACATTTCATTTTCTTACCTATTCGGTGTTCCCTGTTAAGAGTTCCCCAGAGCCCAAGGAGTGTATAGCGCTACGCGCAAGGCTCCAGGGCAGAAGGGGTGAATTTGACAAAGTTTTAGCGATTTAGCTTGTCCTAACCTTAATACGTACTGCCATACCTCATCAAGCAAAAAAACGCTATATATTGAATACACAAGTTAAATGCGTAACAGCTTATGCCTAACTCAAACCAGTGGATGATCACTCTTAATCTCATAGTTTTCTAGAAGTTCAGTAAAAACTCGATTAAGCTTCCCCGTATGACGATCTAAGCGCGGCATGGCATTTGCTGAAGGAGAGAAATTAGATTTAATCGCATTGAGGGAAAAGTTGCTTAATTTGGGCAAGCGCAGTGCAACTCGCTGCTGGGGAAGTGCTAAAACTTGAAACCAACTTGCCATCGTTGGCGGCAACTGTGTACTCAGACGTAAAGATAATGTTGGCGTTGAAAAAGACTGAGCATAAGCAGGTTTCAAAAATGGTTCATAAGTTTTGGCTTCCGGTGTTAGTTGTTTAATAAAAGCTAAACTCACACCCTTCAAAAGCTGCCGCAGCGGATCCACTTCTTCCCCAACTCGTTCCTTGACTAAAGTACTTCTTGCCATAGCATCATTAAGATTACCCTTATCAGTGACACTTAAGTGAGTGCCTCCAATCGCAGCCAATAGATACTTAGAACCGCCCAACTGAGTAAAAGGACGCAGATGATTATCAACAGAAGGAGTAATTGCGTCCTCTGTCCCCGTTAAAATTAAAGTTGGAGTCTTTACCCTAGCTAAACCCCTGCTGCCAAATAGGCGTCCTGTCATGGCATTGAGAGCAATCACCTGCGCCACCCGCCGGTCCTGTAGTCCAAAATATTCATCTGGTAATTCAGTGGCAGCACACTGAAACCAATCTGCTGGCGAGCGTCCAATGGGAGAACGATTTTGACAAAACTGCCGCAGTGACTCCAAATCTAATTCTCCCCCAGCCAAAGCCAAGGCAGTGTAGCCCCCAAAAGAATGACCAATAACACTAACCTGTTTAGTATTAAGCTTGCCTTTGAGACTACCGTATCGATAATTGAGTTTAGCCAGTTGGTCAAGCATAAAACTGACATCCTTAGGGCGCTCAATAAACTCCGATGCAGGTACCAAATCCCCAGGATTGCCACTAATAGAAACACCGTTAATCCAGTTAAAATTACTGCCTGGATGTTCTAGAGAGGCAACAGTGAGCCCGTGGGAAGCCAAATGACGCCCAATGTAGCGCAAAAATTTGCGGTCAGAACCAAAGCCGTGAGAGAGAACCACTAGTGGTCCATCAGAATGGCGGCTCCAATATAAATCTACAAGAATCGTGCGTCCCCTTGGTCTGTCTCTGAGCCTCAAGGTGCGCTCCCGCACGTATTCCGAACCAGTTTCAGCTGGATCAAAGTCGAGGGGTAAACCTGAAGATTCGGCAACTGTTAGTTCCCGCTCTAGCATTGGACCAATAGCTAAACTCTGTAAGTAAGAGCTGTTGAGCTGGAGAGCAATTGCCGCCATGGAAGTGGCATCTACAACCACACTATCCTCTGGGTAAGCCTCTAAAAAACTAAGCACGCTCAAACCATTGGCTTGCCTTGCTGCCAAAAACAGTGCTGCCTGTAATTGCTCTAAGCTACTATCAGGAAGCACCCGACCAATTCTTTTGAGTAATCGTGCACCATCGGGTGAATGAAGTAAGTCATTGACAAATTTCTCAGTCATATTCGGGTCAATTTGCAGGCGTCTTACCAGCAACTGCCTTACCTGTGGCGTTAGCAGCCTACTGTAAGGTTTTAGTCCCTTCGTCATCTCTCCAGTTTCAGCAAACTTTTCTAAATCTGCAATGGACACAGACTGTTCAAATGGTCCCAAGCGCAGTGTCAGACGCTCAGCTGCCGAGACAGGTGCAGTAATTCCCCACCAAAGAGCAACTAAGAGTGTACACAGACTACTCTTACTGCTGAGCACGATTCGATTTCTGAAACTGACTAATTGCTCTGTGTGAGCCTGCCGAGAACCCCTACCACCAGACCAGTTGAGCTGAAACTTCATAATTCAAGATTTAACCGAGATGTCAGTAGCTACTAAATTAATCTTGGCAAAGCAACCTGATTGAAGAGGTTGGGAGAGGGTACAAGCTTTTTCCTTTCCCTGTCCCTCTTGTGCCATCTGTCCTATAACTTCACCCCTTGTCACAAAGCAACTTGACTTTGGCTTTTGGCTCACTCTTGCAAGTATAGCGAAGCAGGGGTTTTTCAAATAGTTCTAGCTTCTTGTGGGCAACTCCGGAGTATGGAGTACAAAAGTTTGCTTTTGTTGGTTAGGTTTTATTCTCCTACTATCTTCAAAAGGGAAAGGGAACTCCCATTATCCCCCTAGGATTAACGGCGAGTTCTGGATGGATGATTATGATGGCACTCAGCATACTATCAAAAGTATCTCACCTCAGGAGCTTCGCTAACACCAAGGAGCCTTATACTTGCTTTTCTAAGATATCCATTAGTTCTGGCAAGAAGGCTCCTGTCATAATCTGTAGAGGAGGTAAACGGAATTTTGCGTGGGATTTGAATTCTCTGCGTCTGGAGCGTCTGGAGCGTCTGCTTAATTATTTCCCCACGCCTTTTTTCGCTCACCCCTGTAGAGGTGCGCTTTCCTTCTGCCGGAAACCGCAAGGAGGGTCGCACCTCAATTTGACGGCGAGATGAATTGCCTGTGTGAGGGACTTTAGTCACAAGAGGGGTACGGGAGGATGGAAGCCCCGCATGTTTAAATCGGCGATGTTATCCGACGCGGCGGTTTTAACCGCCGTGAATATTTCCCAGATTGATGTATTTCCTCCTGTAGATGTAAATAGTAGGATAGATCAAGGAGGTGAAGAGAAATGCTTGTTCGGTGGAATTTCAAGCTCAAACCAAATAACTCTGAGATCGCCACATTAGAGCGCTGGTTGGTGAGGCTCAGAAAACACCGCAACTATGCGCTAAGAGAGAGAAAAGAAGGATTTGACAACAATAACAAAGATGCTGAGGAACCTGTTAGTTACGCCTGGGGTTCTTTTTGTGATGTAGGAACTCGCGTTGAGTATGGAAGCTGTTCTCCTTTAACTTGCCCAGTTCTCAAGCACGGAGTAATTCCGAGCGACTTACATTTAACCCTAAAAAAATCTAAAGGCAAGGTTAGCTGGGATAATGCCTCTGGCATACAGATGAAGCGAACAACCCAGTTGAGACGTCAAACAGAGAGTTTCGCCGAGATAGATTCAGATGTGCTTCAGCGCAACATTGCGAAACTCGATTGTGCCTTTTCAAACTTCTGGAAGCATGGACGCGGTTTCCCAAAATTCCTCAAAGGCTTAGACTCATTTGAGTACAAACCTGGGAGAGTCAAAATCAAGGAAGTGCGGAGTGATTAGGCTTGTGTGTTTCTTCCAGGTATTGGCATCGTTAAAATGCACAATAGCCGCGACTTAGGACTCATAGAAAAAGTTAGAACTACAACTATTAAGCGTACAGGCGGTTATTGGTTCATTTCAATGCTGGTAGAGATTCCGGATGAGTTACCAGAACCCCGACCTCTAGAGAACGCCTTGAGCGTGGTTGGTATTGATGTTGGGATTAACAAACTCGTCAGCTTATCAGATGGCAGTTTTGTTGAGAACATACACCCAGGGACTAATTCCCGCACTGCCAGAAGATTGGCAATGAGGCAGCGCGCTGCTTCGAGGAAAGTTAAAGGCTCCAGCAACAAAGCTAAAGCATACCAGCGCCTCGGCAGGATGCAGCACAAGATAGCCCAAAAAAGGGAAGCTCATCTCTGGAAGGCAGCATCTAAAATAGTCAAAACTGCTGATGTGGTGGGGCGAGAGGAGCTTAATATTCGAGGAATGATTAAACGCGCCAATCCTAAGCACGATGGGAATGGAGGGTATCTCAAGAATGGGGCGGCAGCAAAATCAGGACTTAATAAGCAAATTGTTGATGCCTCTTGGGGAACTCTATTTCAGATGCTTGGATGGTTAGCGCTCAAAGCTGGTAAACATGTCGTCACCGTTAATCCGAAAAATACCAGCAGAGAATGTCCATGCTGCGGACATAGAGTACCTACCAGGTCTAAAATCTGGGAAACAAAGCGTAGGGGCTTTATAATTATAGTGTCCTGCCATATTTGCTTGAATCCTCGTGTTTCAAAGCGAGGAGAGGCCAATAACAGCTCATCGCTAAAAAATGAGTTCTCCCCAGCCCCCAAAGCCTCCAAAAACACTGCTTGGTCAATTGACCCAAGCAATACAGACAGTTCAAGCAAAAGTTAATTTTCAAGCCCTAGCACTTAAGCCCAATGCTAGAGTGCCAGAACTTTGGGTGCAAGATGCTGGGGCTGATAAAGCAGAGGTTTATCCTCTACTAGGAGACAGATATTTACTAGGACGTAGTTCTAGATCCTGTGATATCGTCGTGCGGAACCCAGTGATCAGTCAAATTCATTTGTCCCTGGAACGCTACGGGCGCTCTCAAACCTCCTTTCTAATCAAAGATGAAAATTCTACCAACGGGATTTATCGAGGTAAACGCCGACTTTCTTCCCTGGTGCTGCGCCACGGTGATATCCTCACCCTAGGACCACCAGAACTAGCAGCCTGTGTACAGCTTCAGTACCACAATCCACCACCCTGGTATATTCGAGGGATTAGATACACTCTTTACGGTGTAGGTGGCTTGACGGTCTTAGTAGCACTCCTGATCAGCATTGAATGGCTAAAAGTACCTGTGCGACCCTTGCCAGCAGGTGTTCAAGGCCCTGTGGTTGTTTATTCCCGCGAACAGATACCCTTGCGGCAACCTCGTACCGATGCCCACAGGGAACTGAAGCGGTTATCTGATTTTTCCCCCTACCTGCCCAAGGCGTTGATTGCCTCAGAAGATAGTCGCTATTACTGGCACATAGGTGTAGACCCTTATGGGATTGTACGAGCTCTGGTCAGAAATATTCAAGGCGGAGAAATTCGTGAAGGTGCCAGTACAATTACGCAACAGTTGGCAAGGAGTTTGTTTCCTGAATATGTGGGTAGGGACAATAGTGCTGGCAGAAAACTCCGGGAGGCAGTGGTTGCCCTGAAGCTAGAGACTTTTTATAGTAAGGACGAGATTTTAAAGAACTATTTAAACCGCGTCTATCTAGGAATTGAAGCTTATGGTTTTGAGGATGCAGCTCAATTCTATTTCGATAAATCAGCAAGAGATTTGAACCTCTCAGAAGCAGCAACATTAGTGGCGATTTTGCCAGCACCCAATAGCTATAATCCGATTCAAAATTACAATGTGTCCCTTTCTCTACGTAATCGTGTACTTGATCGCATGCAAACCCTAGGTATGATCAATCGGGAGGAAGCAACTAGAGCTAGGCGCACCCGTATTGAAGTCAGCCCCAAAGCTCGCCAATCTCTAGCCAGCACGAAAGCTCCCTACTTCTACAGCTACGTTTTCAGTGAACTGCGCCAGTTGCTAGGAGAAGAATTGGCTACTGAGGGTAATTTTATCGTCGAAACCACTCTCAAGCTTCAGGCTCAGGAAAAGGCAGAAGTGGCGCTGGAGAATTTTCTTAACAGCAATGGCACTCGTTTAGGCTTTGATCAAGGAGCACTTGTTACCCTTAACACCAGTAATGGTGAAATCCTCGCCCTGATTGGCGGTAAAGATTATCAACAAAGCCAGTTTAATCGTGCTACCCAAGCCCAGAGACAACCAGGTTCGACTTTTAAACTCTTTGCCTATACCGCTGCCTTAGAGCAAGGCATTTCGCCGGGAAAAGCCTACTCCTGTGCTCCGATGAGACGCCTAGCAGGTTGTCAGCGTTCTGGCGGCTATATTGATATGTACACTGCCCTGGCACAGTCGGAAAATGTGGTGGCGATTCGAGTGGCTCAAGAAGCTGGTCTCAATAATGTGGTAAACTTAGCGCAACGCTTGGGTATTAGTTCGGAACTCGATCCAGTACCAAATTTAGCTCTTGGTCAAAGTGAAGTTAATGTTTTGGAAATCACTGGTGCCTATGGAGCGATCGCTAATCGCGGTATTTGGAATCCTCCCCATGGGATCAGAAGGATTCTTGACAGTAGTGATTGTACTGATAACAATGACCCACAAACCTGCCGGGTAATTTACTCTTTTGAAGATAGTAAAGAAGGAAATAGGCAGGCAGTATCAACGGGAGTCGCACAGACGATGACGACGATGCTCAGGGGAGTAGTGCAGGTAGGAACTGGACGCGCCGCCTCACTGGGACAGGGGGAAGCTGGGAAAACGGGAACCACTGACAAGAATGTTGACCTTTGGTTTATTGGCTATATTCCTAAACGTCAGCTAGTTACTGGGATCTGGTTGGGCAATGACCGAAACACTCCCACTAGAGGTAGTAGTGGGCAAGCAGCACAACTATGGAATACTTATATGCGTCAAATTACTCAATAGATTTGTTTTTAACCAGACTAAAACTCCAACTTGAACGAACTGTTGGCAATAACCAAATAAAGAGTATATGATCAAACTTATCTGCCTCTAAATTTCAATCAATCTAGATTAGATTTTCCTAGGTTATTATCATCTCTAATATAAAAATTTTATACTACTATCGGCGCAATAGCATGTTTATTGGAACAACCAATCTTGATTACAGAAAACAACTAATTTTTTTTCAAAAGTAGTTGTTTTCTGGTCAGTGAATCCACCGATGACAAGCATCTATAACTAATCTAAACTGTAATCATCTACACTAAAACCAGAGAAATAGTAAACTATTTGTGGCTCTCTATACTGTAAGCTTTGGTATGGCAACAGTATAGCCAATGTGATAGCGAAGATAAAACCTGATCTAATAGAGCATATTTTAAGAAGCTATTGATTATGGGTGCCTAATCTAGAGATAGGAGAACTTGAAGAGAATAGGGAAAAATCTTTTTCATTTGTCAGGAGTGTTCTCTAATGATGCCTCACTTCTAATAATTAGGGTTATCTAGTCAGGTTCTAGGATCAAGGTAAATCATTGTAGGTATGAATCATCAACATTAGGAAGAGCAGCAAAATGAAGAGAATTCTGGTTATCGAAGACGATGCAGTCACCCAAAAATTACTTCAAGAACTTTTAGAATCTGAAGGTTATGAAGTAATTATAGCTAGTGATGGTTCTCTAGGAGCCAATTTTGCCACACATTTTAAACCAGATTTAATTTTATGTGATATTTCGATGCCAGGTTTCGATGGCTGGCAAGTTTTATGGTTCGTCAAAAAGTTTAAGGTGGCAGCACCATTAATCTTTGTGTCTGGGAAAGCGGCACCAGACGATATTAAAAAGGGAATAGAGATGGGGGCATCTGCATATATCACTAAGCCCTATTCACGTACAGAGTTGTTGACAGAGATTGAAAATCTACTGCTCTCAAACACACAACCAACTCTTAACATTACCCCATCATCAAATCATCGATGACTACTAAGGCAGCCAGAAACTAGGCAAAAAACTCTTGCCAAAATCTCGCACCGTCGTGTTTACACTCCGAGCAAACTTAATGTGAGGTTCATCAGGCTCAACAGCAATAATTTTAGCCTTACTGCCATGCCCAAAGTAATCAATCACCAGATTCGCAGCTTCCAAACCAGTTACATAAGCCTTTTCCTGTGACCAAGAACCGTGATTATTAACAATCCAATCACCACTCATAAAGACATTCTCGATACTGGTTCTTGCTGGCAGCATATACTGATAACTACCGGGAGCAAAATGAGTCACGCCTCCTGCCACGCGGATTACACTTCTATCAATGACTTTAGCCTTATGAAAATCTGGTACACAAGTAGCTAAGTCGCGCTTGACAATTGAAATCATTTCCTCATCACTCAAATTGAGAAACTGATTAGCGTGGTAAAAGTCCGCCTCAATCACACTTCCTGGTGCATCGCGGTACTCGTCCTGTAGAGTATTGAGGTCAAAAAACGTCCAGCCAGTGGTGGGAGTGAATCCAAAGCAAGCATTAGAGGGATGGCGGATATAAATTTTGCGGTCAAACCACAGCCGCGTTGCCAGTACATCGATGCCCCCTAGATTATTAAGATTACTGAATTCCTGGCGACTTTGCAAAGTCGAGCTATGGCTGAGGATCTTTTTAAGACCATTTACATTAACAGCAAAAACGACGGCATCGCTATAAAAAACTTCGTCTTCGGCAACAATTCCTGTTGCTTTGCCATCACTATCGACTATAATGTCTTGAACTCGCCTATTAGTGAGTACCCTGCCCCCAGCTTGCTCGATACGTTCAACCCAGGGCTTAAAAATCTTCTCCCCGACTGTACCCCGACACCAAACGACATCAAAGTTAGGTTGGTGGGCAAGGATAAAGTAATAAAGCATCCCCAATGCTGCGGCCGCTGAACATTGTTCCCCTGGGGCAAATAAGCCTACTAGCAGCATGGGCTCGAAGGCATCTTTATAGAGTCTAGCAGAGACGCCAAAGTCTTTGAATAATTCACGGGCAGTTATTTTGTCATAGCGTCGCCAAGCTTGATCAGAATTATCAAAATCAACGAGACTATAGAGTAAAGGCAGTGCTGAGAGTCGATCAATCAAAGGCAAACGCTTGAATTGAGTATAGATAAAGGTTCCCAGAGGGGTAGGGAGTTTTGGTAAATCTTGAAAAATTGGTGATTCTACTTCTAGCCCTGCTGGAGAATATTGAGAAGAACGAGTAAAAGAGGTGAAAGGATTTAGCCCCAATTCTCGCACCAGAGCAAAAATGTTTTGGTAAGGATACCAGAAGCCATGAATACCTCCTTCGACAGAGTTGCCCTTTGGCGTTTTCCAGCCTGCTACCAGCCCACCAGGATAGGAGCCTGCTTCTAAAAGTGTGACTTTGTAGCCTTGTTGGGCTAGATGGTAAGCGGCTCCTAATCCAGCCCAACCGGCACCGACGACAGTTATCTGTTTTTGCTCTAGCACTTCTGACATCCTCTGCTCATTCCTAGCAATTCTCTTGTTTTAGGATGCCACGACGAGGAGAGAATCAGGAACAATTTCTAGCCCTACTGAGTACGACGGGGGCCACGACGTCCCCAATTTCCCCGATGCTGCTGTGCTAATTCTGCCATCTGTACCCGTTGTTGTGGGGTCAATATCTCCCGAATGTCGAGCATAGTTTCAAAGCGTTGGTTCCCCAATTCTTGACGAAGATTTTGGAGCCGTTGATGCTGTTGCCGCAACTGTTCACGACTGGCATTACCAGTCATCAGTGATTGCATTTGCTCTCTAGCTTCCTGCATCTGCTGATAGCGACTTTCCATCTCCTGTCTAGATTGTTCGCGAATTGCTTGAATACGCTCTGATTGCTCAGCGCTAAGGTCAAGTTCTTGCAACCATCGTGGTTCCCGAGAAAATTTGCCTCTTTCCCCAAAATCAGGAGGGCGTTGAGCAGTGATTTCTGGAATAGCCGGCTGGGTTTGGGCTAGGGCAAAGGTGCCATTAGTTGCAACAAGTAGGGGAGCTGTAGCTAATAGCAAGACGTGACGCCAAGTTAACATTGTATACCTCCGGAACATAAGCTGTGTATTCTGTGTGAATTTCTGGCTTTGAGGTGTTTGTCACTCCCCATTGCCTTCTCTTCTACTCACATCTTAAGAAATTCACTAGCTTAGCCACCTTGATCGTAATTCCCAAACTTGACGTGACTTAGGTACTAAAATTGGGCTAGTACTTTTGGTCTACAACTTCTATAAATCTCAAACTCCTGCATGACCAAGCGCCAAACCGGCTACCAACATCCCTAAAACCAAAAATGGCTGAGCACTGGCTTGGTACTTGACGTCATTTTTAAGGGGGTCTCGAAGAAAATACATATCTTGGAAAGTAATTTGGGGGATGATCAATAGCAGC
The DNA here is from genome assembly GCA_010692425.1 of Symploca sp. SIO3C6. GTDB lineage: Bacteria > Cyanobacteriota > Cyanobacteriia > Cyanobacteriales > Coleofasciculaceae > SIO3C6. The sequence goes on along the minus strand of JAAHHJ010000051.1, from coordinate 3,660 downwards.
AGAATAGTAGCATAGAGATTCTGATGAATGCTGATTAAGTAACCAGCAACCCCTGCTTGAAATACATCAATCATCAGCACACAAATCCAGGCTGCGGTACTGACGCCAAACATCACTGGCAGTGACTTGAGACCTAATTGGCGATCGCCTTCAACACTTTTGAAGTCGTTGACTATGGCAATTCCTAATCCCGCCAAACTGTAGAACAGGGTCAAAATCACGATTGTCCAATTAAGGTTACCAAACATGGCATGACCTGTCCACCAAGGAAGGGCAATATAGCTAGCACCTAGGGCATAATTACCCAGCCAACCATTCTGTTTGAGTTTTAGGGGAGGAGCTGAGTAGATATAAGCTAGGAAGGAACCGCCTAGGGCAATACAGGTAATTGTTGGAAATTGATGATTTGCCCACCTATCTAGTCCGTAGGCAATAGCGATACCAGCAAGTAATAATACCACTACCTGAGTTATCACTTGGGGAATGGAAATGGCACCAGAAGGGATGGGACGGTAAGGTTCATTAATGGCGTCGATTTCGCGGTCGTAGAAGTCATTAATGGTTTGAGTGTAACCTGCCAATAACGGACCAGCAAGCAGCATACAAGTTGCTATTTTGAAAATATTGTCAATAGTCCAGCTGAACTCACCCCCAGAAGCCGCGCCGCAGACAACACCCCAAATTAAAGGAATCCAGGTAATTGGTTTCATCAGCTGGAGGCGAATTTTCCAAATTGAGGTTTCGCCAGGGGCAGCGCCTTTCATGCCCAGCAGCTGCCTGGTTTTGGCGCTACGGTCATTTGTTTGTTCAGCAATAGGATCAGACATAGTTCAAAAGGAAATCGTTAAGTACCCATCTTGGAATTTAGCCCCTTTCACAGGTTGACCGCTCAATTGAGGGGGCAGCATAATATTGCGCCGCTGGTCTCCAGCATCAATAGTGACTTCTGGACCATACTGGGTGAGTTTCACTTGCTTTTTGTCGAAACCGGGTAAGAACAAGCGTACTTGACGACCAGGTATATCTATGGTAATAGGTCTGGGTGAACGGGAAGTTTGGGTGAAATTTGGCAGGGCTTCAATTAGGGGTTGCCAATCATCAGTAGATGATAAGCGAGGGAGGGCGCTGACTTCAAGGGGAGCAAATTCTGCAGCTAAGCCTGCCGTTAAAGGTATTTGGTTGAGAATGACGCTGCTGACAGTAAGACCTACTTGTTGAGCACTGCTCCAAAGATATTTGGCAGTAGCAATAGCAGCAGCATCGCCGTTGGTAACTAGATAGGAGGCAACGCGGTTGGGATCAGCAATCGCTGCTTTACCTTGCTCCAAGAGCTGAGTACTCTGCTCAGTTGATTGTTGGGTAAAGTTATCAGCAGTCCAGGAGACATTGAGAATGGCACTAGTAACGGGCTGGATAAAGGGTGATATAGCTTTACCGACATCTGAATCTGTAAAGACTTGACGGAATCGACGAATATACCAGCTGAGGATTTCTGGCATTCCCAACATGCGCAGGGTAGTTTGGTCGCCCCTGCCATCATAGATAATTACATCATACTTACCGCTCTTGTCGTACTCCCGAATGGCGTTGAGCGCCAGGGCAGAATCCATTCCAGGTAAAATGCCTAGTTCTTGACCAAAGACATTTTTGAGAGTGGGTGTCCGCAGATATTGTGCCTCCAGCTTTTTGACTTCTTCCCAGCCATGTTCTAGGAGTACTGTGCTTTGTAACTGTACTGCTTGGAGGTTAGCACCAATCTCCTGGGGGTGAGAACCGATAGTTGCCCCCAGCAGCATTGCTAAGGCTGGGCCTGAGTCTTGCCCTACCAGTAGCACTCGCTGACCGTAGCTCGATAGCTGTTTAGCAGCAGCGATCGCTACTGTGGTGCGACCAGTGCCACCTTTGCCCAAAAAAGTTAGGATCAAGGCCATATTCTTGTTTGTTGCTGTTTGACTAATTGCCCTAGACGCTGATGATTAAGGGTTGGTTGTTGAGGGAGCATTTTTAATCCTATTTTAGGTTGGGTTGAACAACGGTGAAACCCAAAGCACTAATGTTAACTCTGGTTGGGTTCGGAAACTCTACCCAACCTACCTCTTCAGTGAGCTGTTATGCATCTAAATTGCAGTTTCGACACCCAGGATTCAAGAGTCAAGAGTTTAGGAGGCTAATGGTTAATAATCGAGCATCTCCCCCCATCTCTCTCCCCCCATCTCCCCATTATGTAAAAATGCAAGTTAAATGTGTGAGAACTTACTACACTACTCTGTGACTTTGAGTTCGTCTTCAAAAAACCAGGTGGTGGAGTTGTCGTCAAACTGTACTACAGCACCTACCCCACTGCCATCTGTCATTTTGAAGTCTTTAATGATACCAACTTTTCCCAATTTGCCAACAATATCGGGGGCTACCCGGTCTCTAAGGCGGAAAACTTTAACTTTCTGACCTATCTCCATGAGAGCTTCCAGTAATGATTAACTATTCCTAAGATGGACAATTCCCAAGTTTAGCGGAATCGAGCACCTAGGTTGATATTCTCCCAGATTGTAAACTGGATGGGTACTATCACCTTCTCAAAATCAAGCTGTCCTAGTCAGGATAGGGTTTCAGAGCCAGGAGGATTTGATGATTCAGGTCGTACAAACACCAATAACCTTTGAAGAGTTTCTGGAGTGGTATCCGGATGGAAGAGGGCGTTACGAACTGTATGAGGGAGTCATTGTTGAGATGAATCCCACTGGAGATCATGAAGAAGTCGCCGCTTTTCTCAACTGCAAGCTGAATGTAGAAATTGATCGCCAAAGCCTCCCCTACTTTATTCCCAGAACTTACCTTGTCAAGCCTCCTCGTTATCCTTCGGGTTATCAGCCGGATGTCATGGTTTTGGATAAAGAGGCTTTGCCAGATGAGCCGCTGTGGAAGAAGTCATCAACGATCTCACAGGGTAAGTCAGTCAAACTGGCGGTAGAGGTTGTCAGTACTAACTGGCGAGACGATTACTTGACTAAAGCTAGGGATTATGAAGAAATCGGCATTCCTGAATATTGGATTGTTGATTATTTGGGGTTAGGCGGTAAGCGCTTTATTGGTAATCCCAAGCAACCGACTTTTTCTGTTTACCAACTAGTTGAAGGTGAGTATCAGGTTAGTCAGTTTAGGGGGAATAAGCGCGTTGAATCCCCAACTTTCCCAGAGTTGAATTTTACAGCACAAGAGGTTTTTAGTGCTGGGGAGTGCTAACCAAAGTTGTATTGATGCTTGAGTACAGTTGGCTGCTCAAAAGCTAAATTCTGGTACTGTTGACTCTTGATCTTTCCAAAGTCTGTCCCAGTATTTTTCCCAGATTTTGCACAAACTTGAGTGAGACTAATCATCATACTGTTTATTGTACTGTTTGTCGTCTATTTCTATTTCTATCCATAATTGCCGCAGTTGTTGCCAGGTAGAGCATTTTTGAATTTGACCAAAAAAAATGGGTCTGGTGCCTCCCCCTTCTAGGGGGACTTTCAGCAATCAGCGTTTTTGATAAAAGAACTAGACGAATGTTCAAAACTGAAGTAAAATAAGACCAAGGAGATAAACAAGTGTTTAATTTAACTTACGAATTTAAACTTAAACCAAAAGCAAGCCAAGTCGTTCTATTTGAACAATGGCTGGAGC
>JAAHHJ010000050.1 GCA_010692425.1 Symploca sp. SIO3C6 | reverse complement strand
AAAGTCGAGGAATGGGCAGAGAAAAACTTTAAATTTACCTAAGTATTTTTACTCAGCAACTGCCTCGATTTAGCGCTCGCCTTGAACTCCCTCAGTCCATGTGACAGTTGAGGGTGCGGAATGTGGGTATTAAGGTTAGGACAAGCTAAATCGCTAGAACTTTGTCAAATTCACCCCTTCTGCCCTGGAGCCTTCTGCCCTAGAGCCTTGCGCGTAGCGCTATACACCGCAAGTGACGGTGGGGTATTTGACCCATATTAATTTATTAATTTCGATAAAAAAATATCCCATTGCAGGGGGAGATGGCGAGGCACTCCAGAGGCTCCAGAGGCTCCAGACACGGAGAAAAATCTTTACATCGTGTTTCTAAGTCAATAGACTTCTTGTACAAGTCGAATTGACCACCCTCAATCCTGCTGATGCAAGAGGTTCAATGGGATAATTTGTTCAATGGGATAATTTATTTCTTAGAGTTTCCCAATGCCAATGATGCTAAATTGTTTTCACCAGATCTTGGTCATTTTTAGCACAAACCCCAGCAGCTCCGGAGCACCGCTAACGGTTTCAGGATTGTCCAAAATCTCCGGTTTGTAATCAGGACGATAAATGTAAATTTTCCGGTTTTGGCAGTCAATTAACCAACCCAGTGATGTACCCTTATCAAGGTATTCTTGCATTTTGTCTTGCAAGCCACTGAGTATATCGCTGGCGGAGCGTAACTCGATCACAAAGTCGGGGCAAATAGGGGCAAAGGAAGCTTTTTGTTCCTCCGTTAAGGTATTCCAGCTCTCGAGTTTAATCCAACAGGCATCTGGAGAGCGAATAGCTCCATTCGGTAAGGTAAAGCCTGTGCTGGAGTCAAAGGTTTCACCTGTACCATCCTGATCCGCCCAGTTTGCCAATTGTTGAGAAATTTTAAGATTTCGATTGCCTGTATCGGAAAAGACTGGCGGCATAACGACAACTTCTCCACTAGCAGTGCGTTCAATTCGTAGATCTCGATTAGCCAAACAGAATTCAGCAAACTGCGCAGGATTCATGGGAATAATCCCAGGAAGATTGACCATCAGAGGGACACTTTGGGTTTGAATGAGTAGCCTCGTCATGGCTTGCCATTAATTAACCTCTCAAAATGAGAAAGTGACGTGGTTCCAGATATTGTGCCTCTATTCTATATCAGTGCAACAATGATCAAAACACCAACTCTTTTAACCAAGCTGTTTCCTTTTGTTTTTTTAACTAATGAACTCAGACAACAAAGTAGGAACATGTCGTTCCTCTAGGCGTCTAGTTGTAAAGGATAATTATATTACGAAAACTTGATAATTAGGTTTGGGAATGGCGCGATGAAAACACTTAAATACTGGATGCTTATTCCTGCCGCTTTCTCAGCGTTATTGATCAGTACTGGTGTCGCTCACTCCCAAGCAGTGCCGATTCAACCTGGATTTAATGATCCGCTAGTATTGCAGGGAACTTCTGGAGGCTCCAATGATAGCGGTGACTGCGGCATGATTAGCGCTACAGCAAATCATACAATTACGCTGAGCCAGCAATTCGATTACCTGCGCTTCACTGTCGAAGCAAGCGGCAAACCTACTCTCCTAATTGAAGGACCCAATAGAAGAACTTGTGTGCCTGGTTTGCCTGATGAAAATATTGAAGACTCAGGATTGTGGAAGCCAGGAAAATACTCTATTTTCATCGGCGATAGTGCTGGTGGTCAACACAACTATAAGTTATCTATCACTCAAAATCGGCGGAAACCATAAACCGATGATGGCTAAATTTCTTGAGAAACAATCATTGCCAGGTATTCATTTCCAAAAAATTAGTGGTTCATAGTTCACTACTACTAGAGCGCAATGAAAAATGAACAACACTTAATCCTCAATCTGCTGAACTGATACCTCTACAGCTTCCACATCGATCGTACCAGGAGGTGTCAAGCGAGAGAAACCTCCCTGCTCCACTTTCAGTGGGGTTCCACAACTGGGACACTGACACTCAGTTTGATTAAAACCAGTGAACTCATGGCTACAAACTGGGCATTGAGACTCAACTAAATTGCGCTTTAACCACCAACGGAATACCAGCAATCCAATTACTGGTGATATAAGTACGAAGCCAACCAGAATCAAAAAACCGTTGACTATCCAGTTTAAACCAACTGCTCCCAGCAGCATAAAAGTTGCTAAAACAGTCAGCCAACAGCCGATTCCAGAGAGGTTGAACTGAGCAAATTTAGGAATTTCCTGGTTCACAGTAGTCTTTAAAGGCGCATAGTGTTGTGTAATATCTCATCTGCTACAAGAAACTTATGTAAAGCTCTAGAAATCTCTAGAAATCTCTGGCTTTACTGTTCTCTTCGGAGCTTCAACCAAGGGAGTCGGCTCCTACTTGCCCACAGGCAATCCCCCTATAGCCTAGGGTTCTAATGGTTTTTACTTTTCTCTCTTAGCACTAGCCAAGTTTTGTGTCCACCATTCATTATAATGCTTAGCATTTAAAGGGAGTCTTACTGCCGGACAAAATAACATCTCTATCCTAGTCCAAATTAATCTTGCCCTGAGGTTAAGAATTTTATCAAAAAGTTTGAGTTTGAGTGTCAAATTGCCTCAGTACAGCTCAGGTAAGGCACTATGGAGCAAGTGTGTTAGAGCAGGTGTTTTAACCTTTGGGCAAAGGCATCCTTACTAAACAGCCTCAGGCATTGCTCTCTTAACCATTGACCATCACAGCGTTGATCCTCTCCGTGCAGAATTTCAATACAGGCTTTAGCTACCGCTTCAGGATCTCGGTGTGGAACCTGCCAGCCTAGATATCCATCCTGTAAGGGATCAGCTGAACCGTCGGCGTCACCAGCCAGCACAGGTTTACCACAAGCCATCGCCTCTAAATAAACTATGCCAAAACCTTCTTGGGAGGGCATAATGTAGGCATCAGCAACTCGATAGTGTTCTACAAGTTCAGGTGTAGGCACAAAACCAGCAAAAACAACTTGCTCGGCAACGCCTAAGTCTTTAGCCAATTGTGCTAGTCTTGGTTGATCATCTCCACGACCAACCACTAGATATTTAACCTCTGGGAAAACTTTGATGATTGTCGGCAGAGCCCGAATCGTGACATCGACACCTTTATAAATATCACCAGACCATAGTCTAGCAACACTCATCAGCACCTTGGCATTAGCTAAACCATAGCGTGCTAGTAGTTCTGGTGATTTGGGTCCAGGGGTAAATTTATCCCCATCCACCACACAGGGCAATAGCTGTACCTTACCGGGGTCTAGATTATTATTGGCACAGGTGCGATCGCGAGTGTAGCGGCTAACTGTCCAAATGTTAGCAGCTGATAGGAGTGCCTGACGTTCTCGATTGGGTAATTTGTCCCAAACTTCCTTGCCATGAGTAGAAACTGTATAAGGGATACCTAGTGGTTTACACAGTAGTTGAGTCATAGCAGCCAGCTTAATATGACCACAGAATACATGTTTGGGGCGTCGTAGCCATAGACAGCTTAATAGTTTGGCAATCAACTTCAAACGCCCCAACATTGGAGATTTAGTTTTCAGGTAATGAAATTTAAGTGGGTCGACATCAAAAGGATTGTCGCATTCAGGACTATCCCTGAGTAAAAATATCTCAGCAGTAGAATAGTCAGTATTTTTAGGAGCTAGAGAGAGATAGGCCTGTAGCAGATTTTTGACGTAGGACTGAATGCCTCCTTCGCACTCAAAAATCTCTATAAAAATAAATACGTGTTCAGGTGCCTGACTAGTGATCTGAGTCAAATTTATTTAACCTCTCAATTTGTTATATCAATTCATTCACACCAAGTTGTCTGATAACAGCTAATTTTTTCCATTTCCGTACCCTATGTCCATAATTAACTCTTGAACTGCAACTTGGTCAGAAGTAGTCGGACACAATTTATGTCTGACTACTCAATATTTCTATTGAGGGAAGAAATAATACAGCCCTAGCCTAGTTCAAAGGTTTAGTGATCTTCAACAAGTTTTCTGAGACAATTGCCAAAAACTAACGCCTGTTAATGTCTCTTGGCAGTACATCGGTACTACTGAGACACTTACAGGCGTCTATAGTTATGCAATCAGATTACTGAACAACTCCAGCACTGACTTTCTCAAAAATCTTGGCAGGACGATTCCCACCAAGTTCTGTTAAAACAGACCGAAGGTGAAAGATTTGTCAATTGGGAAGACTGCGCCAATACCTAACCAGAGGGTTACCAGAGTGCCAAACAGAAAAACTGTAGTGGCAACTGGACGCCGGAATGGGTTTTGGAATTTGTTAACATTCTCGATGAAAGGAACGAGCATCAAACCTAGGGGAACCGCTGCCATCGCGGCGATACCCAAGAGTTTGTTAGGAACAGAACGCAGGATTTGGAAAACTGGGTATAAATACCATTCTGGGAGAATTTCCAGAGGGGTGGCGAAAGGATCTGCTGGTTCACCAACCATGGCGGGGTCAAGCACTGCTAAACCAATACACAGAGCAATTGAACCCATAATTACTACGGGAAAGATATAGAGCAGGTCATTAGGCCAAGCTGGTTCACCATAGTAGTTATGACCCATGCCCTTAGCAAGTTTTGCACGCAACTGTGGATCACTTAGATCCGGCTTTTTTTCCGTTGCCATTGTTAAACTGTTCTCCTGAATCAATAATTAAGGTAAGCAGATATTAGCAATTTTGGCATATCTCAAAGTTGCTATACATGCTATACCATCAAGGCTAATCCTGCCTGTCCACGTTAAACTTTGCCAAGACCAGCAATTGCAGCTTACAAAGGACCAGAAATGCCCTGCTTGCGGATCATCAGGAAGTGCAGCAGCATGAAGACTGCAATCATCCAAGGCAGAACAAAGGTGTGCAGACTATAATAGCGAGTCAAAGTACCTTGACCAACACTGACACCACCGCGCAGTAGTTCGACGATTAAAGGACCGACAAAGGGAATTGCTTCGGGAACTCCAGAAACGATTTTAACAGCCCAGTATCCCACTTGATCCCAAGGTAGCGAATAGCCGGTAACACCGAAAGAAACAGTGATCACAGCTAGAACCACACCAGTTACCCAAGTCAGTTCACGAGGTTTCTTAAAACCGCCAGTGAGGTAAACGCGGAAGATGTGTAAGATCATCATCAGCACCATCATACTGGCTGACCAACGGTGAACAGAGCGGATTAGCCAGCCAAAGTTAACTTCCGTCATTAAATACTGAACGGAGGTAAAAGCTTCAGTAACTGTCGGCTTGTAGTAAAAGGTCATTGCAAATCCAGTGGCAAACTGGATTATAAAGCAAGTGAGGGTAATACCACCGAGACAGTAAAAAATATTAACGTGGGGAGGAACGTACTTGGAGGTAATATCCTCGGCTATTGCCTCTACCTCTAGACGCTCCTCAAACCATTTGAAGAGTTGCGAATCAGTTGCTTGCTTAGAAAACATGAACTCCAGGATTTCTAATAAGGATCTTACTGTTTGTGATTTTCACCCCGGATGGGCAGTTTTTCCCAGGAGCGAGATCATCTAGTTTTTATTTGGGAACCTTGGCTGCCCTAATCTGGCTAGTCACAAGAGGATAACTCCCCTTAAACTAGGGTGGGTGTAATTAAATTCCGCGACGGCGGAATTGACAAAAATCAGGTCAGGGGCATTAACCTGTTTAGCTCTCGACTCTCTAAGAAATGTAACATAACTTGACAGGACACAGATGTTACTAAACTCTCTTTTGAAAGTCTTTGCTGGTGCTATGGCAACCGGAATTGACTTGTAGAATCCTATAGTAAGCTGCCCCAATATCTTGATAAAACTCAGTTGTAGTTAGCAGCTATTAGGATTTTTGTCTTTACCTTAACTAGGTGATCACAACTAGAAGTTAAAATTATTACTAGGTCATGCATAAACGGGCTTTCTGGGTAGGACTCCTAGTAGTCTTACAAATTATCATCTTTGGCGCTTGGTGGACACCGTCAGCATCTGCCTTGACACAGGAGCAAAAACTCTTCTCGCAAGCTTGGCGAATTGTATCTCAAGCTTATTTGGATGAAACCTTCAATGATCAGAACTGGTGGTTACTGCGTCAAAAAGTTTTGCGAGGACATCTTGACAACCGTGAGGAAACTTACGGGGCAATTGAAAAGATGTTAAAAACTCTTGACGACCCTTTTACAAGGCTTTTAAAGCCAAGCCAATATCGCAGCTTGAAAGTTAATACCTCCGGTGAACTCTCAGGTGTAGGGCTGCAAATTGCTCTCGATGCCGACAGTGGAGGTTTGATCGTCATCGCACCGATTGTCGGTTCACCTGCAGCCGAGGCAGGGATCAAGCCTCTCGATCATATTGTCGAGATTGATGGTATGCCCAGTTCAGAACTAACTCTTGATGAAGCTGCAGCCAGGATGCGCGGACCTGCTGGTACAAAAGTTACCCTGATGATTCAAAGCCCCCAACAAGGGATCAACGCCGTTGAATTAGTGCGCGACCGCATCTCCCTTAACTCAGTCTACAAGGTTTTGGATCTTCAGCCAGAAGGTCTTCCCATTGGTTATATTCGCCTATCGCAATTCAGTGCTAATTCTCCCCAAGAAGTAAAAGAAGCTATTGAACAACTAGAGGAGGAGGGAGCTACAGCCTACGTTCTTGATCTACGCAATAACCCTGGCGGCTTGTTGCAAGCAGGTATTGAAATTGCCCGCCTCTGGTTGGATGAGGGTACTGTTGTCTATACAGTCAATCGGCAAGGAACCCTCGGCAGCTTTGAAGCCTATGGTTCTGCTGTTACACAAGACCCCTTGGTAGTTTTAGTTAACCAGGGGACAGCCAGTGCTAGTGAGATTCTTGCCGGTGCATTGCAGGATAATCGCAGAGCCCAACTAGTTGGGGAAAAGACCTTTGGCAAAGGTTTAATTCAGTCTTTGTTTGATCTTCCAGACGGGTCAGGATTAGCTGTGACTGTTGCCAAGTACGAGACTCCTAAGCATCATGATATTAATAAATTGGGAATAATACCAGACTTGAAAGTGAACTTGGAGCCGATTAATATTGACCAGGTACAAACAGCTGCCGATGAGCAATATCAGGCAGCAGTAGAGTTGCTCAAAAGGGAACTGGGTTGGTTAGACTCACCTGCTGCTGCCTGAGGTAATCCTACACCTGCCATCTTGGCTAGAAGGGTTAATCAACGGAACATCAAAGCATTGGTTTGGCTGAGAGTTGGGCATCAAGATCCAGCTCCTGTAGACGGCTGTAAGCCTCGTCAATGAATCCTTTGCCCCGTAAAAAGCCAGTATTAGCACCGGGGCATATATACCTCAAATTCTCAGGTGTAAAGCGCGAAATTAGTGACTTTACACTGTGAATCTGCCTCAACCAGTGAAAAGTCTTTGATGTTCTCAGGGGCATAGGAATTCCCAGTTGATTTGGCAGTAGATGACGCCCTGAAAATAAAATACCACCAGCATTCTGGTAGTAGAGACAAGCAGAACCTGGAGAGTGACCAGGAGTCCAGATCGCATGAGATTCGGTATTAATGCTAAACTCCCGTTGAAATGTCTGGACTTCTAACCCCGGCAGCATATAGGCTTCTTGTTCTTGAACTAAAATGGGGCAACTAAAAGTAGACTGTATTTCGAGGGCTTTAGCAATAGCACCTCGATGAGTGATAAATAGCGACGACACTCCTCCCTTTTCCCTTAAAAATTGCTTGTTGGTTTCATTCCATGAGGGACAATCGATCAAGAGGTTGCCTGAATTTCCTACAATGATATATGATGTACCACCCAAAGTTTCTCGATGGGGTGGAAAGGCAAAAATGGTGTCAAGGATAGGGCGTGGCAGTTTGGGTGCAATAGTTCGTTGCTTTGACAGTGAAGTCTGAGGAGAGATTAAATTATCTTGGTGTGAGGAATGGGATTGCACAATTACTATATACCTGTAATTTCTAATGGACGGTACTGACCTTTGTCAAGATCGCTCTTTTAAATCGATTGTGATCTATAAATCATGGAACTATTGTTGCTCCTAATTCTACTGGGTCTGATCACCTACTCCTACTTCATTGTCAAACGCAATGTTGCTAGCATCACCCGGACTCCAGTTTGGCTGTTGTGGTTAGTGATAACAACACCGGCACTAATCTGGAGTGGCTGGACACTTGTCAAAGGCGAGAATACGCCGCCACTCCCCGTTTTATTGGGATCATTTTTGGTTTGCTCACTGTTGTACTGGCTACTACTACAGTTGGGACGAAAACAGCCTAACTCATCAGTGAGTAATGGAACTAAGACAGAAAGTCCAACCCCATCCCCACAGCCAAAAGTCCCAGAAACACGAAAGGAGTCAACTTTGCGTCCAATCAGTAAACAGGAAGAAACTGAGCTGAGAAATTGTTTCCCCTGGGGAGTATATTACCTCCAGCATGTTGAGTATCGACCTCAAGCAGTTTTATGTCGTGGCAAGCTGCGCACTAACCCAGAGGCAGCATATAAAACTGTACGGGAAAATATTGAGGCAGAATTTGGCGATCGCTTCTTTTTAGTATTTCAAGAAAGTCTTAGCGGCAAACCGTTTTTTGCTCTGGTTCCTAATCCCCAAGCTAAGCAAAAAGCAGACCATGATGATCACAAAGTGACGCGACCAATGTTAGCCTTAGGGCTATTGTTGATTACACTATTTACCGCCACGGTGATTGGGGTAAACTTTGCCGGTATCCCCGCCGAACAATTGCTATCTGATCCAAAAGCTTTACTGCAAGGGCTGCCCTATGCTTTGGCACTAATGGCAATTATGGGCATTCATGAACTAGGTCACTACCTGAGTGCAATGTTCTACAAAATGCGCACTACGTTGCCCTATTTTATTCCCTCGCCCTTTTTTATAGGAGCATTTGAGTTTGTACCAATGCCCTCTTTGATCGGTACCTTTGGGGCATTTATTCAGATGCGATCGCCTTTTCCTAATCGCAAAGCTTTATTCGATGTTGCTCTTGCTGGACCAGTAGTAGGCTTAATTGTCACCTTACCACTACTAATGTGGGGATTGGCTCACTCTAGTACAGTTTCTATTTCTGAGGCCTCAGGGTTAGTGAATTTTGAATCCCTCAATCCTAGATTTTCTTTTCTCCTGACAGTGCTGAGTAAGTGGGCATTGGGCTCTAAATTAACGGCTGGTATGGCAATCGAACTTCATCCCATAGCTATAGCTGGTTACATTGGCTTGGCATTAACGGCTTGGAATTTAATGCCAGTAGGACAACTTGATGGTGGTCATGTTGTCCATGCCATGCTAGGACAAAGAAACGGTGCCATGATCGGTCAGATCACCCGTTTGCTGATGTTGGTACTGGCTTTACTGGAACCAGATTTGCTGATTTTAGCAATTCTTTTGTTATTTATGCCCGTAGCCGACGAACCTGCTCTCAATGATGTCTCAGAATTAAATAACTGGCGAGATTTTTTGGGATTTCTGCTTCTGGTACTGTTAGTGAGCATAATCTTACCTGCACCTGCTACTGTCACTGAACTTTTAAATGTTTAAATTTTAATTGCCATCTGGAGGGGGAGAGGGGGAGATGGGGAGATGGGGAGATGGGGAGATGGGGAGATGGGGAGATATAAAGCGAGTTTTCTTAACATCTAAAAGCTTTGATGAACAAACAACAACCAATTCAGGTAATCGGTGGTGGGCTAGCTGGCACTGAAGCAGCGTGGCAAATTGCTCAGGCAGGCGTACCTGTAGTGTTGCACGAGATGCGACCCATACGTCAAAGTCCAGCTCACCACACTGGAGAATTGGCAGAGCTGGTATGTAGTAACTCCTTTGGAGCGCTTTCTAGCGATCGTGCTGCTGGTCTATTACACGCAGAATTAAGACGCCTAGGCTCAATTATTATCGGTAAAGCTGATCAACATGCTGTTCCTGCTGGAGGTGCCTTAGCGGTAGATAGGGCGGTATTTAGCCAGGAATTGACCCAAACTCTAGAGAGTCATCCCCTAATTGAGTTACGCCGCCAAGAAGTTAGGCAAATTCCCACTGAGGGTGTAGTTATTCTCACCACTGGACCTCTGACTAGCCCTGCCTTGGCAGAGGAACTACAGTGCTTCACAGGCATGGAATACTTCAGCTTTTTTGATGCCGCCTCGCCAATTGTGGTGGGAGAATCAATTAACCGCGAGATTGCCTTCATGGCTTCTCGCTACGATAAAGGGGAAGCGGCTTATCTCAATTGCCCCATGAACCGACAGCAGTATCTCCACTTCTGGCAGGAGCTTACTGCTGCCGAAAAAGCTGACTTGAAAGACTTTGAGCAAGAAAGTGCCAAATTCTTTGAAGGTTGCTTGCCGATTGAAGAGATGGCACGCAGAGGGGAAGATACAATGCGCTATGGTCCTTTAAAGCCAGTGGGACTGTTTGATGCCCGTCATGGGGATTTTCGTGATCCCCAAAATCAAGGCAAAAGACCTTATGCTGTAGTGCAGTTGCGGCAAGAAGATAAAGCTGGTCAGCTGTGGAATATGGTAGGATTCCAGACAAATTTGCGCTGGGGCGAGCAGAAACGGGTATTTCGACTGATTCCTGGTTTAGAGGGTGCAGAATTTGTGCGCATGGGGGTAATGCACCGCAATACTTTCCTCAATGCTCCTGAGCTATTGCTGCCGACGCTGCAATTTAAGCAGCGCCCGACGTTGTTAGCAGCTGGTCAATTGGTAGGTACAGAGGGTTACACAGCGGCGGCGGCTGGAGGTTGGCTGGCTGGAACCAATGCCGCGCGGCTAGTGTTGGGTTTGGAAGCTATAACTTTGCCGCCAACGATGATGATGGGGGCGTTATTTGAATTTATTAGTTCAGCATCGCCGAAACATTTCCAGCCGATGCCTCCAAATTTTGGGATTTTGCCTGAGTTGAGTGTAAGGATTAAGAATAAACGGGAGCGATATGGTGCTTATCGAGACCGCGCTTTGGCTGATCTTGGGAATTGGTATGCAAGAGTGCGAGTTTCTGTCGCCTAAGCTGTAGTGCAAATAAAATTTGTCTGAGCTGAGTTCGTTGCTAACTATCATTAACAATGAACCATGAACTATCAACAACAGCCCTAACCAAAGTTTTGACTATATATCGCACCTTGGGGCATAATCGCCCCCTCCAAATCAGCTTCACTCAAACTAGCTTCCCTCAAGTTAGCCCCTATTAAGTTAGCCTCCATTAGGTTAGCACCGTTGAGGTTAGCTTTGAGCATATTAGTCAGTAGCAAACCTGCTCGCACTAAGGAAGCTTGAGTTAGGTTGGTTTTGTACAGGTTAGCCTCAAATAAATTAGCTTGAACAAGATTAGCTTGAGCAAAATTAGCTTGAGCAAGATGAGCTTTACTCAGATTTGCTCCTTGTAAATTGGCTTTCTCTAAGATGCTCCTTTCCATAACCACCGAGCAGAGATTAGCTCTTTGCAAGTTAGCCTCACTGAGATTAGCAGCGCTAAGAGTTGCCTGACTCAAGTCAGCACCACTGAGATTGGCGCCACTGAGATTGGCGCCACTGAGATTGGCACCCTTAAGATCAGTTTCGCTTAAGTCAGCTTGTGTTAGATTGGCTCCACGCAAGTCCACCCGATGCAAATAAGCTCGAATCAAACTGGCTCGTTTGAGAGAAGCAATCTTCAAGTCAGCCTCGCTGAGAATAGCTCGACTTAAAGTTGCCCCACTCAAGTTAGCCTGAGTGAGAATAGCTCGACTTAAAGTTGCCCCACTCAAGTTAGCCTGAGTGAGAATAGCTCCTTTAACCACAGCACCAATGAGACTAGTTCCAATCAACGTAGCCATACTAAGGTCTGCTCTGCTAAGATCTGCTCCACTGAGTATGGCACCACTCAAATCCGCCTCTGTCAGGATTGCTGCCCTTAAATCTGCTCGCGAGAGAGTTGTCTCAATCAGTTGCGCCTTTTTGAGATTGGTAACTCTTAAGTCGGCATCGCTCAGATTCGCTCTGATCAGTTTAGTCTTAGTTAAAAAAGCCCCCTTGAGATTGGCAGTACTTAAATTAATGCGATTGAGATTTGAATTACTCAAATCTGCTCCCATCAGTTTGACCCCAACAAAATTTATTTCTCCTATTTCATAACGACTCAAAAGTTCAAGTTCAGTTTTCTTGGGAAATTCACTGGCTTTCATAAAAAATCTGTTTTACTTCCCTGGGAAATGCTTGGAAATGTTGTGGTAATGACTCGCTATTATTAAATTTTCACCAGAAGCCAATTTATTTTAATCGGCAAGTTTGGTGCTAATAATTACAGCTAAGTGAATCTAGTTTAACTATCTATGTTGCTGTCATTATTAGTAGTCTGCTACTTTTATTCGGGATAGTTAGTGTGTGCTAATAAATTACTAATCCCTATTAGCTATAACTACAGTTAACTCTCAGGAGGTATAAAGTTAATAGCTTTTCTATCTAGTATGCCTAAAGAATTGAGAGATTTCTGGCTCTACCCTCCTTAATACCTCAATGGCTAAATTCCCTTCTCTTAGTCAAACTAAATGAGTTATGCCAAAATTCAAAACTCAAAGCCTATCAAAGTTATCAAAGTAACAATAACTCGTGAAGAAAGCTACTATTAACTGCTTGCGCAAACTATGTCAAACCAAATAAAACTTTTTACAGGCAACTTAACTGATGTTACCTCCCTTAAGGCTGAACCACTCAGATACAGCGCCATAATTCAATGTCTAAATACTTGCTAGTAGCAACTTTGATTCCATCAATCCTGCAACTGCTACAAAAAACCTTTCCAGCCAGGTCTAGGCATCAAACTGGAAAAGTCCCTTGTTGTGAAAACCATGGTGGACTCTACTTCTTCTCCCCAGTCTCTGCTCGGCGTCATACAGTTGGTTTAGGATTGTGTTTAGTGTGATTCTTTAAATAGAGATTTGGCATACAGGAGCAGTGCTACTTGAGGTATAACTATATACAAAACCTTAGGGCTACCTAATTATTGGTGATCAAGGTTTTGCTCTCAGTGTGAGTATATTTAACTCCTGCTATTGATTGGTATCTTACCAGAAAAAATCTTCTTTGTCAGTCAACCCAAAACTGTGCAATGACAAAAACTACCATACTAGACTCCAAGACCTTTGGTTATTGGGCAAATCTGGCTATTCAAAAATACTTCCAGAAAATAATTAAGCATGAAGCCGACGTCATCAAAGACAAGGATCCTGAAGCCTTACACCAAATGCGCGTGGGCATGAGGCGTCTGCGCACAGCAGTTACTAGTTTGGCACCAGCACTTGACTTACCGAAAGCGGCCCAAGAAAAAAAAATTGCCGCAGTTGCTCGACAACTTGGGCAATTAAGAGATTTAGATGTTTTGCAAGATGCTCTCCAAAATTATTACCTGCCAACGCTACCGCACTCAGAACAGAAAATTATCAAGAAGGTTTTGACAACTGTTGGCAAGCAGCGTCAACAGTCGCTAGAGCAAGTGCAGACTACTATCAAGCAGCAGCGCTATCAGAAACTGAAGCTAGCATTTCAAGACTGGCTAGCGATACCAACTTACAGGGAACTAGCTCAGATCTCAATTGAAGATGTCCTACCAGAACTACTATTGCCTTCGGTTAGTAAACTGTTTCTGGATTCAGCTTGGCTGATTGGGGTTAAACTCGCAGCTGGAGAAGTAGAGGTGCCCAGCCCTCTCAATGGGGAGATAGTTGCCCATCTTTTAAACAACCATGGAGATAGTCTTCATCGTCTGCGTAAGCAAGCTAAACGAGTACGTTATCAGATGGAACTATTTACTGACTTTTACCGCTTTCAATACCAAGAATATCTCAAGGATATCAAGGCTATTCAGAGTATTTTAGGTCGGATTCAAGATAGTGTTGTTTTAGCAGCATTCCTCACCGATACAATCAAATCAGAAATGGCAGTTAAATTGCCCACACTTGCCACCCAGTTGATGACACACCGTTACCAGGCTTGGCAGGAGTGGAGAATTATACAACAGCAATACCTTCATTTTTCAACTAGAAGAGATTTCTATCAGGAAATTCTCCAAACAGTTGCTACTCCAGTTCAATAGAATCCAATATATGGAGCCTTTATTTCTGTTAATTAGCAGCTTGAGTGTACCCTAATTTTGACAACTAGTGTTCTACTAATTCAAATTGATATTAGACTTGAAAATAGTGAGCATAAAGTTAGTTAGTAATTTACATGCTTATTACAATTACTTAATCTATTGATTACCAAATCTTTACCTTAGTGGCTT
The DNA here is from genome assembly GCA_010692425.1 of Symploca sp. SIO3C6. Lineage (GTDB taxonomy): Bacteria > Cyanobacteriota > Cyanobacteriia > Cyanobacteriales > Coleofasciculaceae > SIO3C6. The sequence continues at coordinate 22,768 of JAAHHJ010000050.1, read as the reverse complement.
AGATTTGAAGCTGGTGATTAAGCTAGCTTTTGAAAAGCCAAAATAGAGTTAAATCTCATGACCCAAGTTTACAGGGCAGTTCTGGAAAGAGAGCAGCATAACCAGACTGGACGTCGATTACACTTCTATGCTAAGGGGGAAGAGATTCCTTTGGTTCCTCAAGGCGTCTGGCAAGTTAACCAGGGTATAGTACAGCTGACGACACTGTGCCAGAATGGAGAAGAGGTGTGGCTGGGTTGGGCAGAAACGTCAGCGTTCTTTGGTTGTTGCTTTTCTCTGCTGCGGAGCTATCAGGCAAAAGCATTATCTGATGTTCGTCTCACTTGGTTTTCGCAGGCGGAAATTGAGGCTTCTCCACATCTATCTCAGCTGGTTTTGCCCCAAATGGTTCGCCGGCTGCGGCAGGCAGAGGCCATGCTAGCCATCTCAGGTATGCGCCGGGTTGAAGACCGCTTACAACAGCTACTACTGCTGATGAAAGGAGAAGTTGGTCAGCCCGTAGCTGAGGGTACTCGTATCAGCATGCGTCTCACCCATCAGAACTTAGCAAATGCAATTGGTACCACGCGGGTAACGATTACACGATTGTTGGGTAAACTCAGAAGCGAGGGAGCAATTACCTTTGATCGTGACCGCCACCTGATCATTAAATAATGATTGCTTGAATCATATTCTCGATTAGTTAAGTTAAATTGGCTAGTGACGTTGCCGACTCTTTTAGAACAATTACCCCACTCTCCATGTAGTAAAATGAAGTCCCCACAAATTACTATCTATTGGTGAGTTGTATTCATCAGGAGTAAGCCACTGTCCCTTGAAGTTCTTTCGATTCCACCGACAACTGATCGACCAGCTACTGGTTTGATCGTGCTGTTGCATGGCTGGGGTGCCAATGCTCAAGATTTGGCAGCCATAGTGCCAGCCTTGAACTTGCCGGATTACCAATTCTTACTGCCTAACGCCCCTTTTTTGCATCCTAGTGTTTGGGGTGGCAAGATGTGGTATGATCTTGAATCTGATGATTATCTGGGCTTAGAAGAGAGTCAACAATTGCTCTTTGAATGGCTCGCATCTCTCGAAGGTAGTACCGGCATACCTTTATCTGCCACAATTGTGGGTGGATTTTCTCAAGGTGGAGCTATGGCTCTGGATGTGGGATTAAATTTGACCTTAGCAGGTTTAATCTCCATGAGTGGCTATATGCATCAGACACCTGAAAATATTGAGTCTCCTTTGCCATCAGTTTTAATTATCCATGGTAGAAAAGACCCGGTAGTACCTTTAAGTGCAGCTCACCGGCTAAGGGATTATTTGCTGAGATTGGGGGCACCAATGCAGTATAAAGAATTTGATATGGAGCATGAGATTAAACCGGAGGCTTTAGAAGTAGTCAGGGAATTTATTTTAGTAAACTTCCCCCGTTAGTGATTGCAAACTATAGCCTGACTTTAGTTTTGATATAGATGCAGTTTGAACTACCCAACACCAATGCCTTTGATGGGTTGTTGCTGTGTTGGGTAGTAGTACATACTCTTAGCAAAGCTCCTTGTGTATTCTGTCTTCAAGTTTAAGAATTAATCTAAACTAAAACTTTTCTCAATCATTAGCTTGATTTAATAATTCTTATAAATACAACCAACTCCTGTCAGGAAAAGGTGATAATGAATAAAGGCAAGGACGTCTATATATGTCTGTGCAGCGCTTAATACAGATGCTATTGGAGGGAGGTCTGAGTAAATGGTAAATTCAACCATTTCCTGGCGTGAGTTATCAGCTCTTACCGCCGATGACGTTGCCGAGTTAGCAGCACGTCTGGAGGGAGATGATTACACCAGTGCTTTTGAGAGTCTCAATGATTGGCATTTGCTGCGTGCGCTGGCCTTCCAGCGTCCAGAGTTAGCTGAACCCTACCTCTATTTACTGGAAGTAGAAGCCTATGATGAGGCTTGATCTCAAATTGACTAGACTTGCAGTTGCTGCTGTTGTAGCTGGTGCATATGGTTGAATAGCTGCCAGCAGTAGCTTTCTGTTAAACCACAAGTGATTGCTCCACGGATAACAACTTGGAAGTACCAATCATTGGGAGCCAGTTCCTCTGCTAATTTATCTACTACAGCATAGGTGCGTACACCTTTATATAGACGCCCCTGCGAGTAGACATCTATAGCCTCTCGGCGGTAGCCACCACGAGGAACTTCTTCCCGCACATCAAGAGCATTACTCAAGCGCCAGGGCAAGCAATACAAAACGCCTTCTACTATCTTGGCAGGATCTTGAACTACATCTAGTACCCCACAGTTACGCAGTACTGATTTACGGTTAAAAGCTAGCCGATAACCCTTGAGTTGAGCTGATCCAATCACAAAGGGATAGGTATTCTCGCCCAGCGATCGCTTCAAATCAACTGGACACATACAAGAGCCATAGGCAAAGTAGTAAAATGTAGGTTCAGTTTGAGGTTGCTGTTGGTTTATAGCTACAGCTTGCTTGCTTTGTGAAAACTGTGCTGGCGAGTCTTCCTCAAGGCTCATAGACTATCGCTAATTGTGTATTCTATATCTTGTTTGTTTCTTGCAGACATCGATGATATTAGCAAACAATCGCTACTAAGACAACCCATAAGATGCCAAATCTCAAGTGAGGTACACTTTGTGGGAGGGGGTAGATGAGGGGAAAGTATAAGTACCTGCGACATTGATAAAGTGTACTGTTTGAGGCAGGGTGTGGGGTGTAGGGGAACTTTGACGGATTTCATAATTCTTTACATAGAGCCATTTATTTATGTCCGACTACTGATTTATTAAGTAATAAGTAATAAATGTTCTAGTTATCACTTATTATTTATTACTTATTACTTATTACTTACTTAAAATCAGGCTATTTGTGGCATGCTTTTGTTACCTGTTCCCTAATCCCTGTTCCCTTCTTTTTTCAATTTCCTGCATTTTTTGGGCAACTACTTTTAACTGTTGGTAAGCTTTTCCTTGCTCATTCCTGGCACTCAAGTTGCTAAAAATGACCAAGGCTTGTTGATAATGTTGCTGTGCCACTTCTAATTCTCCCAATTCTCGGCTTACCATTCCCAACTGATAGTAGGTACTTCCCAGTGCTAATTGTTTCTGTCTCTGTTCTACACCGCTGATTGATTGGAGTAATTTCAGAACTTGTTGATAAGACTCTTTTGCCTTCTGATATTGCTGCATCTGTAGGTAGCTAATTGCTAATCTATCCAATGCCATCGCCCTGTGAAAAGCTCTTTTTCCTGTCTGTATTTGGGGTAGATAAGTCTGTTGAGCTTGACATACAAATTCTGATAATTTCAATCTTCTGTTTAGATCATCAAGTAACTGGTAGTATTTGTCCAGACAGAAAAAAATATTAATACTTGCTTGTTGTTTTAAGCAAAATAACAGGGCTTGGTGGAGATTATTGTATTCTAATTGACAGAACAACACTCCCAGTTTTTGTTGCTCTATATCTTGAGATTGCATTAAACTTTGATAAGAATCAGCTAAGAGTTGATAGTGCTTTACAAAAACTGCTAGCAAAGCTTTGTTGGTAGTCTCTTGGTTATGATCTAACTTGGCTTTCAATAAGTAGGAAAAACACGGCGTAATTTTTAATATGTAATGTTCGGAGATGATTTTATTATTATTTAATAACTCCGAAGACAGTTTAGTTGGCAACAAAAATCCTCCCTTTATCGCTTCCTGAATGAGATTATTAAAGTTATCAAAGGTATAATTAGACCAAGGCTTTAGTGTTTGCAGCTGTTGGAAGTAATTGGGAAGGCTAAAGCTTCTTTCAATAAACTCACTAAAGGGTGCTAAACATAAGAGTAAATTCTGGGCTTCTCGTGAAGGATTCCTGTAGATATACTCCACGCATTTGACAAGGCGTTCCGCTTGATCCTCCCTGTTGACATCCTTTCCCTGCAATCGCTGCCAAATTTCTTGAGGCGATTGTTGCTTGAGATTTGCCAGTATCACTTCCATTGCCAAGGGATACCCTGCCAATAGCTGCATCAACTTCTCAAAATACTGATCCTGAATAATTTCGGCTAGATGCGATGCTGATACAGCAGATTGCAGTATCCTCTGAGCTAATAGTAATCGCGCTTCTTGATCAAGTCCTTGTAAAGGATAAATATTAGTTTGAAACGTCTCCGGTTGCAACCAATATTCGCCACTGCGGGAACTCAATACCGCTCGCGTTTTGCCCCCTAGTAATTGACTCAATAAATTCTGAATTTGATCCCGTTGTTCTTTGGGCAAGATGTTCTTAATCGCCAGTCTTTGCCCCGTTAGGGACTCCAAATTATCTATAATCAGGATATAGTCTTGAGAACGCAGTTTTGACACCAGTTTCTGGATCTGCCCTTGCTGGCTCAACTCTTGGAATTGAGCTAACTCGGAATTTTCATATACCTTTTTGCCAATCTCAAACAAAATTTGAGCTAAAGTCCATGCCTGCTGCTCGTAACTAAAATAAAATATATCCTGAGCAAAATTGGTCATTTGCCACCTCTGGCAAAGGTAATTAAGCAGGGTAGTTTTACCAACACCAGCCATCCCTCGCAACAAGAGGATATTGTGTTGCTCTAGCGCCTTTTCAATTTCAGCAATCTCTAATTGGCGCCCCACAAATCCCCAAGTTGGAGGTGCCAACGGAAACTGATGCTGGCAGCAGACATCATACTCTTGTTCTTTGTTAGGCATAAACTCTAACTCTCACCGATTCAGATTCGTCTGCTGATTAGATCTGTGGTAAACACCTCAAAATGCACTGCCTATGTTTTTCAATCTCCTGCTTAGCTAATACCATGATAAGCTGTTCCACATCTAAAATAACTTGAGGAAGAAGAAGGAGACTACGAGACTACAAGACTAAGGGACTCCGAGACAGAATAAATCAGAAGTCGTTGCATCCATCTGATTGTAGACACCGTAATCCCAGCCTGGGATTTAAACCCAAATAGTGGAACAAGTTAGCCCATATTACTTCTTGATTTCCTCGGAGAATTCTTACTTTTGACTCGGAAATCCCTTGCTCCGCAGCTGGTTAAGACAGCTTTGGAAGCAGGGGTAGAGGCATTGAGCGTTTTTAATCTGTTAGTAGAATATGTCACTTAGATGTGCATTAATTTAGATAAATATTTAGAGGTTTGAGTATGGCAGCAATGACCAAAGAGGATCTGCGTGAGAGATTAGGCAATATTGACAGGATTCGCAATTTTCTTCTCGGTGCTGAACTCCGAGAATATGATCGTCGCTTTGAGCAAATAGAGATTGAGTTATTAAGATTACGCAGAGAACTTCATGAACACTTAGAACAAATCAATAAATCTATCTCTACAGAAGTAAATGCAGTTATTGAATCCCTAGAAGCAAAACTCAAGTATCTCAAAAGAGATTACCAACAAGAAAGCGCCAAGCTCATACAGCAACTTGAAAGCCTCAATCAACAATTATTACAGAATCTTCAAGCCCTTGATGAAATCTTTAATCAGCGCACAATTTTTCTCAAATGTGAATTATCGTTCACTTCAAAACAGTTTCACCAAGAAACCTATAAGCTGAGTGAGCAATTCTTGAAAGAATTGGGCAATCATTATGCAAAAATTCGAGACGATAAACTTTCCCAAAAGGAAATAGAAGAAGCACTTTCTGAACTGAATTGGCGTTTTCAAAACACAGCATTAATTTCTAAATGCAAAGGAGCTGTAACCAATGATACAAATAATTCTTCAAAACCGTTTAATCTCAGCAACAGTTCAAAATAGATCAAAGTACTTACTCTACTCTGCTTGTAATCTCGAGCTTAAGCAACTACTGTAGTTATATATAATCTTTAACATCTGAAATGTTAAAACCAGTTGTCAAAAATAAATAGCTATGGGCATGATTTCTAAGAAAATCTGTTTAGTTGGTGACTTTGGGGTAGGAAAAACTAGTCTAATTAGACGATTCGTAGAACGTCAGTTTAGTGATCAGTATCTTTCAACAGTAGGAGTAAAAATTTCCCGCAAAACTCTAGAATTGATGGGAGAAAAACCTGATCAAAAGCTGAATTTAAGGCTAATGATCTGGGATTTAGAGGGTCATACTAAATTTAAGGGGATCTCGAAAAACCACTTGCAAGGGGCTAGTGGTGCATTAGTAGTTGCAGATCTCACACGTCCTGAGACTATTGAAAATATTCCAGAGCACATCAACCTATTTTTATCGATCAACCCAAAAGGAATAATTATTGTTGCCTTGAATAAAGCTGACTTGTTTACTCAAGAAAAACTGCAAAAAGCACGACAAATTAAGGAGTTTGAGTCAATCTTAGCAACTTATCAAACTTCTGCAAAAAATGGCTTGTATGTCGATGAAATTTTTTACCAATTAGCTTGTGAAATGATCAAGAAAAATGAATCCTCTTGTTAATAATTTATCGTCTTTGTTAGTATTGTATCAGGGGGAATACTTAATTATAGACCGGGATTTAATAATCCGAGAAAGTTCATCAGGTGTACAAAAATTTTCTGATTGTCATCAGGAGATTGTTACAGGTAGAGATGTACGCACTTACTTCCCTGAATTAGTGGGTCTTGAAGATGTAATATTAGCCATTATTGAGGGAAATCAAACTAGTTTCATTTTAAAAAGTATTGGACGTCTAACTGAAAAATCTGAACCTCTTTATATTGATATAAAACTCATCCAAAGTCCTGCTCATGAAACTTTAGATAATAGCTTACTTATCTTTCTGGAAGATGTTACTGAACAAATGATTTTGGAGCAGAAATTAGTACAATCATCTAATGAAAAAAGTCTTTTGTTGAGCGCCTTATCTACTTCTAAGGCGTACATCGATAAAGTGATCACTTCGATGGCAGATGCTTTATTGGTAACTACATCTTCAGGAAATATCAAAACCGTAAATCGCACAGCCCAAAATTTGTTTGGATATAGCGAATCAGAACTAATTGAACAGCCAATATCAATAATTATTGCCGATCCTGAATTTTTATTAGCAGAAGTTCAGGAGTATCTTTTAGAACAAGGAGAGTTATTAAGGTATATTGAGACAGTTTGCCAAACTAAAACAGGAGAAAAATTAGAGATTGCCTTTTCCTGTTCAGCGACGAAGACAGACCATGAACAAATACAAGATATTATCTATGTTGGTAGAGATATCACTGAACGTCAGCGCACCCACAAGCGTCTAGCAGCACAGCATACTGTGACCCGCATCCTTTCGGAATCTGACTCCTGGCAGGTAGCCGCTCCCAAAATTCTGCAAGGAATTTGTGAAAATCTGGGATGGGAATTAGGGCAATTCTGGGAATTGGATCAGCACCTACCAATACCGGCTAATCAAGATTTAGAGCAAAATGTCTCTGAAGTGCTCCGTTGTGTAGAAACTTGGGTAAAGCCATCACTGTCGAGTTCACAGTTGAGCAATGGCAACAAGCCAATTACTTTCCCTTCTAGTGTTATTTTATCTGAACGTGTTTGGGCAACTCACTCTCCCCAATGGGTTAACGATTTAGTTAAAGATAACCTGTTTTTAGATACAAAATCTGCATCCGAAAAACTCCACACAGCCTTCGGCTTCCCCATCCTTGATGATGTTGAAATTCTAGGAGTTATGACCTTTTTGGGTTGCAATGTCGAGCAACCCGATGACAACTTACAGCGAATAATGGCAGCTATTGGAAGCCAACTAGGTCAATTTATCAAGCGTAAACAAGCTGAATTAGCACTACGTCAGCAGCAGGAACAAACTGAACGTCTCTTGCTTAATATCTTGCCTGCTGAAATTGCCAAGCGCCTAAAGGCAGGAGCCGATACTATTGCTGAAAATTTTACCGATGTCACCGTTTTATTTGCCGATCTGGTCAGCTTTACAGAACTTTCAGCTCAGATCGCACCAACGGAAATTGTAGAAATACTTAACTTAATCTTCTCACAGTTTGATCAGTTAGCCCAAAAGTACGGTTTGGAGAAAATCAAAACTATTGGAGATGCTTATATGGTAGTAGGAGGATTGCCTTTGCCCCAGGAAAACCATGCTGAGGCAATTGCTGATATGGCGCTGGAGATGCAAAGGGCGATGACTAGATTTAGTGAAACCATGGGAAAGGAGTTACGCATCCGCATAGGCATTAATACTGGTCCAGTAGTCGCAGGAGTGATCGGTATCAAAAAGTTTAGCTATGATCTGTGGGGTGACACAGTTAACGTTGCCAGTCGCATGGAATCACAGGGTTTGCCTGGGAAAATTCAAGTAACAGCGGCGACTTACAAGCGCTTGCAGGCAAAATACTTGTTTACACAACGGGATGCGATCAATCTTAAAGGCAAAGGTGAAATGAAGACTTATTTTTTATTAGGCAAAAGGGAAGATTTGTCTGGGTAATGTCCATGGTTCATTGCTCATGGCTCATAGTTGTTGCCAAAATAAAATTATTGATCATACTCAAGTGTTGTTAACTAAGTTCTAAAATAAATGGCTCTATGTAAAGAATTATGAAATTCGTCAACATTAACCTACACCCTACGCCCTACACCCCACACCCTGCCTCAACCAGTAAACATTATCAATGTCGCAGGTACTTACTTGTCAGAGTACTCCTTCCTCTACAGACAAACAATGCTTAACTTCTTGTGAGTGACGATTGTTTCTACTCCGGATCTGATCAGTGCCAGCTAAGAAAAGAGATTTAAATAGCAAAATCTTTATATAAATTACAAGACTAATGGTAAAAGAACTGGCAATCCAAACCTTGGGACTTACTAAACAATTTGACCGTCATCTTGCTGTTAATGAAGTTGATTTACAGGTAAGTGAGGGTGAAGTCTATGGACTAATCGGACCCAACGGAGCAGGTAAAACCACTCTGATCCGCATGTTAGTGGCGGCAGAGGAACCCACTACTGGCGAAATCTATCTCCACGGCAATCGCCTCCTTAGAGACAAAAGTAACTCCACACTCAAGCGCAGACTGGGTTATCTTCCGGATGACTTTCCCCTATACGATGACCTAACAGTTTGGGACTATTTAGACTATTTTGCACGACTCTATCGCCTGCGAGACCCTAAGCGCACCCAAAGACTTTACGAAGTTTTGGAATTGGTACAACTTACTAATAAGCGTAATAGTATAATTTCTACTCTCTCGCGAGGGATGAAACAGCGCCTTTCCCTAGGACGAACCATTATCCATGAGCCAATTTTGCTAGTTTTAGATGAACCGGTTTCTGGTTTAGATCCTATTGCTAGGATGCAGTTTCGAGAAATTATCAAAATTCTGCAAGAAGCCGGGATGACAATTCTAATTTCTTCCCATGTTCTTAGCGATTTGGCTCAATTATGTACCTCAATAGGAATTATGGAGTTGGGCTGTTTGGTGGAAAGTGCCTCTCTACAGGAACTTTACCAACGTCTCAGCCGTCAGCAAATCTTTATTTCAACCTTGGGTAATCGAGAGGCATTAATTTCTGAACTAAAAAATCATCCCTTGGTCGAAGCTTGGGAAGTTATGTTAGGAAATAATCAAATCAGAGTAGAGTTTTCAGGCACAGAGGAGGATTGTGCAGCCTTGTTGCGATCGCTTATTGATGCTGGCATTAATATAAGTGAATTTCACCGCACTCAAGAAGACTTAGAAAGCATCTTTCTCAAGCTAGGACACCAGCAAGCATCTTAAATCAGGGTCAAAGGCAAGAAGGTTGGAAGTTTTTAAAAAACTTTATACAGCCAAAAACTGAATAATTGACCAACTTTTGTGGAGAATCTAAATTGATGCTCAATTTGTTAGACCAAATCGGCGACTGGAATCCGCAGTTGTTGCGGGAAATTAAAGGTCGTCTTAAAACTCGCAATGTCTTAACTACAGCAGCAGCTTCCCTAGTGGGGCAATTGTTGATACTTCTGTACTTCTACACTCAGCTGCCATTTGAGGACACCTATTCCAAGCACTACGATCAAATCTACAACCGGTACTGTACTGGTCCACATAACTATAGCCAGCCTTCGTGTCTTAAAGATGCCCTTGGCGACTTTATCATTAATTGGCAGCTGTGGTGGCAAGACCTATTCATGGCTTTATGTTGGATTAGTATCTTCTCTCTCCTCATCTTGGGAACCTTTCTACTGATGAGTGATCTTTCCACCGAAGAGCGTCGCGGTACCCTTAATTTTATTCGACTCAGCCCGCAGTCAGAAGTCAATATTCTGTCTGGTAAGCTACTGGGTGTGCCGATTTTGCTCTATTTTGTGGTGATCTTAGCAGTTCCCCTACATTTGTGGGCTGGGTTTAGTGCCGAAATTCCTTTGCTTGGGATTTTGTTGTTCTATCTAGTTATTGCTGCCAGTTGCATTTTTTTCTATAGTGGGGCTTTACTGTGTGGTGCAATTACTTCCCGCTACAGTGGGTTTCTACCTTGGTTAGGGGGAGGGGTTGTTTTCGCCTTCTTAATGCTGACTACGGGGATGACACATGGCTATCAATCCCTGGATAATCCATTAGCTTGGCTGAGGCTTTTGAGTCCTATTGACTCAATGCTCTACCTGTTTTCTAGTTCTTACGGATCTATTGAGGACTGGTTTGACTGGCAGTGGTATTATTTGCCAGTAGGTGCTAGTACACTGGGCTTTGTGGGTTTTGTAATCTTAAACTATGGCTTGTGGACATACTGGATTTGGCAAGGACTCCAGCGCTGTTTTCGCAACCCTAACACTACTATTCTGAGCAAGCGTCAGAGTTATTTACTGATTGCTTGTTTTGAAGGGGTGATTTTGGGATGTGCTCTACAGGAGGAGATATCTTATAGCAGTCATTGGGCATTTGAACATCTCTTTTACCTAACTGCCTTCAGCACAATACTGATTTTTGGTCTAATCGCCACACTTTCACCAAGTCGTCAAACTTTACTCGATTGGGCACGCTTTCGGCGAGAGCGAGTTTCTAATCCCCAAGGCTTTCGGAAAAGCACTATGGTGCCAGACTTAATTTGGGGTGAAAAAAGTCCAGCAGTAGTGGCAATGGCAATTAATATTGTGATCGTTGCTATTCCTTTAGTAACTTGGAGTTTATTTGGACCGTTTGACTCTGACGAGAAAACCCAAATGCTTTTTTGTGTAGCTTTCTTCGTCAGCTTGATGATGATTTACGCCACGATTACCCAGATAATGCTGATGATGAGAACCTCCAAGCGCTCAGTTTGGGCGACTGGCACTATCGTGGCTGCGGTGTTGTTACCACCGACAATTCTGGGGGTACTGGGTATTGACCCCTACCATAATACAATTCCATGGCTGTTTTCAACTTTCCCCTGGGCAGCTATAGAATCGGCAGCAATTAATACTATGTTTATGGCACTGCTGGCTCAGTTGAGTGTTCTGACTTTGTTGAATCTACAGCTGAGGCGGCAGTTGCGAATTGCCGGTGAGTCGGCATCAAAAGCTCTGTTGGAGGGACGTCGATCTTTGCCTACAGGTTAGATTGACAAGGTAAAATTTGTTCATGGTTAATGGTTCATTGTTCATGGCGATGAACCATTAACTATTGCCAGCGCCATATTACTTTTTGGTCTAATGGCACATCTTTCACCAAGTCGCCAAACTTTACTTGATTGGGCACATTCTAGACGAGAGCAAGTTTCTCATCCCCAAGACTTTCGGAAAAATACTCTTGTGTCAGACTTGATTTGGGGTGAAAAAAGTCCAGCAATAGTAGCAATAGCAATAAATAGTGTGATCGTAGTTGCTCCTTTAGTAATTGGGGCTTTATTAGGAATATTTGTTAATTTTGGTCAGATCGGAATGCTTGTTTTAGCATCTTTCTTTGTCAGCTTGATGATGATTTACGCCACAATTACCCAGCTCATACTGATGATGAAAACCCCAAAACGTTCACTTTTGGCAATTGCTATCCTGGTTGCTGCGGTGTTCTTGCCATTCACAATTTTGGCAAGGCTGGGTATTAATTATTACCACCATACAATATGGTTGTTTTCAATTTTTTTCCCCTTAGCCATAAGTTTTGTGGACATTAACACTATGTTTATGACACTACTAAGCCAGTTGAGTATTCTGATTTTGTTAAATATACAACTGAGGAGACAGTTGCGACTTGCTGGTGAGTCTGCATAAAGCGATTTTGTTAGGAAATCGTTCTTGGTCTATAAATTAGATGAACACACGAAAAGAATTACTCATGGTTGATGGTATAGCTTTAGATTTCGATGAATCATCAAACATCAAACTTAAAATCATGTTGATGAACATTGTCGTCAGCTTATCCACAAACTCAACAATTGATAAATTTAAGCAGTGAATCTATTGTTAATGATCAATTTTTTAGACATCATCGGCGATTGGAATCCGCAGTTATTGAGAGAACTTAGAGGTCGTCTAAAACCTCGAAATGTCTTAATTACAGTTAATGTTTCCCTATTAGGGCAATTATTACTGTTCCTTTATTCATCTAGTAAACTGCCATCTGATATCCCTAATCCCAATAAATATTGGAACCCAATCCACAACCAGTACTGCGCTGAACCAACACCTACAAATGACCCATCTTTGTGTATCAGATATCCCGTTGACCCTATTGCCATTGATTGGCAGGTTTTTTGGCACAATCTGTTTATGGCTTTATGCTGGATTAGTATCTTTACTCTCCTAGTCTTGGGAACTTTTCTAATCATCAGTGACCTTTCCCGAGAAGAGCGTCGTGGTACCCTTAACTTCCTTCGACTCAGCCCGCTTTCAGAACTCAAGATTATGTCCGGCAAACTACTTGGTGTGCCGATTTTACTTTATCTTGCGGTTATCTTAGCAGTTCCCTTACATTTGTGGGCTGGGCTTAGTGCTGAAATTCCTTTGCTGCGGATTTTTCTATTCTATTTAGTTGTTGCTTCCAGTTGTATTTTTTTCTACAGTGGGGCGTTGCTATTAGGTTCTAGTATTTCAAACTGGAGTTGGCTTTTGCCTTGGTTAGGGAGTGGTATTGTGATCGCTTTTTTAATGCTAACCAAAGATCTTATAGACTCTTCTCCCGATGAGCAATTAACTTGGCTGAGGCTTTTGGGACCTATTCACCCAATGCTCTATCTGTTTTATCCTTGTCAAGGACATTGTTGTCATGGAGTTTGTGAAACAGGTTTTTGGGACTGGATTAACTGGCAATGGTATTATTTCCGAGTTGGTCAAAGTATGTTTAGCCTTGTAGGTTTTGTACTTTTACAACATGGCCTGTGGACATACTGGATTTGGCAAGGTTTCAAGCGTCGTTTTCGTAACCCTAACACGACTATCATCAGTAAGGGGCAGAGTTATTTACTAGTTGCCTGTTTTGAAGTGGTGATTGTAGGATGTTCTGTGTTTGAGCGATGGTTTCTTGGTAGTGGTAGACCAAATCGACATATCCATTGTCTAGCTGTTGTCAACTCCATAATGCTTTTTGTGTTAATGGTAACTCTCTCACCAAGTCGCCAAACTTTGCTCGATTGGGTACACTCTCGGCGAGAGCGAGCTTCTCATCCCCAAGGCTTTCGGAAAAATACTCTTGTTTCAGACTTAATTTGGGGCGAAAAAAGTCCAGCAATAGTGGCAATGGCAATTAACATTGCGATCGCAGTTTCTCCTTTAATAATTGGAAGTTTATTGGGAATACTTGAAGCTTTTGAGAAGACCGAAATGTTATTTTTGGGAGCTTTCTTTGTCAGCTTGATGATGGTTTACGCCACAATTATCCAGCTCATACTGATGATGAAAACTTCCAGGCCCTCACTTTGGGTAATTGGCACCATTGTTGCTTTGGTTTTGTTGCTACCGAAAACTTTAGCAATTTTGGGCATGCATCATTTGCAGTATATAATTCTATGGCTATTTTCAACTTTTCCCTCGAAGATTATAAGCTATGTAGTATATAGGGAAATGGACACAATGAGAATGAATACCATGTTTTTGGCACTCTTTGGTCAGTTAACTATTGTGACTTTATTGAATCTACAGCTAAGGCGGCAATTGAAACTTGCTAGTGAATCAGCATCAAAAGCGATATTGAAGAGATATCCCTCTTTCCCAACAAATTAAATAAACAGTTATAAATACAGTTCATGACTAATTGCAATGAACCATGAACAATCAGCCATGAGCAAACAACGGAGAGAGAGGGATTCGAACCCTCGTTGAAGTTACCCCCAAACAGCATTTCCAGTGCTGCGCCTTCAACCACTCGGCCATCTCTCCAGGCGAATTATTTAACCTTAACTGCTGAATTAGACTAATTCAACACACGATTTACCATTATACACTAAGTGTATGAGAAAAATTCATACCATTCGGATTCACAATCGAAAAACTGGCACCGAACACACCCTAAAAGTGCCAGAAGACCGTTATATTCTGCACTCTGCGGAAAATCAAGGCGTAGAACTTCCCTTTTCCTGCCGTAATGGTGCTTGCACTACCTGTGCCGTGCGCATAAACTCAGGTCAAGTATACCAACCAGAAGCCTTGGGACTATCTCAAGATTTGCGCGATCGAGGTTATGCTCTCTTATGTGTTGCCTATCCCCGCTCAGATTTGGAAGTAGAGACGCAGGATGAAGATGAAGTCTATGAACTTCAGTTTGGTCGCTATTTCGCTAAAGGCAAAGTTCGGTTTGGACTGCCACTGGATGAGGATTAGGAAGCTCTTCTATATAGTCTGCTGTTGTCTTATTTTACTGGCGGGTTGCCAATCAGAGCATCTTCCTAAGGGAATTACCCTGAAAGTACAACGGGTAGTTAGTGGACAAACATTAGAGGTACTTAACCCAAAACAGGTACCACCACTGATTGAGCCAGTAAGGTTGATTGGCATTGAAGCACCAGATTTAAGGCAAAAACCATGGGGATTAGCTGCCAAAAAGCGCCTTGAGAAACTTATTAGCGAAGTGAGCGATGGGCAAAGTGTCTTAAAAACTGTTCTGTTTGAACCAGATATACAGAAGCAAGATAGTTTTGGTCGTTCCCTAGCATATGCTTGGTACAATGGCGCATTACTCAACGAGCAGCTAGTGAAAGAAGGTTATGCCCTAGCTGCACCGCGAATTCCTAATAATAAATATGATACTCGCCTGATCAAAGCTCAGGAATACGCCAGAATTATGGGATATGGAATTTGGAATCCAGAACAACCAATGCGTTTGTCACCCTCAGAGTTTAGGCGTCAACATCATTAGCTTTCGGCACTAGTAACTGGTAGTCTACGAATAGCAATTGCTTTTAGCTCCTGTTACTCCAATACAAATGAGTCAACATACCCCCGAACAACTGCAAACTTTCCTCGACATTGCCACCGAAGCCGCAATGGCAGCTGGCGTCATCTTGCAAGACTACTGGGGGAAATTGGAAGAAGTAGAAGAAAAAGGAGTCGCTGGAAACTTAGTTACTGCTGCAGATAAACAAGCTGAGGCAGAGATTCTCAAGGTAATACAGCGTCATCTACCCCAACACTCTATTCTTGCAGAAGAATCTGGTCAATTGGGAAACCAGCAGAATGAATATCTCTGGGCAATTGATCCCCTAGACGGCACCACCAATTATGCTCACCAGTACCCTATGGCTGCAACCTCTATAGGTTTGCTGATTTCAGGAATACCACAAGTGGGAGTAATTTATAATCCCTTTCGCCATGAGCTATTTCGCGCTGCTAGAGGCTTGGGAGCAACTTGTAATCGACGCCCAATTAGAGTTTCCCAAACCTCACAACTGGCTAAGAGTCTCCTGGTAACTGGTTTTGCCTATGATCGACGAGAAACCCCAGACAATAACTATGCCGAATTCTGTCATCTAACTCACCTGACACAGGGGGTGCGCCGCAGCGGCTCTGCTTCCATTGATTTGTCTGATGTTGCCTCTGGAAGACTCGATGGCTATTGGGAGCGCGGGCTTTCTCCCTGGGATATTGCTGCTGGGATTGTGCTAGTAGAGGAAGCAGGCGGCACCGTGACAGCTTACGACGGTACTAGCTTAGATATTAATTCTGGCAGGATTCTGGCGACAAATGGTCAAATTCACGAGACACTGAGTAAAGAACTTTCCACCGTATCGCCTTTGTCTTCTTGGTAATGGATTTATGACTAAAAAATTGCCGACTTTACCAAATCTTTAAATTCAAATCTTCGATATTTGGTGTTTCTCAAGGCAATTGAAATGAAGTGTTTAGCAGCTATACCAAAATCTAGGACATACTAGAAACAATTATTTCGGCTCGGATATTGGAGAGCTATCTATGTCTTTTCAAATTGAACGCGGACTCTTTAAGTTTGACTTTACTGATCATCATGCCGTTTTAGGTATCCCCATTGGTGCCGATAAAAAAGAAGTCCGTAAAAGGTATCTTAAGATTGCTCGTAATCTCCATCCTGACAGCTCTAAAGCTGAAGGTGAAGCCGAAAAGCAACAGGCAAATCAACTGCTTTCAAAGCTTGTTAATCCTGCCTATGAACAGCTGTCTAAAGATGATCGTGAATACCTGGTGATGCTGGAGCGCTTGGGTAAGCGTCTAGCTACCGATGATAAGAAAGTTCCCATTGCTAGCGAAGCTGCTAAAAAATTATTCCAAGCCGGTGTGGGTTTAGAAAACTCCTACAAAAGTTCAGTTAACAACTTGGCTGCTAAGCAGTACAACTCTCTAGGGGAAGTTTTAGATGCCATTGCTGCTCTAAGCGAACTCAATATGGTTTACTTGATGCTCAATGGCAAGGTTAAGCGTGATAGCGGTAAAGACGATAGTATTTCAAATAATCGTGGAAATGAATCAAATAATACTCCGCCCCCTCCCCCACCACCTTCCCCTGTAGACCCTCATTTGCGTCGCGCCAAAGCATATATAGGGAAAGAGAATTTTGCCGCCGCCGTTCTAGAATTGCGAGAGGGACTCAAGCAAAAGCCAGATCATAGTGAGTATCATAGTTTGCTTGGTTACTCCTATTTAAAGCAAAAACAGGTGGCAATGGCTAAAGTACACATTAATAAAGCCTTGCAATTGAATCCTAAGGACGAAACGGCCTTAAAATGCAAGAAGTTCATCGAAAGTCGGTCTACTAAAGCCGGTGGCAGCAAGTCTGCGCCTCCTAAGTCACCTCAAGACAAATCAGTGAATCAATCTGGTGGTTCCGGCTTATTTGGCAAAATGTTTGGCGGTAAGAAAAAGTAATGGTTCATCAACCACCAGCAGGTGCAAGGGATTTACTTCCCCTAGAAGTTTCCCAAAAACGCTGGATTATTAACAATGTACAACAGGTATTTCAACGCTGGGGGTATCACCGGATTATCACTTCCACTTTGGAGTGGTTGGATACCTTAATGGCAGGTGGTGCTATCGAACGTTCAACAGTTATCCAATTCCATGATGCTGAAGAGGGTACTCTGGGACTACGCCCGGAATTAACCGCTTCGATTGCACGGGCAATGGCAACACGACTGGCAGGGAGTCAGACTCAAGCAAGTTTATCTCTGCCACAACGACTCTATTATGGAGCCACTGTCTTCCGTCGCCCAAAAATCGGTAATCACGGGCGTCAATCAGAGTTTTACCATTCGGGAGTGGAACTCTTAGGTGCAGGTGGGCTGTTGGCAGATGCGGAAATTATTCTCTTGCTGGCAGATGCTCTCAAACATTTGGGGTTGCAGCAATGGCACTTAATTTTGGGAGAAGCTGGGCTAACGCGCTCTCTGCTTTCTCCCTTCCCAACCTCAGTAAGATATAAGGTGCGTCAAGCAATTGCCAATTTGGATCGAGTTGCCTTGGAAACTCTACCCCTATCACCACAATTGCGAGAACGAGCATTGTTTTTATTCAATTTACGGGGATGTCCTTTAGAGGTTTTGCAACAGATTACTAGCTTAGATTTAGAGCCGTCAGAGTATGAAATTGTTAACAATCTCAAATCCCTAATCGAACTGATTAACCACAGCTGCGACAATGCTTGTAATCTAATTCTTGATCTGAGCTTAGTTCAAACCTTTGATTATTACAGCGGCATCGTCTTTGAAGTTGTCAGTGATACCGATAGTAATCAAAGAGTAATTTGTAGTGGTGGTCGTTATGATCAACTTTTAGGGCTGTATCATCCTCAGGGAGAAACCTACCCAGGAATCGGTTTTTGCTTCTATATTGAAGAGCTACATAATGTTTTGCTCTCTAGTAGTCAGCTACCTAGTCAGTTAGCAGCTAGTGACTGGTTAGTGATTGCCCAGACACCCCAAGCTGAAGCGGCAGCTTTTAGTTATGCCCAAAAACTCAGGGATTCTGAGCATTTGGTGCGGGTGGAGATGGATTTAGGGGGGCGAGATGCAGATCAAATTCGCGAATACGCCCGTCGTCGCCGCGTCACTTACCTTGCCTGGATTAAAGCTGATGGTACGCCAACAATTGAGACTATGAGATAGAGATTGGAGAAATTCCCCAAAATTCTCTCCCCCTCTCCCCATCTCCCCTTCTCCCCCTCTCCCCCTCCCAACCAAATTGGTAGTCTAGAAATAGCTGATTAACTCAGCAAGTTTTGCCGAATCCTTCAACAAAGAGAAAGCTGTGTCGCACACAATTGTTACTAATACCTGCGAAGGTGTCGCTGATTGCGTCGCCGCTTGTCCAGTTGCTTGCATTCATCAAGGCCCAGGCAAAAATGTTAAGGGTACTGACTGGTACTGGATTGACTTTTCTACTTGTATTGATTGTGGAATCTGTTTACAAGTCTGTCCAGTAGAAAAGGCTATTTTACCGGAAGAGAGACCAGATTTACAAAAAATTATCCAATAGATGAGCTTATTAGAAGTAAGAAATGTTTATGCAGGTTATATCCAGGATCTCAATATCCTACAAGGTATAAATTTCCGAATTGAACCAGGTGAATTAGTAGCGGTGATTGGACCTAATGGTGCTGGTAAGTCAACTCTCGCCAAAACTATCTTTGGGCTATTAACCCCTAATCAAGGCAGTATTTCCTTCAAGGGTGAAAACATTGTAGGCTTAAAGTCCGATCAAATCGTAGCTCGAGGGATGTGCTACGTGCCCCAAATTGCTAATGTGTTTTCTACCTTATCTGTAGAAGAAAATCTGGAAATGGGCGCTTTCATTCGTAATGACTCTTTGAAGCCACTCAAACACAAAATTTTTACCATGTTCCCTAAGCTGGCTCAACGCCGCCGCCAGAGGGCAGGCACTCTCTCTGGAGGGGAGCGCCAAATGCTGGCAATGGGAAGGGCATTAATGCTTGATCCTGATTTGCTGCTACTTGATGAGCCTTCTGCTGCTTTATCGCCGATTCTAGTTAATAGCGTATTCGAGCAGATTGCTAAGATTAATCAAGCAGGTAAGGCGATTGTTTTAGTTGAACAAAATGCCCAGAAAGCCCTAGCAATGGCTGATCGTGGGTATGTACTAGATACAGGGCGGGATCGCTTTGAAGGACCAGGGAAAGAGTTACTTAATGACCCAAAAGTGGGACAACTTTACTTAGGAGCAAGTAAACTATCCTGAGGAAATAATTCTCTCAAAGCACTTTCTAAAGCAGCAGCTTCAAAATTAACTTTAATCGCACTATGAAAGCTGGGTTTTACTGTAATATCATCGATGGTGTAGACATTCACAAATCCGAATTGAATGGCTTTGACTTCTGCTTTTCTAGGAATGATTTCAACATATTTTTTTAAGTAGCCTGAGCTAAGATTAAGTTCCACATCAATGCGGTGGTAATTGCCCACATTGACAAACCCAAACATCTTGATTTTAACTTGAGATTGCTCTTGGTGGATTACCTCCTGTAAACTTAAGGCGCTGGTTTCAATTAGTTCCTCCATTTGTGTAGAGTTTGTTAAGTTTTTCCGATATAAATTCAGGAGCTGAACTAATTTTGAATCATCCTGTTCTTTGAGGGCAAGCTCTAGATCCAACCCTAGTTTTTCTTCATTTACACTAGCCTTCAAAAAAGTAATTACACTATCTTTGAAACTAGAGTTTTTATCATCCACAGCTAGATTTTCTGGCGGTTGAGTATAACTATCGCTGAGTTCAGTAAGTCCAAACTTGAGAAAAAGTTTGTCAATTCCTAAAATTTGCTTTTGTGCCGCTAATACCAAGCTTGCCCTGAGGTTAGAACGAAACTCACCAATTGGGTTAAATAACCACCAAATTTTACGGACAGGGGAATCTTTGGCAAGGTGTTTACCTCGGTTCCAGAGTTTTTTGAGTTCCTGATCTTGAAGATAGCGACCTAGAAACCTGCTCTGACAATAGGGGATATATATTGATAGTTTACCAGCTTCAAAAATTAATGTATTTCTAAGGTAGTGATCAATAGCAATTTCTACTTCGTATAGTTGAAATATTCCCTGACGTTGACCGAGAATTCCAATCTGGAAATCACGAATAAAATCAGCGGCAACTTCAATTTGTTGCAATACCTGATTTTCTATAAAATTTAAAGAAATATTGCGGTTGATGTCAAAGGAAATTTTATAAGCTTCTTCAAGCCTGGGAATCCTGCCTAGAGGAATCTGTCTTCGCTGGAGCGACTCGCGCACTTCCTGATCCTGTATACTCAGTTTTTGGTGAGCATACTGATGAAAAAAGGATGGTAAACTTTCGTGAGGTTGAGTTACAGTCATGGAATTATCCATCGCTATGCCATGCGCTCATAGCTATCATACTGGCATACAATGACACCTCACTTACGATTAACTGGCAGTGTTAAACATCCAGTATGACCAGATCCAGAAACTTAAAGTCCATGCAGAAAAGACTTACCCAGAGGAATGCTGCGGTTTGCTAGTTGGTAAAATTAGTGGCGAGAGCAAAACCTTAATCGATGTCAAGCCAACAGACAACAGTTGGGATCAACAAACAGCTGACCAATTCATGACCATCAATAGCTCTCAATGGCGCTCCTCTAGTAAAGCCAGTAGCTTCTCGATTGCACCAATAGTCCTACTCAAGGCACAAAAAGACGCACGCGATCGCCAACTAGATATAATCGGAATCTATCACTCTCACCCAGATCACCAAGCCATTCCCTCAGAATTTGACCGAGCGATCGCCTGGCAAAGGTATTCATATATTATAATTTCCGTTCAACAGGGTAAAGCTGGTGAACTCAAAAGCTGGAGACTTGATGACAATCACCAATTCCAACTAGAGGAAATGCTTATAGTTTGAAAGTCGAGTCTACCTTCGTTCGCCACTGCTGATTCTTAATTTCCAATACTAGTGGTGGCGATATGTTACCTTGCTCAAAAGCCAATAGCCAAAATTGGTTGCCTTAATGCTCAATGTCAATTTCCACCAGAAGCTATTAGTTTTGTTCTCCCTAGGAGACTGCCATGTTAAATCCCAATCTGGATGAAATCCAGCTGACCAAAGAAGAATACGGACGCTATTCCCGACACCTGATCTTGCCAGAAGTAGGGCTAGAAGGTCAAAAGCGCCTTAAAGCCGCCAGTGTCTTGTGCATCGGTACAGGCGGGCTGGGATCGCCTTTACTGCTTTACTTAGCCGCTGCTGGTGTCGGACATATTGGCATTGTCGACTTTGATATTGTCGATAGTTCCAATCTGCACCGACAAGTGATTCACGGAACATCTTGGGTAGGCAAGCCCAAAATTGAATCCGCCAAAAATCGTATTCTTGAAATCAATCCCAACTGTCAGATTGACCTTTACGAAACCCGTTTAACTTCCGAAAATGCTCTGGAGATTATCAAGCCCTATGACATCGTAGTAGATGGCACCGATAACTTCCCTACCCGCTATCTGGTAAATGACGCCTGCGTCTTGCTTAACAAGCCCAATGTCTATGGCTCAATTCTCCGGTTTGAAGGGCAGGCAACGGTGTTTAACTACGAAGGTGGTCCCAACTACCGCGATTTGTTCCCAGAGCCACCACCACCAGGAATGGTACCTTCCTGTGCCGAAGGAGGCGTCTTGGGAATTTTGCCAGGGATTATTGGTTTGATTCAGGCAACAGAAACTGTCAAAATCATCCTGAAGAAAGGCAATACCCTTAGTGGGCGCTTATTGCTTTACAATTCCTTAGATATGAGCTTCCGCGAACTGAAGCTCAGACCTAACCCAGAAAGACCAGTTATTGACAAGCTCATCGACTACGAACAATTCTGCGGAATCCCTCAAGCCAAAGAGCAGGAGCGTCAAAGCAAGATGGAAATCTCAGAGATGACAGTGCAAGAACTAAAGCAACTCCTCGATAGTGGTAAAGATGGTTTTGTCTTGCTTGATGTCCGCAATCCCAATGAGTACGAGATTGCCTCTATTCCTGGCTCAACCCTGATACCACTGCCAGAAATTGAAAGAGGTCCTGGTGTTGAGAAAGTTAAAGAACTGCTCAATGGTCATCAGTTGATTGCTCATTGTAAGATGGGAGGGCGCTCAGCTAAAGCCTTAGCAATTTTAAAGGGTGTTGGCATTGAAGGCGTCAATGTTAAAGGCGGAATTACTGCCTGGAGTCGCGAAATTGACTCATCTGTACCCGAGTACTAAAGTAATAGTACTCATCTGTACCCGAGTACGTCTTCCCCATCCGTCTACATGGTGGGGAGGACGAGCGTAGCACTTTAATATTTTATTCCTTTCTAGAAATTATAGCGCTGCGCGCTGGTGTGTTTACAAATACTGAAAGGCTGCATCCGCCGCTTTGTGGACATCAAAATTATACTTAGGCAACTCTTTTCTAATCGCTGTTTTGACTTTGTGCCACCAGTGTTCAA
>JAAHHJ010000005.1 GCA_010692425.1 Symploca sp. SIO3C6 | reverse complement strand
TCGCCATTTATAGAGGGTAGTTCTGCTAATATCTAGCGTTCGACTAACTTTACTTATCGACATACCGCTAGTGATTAAATAGAGGGCACGTAGGCGCAAATCCTGAGAGTAAGGGTGAGCCATAAATAAATCTAGTTTTAGGTGACTCTAGATATATCCTAACTTGTAAGTACCCCAGCGCGCAGCGCTATAGATGTATGATAGGGGTTTTATATGTCAAAAAATACTACTTGCATCTTAAACTCTTGATTTATTGTGTAATTTGAGCCAGTTACACAGAATAGTAGGTCAATTTTCACTACCTTCGAGGAACGAGTTTTTTGTTAAGTAACGTAAAGGAAAAAGTTATACCCTTGACAAAATTAAGTGTTGATGGAGGAAATATCCGCCGACACGGGGATTTTCAGTCCCTTACTTTTTGCTTCCGATGAAGTTTTGGAAGCAGCTTTTCTGTGGGTTTGTCAGAAGCGTGCCCACTATCATTTCAATGGAGCCCACCTTCCGCACTTCAATTTGTAGTACACTAGATTACGTGAGTTTGGAGGGTAGAGGAGAGAGAATAATTGAGTATTCTTACTCAATGGTGACACCTGATGTCTTTCTTGGAAGAAATAAAAGTAGAAGATATAGACCATTTAGGATTAATCGCAGGGATAATCGATGAAATAGGAATAGTAGAAATAATCAACTCCCAAATAGGTATAGATCCACGAGAAAAGGTCAGTGCTGGGGTGGCAGTAAAAGCGATACTGTTAAATGGATTAGGATTTGTCTATTGACCGCTGTATCTGTTTCCAGAATTTTTTGAAGGAAAAGCCACAGAGCATTTGTTAGGACAAGGAATAGAAGCGTCACATTTAAATGACGATAAAATTGGGAGTAGAATGGATAAACTATATAAAAAAGGAGTATCTAGTCTCTTCCTGTTAATAGCTTTAGCTGTCTTCAAAAAGTATGAAATTTCAACAATTGCTCTTCATAAAGAATAGCAGTTCATTAGAGTAATGATTCTGTGTACCTACTGATTCTCAACAAGCCTAGATTAATGAGAGAGGCAGGGGATTGAATCAGTTTCTGCTGGCTTCTAGGTTCTACTTTGAGTACAAAAACTCAACGCTAAGTATAAGGCATTGAGATTTTTCTATGACTGGGTAAATATGACCGCGCGTTTCACGCATACTACAAATTGAAGTGCGGAATGTGGGTTGTACTCCAACACCGGAAAAATACTTACCAGGATCTATGCCCACTACTACATCTTGAGTTTCTTCCCCGGAGGGTTGAGCTATCAGTATGAACTCCCCGCTTCAACGGAGTAAGCGGGGGTAGTTGACTTTTATCCTCTGATAATGGTTTTTTTACATTACCAGAGTGAGTAGAAGAAGCGTCTACTGTGGTAGAGGGCTACTCATGAGAAGGGTTGAACCTGTCGATTCTAGCTGATGTCGCCATTTATAGAGGGTAGTTCTGCATTAGATTGGAAGCGGTCTGGCTGAAAGCAAGTCATATCTTAGAAAAAAAAGAGATGAGTTTAATACCCATCTCTAACAGTGACACGCGAATCAATTAACGCAAACCAGGATTGTGGCAAACCAAACTCATAAACTCCTGACGGGTTTTAGGATCATTAGCAAAGACACCTCTAAGCGCACTGGTGGAAGTCCAAGAACCAGGTTTTTGGACTCCTCGCATTACCATACACATATGAGTTGCTTCTACTACTACAGCAACACCTAATGGTTGTAATAATCCTTGAAGTGCATCGGCGATTTGGGCGGTTAATCTTTCCTGTACCTGCAAACGTCGTCCGTACATTTCACAAATGCGAGCAATTTTTGACAGTCCAATTACCTTACCATTGGGAACATAAGCCACATGAGCGCGACCGATAATAGGTAATATATGATGTTCACAGGAGCTAAATAGGTCAATATCACGAACCAAGACCATTTCATCAGTATTTTCGTGAAATACTGCCCCATTAAGAAGTTCGTCTAAAGATTGATGATAGCCAGAAGTCAAAAATTTAAGGGCTTTAACCACTCGTTTTGGTGTATCTTTCAAACCTTCGCGATCTGGATCTTCTCCTAATCCTAACAGTAAAGTCCTTACCGCTTGGCGCATCTCCTCCTCAGAGACAGGAGGGTGTTGTGTAGTAGTCAATAATGGTAATTTACTATTGATTTTGTCAACTTGATTGGGTTCGGACTGAGCAAAGGTCATGATTTTGAATTAAATTAAACGGTAACAGAAGTAGCTAAGCAATTATTTAGCTGTCGGCGGAGTTTATCGGTATCTAAATGACGATCAATAGACATCTCCAGAAACCTCAATTTGGGAACGTTCGCATAAGGGTTATAGCATAATTATGGGAGATGCCTAATAAAGACTAGCTGTTTGACAGGAGAATTAGACCACGCTTTGGGCTTGATATCGTTGCGCTGTCGGCATAGTTGGAGAATGTGACGTAATTGGCTTCTTGCAGAATTTGATTGAGTAAGCTGGTCTCCCCGCTACAGAGAAAGCCTGTAATGATAGTGACTGGAACTCCTTGCTGGTTAATCTCTGGCATGCTGAAGAGAAGCAAATTGGTTTACAAAAGTTTATTATAACGATAATCGTTCTCAAAAATCTAATGATAGTTCAGAATGGTAAATTGGCTAAACGAAACTGCTTACAAAGGTATAGGACTGAAGTTCCCCCCAGAGTTATTGACAACGCCCTTACCTAGAGCGGCTTTGGGCTATTTTTAAACTGACGCTACTGGGTACATTTGAAAGCGACTCCTAAAAAGGACTTGAAGCGATTACCCAATGGGTACTGGCAAAGCCAATCGCTATTTCTCAGATAGTACCATGATTACAAGCATCAAGCCAGAACCTACATGGGTACTAATTTGTAAGTCTAAATCGCTACATCCTTTAGAATAGGGGAGTTTGAGAGGCATGCGCAGTACATATGGACGGGGGAACTTCGGCTCTACCCCTCTAACTCTGCCAAACAATCAATAAGCTGTCGTTTAATTAAGGACTCATCCAATTTACGCCCGATGAATACAAGTTCATTTTTGGGTTGACTCGTCCAGTCATCTACTTGTAAATCGTAGCGAGGTCCACTCAGTTGAAAAATATGTCGGGAAGGACTTTCTTGAAACCATAATAGTCCCTTGCCTCGAAATACATCATTTGGTAACTGTTGGGTTAAAAAATGCTGAAATTTTTCAACTTTAAACGGGCGAGCACTTTGAAAAGAAACGAAATTAAAGCTATCCTTGGCTAAATGATTATTGAAAGCCGATTTGTTGCGTCGAAACTCGGAAATTTTACCTTGATAATTATCTGTTTGAGTTAAACCAATATCTAAAATTAACGGTAAAGGGACTTTACTATATTCACTGGGTAAAATTCTAAATCCTGGTTTAATATCTTCAATAAATGCTTTTAATTCGCTAATTTTATCTTCAGTTACCAAGTCAATTTTATTTAAAATAACCATGTCGCCGTATCGAATTTGACTTAAGGCAGCGTCACTATTAAAATACTCAGTGTCAAAAGCTCCTGCGTCCACAACTGTAATTACCGCATCAAGGCGAGTTAAAAACTTTAATTCTGTAGAGAGAAAAGTCATAATAATTGGCAAAGGATCGGCTAAGCCTGTAGTTTCAATCACTAGATAATCTACTTTTGATTCTCGTTCTAAAACTCGATAAACTGCATTTACCAAACTGTCATTAAGAGTACAGCAGATACAACCATTATCCAATTCTACCATATCTGATTCTACTGAATTCAGTAGTTGCTCATCAATATTGATATCACCAAATTCATTGACTAATACCGCTATTTTCAGATTTTCTTTGTTTTGTAAAATTTGATTGAGTAAAGTGGTTTTGCCACTGCCCAAAAAACCAGTAATAATTGTTACTGGCATTCCGCTTTTAGGTAGAGTTGGTAAAACATCTGACAAGGTAAAGCTTAGAGACTTCATATTTTTTGAATTTTTTTAAATCTTGTCTTTGGTGACATTAACACTTGCTCTGACTACCGCAACATTAAAGCTACTTGCTTGGTAAAATAAGTCAAAATAAAATCTCCCCTTGGTCGTTTCATACTGGTAAGAGTTTCTAAAATTACTTGCTTTTCATCAATCCCACCTTGCTGTGCAGCAGCTTTAACCATCCCATATTCCCCGCTATCGGTAATAACGGTTAGATCGGTAATTTCTTGTTTAATTGCTTTGACACTACATCGTTAACTGTTAATTGGTTTTCCAGCACCATTCGCCGTCAAGATGACGTGCGATAGAGGCGACGAGGGCAATGAAATAAAGAGAGATGTTGATTACTAGAAGTCATAAAGCCTAGTTAGAAACTCGTCAATTAAAATAATAATCATTATTATTATGTTCCGCGAGTGAAATTACCCAACTATGCCTAAACCTGACTTTTCAGTCATGATGAGTTGTCAAGGGGGAAGCAATTAGTTTTCACGGGTTAGCGCAAGCTAGCGGTCGCGCTTATTTCTAAATCCTCCAGGGCAAACGCATCTAAATTTTCTTGACAAATTACTATTCATATGTGTGGAGAACTAAAGGTCGATTGTTATTTGTCACAGAGCGATCACTGACTCACTGGTAGTGCATCAAGAAAGTGTGGGAGTAAGCACTTTCATGAAGGTGATAGTGTGTTGCTCATTGGTAACTATATATATATTTACATGATTAATTGAATTTTTATGGCAAAAGTGTGGACACTAGCTCGATATCAATACTGGTCAAAAACAATTTAGGTTTGTTATCCAGGGTGGCAAAATGAGTTCCCAGAAACGACAGTTCACCTGTATCGCTGTTGTAGCTGAAATTATCTGTGGAAGATGCGCCAAACCCGGACTGATAAATCTGAATTTTATCACCCTCTGACCACTCGAAGTCCGTAATCAGATCAATTCCATCGGCAAGATAGTTGAAATGGAAGATGTCCTCACCTAAACCGCCGACTAAGATATCATTACCTGAAGCGCCAACTAAGATATCATTGCTATTTTGACCAAAGAGTTGGTCATCACCATTGCCTCCAATGAGAGTGTCATTAGATTCAGTGCCTTCCAATAAATCGTCACCTTCAGTACCTTCAGGATTTTCCATCTCAATTGACCTATTTGTCAAAGCCTGTTGCTTTGATCTGCTTCTATGTGCAAGCAATTACACTTATGCAGCTAATTTACTAAACAGTGGCAAAGGATTATAGAAACAAGAATCCCCCGTGCTGCCAGCCGGGGGAGTATCGATTCTGGTATGTGCCTGCACTCAGCTAGCTACACGCGTCAGTAACACAGGACAATTGGCATTCACCCGGATATAGTCTGAGAGGGAAGAGCCTAGAAGTCGATCCAAATCTGGTAGACTCTTAGCGATCGAGGGACGTCGATCAGGAGAACCTAGCATCAACAAGTCAATATTATTTTCCTCTGCTAAACTGCAAATCTCTGCCCCAGCATTACCTTCACTGACCAGACAACGATAAGCAACGCCTTTCTTTTTCGCTGCAGCTACAGCTGGCGCTAGCACTGGGTCTTTTTCAGGATCACTAGATGTACTTTCAGGATCAGGATTGACATGAACTAGAAATAGTTGACCACCCTTGATGTCTTGCAGAAGTGAGAGGGCTAAATTCACCGATTGTTTCGCCGCCTCCGATTTATCAACAGGAACCATCAGGCGGCGAATTTGCTTAAGGTAGATACCGTCTTTAACCAACAACATTGGTTTGTCAGTCAATTGGAACACATATTGGCTGACTGAGTTTTGCAAGATCGATTCTATGCGTTTGAGTCCTCTCGAACCCATAATGATCAGGTCAGATTTCTCTTCCTCAGCAATTTGAAGGACTACATCCTTGGGTTCTCCCTGTTTGAGGCGAGGAGTAATTTTTTTGGCGTCCACATTTAGGGACTTGACAGCATCTGCCAGAATCTTGCCTCCCTCTTCCAACTTAGTGGACATCTCTTCAGAAGTGATTTGAGGAGTCACAACGTGTAGGACAGTAACCGATGCTCCTTGCAAATAAGGGATTTCCATCAACATATTGAACATCTGTTCGCACAGTCCTCGACCAGCAACAGCTAACAAAATTCGGTTAATCATTTTTTCAGTAGTGGTGGTTATTGAAGACTACTTTTGATGTTGCTATAGAACTTTGAGTATTTATGACTCAGGTATAGTAGTTGAAATATTACTTAATTACCTCTCAACTTACTGTTGAGAAATTGTAATTTAATTTGCAAAAGTACTGAAATTTGCCAGTGCAGCGGCTCAAGTCCTTTTGGCTGTTAACTACCTAAGACACGATAAACATTGACCATTTGCTGTTTGCCCTTAAGAGCTAATGCTCCCCAAGATTCAACTTTAAACTTTCCTTGTAGGTGAACTAGAGTTTCTTCACCAATAAGAATACGACAGTTAGTACACTGGCGGTCTTTCAGACAGCTTTCGAGGCGGGAAGCAGTATTAACACTGTCGCCAATCACACCGTATTCTAAGCGGTTTTTGCCGCCCAAACTGCCAGCGATAATTGAACCAGTGAAAATCCCAATGCGCATCTTAATTGTTGGTAAACCGAGCAATTCCCAGTTTTGGTTCATCTCCTCAAGGCGATCGCTAATTGCTAGAGCACAAGCTACTGCCCCTTGAGCGTCCTTTACAATCTTGCTGGCATCAAGACCAGAGCTTGGAACTCCAAACACTGCCATTACCCCATCGCCAGTAAATTTGTTGACAATACCCTGATGAAATAAAACTTCTTGGGCGATAGCATCGAGCAACTGGTTCAACCAATTGAGCAAGGCTTCAGGGTTCATTTGTTCTGAGATGGTACTGAAGCCGACGATATCAGTAAATAGCATTGTAGCAGTAAGATTAGTTCCGGGAAGTTTGCCCCACTTGAGCAGGCGATCGCTCTGTTGCCATAGAGTTTGAGCTATCTCCGGCGAGGTATTTTGCCCCAACAGTTTCATCACAATTTGTTGCTGTTGACGAGCCTGATGGGAACGATAGGTAATTACGGTACCAACCGTTAAGACAAATCCTAAACCGGGAGCAGCCAAAGGAACCCAGACAGCATTAGTGAATAAGTATAAGCAAGTACCACACAAAACACCTAAACCCAATGCTACGCCGAGTACCAAAGATATAGGATGAAGAGCTAACCTACCTAAAATGCTTCCGCTTACAATCCAGCTACAGATCCACAAAATTTCTGCCCATTGAGACCAAAACCCAAATAGTGGTCGCTTGCCTGTGGCAGCATCAAGTATTTGGCTGACCATCTCAGCATGAATTACCACCCCAGGCATCATGCGCTCGTTCTCCATCGCCAACCTATAGGGAGTAGCAAACACATCTTTGAGACTGGGGGCTGTAGAGCCAATAATTACAATTTTATCTTTAAGCCAATTAGAATGAATTTTCCCATTCAAAACTTCGCTTAGGGAAACTTGCCGCGCTACCTTCTCTAGCTGGCGGTAGTTGAGCAAAATTTGGTAGCCATCAGCATCAATATTTTGATAACCGCCAGAATTTGGTTGTAATTTCAAAAATACTGCCGATCCCAATTGGAGAGAATCAGGACGACTTTCACTATTTTGAGGGTAGATTCCTTGCTTTTCCAGATAGGCGAGAGCAAGGCGCAGAGAAAAAGAGAAGAGAGTTCCTTGCTCATTTTCAGCAAACAAGAGATTGCGACGGATAACATCATCTGGATCCTTGGGGATATCATTAAAACCAATTCTTTCTGGGGGAATATTTGGGGGAGCTGGTGTTCCTGTGAGGCTATTAATACTTTGAATAGCAATCACATTGGGTTGCTCTAGTTGAGCAACTAGTTGCTTATGACCTGGTTCTACTGGCAGATCTCGATATAAATCTAAACCAATAACTGCTGGTTGTTGTGCTTGTAATTTACTCAATAGTTGAGCTAAGACCTGATCAGAGAAAGGCCAATGACGCTGAAGGCGGATGTCTTGCTCAGAGATCGTAATTAGCAGGATTCGGGGCTCGGGTTCTGTTTCTTGTGGTCGCCAACGCACAAGCTGATTAAAAGCCAAGAGTTCTAAAGGCTGTAGTCCCCCGTAATTGTGTAGTGTAAATGTTAACCCTGCCGTAGCGATGGTAGCTATTGACACCGCTAGCATACTTGCCCAGTCATGCCTAGCAATACCAATAATTTTAAGGATTCTAGAACTCATAAATTCTAAGCCAGACAATGGAGCTTTCTAGGGAGATGAACCAAGGAGCCTCTTCAGGTTAAACCGTATTGAGTACTAGGCAATCAGACTGCTTGCCAATTACAACCATCGGGGGATCCATGTAAGATAGAAAAAGTGATTTTTCTTAAAAAATATTCATGATTGTTTACTCCTCTGGATTGGACAAGTTCAAAGGATTTTTGAAAGCAAAAGTCCTATTTGGCAATGAACCAACTCCTGAGTTGTTCGCCATTTTAATTGTCTACTTTGTCCAGGGAATCCTCGGGTTGGCGCGTCTAGCTGTTAGTTTCTTCCTCAAGGATGAACTAGCACTAAGTCCAGCTCAAGTTTCAGCATTAATCGGTATTTCCGCCCTGCCTTGGGTAATTAAGCCACTGTTTGGTTTTCTTTCAGACGGATTGCCATTATTTGGCTATCGTAGACGCCCCTATCTAGTTTTATCTGGAGTTATGGGAACAGTTGCTTGGTTGAGTCTGGCGACTGTAGTCGATACAGCCTGGGCAGCAACAGTTGCTATTCTCCTGAGCTCCGCTTCTGTTGCTATTAGTGATGTCATTGTTGATTCTCAGGTGGTGGAGCGAGCGCGACGGGAATCTTTGAGTGATTCGGGCTCTCTACAATCACTGACTTGGGGTACTTCCGCTCTTGGTGGTTTAATTACAGCATATTTGAGTGGTTTGCTTTTAGAACAGTTGAGCACTCAAACTGTCTTTGCTATTACTGCAACCTTCCCGTTACTGGTTTCAGTGGCAGCTTGGTTGATTAGTGAAGAAGTATTGAGTACTAGTCTTGACATCTCCACTGTTAAGAATCAAATCAAGCAGCTGCGCAGCGCGATTACTCAAAAAGCGATTTGGTTGCCTACAGCTTTCATTTTCCTGTGGCAAGCAACACCAACAGCAGATTCCGCATTCTTCTTTTTCACTACTAATGAACTGGGATTTGAACCCGAGTTTTTAGGGCGTGTGCGTTTGGTAACTAGTGTTGCCTCCTTAGTGGGTATTTGGCTATTTCAGCGCTTTTTAAAAACTATTCCCTTCCGGAGGATGATGGCTGGGACTACTGTCATATCTGCTGCTTTAGGTATGAGTACCATCCTGCTAGTTACCCACTTCAACCGCACTTTGGGTATCGATGACCATTGGTTTAGCTTGGGAGACAGTCTGATTCTCACGGTGATGGGACAGATTACCTTCATGCCAGTTTTGGTACTTTCGGCACGACTTTGCCCAGCAGGTGTGGAAGCTACTTTGTTTGCTCTGCTAATGTCGATTTTGAATTTAGCAGGACTTTTATCCCATGAATTGGGGGCTTTATTAACTCATTGGTTGGGCGTCACTGAGACTAATTTTGACCAACTTTGGCTATTGCTAGTAATTACTAATGTTTCTAGCCTCCTGCCCCTACCATTTTTAGGCTGGCTACCAGCAGCTGATCCTCAAGCCGAAATTAAATCGCAAGAGGATTTGTCACTATCTCCAGCAACAGAGAGCAAGAGAGGGGGAGATGGGGAGAGGGGGAGATGGGGAGAGAAGGCTTCACAGCCTGAGGGAATTTTTAGTTAAAGCAGTACTAACCTGCATTATTCATGAGGATTTCGGACAATCCCCAAAAACCTTACCACGAAGTTCATCTAGCGATCTTGCTTAAAAACAGTCTGTTTTTTGAGATGTCCTCACAATCAGGGTTTGAGCAATTGGTGAATAATGCAGGCTAATCCCCCTGTTATCTGTCTAGAACTTTTCTAGGAGTGAGTTTTGCTAAAACGCTTGAAAGTGCAATTTTTAGATGCACTATAGTTTGCTCCTGAGTTGGAGCTATTGGAAATAACAAATAACCCATAATTAACAAACGATGATAAGTCAAGAGCATTTGTCGGTATCCGAGTACTCGTTACCATATAACCGCAAAGATTGGCAGCAGGGCTATCAATCTCAACCCAATGAATACAATTATTGGATTGATGATTTTGAAGGAGAGATTCCTACTGATTTACACGGTACTTTATTTCGTAATGGTCCTGGTTTACTAGATATTAATGGTCAGTACTACCATCATCCCTTTGATGGCGATGGTATGATTTGTGCGATTAGTTTTGATCAAGGGAAGGCGCATTTTTGCAATCGTTTTGTTCGTACTGAGGGCTTTTTAGCTGAACAAAAGGCGCAAACAATTCTCTATCGCGGTGTTTTTGGAACCCAAAAGCCTGGGGGTTTGTTGGCAAATATTTTTGACCTCCGACTTAAAAATATCGCCAATACCAATATCATCTATTGGGGTGGTAAACTGTTGGCGCTTTGGGAGGCCGCCGAACCTTATCGCTTAGATCCTAAGACTCTAGAAACTCTGGGTAAAGATTACTTAGATGGGGTTTTGGCAGAAGGTGAAGCCTTTGGTGCTCATCCTTGGATCGACCCAAGTTGTGAACTTGATGGCGGCGCACCATGCTTAGTTAACTTCGCAATTAAACCAGGTCTTTCCACGAAAATTACTATCTACGAATTCGACCCTGCAGGCAAGCTTCTACGAAGTCGCGATCGCTTTATTCCTGGCTTTGCTTTTATCCACGATTTTGCGATTACGCCTAACTACTGTATTTTCTTCCAAAATCCTGTCAGTTTTAATCCCTTTCTCTTTGCTTTAGGTATAAGAGGGGCTGGCGAGTGTGTGAAGTTTATGCCCGCCAGGCCTACCCGTATTGTGCTTATTCCCCGCCATGGGCAGCAACCGATGCAAATTCTCGAAACCTCATCGGGATTTGTCTTCCACCACGCTAATGCTTTTGAGCAAGATGGCAAAATTTACGTTGACTCGATTTGCTATGAGGAACTTCCCGAGGTTGAAGCCAATAGCGATTTCCGAGAAGTTAATTTTGAGGCCCTCTCACCAGGAAAACTATGGCGGTTCAGTATTGATCAAAACGCTAATTCCGGCATTTCTCAAGTGCAGTCTCAGCTATTGTCAGAGCAATGCTGTGAATTTCCCCACATTCATCCAGAATATGTAGGACGTCCTTATCGCTATTTGTTCATTGGTGCTGCTCACAATCGGACGGGTAATGCGCCTCTACAAGCAATTCTCAAGAGGGACATGGTAACGGGTGAAAGCCAACTCTGGAGTGCTGCACCTAAAGGTTATGTCAGTGAACCAGTTTTTGTACCCAAACCTAGTGGTTTACAAGAGGATGATGGCTGGGTGCTGACTATGGTTTATGATGCTCAGCACCACCGCTCTGAGCTGGTGATTCTGGATGCTCGTGATTTGAGTCGAGGACCAATCGCGCGGTTACATCTAAAGCATCATATTCCCTATGGTTTGCATGGTAGTTGGAGTAACAGCGTTTTTTAATCAGAAAAACTCAGATGTAGATATTACCCTCTTTTTCTATCAGTCGCAAAAACTAGGATTTACGCAGTGAAACCAAAAATTAACCTGCATTATTCACCAATTGCCCAAACCCTGATTGTGAGGACATTTCAAAAAACAGACTTTTTTTCAGTCAGATCGCTAGATAAACTTTGTGGTAAGGCTTTTGGGGATTTTCCAAAATCCTCATGAATAATCCAGGTTAAGGGTTTCAGCTATAGGGAGCAGGGAACAAGAAAGTGTCCTAACAGTTGTGGAGACTGTTATACGATCTACAACTTTCAACTTTTGCGATCGCTAGACATCACAAGATAGTGCAATTAGTCCGAAGCGATCGCAAATAAGATTCCTCAATGTGCGATCGCAGACTATATCTAGTCGAGCATCTGATTTTCTAGGACGTGAGGTAGAAGGTTTCTTAGGTGATGGGCGAATTGCCTTTTGCCTATGAATTTTCTCAACTGGAGGTGGAATTACTATTGTTGGCGCTTCCAGTAACTTCAACCACTCTTGCATCGACTGAGGACGGTCTTCTGCTTCTAGTGCCATTCCTTGGAGAATACCTTGATTTAGCCTATCGCTGATAGTTGGATTTAACTGTTTTGGTGGAGATAACATCGCATCAAATACTTTACGGTCAAACGAAGTTGTAGGACGTTCAGCAGTCACGGTATAGTAAAGCGTAGCAGCCAAACAATATATATCCACAGTCGGTTGACGGTAGCCTTGCATCTGCTCAATAGGAGCAAATCCCTTATTCCCAGGATGCATTGAGCTAACTGTAGTGGGGACTAATTCTCCAGAAATACCAAAATCAATTAGGACTGCTTTACCCTTACCGCGCAGCATAATATTACCAGGGTGGGCATCTCGATGAACTAATCCCTGTTGATGGACAAATGCCAAAGCATCCCCAATCTGGCGTATATAATTTATAGCCTCTGCTTCTGGCAAAGCCCCTCGTTGCTTCACTAACTCAAACAAACTTTTCCCTGGAATAAATTCCATTACTAGACAGTGAGTTTCACCTTCATTAAACAAATCACTGACTCGCACAATGTGGGGATGAGGGTCTTGTGAGAGTTTAGCAATTAACCGCGCCTCTTTAATAAAGCGCTTGACGTACTTATCGTAATCTGGGTCATGTTGGAGATACTCATTAGGAGTTTTAATCACTACTTGCTGGTTGAGGGTAGTGTGCAGCGCCTGGTAAGTAATCCCAAAACCCCCTTGTCCCAGTACTTTTCCGATTATGTACTTACCAGCTTGTAATTCTTGTCCCTCTTTCCATACCATCAGCAAGTATTCCAGACGAGCGTATAAATTCTGCCACTGCACCCTGGGTAATTGCCTGCTTGAGATTTTCCTCAGCTAATATCTTAGCCGTTACATAAGACCTACTCAAATCTACTCACATCTAGGCTTTTCTATTCACCAGAAGACTTGCACGCAAAGCGAGCAATTGATGCTTACTTCCTGCTACCGGATTGGAGGTGTCGGCACTTCTCCAATCCGTCAGGCGTACACGACTTAACTAGCCGCGTTTTTTAAAATAATGGCAGCGTTCCAATCTCTATCTAATTCAAAGCCACATTCTTCACACTGAAATGTACGCTCTGACAAGGATAGAGATTCTTTAACATGACCGCAATTAGAGCAAGTCTTGGACGATGGCATCCACCTACTAACTACTTCCAATCTGGAGCCGTATAACTGGCACTTGTAAGTCAACTGGCGACGAAACTCATAAAAACCCATGTCTGCAATAGCTTTCGCTAGCTTGCCGTTTTTCATCATTCCAGACACATTTAAGTCCTCTATCACTACCGTACCGTGGTTCTTGGCTAAGTAAGTGGTGAGTTTATGTAATGTGTCTTTTCTGATATTGGCAATGCGGCGATGCAGTCTTGCTATCTGCTTCATGGCTTTACAGTGGTTGTTGGAGCCTTTAATCTTATGGCGATGCAGCCACTGCAAACGAGCTAGTTTCTTTTCTGCTGAGCAATAACTTTTCGCTCCGGCAATCATTTCACCAGTTGACAAAGTAGCCAGCGCATTAATGCCTAGGTCAACACCAACAACTTCAAGCTTTTTCACGGTTTCGATTGGTTCGACTTCCTGCCTAAAGCTAATGAACCATCTATCAGCAGTTCGGGAAATAGTTACAGACTTAGGCTTAACCGCACAAGGTAGGCGCTCATAGGTTTTAAGCTTACCAAGTTTGGTAACTTTGACCCAAAAATGGTCAACAGCAATGGAACCATCCAAAGTAAAACTATCTGAGCGTCCTTTCCTTTTAAACTTAGGGGGTTTAGAGGTTTTCTTGAATGCTCGTTTCCAGGCTTCGGCTAACTGTTTAAGCGCCCACTGTGGAGAGCATTTTGATACTTCGTAGTACCAAGGGTATTGAGACTTTACCATCTTGACTAGCAAGACATGTAAGTCAATAGCTGTAGGAAATTTGAGCTTTTCGGCAGGGTTAGCCTTGTTATGGTCAAGAATGTTTTTAGTTAGCGCCAGTCCCCAGTTCCAGGCATGACGAGCTACTCCACAGTGTTTTGCTAGCTGCGTCCTTTGATGGTTGTTGAGTTTTAGTTCTGTCTTGAATCCGAGTAACATGGCAACTGTTTTATCCATTCTCTGACTACTTGAGACATGCTCCAACCTTGATCTTCGGCATGGGCTTGAAGTTTGTTAAATTCGTCCTTGCTCAACAGAACCTTGAACCATTTTTCTCTTTTGGGCATTAGCTTTTTGAGTTTAATACCCTTATTATACCCAAAAAATACCCATCAGGCAAGTAGTGAAAGCCGAAAAGGAGAGCAGCTCCTACAATACCTACTCATATTGAACAGGAATGAATACATGTGAACAGGTATTTAATTACAGTTCTTTACCCACAAAAAACTAAAGCAATGGGAGTAAAATTAACTGAATAATACTATATGTGCGATCGCAATAGTTTTTTTTCGATGTTAATTGGCACAGCACAAGCAGCAGAAATCCTCGGCATTTCCACAGCACGAGTACGCCTACTCCTTAAGCAAGATAGGATTCAAGGAGCCTATAAGATTGGTAGATTTTGGGTAATTCCCCTATTTGATGGTATGCCAGTGATCACTAAAGGTCGCAGGGGACCAAAAGCAAAGTGGTGTAGGAGGCGTCCTGCTCTAACTTTTATCCACGTCAACCAGCATGCGATTAGACAAAACAAAAAGCGGGAAGATCATCTTCCCGTAATTAGTATCAAAAAAGGGAATAGCAATATCTATGGTCACGAAGTGAAAATCAACGGACCGTGCCGAATAGTTTATCAGCCTAATTTGCCCAAGCCCTGTGGTGCCAGAGTCTGGATTGAAACTCTCTCAAACGTTGAAGTGATTAATCGCGGCTGATTTTCAGGCTAAAACAAAACTAAGTTACATCTATATAGCAGTTGTTTTCAAAAATTCAGCAGACTACCTTTGCGTAATTCTAGACTGCCGTGATGTAGATGATTAGTGAAATGCAGATGATGATTGAAATTGAGATGCTACCCTGACTTTTAAGCTTCACGGATAACTATTGTGCCTACCGTGGGCTTAACAAATACCCCATCAATGCTGGCGTATTAGTAGTGCTGATTATTCTGTGAAGACTTGTGTGGGAGTAGATGATTGGTACTCAAGGCTCGGATTGTTATAAGCCGCATTTTTCGCCACCTGCAAGATGAAGAAGGCGATAATGGCAGCAAGAGCAGTTGGCCAGAAGAAGAGTGTTGCTTCTGGTTTACGTTCAGGCTGCTTAGAGAAATCCCGCTTAAAATCACAGGCTAAGCACTCGTAAAGGTTATCACCACGCTTTACTACTGATTTTTTACCGCAATTTGGACACTCGACAATATCTTGCATCTTGAACCCTCCTAAAAAAAAAATGAAACTCAACAGTCTCAAGTCGGAAGTCCTTGGTGCTGCTTAGTGGTTGTTAGTTGTTGTTTGCCATGATTTCATGACTAACTCCCCACTATTTCAAAATCATTGATATGCTTAGATTTTGCCAGATCAGCTTAGGATCATTAAGAGCCTAGGCTAATGGCTGTTCTAAAATTGATCTTGACAATTATAAAACTAGGGTGTAAAGTGCCTTCTCTCAAAGCTTCTAGGCTAGGAATCGTCAAAATTAGGCAAGCTAGAAATGAAAAGGGGTGGGGTTGGAGTATCAATGACGACGACACCTGTTTTGTTGAGGCAAGCAAGATTGTAGAGCCTGAGAAAAATTGGCAGCCTGGGGGACCTTATGCTGACGGTGTCTCAGAAGGAACTTGGAAAAGATTTTTGGCAGGCAGGCAAGCTATTAGTGCTGCTGCTTTCAAAGCTTTCTGCCAAATTTTGGGACTCAACTGGCAAGAGGTGGTTGATCGCCGCACCCAGTTAGACCATAATACCCGCACAGATTGGGGAGATGCAATAGATATCTCAGTTTTTTATGGTCGCAGTGCAGAACTAGAGCAGCTAGAACAATGGATTACTAAAGAAGACTGTCGCCTAGTGGCGCTGTTTGGCATGGGAGGAATTGGCAAAACAGCCCTTGCCCTAAAACTGGCAGAGCAGGTAAAGGAACACTTTGAGTACTTGATTTGGCGATCGCTGCGCAATGCTCCCCCCTTACAAGAATTTATATCAGATATGATTGAATTTTTATCCAATGGGCGGGAAACGGATTTATCTGAAAGCTTAGATAGTGGAGTATCAAGATTGCTAGGGCATCTACGAGAACATCGCTGTTTGCTACTACTCGACGATTTCGAGACAGTTATGCGCGGTGGTGAACTAGCTGGACAATACCGAGGAGGTTATCAGGGTTATGGGAAGCTGATCCAACGAGTTGGAGAAGAGCGACATCAAAGTTGCTTAGTGTTGACGACGCGGGAAAAACCCACTGAAATTTCTTCTTTGGCAGGAACAACTCTACCTGTTAGAGAACTAAAACTGAGAGGATTAGGTTATGAAGATGCTACAAAAATCTTGCAAACTAAAGGTTTCTCAAATCTAAAACGAGGCTCGGAAGAATTGATTCAACTCTACAGGGGCAACCCTTCAGCTCTAAAAATAGTTGCCAGTACCATTAAAGAGGTTTTTAATGGCGATATCTATCAATTTATCGACCAGAGCACCTTAGTAGTTAATGATGTTCTGAATAATCTTTTGAGTGAACAGTTTCAGCGGTTGTCGGCTCTGGAAGTAGAAATTATCTATTGGTTAGCTCTTGAGAATTACCCGATTTCCATACCTGAACTCAAAGCCAATATGCAGTTTTCAGGGGTATCTTCATCTCAATTAATAGTTGCCTTAACATCTTTACAAAGGCGCTCATTACTTGACAAAAAATCTATTCAAGAAGTTGAGGAGGTCGTTTTTACTTTACAACCTGTGGTGATGAAGTATCTTACCAATCAATTTATTGAGCAAGTGTGTAAAGAAATTAGGACAGTTGTTAAAACTAAGTCGCTAGTTAAATTATTACTCTTAAGAAGTCATGCCTTGCTTAATGAACAAGAAGATGATGAACTTAAAGCTATCCAAATTCGCCGGATACTAGAACCAGTTATCGAAAAGCTCTATGTAAAGTTAAAAAGTTCAGATCTGGTTGTACAGCTTAAGGAGATTTTATCAATGCTAAAAGACAAGTCACCACCAATAGTAGGATATGCCCAGATTAACATCCTCAATCTACTCAACATGACTGAAAACAAATTACAGCAGCCATGATTTATCCAGGTATGTTAATTCAAAACCGCTATCGGGTTATTCGTAAATTAGGTAAAGGTGGATTTGGTCAAACTTTTGAGGTTGACGAGGGCGGCACCCTCAAAGTCCTAAAAGTCTTGAATGTCGAATCTTTCCAGTCTCCAGAAAGACAAAAAAAATCAGTTGTTCTGTTTTTGCGAGAAGCAACTGTCTTGAGTCGGCTGGAGCATCCTGGTATCCCGAGAGTGGAAAGGGATGGATATTTCAATTACCTTGATCCTGGAGGTAATACCATACACTGCCTATTGATGGAGAAAATTGAGGGTAAAAATCTTAAACAGTGGCTGGCAACTCCAGGCAATCAACCCCTGAGCGAGGAACTAGCGATCGCTTGGTTAGAGCAACTAGCAGATATCTTAGCTCAACTTCATCAACAGGAGTTAATCCACCGAGATATCAAACCATCAAATATCATGCTCAGACCTAACGGACAGCTAGTGTTAATTGATTTTGGCGCAGTACGAGAAGTTACAGAAACCTACTTGTATAGACAAAAAGCTAATCTTACAGGTACGGTGATTATTTCAGCTGGTTTCACACCACCTGAGCAAGCCGAAGGGCAAGCCGTAGCCCAATCTGATTTCTTTGCTCTCGGGCGTACTTTCGTCTATTTATTAACAGGTAAACGCCCGATAGATTTTAATAAAAACCCGCGAACTGGTAAATTGTATTGGCACGATAGTGCTCCGCAGATTTCCCCAAAGTTTGCTGATCTAATTGATTACCTGATGGCACCTTTTCCAGGCAGGAGACCTCAAACATCACAGGTCATTTTGCGCTCTCTAGAAGAAATTACCTCTCCCTCAGTAACGACACACCCTGATCCTCTATTGAGCCAGAGGAACTTGCTTCCAACTCAAGTTAATCCCAAGCCAAATCAATTGTTAACCTTGATTTCGGGATTAATCCCCAAAAAAAATCAGCCCCTCTCCTGGCACAAGGCGAAATTGCGCCGCACTCTGTCTGGACATTCAGACTCAGTTAAATCCATTGCTATTAGTCCAGATGGTCGTACTTTTGCCAGTGGTAGTTATGACAAAACGATCAAACTCTGGGCGCTACCTAGTGGAGAATTGCAGCGCACCTTGATAGGGCATCGGAAACGGGTTAATTGCATTGCCATTTCCCCAGATGGCCAAACTCTTGCTAGTAGTAGTGAAGATATGACGATCAAGTTTTGGGCATTGCCTACTGGAGACTTGCTACATACCTTAAGAGTTACAAAAGGTATAGTGCGATCGCTA
The DNA here is from genome assembly GCA_010692425.1 of Symploca sp. SIO3C6. GTDB lineage: Bacteria > Cyanobacteriota > Cyanobacteriia > Cyanobacteriales > Coleofasciculaceae > SIO3C6. Next base: position 165,069 of record JAAHHJ010000005.1, on the reverse strand, counting down.
AACTTTAATCCTAATGGTAAAACCCTCATTAGTAGTAGTGGCTTAGAAATCAAATTCTGGGCTGTGCTTACTGGCAAAGTAATTGGGACTTTAGTCGGACATTCAAAATCAGCTCGATTAGTAAACTTCAGCCCTGATGGCAAAAGCTGCGTTATTGGCGGTTTGGACGGTACCCTTGAGTTGTGGAGTCCCTACAGTGGCAAACGGCTGCGTCACTTTTCAACTCCCGCAGGGGCAATTACCTCCGTTGCCTTTAGCCCTGATGGTCAAATTCTCGCTAGCGGCAGTAACAGAATGATTGAGATTTGGAATCCCCGTACAGGCAAACGGCTACACACTTTTTCAACTCAGCAGAATGGAAGTGTGTCTGTTGCCTTTAGTCCAGATAGTCGAACTCTTGCTAGTAGCAGTGGTAGAAGCATCGATTTGTGGAATTTGCCTTCAGCTCAACGGCTATTTAATCTTTCTCGGCATTATAAACCAGTTCAGTCTCTCGCTTTTAGTACTGATGGAAGTATCCTGATCAGCGGTAGCGATGATAATACAATTAAGGTTTGGCAGATAATTTCCTAGAATACTGAATTTATGTTAGGAATGAAGAATCCCAAGCGCTTTAAGCCGTGGGAGTGTCAATCTTGTAATAGTGCCAATGTTGAAACTACCTATAGCATTTCTCGAATAGCCGAAGTACATTTAATTTTCTTACCTATTCTCTGTTCCCTGTTAAAAATTGAGAACTGTTATATTTTGAATAGGGGGTTAAACTAATGGAATCTATAGATGAATTACTAACTCAGATCTCCGCTGAGTATAAAGGAAAAGAGCAAGCTCAACGACCCATACCAAAGCCTCTGCCTGAACAGGAACAATTGCACTCAACAGTACCCCAAACCACCACTTCCCAAACTCATGATCGCGGCAGAAGTTTTGGTAGCTCTGTTGAGGATAAATTATTGGTAGAACTACAAGCTGAGTTTGAGGAAATTGATCGAGTTGAGCAACTAAAAACAGAGCAGTATCAAAGGGAAAAAAAGCGAACAGAAGAACAGAGAATAATCAAGCAAAGGGAGGCACTAATTCAACCAGCGAAGCAGTGGCTTAAAAGCTTAGATGTAAGTTCCCAAGAGGGTCTTTGGTTTGAAGAATTTGCTTATAACTATCCCACCAAGTTAGAGGCAGCAATCGATTATCTGCAAGCTTTAGGGAAAAGCTCCTCATAGAGGGGCAAAATGGAAGCCAAGAATTAAAATAAAAACAGATTATCAACTTTTCAATACCTAATTTTTAAATTAGACAAGGCTAGATTGCACTGATACATACAAAAGGTAACTAGCTAGCCAGTAGCAGGAACCGAGTGCCTGTCTGTTAATAAAATTTAGCTTTGTGATTATCGTATTAAAATTTAGAGTTTTTTGGGGCTAGTCGCCTAAGCTGGAAGCAGAAAGAATTGAGAGTTAAGGAGGTCATTCCTTTGTGGAAGGTTCTGTAGTGGAAGACCGGGATTATACGTTAGTTATTGACAAAAGTGGCAGCATGTCAGCCCAAGACCAAACGGGTGGCAAAAGCCGATGGGAGACTGTGCAAGAGTCAACGCTGGCGGTGGCTAGGAAATGTGAACAGCTAGACCCAGATGGGATCACAGTTTACCTGTTTTCTAGTCGCTTTAAACGCTACGACAATGTAACCTCAGATAAGGTTTCCCAGGTTTTTCAAGAAAATGACCCCATGGGTCGCACAGACTTAGCAGCTGTACTCAAGGATGCTACGGATGATTACCTTCGGCGCAAGGCAGCTGGAGAAACCAAGACCAATGGCGAAACTATTTTGGTAGTTACAGATGGTGAACCTGATGACCGTAAAGCGGTCATGAAAGTAATTATCGAGGCATCTCGTCAGATAGATACTGATGAAGAGCTAGTAATTTCACTAATTCAAGTAGGTAAAGATGCCCTAGCAACTCGCTTTTTGAAAGCCCTTGATGATGAACTTCAAGGTGCTGGAGCTAAGTTTGACATAGTTGACACAGTCACCCTAGAGGATATGGAAAATATGACTTTAGCAGAAGTACTGCTAAATGCTGTCAAAGACTAGATGCCTAAATAGCCGCTGTTATCACTGACTGCTCCCTAGGGAATGGGAAATGGAAATGCCAAGGTAATCTTCATAAAAAATTCATCGTAGGCGAGGAGTATAATCCTCGCTTTTGTTTTAGATGGCTCTGTCAAGATTGTTACCACTAGATTTAGAGTTAATCCTAGAGTGCAAAACGCTACATCTGCATTTAGGGACAAAAAAATGAGTTATGTCAGAGCTTAGCAACACTCTCAGTTAAAGTCGGCTACTTTTACCTCTGGGTGAGCGATCCCGCTACCTTAAGTGACCATCTCTCGCTACACTGAATTTCATCTCCCAATTTTTCAAGCAACGCATTAGCATATAGGGGTGACTAAACTGTACTATCCCTCACTTTCTTTAAGGGAGGGTAACTGGTTTAAGCTAATCTGCGGAGCCAGCTTCCAAAACCTCCCTGCTGTTCGGAATCTTACCTTGGCCTACACTCTCGCTGGAGCTGATTGCATTGATCTTGCAGCTGACCCGGTAGTAATTGCCGCAGCTCAAGAAGCCCTCAAGGTTGCCACTAATCTAGCAAGCGTTGCCCAAGCACGAGGCTTTGGATTCCGATGCAGACCATGGCTGATGGCGAGCTTGAATGATGGTGAAGACCCGCATTTTCGTAAGGCTGGATTTGACCCTGACTTATGTCCGAGGGCATGTCCTCGTCCTTGCGAAAACATTTGTCCAGCACAGGCAATTGTTTTTCAGAATACCGCTGATGGTTTTTCTGGAGTAATCGACTCTAGCTGCTACGGCTGTGGTCGCTGTTTGCCTGTTTGTCCCTCTCAGCTCATCTACACTCGCTCCTACGTATCGGCACCGACAGCAATCACTGGTCTAATTGTGAAGGCTGGGGTTGACGCTCTAGAAATCCACACGAAAGTTGGTAATCTCCAAGATTTTCAACGGCTCTGGAAGGCGATCGCTCCTTATGTAGATCAGCTTAAACTTATAGCAATCAGCTGTCCGGATAGTGACGGTCTGATTGATTACCTACAGGCAATCTACAAATTTATTGCACCTCTGCCATGTCCATTGGTCTGGCAAATGGATGGACGCCCTATGAGCGGTGACATCGGCAAGGGTGCCACTAATGCTGCCGTCAAGCTTTCTCAAAAAGTTCTCAAGGCTAGACTGCCGGGATACGTACAGCTCGCTGGCGGAACCAACAACTACACCGTTAGCAAACTAATAGCAGCGGGACTACTCAATCATGTTGGCTTAGAAAACTCCCATTTTAAACCCTCAATGCACGAACAAAAATTATACATTGCTGGGGTAGCTTATGGAAGCTATGCCCGTGTTCTACTATCGCCAATTTTAGAAAAATTAGAACCAGCCAATGGGGAAGCACTAGATACCAATCGGGCATTATCTCCAAACTCTGTGTGTAGAAACCTAGAAGAGTTCCCTCATCTTCTTTGGGAGGCCGTGGCAAGTGCTCATGGTTTAGTGTCTCAGCTCAAGTTAACTAAAAACTTGCCGCCAACTATACCTGAGTAATCAACCAAGATTTGCTAACTACAGATTTTAACCAGCCCACCGATAAGAACAGCGCACGCTGTCTTTGACACTAGCATATGGTGAATTCCCACGAGATCAATTCCTCAGAGCAACAATTTTCCAATAATCAGCAATTGCTTCACACTCAAGCGGAAAGCAAATTAAAGATTACAGATGACCTCAACAAGTTGCTAGAAATGTTGCCAGAAGAAATTCGCTTGGCATTGGAGCAACACCCACAGCGAGACACTTTAGTGGAAGTGGTCATGGATCTAGGACGCTTTCCCGAGGTACGCTTCCCCCATCGAGCCGAGTACCTTTCCCACACCACGGTAACTCATCAACAGTTGACTTACTGCGTGGAGCGAGTGGGAAACTTTAGCGGCGATAACCGTGCCGGAATTGAGCGCACTTTACACCGGATTAGCGCTATTCGCAACCGTCATGGTGAAGTGATTGGTTTAACTTGCCGCGTCGGCAGAGCTATCTTTGGCACCATCAGTATGATTCGTGATCTGGTGGAAACAGGAGAGTCTATACTAATGCTAGGTCGTCCTGGTGTTGGTAAAACCACTGCTTTGCGTGAAATTGCCAGAGTTCTAGCAGATGATCTGCATAAGAGGGTAGTCATTATCGACACTTCTAACGAAATTGCTGGTGATGGTGATATTCCTCACCCAGCTATCGGTAGAGCCAGACGGATGCAAGTTTCTCGTCCGGAACTACAGCATCAGGTGATGATTGAGGCAGTGGAAAATCATATGCCAGAGGTGATCGTCATTGATGAAATAGGGACGGAACTCGAAGCTCTGGCAGCCCGAACAATTGCTGAAAGAGGGGTTCAGCTGGTAGGTACTGCCCACGGTAATCGTATTGAAAACTTGATCAAAAATCCTACTCTATGTGATTTGATTGGAGGGATTCAGGCAGTAACTCTAGGGGATGATGAAGCCAGACGTCGAGGTTCTCAAAAAACAGTTTTGGAGCGTAAGGCACCTCCAACCTTTGACATTGCCATCGAAATGCTAGAGCGACAGCGCTGGGTAGTACATGAGAGTGTAGCTGAGACTGTAGATGATTTGCTGCGGGGGCGTAGACCAAATCCCCAAGTCAGGACAGTGGATCAAAAGGGTGAGGTGATCATTACCCGCGAATTCCCCAGTGCACCAGTAGCAACGCCACCAGAGCGCAGGGGCTTACTTAGCAAGGCAACTACTGAAATCTCAACTAAGTCAAGGGGCTGGCGAACCTCTGGACAGATGAAGCCATTGCCTAGTGCCTCCTCCTCACCCCAACTATATTCTGAAAACCATTATTTTGAACAGCTGCTGGATCAGTCTTGGAGTCAGCAGGAGGCACTAGGCAATGGTTGCCAAGTTTCTGGGCCCAATGGTGAGGATTTGCCTCTGCATGTTTATCCTTACGGCGTTAGTCGTCATCAAATTGAGCAAGTAATCCAGGTTCTAAATTTGCCAGTAACCTTGACAAAAGATATGGATAGTGCAGATGTAGTTTTGGGGTTGCGATCGCAAGTTAAAAGTCAATCCAAGCTGCGCTCAGTTGCTAAAGCCCGACATGTACCCATTCACGCTGTTAAAGCTAGCACCATACCCCAGATTACCCGTGCTCTGCGGCGTATACTACACATGGAAGATTTTGGTACACCTGATGCTGCTGATTTGCGCTTATTTACCCAAAGTGGAACTGAAGACGAAATGGAGGCTCTGGAAGAAGCACGCTTAGCAGTTGAGCAGATTGTGATCCCTAAAGGACAACCCGTGGAGTTACTACCGCGCTCCCCGAAGGTGAGAAAGATGCAGCATGAACTAGTTGAACACTATCGTCTAAAATCCGACAGTTTTGGCGATGAACCCAATCGACGCTTGCGGATTTATCCAGCTTGATTTCAACTGTACAAAAGGGCGGCGTTTCCTGATGTCTGTTTCAAGAATTAGAAGGAACAAGCGCCGCCTATGGATTGCCATGAACTATGAACCCTGAACCATGAACAAAAATTCTAAAATTGCTTGACACCGCCCCGGTAATAACTGTTAACATAAATAAGGCAAAACCAATGGGGTGTAGCCAAGCGGTAAGGCAGCGGGTTTTGGTCCCGCCATTCCTAGGTTCGAATCCTAGCACCCCAGTCAAAATAGGATGATTGACTCTCCCCATGGCTAGGATCATAATGTTTCGAGCGCCATTCCAGTCTCGATTTGCAACATTAAACCTCTAGAAATCTAAGATTCTAGCTGTATGGCATCACCAGTAACGGTGAAGGTCGTTGCCTGCAAAGCTCGAACCGATAACATTATTGAAACTCAATCATTCCCAAATCGAACTTTCCAAATGGTACAAGCTGAGCATAACGCCCTTGAGCAGTTGAGTAAGTTAGATAGATACGCAGATAACTTACTGGTAGATAGGGTAAGCGATCGCTCCATTCAATTGCGACAATTCCCAGTGGCACATCCACTCCTTCCCAATAACTGTCCAGATTTAAAGTTTCAACCTCTTCAGCTTGGAGGCGATACAAGTCTAGGTGATAGAGTGGCAAGCGTCCTTCTGGATACTCGTTAATGAGGGTAAAAGTAGGACTGACTATAGGAGCAGTAATACCCAGCCCTTTACCAATACCTTGAACTAGTGTGGTTTTACCAGTGCCTAAATCACCCTCTAACAAAATCACACTCCCAGCTGGGAGGGATTTCCCCAGACTAGCACCGAGGGAGTGTGTTGCCCAAACATTTGTCAGCAAGATTTTTGCCATTTAAGAAAAGTTTTTATGCTCAAGATCCGGGTTTTTGTTTCCCTTGACCTATCAATTGAAAACTGGTAGATAACTAGTACAGCAAGGTGTAAATAAAACTATTATTCCCAATTAACGAAAAGCCTGTAGCTTTTTGACTTTTGACTTACAGTATATTTGTACTAGTTGTGACTATACCACCGTAACAACTCCCGTGCTAAGCGCTCAGGATTATGCCGCACGAGATTAGTTTGTTCATCTTCATCCATGACGTTGGCAATAACCAGGCGACGCCCTAAACTAATAGTTGCTTCTCGGTCCAGAAAAACTGGATGGGAGCCTACTTGGGCATAGTTAATCAAAGACTGTGCTGAGGGTGAAGCACTTTGCACTAACACCGCGTCAAACAGCTTTTTGCCGCAGGCATCGTCAACGGCACGGATATGGTCAGAAACAGTATATCCCTGAGTTTCACCAGGCTGAGTCATGATATTACAAATATAAATGCGAGGTACACAACAGGAAGCGAGTACCTCACTAATTTCTGGCACCAATAGATTAGGAATGATACTTGTATAAAGACTACCTGGACCAATAACAATGTAATCTGCGTTCTCTATAGCTTCAAGAACTGCGGGTAAAGCTGGTGGATTTTCGGGGTGACAGCCAATCTCTTCAATTTTGCCCCCAGCTTCAGTAATACTAGACTCTCCTTCAATAATACGCCCATCAGCCAATTTCGCCCAAAGGCAAACATCGCTCAGGGTTGCAGGCAGTACTCTTCCTCTTACTGCTAATACTTCAGAACTCGCGGCTACAGCTTGCTCCAAGTCACCGGCAATATCACTCATTGCTGTCAGAAACAGATTGCCAAAACTATGACCAACTAGACCACTACCGGCTCGAAAGCGGTATTGAAAAAGTGCTGTTAAAAGTTTCTCTTGGTCTGAGAGTGCTGTCAAGCAGTTGCGAATATCTCCTGGCGGTAGCACCCCATTCTCCCGCCGCAGCCGCCCAGAGGAACCACCATCATCTGCGACAGTAACAATCGCTGTGATGTTGGCGCTGTAGACTTTCAATCCTCTGAGTAAGGTGGAAAGTCCTGTTCCGCCACCAACTGCCACAATTTTTGGACCTCGGTTAAGTTTACGATGGGCCATGAGTACATCGACAAGTTCTTGATCTCCCCCTGGTTTTAGGGCTTCGGTAATCGAGCCCACTGTCCTGGTTTGACCCCAGAAAATTAGCACCAGACCGCAAATAATCGCAACTGGACCAGAGACATAATTAGGAATAATGGTTGTGAGCTTTTCCAGAATTGCTGAGATAAATTCAATTAAATGAAAAATTGGGGTTAGTTTTACCCAAATTGCTAACCCCAGACTAGTTAAAAGTACACCACTAGCACTCAAGAGTAGCCAACGCTTAACTAACAATCCGGGAGCTAGCCACTTGAACCATCGGTTGACTCGCTTGGGGGTTCGACCTCTTGATTCATTTTGCAGGGTGCGTATGGCTCGTTTAAAGAGACTGATTGAGGACATGACTGATAGATACTAGTCAAAGAACAAGACTGGATTTTAAAACTAAGCACAGTGCTGCCATCGGTGTGGAGACGCTGAGATTGTCTCTGTAGGATTTGAGCAGATGTATTTTCTTCTATTTGCCGCCATATTACATAATTAATTGCTCAAAACTGGTCAGATCGCCGAAATATTATGGTTATAGGATCTAAATGGGATGTGTTCACATTGAATGAGAATCTCTAATTTAGAGTCTTAGATGACCTTGGAAGTAACTCCCAGCAAGGTAGATGAAAAACCTCATTTTGGGAATCGATCCCGGATTAGCAATCTTGGGCTTTGGGGCAATTACTTGCCACAGAACAGACTCCGAAGACGCAGTAGCTACTAGTTTGGCTAAATCAATAGTCAATTCCCAAGCTGAGCAGATGGAGTTACTGGATTTTGGAATCATTCAAACACCAGCTGGTACTGAGCTCGGAACCAGACTCTGTACAATTTATGAAGACCTACACACCCTGATTGGACAATTGCAACCTGATCTTGTAGCAATTGAGAAACTCTTCTTTTACCGGATGAGTAACACAATTACTGTGGCTCAAGCAAGGGGAGTGTTGACGTTGGTTTTAGCACAACATCAAGTCCCAATAGTAGAGTTTACTCCTGCTCAAGTTAAGCAGGCTTTGACTGGTTATGGCAATGCTGATAAGTACGATGTGCAGCAAGCAGTGGCACGAGAGTTAAATTTAGAGAACCTTCCTAAACCGGACGATGCTGCAGATGCTTTGGCAGTGGCAATAACTGCCTGTTTTTATCAACCTTCGGTGGAGGAGAACAGAAAAGGGGAAGATGGGGAGATGGGGAGATGAGGTAGATAGGGTAGATTTTTGTATATAGATCCCTCTCCTGTGTGTTTCAACTAGGGTTTGCACAAATATTTTTTGTGTGGTATCTCACTAACAGACTTCCAAAAAATCAAAATGGCGGTCTTGGTGTCGACTCATGAACACTTAGATGGCTCTAGTGCTGTTTGCTACAAAGTTAACAGCCCATAAAAACCCCCCTTGGATGTTGTTTTCAAAGAAGAAGTCTGTAACCAGAGAATTTTGGTGAGATGAGGAGTTGAAGGATGAAAAACAATATTTGCTGTTTTTGGAAAAAACTTTTATTTTTTGCTTCAGTGTTCAGTTTTCCCTTAATCGCTGTTAGTGCTGGCGCTACCACGCCAATCGCTCAAGAAGATTTCAATACTGCCGGTACCACAAAAGTTGATATTTATCAAGAAACACAACCCACTTTCGCTCCAATCCAGGATAACTGGCAACTAGCACAGGGGATAGTGGGGCAATGTCGGGCAAGCAACAGGACAATTGATGTCTTCTCGGAGGCTTCAGTTGTGTCTACAACTGTCAGAACCTTAGGAACTAATGCACAAGTTACTCTGGCAGACGAGGGTGACAAGGGCTGGATACAGATCAGTGCCCCTATAAGTGGATATGTAATCGCCAGATATCTTAAAGCCTGTGGTGATTCAGCTCAACCCCCTAAACCCCCTTCAGGAAAACTCTGCCGTAAGGTGATATACAGAGGAAGTGGAGGTTTAGCTGTCCGTAGTCCTAACCTCAATTCCTCTAAAGTTGGAGCAATACCATACAATACAACAGTCACGCTCTGGGAACCTCCTGATTTCCGGACTATCAGTGGGCGCGGTTGGACTAGAATCACAGCTCCTATTTCTGGTTGGGTTACTACTGGGCGTCCTCAGGGTAATTTTGGACCGAGATTTTCTTGTCCTTAAGCTAAAACTAGGGGCACAGCAATGTGCCTCTAGTATCAGTATCGCTACAGTACATCAACAGAAAGTAGGTGCAGCACTCTTGCCGTCGATGAAGATCAGCAGGATAATTGCTCGAAAAGCTTAAGAAGGGTATAGGGTGTGGAAAGAGAACAAGATCCTGATTCTTTTCCCACACTCCATACCCCGTTGTTAACCAGCCAAAGTCGCTATTACTTCTTCAACAATTTCGGTAGCCCTGTCAATTTCCAATGCAGAAACTATTAGTGGTGGTACAAAGCGAATTACTTTGGAACCAGCTGGTACCAATAGCAATCCCTTTGCCATTGCTGCTTTAGCGACATCCAATGAGGTTAATTCGATCTCAGCTTTTAGTTCCATGCCGTTAATTAGCCCCCAGCCCCGCACTTGGGCAACTAGGTTAGGATACTTAAGTGCGATCGCTCTTAATTTTGTCCTTAGTTGCTCACCGCGTTGCTGCACATTTTGCAGAATATTTTCTTGCTCTAAGGTCTGACCCACCGTTAGTGCTGCTGCACAGGCAAAGGGATTGCCGCCAAAGGTGCTAGCATGTTCCCCTGCTTGAAAAACATCGCAGAAGTGCTTGCACATCATTGCACCGATGGGGATGCCGCCAGCTAAGCCTTTAGCACTGGTGAAGATATCCGGTTCAATTCCCAGATGTTCATAGCCCCAGTATTTGCCAGTGCGACCCATACCTACCTGCACTTCATCTAAAATAAGCAGGATGCCACTTTCGTCGCAGATTTTCCGCAGCCGTAGGAAGTATTCTAGTTCTCCTGGACGAACACCACCTTCTCCCTGCAAGGGCTCGAGCATAATTGCTCCTACCCTCTGCTTACCCTCGTCAAGTTCTTCAATCGCATGTTCTATTGCCCGGATATCGTTGTAAGGTACATAGTAAAACCCAGGCATTAAAGGCTCAAGATTTTGCTGGTACTTGGGCTGACCAGTGGCTGTAATCGTTGCTAGCGTCCTCCCGTGAAAGCTAGCTTTGGCAGTCAAAATTAATGGCTTCTCGATTTTTTGGACAGTGTGGGCGTATTTGCGCGACAGTTTGATGGCTGCTTCGTTTGCCTCTGCCCCAGAGTTACAGAAAAATACTCGGTCTGCGCAGGAATGATTTACTATCCACTTAGCTAATTCCCCCTGTGCTGGAATGTAGTACAAATTAGAAACATGATGGAGGGTTTCGATTTGCCGCCTTAGTGTTTCGATCAGGGCCTGATGAGCATGGCCCAAAGTGCAGGTGGCAATTCCAGCTACAAAGTCGAGATATTCACGTCCTTCAGTATCCCAGACGCGGCAACCTTGTCCCTTTACTAGGGCGATGGGAAAGCGCCCATAGGTTCCCATCACATTGGTGTCAAATTCAGCTGTGTCAAAGGGTACAGATGCAGCTGATCTTGATTCGGCTGGGATTGAGGGATTCTTAACGGGAGTTTCTATGCTCACTGGCTAATCCTCAATAATTGTTCATCCTAACTTGGAATCTTAGCGGTTATGGATAAAGTCAATCTTAAAACTTACCAATTAGAGGCACAATAGTTTATGAAGGCTGCGATTCAATGCTGTCATTGGCAACTTGGTATTAGGTATATAATATAAGGCTGCAAATTTTTCAAGCCAAATCACTTACTTCATGGATATTAAAGAATTTGTTGAGCAAAGTGCTGGCAAATGGTTTTCCCAACGTAGTAATCACTATCTCAGCACCCAGCCAACTGAGAGTGGTCAATCAAATCTGGTCATGGAATTACTCTTAACTAATGACCCAGAGGTGATTCAAATTTGCCAGGGGTACAATATTGAGCCTGCTACTGCTCTATATGGGGTGAAAGTTACCTGGGAAGGAACAATTAAAGGGAAGGCACAAAAGCAAACTGGTTCAAATGTGATTGTACTTGTTCCTGATGTGGACAGACCTAAAGAAGGTAAGATTTTGCAATCAATAGCTAACTCTGAAAAAACTCCCCATCCTGGTCGCTATATCATGGCTGAAGACGATTCCTTAACTATGATTACAGAAAACGAAAAGATTTATTCTGAGGAACGGTTCTGGTTTGCCAGCCCTAACTTACGACTGCGCACTAGTCTCGTTAAACTTTTTGGCGGCTTTACTCAGGCTTCTATGTCTTCAGAGATTCGCATGGGTATTACCAAATCAGTGGATAAAGCAGAAGATAGTGCTGCTAAAGTACCGACTAAGTAACACTAAAAGTTGTCATTGTCTTGAAATAAGAAAGAGGCAGGGGTAATTTATTATTTTGGGATGCCCTTAGATAATTCCCTTGTCCAATAACCTTGTTAGCTTTCGTGTACTTAAATCACCAATTAATATGATTCACAAATTTGAAAGAGTATATGTACATCCTAGTCAATCTCCCGAGCAAGTTTATCGAGATTATTTAGCGAGTTTTTCCTTAAGACAAATTAATCACAAGTTTCATTATGATAGTGTTAAACAAAGCCAGAAATGGTTGAGAATTCATGAACGTTTTTCTCCTTCTAGAAATAACCCTGATTGTATTAATGCTTACAAAAATTGTTTTCAAAAAGCGGCATCAATCCTGGATAATACTTCAAGTTGGCAGTTAATTGGACTAGGTTGTGGTGGAGGTACCAAAGATAATACTTTAGTATCCTATCTCTCCAATACCGAGAAAAAATCAATCTATTACCCCGTCGATGTCAGCTTATCTCTTGCTTTAATAGCCGCTCAAAAAGTTAGGGCATCTTATCCTAACTTATCTGTGCAGCCAATTGTTTGTGATTTGCTTCATGCAGATGATTTAATACATCTGATTAATAAGGAAGGAGAAGCGGATAGAACGGTCATAACCTTTTTTGGGATGCTTCCCAATTTTCCTCCTGATCAAATTATGCCGATCTTAGGCAATTTTCTTCAAAAGGGAGACTTATTACTTCTTAGTGCTAATTTAGCGCCTGGAGATGATTACTTAAAAGGTATCCATAAAATCTTTGATCAATATGATAATGAATTAACAAAAGATTGGTTGATGACTATTTTAATTGATGCCGGAGTCAACCAAGAAAATGGTCAGATTATATCCTATATAGAAAACGACCAAAAAACTCAGGATTTAAAAAGAATAGGAGTTTATTTTGAACTAAGAAATGATTTAAATCTAGAATTAGAAGATCAACTAATTCAGTGGGAACATGGGAACAAAGTACAATTGTTTTTCTCCTACCGTTACAATACTACTATGATCCAAAAAATACTCAATCAATATAGTATTAATATTTTGGATTACTGGGAAGCAGCCAATCAAGAGGAAGGAATTTATCTTTGTCAAAAGCAATAAAACTAAGTTAACCTATCTAAAGCAGGGTTATGTCATCAAGGGAGTGATGCAAAATCAAACTAAAATTGGGCAAGTATCTGTGCAAAATCAGTTCCCCTTGACTACTGTAGGAGCACTGGTTGTTAATCCTAGTGGACGAGTCTTAATAGTCAAAACTACTAAATGGAAAGGGGCGTGGGGTGTCCCAGGAGGCAAAGTAGAATGGGGTGAAACGCTAGAATCTGCACTCCTAAGAGAGTTTCAAGAAGAAGTGGGTTTAGACTTGACTAAAGTCCGTTTTGGATTGCTACAAGAAGCAGTACTAGACTCACAGTTTGTGCGCCAAGCCCACTTTGTCATGGTTAACTATTATGCATTTTCTGCTAATGAAACAATTACGCCTAATGAAGAAATTGAGGAATGGGCCTGGGTTACTCCTCAACGAGCAATAGAGTATCCCCTTAATACTTATACCCGCGTGTTGATTGAGGACTATCTGCAAACGCAAATTTAACTGAACTTGATAGTTCATAATGTACGAATGAAGCTTAGAGATAATGCTCAAAAAAGCACTAGTAACTGGATCAGCATCGGGAATTGGGCGGGCAATTGCTTTCGACTTAGCTAGTAAGGGATTTGATATAGCATTTCACTATAACCGTAGTGCCCAAGCTGCACAGCAAGCTTGTCAAGAGGCAACTGCTACTCATCAAATCCAAGCGATCGCTCTGCAAGCAGATCTTACCAAGCCTAAACAAGCTAAGCTTCTAGTAGAACGTGCAGCCGAGGAATTAGGGGGTTTATCAGTTGTAGTTAATAATGTAGGTAACTACTTGGGAAAACTAACTAGTCAAATATCGGCACAGGAGTGGCAGGAGGTTCTTGATTCTAACCTCAATGCTACTTTCTATGTGACTCAAGCTGCACTCCCTTACCTTAAAGAAGCTGGTTGGGGGCGTATCGTTAATTTCGCTTGTGCCAGCGCCCAAAATTTGATTGCACGTCATACGAATACACCTTACATAATTTCTAAAACTGGTGTCATTATCTATACAAAATCTCTAGCTAAGGAGCTAGCTAAGGACAAGATTACTGCCAATGTCGTGTCCCCAGGAATAGCTGAAAATTCCTTTGATGTAGAGGAAATGATACCCAAACTACCTGCTAAACGAGCAGCAACTTTACAAGAGATAGTATATGCTGTTTGGTTCTTTATTAGTCCTAATGCCGATTATATTACAGGACAGGTATTAGAAGTTTCGGGGGGATGGATGTTGTAGTCTGGCTGTACCTGAAAAATACAGGCAGTTTTTGATTAAAGTTTGTAGTAATTTTCTTAAGTTATAGTAACTTTAATTTTGATAGTAGTTCTCCTATTAATAAAGTCTGCTAATACTAGTTTGGAAGCAGTAGTTATATTAATATACCAAGTAATTTCTATTGTTTATTAACAGAGGATTAAGAGGATTAAAAATATGCTTACTATAGAAAATTTCTACGAAATTCATGAGAAATACAAAGATGCATTAAAAGTAAAAGTTGAAGAGTTTACCATTGGCAGTAAGAATTTTAATTTCAATGCTGAACCCGCAATTTTAGGAGTTATCAATCTTTCGAGTGATTCTTGGTATCGGGAAAGCGTCTGTTTAAATTCAGAGCAAGCTATACGTCGTGGAATCGTATTAAAAGCTCAAGGTGCTGATATCGTAGATATTGGCGCTGAATCCACTTTAGAAAAAGCGGAGAGGGTTGAAGATATTAGACAAAAAAGTCAAATTATACCTGTGCTTCAATCTCTACATCAAGCAAGTGTTTTGACTTCAATTGAAACTTATTACCCTCAAGTAGCTAGAGAATGTTTACTAGCTGGGGCGAATATTATCAATTTAACAGGTCCAGAAAGAAGTCTCGAAATATATCAAACGATATCTGAATTCGATGCAGGTGTTATTATCTGCTATGTTCAAGGGAAAAACGTTAGAGAAGTTGGTGATTTCACTTTTGCTGATGATCCAATCGACTTAATGTACGATTATTTTGCCAAGGAAATAGAAACGGCAACTAAATGTGGCGTCAGAAAAATTTTTATTGATGCCGGCTTAGGTTTTTACTACAAAAATCTCCAAGACAGTTCCCTTCGTATCCGTTATCAAATGAAGACCTTTTTAAATACTTTTAGAATCAGGAAATTAGGCTTTCCAGTTTGTCATGCTCTCCCCCATGCCTTTGAATATTTTGGGGAAGAAGTAAGAAGTGCCGAATCTTTTTTTGCCGTGCTGGCAGCATTAGGTAAAACCGATCTTTTTAGAACTCATGAAGTACCCAAAATTAAAGCAATTATAGATACTCTCAACATATTTTAGAAGATATATATAGCGCTATGTGCTGTTGCTTTGAAAAAATCACAATAAATGAAGCAAAAATATTTATTACTTATTACTTACTACTTATTACTTACTACTTATTACTTACTACTTATTTAAACAATCAATCTAACCTCAGAGCAATCTAACCTTTGGACCAGTTGAGAGATTGTCAATCCAGAGACAGGCTCTATCCAATCAGGAGCAATTTCTGCTAATGGCACTAAGACAAACGCCCTATCTCTCATCAGCCGATGAGGAATCTGGAGATCAGGCGTTTCTAAAATCAAATTATCAACTAAAATTATATCTAAGTCTAGAGTTCTTGGACCCCAATGCTCTAAACGTACTCTACCGAAATCCTGTTCAATTCCTAGCAAAGTCTCTAATAATTTATGGGGACTTAGCGTCACCTCCAGAATAGCACAGCCATTTAGAAAATCTGGTTGTGCTGGTCCTATTGGTGCAGTTTTATACCAACTAGAACAGGCTTTTATGGTAAAATTGGGAGTTTTGTTAATCTTGTCAAGAGCAGCTTCGAGGATGGCACGAGAGTCACCAAGATTACTGCCGAGAGCAATTGCACTCAGTGCAGGCTTTGTGGTTGTAAATGTCTCAGATTTATACATTTATGAGCTAAAGGTAAATATATAGATTTCCATTTCTCCTATGAAACACGTGGGATGTAGCTTGTTTTTCTGCAAGGGGTTTACCCATTACCCCCTCACACTACCTTAACTTTGCCCTTAGATTATGTTAGGCTGTCGCCACAACTTGCCCAAGCTCTTTAAGGGGTTCCCAGCGAAAAAATCGTTCTCCTCCCATCTCCAATGCCACCTTGACTCGCTTCTGTTGCTTGGTCAAAGCAGTTAAATATTCAATTTCCTCACCAGACAAAACTGAGCCTTCCAGGATCCACAGCACTAAACCTTTGGCATTCGGAGACAAATTTTCTAGTTGGTAGTTCACCACAGGTGGCAGATAATAAACCCGAATCTCTTTCTTGCCCAAGTGTGGAGGACGAACCCCATGGACACCAGTTAGATAAGCTGCCAAATCTCCCAACCCTCTAGCTGTGATGCTTAAGGTGACATAGCCAGATGCTCTTAGGCGACGTCGATAGCGCCCTTCAAAGCCGCCTTCTAAAGGCGTATACAACGCTAATGCTCCCCACTTTTCCAAGTCTCTAATGAATGGTTTACCCGTAGTGATTAGTGCCATTATTACTTCCCTTGTTTCTGCCTTAGGTTTGGTCAATTAACTTCGGCATCTTACCCTATAATGATATATTCTCACTGTCGCCAGTTATGCGAACCTTGCTACTAGAACACCAATGGGGTTATACTCAACAATGCTAGGCTAATAGCTAAAAACGTCTAATCATACTAGACTATAATTATGTAGTTACCCCTAAGGTGACTTGTGTTAGGATAAATGCTGTTCCTGGCAGTTGTATCTATGAAGTGCAGTTTTAGTACTGCATTCCTGTTGTATGGCTGACTTGGCTTATATCAAAGATTCGGTGAGGCTAGGGCAGCCAGTTCTGACCAGTCCAAAGCTTTCGTATGTGCCTTCTAGGGATACTGAGGACTGTTTGAGCCTTAAGTCCTGGCACAGTAAAGCAGCATTGTCAAACAATACAGTGACTGATTTTAACGAACCGATAAAGATCATGCTGCCGCTGAAATTATCTGGTTGCGTGGTTTAGAGCAAATCAATACCCGGTAACTCTGGGTAATCGAAAATGCCTATGCAGTCGGTCTGCCTGGGACTGGGCAAGCTCAGTCTAGGTAAGAGGCGCAATCTTTCTATCAGCAGCCTCATTCTTGGATGGTGACTCTTTGCCTACCCACGGTGAAAAACCCGTAAGCTGGAGAGCATCAGGGAAAAGAGCGCAGCGAGGCCTTGATCGTAGTGAATCAGGCTTCTCAATTAATGCTGATTGTAATGGGGCAGCCAACATTATCCGAAAAGTAGCGACACAGCTAGGTATTAATCTAGTCGAGATCAGTAGCGGGAGCAAAGCACTCCCACAACGATATGAGGTAATTACCAATTTGAGTAAATCATATCGTCAGCAAGCGTTGCGTTAAGCTCTCGCCATGCCGAAGGCTTTAGGGCGAAATTAAACCCTGTAGCAACAACCGCTTAGAATCCCCGTTTTTCTTTCGCGGGGAGATGTCAAGTAACGTCTAACAAGGAGAAACCAGTGTTTGTCGGCATCCTCGGCACCAAACTTGGCATGACCCAAGTGTTCGATGAGGAAGGAAGAGCAATTCCTGTCACCGTCGTGCAGGCAGGTCCATGTACCGTGACCCAAATTAAAACCAAGCAGACAGACGGCTATTCGTCAATTCAGATTGGTTATCAACAAGTCAAGCCCAAGGCAATCAACAAACCTGAGATGGGACACTTGACAAAATCATCTGCCCCTGCACTACGTCACCTGCGCGAGTATCGTTTGGAAAACACCAGTGATTTTGAGTTAGGTCAATCCCTCGGCGTTGATATTTTCAGTGCTGGTCAAATTGTAGACGTCACGGGAACAAGTATTGGTCGCGGCTTTGCTGGTTATCAGAAGCGTCACAACTTTCGGCGAGGTCCGATGGCTCACGGCTCCAAGAATCACCGCCTGCCAGGTTCTACAGGTCCAGGAACAACCCCAGGTCGTGTTTTTCCTGGTAAAAAAATGGCAGGTCGCTATGGAGGTAGCAGAGTTACTATCCGCAAGCTGCAAGTGGTGAGGGTAGACTCAAACCGCAATCTGCTACTGATTAAAGGCGCAGTCCCTGGCAAAGCAGGAACTCTATTGAGCATTGCGCCAACAAAAAAAATAGGGCGGCCTTGAACCTTGCTGATGATTCAGAAGATAAGTTAAAACGCTTAGAACCTAGGCTTTAAGGGGGTTGTCTGTAGGCTCCTAGGTGCCGACACACCGGTCAAAGCTCCGAAAAAGACAGCAAGACAGTAGATTCGGAAAGGTTCCTAGAGTTTTGCATAGGTTCTTCGTAGCAGGTTAGTTATTGGTTTTTAGTGATTAGTTGCTCCACTGACAAACCATAAACAAAAGTGAAGTACCAACCTAACATTTAGATGCCAAAAGACTCATTGCCGATCTATAGGGAGAGAAAAAATGGTTGATTGCGTAGTAAAAAATTGGCAAGGAGAAGAAGCTGGAACAGCAACCATAGAGTTACGAGTTGCCAAAGAAGAGACTGCAGCCCATATAGTTCATCGAGCCTTAGTGAGGCAAATGACTAACGCTCGTCAAGGCACAGCCTCAACAAAAACCCGCTCAGAAGTGAGAGGCGGAGGGCGCAAACCTTGGCGGCAAAAAGGAACTGGTCGTGCCCGCGCTGGTTCAATTCGTTCACCATTGTGGCGCGGTGGCGGTGTAATTTTTGGTCCCAAACCTAGGGATTTTAACCTCAAAATGAACCGCAAAGAGCGACGTTTAGCTTTGAGAACAGCCTTTGCCAGTCGCGCCGAAGATTTGATCGTCGTAGAAGACTTTGCCGAGCAACTGTCGCGGCCAAAAACCAAAGAAATGACGGCAGCAATTAGCCGGTGGGGCATTAACCCTGAGCAAAAAATTCTCCTGATTCTGCCAGAAAAACAGGAAATGGTTTACCTGTCAGTGCGCAACATGCCAAAACTGACCTTGATCTTGGCAACTAACTTAAATATCCGAGACCTGCTTACAGCTGACAAAATTGTGACTACCTCATCAGCCCTTGCCAAAATTCAGGAGGTTTACAATGACTGAGTATAATCCCCGTGACCTCGCCGACTTAGTGTTGCGCCCAATTGTGACTGAAAAAGCAACACTACTACTTGAGCAGAATAAGTACGTCTTTGATGTCAAGCCTAAAGCTACCAAACCAGAAATCAAAGCGGCAATTGAAAGCCTATTTGAAGTCAAAGTTGTAGGGGTTAACACTCTACGTCCACCGCGCAAAAAGCGTCGAGTTGGTAGGTTTATTGGTTACAAGCCACAGTATAAACGGGCAATTGTCACCCTAGCAGAAGGAGACTCAATAGGTCTGTTCCCAGATGTATAAAACTGGGGAAACTCAGCAATGAACAGGAACAATTAAAAATTAGAAATTAGGAATTGATCAACAAGACCTTTTTAATTGGGGATTTTTGATTGTTAATTTCGCAATCAACAACTAACTATTTAAACAGAGTACGTAAAGGATATTTTTTATGGGAGTCCGTTCCTATCGACCATACACTCCTGGGACAAGGCAAGGTACAATTTCAGACTTTGCCGAAATTACCCGTTCTGAGCCAGAAAAATCCCTAGTCAAGTACAAGCATCGCCACAAAGGTCGCAACAACCGTGGTGTGATCACCAGTAGACGTCGTGGTGGCGGACACAAGCGCTTGTATCGGGTCATCGACTTTCGCCGCGATAAACACAATGTCCCAGCAAAAGTAGCAGCTATTGAATACGACCCCAACCGCAATGCTAGGATTGCCTTGGTTTACTATCAGGATGGAGAAAAGCGATATATTCTACATCCAGCAGGGTTAAAAGTAGGTACAACTATCCTGTCTGGTCCTGACTCTCCCATCGAAATTGGCAATGCCCTACCCTTGAAAAACATGCCCTTGGGAACCAATGTTCATAATGTAGAACTGATCCAAGGACGAGGAGGGCAGATTGTGCGTGCAGCAGGAGCTACTGCTCAGGTAGTAGCTAAAGAAGGTAACTACGTCACTTTGAAGTTACCCTCTGGTGAAGTCCGCATGGTGCGCCGAGAGTGCTACGCCACCATCGGACAAGTTGGCAACATTGAAGATAGAAACCTGAGTTTGGGTAAAGCTGGTCGCACTCGCCACAAAGGTCGTCGCCCCCAGGTGAGAGGCAGTGTGATGAACCCTGTGGATCATCCCCATGGTGGTGGTGAAGGTAGGGCACCAATTGGCAGAAGTGGACCTGTAACCCCTTGGGGTAAACCAGCCTTGGGTGCCAAAACTCGCAAACCAAATAAGAAAAGTAGCTCTTTGATCGTCCGGCGTCGCCGTAAATCCTCGAAGCGAGGACGCGGCGGCAGGGATTCCTAGAAGAGTCCACAGTTTTTGCCCGTACAAATTTCTAAAATTTAAGCTTTAATCTGGGTTTATTATGGGTCGTTCTCTAAAAAAAGGTCCTTTTATTGCTGATCATCTTCTCAAGAAGATTGAAGTCCTCAACGCCAAAGGTGAGAAACAGGTAGTTAAAACCTGGTCACGAGCATCGACGATTGTGCCACCGATGATCGGTCACACTATTGCAGTTCATAACGGACGAACTCACGTACCAGTTTTTATCAGCGAGCAAATGGTAGGTCATAAGCTCGGTGAATTTGCCCCCACTCGAACTTTCAGGGGACACTCCAAAAGCGATCGCAAGGCTGGTCGTTAGTAAGTCAGACACACCAGACATTTTGCCCCATTATCTTTAAATCAAGATGTCTACTGTGAACTTAGGGCAAGCTCAGGTAAGTTGCTCCCAGCAGGAACTCAGACCGAAAGCAAAACTTGCCACCTTCGAGACCGATGAGGGTACAAGAAATTATGGCGATAGATACGACAGTAGAAACTAAAGCAATCGCGCGCTACATTCGCATGTCTCCCTTGAAGGTGAGGCGAGTTCTAGATCAGATTCGAGGGCGCTCTTACCGAGAAGCCCTGATAATTTTAGAATTCATGCCTTACCGAGCTTGCGAACCAATACTCAAAGTTCTGCGTTCTGCTGTAGCAAATGCTGAACACAATGTTGGTCTTGACCCAGCTTCTTTGGTAATCACCAAAGCTTATGCGGATATGGGACCAAGTTTGAGACGATATCGACCAAGAGCTCAAGGTCGTGCTTATCAGATTCGCAAGCCAACTTGTCATATCACTGTGGCTGTTTCTCCAGAAGTTGATGAGTAGTCATGGGTTATTCGACTTGGGGAAAAATAGCCTTCAACAAAATCAGGTGAAAAATAGTGGGACAGAAGATTCATCCAATTGGTTTTCGGCTGGGTATCACTCAACAACATCGCTCTCGCTGGTTTGCTGACACCAAACGCTACCCAGAGCTACTACAAGAAGACCACAAAATTCGGCACTACGTTGGAAAAAACCTCAGTAATGCTGGAATTTCTGACATCAGGATCGAGCGCAAAGCCGACCAAATTGATTTGGAAATCCATACTGCTAGACCAGGTGTTGTCGTTGGTCGTGGCGGTAGTGGCATTGAATCCTTGCGCACTGGTTTACAACAAGACCTAGGTAACAATCGGCAAATTCGTATTAACGTGATTGAAGTCACGCGGGTGGATGCTGATGCCGAGCTGATTGGTGAGTATATTACTCAACAATTGGAGCGCAGGGTTTCTTTTCGGCGGGTAGTGCGTCAAGCCATCCAACGAGCTCAGCGCGCTGAAGTTGAAGGCATCAAAATTCAAGTAAGTGGTCGCTTAAACGGAGCAGAAATTGCTCGCACCGAGTGGACTCGTGAAGGTAGGGTGCCCCTACATACTCTCCGCGCCAATATTGATTATTCCTACCGCACGGCGAAAACAATTTACGGGATTTTGGGAGTTAAAGTCTGGATTTTCAAAGGGGAAGTTATTCCCGGACAAGAAGAACCAGTAACTCCTAGCCCCTCTCAACCCCGTCGCCGCCAACAAAAACGCCGCCAGCAATTTGAAGACCGCTCCAATGAATAGTCACATGTCATTAGTCTCTTGTTATTCCTGATTTGCCTAAGGATAAACAAGCAACGACAAACGACAGCCGACAAACGACAACTGACAAACCATGTTAAGTCCCAAAAGAACAAAATTCCGCAAACAGCAACGCGGGCGCATGAGAGGTATTGCTACTCGTGGCAGTAGCTTGAACTTTGGCGAATTTGGTCTACAAGCGACAGAGCCTTGCTGGATTACAGCTCGCCAAATTGAAGCAGGTCGTCGCGCTATGACCCGCTATATCCGTCGTGGTGGCAAAATCTGGATCCGCATTTTCCCTGATAAACCAGTCACAATGAGGGCGGCAGAAACCCGTATGGGTTCGGGTAAAGGTTCACCAGAGTTTTGGGTTGCTGTGGTCAAACCAGGTCGAATCCTCTATGAAATCGCTGGTGTGCCCCAAGAAACAGCCCGTGAAGCTATGCGCTTGGCAGCTAACAAGTTGCCGATCAAAACCAAATTTATTACCCGTCAAGAACAATAGGTAACAGTTATGCCTCTACCAAAGATCGAAGAGGTTAGAAAATTAAACGATCAGGAATTAGCTGAGGCAATTGTCGCCGCTAAACGAGAACTATTTGAGCTGCGGCTGCAAAAGGCAACTCAACGTCTGGAAAAAAATCACCAGTTTAAGCATCTTCGGCACCGTATTTCACAAATGATGACTGTGGAAAGGGAACGCCAAATCGCAGCAGCCAAAGCGGCAGAGGAAGCCTCAACTGACACCCCACCAACAACAGATCAACAGCCAGATACACAACCAGAGACCACAGAAGAGGAGTAGACCTTAAATGGCAGTAAAAGAAAGAGTTGGTATGGTCGTCAGCGACAAAATGGATAAAACCGTTGTCGTGGCAGTGGAAAACCGCTCACCACATCCCAAGTATCAAAAAATTGTGGTGCGGACTAAGCGATATAAAGTCCATGATGAACAAAATGAGTGCAAAGAGGGCGATCGTGTCCGGATTAGAGAAACTCGACCTATCAGTCGCACTAAGCGCTGGGCAATCGCTGAAATTCTTACTCATGCCTCAGAGTCCTAAATAAGCTAAGACATTGACTCACAAGGAGGGAAACCATGATTCAACAGGAGTCTTATCTTAATGTCGCCGATAACAGCGGTGCCAGAAAGCTAATGTGTATTCGTGTCCTAGGTGCTGGCAACAGTCGCTACGGCAGTGTTGGCGATGTGATTATTGGCGTTGTCAAGGATGCCATCCCCAATATGGCTGTCAAAAAGTCAGATGTGGTCAGAGCTGTGATTGTTCGCACCCGCAAGGGATTGCGACGGGACAGTGGTATGAGTATTCGTTTTGATGATAATGCCGCAGTAATTATCAATAATGACGGTAATCCTAGGGGAACCCGAGTTTTTGGACCAGTGGCACGGGAACTGCGTGATAAAAACTTTACAAAGATCGTTTCCTTGGCTCCGGAGGTACTCTGATGGTAAGTCAATTCAACAAGAAAAAAGGGAACAAGGCTCCTAAACGCTACAAAATGCATGTCAAAAAAGGTGACACTGTGCAGGTGATTACTGGTAAAGATAAGGGCAAAGTAGGAGAAATTTTACAGACTTTGCCGAAACTCAGCAAAGTAGTTGTGAAGGGGGTTAACGTTAAAACCAAACATGTCAAGCCTCAACAAGAGGGTGAATCCGGTCAAATTGCCACCTTTGAGGCTCCAATCCACAGTTCTAACGTTATGCTTTATTCCACTAAAGAAAAGGTAGCTAGTCGCATCTGCTACAGCTTTACAGAAGAAGGGCGTAAGGTGCGCAAGCTCAAAAAAACTGGTGAAATTATTGACTAATTACTGATTTTTTGTTGGTTATTTATACCTTATTGGTTACTAATAACCCCATAATCAATTACAGAACTTTTCCCTGACCAAGCCCAGGGATTAACAGGACAAAAACCATGGCAGAACAACTCAAAACTCGCTACCAAGAAAAGATTGTCCCCAAACTCAAAGAACTCTTTGGCTACCAAAACATACATCAAGTACCGAAGTTAGTGAAAATAACTGTTAACCGAGGGTTGGGAGAAGCTTCTCAGAATGCCAAAGCACTGGAATCATCCATCAAGGAAATTGCCACAATTACTGGTCAAAAACCAGTGGTAACTAGAGCTAAAAAGGCGATCGCTGGTTTTAAAATCCGTGAAGGCATGCCCGTTGGGGTTATGGTTACTCTACGCTCTGAGCGCATGTATTCCTTTTTGAACCGTTTAATTAATTTGGCACTACCGAGAATTCGAGACTTCCGGGGCATTAGTCCTAAAAGTTTCGATGGTCGCGGTAACTACACCCTTGGTATTCGAGAACAACTCATTTTTCCCGAAGTAGAGTACGACAGCATTGATCAAATTCGCGGTATGGATATTTCAATTATTACTACAGCTAAAACAGATGAAGAAGGACGCGCCTTACTCAAAGAGATGGGGATGCCATTCCGGGACAACTGAGGCTTTAAGCAGAGGAAGGAAAAATGGCAGCAAATGACACAATTGCAGACATGCTCACCCGCATTCGGAATGCCTGCTTAGTGAGGCATCAAACCACCAATGTACCAGCCACCAACATGACGCGCTCTATTGCCAGAGTCCTGAAAGAGGAAGGTTTTATTACCGATTTTGAAGAGACTAGTGAAGGTATTAAAAAATTCATCGTGCTTTCCTTAAAATACAAAGGCAAAAACCGCCAACCAATTATCAGAAACCTCAAGCGCGTTAGCAAACCAGGACTACGGGTTTACAAAAATCGCAAAGAGTTACCAAGAGTACTTGGCGGCATTGGCATTGCCATTATCTCTACTTCCAGCGGAATTATGACTGACAGGCAAGCAAGGCATCAAGGGGTTGGTGGCGAAGTCCTCTGCTACGTGTGGTAGGAATTTCAGGCTTAGGAGTCAGAATATCCTTAAATTTCTGAAACCCAAATCAGCAATTCTAAAAAGGAGGACTAAGTCATGTCACGTATTGGTAAACGCCCGATAGATATTCCCGGTAAAGTAAATGTAACCATTGACGGTCAACATGTTACTGTCAAAGGCCCTAAAGGAGAACTTGACAAGGTAATCTCTGAACAGATCAAGGTAGAGCAAGAAGGTGAGAAAATAGTCGTAGAGCGGCGCAATGAATCTAGGATTGCCCGCCAGCGACACGGTCTTTCTCGTACTTTGATCGCCAATATGATTGAGGGAGTTTCCAAAGGTTTTGAAAAGCGTCTCTCAATCCAGGGCGTTGGTTATCGAGCTCAGGTTCAAGGCCGCAATTTGATCTTGAATGTTGGTTATAGTAAGCCGGTGGAGATTGTCCCCCCTGAGGGCATTCAAGTGAAAGTAGAAAACAACACCAACGTCATTGTTAGTGGCATCAATAAAGAAATAGTGGGGGACATCGCGGCTAAAATTCGCTCCGTACGACCACCGGAGCCCTATAAAGGTAAAGGCATTCGCTATGCCGACGAAAAAGTCAGACGTAAAGCTGGAAAAGCAGGTAAGAAGTAAACATGAAACTTACTCGTAAACAATCAACACGACGCAGGCATCGGCGAGTGCGCCGGAAAGTAGAAGGAGATGCCCAGCGTCCTAGATTAGCTGTATTTCGCTCTAATCAGCACATTTATGTACAAGTGATTGACGATCAACAACAGCATACTTTGGTGGCAGCTTCCACTCTCGAAAAAGAACTCAAATCACAATTATCATCTGGTGCAACCTGTCAAGCCTCAACTCAAATCGGCAAATTGATTGCTCAGCGATCGCTAGAAAAAGGTATATCTAAAGTCGTCTTTGACCGCGGTGGCAACCTTTACCATGGTCGTGTCCAAGCCTTGGCAGAAGCAGCACGGGAAGCTGGGCTAGACTTTTAAAAACAGTTCATGGGTCAGATCCGGTGCCTAAGAGTTCAAAGACAAGAAGCGTGAAAGTAATTAGTGCTTGATAACTCCTATCTGTAGTAATTTTTCAAGATAAAATTATGGCAAATCGTCGTAAAAGCAGCCGTGCTAAAGAGAAAGAAAGTAACTGGCAAGAGCGGGTCATTCAAATCCGCCGCGTCAGTAAAGTTGTTAAAGGTGGCAAAAAGTTGAGCTTCCGCGCCATCGTTGTCGTCGGTAATGAACGTGGTCAAGTTGGTGTTGGCGTTGGCAAAGCCAGTGACGTGATTGGTGCGGTGCGCAAGGGAGTGGCTGACGGTAAGAAGCAGTTAATTGATGTCCCGCTCACCAAGTCCAATTCCATCCCCCATCCCTCCAATGGTACTGCGGTTGGTGCAAAAGTGATGATGCGCCCGGCTGCCCCAGGAACTGGTGTAATTGCCGGTGGTGCCGTGCGCACAGTCCTAGAATTGGCTGGAGTGCGCAATATTCTAGCTAAGCAGTTAGGCTCTAATAACCCTCTCAATAATGCTAGAGCAGCAATTGATGCCTTGGACTCTCTGCGCACATTTTCAGAGGTTGCTCAGGAGCGTGGTATTCCTGTTGAGAAGCTTTATGCCTAGACATTCATTGAGGCAAAGCAAAATTAGTTAAGGGTGAAATTACTGCCCTAATTATCCAGCTCCCAACTTTAACTACTAAATAAATAACGGTTTTATGAGAATTAATGATGCTATACCCCAACCAGGCTCCAAGCGGCGCAAGCGTCGCGTTGGCAGGGGCATTGCCGCTGGACAAGGAGCCAGCTGTGGCTTTGGCATGCGGGGTCAGAAATCGCGCTCAGGTAGGAGTACCAGACCTGGTTTTGAAGGTGGTCAAATGCCTCTGTATCGGCGCATACCCAAATTAAAACACTTTACGGTTATCAATCCTAAACATTACACTACAATCAACGTTTCTAAATTGGCATCACTCCCTGCCGAAACAGAAGTGACGTTAGCCTCATTAATTGATGCGGGTATAGTCACTACTGATCATGGTCCTTTGAAAATTCTTGGAGACGGAGAGTTGAATATCAAACTAAACGTCAAAGCTGCTGCCTTCACTGCTAGTGCTCGCGCCAAGATTGAAGCTGCTGGCGGTAGCTGTGAAGTACTCTAGCTCTTAACTCATGTCTGGTGCCAGTTTCCGGTACTGACATTGCCACTCTATTCTACTATTTTAAGCGTAGGTAGCCCCTTATGGTCGTCAGTCGAGACAAAGCTCCAACCGCTCAAGAAACTTTTATGCAGATGGCTAAAGCTGCAGGCCTTAGAGGCAGGCTGCTTGTGACCATTGGCTTACTGCTCGTAGCCCGTTTTGGTGTCTTCATACCTGTACCGGGAATTGATCGAGACAGACTTACTGCAGACGTTGAAGCAGGTAACATCCCCTTAATTGGAGTCTTAGACTTTTTCTCTGGAGGTGGTTTCTCCGCCTTGGGGATTTTTGCCTTAGGAATTTTGCCCTACATCAATGCTTCGATTATTCTACAACTACTCACCGCAGCAATCCCAGCTCTAGAGAATTTGCAGAAGAATGAAGGAGAAGCAGGGCGTCGTAAAATTTCCCAAATTACCCGCTATGTAGCCCTAGGCTGGGGAATAATTCAAAGTATTGGTCTTTCTTTGTGGGCGCAGCGCTATGCTAACACCCCAGGTACCCTATTCATTGCTGAGACGGCGCTAGCCCTAGCTGCTGGTTCCATGTTTGTAATGTGGCTCTCAGAGCTGATCACTGAACGCGGCATTGGCAATGGTGCTTCTTTGTTGATTTTCGTCAATATTGTGGCGGTGCTGCCACGCACCTTGGGTCAAACCATTGAGCTGGCCCAGACTGGTGGTCGAGAAACAGTGGGTAAGGTAGTAATACTGCTGTTGGTGTTCCTGGTGATGATTATTGGCATTGTCTTTGTACAGGAGGGAACCCGTCGTATCCCGATTATTTCTGCCAGACGACAAGTGGGACGCCGTCTCTACCGAGAGCGGACAAGTTACTTACCTCTGAGGCTTAACCAAGGAGGCGTAATGCCGATTATTTTCGCCTCGGCTGTCTTAATTCTGCCAGTATCCCTAGCTCAGTTCACTCAAAACTACAGTAGCGAAGGTGTTTTCGGGACGATCAACCGATTTCTGGCTCAAGCTGCAAATCAGCTGAGAACAGACGGCTGGTTGTATATCTTAGTTTATTTGGTCTTGATTTTATTCTTCAGCTACTTCTACGCTTCTCTAATTGTCAACCCAGTTGATATGTCACAGAACCTGAAGAAAATGGGAGCTAGTATTCCCGGTATTCGTCCAGGAAGAGCAACTAGCGATTATGTAGAGAAGGTTTTGAATCGACTTACCTTCTTGGGAGCAATCTTCTTGGGTTTGGTGGCAGTCGTGCCCACAGCTGTGGAAAATGCTACAGGTGTTACCACCTTCCAGGGCTTGGGAGCCACTTCTTTGTTAATTTTGGTGGGTGTTGCCATTGATACGGCTAAGCAAGTCCAAACCTATGTAATTTCCCAACGCTACGAAGGCATGGTCAAACAATAAGTACCTCAATAAAAATAAATAGGGTTTGCTGAATAAGTCTCTGGTAAAGGGAGGGAACAGGGAACAGGGAACAGTTCCCTATTGTCCCTTTCCCTATTTGGGTTTGGTCTAGTATTGTAGGAATTTTTGGGCACACAGGAGTAACCAAGCAGTTGGGGTACAATTTTTGATAAAATTATGTTAAGACTACCGGGACAAATGTTCAATCCTAAGGTATGGGATAGGGAAAGATGTCAGCATTGAGGTGGAAACACATTGGCTAAACAAGACTTAATTGAAATGGAAGGCACGGTGACAGAATCCTTGCCGAATGCAATGTTTCGAGTTGATCTCGACAATGGATTTAATGTCCTTGCTCACATTTCCGGCAAAATCCGCCGTAACTACATCAAAATACTGCCCGGTGACCGCGTTAAAGTTGAACTGACGCCCTATGATCTGACTAAAGGCAGAATCACCTATCGTCTGCGTAAGAAATAGAATTACTATTATTTTTTATTCAAGGTTTTAAGCCAAATGTTTTACACTCACCAAAATAATTGGTATAATGATATGCTTGCGTTGTTGACTACAAAAGCATAAGGATGGGTATACCCCCTACAGTCCGTGAATTACACCGCGGCTAATTGGCTCAGAATTCAGTTTCTGGCAGTTGGTCAAAACCTAAAACGCAAGTAGGACCGAGGGCAAATTATAGACTCTTTAGGCTCATTTATAGCACAAAACGAATAGGGAGAAGAGAGCGTGGCAAGGATAGCCGGTATAGACCTTCCTCGCGATAAACGCGTAGAAATTGGTCTAACTTACATCTATGGGATTGGGCTTTCGAGGTCAAAGGAAATTTTGGCAGCAACAGGAATTAATCCTGATACCAGAGTGAAGGATTTGAGTGATTCTGAAGTAGCCACCCTCAGAGCCACTGTAGAGAACAACTATCAGATTGAAGGAGACCTCAGGCGCTGGGAGTCAATGAACATTAAGCGCTTAGTTGATATTGGCTCCTATCGTGGACGCCGCCACCGACTAGGACTACCAGTGCGGGGACAGCGGACTCGCACCAATGGGCGTACCCGTCGCGGTAGGCGCGTGGCGATAGCAGGGAAGAAAAAGCCACCAGGTAAGAAGTAACTAGTCTAATTAATTGTTGAAGCAATAATCAACCAATACATTCAAATTGTTAGAGCGATATGGCGCGACCAACTAAAAAAACTGGTGCAAAAAAGCAAAAACGCAACGTACCCAATGGCTTAGCTTTCATTCAGTCCACTTTTAACAACACCATCGTCACAATTTCTGACACCAGAGGTGATGTGGTTTCCTGGGCTTCAGCTGGTTCTAGTGGCTTTAAAGGGGCAAAAAAAGGAACTCCTTTTGCTGCTCAGACAGCCGCTGACGGTGCTGCTCGACGAGCCATAGATCAAGGGATGCGTCAGATTGAAGTGATGGTCAGTGGTCCTGGTGCTGGTCGAGAAACGGCGATTCGGGCACTGCAAGGGGCTGGTCTAGAAATTACTTTGATTAGGGATGTCACGCCAATTCCCCATAACGGTTGCCGCCCGCCCAAGCGGCGTAGGGTATGAGCAAAAACTTTCTGGTGGCAGCCCTTGAAGAGCGCCAGTTAGTTTAGAGACGTAGAAACTTAACTTCTCTACACACTATCTCTACACAAAACTCAACTGCCGACACTTCAAGATTAGCAATTTATCTAGTTCTTGCTAAAGAGAGAACTATAGGAAGGTACACCTAAGTACTTTCTACGAAATCTCTATGAATAAGGGAGACCACTCTATGGCGCAATTTCAGATCGAGTGTGTAGAGTCTAAAACACTGAAGAATCAGAGTCAATATAGCAAATTTGTCCTCGAGCCCCTTGAGCGTGGTCAAGGCACCACAGTTGGCAATGCCATGAGGCGGGTTCTGTTGTCCAACCTGGAAGGGACAGCAGTGACAGCAGTTCGTATTGCTGGAGTAAGTCACGAGTTTGCCACCATTGAGGGCATCAGGGAAGATGTTCTCGAAATTTTACTCAACATGAAGGAGGTAGTCCTCAAAAGCTACACTTCAGCTCCCCAAATTGGCAGAGTGATGGCTACTGGTCCAGGAACAGTCAGAGCTGCTCAATTTGATTTACCATCGGAGGTGGAAGTAGTTGCTCCAGGTCAGTATATTGCTACTCTCTCAGAGGGTGCCAAGCTAGAGATGGAGTTTCGCATTGAAAGGGGGAAAGGTTATCGAGCTGTTGAGCGAGGACATGACGATTCGGCTGCCGTAGACTTCCTACAGCTTGATGCTGTGTTTATGCCAGTGAGCAAGGTAAATTACAGCGTTGAATCTGCTTGCCTAGACGGTTCGGTGGAAAAAGACCGTTTGCTGTTGGATATTTGGACGAATGGCAGCTTAACTCCCCAGGAGGCTATGAGTCAAGCAGCAACGCTCCTCGTGGATATGTTTAATCCGCTCAAAGATATAGAACTGAAGGCGGATGAAGATAAATACACAGATGATGAGGATCCCAACGGTCAAATCCCCATTGAAGAGTTGCAGCTCTCGGTGCGGGCTTACAACTGTCTCAAACGAGCACAAATTAACTCTGTATCCGATTTACTAGATTATTCTCAAGAAGACCTGCTAGAGATCAAAAACTTCGGTCAAAAGTCCGCTGAAGAAGTTATTGAAGCCCTGCAAAGACGTCTGGGAATTACACTACCTCACGAGAAATCCGCAAAAACTGGTTGACCTTGAAAAGAAAAGTTGATGGATTTGGAGAGTATATTTAGGAGAGAAAAATGCGTCATAGTTGTCGTGTACCATTACTGGGCAAACCAGCTGACCAACGTCGGGCTCTGTTGAGGAACCTGGCAACAGAAGTAATTCGCCATGGTCGAATTACCACCACTAAAATTAGAGCCAAAGCCGTGCAATCAGAAGTGGAAAAAATGATTACTCTGGCAAAGAACGGTTCTTTAGCATCACGGCGTCAAGCACTGGGCTATCTCTATGACAAGAAGTTAGTTCACTCCCTGTTTGAAAAAGCTAAGGAGCGCTATAGTGACCGCCAAGGTGGATATACTCGTGTTCTGCGTACGGTGAGGCGTCGCGGCGATAATGCTGAAATGGCAATTATCGAGCTAGTCTGAAGAAAAAGTGGAAGGTTGGCAAGTTGAAGGTTGAAAATTTAAACCAACATTTACAGTCTGGTAGTTTGAAGGTTGAGGGCAACAGTCAAGACCAAGTAACCCGCAACCTTTTAAAATGTGATCTTCAACCTCAATTACAACGAATTGCCCTAGTCATTCAATATCTGGGTACCCACTTCTATGGTTGGCAGAGGCAACCTCGCCATCGCAGTGTGCAAGAGGAAATTGAAACCACTCTGTCTAGAGTACTCAATCAAAATGTAACTTTACATGGTGCAGGCCGTACTGATACTGGTGTCCACGCTGCTGCTCAAATGGCGCACTTCAATGCTGTTAGTCCCATTCCGGCGCAGCGTTGGGCTGCTATTCTCAATAGTAGGCTGCCTGACGATATACTAATTCGAGCCTCAGAGTCGGTACCATCTGACTGGCATGCTCGTTTCTCTGCTCTATGGCGTCGTTACCGATACACAATCTATACAGATGCTAGACCAAATCTGTTTGTGCGACCCTTTAGTTGGCATTATTATCAAGCACCACTCAATGAAGCACTAATGCAAGCAGCTTTGAGACCTCTGCTCGGTAAGCACCACCTAGCAGCATTTCATCGGGCTAATTCGGGGCGCAAGCACTCTTGGGTAGATATCCAGGAAGTAGAGTGTTACCGTCAGGGAGCATGTATTTATATAGAAATTCAGGCAAGCGGATTTTTGTATGGCATGGTAAGACTTTTGGTGGGAATGCTGGTAGAAGTAGGTAGGGGTAAGCTTAGTCCAGAAAAGTTCACTGAAATCTGGGTTAAGCAGCGACGAGAGCAAGTGAAATATTCAGCACCAGCCAAGGGCTTATGCTTGTTACGTGTTGGCTACAATAACCATCCCTTTCCTCAAGAAATCTGGTTTGACACCCAACCAACCTTTCTATTACCTCCAATGGTGGCAGGCTAAAAGCTTTAACCTAGAAAAGCAGCAAGTTACCATAAGTCTCTAGCACCTGTAAATCTTTAACTTCCCATTAAAAATGAGAATAGACTGATGGAAAAAACTTACCTTCCCCCAATCGACTCCCTAGAACGTAATTGGTACGTCGTAGATGCAGCTGACCAACGTCTTGGTAGGCTGGCAAGTGAAATTGCCATGGTTCTCAGAGGTAAAAACAAACCTACCTACACACCTCACATGGATACTGGTGACTTCGTAATTGTAGTCAATGCCGAAAAAGTCCTTGTAACTGGGAAAAAACGCACTCAAAAGCTCTATCGTCGCCATTCAGGTCGTCCTGGCGGTATGAAGACGGAAACTTTTGCAAAATTGCAAAGCCGTCTACCTGAACGGATTATTGAAAAAGCTGTCAAGGGCATGTTACCCAAGAACTCTCTCGGTCGTAAACTTTTCACTAAGTTAAAGGTTTACGCTGGAGAAACTCACCCCCATCAATCCCAAAAACCACAAACACTAACAATTAAAACTATTCCAGGAGAAGATAACTAATGCAAGCAGAAGAAGTAACCGGTCGCGCGGTATACTGGGGCACAGGTCGCCGTAAGTCCGCAGTAGCAAGAGTGCGTCTAGTTCCTGGTGGTGGTCAAATGATTGTCAATGGACGCCAAGGAGACTCTTACTTTAACTTCAATCCCTCTTATCTTTCAGCAGCCAAAGCTCCATTAGAAACCTTGGGTCTGGAAAATGATTATGACATTTTGGTCAATGCCCATGGTGGTGGCTTGACTGGTCAATCTGATGCCATTCGCATGGGAGTTGCTAGAGCTTTATGTGAACTAGACCCAGAAAACCGTCAACCTCTAAAACTAGAAGGTTATTTGACTCGCGATCCTCGTTCAAAAGAACGCAAAAAATACGGTTTGCACAAAGCCCGTAAAGCACCTCAATACTCCAAGCGCTAAGTTGGTTACTGGTTTTTCAACACAAAAGTCTATAATATTGCAATAGAGCTATAAATCATGCCTAAATCTGACATTCATCCCCAGTGGTACCCAGAGGCGAAAGTTTACTGCAACGGCGAAGTCGTAATGACCATTGGTTCGACTAAGCCAGAATTGCATGTGGATGTTTGGTCTGGCAACCATCCCTTTTACACAGGGACACAGAAAATAATTGACACCGAAGGACGCGTTGAACGCTTTAAGCGGAAATACGGAATGTTTGATACTTAACTGACTCCAGCTGATTAGCCTCATCTGCCTCATCTTGGGTAGTTCACGTTGCCACGCATTTTCGTAAAGAGCGATCGCATTAAGTCATGGCTGAAATCTATCTGCTGGAAAAACTACAATCTGTTGAGCAAACCTTCAATGAGTTAACCCGTCGTCTGGCAGACCCTGATATTGCCACTAATCCGGGTGAGCTACAAAGGGTAGCAAAGGCGCGTTCCTCTTTGGAAGAGGTTGTTAACACCTACGATACCTGGAAGATTGCTCAGGAAGAATTGGCAGGGGCAAGGCAAGTACAAAAGGAAGCTGGTAATGATCCAGAGCTGCAAGAAATAGCAGCAGCTGAAGTTGAGGAACTTGAAGCTAAATTAGAACAGCTCGAAAGAACTCTCAAGATTTTACTGCTGCCGAGAGACCCTAATGATGACAAAAACATCATGTTGGAAATTAGGGCAGGAACTGGTGGCGATGAGGCAAGCATCTGGGCCGGTGATTTAGTACGGATGTACTCGCGTTATGCTGAAGGTCAAAACTGGCAGGTTAAGTTACTAAGTGAATCACCAGCAGATATGGGTGGCTTTAAAGAGGCAATCCTAGAAATACAAGGAGAGCAGGTATATAGCAAGCTCAAGTTTGAGGCTGGTGTCCATCGAGTGCAGCGAGTGCCAGTGACGGAAGCTGGGGGAAGGGTTCACACTTCAACGGCGACCATAGCCGTAATGCCGGAAGTGGATGAGGTGGAAGTTGAGATTGACGCCAAGGATATAGAGATGTCAACGGCTCGTTCTGGTGGCGCTGGTGGACAGAACGTTAACAAAGTCGAAACAGCTGTTGATTTAATTCATAAACCTACAGGCATTCGTGTATTTTGTACAGAAGAACGCTCACAGCTGCAAAACCGAGAGCGCGCTATGCAAATTTTGCGCGCCAAACTATACGAAATTAAGCTACAAGAGCAACAAGAAGCTGTTTCTTCCATGCGGCGATCGCAAGTTGGTACAGGTTCTCGTTCAGAGAAAATTCGTACCTATAACTATAAAGATAATAGGGCAACTGACCATCGGCTAGGTCAAAACTATCCCCTCAACTCAATTCTTGAAGGTGATTTGGAGTCAGTTATTCAAGCCTGCATTAGTCAAGACCAGCAGGAACGTTTAGAGGAAATGGCTGCTTCTACTAACAACACTGAATCCCTCAACTGATTTGATCAAATTCTGTTTTTGGCTTCACTGAAAGTAAGTTTTTTAGATGAAACCAAGTCAATCATCAACCTATATACCTCCTCCTTTTCCTGATCACACCCAGCTACCAGAGTCAGATGGAACCTTTGTGAAAAATTTTCAGGAGCATCCCCAAAGCATTATTCTCACTGACTCTATCTGGCCTGTTCTACAAAAAATCCATCCTGATGGACAATATGCCATTGGTCAAGATTGTGGCATTTACTGGCGAGAAACTGAACCCCCAGA
This sequence comes from Symploca sp. SIO3C6, assembly GCA_010692425.1. Classification (GTDB taxonomy): domain Bacteria; phylum Cyanobacteriota; class Cyanobacteriia; order Cyanobacteriales; family Coleofasciculaceae; genus SIO3C6. The sequence continues at coordinate 129,730 of JAAHHJ010000005.1, read as the reverse complement.
GCAAGGAGCAGAGGCTCCTGACTGGTTTTATGTACCTGGTGTACCTCCCAATTTAGATGGTGAAATTCGCCGTTCTTACGTTTTGTGGCGGGAATATATTGCTCCTTTAATTGCTCTGGAATTTGCTAGTGGGGATGGTTCCCAAGAACGTGATCGCACTCCTTTATCGCGCTCTGAAACAGAACAAAGAGTTAAACCTGGTAAATTTTGGGTCTACGAGCAAATAATTCGTATTCCCTATTACGGTATCTATGAAATTAAGGCAGGTAATTTAGAGGTTTACCAATTATTGAGGGGAGCTTATCAAAGCTTAGAATCTAATGAGCGAGGACATTATCCTATTGAGCCTTTAGGAATAGAATTAGGGCTTTGGCAGGGAGCTTATCAAAATCAAACTCAACTTTGGCTGCGTTGGTGGGATGGGCATGGTAATCTGTTGCTCACTGGTACTGAAAGAGCTCAGCAAGCACAGCAAGTACTTGACCAGGAAGCTCAAGCCAGGCGGGATGCGATTCCTAAGTTATTAGAAATGGGACTAACTGTAGAGCAGATTGCAGAGGCTTTGGGTTTAGCTGTTGAGGAAGTTAAAGGTGTCAGGGAAAAATAAGCAGATTATGGAGACGCGGAGACGCAGAGAATTGAAATTCCAAGCGAAGTTTCGTTCACCCGTTATTTGACATCCTCCCGTCACTAAAAGCGCGGCATTCCTCTCATCGCGTGTTTCGAGAGTCTCCTACCGCGAAGAAAGATGAAGATCAGCAGCGATTAATCACTTCAACGTTTGAAAGAGTTTCAATCCAGACTCTAGCACCACAGGGCTTGGGCAAATTGGGCTGATAAACTATTCGGCACGGTCCGTTGATTCTAACTTCGTGACCATAGATATTGCTATTTCCTTTTTTGATACTGATTACGGGAAGATGATGTTCCCGCTTTTTGTTTTGGCGAATTGCATGCTGGTTAACGTGGATAAAAGTAACAGCAGGACGCCTTCTACACCACTTTGCTTTTGGTCCCCTGCGACCTTTAGAGATCACTGGCATACCCTCAAATAGGGGAATTACCCAGAATCTGCCAATTTTATAGGCTCCTTCAATTCTGCCTTGCTTGAGGAGTAGGCGTACTCGTGCTGTAGAGATGCCGAGGAGTTCTGCTGCTTGTGCTGTGCCAACTAACATCGAAGAAAAAACTATTGCGATCGCATATACAGTATTCTGCTGTTAATTTTACTCTAATTGTTTTAGTTTCCTCTACAAAGGAGTTATGCGCTTCAAGCGGGTTATATATTTGGAAGTCTTTTAGTTATAAGGGTTACTGTTAATCAGATGTCTACCATTGCGAGTTTTCAAGGCAGATTCGAGAACACTACCCTGCAATGGGTTCCGAGACATCTCTTCTAGATGTTTACCCTGCCACCAGGAAAATATGCAAATGACACATAGAAACATTTCGATTAGCAGTGTCTGTTGCCATGCGGGGAAATTGAGTAACGCTAGTCTTATGAGGATCCTATTTAAAGTGAGCGTTGCAAAGACTCCGACAATCGGAAACCAACAAAACCAGGGGAAAGCCAAAACAGCAAAGAATCTAACCCAATCCTTCTTGAAATTTTTGAGTCGATACCAAGCACCAAGTCCAAATCCAGCAAAAGCTCCAGTCACAGGCACACCTGGAGCTAAAACCACAATTGCACCTACCGCCACACCTACAGCCACAGTCAAAGCCACAGCAAAAACTGCACCCAAACGCACAGCCCGAACCACAGCCCCAGCCATAGCTAAAGTAAAAACTACAGCCACACCACAAGCCACACCCACATCTCCAGACCCAGAACCAGCCATCGCTACACCCACAGCCCCAGCAAAAACTATAGCCCCAGCCACAGCCACAACCACAACGACGGCTCTAAACACACCTACAGCCGCAGCCCCAGCCATAGCCCCAGCCGCAGCCCCAGCCATAGCCCCAGCCGCAACCCCAGCACCAGCCATAGCCCCAGCCCCACCGATGACCATAGTCACAGCCCCAGCCCCACCGATGACCATAGTCACAGCCCCAGCCCCACCGATGACCATAGTCACAGCCCCAGCTCCACCCACAATCACGGCCCTATTTATGAGAGTTTTAAAAAGAGGTTCAATTCCATCCCAGACTATGTCATTACGAATAAATTGGCACAGTTCGACCAAAAATGTGACTGGACCCAAAAGACCAAACCTAATGAAAGTATCAGGTTCTAGAGGTTTCTCAATTCCTCTCCCTAGTACGAACCAAAAGAAGATAATTATAACAAATAACAAAAGCCAGAAAAATTCTAATTCTCTAGCCCAATTTGCCCCGACTTGTCCAAGAAAGATGCTCAAAATCCCGATAATAGCGACTATAGAAAAGATTGCGGCAATAGCTAATACGAATCGATAGTGGATTCCTGTCCTAAATTCGTATTTTACTTCTCGAAAAATATTACGCCAGTGATCTACTTTGGAAGGAGGATAAATAATCAATCGGTGGAGTAAGTCAAGCTGTGATCTGGGTGCAAGTCCTGAAAGTAATTTTCTCCAGATACTTTGAGGGGAGTTCGGCTTGAGGAGATTATCTATAGCTTCAATTATTTGCTGATTGAGTTCAGGAGTTTTATCATTTTGCTTAAGCAGTTTATCTGCTTTATGAGGCCAAGTTTTAGCTAGCCTCCCTTGCTCTCGGATGTGAATAGAACAAAGGGGAACAATTAGGCGTGGGTCTAACGCTGGTAGTTGCTGAGGAATCGTTTTAAAGGAAGCATTTGCTAAAAGAAGGGCAATTCGACCTGTGATGATTGGTAGTTCTGAGTTAGGGGGTTCTCTAAACGGTTGCCAAATCCAATCCAAGTAATCAGCCTTCCTTTGCTCCGTTGTTAATTTAATTTCCCTAAGTGCTTCTTCAACACCTAATTTAGGCAGTAGTGCGGCTAGATACCACGCTACTCTAGCTTCGATTATCTGATTATTACTCCAGATTAAGGAAACTAGTGCAACGGCAACATCAGGAGTACCAATTCTGAACAAATCATGCAAAGCTGTCCTCTGTCCTTCAGTGGTTAAGAATATAAGTGGAGGTATTGCTAGATTACCCATTCGCACTAAGGATTCCCGTACTTCAGGTTTAGTCTTGTAGTGACTAGCAAGAACCTCTGCGGCCTTAGATTGATTAGTCATCGATAGAGCATTTGCTGCTACCTGGCGACAAGCCATATCCTGAGAATGATCTAGGATCTGCTCTAAGAACTGAAATACAGCTCTGCCTCGTGGTCGAAAATCTGCTGCCACTGAGCCAAAAGCCTTGACTAGCAAATCGTCTTGCCTTTTTGTGCCCAGCTGAGTCTGGAAATTAGCAATGATTTCTTCGGCTAATGTTTGATCAATATTTTGAGTGTCTGCAAGACACTCAAAACCTGTAATCGCATCCTTGGCATAAACTGCTCGAATTAACTTTGTACTTTCCTGGGCTAATCCACACCACAGCTTAACAACTTCCCGCCAAACACTTGCATCCTTTTGGAAACGATTACTCAAACCATTGGCGTCATTCACCAAAGCGACAGCAGCAAAATATTCTTGGAGAGTCAGGTGAGCAAACTGGTAGCGATCGCCTCCATCAATTTTTAAAAACAAGCCGCTACGCTCAACGATTTCATCCAAAATCAACTTAGCATCCGTTTCCTGCAAATTCAGGTTAGGAAGGACTTGTCTAATTTGCTCTAGGACTACTGTATACTCAATACTTCGGCGTTCTTGCCATTGTGTTCTTTTTTCCTCTTGGTTATAGAGAGCTAGGTGTTGGAGTATTTGTTTCTTATCATTAGCTCGATAATGATTGAAGTCTTTCTGCCACTGTTCCAGCATAATATCGGTAGATTTTTGATAGAACTCAGCCCTAGAATGAGGCAAGACAAAGGGAGTATCACAGTAGAGATAGGCAATAATAGTCAGCAGCAAGGGGTTACGTGCTAGAGTCATGATCCGGGGGCGTTCCCGTAGAGTCTGCATGAGTTGGTTAATTGACTTATCTTGGGGCATTTCTCTTTCCCAAGCCATCAAAAAGCGGCGGATTTGTTGGTCACTAAACTCCACCACTTCCAAGGTTTGCTCTGTCACATCATTGAACTCATTGGCGTAAACAGCCGTGCGGCAGGTAATGATAGCTCGACACTTATCGTACTTATCGAGCAAATCTCTAATCTGCATTACAACATTTGGTCTAACTTCAGTTTTGACCTCATCGAGACCATCTAGCATTAACATGAGAGTACCTTGCTCTAGACTTTGTTTAACAAAGCGTCCAGCCTTGGGAAAATTACCTCGGTCGAAAGCATCTACTAATTGTTGGATCAGCTTGTTTTGATCTAGTTCTGGATCACTGAGTCGATGGAGTTCTAGAAAAACTGGTATGGGCAAATCTTGCAAACCTGTCAAACCTTGTGTTCCGTAGGAGAGAGCAATATGTTTGAGCAGCATTGATTTCCCTGAGCCAGGTACTCCTTTGACCATTAGTCGGCGATGTTGTCTGATCACCTCATCTGCATCAATTTGCTCTTCAACCACTGAACCTGCAACCTTGAGAGGAACGAAAACTTCCCCCATATCTAACGGTGGTCGATTAGTTCTGAAGGGAATCGATAAATCCTTATATTTGTTTAACAGCCCCTTTCGATAACGTCGCAGTGCAACCCTTCTCAAAATCGAGTTCCCTGCAAATTTTCCATAAATCCAATCTTTTATTGCCTTAACAAAGTTCATGACTTTCTGTGCAAGAGTGTTTCCCACTACAGTGCCGATAACACCACCGACAGCCAATATCAACAGTATGAGGAAACCTCTGTCAGGATTTAATAGTTCTCTTGGATCTTTCTTCTTCGCTTTATCCTTTTCGGTATATTCATCATCATAGATATCAGCAATTTCTGGAGCCTCAAGTCCCACAGAGTTATTTTTGTAGATATCAACTATATCTTTAGTACGCCTGGCAATATCATCCTCTACATCACTCGCTGCCTTGTCCCGGATTTCTTGACGCAAGGCTTCTTTCGGAGATGGTGCAGTTGTTTGAGGGGAAATCGGGTCTAACTTTCCTAGAAACACCGATATCATTAGAGCTAGAGAAAACAGGCTAACTAGTAACTGACTTTTAAATCTCTGAACTGGTAATGGCATCTGGTCTGTCCTACTCTCTCCCAATCTAGAGTGAATGCTTTCTTCTCTATGGAGTCCACATACATCACCAAAACTAGCATCTAGATTTGCCAGATGCCAACAAAGAATAAATTTGTCGTTTATCCCCAAGTTCTAAGGGCAAATAGCTGTCTAGTATAAATTCAAATACAGCGATCGCATGCAACCACTACCGGAGAAAAGTAATTAGCTTTGCCATTGCCCCTACAGCCCTCCGGGCATTCTTCGGCAGGACAATCGTCTTTCGGGAAAGTATTTAATAGCAGGAGTTAGAGAGATTATGTGAAGAAATACAACTAATGTGAAATCGTCTAATCTTGCTCCCCTCTCCTTGCAGGAGAGGGGTTGGGGAAGAGACCAATCTAAGATTCTGGTTCTTGCCCAGAAATCACCGGCGCACTCGCCTTCAACTGCAACTCCGGATGATCCCCTAAGATCTGCTGTAAATTCCACTCATTCTTAAATAGAAGTACAGGACGTCCCCAATTATCCTTAACCGTCACCGTATTAAACAGACGCCCTGCCTTCTTAAGAGCCTCCCAACCACCAGTAACCCAACGGGCAACACTATAGGGCAACATCTCCAGCCTCGTTTCCGCGCCATACTCATTTTGTAAGCGAAACTGCACCACCTCAAATTGCAACTGCCCCACAGCCGCCAAAATAGGGTCACGCTTCGACTCATCCACTGAGTACATAATTTGTACTGCCCCTTCCTCTCGTAACTCCTTAACCCCCTTTTGGAATTGCTTAAACTTAGAAGGGTTAGGATTTCTTAAATAGGCAAATATTTCTGGAGAAAAACAGGGAATACCTTCATACTCTAACTTCTTGCCATTGTAAATAGTGTCACCAATGGCAAAAACCCCAGGATTATTCAAACCAATCACATCCCCAGCATAGGCAACATCAATTGATTCCCTGTCTTGGGCAAATAATTTCTGAGGTCTTGACAAACGTATCGTTTTACCAGTACGGGCATGACTAACAGTCATATCCTTTTCAAACTTACCAGTACAAACGCGGACAAAAGCTACTCTATCCCTGTGCTTAGGATCCATATTGGCTTGTAGCTTAAAAACAAAACCAGTAAATTCTGGATAAGTAGGATCAATGGCACCCACTGTAGAATTACGTGCCTCCGGTTTGAGGGCATAATCCATGAAAGAATGAAGAAACAGCTCAACGCCAAAATTAGTCATCGCAGATCCAAAGAACACAGGGGTCATTTGACCAGCATGAATCTTCTCTAAATCCAGTTCAGGTCCAATACCTTCGAGCAGTTCTAAATCTTCCTTGAGTTGATAATATAGTTCTTGTTCGAGAAGTTCCTCTATCCGAGGATCCCCTAAATTTACTACTGTGTCTTTCGCTTCACGACTGCCATGGGCACTACGTTCAAACAGGTGAATCTGCCCCTGACAACGGTCAAAAACACCCTTAAAGCGATCGCCCATCCCAATAGGCCAGTTTACTGCATAGGTCTGCAAACCTAATTCTTGCTCAATTTCGTCGAGTAATTCCAGCGGTTCCCTGCCCGGACGATCCAGTTTGTTAACAAAGGTAAAAATCGGTAGCGATCGCATCCGACAAACTTCAAACAATTTCCTAGTTTGCGGTTCTAAACCTTTAGCTACATCAATCAGCATCACGGCGTTATCAGCTGCCGCCAGAGTGCGATAGGTGTCCTCACTGAAGTCTTGGTGTCCAGGGGTATCAAGCAAATTAATCTGACAATCGTTGTAGATAAACTGCAAAACTGTCGAGGTAATGGAAATTCCCCGTTGTTGCTCCATTGCCATCCAGTCAGAAGTCGCCTTACGTTGGGCGCGGCGTGCTTTGACTGCGCCAGCTTCGTGAATTGCACCTCCATAAAGCAACAGTTTTTCAGTCAGAGTTGTTTTACCAGCATCAGGGTGGGAAATAATCGCGAAGTTACGGCGGTGTTCAACAGCAGTTTGCAATTCAGCCTGAATTTCAGTGGACATCCAAACAGCCTAATTAGGGGACTCTCAAGATACATTATAGAATTTACAGAAAGCGTAGCTCTTAGCCTCCATCTTTCAAGTGGGGGATGAAAGCACGCGACTCGTTCAGACGAGCAGGATTTATCCTGCCTGTCAGGAAAATTATAATAGACAGCATGTTTAGAGGTTTTAAGGAGGTGGTGAAGTGTACCGAACTATTTCAACTAGAATCGACACCAACTCTAGACGGGATTTACGAAGCCTTGCTACCAAGGTTCGTGCTAGATTCATCAACATAAGAAAGTCAACCTCGATGGAATTAGGAGGTACGTTTTATGGTGTATGACCAAAATAAATCTCTAGAGACAGACCAAGACAAACGCAAACTTTTATCAGCCCTTTGTCATGGCTCAATTTTTATCAGTACTTTAGTTGTCTCGATCGGCATTCCCATTGCCATTTTGCTAGTATCAGAGGACTCAGTAGTTAAAGAAAACGCCAAAGAAGCGATTAACTTCCACCTTAATGTTTGGCTCTACGGAGGGATTATTGCCGCTTTGAGCTTCTTGACTTTTGGTTTGTTGGGATTAATCTTACTGCCACTATTCTTTCTTTTCAATTGGATACCGCCAATCTTGGCAATCATTAAATCTCTGAGTGAACCTAATCAGTCTTACCGTTACCCGTTTATTTTTCACCTGCTGTGACTAAGTGTAACTAGATTGGTTCATGGTTGATTGCTCATTGCTCATTGCTCATAGACTAATGAACAATCAACTATGAAAAATGAACAATCAAACATGAAAAATGAACACTCAATACTGCTAATACCAACTCTGGACAAATCCTCTGATCGAGCTTTAAATGTAACAAAATGTAAACTATAATCAGAATAATCGTAAATTTATGAGCAAATAACTTAAGAGTAGTACCATAAAACACATGCGAGTAGCGATCGCTGGAGCGGGTCTAGCAGGGCTTTCCTGCGCTAAATACCTAGCCGACACTGGACACATCCCGATTGTCCTAGAGCGTCGGAACGTTCTAGGCGGCAAGGTGGCTGCCTGGAAGGACGAAGACGGAGACTGGTATGAGACTGGTCTTCATATTTTTTTTGGTGCCTATCCCAACATGCTACAGCTGTTTAAAGAGCTAGGCATCGAGGATCGATTGCAGTGGAAAGAACACGCAATGATCTTCAACCAGCCAGAGAAACCTGGTACTTACTCGCGGTTTAACTTCCCAGATTTACCAGCACCTCTGAATGGAATTGTGGCGATTTTGGGCAACAATGACATGCTCAGTTGGTCCGAGAAAATTCGTTTTGGTATCGGCTTGATCCCAGCGATTATCAATGGGCAAAAGTATGTCGAACAAATGGACAAATACTCTTTCTCCGAGTGGCTCAAGCGGCAAAAGGTACCGCCGCGAGTGGAGAAGCAAGTATTTATTGCCATGTCCAAGGCACTCAACTTTATTAACCCCGATGAAATTTCGTCAACAGTGGTGCTGACAGCCCTCAATCGTTTTCTCCAAGAAAAAAACGGTTCTAAAATGGCGTTTTTGGATGGATCACCAACAGAGCGGCTGTGTCAACCACTAGTAGATCATATTAGCCAAGTTGGCGGCGAAGTACGATTGAATACCCCAGTCAAGGAGTTTTTGTTAAACTCGGATGGTACGCTGCGAGGGTTCAGGGTCAGAGAATCGCATCAAAGCGAGGATGAAATTGTAACCGCAGATGCTTATGTCTGTGCGATGCCAGTAGACCCCTTGAAGGTAATGTTGCCTCCAGCCTGGCGGCAGCTAGATTTCTTCAAGCAACTGGATGGTTTAGAAGGTGTCCCAGTTATTAACTTGCATTTGTGGTTTGACCGCAAGCTCACAGATATAGATCATCTACTATTTTCGCGATCGCCTCTGCTCAGTGTTTACGCTGACATGAGCAACACCTGTCGGGAATATGCCAATCAAAACCGCTCAATGTTGGAATTGGTATTAGCACCTGCAAAGGATTGGATCGCTAAACCTGACCAAGAAATTATCAACGCCACGATGGCAGAACTGGAAAAACTCTTTCCTCATCACTTTGGAGGAGACAAACCAGCTCAATTGCTCAAGTACCACGTCGTCAAAACTCCTCGCTCTGTATACAAAGCTACCCCTGGGCGTCAACAGCACCGCCCCTCTCAACAAACACCAATTCCCAACTTCTATCTGAGTGGGGACTATACCATGCAGCGCTACCTAGCCAGTATGGAGGGAGCCGTACTTTCTGGTAAGCTGACAGCGCAGGCTATAAGTAGAAGTCAAATCTTAGGCATCAGCGCTCAGCAACAATCAGGAAATCGACAATTGCAGATGGACAACCAAATGCCAACTGCCGACTCCCAAACACCAGTACTCAAAGCTGAAAGCTAATAGCTAATTGCGGTAACTATCTCAGCCTGCGAAGAATGCTCCAACTGTCTAAACCCCCACGCATGAGAACGCTGGTCTCCCTGTCTGAGGCTTACGAATTATGCCGTCAGATTACGGAAAAACACTCTAAGACGTTTTATCTCGGCAGCTTACTGATGCCAGAAGACAAACGTCGAGCTATTTGGGCGATATACGATTGGTGTCGGCGAACCGACGAACTAGTAGATGGTCCCCAATCTGGCTTAACTACTCCTGAGACTCTTGATAAATGGGAACAACAGCTTGAATCAGTCTTTGCGGGGCAACCCGTAGACGACACTGATGTCGCTTTAGTAGACACTATAGGGCACTTCCCCATTGATATTAAACCGTTTCGGGATATGATTGCTGGTCAGCGCATGGATTTATACCGTAGCCGCTATGAGACCTTTGATGAACTTAATCTTTACTGCTATCGGGTAGCAGGTACAGTGGGTTTAATGTCTAGCGCGGTGCTAGGTTTTGATGAATCTCGCCGTCCAACTCCCTGGAGTGCTCAGCAAGAGCGTAAAGATCCCCTTGAAGAAGCAATCTCCTTAGGAATAGCTAAACAGTTAACTAATATCCTTCGAGATGTCGGTGAAGATGCCAGAAGAGGAAGAATTTACCTGCCCTTGTCAGAGTTAGCCCTGTTTGACTACACAGAGAAAGACCTATTTAATGGTGTTGTTGATCTGCGTTGGCGTGAATTAATGCGCTTTCAAATTCACCGGGCGCGAAAGTATTATGCTCAAGCAGAAAGGAGTATTAGTGCCCTAAGTCGCGACTCCCGTTGGCCTGTATGGGCGGCATTGATGCTCTACAAAGCTATTCTCAATGTAATTGAGCGCAATCAGTACGATGTCTTCACTCAGAGAGCTTATGTTCCTAGAACACAGCAGTTGCTGTATTTGCCCGTAGCGTGGCTTAGAGCCCAAGCTCTTTGATTTAATCGGCACTACGTAAGCAGCAGAGGTCTTTAGCTTGTCCAAGTTTTCCTGTTGTGATCGCCAAATTCATCAACTTTAACAACTACGCAGAAGAAGGAGAACTCCAAGCTCGGAGACTCCTTCTGAAATCCTGTATCAGAATGTAAATTCTTTCATAAGATGTATAAAGCTCTGTATAAAAACAACAAAAATAATCAAAGAATTGATAAATTCATGGAATTCATAACCAACGTAGAAGGTTAAATATTTAACAAAAACTAACACTTAAAAGCTTTACACTATGGGGCTTTTAGCTTTCTGTACAAGAGAGCAGCTAACAAACTGAAGCAAAAGCAAAAATTAGTGGCGGTTGTTAGTGCCAATGATATGATTGCGGTGAATATTGACCACACTTAGTAAATAAAGAGCGATACTTATGACGCCAGCACCTGTATCTCCCCTGGTGCTAGTCATCCTCGACGGCTGGGGCTACCGCGAAGCAACTGATGGTAATGCGATTGCCATTGCCAAGACACCTGTAATAGATAGCCTGAGGGCAGTTTATCCGAGTACATTAATTAGGGCTTCTGGCAAGGATGTAGGATTGCCGGAAGATCAAATGGGTAACTCGGAAGTGGGGCACCTTAATATTGGTGCTGGGCGGGTAGTGCCTCAAGAACTAGTTAGGATCTCTGATGCAGTAGAAGATGGCACCATCAACCGCAATCAAGCGCTGCTCAAATTATGCCAGGAAGTCAAAACCCAGGGCAGTAAACTTCACCTCGTCGGTTTGTGTTCAGAAGGTGGAGTCCATTCTCATCTCAACCATTTGCTCGGATTACTTGACTTTGCCAAGTCACAAGCAATAGCTGATGTTTGTATCCATGCGATTACAGATGGTCGCGATACCAAGCCCACTGAGGGCGTTGAATCAATTCAAAAGATTCAAGACTACATCGAAAAAATCGGGTTAGGACGCATTGTCACCCTCAGTGGTCGTTACTACTCGATGGATCGAGACCGACGCTGGGATCGCATCCAACAAGCCTATCAAGTAATGACTGAAGATGGCTCTGGGGATGGTCGTTGTGCCCTAGAAGTCTTGAAGGCTTCCTATAAATCAGAGGTGACAGATGAGTTTGTAGTGCCAACAAGGATCGCTCCCGGTGCTGTGGAAGCAGGAGATGGGGTAATTTTCTTCAACTTCCGCCCAGATCGTGCGCGGCAGCTTACTCATGCCTTTGTAGACTCTAGTTTTGAAGGTTTTGAGCGGGAACAGATCAAGCCTCTGACTTTTGCGACCTTCACTCAGTACGAACCAACCTTGCCAGTCTTAGTGGCATTTGAGCCTCAGAACCTCAATAACATTCTAGGGGAAGTAATTGCCCAGCAAGGTTTACGCCAATTCCGCACAGCTGAAACTGAGAAGTATGCCCACGTCACCTACTTTTTCAATGGGGGTATAGAAATGCCCTTTGAGGGTGAAGAGCGGGTTATGGTGCCGAGTCCCATGGTAGCAACCTATGACCAAGCCCCAGCCATGTCAGCGGCGGAAGTAACAGATGTAGTAATAGCAGCCGTGGAAAGGCGCATTTACTCCCTAATTGTAGTCAATTACGCTAACACCGATATGGTGGGACATACAGGTAACATCGAAGCCTGTGTGCAAGCAGCCGAAACAGTAGATAAATATCTAGGACGGCTAGTAGAGAGTATTAATAAAGTTGGTGGTACTGGCATTATTATTGCCGATCATGGTAACGCGGAAACGATGCGAGATGAGTTGGACAAACCTTGGACAGCTCACACAACTAACCCTGTACCCTTTATCCTAGTAGAAGGGGAAGGGTTAAAAATTCCTGGACATGGCACAGAAGTTGCTTTGCGCAACGATGGTCGTCTAGCGGATATTGCACCCACAATTCTGGAAATCTTAAAATTACCCCAACCTCCGGAAATGACTGGTAAATCCCTGCTCAAAGCTGTTGGTTTTGAAGTCAAGGCTAGCCGGACACCGATAAAGGTTTCCTTGTAACGACTCTCAATTTTATGTAGAAGTTATAACAATGACGATTGATCAAGTCATACAAATTATCTGGGCATTATCTGCACTCGGTCTAGTCATTTTGGTATTGTTGCACAGTCCCAAGGGTGATGGTATTGGGGGTATCGGTGGGCAAGCCCAGCTGTTCACAAGTGCTAAAAGTGCAGAAACTGCACTTAACAGAGTTACTTGGACTCTGGCAATTTTATTTATCGGCTTAACTATTGTCTTGAGTGCTGGTTGGTTAACTTAGATGCAGTAGAGTTAGAATCTGTTGTTTCGGATTCTACTTAATTTGATCAGAACAATTGCTCAAGGTAAGCTAAAGCAACTTCTGATCTGGCTGGGAATGGCGATTGCTACCAGCCAGATTGCAATTTTTGTTCATTTACAGCCCCTAAAAGCTCAAGTTGGATTACCTTACTGGCGCAATATCATTGTTAAAGAATCCCTCTTGACAAAGACTGATTTATCAGAGTCTTCTTTACCAGTACCTAAAACTCATCCTTTACCGGAAACACTAGCACAGTGGCAAGATTTGAGTGTTAGTGGTGATTATTTCTCAGAAGTAGAAACAACCCCACTGGGTTATCTAATTTGGTCGGAGTTTCCTGTGAAAATTTATTGGGAACGACCAAACGAGGCAATTCTCTCCCCTAGCAGTCTGAGACGTTTCCAAGAGTGGGTTGATGCGGTTACTAAAGCAGTAGAGGAATGGAGTGCTTATTTACCCTTGGAGTTAGTTAGGGAAAGGTCTGGAGCTGATATTTCCATACTGCGATCGCACCCTCCTTTCCAAGCCTCAATCAATCCTGAAACTGGAGAAATTAATCTACCTCGCGCTCGTTCTGCTGAAACTCGCTATGAGTTCTACTTACGTCGAGGGGTAGGTACACCCCAAGGCAGTATTATATCACATAGATTTACGATTGAACTCACTCCAGACCAAACAGCTGAGTACACCCTGGCAACTGCCCGTCACGAAATCGGTCACGCTTTAGGTATTTGGGGTCACTCTCCTATAGAAACAGACGCACTTTATTTTTCTCAAGTAGGCAATCCGCCCCAGATTTCTGTTAGGGATATTAATACTCTTAAAAGGGTATATGAACAACCAACCCGTTTGGGGTGGTCTTTAGTTGCTGGTAAAAATTAGACTGCTTTCATAAATAGTCCAAGAGGAACTAATAGATAACGTAAAAACTCCCATTTACTGCAATGTGCAGGTTTGTTTAAGTTTTTTGTAGCACAAAGTGATGAGTACTATAATCACAAGAGGGGTACGGGAGGATGGAAGCCCCGCATTTTTAAATCGGCGATGTTATCCGACACGGCGAATTAATTCGCAGTCAGTTTTTTTGATTCTCAATATAGCGTTTAACTGTTTGATTGCTAACCCACATTCCGCACTTCAATTTGTAGTATGCGTGAAACGCGCGGTCATATTTACCCAGTCATAGAAAAATCTCAATGCCTTATACTTAGCGTTGAGTTTTTGTACCCACATTCCGCACCCTCAACTGTCACATGGACTGAGGGAGTTCAAGGCGAGCGCTAAATCGAGGCAGTTGCTGAGTAAAAATACTTAGGTAAATTTAAAGTTTTTCTCTGCCCATTCCTCGACTTAGTTTAATGAAAGTCGAGGAATGGGCAGAGAAAAACTTTAAATTTACCTAAGTATTTTTACTCAGCAACTGCCTCGATTTAGCGCTCGCCTTGAACTCCCTCAGTCCATGTGACAGTTGAGGGTGCGCAATGTGGGTTAAATCATTAGAATTAATCGCTAAAACGCTTATGGAAAAAGACATTTGAGCGATCGCGACGACAAAAGTTTTCCCAGAATGACAAAAGAGGGTTATAGCAACCGCCAAGGCGGTTAGGACGCCAGGTGTAGAACATGCTCCATCGAGATTTGGTGCGAGGGCAGGTGCTACCATAACCCGTAGGGTTTGTCGTAGGGGAATCGCGGGCAGGATCTGGCGGTATACTAAAGATTATGATGCTCACTTACCAGTACAAGCTCAAGCCAAACGCTGACCTTGAAGCAATCATGCTCAATTGGGTGGATAAAACCCGATAAAACTGGCAAGTGTGGAGGACGCCCTAAGTTTAAGAAATCTGGTGAGCTGCGCTCTTTCACTTTCCCAAAAACTAATTGCCCCAAGGCAGGAGCTTTTCTGAAAAATAGAGTTCTAAGACTTTCAAAAATTGGCAGTATTCCAGTTATTGGGCATCGTTCAATACCTGATAGTTTTACCTTAAAAACCTGTACTGTAGTTCGCCAAGCTGATGGATGGTATTGTTGTATTTCTATGTCAAAAGAATCGCTCAAAGCCTGTGTCCGTCATCCCAAGTTAGCTCGACACTTTGGGGCTGAAGATCAACGGTTACAGAATGTTCGGAAAAATATCCCAGAAATAGATCCAGTAGCTCGCCCAGAAGATGCTTTATTAAACGTTACGGATCAAGAAAGTGATACTGCTGTGGAAATATTCGGCTGTGATTGTATTGCATCAATTAATTGTTTGCGTCGTCTTTGTAATCAATTGCCTGAATTAAAGCGACTTACAAAATTTATAATTGTGTTGGGTTTGGCGCATCACCATAAACTGCTTGAGGGTCAAAGGTTTTTTCCGTTTCAGTAAACACTAACTGAATTGGTTGCTGGGAATCAATAGCACTTTTCCCTGTGGGAATACGACGATAAAAACAAGAACGATAACCCACGTGACAACTTGCTCCCGAACCAGCTACTTTGACCTGCATCCAAAGACAATCTTGGTCGTCATCAATAGCTAACTGCTGTACTTTTTGCACCAATCCACTAGATTGACCTTTATGCCATAGCTGCTGACGACTACGACTGTAATAATGAGCTTCTCCCGTTTCAATGGTTTTAACTAGCGCCTCTTCGTTCATATAAGCGTGCATTAGCACTTCACCTGTGTTGATATCGGTGGTAACTACTGGAATCAAACCATTAGCATCGAATTTGGGAGCAAGTAACAAGCCTTCCTCAACCTGTTCTACGGAAGTGCGGGCGGTAAATAGGGGATTCATCTTTCAACTCTTATAAAACTGCTTACACAATTTATTTACGCTATCATAATAACGATTATCATTAGAATAATTCATCAATGGTCAGTCAGTTAACCCAGTCTCCCTCACAAATTGCCAATCCAGAAAGATTAGAGCGTATTCGCCATACTTGCGCCCATATCATGGCGATGGCAGTACAAATGTTATTTCCAGAGACAAAAGTTACCATTGGACCGACTACAGATACGGGTTTTTATTACGATTTCGATCGCGCGCAACCTTTTACTCCTGAAGACTTAAGCAAAATAACCAAGCAAATACGCTCTATTATTAAGGATAACTTGCCGATTATTCGAGAAGAGGTAACTAGGGAAGAAATTAAAGCGGAAATCGAACAGCTAGGCGAACCTTACAAACTAGAAATTTTAGATAGCATTCCCGAAGGAGAAACCATTACCCGTTACTACATTGGGAGTCCCGACGGCGGTAGATTGTCCGATGTAGGAGAAAAACTAAAAGCTGCTTTACCAGAACCTTCTTTGATTAAACCAATGAAAATTCCTGCTACTGTATCTTGGTGGGATTTGTGTGCCGGACCTCATGTTAACTATACAGGAGAGATTAACCCTAATGCTTTTGCCTTAGAAAGCGTAGCTGGGGCATATTGGCGGGGAGATGAAACTAAAGCCCAACTACAACGCATCTATGGTACAGCTTGGGAAACTCCCGAACAGTTAGAAGCTTATTTACAACAACAGGAAGAAGCCAAGCGTAGAGATCATCGCAAACTGGGGAAAGAGTTAAAACTGTTTAGCATTCAAGAAGATGCAGGTGGTGGTTTAGTATTCTGGCATCCTCGCGGTGCAACTATGCGCTACATCATCGAAGATTATTGGCGTAAGGCACATATAGAAGCAGGTTACGAACTCCTCTATACTCCCCACGTTGCCAACTTAGAATTGTGGAAAACATCGGGTCATTTTGACTTTTATCGCGAAAATATGTTCGATTCGATGGATATCGAGCAACAGGCTTATCAAATCAAGCCGATGAACTGTCCCTTTCACGTCTTAACTTATAAAAATGACCTCCATTCCTATCGAGAATTACCTTTGCGTTGGGCGGAATTAGGTACAGTATATCGCTACGAACGTTCTGGCGCTCTACATGGTTTGATGCGGGTGCGGGGTTTTACTCAAGATGATGCTCATATTTTCTGTTTGCCCACCCAAATTGCAGGGGAAATTCTCGGTGTACTGAATTTAACGGAAAAGATTCTTTCTGATTTTGGTTTTAAAGACTACGAGGTCAATCTTTCTACTCGCCCAGATAAGTCAGTCGGTACGGATGAAGGTTGGGAGTTGGCAACTCAGGCTTTAGTAGAAGCTTTAAATACCAAAGGTTGGGATTACATCGAAGATAAGGGTGGTGGTGCTTTCTATGGTCCAAAGATCGATATCAAAATTAAGGATGCCATTGGACGTACTTGGCAATGTTCCACTATCCAGGTAGATTTTAACTTACCAGAACGCTTTGACATGGAATATGTCGCAGCCGATGGTTTTCGTCAACGTCCGATTATGGTTCATCGGGCAATTTTTGGCTCTTTAGAGCGTTTTTACGGAATTTTAATCGAAAACTATGCAGGAGATTTTCCCTTGTGGCTAGCACCGATACAGGTACGCTTGCTACCCGTGAGTGAAGCACAAAGAGAATATGGAGAAGCTGTTGCTGCGACGCTCAAACAAGCTGGTTATCGGGTAGAAATAGACTGTACAGAGGAACGTTTGGGCAAACAAATACGTAATGCCGAGTTAGAAAAGATTCCCGTAGTAGCAGTAGTTGGTAAGCGGGAAGTTGAAACCCAGACTTTGAGTATTCGTACTCGCCAACAAGGAGATATTGGGACGATGAATATAACAGAGTTGAAAGAGAGTTTGGAAGAGGTTATAGCTAATAAAACTAAGATTTAGAGGGTGTCCAAAGCGAGATATTTTATCGCCTTCATCGGGAATTTATTAGATTTTCATTTCTGAATTTGCAATAATAATCCGTTTGTTGCAAAAAAATGATATTGTTGTTTTTGGTTAGATTTAGGTAAAAAATATGTCCTTATCAAAAGATTCAGTTACCTCAGGCAGCTTGAATTTTTTTAATTTAATTTTGAACAGAAAGAAATTAATTTATTTTGTTTCTGTCACAGCCTTGTTAGTTGCTATTACTCCTATATCTAGTTTTGCTCAAACGGAAAAAGCAGAAAAAGAGGTAGCAGAAACTACTTATACTTGGCTGGATACGGTTACTTCTGGTTCTGAAGAAGTAGTAGATGAGGTAGTAGCTCTATATGCCGAAGATGGACTTTTGTGGGGTACTGTCTCCGAGCAAGTAAGGGATACCCCCGCAGAAATTCGCGATTATTTTGAATATTTTGCCAAGCTTCCTGAATTGAGCGTTAGTTCATATAAAGGTTGCGTAAGAATGTACGATGAAAATCTTGCCATTAACAGTGGCTACTATACTTTCACCTATAATAAAGATGGTCAAATCCAAGAAATACCTGCACGCTATAGCTTCACTTATCATAAAGACGACAACAATCAATGGGAGATTATCGAACATCACTCCTCTGCTTTGCCTGAAGCTCCTGAAACACTGGAGACAGTCGGTGCAAAGCAAGACACTTGTGAAAACGGGTTATTGGTAGAAAGATAATTACTGTCTAAAATAAATTGAAATACATTATTTGATAAGTAGTAAAGCGATCGCTATTTAGGCTAGTATCTAGATTTTTTAGTCTAACATCCTAATTTTTGATAAAAATAGTAATTGACTTGTGATCGCTTTACTTATAATTACTCGCTGTTCATTAATCTAAATATGAACCAAAATGAATCTTTACTACCTCTAAAAATTGCCGTGCTGACAGTTTCCGACACGCGAACCGAAGCTGATGATAAATCGGGCAAAATATTGGTGGATAACTTAACCTCAACAGGACATTCCCTAGCAGAAAAAAAACATTGTTCCCGATAATATTTACCAAATTCGTGCCGTAATATCCAGATGGGTGGCAGATGAATCTGTCCAAGTAATTATAACCACTGGCGGTACGGGAGTTACAGGACGAGATGGCACTCCAGAAGCTATTAAGCCACTATTGGACAATAAAATCGAAGGTTTTGGCGAAATATTTCGGATGATTTCCTATCAAGAAATTAAAACCTCTACTATTCAATCTCGGACTTTGGCTGGTGTGGCTAAAGGTACTTATATCTTTTGTTTGCCTGGTTCTAGTGGTGCTTGTCAAACAGGATGGAGTGTTATTAAAGATCAACTTGATTCCCGCCATCGTCTTTGTAATTTAGCCCAGTTGATTCCCAGATTGACCGAGACTTAGAAATGGTCAGGGGATCGCTTGAAAAACTTAAAAACGACCATTTTTTTACTATCAGAATTGATTTTCGTATAAACTTATCGCTGCCATAAGAACTTCTCAAGTAATAATGACTACAAAGTTTTTATAAAAACTTTATAATTGATATTAAGTCTCAAAATTCAACGTGAAATAGTATCACTGCAAAATAACTTGAGGGAAGATCATGGCTCAAGCTTCACAAACAAGCAAATTGAGAAAAAATTCTGCTTACAAAAATTTAATGTCTATCCATTGGTGGATGTTTAATTGTTACATCATCCTCTTTATGGGCGGTGCTTTTATGTCGCGTTTGCCTAGAGAAGTCTTCGGACGAAACCTTCTTTATGATTTCCATAAATCTGTAGGAGTGTTAACAATGGCTTTATTAACCTGGCGAATTTTAACCCTATTACGAGTCTGGTGGAAAAAATATACTAAGCGATTGCCCAAGTATAGTTCTCAATGGATGAAAAAAG
Organism: Symploca sp. SIO3C6; assembly: GCA_010692425.1. GTDB lineage: Bacteria > Cyanobacteriota > Cyanobacteriia > Cyanobacteriales > Coleofasciculaceae > SIO3C6. The sequence goes on along the minus strand of JAAHHJ010000005.1, from coordinate 110,214 downwards.
TAGCCCTGCATACTTCTCTTTATATATTTATGTGGGCTGTTCCCATTAGTGGCTTCTTTTTCTCTAACTCTTTTAAAAACAATAATGTTCGCTTTTTTGGTGTAACCTTACCTGATTTATTTCCCCAGAATAGTGACTTAGTAGACTTAGGTCGAAACATTCATTTTTGGCTAGCTTATACTTTTTTAGCATTTATTATCTTACACGGTATCGATCAGTTCAAAGTAGTTAAAGGATTTTGGCGACGCATTAGTAAAAGAAAAATTCAACATAGCTAAGACAGACTTTTCAATTAATTAATGTCGAGCGATCGCCTTAAAGTAGTAGAAATACTCTTTGCTTTTTAATTACCGAATCCTTTTTTGCTGCCATAGTAAACTGTCTTAAACTCTAGGCGATCACTATATGGATTATAAATAGTATAAGTAGCCTTTCCAGGTTCCCTGCCTACATTGCCTACACCAACAACTCTTCTTTTGGGTGCAGTAATAGTTTGCACAGGTTGCTGGCGATCTAAAGTCACCACAGAACTATTTACTGAACCCCCTTGTAGTTGATATTCAAATACTTGACCTGAACGACCACAAAAGAGATGATTTGCCTGTACTCTCTGCAAACGGTCTAGCATTTGCCAGGGTGGTTTTTCGGGGGTTAACTCATCACTGACACTAACAGTGCTACCGTGAATTAACAAACAATCTAATTCAAAGAAGCCAAAATGACAGTTGCGTAACCAATGTACCGTTTCACGAGATACAGAATCCCAAAGTAGTTTAGCGGTTTTTTTACCAAAGCGATCTATCAATTCTGTGGGTTGTGCTGTGGAACCCACACCGTGTAAAGCAAAGCATTGTTCTTCCCACCAGCCAAAGCATACTTGGGGTTCTAATTCTCCAGGTAAAGGATTCTGAATTCGTTTAATTACTTTTTCGCTATCTAGGTTAGCTGCTACGATATCGCCCAAAATATACAATTCTTCTGCCTTAACGCGCTGGCGGTTGATATCTGCCAATACTGCTTCGTAAGCTGCGATATTTCCTTCAATTCCGCTTAAAATTGCCCACATTGATTTTCAATCTAAATATTTAAGTAATTTAATTTACCTCTCACACACATGAGTCGGATCGTCGGCTTTTTCGGCAAATTCTAAACCCCTAGCCAAACGCCAAGCAAAAATCGGCGGTAAACCAGCATCTAAAATAGCAGCGCAGGTTGTTTGATAGTCATACTCTACTTCTCGCAAGGTTACTGCTTGTGTCTCCGTGTCATAGATAACATAGGTAGCATTTGGACGACCATGACGGGGTTCACCTACCGAACCGACATTGATAATTCGCTTTACAGGAGTATTAAAACTAATAGTAGGTTGTTCGTTTCTACTGGGTTGACAGACTTTAACCTGTAATTGTCCAGAATCTAGGGTGCGGACATAGGGAACGTGGGTATGTCCGCAAAATAATATATCTGCATCGCTGGAGAGAACTCTTTCTAAAGCAGTAAAAGCATCCATTTCGGGTAACAAATATTCGTGGTTGCTATTAGGACTACCATGTACGAAACAGAAATTATCTTCTTTATAGGTATGGGGTAGTTGTGCCAAATATTCCCGAACTTCGGGGTGTACCTGTTTATTTGTCCATTCGTGGGCGATTTTACCTCTTTTTTCCGCTAACAGGGACGGATAACTACATTCACAGGCGTTCAATCCTTCTACAATATCTTCATCCCAACAACCCTGTACAGTGGGAATATCTAAAGAACGAATTTGTTCGACTACCGCATTGGGATAGGGGCCATAACCCACTAGATCGCCAAGACAATAAATCTTTTCGGCTTTTTGTAGATCAATATCCAGTAAAACTGCATCTAAAGCTGCATAATTACCATGGATACAGGACATTACTGCTATTTTCATACTACCTCCACCTCTGGTTCGGTTGCTAAAGTCTCTTTTACTTGTTGTTGGTAATAATTAATTGCCGATTCGGGAACACAACAATCTCGGACGGTTTGGGCAATTTCAGTTTTGTCTAAGTTACTACCCACTATTTCAAAACCACTCTTGCGATTGGGTTTACCATTTAACCAACGAGGCAAATTTAAGGGTTTAAATTTTAATTCTAACTCCCCAGATCTAAAGTCACCATAATAAATTTGTCCATCCACTAAATCGAAGATTCCCTTTGCCCGAATCACTTCACCATAAGCACCTTGGGTAAGTTCCAGCCAAAAAGTAGCCAGACTGTCAAAATCTAAGATTTCCCCCGTCAAAACTCCCCGATGAATCTGTAAAGCTGTAGTTGGTTTAGTGAGGCCATCTCCTGGAATAATTTCATCCGCCCAAGTCTTTAATTGTGTACTATCTGTATCCTCTGGAATTATGGCTACTCGATGGGAGTTAAAAGTTTGCAGTAAAGGTTCAATTCCTGCTAAATCCAAATACCAAGGAATCTCCAGATAAGTAATGGTTTTGTTTAATTGAGCTTCTTCCCCCGTCCAATAAAGCTTTAGTTGAGGGTATTCACTTTGCAGATATATGGCATCAATGGGTAGAGAATCGGTTTGGGGACTGAAATAACCTACAGGTTTATTGGTTTGGGCTATTTGTTGGCTAATCCAGTGGGTTTTCCCCGCGCCTGGAGGACTGAATACGGCAATAATCATTGTATCTTTATAACTTCTAAATGTGCTTGAGAAATTTTTATTTACCGCAACATTAAAGCGACTTGTTTGGCAAAATAAGTCAAAGTTAAATCTGCCCCCGCCTATTTCATACTGGTAAGAGTTTCCAAAACTACTTTCTTTTCATCAATCCATCCTTGTTGGGCAGCAGCTTTAACCATCGCATATTCGCCACTGACGTTATAAGCAGCAAGAGAATAACGATAAATTTCTGGTCTCGAAGGAATCTCTTGTTGTATATCTTTCCCTTCCATAACAAACACGGGATAAATCAAATCGTTAACGAAGGCAGGAGGCAAGAAGGCAGATTCCTCCTGCCTCCTGACTTGAAAGAGGGTGTAGGGTGTGGGGTGTAGGGTGTAGGGGAAATAACCCTCTTTAATGCTTGATGATGAAAAAAATTTTTCATCGGGACTGCCTTGGAGCCTCCTTCAACTGTCAATTGGTTTTCCTGCACCATAAGGCGTAAGGATGCGGTGCGACGGAGGCGACGAGGACGATGGAATAACGATAGATGTTGATTAGGAGAAGTCATAAAGCCTAGTTAGAAGCTCGTCAATTAAAATAATAATCATTATTATATAGTAATAAAGATAATCATTATTATTATTTTTGGCGAGTGAAGCTACCTAACTATATAGACCTAGCGATTGTTGGTGCAGGAGTTCAGGCTCTTACTTTAACCACCCATCTGTTACAAAAAAGCGCGAAGCACTATCATAAATTTCTAGTCTTCGATCCCAGTCGGACTTGGCTGAGTCAATGGCAGCAACAATTTGCAGCACAACAAATTCCCTATTTGCGATCGCCTGCTGTTCATCATCCCGATCCCAACCCCCATCAATTAAGAACCTTTGCCGAACATAGATATAACGAGTTATTTCCTCCTTATGACAGACCAGGAACAAAGCTATTTAATGATTTCTGTGATCAAGTAATTCATCGCTGGAAGTTAACAGATAAGGTTTATCCAGCTAAAGTAATTCAGATTTTACCGATTGAACATGTTTCTCGCTCTCGATTTCAATTAGTTTTAAATACGGAAGAAACTATTATTGCACGTAGAGTGGTACTAGCTACAGGAAGTGGTAAAGTGCAGCTTCCCAATTGGGTAGAAAAAATTACCTCAAATTACCCCTCAGATAGATTATGTCATTCTCAACAGGTAAATTTAAACCAACTTAAGTTAACAGGAGAAAAGATTTTAATCGTTGGTGGTGGTTTAACTAGCGCACATTTAGCCAAAGGTGCAATAAATTTGGGTGCAACTGTAACCCTAATGACTAGAAAACAGTTACAGTCAAAAATCTTTGATGCCGATCCTGGTTGGTTAGGGCCAAAATATCTCAAAGACTTTCACGCCGAAACCGATTGGTCTGCCCGTTACCAGCAAATACAGCAAGCCCGTAATGGTGGTTCGATAACTCCCGAAATGATGCTGCAATTAAGAAAAGCATCTCATCAAGGTAAGGTGAGGATCGATGAATGCTGTCAAGTCAGCGACGCACAGTGGCAAGAAAATCTCTGGCAGGTTCATTGTCACAATGGAAGCAAACATCAATTTAACTGTATTTGGTTGGCTACTGGTACGAAATTTAATGCCAAAGAGCATCCTTTGTTACAAGACGTACTTGAGGCTTATCCCACAGAAATAGTTAACGGTTTACCCATACTAGACAAACATTTACGTCTGTCCAAGTCCAACTTGTTTATCATGGGTGGTTTGGGTGCTTTGCAAATTGGTCCTGTTGCCAGAAATATTGGCGGTGGCAAAATGGCGTGTCAATGTATCGTGCCAGCAATTGTAAAACCCAGTTTGGCGATTGGGTGATTTTTTAGTTGAAGAAGCGATCAGCTTCGCTGGCACTGCCATGATCGCTCGTTTAACCCACTAGGAATTAAACTATCTTGTACTATGGCTGTAGCCTTTACGTTATTCAAAAAGGCAAAAAAGCCCAGGCGCGATCGGCAATGCTCAAAGGTAGTATTATGTTTCTATCGGCGATCGCTGTATTTGCCAGAGCTACCTATCAACTATTTGCTCAAACAGTCCCCACAGTTGGTTTGATGAGCGAGATTGGTATTTTGGCTCTGCTTGCTAACCTAATCTGCTTTTTACTGTTGATTCGTCACCGTAACGACAATATTAATATGTCTTCGGTTTGGCTGTGTTCTCGTAATGACATTATTGCCAATACTTCAGTGTTACTAACTGCTGGATTGGTATTTCTAACTAACTCATTTTTGCCAGATTTCATTTTAGGGCTATTACTCACTGTGGTTTTTGCCCAATCTGCGGGAAAAGTTCTTACTCAAGCAAGAGCGGAGTTAATTTGAACATTGTCCTGTGTATATCAATGCCTTAAGACGACTGCAAAGTTAATTAAAGATCTGACTAAGATCCCATTATAGATAGATTTCCCTTAACTAATAGCTATGATTGAAGCAACCTTACCGACTCAACTCAACTCTAGTATTGGCGGGACAAAGAATTTTTACAACTGGAATTTTTTAGACAAACAATATCGAGTCGTTTACGAAACTGTCGGCACAGGAAACCCCATACTGTTACTTCCTGCTTTTAGTACGGTTTCCAGTCGCACGGAGATGAAAGGTATTGCCAATCTACTTGCGACAAACTATCGAGTTACGGTTGTAGATTGGTTAGGATTTGGCGAGTCTCAATGCCCCCCTGTGGATTATAGTCCCGTATTATTTCAGCATTTATTGGGAAATTTTATTAAATCCGTTTTTAAAAGCCCAATTATCTTAATCGCTGCAGGTCATGCTGCTGGATACGCTTTAAAATTTGCCCAGGATAACCCAGATATAATTTATCAATCAATCTTAATTGCTCCCACTTGGCAAGGACCTTTACGAGTTATGGGTTTACCGACGGTTGTAAGAAATAGTGTAAAAAACTTAGTGCGATCGCCTGTTATCGGACAAGGGTTATACTATCTCAACACTACCCCTTCCTTTCTCCACTTGATGTATAAACGTCACGTCTATGTGGATGAAACCAAACTAACCCCTGAATTTATCGCCCGAAAACACCAAATCACCTCAAAACCTGGTGCGAGATATGCCCCTGCTGCTTTTGTTACTGGCGCGATCGATCCTGTAGCAGATAGAGAAGAATTTTTGCAACTTTTGGATTCTGTATCAATACCCGTGTTGATAATTCTGGCAGAAAATGCACCCCCAAAATCAAAAGCAGAAATGTCAGCCATGGCAGAGTTAGGAAAGGTGCAAACAGTCAAATTAACAGGAACTTTAGGAATTTATGAAGAGTCTCCCGAAGCGGTGACAGAAGCGATTCTGAATTTTCTTTAGCATCAATGTTTAATAATTTTTCCAGGCTAATTTTAGACTAAAAACGCTTTTTTAGATAATGAGATCGATTATCATTATTTAAAAGAGCTTAGGAATTAGATTTATGGTAGCGATAACCACCAACACCGTTCCCGTCACCGTACTAACTGGTTATCTAGGCGCGGGAAAAACTACCCTCCTCAATCGCATCCTCACCTACGAACACGGCAAAAAAGTAGCAGTCATCGTTAACGAGTTTGGAGAAGTGGGGATTGATAATCAACTGGTAATTGATGCCGATGAAGAAATCTTTGAGATGAATAACGGCTGTATCTGCTGTACGGTGCGGGGTGACTTGATTCGCATTATCGGCAATTTAATGAAGCGTCGCAACAAATTCGACCATTTGGTCATTGAAACTACTGGTTTAGCCGATCCCGCCCCTGTAATTCAAACCTTTTTTGTCGATGAAGATATGAAAGACAAGATTGCTTTAGATGCAGTGGTTACGGTAGTCGATGCCAAACATATTCAGCAACATTGGGAAGCAGATGAAGCACAGGAACAAATTGCTTTTGCCGATGTGATTCTCCTCAATAAAACCGATCTCGTGACTCCCGAAGAATTAGATGAATTGGAAAGCAAAATTAAAGCCATGAACGGGATGGCAAAAATCTATCGTACCAAAAATTCTGAACTAGGAATGGATGCGTTATTAGGAGTACAGGCATTCGATCTAGACCGTGCTTTAGAAATTGACCCCGAATTTTTAAACGAAACTGCCCACGAACACGACGAGACAGTAAAATCTTTTGCCATAGTAGAATTTGGGGCATTAGACGAACAGAAACTAAATAACTGGTTGAGTAACCTACTACAAACCAAAGGGGTAGATATCTTCCGCATGAAAGGTATTTTAAATATTGCAGGGGAAAGCGATCGCTTTGTCTTTCAAGGAGTACATATGCTGTTTGATGGGAAGCCAGACCGCCCTTGGAAGGAAGGAGAAACCCGTAAGAATGAATTGGTGTTTATCGGTCGCAATCTGGATGAAGCACAACTGAGAGAGGACTTTAAACAATGTTTGGTGTAGGCACAAAGGGGAAAGTCTTATTTCAGCAACAATGGCAGGATAGTCTCTCAGAATACGTTACCGCAGTAGCCTGGTCGCCTGATGGTCTATTAGCTGCTAGTTCGGCTGCAGGGGAAGTGGTTGTATGGCAAGATGGCAACCTGGTTAGTTTATTACCTGCAGGTGTAGCATCTATTGACTGTTTGGCTTTTTCTTCTGATGGCAAGTTTTTAGCTGCTGGCGGACAAGATGGCAAGGTTAGAATTTGGTCAACTATCCCTACTTTAAAAAGGGGGAGAAAACAAGAACAGGAAGTAAAACTAATCGCTAGTTTAGATAATACGCCCTCATGGGTCGATAAACTGGCTTGGAGTCCTACTTGTAACCACTTAGCATTTAGTTTGGGGCGTTACGTACAAATCTGGGATGCCGATAGTCAAACAGTTATAACTACTCTACCCTTTGCTAACTCTTCTGTTTTAGATTTAGCTTGGCGACCGAATGGAGAGAGTATAGCTATATCGGGTAATGGAGGAGTCAAAGTATGGTCTACTATAGATTGGGATTATAAACCCTATCTCATCGATATGCCCTCAGCTAGTATTGTTACGGCTTGGTCTGGGGACAGTAAATATATTGCTTCTGGTAATTTAGACAATACCATCACGGTTTTGGAATACGGTAGTCCCCATCCTTGGATAATGCGAGGTTTTCCTGGTAAGATTTCCAATCTAACTTGGTCGCAACGAGGATCGAGTAATGCACCTTTGCTGGCAGCATCGAGTGTAGAAGGCATTGCCGTTTGGAAAAAAGAAGCTGATGATAAAGATAGTTGGAATGCAAACGTTTTAACTTTACACGACAGTAAGATTCAAGGTTTAGAGTTTCATCCCCATAGTTTATTATTGGCTTCTGCTGCCGATGATGGCTGGTTGGGTTTGTGGACAAAAGCCAAACAAGTAAGACAAATATTAGAGGGTGCTAGGTGTGGTTTTTCCTGTTTAGCTTGGAGTAAAGATGGTCAACACTTAGCTGCGGGGGGTCAAAACGGAGAGTTGATTATTTGGTCGGAGTCTAAACGCGGTAAAGGTTTTGGTTGATTGACGGAGAATGACATCTCTAATTATTTATGGGCAATATGGAATGATTCAACCCTGCCGACACCATAAAACTACTGCCAAAAACCCAAATAACTGAACTAAAACAATACTAGGACCACTAGGTAGATCGATCGCGCCAGAAATGACCATTCCCATTACTCCACTCAGCGCACCTATCCCCGCAGCAGTGACTAAAAAAGGGACAAACTGCTGGCAAATTAATCTGGCACTAGCAGCAGGAATAACGAGAAAACCATTAAGAAGTAGAATACCAACTGCACGAATAGTCAGGGCAATAGTAATTGCTAAAAGAACGATAAAAAAATAGCGATGACTTTGAACGGATACACCTTTAACTAGGGCTAAATCGTTGTTAAGAGTAAGTAAAATTTGCTCTGGCAAACTGATAAATAACCAAACTAAAGTTACAGCTAAGAGTAAGAATAATAAAATTAAATCGGTATTACTAATCGCTAAAATATCACCAAACAAAATTGATAATAAATTACCCCGATATCCTTTTAAATAACTAAAACCAATAGTACCTAAAGCGACCGAACCTGATAGGGCGATACATAAAACCGTATCGCTACCTAGATCGGTTCTGTCGATTAAATAAATTACTCCTAAACCAAAAGCAACGGTAAAACCAATTAATGACCAAGTAGCAGGGAGTTCTAATAACGCAGCTAATACTACTCCCAACATTGCTGAATGCCCTACTGTATCCCCAAATAAAGAGAGACGACGCAGGATTAAAAAGCTGCCTAAAATTCCCCCTAATATTCCCAACATCACCCCGCCTAGTACCGCCCGTTGCATAAAGGGTAAACTAAAAAGACTCAGGAAGTCGGCTAGGTTCATGATGATGACAGGTAGGACTAACTAAAGAACCGTATATTTGTAAGAGATTTTCTGGGGTGAGAGTAGTGTTCGGCGAACCTTGATTCAGTAAGCGACGGTTTAAACAGATAACTGAGTCACAATATTTACTAACTAAATCTAAATCGTGGGAAACTTCCAAAATTGTCCAGTTGTGTTCTTGTTTCAGATTATTGAGTAAAGTAGCAAACTCCATTTCTCCCGTGGCATCAACCCCTGCTAAAGCTTCATCGAGGACTAAAAAACGACGGGGAACGACTAAACAATAAGCCAGTAAGACTCGTTTTAATTCTCCTCCGCTAAGAGTCCCAATTTTTTGTTGGGATTGTTTAATCAGATGAACCTGTTCTAGAGCTTGGTAAATTCTCTCTCGTTTCCGTTTACTATAATACCACCACTGTTTTCTATTTAAGCCCAAACCCACTAACTCCGATACTGTTAAAGGAAAAGTACGTTCAAAGGGAAAATTTTGCGGAATATAGCCAATTTTCTGTTTAAATCGCTTTGACTGTTTACCAGTACCATCAAACAATCTAATTTCACCCGAATGTGGGGTTATCAAGCCTAAAATAGATTTAATTAAGGTAGTTTTTCCTGCACCATTTGGCCCAATAATTGCTGTATGAGTACCTGGCAATAATTCAAAAGAAACATTATCTACCGCTAAATATTCCCCACGCATCACCGATAGATTTATAACTGTAACAATGGGTTTGGTAACAGATAAACTTTGGTGCATTGAATTTATTAAATTGATTTAAACAAAGGAAAATAGTCAAGAACAAAAAATTGACTACGTCCTCGAAGGAGGATAACTGTTGACTCTCTAGAGACTAAATTTTTGTAGTTCGTATTTACTATATCTTCAGGTAAAGTTTCTGACTTTCTTTTTCGGGCAGAAATTTCCCCTCCTGACTTGAAATAGTGTGTAGGGTGTAGGGTGTAGGGGAAATAACCCTCTTTAATGCTTGATGATGAAAAAGTTTTTTCATCGGGACTGCCTCCTGCCCTGGAGCCTCCTGCCTTGCTCTTCCGGGCGCTGATAACTGATTATTGGCAAGCTCTTAACAATGCTTCCAGATTCCCCCGCATAGCTTGAAAATAATATTGCGGATCAGTTTCTCCCGACTCTAGAGGGTCGATCACTTCTAAGGGTAGATTTAAGTCACTGGATATCTGTTGAATGCGTTTGTCTTCAATTCCAGGTTCGGTGAATAAGGCTTTAACTCCATATTGATCGGCTGCTTGTTGCACTCGTTGGATATCTTGGGGAGTAATGCTATCTTCAGGAATTTCTACAATAGCTTCCTGTTGCAGTCCGTAGCGTTGGGCTAAATAAGGGAAAGCATCGTGAAAAGTAATAAAATTACAACCTTTGACTGGTGCTAATCTTTGTTGAAATTCACTGTCTAGTTGTTGTAGTTGCTGAATATAAGCCTCAGCATTGCTACGATAGCTATCTGCATTACTGGGGTCGCTCTCGATTAACCTATCTCTGATATTAGCTACTTGTTGTTGTGCCAAAACAGGATCTAACCAAACGTGAGGATTTCCTTCTTCATGGTGATGTCCGTGTTTTCCCTCTTCATGTTCGTGTTCATCATCTCCATGTTCTCCCTCTTCATGTTCCTCATGTTCCTCTTCTATGGCCTCTATCCCTTCACTGGAATCAATTTGCTGAAGTTCGGAATTACCAGCATTGGCTACTAAAGCCGATAAAAACTCTTCCATACCCAAACCATTTTCGACTAACACATCTGCTTGGGCTAACAGTTTGGCATCGTCTGGGGTGGCTTGATAGTCGTGAACTTCCGTTCCAGGGGAAATCAAAATATCTACTTGTCCCGTATCTCCCACCACAGCTTTGGTAAATAAATGAATTGGCAGAAAAGTAGTGACAATCTTGGGGCTGGAATTCGTTGGGGGGGTAGTTGCTGTATTACAAGCGATCGCTCCTAAACAAGTGAAGGTAGTAATTAGAGCGCGGTTTAAGAAATTGATTTTAAACGTTTTGAATAGATGAAAGAACATCTTATGGATTTAAAATAATGATAATGATTATCATAAACCAAAAACCGAAAATTTACACCTGGCAAATTTCTGCCTGTTTCGTGCTGGCGACACCCGCTCGAGGGCAGAGTTAGAAGCCCAGTTGGGAGCATCTTATGGCGGAGTACTTAGTAGTGTTGCACAGCTAAAACTCATGCTCTATATCCTATACAGGGCGATTTGAGGATGGCAATCTCTCAGAGTTGGTGCATTGCCTCTAGCTTAGCCTGGTTATTCTCTGTAGCAGGGACGAGCGCTTTTTGTAGTGATCGCACTCTTGCTCAGAAGCGTGGCGCTCGACTTTGGTACTCGAGTTTAGGACTTACGCATTGACAAGTTAGATAACTGGATTTTCACCAGCATAGTTATCGATTTGTCCAGGTCCTAATGTTACTGGCGCGTCTTCCCCCATCTTGGTTTCGACGCAACAAATCGCACATATCCCTAGAATCTTAAACCAATGCCCCCTTGCACAGAAATAGCGGTTCCTCCCCCATCCCGATAGGCATCAAAAGCAAAGATAGCATTACCAAAAACAACAGTATTACTATTGGGAAGGACATAATCAACTCCTGGTTGCACTGCAAAGCTAGTTTTATTTCCAACTGGCGAAGGTGTATCACCACTACCGAAGGCAACACCTACTCCCAAGTAAGCATCAGTTTGCCAGTTAATCGGAAAATCATAGGAAATAGTTGGCACTACAGCTGTACCAGCGCCAATGAAAGCTTGTGTCCTCAGAGAAACCGGAAGTTCTAAGAGTTTGTAGCGTACAGCAACCACTCCACCAAATTGCTGACCATCTCCCCCATCATCTTCAGTAATACCAAAGGTAAGACCAACACCGACATAACTACCATAGGCTGCCTGAGCCGATGCTGGCTCTGTGGCAAAGTTAAGACTGGCAATACTTCCTAGCACTAAAGTTCCTAGCGCTGGGCACCAACTGATCAGACGCTGCATTTCCCAACTCCTCAGTAACCTATAAAGCAGAAAGCTTTATTGTCGCTGATTTTAACTCACTTGCTTAGGTTTCTAAAATAATTGTCCACAAGTTCAACAATTAGAGTACAGTTTGTCTCGATAAGTTCCTGTTGCTCTGGCCAGAATAATAAAGGTAGTTGCTCCAAGGGAAACCAATGTAGCTCGTATTCTATATAAGGATCGGTAGGGCTTCCTTCTATTTGGTTAGTTGTAAACAAGAAATAGTGGGTTTTTTTCCAACGCCGCTTGGAAAAATTTAATCTTTCTCTAACTCCCAGTGCAGCAATCAGTTGCAAGTTAGCAAGACCAGCTTCTTCCTCGATTTCCCGGTGTGCTGCTTGTTCAAGGCTTTCGTTTGCTTCTACATGCCCTTTAGGCAAGACGTATTCGACTCCTCTGTTTTCTCTAACTAATGCGATGTAAATCTGTTTATTCTCTAGGCGTGCTACCACTCCGCCAGCAGAAGTTTCCTCTGGAACTGCAAGGGGTTTTTGATACCAACTTTCATCAATCATTCCCAACCCACTCTAAATAAAATACTCCCAACTTCCTATTGACTATGTCCCAAATTTCACGGGCTTAAGCTAACTGCCCAAAAATCTAGGTAAGATATCAAAACAAGATAGGCAATCCCCTAGTATATTCTAAAAACCAATAATATTGCTAGGCAGATAGGGTCTAACACCCTACAGCTATTTTTCCAGAGATGATCACTCAATTAATTATAAATTAATATCTTGGAAAATGAAAACAACCTCTGAAGGGCAAGTCAACATATTAGCATCTAAGCTGGAGGCAAAAACCGGGATTAACCTTACTTTAAGTGGAACAATTGAGCAAGTTGATGGTCTACTACACCTAAAATTGAGAGATTCAACACTTCTACGTCTGTCTCAAGAGCCCCTCGACGTCCCTACAGATTTTCGACGATGGCAGGTAATTCCCAGTACTGACTCTACAGGGGAAATCTCCAGTGTAAAGATTGTCAGTTCAGAACAACTATCCCCACAGCAAACCAAGAAAGCTTCTGAGGATAAATGCGATTTAGTCGGGCGAGTTGTGCAACTGGGAAAAAAGGGTCAGTTCGTGCGCTTCAAAGTGCAAAGACCTGGAGAGAAAACTCTAAAACCTACTTTACTTAATCCTGACCCCCGCATGAAAGAGGGGCAAATTTGGCAAATTTCAGCTCGACTCCAAGGCAGAAGCTTACGCATTGAATATGCAGCACCCATTTCTGGGAATGCTCTTGCCTCCTTAAACACCCAAACTGTAGCCTCAGTCTCAAGCCCACCCACAGCAATTGAAAAGAAAACTTCTACCACTAAAGAGGAATCTCTCGAATCACTAAACTCTAGCAACAATTTGCCTGGTACTCGTGTACTAGAGAACCCCTCTGCTCCTGACCACAAAGCCCTGGCAGCACTCTGTGCTCACACAGGAGATGAAACTAATTGGCAATTATTTCCCGGTGTCTGGCGTCGCTATGCCTGGGAATGGGAAGCCATTAACCCGGCAACAGGTCAACAGGCTAGAGTACAAATTATGGCAAGGGGTACTAAGAGTCAAGTTTACCTTTACCCAGAGGTTGCTAGTGATTTAGCTCCTAAGGCGTCGGCAACTAGTCTTGAAGAAACAGAAAACTTGGTGGTTACCCCCTTAGGAGCTGCCCGCAGTATCGGTGCTTCCTGCTTCAAGGTAGAAATTGGTCCCTACGAAATCGTACTCGATTGCGGAACTCGACCTAAAGGTTATGAACCCTTACCAGCACTTGAGCATTTGTCACGCCCCAATCTACTAATAATCACTCATGCTCACCAAGACCATATCGGTGCTGTACCAGTATTTCACAACCGTTGGCCCGAGGCACGGATGATTTGCACTCCTGGAACCAGAGAAATTGCCCAGGTAATGTTGCAAGATGGCTTAAAGGTGCAGCAGCTGAATGAAGACTCCCCAGAGCTATTTGATTCAGTAGATCTTGAACGTACCCTCTTTCGGCTGGAAACCCAAGACATAGGTGAAGACTTTGAACCCCTACCAGGATTGACAGTCAGATTTATTAATGCTGGTCATATTTTAGGAGCAGCTTGTGTATATATGAGCTATGGCAAGCGATCGCTACTTTACACGGGAGATTACAACACTACTTCCTCTCGCACAACTACAGGATTGCAGATTTGTGACCTCCCGGAAGCTGATCTTCTGATTACTGAGTCTACTTACGGGGCTGATGCTCATCCAGCCCGCAAAGCCCAAGAGACAGCTCTGATTAAAGCAGTTGCCTCGGTTGTACAGGCTGGCGGTAATGTCTTAATACCAGCTTTTGCCTTGGGGCGCGCCCAAGAAATCCTACTGGCAATTCGTACCTCTCATGAATTCCGGCAAATGAAGATTCCTGTCTACGTAGATGGTTTAGTCAGGGCAGTTACCAATACTTTTCGAGATCATCTTACCCTGTTGCCTCAATCAGTACAAAATCTGGTTGCACAAACTGGAATTGAACCCTTTTTTGATTCAGAAGGGATACCACCAATTATTCCCATTGCCCGCAAAGAGGAACGTCCTTTGGCAATGGCAAAACCTAGTGTTATTGTTGCTTCCTCAGGTATGCTTAGTGGTGGAGCTTCTGTGTATTATGCCCAAACTTTACTAGAGCGGGAAAATGCTGCGGTTTTCATTAGCGGCTATACTGACGAAGAAAGTCCTGGTCGTCTACTCCAAAACCTTGAAACTGGCGATACTATCGAATTAGAGGGCAAAGAGATTACAGTTAGGGCACAAATTCAAAGGTTTAATCTAAGTGCTCACGCTGATAAAGTCGGACTAACTCAAGTAATTCATAAAGTCGATCCCCAGCACCTAATTCTGATTCACGGTTCCTTAGATGCATTGCACGAATTAGCACGTTCTGGTGATTTGCAAAAGAGGCACGTTGTTCACATCCCTGCTGTGGGAGAAGCTATTGAATATGGGCAGATTCCGGAACATGTGAGCTCTAGGCGGCAAGAGCAATTGATTGAGTATCAAACTAACTCAGAAGTATCAGAGGGGTTTGAAGTGGAAGTAATTGCAGAAGTAGAAGGGGCTTGGTTGCGTATTCCTGAGGAAATAGTTGAAGGAGACCCACGATGGCAAATTTTAGCAGATACTGGGATACTTAAAGCTAGGTGGGATAGGAATAGTTTGAAGCTTACTAGCTTCACTCAACATGATTTGATTATAGATGAGGCAAAAAAGAGAGGAGAAAATTGCTGTGCCCGATGCGTTTATTTTCAAGGCAGATGTTGCCAATGTGAGGATAGCCCGATGTGCAGTCTGCAAGTAGATCCAAGCGGTTATTGTCCAGAGTTTTTCCCATCTCAATCAGATTTCTATATTTCAAAGGATTAATCTTAGATGGATAGGGAGATGGGAAGATGGTGGATGATTAATTATTCACCTCTTAAGCTTCTGTCTTCTGATTCGGAGCCTTTATAGAAACAATCGATTGTGCAAATTAAATGCACAATCGTTTAGAAACTGAACTCATGAAAAAAATCTTGGAGCTTACTTTGACAAGGTTCTTAGCTCTTCAGTTAAAATTATAAATTCCAGGATTGGCACCACAAATAATCGGCTTGAGGAGTAGATTGAGCAAAATGCCTCTATTTGTAAAGATTGAGGAAGGAATCGTCGATAAAGTCGAATTTGACAAGCATGTGCAGGCTCATAAAGCCTACGTTCAAGACTTGATTGCCAAGGGGCACCGGGCAAAAACTGGCTACTGGGCAAAACAAAAGGGGGGCATGTTGCTATTTGAAGCCGATTCAATGGATGAAGCGAAGATAATTGTTGCTCGAGATCCTCTTGTGATCAACAACTGCGTTAAGTACCGACTCCACGAATGGCGCGTAGTTGTCGAGTAAATATCTGATCTCAAATTAGCCCAATCATAACTAATGATGCTATGATTATATAGACTCGGATTCATGCGATCTCAACGCTCAAACCTTGTCAGGACCGGAAGGTAGCAGCAATACGAGATGCTTGTGGTAGGCGTGGACTCCGGGTCTTTCTGCTTTTTGATTTATTCCACAGCAAGAGGGTTGTAAGCCAAGTTGGATGAGGAGAAAGCCAACTCCAAGCCTCATAGTGCAACCGTTCCAACAATAACTAAACGATCACTTACCTCTTTAATGGTAAAATTGCATCCATAGCTAGGGGTGCCTGAGCAAACAGGCTGAGATTACACCCTTAGAACCTGAGTCCGGTTAATACCGGTGGAGGGAAGCTGTTAATTGAGGAAAGCGATCACATGCGCACAGAATGGATTGCCAAACGCTGCGGGCAGAGCAATGTTACACAAATGCATTATGCTCGCCAGGGTGTTATTACTGAAGAAATGGATTACGTTGCTAGGCGGGAAAATCTGCCAGCAGAACTAGTCCGCGAAGAAGTAGCGCGGGGCAGGATGATTATTCCTGCTAACATCAACCACCCTAACCTCGAACCAATGTGTATTGGTATCGCTTCAAAATGTAAGGTGAATGCCAATATTGGTGCTTCTCCTAATTCTTCTAATTTGGATGAAGAAGTCGATAAGCTCAAGTTAGCTGTCAAATATGGTGCCGATACAGTTATGGATTTATCCACTGGCGGCGGTAATTTGGATGAGATTCGCGGCGCTATTATCCAAGCCTCCCCAGTGCCAATTGGTACTGTTCCCGTCTACCAAACTCTAGAAAGCGTCCATGGTAGGATTGAAAATCTGACAGCTGATGACTTTCTCCATGTCATCGAAAAGCACGCTCAGCAGGGTGTCGATTATCAAACTATCCACGCCGGAATTCTGATTGAACACCTGCCTTTGGTGAGAAACCGCCTCACTGGTATTGTCTCTCGCGGTGGCGGTATTCTTGCCAAGTGGATGCTCCATCACCATCAACAGAATCCTTTATATACTCACTTCCACGAGATTATCGAAATTTTTAAAAAGCACGATGTCTCCTTCAGTTTAGGAGACTCGCTACGCCCAGGTTGCACCCATGACGCCTCCGATGATGCCCAGCTAGCTGAACTCAAAACCTTAGGACAATTGACACGCTGTGCCTGGGAACATGATGTGCAGGTGATGGTAGAAGGGCCAGGACATGTGCCTATGGATCAAATTGAGTTCAATGTTAAGAAGCAGATGTCGGAATGCTCAGAAGCACCTTTCTATGTACTAGGACCATTGGTTACTGACATTGCCCCAGGCTATGATCATATTACCTCTGCCATTGGTGCTGCGATCGCCGGTTGGCATGGTACAGCCATGCTCTGCTATGTGACGCCTAAAGAACACTTAGGACTACCAAATGCCGAGGATGTGCGCAATGGCTTAATTGCTTATAAAATTGCTGCTCATGCGGCTGATATTGCCAGACATCGTCAGGGAGCCCGTGATCGTGATGACGAACTCTCTAGGGCTCGTTACAATTTTGATTGGAATCGCCAATTTGAATTAGCTCTCGATCCGGAGAGGGCAAGGGAGTATCATGACGAAACCCTACCAGCCGACATCTACAAAACTGCTGAGTTCTGCTCAATGTGTGGTCCCAAATTCTGCCCCATGCAGACTAAAGTGGATGCTGATGCTTTGACAGAACTAGAGAAGTTCCTAGCTAAAGAACCTGTCAAATAGAGGTGACATACTCCTGGCGCTAAACCCTAGGGACTATAGCGCCAGAACTACCAGAGTTAAAAGTTTTCTCCAGCCTAAAAATAATTTTAATTCTTTACTTCTTTCAGTCATGTATAAATTAGCAGATTCTTAATTGTTAGGAGCTTGCTTGGATCACATCTGCTCTGGTTTGGGATAAGTACTTTGTCTGAGCAGATTTTATGGAGTAAGTAGGTAGACTTAAACTTAAATAGGGTCTAAACTAGCGAAGCTGACACCAAGGGCAATCTAGATAATTTAGCAGCTTGAGCGTGTTTGGTAGGGATTGGATACCCATTGAGCTAAAATGGCTCAACTCCTTACTATGTAGAAATCTTAGGCTTGATATAGCCAAGATGATTTTTACTACTTTTGCAGTAACTAGCTTTATGCTGCAATATTTTTGAGCTGGCGATCGCTAAATTTTCAGTTTCTGAAATCCTGACAAAGCAAGTGTTTCAGCCTAGATTGTTCCTGGTGACAGCTTCGCAGATACTGTTGGCAAAAGTAATCATCTTGTCACAAGTATCTTCGCTAGTTTAGACCCTATTAGCAGCTAATCCTAATTTTTGTTCAAGATGACATAAGATGAAATCACGAGCCGCTTTCAGGGATAGTTCTCTTTGTGGTTGATAGCAATTTTCAATTAATTGATTGGCTCTCCGGTAATTCTAATTGAATAAAAGCTTTCAAAGAACACCAAAAATGAGTAACAATCGCTGAGAGTGGCTCTCACTACAAACTTTTTGATGCCACAAAGCTGTTTGATTGCTCGGTGGTAACATTCCATACCCCAATGGATGGAATGAAGCTCTCGGAAATCATCCCTGTAGATTTCTTCTATGAGAGTTTTTTTCAGTAATGCAGCTATTTGTAGAGGCTAAATATATGCTGTAGCCATTGTCAGGTAGATATTTCAGCAGTTTCGGTTATATCGAAACTCAGGTTTTTATTCCTAAAAATCCCCTAAATTATTCAAATTTAACTTTTTAGAACCTATTTTCAATAACCAACTCACTCAAAGGTAATTGTCCAGGTTTTGGCCAAGGCTCTTTGACTTTTTTTCCAATTGCTACCATTGGCCCAATAACACAATCCTCCGGTAAATTAATCAATTCTGCTACTTTATCAATATCAAAACCAATCATTGGGCAAGAATCATAACCCAGAGCTTTTGCTGTTAACATTAAAGTCTGCATTGCCATCCCAATTGAACGTTGAGCTTCATCTCGCTGAAGCCATTCACGCCCTTCATGAAAAGGCCCCATCCAATTTACAATTAGATCGGCAACTTCTTGGGGAGCATTTTGCCAATAGCGATAGGGTTCTTTTTGCCACGCTTTCATATCTGCTGTAAAGAGAATTAGCAAAGAAGCATCAGTCATTTGCGCTTGATCATTGCCATATTCTTTGCGGATCTTTTGTCGTAATTCTGGATCTCGAAGGACAACAAAACGCCAATGTTGAATATTAAAACTTGTGGGAGCTTGAATTGTTGCTTCGAGGAGTTTCTGTTCCTCTTCAGGTGTTATTTTATGATTAGGATCATAACCTTTAACAGAGCGACGTTGATAAATTGCTTCTAAAGTATTCATTGAGTAAAAATCCTGTCGACAAGTTCAACGTAAAAAAACGTGTTTCCCAATCAAATGAAACTAAAGGCTATTCTATTTGGGTTGTATTTGTTACAGGACTGATGCAACTGGCAATTGCACTGTGCCAGTTGCGTAAGTCCTGTGTTAATCAAAGATTACATTAAACTTTACCCTAAGTTAGGACAGCCTCAAAACTAAGTAAGACTGCAATTATAAACCAATTAGGTAAGTTAACTAATCGTCCGACTCTACCTTGAGTATCTAGTGTTGTCAAGGAATTCATCCGTGGTTAGCTTCGTCAGGAAAGATAAACGTTTGAGTGTGGATTTAATGGTATTGGCTTTCATCAAACACTTATATTGTGCGATATATGTCAAAGTTACGCCAGTGAAGATAAGAAAAGCTATGGAAGAAGTTTAGAGCCTTCTGATAACCTGAGTTCGATATAACTAAAACTGTAGTTTTTGGTCTTAGAACTGTCAATCCTGACAGCGGTATTAATGAATTTTTTTCAACCCCGATTGAAGTCATCTATCAGCTTTTGCTTTCTCTTGATTTTCTCGTTGCGCAAATACCTCTGAGGCTAAAACGGGAACAGACACGACAAAGGGACTCAAATAACACCTAACCCGAATAAGTACCTGGACAAGAATAAAGGTTGCTGGTTAAGGCAGGGTGTAGGGTGTGGGGTGTAGACTGACTTTAGGCAATTTTATAATTCTTTAAGACCTACCCAGATATCATCCGGGTAGGGTTTTGTTTGTTGGCAAGCTATATTTTAATCTGACTTTTCAAAGGATGTGAAGAAGTCTCAATAGTTAAGAGAGCTTAACTCTGTTGAGTTGTTATTTGTTCGGACGAGAGCCAAGTAGCGTGGAAGCCATAGGGAACACGCTCAGGTATCAATACCCGTGCGATCGGTTTAGCCGTTACATCTTGAGCATCAATGACGAGTAGTTCAGCTTGCTTGGCTACTGCATCCCATACAAAGGTTAGCAACCAGCCATCGTCCTCAGTCGTTGAACCAGGGCGAGGGGCAAAGGCACTCTCTCCACAAAACCTTCCTCTGCCCAGTTCATGGGTTTGAGTGCTAGCCTGTTGTAAGTCATACTTGATGAGACCATCGAAGAGTGGTTTTGGCTTCATGTATCCTGCCACTCGCGAAGCATAAGCATAACGGATTTTTCTGCCCATCAATCGCTCATTGATCCGAGGAAACTCACTAGCAACATCATCAATAACCTCTTCTTTGACGGCACCTGTCTTCAGATTCAAGTGCCAACGGTAGAGCTTGAGAGTCTCAAGATCAATTTCTCCGAGTTTGTTGTTTTTGTCGTAGAAGGGCATTAAGAGGTTGCAGTATTTCATGCGGCAAGCAACCAGTATCACTTCATCCCCTTCTTGGTAGGCATTAGCAGTGTGAATTACCATACAAGGGGGAATGGAGAACCAGCGGATATTACTATTGTCTCCGTGACGAGGTACGACGCCAATTCGACTGGGACGTTTCCATTCAAAGGCAATGGGTAGTTTGCCTTCGAGCATCCGCATGGGCTCAAAAGCAAGGGGCAGATCTAAAAAGATCGTGTAGTCTTGAGTGATTGCAAAATCGTGCATCATCACGGGAGTAGGCAAATCGATGGGGACAGTGTGCAAAATTTCTCCTTCTGCCGAAACCACGCCATATTCTAAATAAGGGGGCATGATAAATGAACAGCCAAAGAAAATCATTTCACCCGTGACTGGGTCAATTTTCGGATGTGCCGTGAAAGTGCTTTTAAGTTTGTCACCAAAGTTGTGAGAACCCAGGGTTTCTAAGCTAGAAGCGTCAATGATATAGGGTTCACCTGCTTCCCAGAGTGCTAGCAGCTTGCTATTATGCCAAACTAAGGAAGTGTTGGCAACATTCTTCATCATGATGCCGTGGGGTCCATCAAACCTAGGCAGGTTCATTAAGCCAGGCCAGATAGTTTTACCTTCTCGTTTTTCAATCTCAAATGCTTCAGTATGAACATAACGATTGTCATAGCTAGCTTTGCCATTGCTGAGGTTTACTCTGTGTATCATGCCATCCCCATCAAACCAGTGGTAGAGCCCAAGGGGTCGAAATTGGGGGTTAGGACCGTTGCGTAGAAACATCCCTGAGAGTTGTTGAGGAAGTTCTCCAATTACTTTAAGTTCCTCAACACTAGTTTCTTGTTCAACAGGGGCAAAATTATCGTCTAGATAAATTTTAGACATGTCGTCTTTGAGCAGATGATCGCTCTTAGTACTGTGGAGTTGACTTAGAATCAGGTTTGGGATACGAGCATAATAACCAGAAATTTTGATGCCTTGATTGGCAATTTTTGCCTCTTCTGTTGTATCGCTGATGACTTTCTTTAGGAATTTTGAATCAAGAAAAATCTTCATCAAGCGTTCCTGAAGCTTTTGGTTACGAGTCTTCTTATCTGACAAAAACTGTAGTAATTCTGCTTCTTTGATATCGACTTCAGTATCACTAGAAATCAAGGTGCTGATATTTTCATACAGCTCTTGATACTTTTCATCAGTGGGATTGTTGCCTAAATAATTTTGTAACCACTGATAACACTCATCAAGGGGCACAGGTTGGTTTAAGAGAGTTTTAATCTCAGGATCTTCTGTGAGTTTTTTCTTGGTGGCAATTTGGTTAATATATTTCTGTTCACCAGGTTCGAGAACACCATCTATCCAGGCGATGCCAATAAGAATTTTGAGTAATTTTTTGTCATCTTCAAATGAAGGTGTTTGCTGTAAGTTAGCTTGAGTAATTGCTATTTCAAAATGTTCACTAGCATTGGCTTCAAGACGAATATTCTTTTTGCTAGTGTATAAAACGTGGTGATGGTCAGGAGTCTTGACCACGATATACAAATCAGGATTGCCTTCAAATTTTCCTCCGAAATCTTTTTCGTTGTAAATAATTTCAAAGTTGCCTTGCCTATCAGTGCAAGTTTCTCCCAAGTAATCATCTTTGATTAAATCTTTGTCAAAAGCTTTGACAAATAAGTCAGGAATTCCTGAGCCACTTTCGGTTTCATAAACACGTCCACTGACTTTAAATAACATTGTTAGTTTGCTACCTTTTTGTACGTAAAACTTTTTAATAATGATATATTCATTCTCGAATTAGTGAGATAAACTTAGTATTTTCACCCATTCCCTGTTCCTTAAAGTCCAGGTAAATATACCTCATCAAGTTGAAAAACGCGATGAAAACAGTAATAACAATACTTTTACCTTGTTATTGCTGCTTTTGTGACAAAAAATACTAATACTATTTTAATTTTGTAGTAATTTGTACTAAAAAAGTGACAAAAGAATGGTTAGCATTCTTTTGTCCTTGTAATAACATATGTAAAATATTGACATTTTCCGAAATCCTCATGAATTAGGACTTACGCACTGATTTCCCAAACTTCACAATTCTCTATTCCCTTATTCAAAATGTGAAGATTAGCGACAGAGAGGATGGGTCAATCGAGGAGTTTGAGGCATAACATTTGGTGGTGTAGCCGTCAGCATAATCGTGTCGTCAGAAGCTACCATCCAGCCTTGGGCTTGCTCAATTACTGGATAGGTTCTTTCTCCTTGAGCATTTGTTTGTACTCGCTTACGCAGCACCACAGGAGTCCTTACTGGCTCGGGAGAACGACTTACCCACTCAACTACCCTGGTAACATGAGGTAGGGGGTCATCAGAACTAGGAGGTAAACCACCGCGTCCAGTAATCACAAAGGAACTGCCTCCAGCAATTTTTCCCTCTTTAATAGCGCAGGGATTTTTAGCCACTATTGATTCTGCGTCTATTGGGTTTGAGGGCAACTCTAGTATTCCGGAAGTGGGGTCAACTTCTGGGGTAGTAATAGTTACTGTACCACTAATACCTAATTGGGAACTAGCATTAACATCACTATCGGGGGAGAGAAAGATGCCTTGGGTGGTAATTGTGATATTACCTCCTCGACCTCTGATCGCTCTGGCAGTGATATCACTATCTTCCAGAGCGGCTAAGATATCTGTGTTGATGGTGATATTACCGCCAGTGGCATCTAAAATGGCGTTGGTGATAATCTCAGAGCCACGACGCAGTATGACGTCTTGAACTTTGAGGGTAATATTGCCTTGATCTCCGGCTCTGGTTTGTGCGCTAAGGCTGCCATCATCGAGACGAATAGACTCAGCCTCAACTTTTAAACTGCCTGCTTCTCCTTCTCCTGTAGCACTGACAGTGACTTCGGCTCCATCTCGGACTGTCAAATTAGGAGTGAAAATATTTAAATTGCCAGCATTTCCTGTGCCTTCGGCTCTAGCAAATAAGCTGCTTTTTACCGGGGTAGCTCCAATGGTGCCACTACCAGTTACTTCTACAGACTCAGAGGCGTTGACGGTTACGGTTCCCCCTACACCTCGTTCTCTATTAAGAGGATTAACAGGGTTTTCTTCTACCCTAGAACCAGCTCCTATTTGTCCCCCGTCCCTAATTATTAATTCTTTGACATCTAAAGTTAAAGTACCACCGTCACCAGTACCAAAGGTATCAGCTGATATTCTTGCTCCATCCTCGACTATCAACTCTCCAGTTTCAATTTTCAGGTCTCCTGAGTTAGCAGTAGTAATAATAATATCTCCTGATTGATCATCGATAAATGCTTTCTCGGCTGAAACAAAAATACCACTGCTACCCTCTTCTAGATCTGCATTGGGTGAAGTTCCACTCAGTTGGATAAAATCTGAAGCGTTGACGGTGATAATGCCTCCCTGACCCCCATTTCGAGCAGCACTTGAGATCTGTGCCCCATCCTTGACAATGAACTGTTGAGTTTCTACAGTCAAATTTCCAGCATTACCTGTATCATTACCCTCAACTTGAGCAAACAAGCCACTAGGAGTAAAGTCATCTGGTGCTGTGCCCTCAAGTTTTACTAATTCTGAGGCACTTACGGTCAAATCCCCTGCGCGACCCGCGCCAAAAGTAGCGGCTGATACCTGTGCCCCATCCTTGACAATCAGCTGTCGGGTTTCAATCGTTAGTGTTCCACCATCGCCTGTAGCTGTTGTCTCAACTTGAGCAAACAGACCGCTAGGAAACTCACCCTCTGGAGAGCTTCCCAGAAGTTCGACAGACTCCGAGGCACTTACCGTCAAATCTACTCCTTGACCCTCACCAAAAGTAGTAGTTGATACAGTTGCTCCATCCTTGACAATCAGTTGTCCAGTTTCAATTGTTAATGTTGCTCCTTCCCCCGTAGCTTCCTCTTCGACTTCAGCTAACAAGCCAGTGGGCGAAAAAAAAGAACCTTCCTCATCTTCGAAGGTAATCCCTCCCACTAGTTCTAAAGACTCTGAAGCACTTACCCTCAAATTTCCTGCTTGACCTTCAGCCAGAGTGAGAGAAATAACCTGACTACCTTCAGTAAGTTTCACGCGCCTTCCCTGGATCTCGATATCACCGCCACTATCACCACTAGTGCCGACTAAAGCTCCCTGGAATAGGGTAATGTCCTGGAAGTGCTCGATATCCTCATAACCCAACCTCCAGCCTTGATTAGTTGAGGTTAGGCTGACTAGATTGTTGTCTGCAACACTCCCTAACTCAATTTGTCCTCCTTCTGTTGAAAGGATACCCCCCTCTAGGAAAAGATCGCCACCTATAAGTGCTAAGGTTTCCCCAGGCTGTACCTGGAGTCCGGTTAGTTCACCATCGCTATTAGTTACAAGGGATTGATTAACAATGCTTCCTGGCACTTCCCCAAAACCTAGACCCACGGGTGCACTAACAGTTAGTAAGGGTTGAGTCTGGGAAGCTGTGGCACTGAATTGAAACCCATCTGCCAAGTTGATGCTATTTGCTGTACTCGCTAGAAAGGAGCCTCCAATATCGAGTGAAGCGTCTTCACCAAATATGATTCCATTGGGGTTGATGAGAAATAGATTGGCGTTACCGTTAACTCCCAAAGTTCCTAGAATTTCTGAGATGTTACTTCCAGTGACACGGGTGAGAATATTTGCAATTCCTTGTGGATTGGAGAAGTAAACTCTTTGCGCTTCTCCAATATTAAATTCGAGGAAACTGTGAAATAGATTAGCATCTCGGATAGCTCCACCCTCAATGAGGTCAGCAATAGCGCCTTGGACATCTACATTGGGAGTAACAACGGAATTTTCATTGCCCAAGGTAGTATCAGGGACTATTTGTGCTCTAGTGGGTGGGGAGAATAATAAGCTAAACGAAATACTCCCACTAAAGAGCCAGAATTGAATCGGAGATAGTTTCATAGCTGGAAGTGGCAGAAGGTAAAAGTGATAAGGTGATGAGGTGGAGTAGAGTTGAAAAAAGATTTTGTTCGTATCTTTACACTTCTCCACCACCTATCCACCACCTAGAAACACTTTATTATTCTAGATAGAACTTATTATTTTAGATAGAACATTTATATCATTTTGCGCTTCCGTAGCAATCCTCCACCCAAAGTACCTAATGTCAACAGAGCAGCTGTAGTGCTTGGTTCGGGGACACTTTCGGTAAGATTAGAGAATCCGACCGAGAGATCCTCTTCTGGAAATTCCTCGTTCGGGAAAAGAAAAGTTACTCCGTCCGGGAAGATAAAAGTTGGTAGTTCCAAATCAAACCCAAATGTATCTCTTACAAATTCTACATTTTGCAGCCGAGAAGAAACAAACATGTTTTCCTCTTCTATAAAAGCTAGATCATTAACTAAACTAAATTGTTTTTGTTCACTAAAACCACTCACATCAAACTCAAAACGCAGAATATCTCCTTGATAATTAGGATTACTTATTACACCTGAATTATCATTAGTAACCGTTGCCATGACTGGGTCGGGAGAGCTTATTGTGTATTCAATAATATCTCTGCTTCTGTTCCACATCGCACTCAGGTTACCCCGATCAAATTCCAGCAGGTTAATGGTTAAATCAAATACATCATCACCATCCAGATCCCCACGGCCTTGAAAATAAAAAAAATTTTCAATAGCGCCATTGAAAACTCCAAAATTATCTGCTGTGTCACTATCATTTATGAAGTCATCACCAATCTGATTCCTGACCAGACTAAATCTAAGATCTGGAACATCAGACGCTCTGGAGTAACGACGCCCCCTTCTTCTTACTAGAGCATCTGCTGGATCTGTAAAAACTCCAATAATGGTTGCTGTCGCCAAAGCTGTAGCCATCATTAGTTTCATTATCTTCATATTCATTCAACTCCTATAATTTAAAAAACTGTGACTTTTGCTCAATTAAATTAAGCCAACTACAAAATCTTTAGTTTTGAGTTCCCATATATCTATTGGTCTCAACTCCAGCATTTATGCAGTGCCTAACTTCCCTTGTTAAAATTGTAAAAAAATCTAAACGCAGAAAATTAAATTGCCAGAAAATAACTTTTTTAATTCTGTAGCTTCATGGTCTAATTTAGTTTAATTGTTATAAGTCAAAACATAGCACTGTCAGGAAAAATTAACCACATAATAATTGTGGTTTGTTCCAAAATTTACCTAGATTTTATACAAGCTTTGCAGAAGTAATAAACTCCACTCAGAATTTTTAATGTCACTGTTAATGATTGAATTATGTTGATTAAAATAACGACCTTCATCTTTAAAAATAGGGATGTGAAAGAATGCTACTTTTAATGCTTTGAGCCGTATAGAAAGTTGCCGTGGTTCAAGGAAATCTGGTAAAATCGCTCAAAATCCCTGCACCGTGATCAGGGACGATGTGCCACCAAGTTAACTCAGCCCCCAGCCAACCGGAAGATTTTGAACTGCCATTTGAGGGAAAATTATCACAAAACAACCGTTGGGTAATCATGGCGAACTTGATACCCACCGGATGAATTTGAAGAGGAATACGCTAAAAATTTGGCTGAGCAGATGGAGGCACCCGCCCTGCCATTTCGGACAGCCTTGGGGGCATTAATAATAAAAGAAAAATTGGGAATAACTGCTCGAGAAACAGTAGAACAGATTCAAGATAATCCATATTTACAAGACTTTATAGGTCGAGTAAATTACAGCAGTGAAGACCCATTTGACCCATCACTTTTGGTAAGATTTAGGGAAAGAATAACAGCGAATCTAGTAAACCAAGTGAATGAAATAATTATCAACAACAAAAGCTCATTATTTCTTGAGGCTTAAATAACTAATTAATCCATCGGTTGTTTTTCTCTTACTTATTCAGCAAGTCCCAATTAAGACTCTTTCCAGTCAAGAAATCAGGAAACGACACGAAAATGAGCTAAAATCCTAATACTGGAAACCAGTTTTTTGGAAACAAGGGTTTAGCGCTATTTCCTGTGGTGGTGTACCGTTGTCTGTTCTCAAACAGTACATGGAGAATCAGGGCTACGATGATTAGTTGCTGCCGTTCGTTGACTCCCACCTCGCCAACGGCAGGTGGGGGAGTGCCTCACTCATTTTGTTCAAATTTGGATACTCCTAGCACTCACTAAAACTAAGTACCCTGGATAATTTGTTTCTTGGGATTTCCTTAGTCACAAAATTCTTGCCTGATACTCAGGGAAATTCATTAACTGACCGCGACAAACTGTAATAACAGTCTTCACGTTACCACGCCGCATGAAATCACCTATAACCCTAATTGCTTTTGGCTGTATGTCTGCAAACAGTCGGTCAGCAATTTTATTGATCACTGCCTCATGACTAATTCGCTCCTGCCTGAAGGAATTGATGTAGAGCTTAAACGCCTTCAGTTCTACTACCCATTCACCTGGATAATAATCCAATACTATTATCCCGAAGTCAGGGTAGCCAGAGCGTGGGCAAAGGGCAGTGAACTCAGGATGCTCAATGTGGATCAGGTAGTCGTGTTCTAGTGATGGATTAGGCCACACCTCTAAAGGTTGACTTGCAGCCATATGAATAGCTTCATCACCATACTGTAGTACTGTCTGACTCATAATACCACCTTCCTAAACTTCCAAATTGGGTCTTCGATACCAGCCTCAAGAAATCCACGGTCACGGATTAGACAAGCATGGCATTTACCACAACCACCTTTTACTCCAGCGTAACAGGTATGAGTCAACTCAAGGACTTCCTGGAACCTGTCACCTAGCACATCGACTGCTAATTTTACACTCTCAGCTTTAGTTAATTGCATCAACGGAGTATGAATTACAAAAGACGTTGGATTTCCCCAAATACCTTCCCCCAGAGCCTTTGCCATCGCATCAACAAACACTTGGCGGCAGTCGTAATAACCAGCAAAATCAGCTTCGCAAACACCGATAAAGATATCTTTGATTCCTCTTACAGCAGCTCGGTTGGCTGCAAGAGTTAGGAAAAGGATATTACGAGCTGGAACAAAGGTAGGTTCTACCCCACCTGGCAATTCTTCAGCTGATTTATATTGACCAAGCGGATTGTCAGACACCAAGGGTGAGGTTCCCTTCAAAATTGGACCTAACTTTACTATTTCGTGACTGGTCAGCTTGAGTTTCTTAGCAATAGTAATCGCACTTTCTAGTTCAACCAAATGCCGCTGCCCATAGTCAAATGTAATCGCATGAACTTCATCAAACTGTTGACAGGCTAAAGCCGCACAGGTGGTAGAATCCTGTCCTCCACTGAGCACGCATAACGCTTTAGATTTAGATACAGTCATAAATTTGCTCCTAATCAATGAAAGTGCTTCAGAACTGACAGAGGTATCGTATATTCCTTATCATTTGTTCAGTCATTGCATTCCAATCAACTTATGAGTTTGCAAAGATAATCTGTAGGATGGGTTCTCTTTGAATAATTCCAAGATGATGGGAATAGCCCTAGAGCGCTGGTTCCATTCAGGCTGTAAATAAATAGGTCTACTGAGGTTAGATACCAAGTGTTCTCTATAGAAATCCAGTTCTTGGCCCGTACTAATCACAAACTTAATTTCATTTGCTCTAGACCAAAACAATTTTTTCACTGGATAGTTAGGGCTAACGTGCTGCTTAGGGGATAAAGTGATCCAAGCTTGTTGTGAAACATCCTGCCAATAAGATCCAGATGTTTCAATGCTGACCTGTTTACCGGCTTCTAATAAAGCTTGAACCAATTCGGGCAAATTCTTGTGGATGAATGGCTCTCCACCGCTGATCACAACTCTGGGAGACTTCAACTCTGTCAACAGTTCAGCAATAGACCGTAAGACGTGGGGTAAGCCCAGACCACCATCAGCGTAACCAGTATCACACCACGGACAACGAACAGGACAACCGGCTAATCTGATAAAGTCTACTAAGACGCCTGTCCAGTATCCTTCTCCTTGAACAGTATTCTGAAAAGTTTCGTGGATCGGTATTTTTAGGGAATACACAGTTTTCTAACACTGAAAAATATTCAAGATAGTTATCTTAATAAACAATACAATACAATTGCTAATTATCTTCTTGCACTTGTTTAGTAAAAAAAGGTTCAAAATCCTTGTCTGGTATACCTTCTACATTTATTCAGCCAGCCCTAAGTAGTCATATCAGTTTAATAGGATCGTAAACAATCAAAGGGTGACTCCCTCTAAGGGGCGTAACATGCTTGTGATTCACTGATGGCAAAACAAGCTCACTTTTTCACTTTCCGTTAGTACTATAGCAATTCTCGTTTAAGGGAGATAAATTAAATTTTCTTAGCGAACTAAGAATCTCACTTGCTTATAGCTGTGGGAGTGTCAAAAAATCAACTATCTCATCTACAGGTGGCAGGATTGATTCTGTAGTTGGTATAAAAGTTTGTTGGTCAAAATTAAATAGTAAAGATTGCTTCCTCCAATGTTTGCCAAAAGCTGGGTGATGATAAACACTCAAGCTTTGGTTTTTGGAATTGGTAATCACGGTATGAGTGGGAGCATTGAAGAAGTCATCTTCAGATCTCAGTTCCAGTGCCACCTTGATCAAATCCATACCATTGATCTGACTAATAGCTTGATTAATTTGGGCAATTAATTTTCTAATTTGCATATTATTCTGGCTTGCTGAGTTCTCTAACTCTTTTGATTGGAGTATCTTTAAAAAAGCTATAATCTGGCGATGAGTCGCTAACTTATCTTGAAAAGGAATGATTGCTAGGTAAGCGAGGAACAACAATTGAGCATTGTTACTGTTAAAGATCAGAGTGGTTCTGTTGGCACCAACTTCAATGCTGGGAGGTTGATGAAGCTCTGGATAAACATGGGCAATTTGATCATACATTGAGACCAAAGTCAAATTAGCGTTGATGTTTAAAGGTGCATCCACGACAATTTTGACTATGGGTAAGGTTTCATTGAAGAAATTTTTTGCCTCTTCCCTCGAAAGGCTTAATATCTGAGAGTGATCCCCATCAGGACTTAGGTCAACCCACTCACAAGTTATCCCTTCTGCTTTCAAACCACACCGGGAAACTGCATAGAGTTTAGCTCCGGTAAGAGTGGCAACGCTTAAGTCTGCTCCAATCCAATTAGCTTGAATCAGCCTCGCTTGGGTGAGATCAGCGTGAACCAAACTAGCATTGAGTAGGTGAGCATTGCTCAAGTTAGCACCCATGAGATTAGCTCCGCTTAATTTTGCACCGCTTAAATCTGCCCAGCTAAGGGTTGCCCCACTCAAGTCAGCCCAGCGCAAATTGGTTGTACTCAGGTTGGCACAACTGAGGTTGGCACAACTAAGATTGACTTTTCTTAATTCAGAGTTTGCCAGATTGCTCGCTCTGAGATCACTTCGGCTCAGATCAGCTCCGTTCAAAGAGGCACTTTCCAAATTTGCTAAACTTAAAAATGCACTCCTAAGTTTAGCTTCGCATAAGTTTGAACCACTGAGCAATGCTCCCCTGAGGATAGCTCCTCGCAAATCCACACCACTCAAGTTGGCTTCTCTGAGATTAGCGCCAGCGAGGTCAGCATAAACCAATCTAGCACGAACTGCTGAAATTTTAGTTAGTATAGCTTCCCTCAAGTCTGCTTGAACCAAATTGGCGCAGTTTAATTGAGCATGTGTTAAGTTAGCTCGAGAGAGATTAGCACCGCTTATCTGGGTGTGATTGAGCTTAGCTCGGCTCAAGTTAGCGCCCCTTAGATTAGCACCCTTGAGGTTAGCCTTACTCAAGTCAGCATCACTAAAGTTAGCGCCGCTCAAATAAGCGTCACTTAGGTTCACTCCAGTGAGGTTAGCCGCAGAAAAATCTCTAACTCCTTTTGAATATTGTCTGATAAATTCCGTGACTTTCATTGATGCTACCATGTATTGATTTTGAATAGATGAGTTTTAGGGCAACTACTACCCGTTAGTCTTTGGGGTTCTTCGCTAAGTTGCTAGAATGGCATTCGCTGCTGTCACAAAGCGAATTAGTTACTGGCTGTAGCTGCGAAATTCCAAATCTACTAGCAGGTACTAGGTCTTAGCTAAAAATTGAAAGGTTAAGGAATCAATTGTAGCTGACGAGAAATTCATCTTTCCCTCAACTCACTTATAATTCACTGGTAAATGAACATTGGCATAGTAGGATTGGGGCTAATTGGAGGCTCTCTGGGGTTGGATTTGAGAGCTTGTGGGTATCGAGTTTTAGGAGTTTCTCGACAACAACTAACTTGTCAGAGGGCAATTGAGCGCGGCATAGTTGATGATGCTAGTATCGACCTCAAACTCCTAGCAACAGCAGATGTCGTATTTGTTTGTACCCCAATTGCAGCAATCACGATCATTGTGCAGCAGCTAATTCCCCATCTTGGTGATCAAACAGTAATTACTGATGTTGGTTCAACTAAAAAGGCTGTGGTGGAAGCAATTACACCTCTGTGGTCCAATTTCGTGGGAGGACACCCCATGGCAGGAACAGAAGAAAGCGGTATTGATGCAGCGTTGTCTAACCTCTTTGCCAATAAGCCCTATCTGTTGACTCCAATTGAGACAACACCACCAGATGCTGTCAAGATGGTGGAGAAGCTGGTGCGATCGCTTACAACTAAGGTCTATATCTGTAGTCCTGAAGACCATGATCGAGCAGTGGCTTGGATTTCTCATCTGCCCGTGATGGTTAGTCATAGTCTGATTGATGCCTGTACAAGGGAGACTAATCCCATGGTTTTGCAGTTAGCACAAGCGATGGCAAGTTCTGGTTTTCGCGATACAACTAGGGTTGGTGGCGGTAACCCTGAGTTAGGGATGATGATGGCACGTTACAACAAGCACTCTTTGTTGCGATCGCTAGGAGCATATCGTCAAAGTCTAGACCAAATAATTGAGTTAGTTGAACAAGAAGATTGGCAAGCTTTAACAGCAAAACTTCAGCATGGTAAGTGTCAGCGTGCTGAATTCCTTGATTCTAAAAAGAAATATGTTTAACAGCCTTAAGTTGCTAATTATTCAGAAGAAAAAACATGGTATTAGAAACTCAAACTCCTAAATCTCATCAAACCACCTCCTCCCCTGTCCAAAAAACACTCACCTATTTATTGCTAGTATTGTTGGGAGCTAGTATAACCTCTGCTTGCAGTAATCTAACATCAGGCGATCCATCCCAGACTAATGCATCTCCCCTGCAAAGTGAATCTAATGATCAAACCAATATTGTTCGGGCTGCTAAGCCTTTGTTGACTCAAGACCCCAATTTTGTCACTACAGTTGTAGAAACAGTAGGACCAGCAGTAGTACGGATTAACGCCTCGAGAACCGTAACTACTCAAATCCCTGATGCTTTTGATAACCCAATGTTTAGAGATTTTTTCGGTTTTAGAAATCAACCGAGAGAGCGAGTAGAAAGGGGTACAGGCTCAGGGTTCATTATCGGTGAAGAAGGACGAATTCTTAGCAATGCTCACGTAATTGATGGTGCCGATACAGTTGAGGTAATTCTTAAGGATGGTCGCTCCTTTAAGGGTAAAGTCTTAGGAAGCGATTCTCTTACAGATGTCGCTGTGATTAAAATTGAAGCTGAAAATCTCCCTACTGTTAGCCTTGGTGACTCAGATCAGCTTAGATCAGGAGAATGGGCAATTGCTATTGGTAATCCCCTTGGTTTGGATAATACTGTAACTACGGGTATCATTAGTGCTACTGGTCGTTCTAGCTCTCAAGTAGGCGTCCCAGATAAGCGAGTCGAATTTATTCAAACTGACGCCGCCATTAACCCTGGTAACTCTGGAGGCCCACTTCTTAATGCTTCCGGTGAAGTGGTTGGTATGAATACAGCAATTATTCAAGGAGCTCAAGGTCTAGGTTTTGCCGTTCCGATCAATACTGTGGTGGAGGTAGCAAAGCAGTTAATTACACAGGGTAAAGTAGAACATCCTTACCTAGGTATCCAGATGGTTACCTTAACGCCAGAGTTAAAAGACAATATTAACAGCAATCCTAATTTCGGCATCAGAATAGAGGATGAGCAAGGGGTACTAATTGCCAGAGTGATGCCTAATTCTCCAGCAGCAAGGGCTGGATTACGAGCTGGTGATATTATCCTCAAAATCGACACTCAATCTGTGAAGGCAGCTAATGATGTTCAAAAGTCTGTGCAAAAAACCAAAGTGGGTAGCACATTGAGACTGGAATTACGGCGTAATCAACAAAACATCACTCTAGAGGTGCAACCTGGTGCTTTTCCCAGTCCTAAATAGTGAAGAGATGTCATCGATGATAGCATAGGCAGTAATTATTTCTTTAACATGTTCCCCTCCGTTTTTAGACCTGAAGGGGATTTTATTTCCTTTTTGAGACAAGTGCGCCACTCGGATTTTATAGCGCTACGCGCAAGGCTCCAGGGCAGAAGGCTCCAAGGCAGAATTTGACAAAGTTTTAGCGATTTAGCTTGTCCTAACCTTAATACGTACTGCTATATAACTAGCAACTTGGGTTAGTAGTTAACGGGTAGTACTGTCAAGTATTAGCAGGTTAACAAAGCAATTAGAGATTAAAATATTTAATTCTCATCAAAACCTGCCCTAGCAACCACTTAATAGTCAGCTATAGTAAATTGTTAATTATAAGAAAGCTTGGCTATCAAGAATTAACTATCTGCCTTGAAACAACTGTTAATTGTAATGAGCAATTAACCATAAACCATTTTTCATTACTTCCCCCAACTATATTCAATCCGCAACGCTGTAATCGCCTTGTTATCATCTTTAACAAAGCTATCGCGGTAGGTTTCGAGTAATCCTAATTCCTGAAAATAGTTAAGTTCTTTGTCTGAGAGCGGCCAAGGAGGACCATCAGGTTCTGCATCAGTATGACGAAAAAGAGTAATTACTAATAGTGTTCCTTCTGGAGCCACCAAAGGTGCAATTAATTGGATCACTTTTGGTCGTACACTCAGGGGCAATGCCTGGATAGTGTACGTTTCAAAAACCAAGTCGAAGGCTTGATGCCATGAAGGATCCAACGCAAACAAATCAGTAACAAGATAAGTTACTGATGAATTAGGGAATCGCTGTTGACACCAAGCAATTGCTGTAGTTGAAATATCAAATGCTGTTACCTTGAAGCCTTGCTGTGCCAGCGCTTCGGCATCATCTCCCAGCCCACAACCAATAACTAGGGCACGCTTACCATTACCTTGGGGTTGACGAAGATTGAGCCAATCGAGTAGGTAGGGGTTTGTTTTCAAACGAGCCCACGGCACTTGGGAATAATCACCATTTGCCTCAGAATATAAAACCTCAAACCATCCAGTTGGATCTGATTGCCTTAGTGATTGTTCCACCAAAGACTTGACCTTGTTTGGCGCTGTTTCTGGTTGTTGCTCAAACATAGTTTTGCTTTCTTAGTATGATAATCTGGTCAGGATAGTCGGTTCTGGTGGGGAACAGCCATCAGAGGTAATGGGGAAAGTTCGGTGCAAATCCGGCACTGTCCCGCAGCTGTAATGAGACTGCTTGGTTGTCTCTAAGTCAGAATACCCGCCGACTAGCAAATTTCCCTGTTCTACATCTGCGAGGTTACGGATGATAGTCAAATTAGCTAGTCAGTACCTATTAAATTGTAAATATTCGCCTCAAAAATTACTAAGCACAGCGATCGCCTTTTTGGCAGCAATTAGCCTCTTACTCCTGGCTAATCGGGCATTAGCTCACCATCCCTTTGGAGGCAAAACGCCCTCCAACTTTTTTGAAGGCTTTCTCTCTGGTATTGGGCACCCCATAATTGGTATTGACCATTTTGTATTCGTGGTTGCTATTGGCTTACTCTTAGCAATCAAACCAAGAGCGATTTTAATTCCAGTAGCGTTTGTCTTAGCAACTCTGGCAGGAACCGGAATTCATCTGCTCAGCCTTGATTTGCCAGCTGCTGAGTTATTTATCTCTGCTTCTGTGCTAATATCCGGGATTATCTTGGCAATGAAGGATAGTCCCAACTCAATTGCGATCGCAACCCTAGCAGCGATCGCAGGTTTGTTTCACGGTTACGCTTATGGTGAGGCAATTGTCGGAGCCGAAATGACACCACTGGTAGCTTATTTACTAGGCTTTGCCCTAATTCAACTAGCCATTGCTCTGGTGGCTTGCCAGGTTGGGAGATTTGCGATTAAGAAAGTTACTAATGAACCAGCCTTACTGCTGCGATTTGCTGGCTTTACTATCTGTGGTGCAGGTGCGGCTTTCCTCTCTTCGGTGATTGTGGGTTGAAGGTTCATGGCTCATGATTCATAGTTCATGGTTCATGGTTCATAGTTCATTGGGTTTGTATACCACAAATGTCGAATACAAACCCAATGAACAATCAACAATGAACTATGAACATTCTTTCCAAATAAGCAATTAACCTTCAAAAATCAACACTTCAACTAAGTTCTTCAATGCATAAAATACCCGTTACCATTGTTACTGGCTTTCTAGGTGCTGGCAAAACTACCCTAGTGCGTCACTTACTTCAAAACAACCAGGGACGACGAATTGCTGTTCTCGTTAATGAATTTGGTGAAGTAGGAATTGATGGTGAGCTGTTGCGCTCATGCCAAATTTGCGACGAAGAAGAAGACGCAGCAGATAACATCGTTGAATTAAACAATGGTTGTCTCTGCTGCACTGTTCAAGAGGAATTTTTCCCAACGATGCAAAAACTGCTCCAGCGTCGAGAGCAAATAGATTGTATGTTGGTTGAAACTTCAGGATTGGCTTTGCCTAAACCTCTAGTGCAAGCCTTCCGCTGGCCAGAAATTCGCAATAGCACAACTGTTGATGGTGTTGTGTGCGTAGTTGATTGTCAAGCGATAGCTGCTGGTACCCTAGTTGGAGATATTGACGCCCTAGAGAAGCAGCGCCAAGCTGATCCCAATTTGGAACATGAGACTCCTATTGAGGAACTCTTTGAAGACCAACTAGCTTGTGCTGATTTAGTATTGCTGACTAAAGTAGATGTCGTAGATGATGCTACCAGAATTAGGGTAGAAACCTGGCTACAAAAGCAGCTAGCTCCGGGAGTCAAGGTAATTCCCTGTCGTGACGGGCAGATTGAACCCTATATCTTGTTGGGTTTTAATGCAGCAGTCGAAGATAATTTAGATAATCGCCCTAGTCATCATGACCATGAAGCAGAACATGAGCATGATGAGGAGATTAACTCAGTGCAATTTATCTGTGATCAGGCTTTTGAACCGAAAGCTCTCATTAACAGGTTACAACAACTAGTGCAACAGCAGGAGATTTACCGGATTAAGGGCTTTGTAGATGTCCCCAATAAACCGATGCGTATGGTACTCCAAGGAGTTGGTAAGCGTTTTGATTCTTTCTACGACAGACCTTGGCAAACAACAGAACTCCGACAGACGCGCCTAGTGATCATTGGTCGTGAACTCAATCGGGAGCAAGTTGAGGCACAAATTTGCAATTAGCTGTTAATTAGTAACATGCTATCACACTACCATCCTAGACTATAAGCTGTTGTGCATCTAAATTCAACAGTCGATCCATTAGACCTCTGCTGAAAAAGAATGTAGAGACACTATATATCGCGTCTCTACATGGGTTGGCGGATAAGGCATATTTAATTTCTGGAGATGTCTATTTGAGAATATAGGAGTTAAGGAGTTACAGGAGTTCTAAAATTGGGGTTCATGGTTGATAGTTAATGGAATGATCACAGGACAGAACAAAAGGATAATTTCTCTCCCTCTCCCCGTCTCCCCATCCCCCCTCTCCCCATCTCCCCCTCTACTTCTGGCTTGACAAGCTAAAGTTCCTCCTCTCGGGGGAACTTTTTTGTTGTTTCCCAGATCAAGTTAACAGAATCTAATCAATACAGGAGTTATGCCTGTATTTGGTTAATATAGCATCTGCCAAATCACAGATTAAACAAAAAAAACTAATGCTACTTACTCTCCAATAGCTAAGAACAAGAGCTAAGAAGTATAATTAGCAAGGTTTTCAGCGTTTGTAGACTAACGCATTAGTATCTAGAGTATCTATCATTTGGTTTTAGTATAAGTACTGAGGTAATGGTAGATGCTTAAGAAAGGCGATTAAGCACTACAGCTGAAATAAGGGTACAATATGCCACGAAACCTCAAATGCTGCTCATAGACTGTAAACTAGGTGTGGTACAACTTTCCTCTATGGATGCTGTAAGAAAAATTCATGGTTAATCAGTGTAAAAAAAAAGCAAATTTCCCGGATTTATTTGCAGAAACCTCGCATAGTATTTTTCGAGAGATGTACTAGATATGTATACATTTTTATTGAGTATTAGTAAATTATAAACGGACAAGATTATGGTTTTAAACTTGTTAAAATATTTCAGTTGTTTTAAATGACTTGCCAAACTTTTTCTTACTCTTAATTAACGTGCAAAAAATTAATGTTAGTTGAAAACAAAAGGTTTTTTAAACCCTGAAGGGAACCTCGTAGATGGTAGTTATATGATCAAGCAAGGATAGATCAAGGAGATGATAAGGTATTGCTGAGAGTACAAAAAATTGAACGCCTGAACAAATCCCTAGTATTGGGTAGACTCCACTGTTGTAAAAAAAGTATCAGCAAGAGAACTAAACAGAGAGTATAACTTTATATTCTCCTGCGGTTCCCAAGAGCATTCTTAACTTTGCTTGAGTGGAAGATGCTCGACCTCCAAGTTTGATTCTGGGGAAAAGTCAATCGGTTGAAGTTACACCAGGTTTTCCATAAAAGTAACAACTATGAAATTGAAGTGGTTATTATTACTTACTAGCTTTTGGAGCTTTTTTTTCCTTTCAGGAGTTGCAGAGGCAGCTAGACTATTGTCTTGGCGTTTTGATGCTTCTCAAAACCGACTGGTGTTTACAACTGACAGTGGCATTCAACCGAAAGCACAGCTGCTTGCTAACCCCACCCGCTTGGTAGTTGATTTACCAGGTACGACCCTAGGAGGTCCAAGATTAAATCAGCAAGGTAGAGGGGCAATTCGGGAAGTAAGAGTAGGGCAGTTTGACAACAGGACAACTCGCATTGTTGTGGAGTTAGCACCTGGTTATTTCCTAGACCCACAAAAGGTACAGTTTCAAGGTCTCTCTCCCAGCCAATGGTCTGTGCAATTACCAAGGCCTGAGCCGATAGCTTCATCACCAAGCCTTCAACGCCGTCAAAGGGAAATTGGGACTAATAATTCTCCCTCTCCTCCACCGCAGCCCAACAACACTCAGCTCGTAGGGGCAAATCTGCCGTCGAATCTAAGTGTAACTCGAGATGGGTTTTTTATTCGTATTCCCGGCGCAGAACCGGGATTTATCAAGGTAAGAGAAAATCGTTCTAAAAGGAGGCGTGATCGAGGACGACCTTATACTGTTGATGTAGAGGTAGAAGATTTAATTCTACCTTCAAGTTTGGCAAATAGGGAGTTTGCAGTTAATAGCCATGGGGTCAGCCAAATTCAGTTTTTACAAGAACAAACTGATGCTAAAACAGCAGCTCTGATCAGATTAAATGTCACGGAAGACTCTGGTAATTGGCGGGCAAGTTTTAGTAGTGTAGGTGGTTTAGTAATTTTGCCTGAGAACACTAATGCTGCTAACAGAAGTAGTAGCAGGCAGAATTCTTCCCGTGATTCTAACAGCAGACTGGCAACAATTGGGTCAGTGCAACTTGCCAATAATGGCACTCAGTTATTGATTAGTGCTGACCGCAATGTAAAACCAATTAGTAACTGGGATCGTTCAGCTAATGCCTTCCGAATCACCATCCCCTCTGCTAAACTAGCTGATCAGGTCAAAGGACCCAACTTAGATGCTAGCTCCCCAGTCTCAAAAGTAAAGCTTCGGCAGCAAGACGAAAGTACAGTAGTAATTCTGGTAGAACCAGGTAATGGAATTCAGATTGGAGCCCTAAATCAGCTTAATGATCAACTTTTAGCTTTGCAATTGCTAAAAACACGTTCAGCAGTGCCCCCTACTGGTTCCATTCGAGTACCACCACCGGCAAGGCGGATACCACCTGCTAGAACTACTAGATCAAGATTACCATCTTCCAGAAGTCGTGTTCCTAATAGCCGCCTTGTGGTTATGCTAGATCCGGGACACGGTGGTAAAGATCCTGGAGCTATTGGCATCGGTGGGTTACAGGAAAAGAATGTAATTTTGCCTATTTCCCGGAGGGTAGCACAGATTCTAGAGCGAAATGGCGTTCAGGTAGTTTTAACTCGTTCCAGTGATTATTTTGTCAGTCTTTCCGGAAGAGTACAAATGGCAGAAAGGGCGAATGCTGATTTGTTTGTCAGCATTCACGCTAATGCTATTAACATGAGTCGCCCTGATGTTAACGGACTAGAGACCTATTACTACCAAACTGGTAGCAGTTTAGCCCGAACAATTCACAATAGCGTTTTGCGCAGATTTAACATGCGTAACCGAGGGGTAAGGCGAGCCAGATTTTACGTACTCAGGCGTACCTCCATGCCTGCTGCTTTAGTAGAAGTTGGTTTTGTTACAGGTCGAGAGGATGCTCCGAGATTGGCAAGCCCAGCTTTTCAAAACCAAATGGCAGAGGCGATCGCTGAAGGTATTTTACAGTACGTGAGGAGTTCTCGCTAGAGACCCAGTTTATCTAACACTGGTCGTGTTGAAACCACATGTCTGTTTAAACCGAGCTGCTGCGGACTAATTCCTAATGCCAGAGAAACCAGCTGAGGTAAGTGTAATACTGGCAAACCTAGCTGACGTTCAATCACTTTTTCTACTTCTGGTTGACGGGAGTCAAGATTAAGGTGGCATAGGGGGCAAGGGGTAACAATGCAATCGGCACCAGCATCAAGGGCTTCTTGTATGTGCGCCCCTGCCATCTTGAAAGATTGGGTAGTGGCATAGCTAGAAATAGGCCAGCCGCAACATTGAGTGCGACCTCGATAATATACTGGTGTTGCCCCCAGAGTCCGAAACACATTTTCCATCGATTCTGGTTGAAAAGGGTTGTCGTAAGGAATCGATTTCTGAGCTCTGAGCAAATAGCAACCGTAGAAAGCAGCGCACTTGAGTCCACTCAGTTGGCGAGTGACCTTGGCTTGTAGTGCTTCTAGTCCGTAATCGGCAACCAAGGCCCACAGCAAATGTTTAACTTCGGTGCTGCCTTGGTAAGGTGAACAACTCTCTTTCTTTAACAACCCATTAACTTTTTCAATATAAGCTGTATCTGTCTGTTGGAATTCTTTTAATCGCTCGTCAACATGACCAATGACTCCTTGACAAGTACTGCAATGGGTCAATAATGGTAAATTTAGTTCCTCTGCTAGGGCAAGGTTACGAGCATTGACACTGTCTTCCAGCAGTTGGGAATCTTCTTTGAAAGTGCCAGAACCACAACAAGCAGCTTTTTTGAGTTCAATTAGTTCAATACCTAAAGCTTGGGTGAGAGCAGCAGTAGATTGGTATAGTTCTCGGCAGGCCCCTTGGGCGACGCAACCGGGAAAGTAAGCATATTTTAGTTTCACAGATGAGATAACCATAGGATTAAGATTGGCTTTGCAGGGTTTAAGGTTCATCTCTGAATGATTATCACCGATCAGCAGATTACCTGCATCACATCAATAGCCTTGGGCTGGGGAGAAGAGGAAGATAGGAGGTGCGGGAAGATTTTTTACTCTGCATAGGTATCATCATTAGTATTTAAATTGTATTAATTATTCTTAATTTTTAATGATGAATTACTAATTTTTGAATCATTTCTTATCAATAGCTCGACTAGCGCAAGTGCCTTGATAACAGAACTCTGTTGAGACTCTAGCATCGTTTAGCAGGGAATATAGTCATTCGTCAAATGAAATTATGTTAAAAGTTATAACCACAAAATTGTAATTGCTTTAAGCTTATTAGTTGAGTGATGCAAAAGACGATAAGCGATTGCCCTGCTTTTATAATGCCCAGAGGGCTGTAGGGGCTAGCGCCAGAGGCGATCGCTAGTTAGTCCTAAAATAGCCAGATTTGCAATTTTATAGCGTGGAGGAATGGTGCAATTACCCAATTACAAGAACATAGGGTTTTCCGCGCCATAATTAGGCATATGAAGACGCAAGAGCTTTTGAATCGATACTCAGCCAGAGATTGGGAATTTAAGGGAGTTTCTCTACCTCATGCTTCCCTAAGAGGGGTCAACTTAAGTCGAGCTAATCTGAGTCAGGCTGATTTGAGTGGAGCTGATTTAAGTGGAGCTGATTTAAGTGGAACCTCTTTAAATCAAGCTAACCTAACTAATGCTGATCTCAGTGGGGCTGACTTGACTGGGGCAAATTTGATGGAAGTTAACCTAATTGGCACTGACTTGATTGGGGCAAATCTCAGTGGTGCCAACCTCAAGGGGGCTGACATGCGCTGTGCCAACTTGCATCAAGCCAATCTCAGTGGCACTAATCTGACTGAGGCTGAACTCAGTGGCGCTGACTTAAGTGGAGCTTGTCTGAAAAAAGCCATTATCAACGGTTCTGAGTTTGGTGGTGCTGATTTGACTGGGACTGAGCTAAATGGAACATCTATAAATGAGTGTCAACTCACAATTGAAACTACAGCCCATGGTGTTTCTCGGCACTGGATAAGTTGGAGTGGCAGCTGCTAAACAACTCAAATCCTTTGAGGCTCCCCCGGTGCCAAGACGGGGGATTCTTCTAATGCCGCAGGATGTCAAAATCTGAGTCACTTTTTACCAGCTCTAGATTTTCGATATTGAGGCGAATTGCTTGTTGTAGTTTAGCAAGTGCTAGTTCTTTATTACCGAGTAAAGCATAGCAGCAGGCTTGATTATACCAAGCATATTCGTCTTCTGGTTCAATGGCAAGGACTTGCTCGTAGCTTTCAATTGCTTCTTGATACCGACCAAGTTGTTGTAGCATTTTGCTTCGCTTGTAAGCACTCCAGTAGTCTTGAGGTTCGATTG
Source organism: Symploca sp. SIO3C6 (assembly GCA_010692425.1). GTDB lineage: Bacteria > Cyanobacteriota > Cyanobacteriia > Cyanobacteriales > Coleofasciculaceae > SIO3C6. The sequence continues at coordinate 67,515 of JAAHHJ010000005.1, read as the reverse complement.
CCAAAGCTTGCCCATAACTGACTAAGGCTTCTTCAATTCGTCCATAGCGGCGCAGTGCATCTCCCCGTCGGTACCAAGCCCAGTAGTCTTGTGGTCGTGCTTCTAGAGCTTGGTCATAGCTGCTAATTGCTTCGTTATAGCGCAGCAAATGTCGTAGAGCGTCACCCTGCCGATACCAACTCCAATAATCACTTGGTCTTGCTTGTAAAGCTTTCTGGAAGCAGATGATCGCTTCTTCATACCAGTCGAGATCCTCTAATGCCACACGTCCACGGTTATACCAAGCCCAGTAGTCTTGCGGTCGTGTTTGTAGGGCTTGGTCATAGCTGCTAATCGCCTCTTCGTAACGACCTAGTTGTCTCAGCAGGCTAGCCTTTTGGCACCAAGCCCAGTAATCAGTTGGTTGCTCTTCTAAAGCTTTTTCATAGCTAGCGATCGCTTCTTCTAAGTGTCCTAAAGCATCTAGGACATCACCTCGCCAGTACCATGACCAATAATCATACGGATTGTAATCTAAGGCTCGGTCATAACTGTAGAGAGCTTCTTGATAGCGCTGTTGATCCCGTAAGGCATTACCTTGATTGTACCAATCGTGGTAGCTATCTGGTCGGCACTCCATAGGAATGTAAGTTGCGTAGTATGAAGTTTGCCATCCAAGCATCATTCTACTCATAATTTTTTGCCCCTTTCTATTTATATTGTAAACTACCCGAATTTCCCACTTCAAAATGAATAATGTATGTAGTATATAGATAACTTGGAAGAGGCAAGGAAATTTACGGAAAATTTTTGAGTATCAATCTTCCCATTAATCATTATTATTGTTCAGTTTCAAGTATTTAAGTAACTCAAACAAACTGAACAACAAATCTTTTGTAGCAGTGATCGTCTCGATATTTTATGTCATAAAATACCATTTTTATAAAGATCATTGTGTTATTTTAATCAGAAAAATTTTAGGCAATTAATTTAAATTAATTTAATTACAAAAGAGATTTATTTTTACAAAATGAGAGTTGTAATTAAAGACTTCTGACTTCTAAATGCATTGTCACTATAACGCAAGGAGCATTACTGGATAATTAATTCCTAGAACTAGCTTGATTCAAGATACTGGTGACAAGTTAAGCCTGCATGACGATTGTCAAGATGTTGCTGGTGAATATTTTGGCATCAGTGATTTTCCGGGATTGTTGAATGATGACAACGTCGATTATGGATATAACTACAGTGTCTTTGAACATTTCCGTCGGGGTTATTTAAAAACTTAAAGAAACTCCCCCGGTTCAGCGATAAGCAACCGGGGGATAAATATTTGCCAACTTACTTAAGAATCTGATCAGTTACCGCCAGACTTTCTTCATAGAGCATCTCACGACCCCAACGCTGTAGTTGCTGGGATAGCAATAACTCAGTCTTTTGGTCAAACAGGGGGGAAACTTGCTGAATACGACAGGATTGAGCCCCGCCACCTGCTTCCATGCGCATGCAACCGGTTGTTTCTGAACACAATACTGTACAGCAGTCGGCTTCGGTGTTGGTAGAACCCAGGCGCAAGCTAATCAAGTCGCCAGGAATATCTCCCACATCCGCTACAGGAATTCCTGCTAACTCTGCTTCCACAGTTCTTTGGTCACCGGCTACAAATTTTACGCGTCTAATGTCGTAATCACCGCCCTCTTTTTGACAGGAAATTGGACGCCACTGGAGCCGAGAAGCCAACCAACCTAAAAACATTAGTGCCTGGGCGGGATTACCTTTTTCGTAATCGATGGTTACTTGGTCAACCTCTACTATGGCAGCACGACGTTCCGGTGGATCAAATGCTTCAGCCGTCAACTCTTGCCAGGGTGCTAAACGTCTCCAGTTGAGGTCAGCAATTGCAGTTCCCTGAGCCATGAGGCTATGCATCTGCAACAAATCTGACTCGACGTCATTGAAGGAACTTGAGTCAATGATCACACTATTGCTCAAACTTGAAAGTCGCTTGAACAAACCGTATTCAGGGTCAGGTGTACCCTTCCACCAGACAAACTTAGGTAGTTCGCCAATCATTAATTCGGTAATTAAACCGCCAATCCGCTCTAGGGCAGCAGCTGTACCCCTTAAAGAAATATATTCGCAGCAAACGAGGCTACTTTGACTATGCTTCTGAATCGGACAAGAGGCAGATACTTGAGCAGTAACGCCTTGGTCTTCTCCTAGGAGGGGAGAAAGGGAGATAATCCGACAGGGGTTGGCAGCAGCGATGGCATCGGCAATGCCGGAACCTTGACGATCTGGGGAATACTTAAGCCGTTCAGTATTATTTAATTCTCCATTCTGGAGTCTGGTATTGTACTCATCCCGTAGCCTTTGTTTGGTACAATCGTCTGCCTTACCAGTTCTCAGTAGTCCATAGGTTTTCTGTGCAGCTTTCAGGGCTGAGAAGGTGCGCGGACCAGCAATGCCGTCAATAGTGCCGGTGTAATATCCCAGTGCTGCCAACAACTGCTGGGTTTCATCTGGCTCATAAATCACCAGAGAAAAAGTTGTTGCCCGCATGGCGTAGGGAGGCTCACCGTTTTCGCCAGCAGCACCATAGCTCTGCCAGATTTGATGAAGTTCTGCCTCAATATCACTTAATGAAACATCTTTTGGCGATTGTATGGAAACAACTGGAGGTGATTTTGTAGTCATATCAGTTAGGGTTTGTTAGTGGTTGGTTATTGGTGGTTGTTCATTAGTTATTGGCTGTTGGTTTAATTATCAAACCAACAAGAACTCATCACTAATGACTACTTTACTTAAGGTCTGCGCCAACGGCGTCCATCACGATTAACTAAGAGTTCGGCCTCGGCTGGTTCCCAGGTTCCAGCTTCGTATTGGGGAATCGAACTGGGATCAGCTGGTGCCTCCCAAGCTGCTAGGGCTGGGGTGACAACTCGCCAAGCTTCTTCCACTTCATCAGCACGGGTAAATAAGGTTTGGTCTCCGAGCATGCAGTCTAATAACAAGCGCTTATAGGCTTCCCCAGTTTTCACCCCAAAGGAAGAACCATAGCTGAAGTCCATATCCACTGTGCGAGTGCGCAAAGCTGCTCCAGGCATTTTGGCTTCAAAACGCAGAGAAATTCCCTCATTAGGTTGTAGACGCATAGTCAGCACATTAGGGCTAGTTTGCTGGGCAGCAGATTGGAAAATCAATAAGGGAACTTCACGAAACTGAATCGCAATTTCACTTACTTTCTTAGGCATGCGCTTGCCTGTGCGCAGGTAGAATGGAACACCCTGCCAGCGCCAGTTATCGATCATCAGCTTCATTGCTACATAGGTAGGAGTGATCGAATTGGGGTCAACCCCTTGCTCTTGGCGATATCCAGGCACTGGCTTGCCCTTCATCCAACCAGCAGCATATTGACCTCTAATTGCTGAGTTTTCTAAGTTATTGATATCTGCCAGATGAGTAGCTTGAATAACTTTCACCTTCTCAGCACGGATGCTGTCAGCATCTAGAGCGTTTGGTGTCTCCATTGCTGTTAGGCAAAATAGCTGCATCAAGTGGTTTTGTACCATATCTCGCAGAGCACCGGAGGTTTCATAGTAACCAGCTCGATCCTCCACACCCACTGTTTCTGCCACAGTAATTTGGACGTGGTCAACAAATTGACGATTCCACAGTGGCTCGAAAATGGCGTTTGCAAAGCGGAAAACTAACAGATTTTGAACGGTTTCTTTGCCCAGATAGTGGTCAATGCGGTAAATTTGCTCTTCTTTGCAAACTTTTTGCACGACGCGGTTAAGGGTTTGTGCTGAAGTCAAATCTCTACCGAAGGGTTTTTCAATCACCAGACGGTGTTTGAAGGGATCAGTGATCATCCCTGCTCCTCCCAACTGTTTGATGGCTTCTGGGAAGAATCTGGGGGCAACTGAGAGGTAAAATACTCGGTTGCCTCTGGTTCCGCGTTTGCCGTCTAGTTCTCCTAAGAAGGCTTTGAGCTTCTGGTAACTTTCTGGTTGATCTATATTACCCGAGCAGTAATACAGTCCTTGGGCAAAGTTTTCCCACAATTCCTCAGTGCCAATGCCATCAGAAAATTCCTCAATGCCTTCGCGCATCTGCTCACGGAAGTAGTCATGGCTCCATTCCCGACGCGCTACACCGACGATAGTGATTTCCGATGGCAGGCGTCTTTCCTGTTTGAGCTGGTAAATTGATGGTACCAGTTTGCGTTTGGTGAGATCCCCAGAAGCGCCAAAAATTACCAGTATTAGTGGTTCTGGTGTGCGTTCCTGTTGCAAACCAACGCGCAGGGGATTTTCGAGTAGAGTCACCATAAAATTACAAGTTGTTGTTAGTTGTTAGTTGTGGGTTCTTTGTTGTTAGTGGCTATCAATCTAAGTCAAGACTTTTTAGAAAATAAGCTATATAGCTTTTTGATTCTCTAATTTGCCTTTGCTGATGCTGGCAGCCCAGTTATCAATAGTTGTTAGTCATTGGTTCTATAGCAGTGATCCAAGAAAAGAAATGAGGTACTACATTCTGGATATTTTTAGGTAACAGGAGAATAGATAAGAAGATTAAATGTACCTCACTTAATACTTGAACTGCTATAAATCATTACAGGAAAAAGTTGTTCACTTTCTCCAGTCTAATCACTAAACTTTAATTATACGGTTGCCAATTGTTTAACTTTGGCTTCTAAAGACAATATTAAAGATTCAAAGGGTTTAACGAATTTATCGATACCTTCTTCCAGGAGTTCATCCATAACTTGCTCTAGATTGATGTTGATATCGTCATCCTTGAGACTAGCGATCAATTGCCGGGCTACTTCCACTTCAGTTTCAATGCGCGTCGCGGGAGAACAATGATTTGCACAAGCTTCAATGGTATTAGGTGGCAGGGTATTGACGGTATCAGGCCCCACTAGCTCATCCACGTACATCACATCGCTGTATTCAGGGTTTTTGGTGCTAGTGCTTGCCCACAGTAGTCGCTGAGCACTGGCTCCTTTTGCCGATAGAGCCTGCCAACGTTCACTCTGGATAATTTGTTTGTACTCCTGGTAAGCTATTTTGGCATTAGCGATCGCAATTTTACCTTTGAGGTTTTGCAGTTGTTCTGTCCGAGTTGGCTCATCGAGTCTTTGTTGGAGTTTTTTCTCAAAAATGCCATCAATTTTGGTGTCAATACGGCTCAGGAAGAAGCTAGCAACTGAAGCAATTTTACTGATATCTTTACCTGTAGCTACCCGTGCCTCTAAACCTCGGATATAGGCCCAAGCCGTGTTAATGTAACTCTGCACTGAGAACAGTAGGGTTACATTAACGTTGATGCCTTCACTGATTACTCGCTCTACTGCAGGTAAGCCCTGAGGCGTTCCTGGAATCTTGATCATCAAGTTCTCCCTACCAATCGCCTGATAATAGCGTATGGCTTCGGTGATAGTCGTTTCTGTATCCTTGGCTATAGTCGGCGGCACTTCAATGCTGACGTAGCCGTCAAGTCCGTTGGTTGTCTCATATACTGGTTTGAAGATGTCGCAGGCATGGCGAATATCATCAAAGACTAAGGATTCATAAATTTCCATCACCGACTTGTTGGCACCAATGCCTGCCTCAATCCCTTGGTCATAGATAGCGTTACCAGCAATTGCTTTTTCAAAAATTGCCGGGTTAGAGGTGATACCGCGAATACCCTTCTCAACAATTAACTGTTTGAGTTCTCCTGACTCAATAATGGTACGACTCAGATTATCCATCCAGATACTCTGACCGTAATTTTGTTCAATTTGGAAGATGGGATTAGTGTTTGTAGTTGTCATTACTTAACTCCTACTAATTGGATTAGTTAATAAAGGGGTGTAGGGGGTAAAGAGAGAATCAAGATCTTTTTCTATTTCCACACCCTACATTCTGTTGTTGAAGTGGGGTTAAATCCCTATTTCAAAGACCCCTACACCCTGGTTAACTCCTAATAATTGTGATGGTTGTTAGTTGAGCAGTAATTGGTCATTGAAACTGATAACTAGTTACTAGTTATCAGCAGCTTCTAGGAACTAGCCATTACTGCTTCTTCAGATGCCCTTGCCCTGTCCTGAATAAATGACTCAACTAGATTTACATCCTCTTTACTACCGATAATCAAAGGTGTGCGAGCATGCAAAACTTCTGGCACGACGTCCAAAATCCTTTGAACTCCTGTACTTGCTTTGCCACCAGCTTGTTCAATTAAAAAAGCCAGAGGAGCAGATTCGTAAAGTAGACGCAACTTTCCTTCTGGTTTCTTTAAAGTCCCTGGATAGAGGAAAACGCCACCCTGAAACAAAATTCGGTGAAAATCTCCCACTAGTGCACCGCTGTAACGGGCGGTATATCCTTCATGGCGATGGACGTAGCGAATGTAGTCTCTAATTGACTCCTCCCACTGCCAAAAATTACCTTCATTAGTGCTATAAACAGGACCGTGATCTGGAACTTGAATGTTTTCACTCGCCAGAATAAATTCGCCCAAACTAGGGTCAAGAACAAAAGCATGAACACCAGTTCCTATGGAGTAAACTAGCATTGTACTCGGTCCGTAGAGAATGTAACCGGCAGCAATTTGTTTGTGTCCTTCCTGTAGTAAATCGCAGGCATTGCAGTCAGCGTCATTTCCTTCTTGCTTGCGAATTGCGAAAATTGCACCAACATTCAAATTGATGTCTACATTTGAAGAGCCATCAATGGGATCATAAAGGAGGGTGTAACGTCCAATCGGGCAGTTTTCCGGGATATAGTAAGGTTTTTCCATTTCCTCGGAAGCCATGCGACAGACAAGACCACTTTGTTTAAATACTGAGATAAAGACATCATTGGCATAGGTGTCCATTTTCTTTACGGACTCTCCCTGCACATTGACTGTACCCGTAAATCCTAAAGCTCCTTCCACTAAGCCAGCACGGCTTAAGCGTCTAGAGATCAGTTTGGCTGCCAAGGCAATGCGATTCATGATCGCACTAAGATCTTGTGCTTCTGCTGAGAAACTCTGTAGTTGCTGTAGAACGTGACGGGACAAGGTTGTACAATCACGATCAAGAGCATGTTCCTGAGTTAAAGGTTGATCTGCATCTGCCATAACTTTGTTCCTCCCTGAAGGGTTACTCTCCTAGTTGAGAAGGGCAGTTGCTTAGGCATTGTTGCCTCAACTTTTTAATACCCAACCATCTTTCTTTACCTTCTATTTTAGATAAGCATTTTCAATGGCGCTTATAACTTTAGGAGAAATATAGAATAACTTTAGAAGAAATCCCACCAATAATTTTGTTCATCCGAGTAGTGGAAGAAAAATAAGATCATCTAGATCAAAACTAAATTAGATAATTTATTTCTTAGAGTTCTAGTTCCCTTCTGCCATCTGCCCTACAACTTCATCCTTTGTAGCGAAGTGACTTGATACTACTTGATACTGTACGAGACGACTTAGATCGTCGCTTAACCACGTTTGTGCTTACTGCCGTCAAGCAGACTAATTATTGAGAAAAATTATTGAAAATTAATATTATATAAGTTAAGCATATTAGCCTTTATAGCAGTACGTATTAAGCTTAGGACAAGCTAAATCGCTAAAACTTTGTCAAATTCACCCCTTCTGCCTTGGAGCCTTCTCCCCTGGAGCCTTGCGCGTAGCGCTATACACAGCCTGACACAATCTGAGGTGCAACCTCCTGTGATGCGTAAGCTTGATCATAGAGCCTATATAATCTGGATTTAAATCGGTCAACAGCACCACAGAAAATTAATCAAGTAAACCGTAGACTTATTAAAAATAATTTGCAATAATGATCTCGTTTAAGACCGCCACGCTTTAGGAGGCATTGGCATGAGTACTTATGCTCAGGAATTGATGACTACGAGCCAGGCAATAGTGGCTCTTGGCAAAGGCATTCTGGCAATAGATCAAAGCAATAGCGCCTCCTGGCATGCTTTGAAAAAGGGTCATCTTTGTAACTGGCAATCCTAGGATGCAGAAAATACATTGCTGTTCTTAAATTTACCCAAGAGGTTTGATGATGACTTGTCCATGTTGCTCGGCTAAGTTATTGCGCCATGTGCGTCAGTCCACAATTTACTGGTTTTGTCCAGGTTGTTGGCAGGAAATGCCTGTTGTAGACACCCAAGAGTAGCCGACATCTTGTAGTCACCGTAGAAGTGAAACGAGAAACTTATTTAGGAAGGAACGCTACATAGAAATGATGGAAGCAATATTGCAACCAGCAATTGGCATGAACTACTCCCTGAGTAAAAACAAGACAAACAGCATCGGTTTTGTAATTAAATAAAGTAGAAAGGAGTAAAAATGTCCAAAATTGGTTTATTTTGGGGTACACAAACAGGTAACACTGAGACCATTGCAGAAACTATCCAGAAAGAGTTTGGTGGTGAGAGTGTGGTGACACTCCATGATGTTGCCAATGCTGAGATTGGTGATTTTGATGGCTATGAGTACATTCTTATCGGTTGCCCAACCTGGAATATTGGTGAGCTACAAGCTGATTGGGAAGGGTTATACGACGAATTAGACAACGTTGACTTTAGTGGTAAGAAGATTGCTTATTTTGGTCCAGGTGATCAGGTTGGCTATGCAGACAATTTTCAGGATGCAATGGGTATTTTGGAAGAAAAAATATCAGAGCAAGGTGGTACAACTGTTGGGCATTGGTCTACTGACGGCTATGAATTTAACGAGTCTAAAGCTGTCAAAAATGGCAAATTTGTGGGTTTGGCCTTAGATGAAGATAACCAATCTGAGTTGACAGAGCAACGAATTAAGACTTGGGTAGGTCAGTTGAAATCAGAATTTGGCTTGTAGAGTTTCTCCCACCTAAAAGTGACGAAGGAGTTGTAAGTAATACACTCCCTAATTGAGTTATTATCCAACTCCTTTTTCTTCTTTATAAACTGCAATAATGCTATAGATATAGCAGTCTAGCTGTTGGGACACTTTCTTATTCTCTGTTTCCTGTTCCCTTTGAATCAAAATAAGAAGTCCTAACTGGCATGTCCGTTGCTATAACTACGTTGTTAGTTAATTGATTCACTTTGGGTAAGCGTGAGTTCAGTTTTACTAGTGTTTAATTAACAATTGCTGTACCTCTTTAGTCAACACAATAAAGAGCGCTAGTGCATAGTGATCACCCTTTGGGTTAATCACCGGAAATCTCTGAATGAGCGGTGTTTCTTTCAATATTTCCAGTTAACGCTTGTCAGCAAACAAATTCTCAAGTTTTGGAGATCTTCAGATTTTGTTCAACAGGATTCATTAACTCCTATGGGATATTTAGAATAAATCCCATGAATACTGATGAGCAAGTATTCAATTCTTCCAACATGAGGATGAAAACTTTTAAAGTTCACGACAGTTCAAATGACTCAATCTCTTGAACACTAAAGTATAGAGTTTCCCTCAAATAATTGCTCAAAATTGAAGCCTGATTATTTTTTTGATCAGGAGAATATGAACGACAAAGTGATTCAAACTCAAAATCTGACAATAAGGAAATAACTGATGATAGAAGCCGTTCTGAACGATACATTATTAATAGCAGGAACCTTGCTTTGTCCGCTATCTCTGCTGGCTTTGCTAGTTGGTTTTTTGTATGCCGTTGGTGTTGCCTGGCGAGAAAGTTGTGTACGGCTGAAACAGTTGCATTCGATCCCGTGCGACCGCTGCGTTTATTTCACAGGTTGCCACTATTTGAAATGCACAGTTCATCCTTGTAAAGCACTCACCGAAGATGCTGTTGACTGCCTTGATTTTGAACCAACTCTGTACAGTAAACCGTGTTTTTCAAATCACTGCAAGTCCTAATCAAAAAGTATCAACAGGGAACTACCTCAAGAGTGTCTCTACTGATAGTAGAAGGGGGAAAGAGGGAGACAAGGGGAAATTAGGGAACTCCAAGAAATAAATTATCCAATTTACTTGGAAGTATGATGTCAACAATCTTCTCCCCATCTCCCCATCTCCCCATCTCCCCATCTCCCCATCTCCCCCTCCCCCCATCTCCCCATCTCCCCCTCCCCTCGATGGGATATTTTTCTGGAAGTCCCTTATTCTTTTAGGCTGCCCTCAGATAATTCCAGAAATTCGCAATCCTCGATTAAAATGCCATGTAGTCAGGTCTTTCAACTAATGGTTTTACGATCTACTAATGGCTAATCTCTCCCGTAGCATCATCGCTATTCTTATCGTTTGCCTTGGTTTAGGTTTGACACTGATGGCATCCTTAACCCAGGGAGCCATCCCCTTAGGTCTGACAGAACTCCAGCAGGCATTGTGGCATCAGGGAAGCAGCATCAATCAGACTGTTGTCTGGGATCTGCGCTTACCTCGAATTGTGGCGGCTCTGATGGTAGGTTCAGCATTAGGACTTTCTGGTGCATTGCTCCAGGGAATGCTGCGGAATGGGTTAGCTGATCCCTTTATCCTAGGCATTTCGGCAGGAGCAGGATTGGTAGCAGTAGCATTTCTAACACTAGGATTTTTGCAAAGCTGGGTGCCATTGGCGGCGTGGCTAGGTGCAATCATTACTACTGGGATTGTATATCTGTTGGCTCGTAATCCATCTGGGATCTCAGTAGAACGATTGCTTCTGGGTGGAGTGGCGATTAGTTCCCTGTTTGGGGCATTACAGTCAATGTTGTTACTGTTGTCAGATGATGGACGTATTCAGGCTGCACTTAACTGGTTAATTGGAAGTCTCAATGGACGGGGGTGGAATGAATTAATAATTGCCGGACCTTACCTGGCGATTTCCCTGCTGGTGGGTTGCACCCTAGCGCGAGTGATGAATCTGCTGCAACTGGGAGATGATCTCGCAGTGAGTTTGGGGGTGTCGTTATGGCGCTCACGGTTGTTAATCGGGGCAATCGCCGCGCTGCTAGCTGCCAGTGCGGTAAGCATTGCAGGTTTGGTGGGCTTTGTGGGCTTAATTGTGCCCCATGGAGCGCGGCTGTTAGTGGGTACAGATTACCGTTGGGTATTACCACTATCGATTCTAGGAGGAGCCTGGATTTTGTTGCTGGCAGATTTGCTATCGCGCCTGGGGGCGATTGAACTACCCGTAGGCATTGTGACGGCATTGCTGGGATCGCCGGTTTTTGTCTGGTTGCTCTATCGCCGGAGTTATCAATCGTGAATAGAAGACAAGACACTGTCTGGGCATTGGAAAGTCAGGCTTTGACAGGTGGTTACGGGAAAGAAAGCATTGTTCAAAATATCAGTTTTGCTCTCCAACCAGGGGAATGGTTGAGTATTTTGGGTGCCAATGGCTCAGGCAAGTCAACACTGTTACGCTTGCTCAGTCGCATCCTGTCTCCCCAACAGGGAACAGTTTTGCTCGATGGCAAATCAATTCATACCCAATCTGCCCAAACCATCGCACAAACCTTAGCGCTGTTACCCCAACAACAGACTATTCCTCCTGGATTAAGCGTGCGGCAACTGGTAAGCTTGGGGCGAGCCCCTCATCAACCCTGGTGGCGATGGGAACTGAATGCAGAAGACCACGAACAGGTGACGCTAGCACTGGAATCTACAGGGTTAGTGAAGTACGGTGATCGTTCCCTAGAACAGCTTTCCGGCGGTGAGCGCCAGAGGGCATTTCTAGCGTTAGCGTTAGCGCAGGCTCCCCAAGTGTTGCTACTGGATGAACCCACTACTTATCTAGATTTGCGCTACCAACTGGAATTGCTGGAACTGTTGAAGCACCTCAATGATCACCAGAACATCGCCATCATTACTGTACTGCATGAGGTGAACTTAGCGGCTCGATTTAGCGATCGCCTCGCCCTACTCAAACAGGGAAATTTATGTCATCTTGGTGTCCCCACAGAGGTACTCACACCTGAACATATCGCTGCAATTTTTAACATTCATGCGGCAATTGTACAAACACCTGTAGGCATTCAAATTTGTCCTCTCACTCCCATTTCTTCGCGATCATGAAACTATTTCATTTTGTTCTGATTTTGCTGGCGCTATTACCTTTGGGCTGTACATCATCTTTGTCTACAAACCCAAGCACCAATAAGGCAACTGACTCTGCAATTAAATCTACCCCTGTGGCAACTCGCGTGGTAGCTCTCACCTCGATTACGGCAGACATTATTCATCGGCTCGATTCAACCAGACTAGTGGGTATAGCAGGCAGTCGCTTACTTAACAAAAATGAACTTTTCCAAGAGATACCCCGTGTTAGCGAAGGACGCACTCAGCCTAACCTGGAAAAAATTGTTGCTCTGGAACCGGAGCTGGTTATTGGTGCTGCCGGATTCCATGACCAAGTGTTGGCAAAACTGCAATCCCTTGGTGTAAAAACAATCACAACTGAGCTAGATAGCTGGCAATCACTAGAAGACCTAACACGAACTTTGGCAGCCACTATTGAGGCTGATCCAAAATCACTGCTGCAACAATATCAACAGTGCTTACCTTCCCAAACTCCACCGCCAGAGACTTCCACACTGGTACTAGTCAGCCGTCAGCCATTACTTTCCCCAAACCAAGCTAGTTGGGCTGGTGATTTGCTGACTCAATTTGGTGCAGCCAATTTAGTGGCTAATTTGCAAGGAAAAAGCCCGATTAAAGGCTATGTTACCATCTCCCCTGAAAAAGTGTTGCAGTCAAATCCAGAGGTATTAATCCTCGTGAATGTTGAAGGTGGAAACATTGATCAATTCAAATCAGAACCTTTCTGGAAAGATCTCAATGCCGTTCAAAATGACCAGGTTTATGTTTTGGATTATTACGGCTTTGTCAATACTGGCAGTCTTGAGGCAATCGCTGAGGCTTGTAAACAACTGAAGCAAATTTATCAAAGTGTTAAAGTATCTTATTCTCAGATAAAATTGTAATTTGCACCTAGTCAATCTTAATCACTTGAGGAGATTTATTTTTGCCATTTTCACTGCCGTTAGTAGCAGAGGTATAGGTGTTAGCACCAATTTGCTGATCTAACCAACCCTTAACTGGATCATCTGAGAGGTTAAGTCTAAACACTCCGGAAAAAAATCCTCCTAGGAAGGCAATAGGCTGTTGGCTAACTTCTTTGAAAATTGGTGCCAGTTCATCGAGAAACATGTTGATATCTCCTTGTGCTGCTGATAGTTATAATCAGTCACTGTGTCTATTATAATTATGTCTGTTGCTCCCTGGCGTTCACCCCTAGCTCGTGCCCTCCATAATAACCGTGCCTTGCCCTATGCCCGTTACTTCCAACTAGCAACGGTAGGTGCAAATGGTTATCCTGCAAATCGCACTGTTGTCTTTCGCGGTTTTTTAGAAAACACTAACCAACTCCAAATTGTTACTGATTCCCGTAGTCAGAAAATTAACCACATTCAACACCAGCATTGGGGGGAAATTTGCTGGTATTTCCCTAAGACTCGTGAGCAATTTCGCTTAGGTGGTAATCTTAATTTAGTTACTGCTTCTCATACGAGTCAAGGACTAAGGGATGCTCGCCAGATTGTTTGGCAAGAGCTTTCTGACTCTGCTCGTTCACAATTTGCTTGGCCAGAACCAGGGGTTGCCAGAGTAGAGGATGAAGCAGCATTTTCACCACTACCGTCAGACAGAGAGCAGCCACTACCAAATTTCTGTTTATTATTGCTAGAACCCATACAGGTCGATCATCTCCAGTTGCGAGGAAATCCGCAAAATCGGTGGCTCTATCAACAACAGAGTCCTGATCAATGGCTCAAACAGGCTGTAAATCCCTAGAGGAAAAGGGTGTGCTGATTACTCACCAAACCCCTTCCTCATCAAATGCCTGCACCATCCAAAAACTCTTTAATAACTTTGTCTCGGAGACGGCAACTCCGGCTTACATTATCGATTTTTGCGTTCAAATCAACTTCTGAAGGTAAGTTATTACCCACAGATTTTGTGGATACCATTGCAGAGGACTTTTCCGTTAGCTGTTGCAGTTTTTGTTCGAGTAATTCAATACGGTCTACTAAAGTGCGAATTACTGCTGCTTCTGAATCAGGTAAGCTACCATGTTCAAGCGGGTTAACACGCACACCGGAGCGATGGACGATTCTACCAGGAACACCAACTACTGTGCAATCAGAGGGTACATCTCGCAATACCACTGAACCAGCTCCAATGCGAACATTATTGCCGATTTGGATGTTGCCTAAAACCTTAGCGCCGGAACCAACTACAACATTTTCTCCAAGGGTAGGATGCCTCTTGCCACTCTCTTTGCCAGTACCACCAAGAGTGACTCCTTGGTAAACTAGGGCATAGTCTCCGACAATAGCAGTTTCTCCAATAACTACACCCATGCCGTGGTCTATAAAGACGCCCCTACCAATTTTGGCTCCAGGATGAATTTCAATTCCTGTTAAAAACCGGGAAAATTGTGATATCAACCGGGGAATAAAAGGTATGCCAATCGAGTATAACCAGTGACAAAGGCGGTGAAAGATCAATGCCTGTAGACCTGGGTAACAAAATAGAACTTCCAGCCAGTTACGAGCTGCTGGATCGCGCTCAAAGATGATGCTGAAGTCAGCAAAAAGCGTAGGTAGCACGGGTAAATTACCAAAGTTAGGATTAGCCAATCACAAACCATTCTACCCTCATTAGCTATTCTCGAACAGTGAGGGTATAATCCCACTGTTGACCTGCTTCAAAGGAGCCTACCCATATTTTGTAGGTACCAGCTTGCCAACTTGAGTCTTCTACACTGGCATCTTTGCTTGAGCCTGTATCATCGCCGCAACGCATGCTGCCCTGATTAGAATTGCCCTGAGGCCCTTGAATTACTAAGGTTGTGTCTTTGCCGCCAGTGTTAACTAGTACACTTAGATTAGAAAAGTCCTGTTCCAAAACCATAATGTGGTCTGGGGTTTCATCTCCAAAGCCAATGCAGGCTTGACCATGGTCATCTTTATTGGCGATCGATGATAAAGAGTAAGAGCCTCCTGTATAGCCAGCAACTAGGCCTGAATTTTGGGGAAAACCAAGAGATAATGTTAACTTGTCAAAGTTTGACCCCTGGGATAAAACAGGTGTCGCACTTAGAGTTGCCAGTAAGAGGATACTTAGTCTACCATATAAGCTGCGCATTAGCAATACTCCCTCTGGGAAATAGGAGTTTTTTTGCTCATCAGTTGGCTGATTTTGGGCAATCTATATTAATCAGCTTCTTCCATTATACTTAGTGCTACTTCATTTCCGCAATTCCTTTTGGAGGTATTGTGTCTCTGTTCATCTTAATTGCGCTTTTGCTAATCAACAATTGGCTATTTTCAGAGGTTCTCGTCTTGCTTCCCATCGACTTTTTGAGTTTATGGAGAGCTTTCACTTGGTTGGTGGTGCTATTGATACTGCTCCTATTTTTTTGGTGTTTTGGAGATTGACAATCCCTACCAGGCGAGAGCTGAGGTGATGTCTGTTGCGGATAGGATGAAAATTAACCTTTGACTAAAGATTCTCGGAATCGATAGCCCATACCTCTAACTGTCTCAATTAAGTTATTGTCTAACTTTTTGCGGAGGTATCCTACGTACACATCAACAATATTAGAGCCTGGATCGTAATCGTAACCCCACACCAGGTCTAATAACTGTTCCCGACTCATGACTTGCCCTCGATGACGCATCAAGGTTTCTAGAAGGGTAAACTCACGGGCTGAGAGTTCAACCTCTTTGTTTTGTACTACAACTCGACGGGTGCGTAAATTAAGCACAATCTCGTTAACTCGCAGTTCTAGTTCTTCTGGGAGCGGCTCTCTTTGACGATTTCGTAGTCGCAAACGTATCCTTGCCAGCAGTTCTTCAAAACGAAAGGGCTTGGTTACATAGTCATCAGCTCCACCTTCAAGTCCCGCGACCTTATCATTAATATCATCACGAGCGGTAAGAATAATAATTGGCAACATGGCACCTTGCCCTCGTAACTCCTCCAACACAGTCCAACCATCTTTACCGGGTAGCCCTAAATCTAGTAACAGTAGATCCACATTCTCATCTAATGCCATGACAATAACTTGATCGCCATCAGTGGCAACTGAGGTGGTAAACCCGTTGGCACGCAATCCTTTCTCTAAAAAAGAGGCGATGCGAGGTTCGTCTTCTGCAATCAGAATTCGATTCATTGACTGATTTACTTGGCTTGGGAAGGGTCTAAAGGCAAAATGAGGGTAAAAGTCGAGCCCATACCTAGAGTACTGGTTAACTCTACTCTACCACCATGAGCTTGGGCAATTGCTCGCACAATTGATAATCCTAAACCAGAACCTTCTGAACGTCTTCGGCTGTTACTAGCACGGGCAAAACGCTCAAAAATCTTCTGTTGATCTATTTCGGCAATTCCCATACCAGTATCCCGCACCCACAAACGAACCCACTGGTAATCAATTGCACTCCCGATGGCAATGGTGTCCGTTTCGGTGGTATATTGGCTGGCATTATCAGTCAAGTTCATGACTGCTTGGGTTAGACGTTGGCGATCGCCAAGTATAACTCCTATTGCTTGAGCATCTAGTTGCCAGTGACGATGGGCTAATCCAGTGGCTTTGGTATAAAGTTCTTGGGTGAAACAAAAAAGATCTATCTTCTCTAATTGAAGAAAATCGGGTCGCTCTGATTTAGTTAATAAAATCAAATCATCTACCATGCGACTCATGCGGTCTAATTCATCGATGGCTAATTCAACCGTTTCTCGTTTTTCTTGGGGGTCATCTCCCATTAATTCTAAATGACCTCTAATAATGGTTATGGGGGTTCGTAGTTCGTGTCCTGCATCGTTGATAAAGGCTTTTTGACTGGTAAAAGACTCTTGGAGGCGATCCAGCATACGGTTAAAAGTTGTTGCTAATTCTCCCAATTCTCCCTTACCCTGCACGGGAATTCTGTGGTTGAAATTTGACTCACTAATGGAACGGGCTGTAGCACTGAGCGAACGCAAGGGAGCTAGCACTTTTCCTGATGCTATCCATGCCAAGATTAAGGCTAACACCAGCCCAGTAAGCAATACCTTAATCACGATCCAGATCACCTGTCGGGCTTCTTTGATTTCTCCAGCTGTTATATGGGCGATGGCAAATGTCCCTTGCACTTTACCATTGAGGTTGATGGGGACAGCTAAATAGATAATGTTACCTAGGTTAGGATCGCCAGTTTCTTGTTCCCCTTCTAGTTTATGAGTTATGTTGCCCCATTGCTTCATTAAGGCTGAATTTTCCTGTAATAGTTTTGGTCTTGCTCTAGGACTAGAGCGGTAAAATTTCCCATTGGAAAGAGTAATGAGAAAGGTATCGTCTTCGGGAATTTGACGGTAGAGAAATCTTCGGAAAATGTCTTGGAGTTCCTGGGTGGTCAATTGCTCTGAGGTTGAGGATTGTTCTCTAGCAAATTTCTCAAATGCTTCTAGTTCCTGAACTAACTCCTCTCGGACTCGTCTATCGACATGGTACAAGACTAACTCGGAGAAGATGGGGACACACAGTCCAATAAAACTCGTCATCATAACTCCATACCAAACTAAAATTCGGGTTCGCGCCTCCCAGAAAAATCCCCGAGTTTTGGTCTTGTTGGTCGATAAATCCTGCTGGCTAAGAGATGATTTTGACACTACCTTCATAGAATTTTCCGTTAACTTTCCCTTTGTCTGAGGCTGTTAGGGGTTTTGCTATCTAGTAAAACCAGAGTAAACAGGGAAGCCTCGGAGCGTAGGAACAAAACTTGGCGTGGGATTTCTAACTAAGTATCCAAACAATAACTATTAGGCATCTCCAATAATTAACCTGAAACCCTGGTACTAGGATTATTAAATTTTAATTTCTGAAGATGTCTATTAAGTAAGGATTTTAGCTTTTTTTTAGCTGCTGTCACCCACACTTTTTATGTTCAATCCTTCGGAGCTATTCCTCAGAGCTTTACTTGTGCTGTTAGCGTAGTGGAAAAAGTCTGGGCAGAGACTAACCGCGATTAAGTGAAGAGAGCGCAATCAGAGCTTGTTTTTAAAGAGGCTGAAGGTGTTTGCGAGCATAACGATTAGTTAAATAGTGGTTGAGCCTGCGCTCAAATTTACTAATAATTTTCTTTAATGGTTTATTCTTATTGCCAAAGCTCAATTGCTTAGTTAACGGAATAACAATGGTTGATTTTCGACGCCATCCTAGCTTTTGATATTTGGTTTTAAAGTAGCCATCCTCGGACAAGTTCCACTTCTGTCGTAAGTGGTTTAAACTACTTAAGGTCCAAGCATCACTCCAACGCAACATAAAGAAATGAAAGTCACTCCAGTCTAGGGTAGAAGTTTGTACATAGGTAGCAATACTGGCGGGCTCAAAGTAGATTTGACTGCCTGCTTGAGTAACCATCAGACAGAAATCTAGATGTTCTTTAGTATTGAGCATCCCTTGATCAAATTTACCAATGTGAGTAAAAATTGCTCTGCGGACTAGCATCAGGTGAAACTCAGTGAGTTCAGTGGGCATCCTTTGCAATTGAGGCAAAACTTCGGCAACTTGCTGTCCTTGTCTGTACATTTTCTCTCGCAAGTGCTTGTTGCCTTTAATGTCAGTGACGATGTGGCATTCCCCGCCAGCAAAGTGAATGCGTTGATGTAAGGGTTGCCTTTCGCACATTAGAGGGCCGACAACTGCTGCATTTGTTTCTTCTGCACAAGTTACTAAAGCTTCTAACCATCCTAGGGTAACGACTACATCGTTATCAAAAAATACGACATACTCAGTATCTACATAATCCAAGCCGATATTCCGCGCCTGGTTGGGAGAGAGATAGTAATTGGTTCTAACCAGTTGAAAATTTTTTTCTTGTGCTTGTTTTTCCAGATCAAAGCGTATTTTTTGGGGTGAATTACCATCGACATAAACTAATTTGAAGGGATATTGGGTATATTTATATATACTTTCTAGGGATTGTTGAGTACAGCTAAAACGTTCGCGGGGAACAACGACAATGGTAACTTTTGGTTCTGGCATGATTAATACCTCTATTTTGTTAGCTTGGGTCAAGTGTATTTGTTGTTTATAAGGTTCAACTGACAGGTAAAATCAGGGAATTTATCGAAATTAATATGGGTCAAATCTCCACCAATTTATCTGGTACGTCTGGTGCGTCGACCTGTCGATCTGTCCCCGCGTCTTTAATTCATTGGGGTTAGGCTCTGTAGTGGACTGAAAAAGCAAAAGATTTTGATAAATTTCCACTAGCTCATCGTTGAGAGTTTCCCTGTCATATTTTTGGACAACACGATGATGACCAGATGAACCCATTGGCAGCCAAATATCTGGATTTGCGAGTAAATATTGCAGTTTATTAGCTATTGAATTGGCATCTCTTTCGGGAACAAGGAATCCTGAAACTCCATCTTCTACTAATTCGGGAATGCCACCGTGATTAGTACTAATCACGGGTAAACCCATTGCCATTGCTTCTTTTAAAGTATTGACAGGGGCATCTTGATTGCCATCAGCAGCAGTGACACTGGGAGCAAGAAAGATATGAGAATTATCGAGAATTTCTATTACTTCCCGTTGGTTTTTCCAACCGAGAAGTTTAACTATATGACTGATACTGAGTGCTTGAATCTGTCTTTCCAAATCTGTTTTTAAGGGGCCATCACCGATGATCTGGAATTGGATGTTAGGATAAGTTTGAGATAGTTTGGCGATCGCACTGATACAATACTCGATTCCTTTCTTTTCTACCAAACGCCCCGTAGTGACAATACGAACTAAACCATCTGCAGGGAAATAACGGGATTTGAAGATAAATTTACGGCAATCGATACCCGAACCATGGACAATAATTTTCTGGGGATTACAACCTAAATTGAGGGCTTTTTGGCGGAAAAATTTGCAATTTGCTAGAAAGAAATCACCTTCTTCAAAAAGTTGGTCGTAAACTTGATTACCATGCTCTTGAACATAGCGACTGATATCAATACCGCGAAAGGTAGTAATTAGTTTTCCTTGGAGAATTCCTGCTTGACGCAAGGATAGTCCCACCAATCCTAAGGTGCCAAACTGGCAGTGGATGATATCGTAGCTTCCTCTGCCCAAAAAGGGTATTGCTCGATAGCATAACTTTCCTCTGTTAATTAATTGTAGGTAAGCTAAAGGGCTTGGATAAAAATTGATTTGGTAAACATTAGCTAATAGTAATCCTATCGCCTTCAACCAACGCCATAGTTTGTTTTTAGGTTGTTTGGGAGCATAATAGGTGCGCTCCAGCAGACGATATTCTTCTACCGCTGGATGTACCTTATTCGTTTTGTCTGAAGCATCTTGATCAACAACACAGGCATAAATATCTACCTCGTGTCCGCGATCAACTAAACCAGTAATTTGATTAAGAATAAATGGTTCGGAAACAACTGGAAAACGCCAAACCAAAAATGCAATTTTCATAATTTAAAATTCTAAATTTACCAGGTTCATAGCTTGTAGAATTGGAGGATGTTCGGTATTGGGATAGTGAACAATAGTGAGGGTTTCTGGTTGGAGAGTAAAACAATAAATTCGTTCAGACTTTATGGTAAAGACCTTTCCTAGAAAGCGTTGGAGAATACGATCACTAGCAACAACTAATCCAGTTATAGACTTATGGAATTTACTACAATTTCTCGCCTTAATCTTTTTTTGCCAGAGTTCGAGGAAGTCTTGGCGTAGCACTTGTAGCTGTACTGTTAGGGGATGATTTTGTAGAACTTGTGAGGTAATCCCGTCCGAGTTGTCCAACTCACTACTGATACTGAAATCGATGGTTTCATCTTTCAGTAATTGGGCAAGGTGTTGAAGTTGTTGGCGATTTCGGCTGGTACTGGGGATGAGGAATAGTCGTAAACCTTCTTTATGATTAGGAAGATGTTCACCAATGTGGCTGGCGTGATTCATTGTTTCGAGAGTGGCAAACTCTAGCCTACTTTTAGGAAAATTGAGAACACTTAAAGCACAGTTAGATTGTTCGATACTGTGATAGTGAGCTGGACTAATTCCAAGTGCTGTACTAATTAGAGCGCGATTAGTACCGCCATGACTGACAATGAGAATGGTTTGACCGATATGGCGAGGGAGTATTTCTTGCCAAAATTTTCTAATGCGTTCATAAAGGTCTAAAGCAGGGAAAAAATCTAGTTTTGTCGCCAGCTGCTGTTGATTTTGACTTGGTAATTGAACAGTTTGCGTTAGGGAAACTGAGGCTTTTATTTCCTTTGGTTCTACAGAGGAAACTTCCATATAAAACTCATGGGGACGTTGTTTCCAGCAACGATACTGTTGGGGAAATTGTTCTCTTACTTGTTGAAAAGGAAGTCCTTGCCAGAGAGGAAGTTCAGTTTCTCGTAGCTGTGGCATAATCTGGATGGTTTGGAAATTAACCGTAGAATTAATCATCTTGAGAACTTCTTTGGCTGTTTCCTGAGTTCTTTTCAAAGGACTCGAATAGATAGCATCAAAGGTTATATGTTTCAGAAATGCTCCGGTTAATCGAGCTTGCTGATAACCTAAATCAGTTAAGATTGGCCGGTCACTACTACCTTGATAAAGCCCTAGGGCGTTGTAGGTACTCTGTCCGTGACGTAGTAAGATAACACGAGTGTGATCATGGTTAAGCTGGGAAAACATAGTCCTTAGTCCTTAATCTTTAGTTTTTGAAAATTGAAAATCACCAATAATTGTTAACTCTGAAATGTGAATTGTTTCCTCGTCTTCCCTTACCCTTTCCCCTTTAATCTTTTCCCTCATACCAAGTTGCCTTCTAACAGATAACCCTTTCCCTCTCTCCCATTCCTAGATTTATTAGTCTGAAGTTGATAGAGTGCAGCATAGTAATTGCCTTTAGCCATCAATTGCTGGTGTGTTCCCCTTTCTACAATTTGCCCGCCTTCTAGGTAAAGAATTAAATCTGCCTGTTCAACTGCTCTAAGATTGTGAGAGATGAGAAAAGTTGTCCGTCCCTGAGTCAGACGACTTAGTGCTTGATTGAGAGTCTGTTGACTGGCATTGTCTAAACCCGTCGTCGGTTCATCGAGAATGACAATCGGTGCTTGGCGGATAGCAGCGCGGGCGATGGCAATCCTTTGTCGTTGGCCTCCTGAGAGGGTATTGCCTCTTTCCCCTAAAATAGTGTTGTAACCGTTAGGCAGGTTGATTATAAAGTCGTGGGCATTGGCAATTTTGGCTGCCTTTTCTATCTCTGCATCAGAAGCACCTATTCTTCCGTAGGCAATATTGTCGCGGATGGTAGCGGCAAATAAGATACTCTCTTGTAGGACAACGCTAATTTGCTCTCGTAGAGATTCTAAGGTGTATTCTCGCAAATCCTGTCCGTCGATGAGAATGCGACCATAATTGGGATCGTAAAGGCGAAGGATCAAACTGATTAAGGTTGATTTCCCACCGCCAGAAGCACCAACAATAGCGATTTGTTGACCTGATTGTACTTCAAAAGAGATATTCCTTAAAATTTCATGCCTCGATTCATACCCAAAGCTCACATTTTCAAAGCGCAACGCACCAAAGAAAGAATGAGCCGGTTTCGCTTGAGGCAGGTTGCAAACATGAGGTTCATAGTCGAGGATATCGATAATTCGTTCCCCAGAGGCAGTAGCTTTGGCAATTTCTCCCAATTGATTGGCAAGCTTACGCAGTGGTTCAAAGGCGTTTTTGAGATAGGTAATGAATACCAACAAATCTCCAGGAGTAAGGGCTTTTTGAATAACCAAGTGAGAACCACGCCATAAAACAAGAGCAATGGCAATGGCAATTAAAACCTGTACTGTTCGTTGTAAAATTGTCGAGAGTTTGAGGGATTTTGTGCCGTGATTTAGGGTTTGATTGTTTTGTTGGGCAAAGATGTCTTCAAATTGGTTGTGTAGGGAAAGTGCCTGTACAACTTTAATTGCGCCAATGGTTTCGCTGGTAGTTGCGGCTAAAATCCCTTGAAGCTTACGATGTTCCCGACTAGCATAGCGAATTTGACCAACTAAGCGAGTGATAGCAGCAACAAAGATGGGAAAAACTATCAACGCAATTAGAGATAATTCCCAATTCATCCAACTCATAACTACTAACATGCCTAAGAGCGCGATTATGTTAGTTATAAGTGGAAGAATAACTTTAACGATAGCCAGTTTAATGCGATCAATATCAGCGGTAATGCAAGCAATTAAATCGCCACTTTTATGCTTAACATGAAAGTCTAGAGATAAGCGTTGAAGGTGACTGAATAGTTCACTGCGAATATCAGTTAATATCTGTACTGACGCTAACGCCATGCCAAAGGTGCTTACATAAGCAGCAAGACTGCCTAAAACGGAGATAACAACAATAGAGAAGGCTAATAGGGTTAGCAGCAGTATTGGATCGATGCCGCCATCTACTATAACATTGAGAGAGCTATCAGTTTGTGCAACTAAGATCCGGTCAAACACAAATTTTAGTGGCCAAGGTTCTAGTAATCGAAATCCGATTTCGATTAAGAGAGCTAAAAAGGAACCTGTAATTAATAATTTACGTTTGCGAATATAGGGCAAAAACCGCCTGCCTATACGCACAATTTCTGGTATAATTGCTTTCAGCTCTTTTTCTTTAATGCGCTTGCTCATTTCGATTAATTAATCGGACATCATTAAAGTTAACTTTAAGAACAAGGGAACGGGGAACAGGGAACAGGGAACAGTAAGATTTTCCGGATAAGAAACATGTCTTAATACAGCGCTAAAAATTTATATACGACTACTTGTAAGTAAACAGATATTAGGAATAAAGCTAACTTGAATTAAGCAGCAGCAAGATTCTTATGCAGTAAATTATTCAGGATGATAGCAGTTTTCTCAGCTCCTTTAAGGTCAAAACTAAGATTTGATTTCACCTCTGATTTTTGGTGTAAACAGTTGATTATTCTTTGATAGAGGTAGGTAGGCTCTAATTTGTCTGGTTCAATAACTTCAACAATTCCGAGCTTTTCAAGTTTTTTAGTCCTGGCTAACTGTTCTTGATCTTTGCTATAGTGACCAAGAGGAACCACTAGAGAAAGAACACCAGTCTTGAGAATATTCATCGTAGTGTTATATCCTGTTAAGCTGATTGATAATTCAGTTTTTTTCATATAAGCCATTAGATTTGATGTATATCTTTGTAGGGTAAGGTTGCGCTTATCTAAAGCAATTTTCTGAAGTTGTAAAAATTGTTCTTCTGGCATGAAAGGACCAGTAAATATTTGGATATGATGAGGAATGCGATCAACAAATAGTGAACTCGTTTCGATCATAGTTTTTAATAACTTATACCCGATTCTACCGCCACCAATACTGACCAAAATGGTGGGCTCTTTCCTACTGAGATTAACTAAATCAGATTTGGATAAAGTCTTATTATCTGATGTTGATTGAGCGACAAATCCTGTATATTTTACTTCGCAATTAAGCTGTTGCACTTTCGGGAAGCTTTCCTCTAGCTTTTGAAATTTAGGATCGGAATGTAAAAGAATAAGATCAAAATATTGACTGGTTAGTTGACAAATGGTTTCTACTTCTTTGTCAAGGTCAGTTCTGCCAATGATATCTCTGACACTACAAACAATTTTTGTGCTAGGTGCAACTGCCTTAATATGGTCTAGAAGTGGAATTAATTCAAAGAATAACTTATGTCTGCCAAAAGGGAAAAATTCAGTGATCAAACAATCTGGAACAAGACGATTAAACAAATTAATTAGCGCCTTACATCTTGCCTTTTTAACCTCTTCAATATTGTTAAATCCATCAGCAACTTGTAGCTGTCCGTTTTCTATCCAAAGAGGTGGTAGCGTTACAATTTCTACTTCTGGAGGAATAGTAAATCCTGGAACAGTTGGACCACCATTAATAAAGCAAATTTGAAAGTCCTTAACCAAACTACGGATAATTTCTGTACTGCGAACCAGATGCCCCATGCCAGTTAAATATTGGCAGTAAAACATTATTCTTTTCATGACTTAATTCTCCTAGCTTTTAAGAAATTACCAAGAACAGGGACTTCCATTGATAACCATGAATTAACTCACAGCTCTTAAAGAATAGACATCGATAATATCATACAGTTTTTCCTTGTTGTTAAAAAAACAATAATAACTACCATAAACTAAATTATAAAGGTAGTAACTAATGCGAGGAAGTGCTTTTAAATCAAGGCGATCAACATGAGAAAAACTATGATCATGATTGATACTTCCTAACACTGCCTCCAAGATAGATTTAGGGGTAAGCTGATTCGGATTAATTGTCATAAATAGCCCCATCTTTCCCATTCTTTGCGCTCGAATCCATTGTTCTTGTACGGGCTTCATACGAGGTATAACAATTGCTTTTTTCTTCAGAGAAAGAACTTCACAAATTGTGTTGTATCCTCCCATACAAATCACCGTGTCAGCAGCATTGATATAACTAGCAAGATCATCTGTAAATTCTAATAGGTGTACGTGTAAGAACTGCTGAACTAATTGCCAAATATTTTGACTCAAATCTTTTGGCATTTCGGGGCCATAAATAACTAAACTTCTGATTTTAGATTGAGGGGGTAGTTGTTCTAATCCTTGTAGATATGTCTTGACTAAATGATAGCCATCTCCTCCGCCTCCAGGAGTGACTAATACTAATTTTTCATCCGCTTTTAGATTTAATTCTTGACGAATTACTTGAGGTTTTTTATATCCATAGTCTCTATCTATATAACCACAAAACCTAGTTTTACTAGTAATGTTCTCAGGAAAATTATACTCTTTAGTGATGTCAAATATTTCTGGCATTCCGACTACTAAAATTTGGTCGTAATAATATTGAAGAGCTTGATAATAATTGTTTTGACGCCATTGTTCAATTGTTATTGATGGGGCATCAATAATATCTCTCAAAAGTAGCACCAATTTAGTTTGAGGAGAATATTGTTCTAAATAAATAAGAGTAGATTTCAACTCTCCCTGTAAACCATAGGGCTTTTTATCAACAAGAATTAGATCGGGTTCAAAATTAATAATTGCCGTTTTAATAATTTCAGAGCGTAGTCTCGTTACTTCTTGAGGTTTTTTTCTCAGAAATTTAGCAGATATTTTTCCAGATTCATCCCGTCCCAAACAGGGCAATTTGATATAATCTAATCCCTGGGGCATCCGAAAGCTATGTAGAACAGGAGAACCGGATATTAGCAGGATAGAAAGTTCGGTAGAGGTATTTAACAGATACTTGCAAATGGCAAGCATTCTGCGGATATTACCAAGACCAAAGGCGTCATGTGAGTAAACTATCAGCCTCATTATTTTAAGTCCTTAGTTTTAAGTTCTTGGCGACTTTCGGTATTTATTTGTATTAATTACTAGCTTTACTGTTTCCGATGAAGTGGTTATGAAAAATTTGTGAATTAGCTTAAGAACATGATGAGAGATTTCTTAAATTCAAATTTTCCAGGATATGATAGAAGTAACACCAATTTCTTTATTTTGGGTAGCTGCTATTAAGTAATATTACCTATACTTAAACCCTTAGGGAGTAGGATCAGCCTTTAAAAAGAATTATTGTATTCTCTAATACTTAAAATAAACTCTAAGGCTGCTCCCTTCTGACTCGGAGACTTCTGACTAGTTGCCCCCGCCCAAGCTTCAAATTTTATTTAGCCTCGCTATACATAGCAATTCTCATTGAGACGCGAGTATCCTGTGGCTTTAACTAAAAGCTGCCCAAACCTGACTAACGAATTTAGATAGCTTATTCTCATCCAATTTGCCATCGGTGCGAATACCCTCGCCAACGTTGACAGCAAAAGGTTTTACCTGTTGAATTGCTGTAGCTACGTTATCAGGATTAAGTCTTCCTTCCAAAAACACCGGCACCTCGACTAACTCGCGTATACGTCTGCTAATCTCCCAATTATGAACCGGTTTTGTCGCTACAACTTCTGTGACACTTAAATCTCGATTACCTGCATCAATTAAAAGCCCTGAGACGTGAGGAGCAACAGCAACAGCCTCTTCTATTGCTTCTACCCCTGTAACCTGAATCACTTGCACTAGGTCAATTCCTGGCAATTTCTGACGCAAATCTTCGTAAGTACTAAATTGAAGTTGATCGCAAATCTGAATAGTATTAACGCCCAAGCGCCGTTGCTGCGCCATAATCTCTAAAGCATTGTGCTTATTAGTAAGCAGAAACGAAGATACTGAAGGCGGCACTATTCCTGCTACTTGGGCGATTAAAGCTTCGGAGACGACTCCTGAGTAATTCGGCATCTCAGACACTAAGCCCAATGCTGAAGCACCGTAACGAATAGCCAGCTTAGCTTCTTCAACACTGCTAATACAGCATATTTTAACTCTGGGTCTATCTGTGGGTTCCATAGAATGCTAGCTGGAATTCTATTACACAAGATATATAACATTTAGTGATCCACAGACCAAGTATAGTTTCTACACTTATTCAGTAGTATCTAGCCTTAGAAACAGCTTGCTTCGTCGGACACCTTGATCAATACCATAGCTGCTAAGGCTAAGAGATTGCAAATGCTCAAATAAAGGTTTTCCTACTAGTTGGGCTACTCTCACAATTGGCAGTTGACGCTTAATCAAAGCTTCACTTCGCTTCCAGTCAAGATAAAAATAGCCATCATTGTCTTCAGGTAAAGAGGCAATCGCACTTTGGAATTGTTCACTTTTGAGCAGAGAATTCCCTCTTCCCTTAAGCGCCTCATCCATGGCAGCAATGGAACTTGTGAAAATCTCATAATCTCCCATAGTAGCGTGGACTCCCTGAACCTGCGCTTCTAACTTAAGTAGGGTTTGAGTTAACTGCCCTTTGGCTTGGCGACTAGCGGCAAACTCAGTAGATGTAGTCAGCTTTGTCCAGGCTGTAAGCCTTTGTTCTCCCAGTGACAGAAAACCTACGCTCATTCCCTGTTGCTTGGCAACAGTGTCTAGATGCTCAATTGACACCTGGGCTGTTGAGCTATCGGATTTTTGTGCTACAAAAATCCAATCGGGATTGTCTTTATCTGGGCGAGGCAACATTGAGAGTGCGTATTCTGCTTTTACCCAACTAAATACATCTTCTGGCAGTTGAATTCCCCAGCGTGATTGCAAACTGGCGAGGGATTTCTCCAGTAGAGGCTTGAGAGTTTCATCACTGGCAACACCTGCCTGAAGATGATTCCAGAGTTGATTTAAGTCAGTACCTGCGATCGCCAAAGCACTCTTGGCTGGAATATACTGTAGGGCAGCTACTGGTTGAGACAGAGTGGGCTGTTGGCTTTGCTCATCAGGTTCTGCTCCTACTAAAGCTGTTTGTGCTATTAAACCTTGACGATCCAGTGAAAAGTCGAACAATAGAGTCTTAGAACCTTGCAAGGTATCCTGCACAGGTACTGGTTGATTAGCAATCCAGGCTGTCAAAGCTGGAAGATTTACAAAACTTAAACCAATCCGAGGTTCACTCAAACTTTGCAGAGTTTGCTGGTAGACAGGGTCATTTTCTAAGCTTAGGTTTGCAGCTTGAACTGTGTTAATGGCACTTCGCAAAACCTTGGGGTGATTGGCAAATAGCACAAAGCGATCGCCTACGATGGCACTAGTAAGAGTTGTAGAGATTTGGCTTTGATTAACATCACCACCAGATACTGCGATTTGGGCTAGTGGGCGCTGGTAAAGCAGGTTAACGCCTTTATACTTTTCCAAGACTAAATCCGAGGTTTCAGAGAGCGCCTGCTTGGAGTAAAAAAGTTGTAGGAACTCCCTAGCTCTTTTTGGGTCTTTAGCGGTTAGTGCCAGCAAGTATCCAGGCTGTGCCTTGTTCTCTCGATTGCGGTCAAAATCGAGAGAGGTAACAGCTAGAGTAATTTCATCTCCCAGCCAGGGTTGAATATCGCGACGGTAGTCTAGATCAGTATCAATAATTGCCAGCAGACTCTGTTCAAACTGCTGTAGTTCAGCACGTGCTTGCCGACGATAAACTGGAGGTGCTGCTAGTTGCCGAAATGCTTCCAATCGTTCTGGATTAACCTGCATTGAAAACATTATCGGTGCCTGTTTCGGCACAAACATTGCGGCAGTGGGGTTAGTATTTACACCTCCGTGCAGTAAATTCAGGGGGCTTTGGGAAGTCAACCAGAAAAAGCCCCCTACAGCAGTCAGCAGCAGCCCAATGGCAGCAACTGCTAGGACAGAAAAGAACGAGCGTAGCTTCATTGATGAAAGTGTCTGAAGGCGTTAGAGTGGGTTATTATCCCTATTTTCAGCCTATTTTAGTCGTTTCTCCTTACCAAATACTAATATGACTTAAAGGTACTGCTTCATCGTGCCATGAACAGTACTTTAGAAATCTTAGAGATTTTTGGAAAAGCTTTGATGACAAATCAATCTCCCTATCAATCTATCCCCGAAATCAGTGTTGAGGAATTGGCTCAAAAGATCGCTCATTCCCCTGATACTCTCCAACTAATCGATGTACGAGAAGTTCAAGAAGTAGAGATAGCTCATCTTGAGGGTTTCGATATTTTACCCTTAAGTGAATTTGCTCAATGGTCTAGCAAAATCGCCACTCGCTTTGATCAAGATACTGAAACCCTAGTCATTTGTCATCACGGGGTCCGTTCAGCTCAAATGTGCCAGTGGTTGGCTAGCCAAGGGTTCACTAATGTCAAAAATATTGCTGGTGGTATTGATGCTTACTCGCTGCTTATCGATGAAAATATTCCCCGTTACTAAGTAGTTTCACAATATCAAGTCAACTAGGTCGATCAGGGAACTCTTAACAACTGTTAACAGAATTGGATTGATTATCTTCAAAATTCTTAAAACATTTAATTAAATTGAATGTTGAGGTACTTGGCTTGAGCGTATCGTTAAATACTGACTAAAATCTATCCAAATGTAAAGATTTCAGGGAGTTAATCGACTTGGTGCTTAGGTAAAGTTCTTAGATATAGTGTTACTTTATTATTGTGTAATAATCTTTACAATCATTTGCACACTTAAAGAACCTGACTAAGTTCAGCTAATATTCCCGCAAATGAGTCTGACCAATCGGCAACAACGTATCCTCTGGGCAACTATTCGTCATTACATTGCGACGGCAGAACCAGTGGGTTCAAAAGCTTTAGCTTCTGAGTATGATCTTAGTGTCAGTCCTGCCACCATTCGCGCCTGTATGGGAGCCTTAGAAAAAGGAGGACTATTATATCAACCCCACACTTCTGCGGGGAGGATTCCCTCTGACTCTGGCTACCGCATTTACGTGGATCAGCTGATCAACCCTTCCGAAACCTTGGAACGTCAAATTGAGAATTTACTCTCAGATAATTTAAACTGGGAAGAATCAAGCTTGGAAGCAATTTTGAGAGATGCAGCGCAAATGCTGGCAACAATCAGTGGCTACATTGCTCTGATTACCATTCCTAAGACTCAAACTACGCGGTTGCGGCATCTACAGTTAGTGCAGATTGAGCCTAAGCGAGTGATGTTAGTAGTGTTAACCAATTCCTATGAAACGAAGTCGGTGTTGATGAAACTGCCCAACTCAGCAGATGATGAAGCAGTAGAGGAGTCAATTGTTGAACGTGAATTGCAAATATTATCAAATTTCTTGAATAGTAAGCTGCGGGGGCGATCGCTACATGAAATCGCCATCCTAGATTGGAGTGAACTGGATCGAGAATTTGCTCAGTACGCCGATTTTTTATCATCTTTGCTCTCAGAATTAAACCAACGCCTGAAAGCACCGGCATCTACACCAATCATGATTCGTGGTGTCTCAGAGGTGTTGCGTCAGCCCGAATTTTCCCAGTTGCAACAAGTACAGATGCTTATGCATCTACTGGAGGAAGAACAGGAACAACTATCCTCAGTAATCTTTGATCTGCCAGATTTACAGGAATTTCAACCTCGAGTATCAGTCAGGATTGGTTCGGAAAATCCCTTGGAACCAATGCGTATCTGTACTCTAGTTAGTGCTAACTACCAGCAGGATCTAGAACCAGTGGGGAGTGTGGCAATTCTTGGCCCAACCAGAATGATCTACGAAAACGCGATCGCTTTAGTGGCAGCTTCTGCTAACTATCTGACTGAAGCTTTGAGTCAGCCAGCTTGAGAGTGAAACCAGGTAAAGCAATAGGGGATGACATTAACTCCCTAATTCAACAATAACGCGGGAGTCATCACTTCAGAGCCAAGCAAGATCGAGAATCAAGCCCCCACAGATGCTTGAGCTTTTGAGCAGTTGAATTGCTATACCAATCAAACCAACAATTTATCACATGCTCAGTTGTCGGGGAGTGTAGGTTAAATTGCTGGGAAAGCAAACTAATTGTTGTTCAATTTAATATGAAGATTCATGAAGATGAAATCAGTTTTTTTTGAAGTTTCCGTAAATTTAATATGAAGTTTAGATGAAGATGAAATCAGCTTTTTTTGAAATTTCCTTGGAGATTCCGTAAATACACGTAGATCTGATGGTCAGGCTATTTACTGACTGTAGAATCATACATTTAATAATCTAATCATCATTGAGGTGCCGAATGTGGGTTGTAATTACCGACTAATGATCATAATTGCAGTTTTTTTGTGAAAGCATTTCAAAAAATCGCAAAAGGGCGTCGTTAACATTAATTCGCAGCTGGTATAGCAGTACGTATTAAGGTTAGGAGAAGCTAAATCGCTAGAACTTTGTCAAATTCACCCCTTCTGCCTTGGAGCCTTCTGCCCTGGAGCCTTGCGCGTAGCGCTATACTTCACCGTTGGGGAGTGTGGCAATTCTTGGTCTAACCAGAATGATTGATCAAAATGCGATCGCTTTAGTGGTAGCTTTTGCTAACTATCTGGCTAGCGCTTTGAGTCAGCCAGCTTGAGAGTGAAGCCAGTTAGGGAAAAATATCATGTCCGTTTGAGCTTGTCAGCATTTGAGTCGCTATACCCTTTGTCTAAGGGTTGGCAGGCAAACCCCCACAGTGTTAACTGCTTCACTTGGCTCAACATACTTACTTAGTCATGAATCAAGTGATTGCCAATCATATATATGAAGAGTCAATAAAGATGAAATCAGCTTTTTTTGAAGTTTCCTTGAAGATTCCGTAAATACACGTAGATTTGATGGTCAGGCTATTGACTGACTGTAGAATCGTACATTTAATAATGATCTAGAGATATAAATCCAAAATTTCAATAAATAATGAATTATGTCAGGATCTAAGGGGCTCTACCAAAACAAACAAACTGTTTTTGAGAGCCTTACCGATATCCTCAACCTCCTGAGTCTGTCTTCCGAGGACAAATACTTAAAGTCAGATTTCACTCAGGCATTTGAAATCAGAGATTTTCAACTAGGTGATTATCTACACACTTACACTGCCACAGATAATTCAGAAAATTATGTTCATGATGAACACACTCAAGGATTCTTCGTAATTTGCCAGGGTAGGGTAAGATTGCTGGGCTTCGACACTACACAGGGCAGGGAAGTTTCTGTGACGGTACTTGAAGCCGGAGAAAGTTTTGGCAGTGAGCCTTTATTTGCCCATATCCCCTCTCTAACTCACGTGATTGGGGCTAGTGAAGGGAAATTAGCCTGGATGCCCACTGCCCAACTACAGTCTTGGTTGGAAAAACTCCCACAGTTGCGACAGCAGCTACTCGAAAGCGCTCACACTAGACAAAGCCTAGTCTTCTTTAAGACGGCAACACAATTGCGGCGTTTGCCTGTAGCATCCCTAAAGCAAGTTTTACCCTACATAGAACAGACACGGATTCGGGCCGACGAAGCACTTGTTAAGTCTGCTGACTCTGGGCACTTCTGGCTGCGTAGTGGTGAAATTAGTAAGGGCAAACAAATCACTACGTCAATTGCGGGAGAAAGTTGGGGCTATCCAGAGCCGCTCCCAGGTGAGTGGTTTGCTAAAACTGATTTATTGGTTTACAAGCTCCCTCAAGAACACTGGGCAGCAGTTGCTAGTTTAGGAGTCTCCATTGACTCCCAAGGCTCGAAGCCGGTTGCTGCCGCTTCTGGTAACGGTGGTCTTGCTCACAACAACAATGCAGGTGTTACCAAAAAATTAAAGGTAATGCCCTCATCCACTGTAAACAAGAAAATTCCCCCCAAGTTACCAACCCCAGCCTCCAATACTGAGTCGGAACAGATCGATTTTCCTCAACCAGCCAAGTTGCCT
The DNA here is from genome assembly GCA_010692425.1 of Symploca sp. SIO3C6. Classification (GTDB taxonomy): domain Bacteria; phylum Cyanobacteriota; class Cyanobacteriia; order Cyanobacteriales; family Coleofasciculaceae; genus SIO3C6. The sequence goes on along the minus strand of JAAHHJ010000005.1, from coordinate 34,334 downwards.
AGGCGTCGAAAATTTTGGCAACGTTACCCTTTCATTCAGCAGCATAGTTCTTCTGATTGTGGTGCCGCCTGCTTGGCAATGATCGGGCGATACTGGGGCAAGAGGTTTAACCTCAACTCTTTAAGAGAACTAGCTGGTGTCGGACGTTCTGGTGCTTCTCTCAAAGGTTTAGCCAGAGCTGCCGAAACTTTGGGATTTAGGGCGGCTCCGGTAAGGGCTTCTTTAAGCCGCTTAGTTGAGCAGTCGAATCCCTGGGTTGCTCATTGGCAGGGAGACCACTATATTGTAGTTTATCGTGTCAAGGGCGATCGCGTTATCCTTGCCGATCCAGCACTGGGAATACGTTCTCTGTCTAAACAAGAGTTTATCGACAACTGGACAGGATATGCCCTGCTGTTAGATCCGACAGTGCAATTGGCAGCAGCTAAAGATGAAAAAGTCTCCCTCAATCGCTTTTGGGGTTTATTGTGGCCCCATCGTGGGATACTATTGCAGGTTGTCCTGGCTTCCCTGCTACTCCAGGTTTTTGGCCTGATTACCCCCCTGTTTACCCAAATCATTCTTGACAGGGTTATAGTCAACAAAAGCTTAATCACCTTGCAGGTTGTAGCCATTGGACTAGTCATCTTTGGTCTTTGGAGTATTGGTATAACTGCTACTAGGCGATACCTGATGGATTATTATTCCAATCGGTTGAGCCTTACTTTCCTCAGCGGCTTCATGAACCATACCCTGAGATTACCCCTGAAATTCTTTGAATCACGCCAGGTGGGGGACATCATCACGCGAGTTCAGGAAACCAAGAAAATTCAGTCGTTCATCACTAAACAAGCGATTTCAACTTGGCTCGATGTCTTGATGTTGTTTGTCTCTACAGGGTTAATGCTCTATTACAATTGGCAACTAACCCTACTAGTACTTTCAACAATCCCACCCATTGCCATTTTGACAGTGGTAGCGAGTCCCTTCCTACGTCAACTGTCACGGGAGATTTTTAAAGCATCAGCAGAACAAAACTCCAAATTAGTGGAAATGATGTCGGGAGTAGCGACAGTTAAGGCATCAGCAGCTGAGCAAGAAGTACGCTGGCGGTGGGAAGAACTACTCACCAGTCAGTTTAATATCAGATTCAAAGCTCAGAAGCTTAGTAACGGCTTGCGTTCAGTTAGTGGCTTTTTTAAAACCATCACCAGTACGGCATTACTTGCTTATGGGGCGAACCTTGTAATTAGCGATCAACTTACCATTGGTCAGTTTGTGGCCTTTAATATGCTCATTGGCAGGGTGACAGGGCCAGTTTTGAAGCTGGTGGGGCTTTGGGACCAGTTTCAAGAAATCCTGGTGTCTGTAGAACGACTCAATGATATTTTTGCCACACAACCAGAGGAAAATCCCCGAGAACCAATGCTGGCTATGCCCCCAATCAAGGGTGATGTAATCTTGGAAAATATCACTTTCCGTTACTCCGAAGAAGAGGATAAGAATACTCTTCAGAATATCTCGCTGGAGGTTAAAGCTGGACAAACTATTGCTATTGTCGGACGTAGTGGTTCGGGCAAAAGTACTTTGGTAAAACTGCTCCAAGCCCTGTATTATACCACCCAGGGTCGCATTTGTATCGATGGTCACGATATCCGTCATGTTTCTCCCGAGTCCTTACGTTGTCAGCTAGGGGTTGTGCCGCAGGAATGTTTTTTATTTTCTGGTACAATACTGGAGAACATAATTCTATATCGACCGGAATTTAACCTTGAACAAGCAATAGAAGCTGCAAAACTTGCAGAAGCTCACGCTTTTATTCAATCTCTACCTCTGGGATATAGCACTAAAGTCGGGGAGAGAGGGACCACACTTTCCGGAGGACAGCGCCAGCGCATTGCTATCGCCAGGGCTCTGTTGGGTAATCCTAGGATTTTAATTCTTGATGAGGCAACCAGTTCTCTAGATACTGAGTCAGAGCGACGTTTTCAACAAAACCTCGCTCGCATCAGCCGAGAGCGCACTACTTTCATCATTGCCCACCGCCTTTCGACAGTACGCAATGCCGACTGTATCCTCGTGCTGGATAAAGGTATCCTGGCTGAGCAAGGGAATCATGAGCAATTGATGGCCATGGAAGGGATTTACTACCACTTAGCACAGCAGCAGCTAGATCTGTAAATATTTGTATGTTTTGGGAGGAAATAGCTTTTCTTCACAAGAAAGATGGAATATGCTAGGCAAGGCCCCTATTTATATTTAGAATTGGGCCACAGCAAAGAGTGTTGAGAAGAAAGACCATTCCCTCAACACCCAAGAGATGCACCAGGCTGGTACATCTTCACCAAGCACCCTAAAACTCTAATTTGTAGTTGTCAAGGAGTTAAAAGAGCATCTCCTTAGCAGCAAACAAACACTTTCATGATGCCTATACAATTTATCGAATCTGTTAATGGCAAGTCACAACTATGGACAAATCAACAGAATCGACTTCTCTTACAAAGTCTCCAAGTCAACAAAGTGTTAACTTAGTCACTAACCCTGAGGCGAGCCGGAAATCTGTTCTCACCAAAGAAGGTAATGATGGAAAAGTTTATGATGCATCTTCCCAGAGTGCATCTATCTCCGGAGGTACATCAGCAACTTATCAACAATTCCAGCAATTAAGTGTAAATCAACGGGATCTTTTAACAGTTGCCCCCTCAGCAGCGGCTACCAATACTAGCAACTGGTCAACCTCCTTACAAACGCTGCTGGACAAGCCCTCTGCCACCCTGCCCCAGAAGATACTCTTGGGAGGAGTAGCTTTCTTAGTAACATTTGGTACTTGGGCAACCATTGGTCAGATTGACGAAGTGGGTATTGCCCAAGGCAAATTAGTACCAAAAGGTCAAGTTTATAAAGTTCACGCCCTTGAACTAGACAAGATTGCCAAAATTCACATTGAAGAAGGTCAATGGGTAAAAGCTGGGCAAAAATTAGTGGAATTAGATACAGAGCTGGTTGCTGCTGAAGTGGGACGCCTAGAGCAACTACTGAGTGCAGAGCAAACTGAATTGAGTCAAAAAGCGGCTTTGGCTGACAAAATTCGCCTGGAAGCTCAAAGTCGTGACCAAATTGCCAAGGCAGACACTCAAGCTCAAAAAGCAGCCATTGCTCAGGCAAAATCTAAAGCAGCTGTGATTAAACAGCGGCTGGTTCAAGATCAAGCTTGGTTATCTGTTGAGCAGGAAAGACTAGAAAGAATGAAACCTCTGGCATTCAAGGCCAAAGAATTGCTTACTCAACGCCGGGCCGATGTTAATGCTCAACAAGAGCGACTTAAACGGCTACAGCCACTATTGGTAGATGGTGCTATCTCCAGGGAGTTAGTGTTTCAAGCTGAACAGAACCTTCGTGCTAGTCAAAGTGCCATTACCCAAAGTCAACTGCAAGAGGAAACCAACACTACCGAAAGGATATTTCAAGCTGAGCAGAGTCTGCGCGATCGCACCTTGATGATTACTCAAAACCAGGGTGAATTGCAGCAGACTCTAGCAGAAATCGAGCGACTCCAAGCAGTGCTAAGTCAGAAACAAACCGAGGAAAGCAGGATTGCAATTGAGTTGCAGCAGCAAATCGGGCAGTTGCAACTAGAAATGACCCAACTCAAAGCTAAAATTGCTAACAATCAAAATCTGCTTACTAGTGCTAAGGCAAAGCTAAAAAAGAAGTTTCTCTATGCACCGATTGATGGAGTAGTCTCATCTTTCAACTTTGCCAATATCGGCGAAGTTGTTCAACCTAGTCAAGCTATTGCTGAAATTGCCCCAGATAGTGTCCCACTGGTTCTTTCGGCAAGTTTACCTAACCGCGAGGCAGGCTTTATCAGAGTAGGCATGAAAGCACAGGTCAAATTCGATGCTTATCCTTATCAGGAGTATGGCGTTGTTTCCGGGGAAGTTACTTCCGTATCCCCAGATGCTAAGGCAGATCCACAAATGGGCGCAGTTTACCGAGTGGAAGTGGAGTTAGAACGTAACTATGTAACTGATGATGAAGAAACTATCAAGTTTAAGGCTGGTCAAACAGCCAATGCTGATATTATTATCCGCCGCCGTCGCATTGCAGACTTTTTATTAGAACCTTTCAAAAAGCTACAAAAAGGCGGCATTAACATCTAACACCCCCAATTTAAATTCAGATTAAGAGGGCGATTATAATGGTTTATACCAACAATCAATTTGACAAAGGCCTAAGTTCTGAACAATTTAACCAAATCGTAGAGGCAATTCTTGATGGCAAGTATTCCTGGGCTTGTGTTTTGCTGCTGCGTTTTGCTGGCTACAATCCTCTCCACTATATTCCCTACCGCACCTATAGTCGGTTGAATAAAGAAAACTGCCAAAATGGCCAATCACGCCGCAAGACATCGGATACTATCAAAGCAAGTAAGCAGAAAACTATAAATCGTTCTAACAGCAAGGTTTCAAGCATATCCTCCAGTAAAATTAGGGATCTTAAGTATTGTGAGGTGCTTAGAGATGAAACCAAAACAGTACAAGGTGGTCATCGAGAGCATTACCTTAACAAAGAATTGGAAGAATACCAGTCAATCTCATGTCAGTCAGTAACCTCTATCAATCAACAGATTTCAGCTTCCATCTGGTAATTGGCTGTCATAGTTGTTTAAGTAAGGTCTCCTTTTCAAAATGAACTAAAAAAGAAAAGGTTAAAGGAGAATTTCTCCTTTACCTTGTCCATTCAAAAATTATACCGCCGCCCAAAAAGTGCGTTTTCTAAAAATGAATACCAAAAACTGTTTAGAATCAGATGTTAAATCTCTAATCGAGACTGCAAGTCAGAAACATAAATTAGGTAATTTACATGAGGCTGAATCTATATATAGACAGATATTAGAAATTCGGTCTATTAGTGAAGAAGAACAAGACTTCATAAGTGATATATGTCATTTTATAATTAATAATTTAGGCAATATCCTCCAGAAGCAAGGAAAGTTAGAAGAAGCTGTAAAATCTTACCAGCAAGCTATAAAGCTCAAATCTGACTTTGTTGAAGCTCATTACAACTTGGGAAATGCACTACAGCAACAGAGAAAATTAGAGAAAGCTGCTGAATCCTATCGGCAAGCCTTAAAGCTAAATCCTAGCTATGCTCCTGCTCATAACAATTTGGGAAATATACTCAAAGCACAGGGAAAGCTAGAGGAAGCTGTGCAAGCTTACCAGCATGGCTTAAAGCTAAATCCTAACTATGCTCATGTTCATAACAATTTGGGAAATATCCTCCAGGAACAAGGAAAATCAGAAGAAGCTGTACAGTCTTACCAGCAAGCTTTAAGACTAAACCCTAACTTTGCTGAAGTTCATAATAATTTAGGAAAGCTCCTCAAGGAAGAAAAAAAATTAGAGAAAGCTGTACAAGCTTACCAGCAAGCCTTAAAGCTCAAGCCAAATTTTGTGGAAGCTCACTACAATTTAGGAAATGCGCTCAAGGCACAGGGAAAGTTAGAGGAAGCTGTACAAGCTTACCAGCAAGCCTTAAAATTAAAACCTAACTTCAATGAAGCAAAATTTGGACGCTGTATGAGTCAGTTGCCCATTATATATTCAAGTACTGATGAGATTTTGTTAAGGCGGGATAATTACCAGCGGCATCTACAAGCTTTAGTTGATAGTTATAAACTTGAAGATCAAAAAGAACTCGCCAATGCAGCTGATGCAGTTGGCTCACTTCAGCCTTTTTATCTAGCATATCAAGGTCTAAATGATCGAGATTTGCAGCAAACTTATGGGGAAATGATTTGTCGGCTGATGTCGAGTCGCTACCCTCAATGGAGCCAGCCAATTTCAATTCCTGATTTGGCAGGTAACCAAAAAATTCGCGTGGGCTTTATTTCTGGCTTCTTTTACAATCATTCTGTTTGGAAAATACCAATTAAGGGTTGGCTAGAAAACCTAGATAAAAATTTGTTTGAATTATTTGGATATTACACAGGTTCTAAACAGGATAATGCCACAGCCAGAGCAACTCAAGCTGTTACCAAATTTATTCAAGGTTCCCTAAGTGTAGAAAAATGGTGTGAGCTCATTAGACAAGATAATCTAGACATCCTAATTTTCCCCGAATTTGGTATGGATCCGACCACAATCAAACTGGGATGTTTAAAATTAGCTCCTGTACAAGTATTATTTGGAGGACATCCAGAAACTAGTGGTTTACCAACCATTGATTATCACTTAACTAGTGATTTAATGGAGCCAGAGAATGCTCAAGATCATTACACTGAAAAGTTAGTCAGATTACCAAATTTAGCAGTTCATTACACCTGTTTAGATATTGAACCTCAAACAATTAGTAAACAGGAAATAGGCATTGCCGAGCATGAAGTTATGTTCTGGTGCTGCCAATCATTGTTTAAGTATTTACCTCAACATGATGATATTTTTCCAAGGATTGCGAAGGAATTAATAAACTGTAAATTTGTTTTTATTAAACATCTCATTGATGCCAGTGACAAAGTAACTGAAGTATTTCAGCAGCGGTTAAATCGTGCTTTCGACGAATTCGGACTTAATTATCAAGACTATTGCATCTTTTTGCCCCGTCTAAAGGCGAGGGAATTTGCTGGAGTTACTGCTATTGCTGACATTTTCCTCGATAACATTGGTTGGTCTGGAAACAACACGATTATGGAATCTACCGCCCATAACCTGCCAATTGTAACTTGGCCAGGAGAGTTGATGCGGGCAAGACATGCAGTTGCAATCCTCAAAATGATGGGTATAGAGGAGACAATTGCCTCTAGTAAGGATGAATATGTGAAGATTGCTGTTCGTTTAGGGAAAGATCCTCAATATCGTCAACACATATCCAGTCTAGTAGCCCAGAATAAGCATAAGTTATATGGAGATCCAGATCCGATTGCAGCCTTAGAGGATTTTATCTTGAATACAGTTACTCAAAAAGATTTATCAGTCAAAAATCAACCCAATCAAAGTCTCCGACGTCGGGAAAAAAGAGAATTTGGCATGGCAAAAGTGTCTCAAGTTTCTGAAACTCTCAAGCTTGCTGTGAAAAATCATCAAGCTAATCGTTTAGCTGAAGCTGTGCAGGGCTACCAGAAAGTTCTTGCACAACAGCCTAATCACCCTGAAGCTTTACATGGTTTAGGTGTACTAGCGCAACAGAATAATCAGCCCCAAGAAGCTGAAAAGTTACTGAGTAAAGCCCTTAAGGTTCAGCCAGAATCTTTCAAGAGTTGGTTTAGTTTAGGCAATTTGCATCAAGCTCAAGGTCAATTACCAGAAGCAGAAACGGCTTATCAGCAAGCTATTAACCTACAACCAAAGTCAGCACCAATCTACAACAACCTCGGTTACACTCTACAACAGCAAGGTAAGTTTGAAGAAGCGATCGCTTGCTATCAAAAAGCCCTCGAACTTGAGCCTAACTGCGTTGAAGCTGACGTGAATTGGGGCAATGCCCTTGACGCCCAAGGAAAGCTCTCGACAGAAAAACAAGTTCACTATGCACAATTAAATAATAAATTGGGCTTTGCTCGGAAACAAGCTGGGGATATGAATAATGCCGTGGCATACTATCGACAGGCAATTACCCTACAGCCAGACTTATGGGAAGCTCACTATAACTTGGGGGTAGCCCTACAAACACAAGGAAATTTAGAAGAGGCGATCGCTTGTTATCGTCGAGCCCTAGAACTCAACCCTAACTACGGGGAATTCTACCTTGGTTTGGGACAGATTTACCAAATACAGCATAAATTAGAAGAGTCTGCAGCAGCTTATAAGCAGGGATTAAAGCTAATCAATCCTCGCTATGCTGAAGCTGTAGAAGCATACCAAAGTTCTACTACTCCTACTGAAGAACACACGCCACCGCAGCTACAACTAAGGGAAGTTACCGTTGGCGACTATCAGTTTCCAGTAATTCCTCCCGTAGCAGAGAGTGAAGAGAAACGACCTTTTTGGACAGTAATTATTCCCTTGTACAATCGGAAAGACTATCTTCTGGAATGTCTTGCTAGTGTGCTGGCTCAGTGGCGGGGGAAAGAAGAGATGGAAATTCTGGTTATGGATAATGCCAGTAGTCCACCTCTATATGATTTAGTCAATGCCATTGCCGGTGGAATAGTCCGTTATTATCTGAATCCAGAAAATATTGGAGCTCGGCGTAACTTTAATCTGGGAATTGCCCTTAGTCGCGGTAAGTGGATTCATCTGCTTCCTGAGGATGAATATGTCCTCCCAGGTTTTTATTCTCGATTACAACAAAGTCTAGAAGGATGTCCAGATTCTGTAGGAGCAGCTTTTACAGGTTATGAAAATATCAATGAGAATAGGCAGGTAATTTTTACCCAAAAGCATGCTCTACTGCACCAAGGTATCAATCAGGAATGGCTGCAGCGAATTGGTGTTTCAAACCCTTTAAATCCCTGTGCCACTGTAATTCGTCGAGTAGCTCACGAACGATTGGGAGTTTATGATCCTAGTAATCTCTATACACCAGACTGGGAACTCTATAAACGCATTGCTGCTTTTTATGATTGGTGGTTCGAGCCAGGAATTTTAGCCCGTTACCGTCAGCACTCCCAAAATATGTCAAGTGAAGTTTTTTTAGCTGGTGTACAGGGAGAATACTACCGTAAAGGAATTGAAATCTCAGAGAGTTATCTTCCTACTGAGTATCGTACACAGATTACGGCAAAAGCCCGCCGCCATTACTTTAATTTGTGCCTAACACAAGCGCAAATTCCTCTAAAAGCTGGCAATCTCGCTGCTGCATTTCGTCTAGTTCAAGAAGCAATCAAAATCGATAGTTCACCAGAGGCAGTGACGAAGTTATTCACCTGGCTAACCACAGATAAAGTCGCTCCTCTGCGGAATGCAATTGCTGATAAAATGATTGCAAAACCATCAGATGCAAATAATCATCTGGACAATTTGTACTTTGCTTATCCATAGTCCTAATAGGTAGTTTGTGAGCAACAGGAATCGGCAGTATTTTCCATTTCTGATCGGGTATAAATAAAGAAAACTGCTGCCGATTTGTTAATGGTTAATTGCTCATAGTTGATTGCAATGAACCATGAACGATGAACAATGAACCGCCTTTTGAGCAACTAATTAGCAATAGAGTCTGTAAGCAATGAGGATTAAGCATGGCGACTGTTTCTGAAGTACTCCAGCTTGCTGTTCAACATCATCGGGCCAACCGTTTAGTTCAAGCTGAGCAGTTTTACCGTAAAATTCTGAAAATACGGCCTAAGCACCCAGAAGCATTACATGGGTTAGGCATGCTGTCGCAGCAGGTAGGGCAATATCAAAGTGCAGAGAAGTTTTTTAATGCTGCCCTCTGTGCTCAGCCCAATTCTGTCAAAACTTGGTTTAGTTTAGGTAATTTACACCAAGTTCAAGGTCAATTACCAGAAGCAGTGAAAGCTTACCATCGAGTCTTAGCAATGCAACCGAAGTTGGTAGCAGTTCACAACAACCTAGGTTATACATTACAACAACAAGGTAAATGGGAACAGGCGCTCGCCTGCTATCAAAAAGCTCTTGAAGTTCAGCCCGACTGCATTGAAGCTGATGTTAATTGGGCTAATGCCCTCCATGCTTTAGGAAAGCTCCCTCCAGAAAAACAAACCCACTACGCAGCCCTAAACCATGATCTTGGCGTTAGCCAGAAACAAGCAGGGGCTTTGAAGAATGCTATTAATTACTATCGTCAGGCAATTGCTCTACAACCAAGCTTGGCACTTGCCCATTACAACTTAGGAGTAGCATTTCAAGAACAAGGTAAGCTGGAAGAAGCAATTGATTCCTATCAACAAGCCCTAGAACTCAATGCCAGCGACGCGGAGGTTTACAATAAATTAATTCACAATAAGTTAAAGCAACTTGAGCGCAGGCAAAACAAGTTAAAGAAGGCAAATTCCCAAGACAGATTAAAGATAGCATTTATCGGTCAGCCTATGGTGATGACAAACTATCCCAAACCTGCTGATTCGATTGGGATTTTGACTTATGAGCTGGTGAGTCTGTTGTCATCCGATTGCGATGTCATAGTCTACACACCAGGAGAAAGTTTTAAAGAAGTATCTCATCAAGGAGTAAATTATCGATATATCTCCACAGATAAGGATAACTTATTGCTTAAATACCTGGAAAAAATTTCAGTATTTAATCTTACTAAACTACCTATATTTGGCTCTAGTTTTTATTATCTAGGATACATTTTACGGATAGCCTATGATTTGAGAAAGCAGCAATGTGATGTTGTCCATATTCACAATTTTTCCCAGTTTATTCCGGTTATAAGAGCTTTTAATCCGGGGATAAAAATTGTCCTGCATATGCATTGTGAGTGGCTCTCACAACTTGATAAAAAAACACTTGAAAAACGTCTCAGTAAAGTTGATTTGGTTATTGGTCCTAGTCAGTATATTACAAAAGCTATTAGCCAGCGTTTTCCTCAGTTTGCTCAACGTTGTCAGGTCATTGCCAATGGCGTGAACGTTGAGCGTTTTATTAATTCCTATCTTCTTGACCAGAATCTAACCAATAAAAATAGTGTAAAGCGCTTGCTTTTTGTTGGCAGAGTTTGTCCAGAAAAAGGAGTGCATGTATTATTAGAAGCTTTTAAAAAAGTAATTGCCAAATATCCGGAGACGCAACTAACTTTAGTAGGTCCACTAGGAGTAATACCCTACGAGTATCTCGTGGCGTTGAGTGATGACCCTAAAGTTGCAGATTTAGCCTCATTTCACAGTGATGATAGTTGGATAAGTTATCTTAAAAAACAGATTTCTCAGTTGAATAGTCAAGTTGATACTAATGTAGCTAGTCCAGTATCTTTAGCTGGTTTAGTTCCACCTTCAAACTTGGCTAAGTATTATCAACAAACTGACATTTTTATCTTCCCATCAATATGCCACGAAGCATTTGGTATGCCTATCGCTGAAGCTATGGTTGCGGGTATTCCTGTAGTAGTTACCCACAGTGGTGCTTTTCCAGAGCTGGTGGAAGATGGTAAGACAGGGAAACTGGTTGAACGCAGTGATGCTAATGCCTTAGCAGAAGCTATCATGCAACTTCTTGCCGACGAAGAGCTAAGGAAATCGATGGGGCAGGCTGGGCGTATACGAACAGTTGAACTTTTCTCGTTCGAGAAGGTTGCTGATGATTTACTGTCTCAGTACAAAAGTCTGTGTGGCAAGTTTGCTCATAGTTCATAGTTCATAGTTCATAGTTCATGGTTCATAGTAAAACCTATTCTTGGGAGACTTTGTAATGCTTTTATCAAAATTCATCATTGGTCATTACTTCTAAGTGCGGTGAAATTATGGAAAGAAAAGAATTCAGAATCTTTTGAAGGAGCTTTCTGATAAAATATCAACTATTAATAACCCTCATTGCAAAAAAATAAATTATACTAAAATTATGGGTAATTTATCTTTAAAAATTCCAGGGCGCTGGTTGTATAAAGCCTTAATGGATAGCAGTATGATTCAATATGAGAAATATAACTTGGAGCGTTCAACGCTTGTCTTTTCACCACATCCAGATGATGAAACTCTTGGCTGTGGGGGAACAATTATCCGTAAAAAGCAAGCGGGAGCAGATGTAAAAATTGTTTTTATGACTGATGGTTCTACTTCTCACTCCCATCTGATGCCAGCAAATAAGTTAAAGGCTATACGCGCTAGTGAAGCTTTGGCTGCAGCTCAAAAGCTGGGAGTTGAAGCAAGTGATGTTATCTTTCTTGAAGTTAAAGACGGCACATTAGCTAATCATCAGGATGCGGCTAGCAAGAGAGTTGTAGAAATTATTCTCAAGTACCTGCCTGAAGAAATCTTTATTCCTTACTATCAAGATGGTATCTCAGACCATAATGCTACTAATACAGTTGTGGTGTCTGCACTAAAACAATCTGGTCTCAATGCAACTGTTTATGAGTATCCTATATGGTTCTGGAATCAATGGCCTTGGACTGATTGCGGAAGGGAAAGCCAAAAATTACTACCGTTTTTGCAAGATAGTTTGAGGTCAGGATTGAGATTCTTGAATGATTTTAGATGCTCTGTTTATATAGGAGATGTTTTAGAGCTTAAACGTACTGCCCTAGAGCAACACAAATCTCAGATGGTGCGGCTCATCAATAATTCACGTTGGCTGACATTAGGTGATGTGTCGAAGGGTGAGTTTTTAAAATGTTTTTTTCAAGAGACAGAAATTTTTTATCGATATAAAATCGAAGTATAAAAATTGATAATAATCAAATCAGCAATTAAACCTGACAAAAATACTAGTCTAACTATATTTACTTTGTAGTTAAGCCAGAGCATGATAGAGATTTAATATATGAAAACTCAACAGCTACCACCAAAATATACCGAACAAATAAAAACAACTAAAAAATCCTTAACAGACTCATTCTCAGACAATCGTGCTGCTGGCAAGACGATTGGAACTAGGAGTCCAAACGGAGAAGTGCGTAAGGGTGTGGACATAGAAAAGCAAATCGCTGTTGACAATGGCGCACTGCGTCTACAGCCTCTGTTAACACCTGCCTGGGGAAGACAGGGTATTGCCTATGGCCCCTACACTCGCACCAATGGACTAGCCTTTGCAGTGTTTCTTCTCAATGGTCATAATACCTCCCAGATGGAAAGGATTGAGTCACTCAAGGGACGAATTCATCGCTGGATAGTTGGGCCTGAAGTAGACAAACCAGCTAAGCGGCTTTGGCGTTGGGCTTCTAGTAAACACAAAAGATGGATGCTGCGACGACTCCTGTGGTGGATTCGTAGTACTTCCAAAATCTCAAAACACTTTAAACCAATTAAATTGCCATCTATAGATGAAAACCTGGCAGTGGGTTGGTTTCCTCAAGAAGTTCCTACTAACCCACTGGTAGAGGGAAATTCATTTATTGTTCATGCTACTGGCTCAGAAAATGGAGAGTTGTGGACTACTGTAGGAAAGCATCTGCTTTCAGCATTTAAAGGCTTACAAAATCTTCAGATTTATTACATTGTAGTTCTGCGGGAGAAGGGAGCAGCTTACTATGCCGCTTCTGTTCCCAATGCCCATGGTCTTGCCGCCTATCCTAACATGCGCCCGATTGCCATTGATCCCTTCCATGAGGACGCTACAGTTTATGCTGGTTTTTACCAAAGTGTTCTGGGACAATGTGGTTTTCGAGTCGATACACGTGTTTATGGTACTCAGATAGCGCAAATTCCAGAAATCGGGGCTTGGTATGGCACAGCTCAGGCAGCAGATGACCTAATTGGCGATGGTTTACTGGCTGGTGCACAAGCTGATAAGGGTGGCTGTTGGGATGTATATCAAGGAACTTATCAATTAACAGCCAATGGTGCTCAAGCCACGGAAATGCACAGCCTAGCTGTGTTGGAGAGCAGCACACCCTCTGGAGTGATCCATCTGCTGATTGAAACATCTGCCAAGGTGACTGACGCTCGTCTTCTCTGGCGTGTTCAGGATCACAAGCACTTCTGGAGTATTTTGGCAGATGGGGAACAGTGTAAGCTTCAGATTCAGGATAACGGTAAGTGGGAAACTTTAGCAGTTAGTGATTTGTGGTATCTACAACCCTCAGCCCTTAACTCCTTACAGATATTGGATGATGGTGAAACCTTCAGCCTGTACCTCAATGGCAAATTGCTGTTTAATAAGCGTTTTACTGATAGCCGCCTACAAAATGCTACAGGGGTTGGTATTGGTGCCATTAAGGCTAACAGTAATCTCTATTTTCGCTCCTTTGAGGCTCATCCACGTAGCATTCCTATCCCTTCTAGCCTAAAACTAGGTTCTCCCTGGATGGTGGAAGGTAAAAAGATAGTGATTACTGAGGATTTTGCTGGTTCAAGTGGAGAGTTAATGGGAAAAACCACAACTATCGGTGGGAAGTCCTGGCATAAGCAAATGGGAGTAGGGGTAATTGAGCTAACTGGAAACAGTACGGCTAAAGTGCGAGCTGATGCCAAAAATCATAATCCTGGTCGTACCGCCTATACTGTTGACTGGGATCACCATAACTTTGTTGATCTACAGGTAGAGATTGTACCCCCTGGAGCTAGGCGAGGGCAAGGGGAAAAAGGTCGCAGCGGGCTAATATTTTGGCAAGATGCTAACAACTATATGATCATCAACAACTGGCTGGATGATTGTTACGGTGGCGCTTCGATTTCATCGTTTTTCTATCTCAACGGCTTTGAGGAGCTATACGACGCTGTCTGGACGAATGTAGGAGGGCGAGTTTATTGGGGTATTCCCCATAAGCTCCGTACCGTCTTTGACGGCATGAATTATACTACCTTCGTCAATGATGAGCCGGTACTCTATCGTGCCCTTACAGATGTTTATCCAGATGCAATGCCTCTTTCTATTAACCGTATTGGTATTGTTGCTAACTGGGAATGGGGTAACGATACGGGTAGCGTTTTAAAAAACTTGGTAGCAAAGGTATAAGAACATGATTTTCCCAAATCAAAGTGTCACCCTTAGTCAGGGAGTAGGTGCAGGACTAAAATTCTCAGCGGATAAGTCTAGTCGGGATTGTAGACTAGGTACTTATGAACTTCCGCTTCAGAAAGCTTTACAACGCTACTTAAAACCTGAGGGAATCTTCTACGATATTGGTGCTAATATTGGTTTTTTTACCGTAATCGCTGCCAAGCTAGTGGGAGAATCTGGACACGTCTATGCTTTTGAGCCGGTTCCAGAGAACGCTGCCAGGATTACAGAGAATATTAAGCTAAATGAGTTCTCAAATGTCACTTTGCTAGAAAAAGCAGTTTCCCAAACTACAGGAAGGGGAGAACTTTTGCTGGCACATCATCATGGAGGAGCTACTCTATCTACTGCTGGCACACCTCCTGATTTGAAGGGGGAAATGACTGTTGATCTCGTCTGTATTGATGATTTAGTCTTACAGAAGACTTTGCTGCCACCAACATTTGTAAAAATTGATGTCGAAGGTGCAGAAATTGAGGTTTTAAGGGGTATGACTCAAACCCTAAATGAATTAAAACCAATCATCATTTATGAGGTAGATGATGGCAATGGTTTGGCTTTCAAACGCAAGAGTGAGGAGATTGCCACTTTTATCAAAGCTCTAGGGTATGAAATTACACCTCTAGAAGCTGCTTATCCTAATATCAGATGGCATGTTGGGCATGCGATCGCTATTCATCCTGAGATGTTACCTGTTATTGGTTAACATTAACCAGTTAATCCCCAAAACACAGAGAATAAGTAATTTGACACTCCCTCTTTGAGAAAAAGAGGGATATTTGGCTTATCCAGTGTCTTTTAAGCTACCCCGGCTCAACCTAGGTTTAGTCGGGGCTTCTATCTGTCTATTAAGAGACACTTTCAGGACTTACCTACTCAGACAAATAATATCGATTTCGTTGATGTCGGCTACAGATGCTGATCAAGCCCAGACGCTCATGCTCCCAGACACTGAGAAGCAGGGATTGATGTATAGCATGTCAGGAAATTGGTATAAGTACCTGTCATCTGCTGCTCCCAGATCCTTGTTCCCTGTTATATTCAACATTTTAGACACCTTAATATTTACTTTATAAACTCTCCTTAAAAGAGCCAGTTTCACTGAATTAAAGTGAATTTAAACAGATTTAAAATAAATTAAACTTCTGCCAACATGGCAACATGTGTGTTCAATATTCTGCTAATAAGACAATTTTCGTTTTGCCATTTATGGCAACTTGAATTTATCAAGTCATTAGTATTGTCAAAGGCGACATTTTCAAGTAACACCACTCACTTTTGATGATTAAGTAGTTTTTAATGCCTTCAATAATGCTGAAAAGCCCTAATTTAAAAGCCTCTATTTTTTTTCGACAAACCTGCCAAAGTGGCAACCATACTAAGATGATACTAGCTATATTAGACATGTACAAACAAAGTTTGAGTTTACTTCAGACAAACAAACTAACAATAACAAGGAAGAAAAACAATGATTATTTCTGACCTAAGCTATCTCGAAGTTGTTGAAGAGTCCAAAATTGTTGGTGGTGGTTACTACAAAGATTTCACCTTTAACGTAGATGGCGACGTAGATATCAATGTCGATGTCAATCTTGATTTCGATAAAGATGTATTTGTTGATGTTGACGCTTATGTTGATATTACAGGCACTAGTGCATTCGCTTTCGGCGAAGCTACCGCTTTAGGTGATAATGCTACAGCCGAAGTAAATCTTGTTACCTTCACATCTGATGATGTTGCTGAAGCAACTGGTAGTGCTTACTCTGCAACAGCTTAAGACTTAGAGTTTTAACTGTCAAGTAAGTATTAACACTCAGAATCGGCTTAATTATGTATAATTAAGCCGATTTTTATCAAATGATTGATAGATTAGTTTCTTTTATACCTGGCAGAGATAGTAATCTACTCCAAAACATTTTAGTGGTTCAATATTGTTGAATTTTTTATAATAAAAAAACTATCAACTAAAATCTATCATTTCAATAATTATTGAGATTTGATTTATAAATAAGCACTAATTTTTTCAAAATAATAATGAAAAGCAAAATAAGAAGTGTAAGTTATATGGTGATATAGAAACAATAGAATTTTTGGATAATTTTCTCTCGAATGCAATCCATCATGGATTGAAAATCGGGAAATCAAGTTTTCATCAAAACTTTTGAAAAAACTCAATTTCTGCTTAATCATGTATATTTACTTATGCAAACCTTAGCAAGCATTTTACACCCTTACTCAGTTGATCAGTTCTTATCTGAGAACTGGACTCAGCGCGGTGTTTTCATCCCTACAGAAACACCCGATAGGTTTAGGCACTTGTTTTCTTGGCAGCAACTCAATGATCTGCTCAACTTTCACAAGCCTCGCCAGCCGGAACTAAAGTTTGCCTTGAATGGCAAAATTTTATTATCGTCTGAGCCTCAAGAGTGGATCAAGCACTGCAAACAAGGGGCGAGCTTAGTCCTGAGTCGAGTTAATGAGAGAGTTTCAGCACTGGCTGAGTTGATCTGGGCACTACAGCAGGAAATCGGGCATAGTAAAGCACATTTCAACACCTACTGTTCCTGGCCTTCCCTACAAGGGTTTGACTGCCACTACGATACCCATGAAGTCTTTATTCTTCAGATTGAAGGACAAAAGGAGTGGTTTGTGTTTGAAGATACAATGAAATATCCTTATCGGGAAGATGAATTCCAATATCAGAAGCAACCGGAGGCAGAACCTTACATTCAGTGTATTCTTAATCCAGGAGATGTACTCTATATTCCTCGTGGACACTGGCACTATGCCATTGCTCAAGATAAACCATCACTACATTTGACCCTGGGTATCCACTGCTTGAAAGGCAGAGACTGGCTAGAGTGGCTAGTAGAGGAGATAAGAGCAAAGGAGGTATGGCGAAAAAATTTGCCCTTAATGCCGGATGGAGATACTGTTGATATTGAGGAGTACGTAGATAATTTGTGCGGGCACTTAACGGCAACTCTAACACAGCACAAGGAGGAGCTTGCCCAAAGGTATGCTCAAGCTCAAACTCTGGAAAACACTCGCCTGCCACGCATGCAAGAAATTTCTCTACCCTCTCAAGTCGGATTTGGCATCTTTGAGCAGGGACTCGAAACTCGCTTAAGACCACCAAAGTTCCAAAAAGTGAGGGTAGAACCCCTTGCGGAAGCTGGGTACCAGCTGATCACCGCTAACAAGAAAGTAAGCTTCAAGGGTTTAGAACCCAAGATAGTAGAAAATTTAGTCAAACATGTGTTTAGCGGTGAAACTTTTACCGTAGGTGATGTTGCTAAGTGGCTACCGGAGTGTAACTTAGAGACTACTATCTTGCCACTGCTTTCAGGACTAATTAAAGAGGGAATGATTCTGGTGGATTAAATTACTTTAGAGTATGTCTACAAGCTCCTTCGATATTAATAAATATAGCATACTATCCCTCTTCTGTCACTCTCCGGCTTTTCCTATTATTAATACTTTCTAGAAAGAAGGTATATTAGGTGATACAGCGTTTGCTCATCGAGTTTTAGCAATTTCCTGGCTCTGAGCAATTTCTATGAAGAAAAAAGTCTGCGATCGCTTTCTAGACAAAGGCTCTAGGATTTAGAAATGGCAAGGGTTTTCGGAGAGTGACAGAAGAGGGATAATTAGAAATCCCCTTCTGAAAAAAGAAGGGGTATTAACTTAAGACATAAAAAGTGTGATTGCTAATTATAGTGTTCTAGAAGCTGTTTCGCATCTTCCACTATGCCACTGGAGGGGGGACAAAAGTGCCAGCAGCAAAAGTACCAGTAAATCCTACCACCTGGGCAATGATTTCAATGCCGCCAGACACATTATAGAAAAGGAATGTATCGCTGCCTCCAAAGGTACTAGCACCCAGACCATTGGTCGTAGTCAGCTGAATTTGATCCACACCATTCTCAAAGAATTGAATAATTGCACGGTCGTCCACACCTGAGTCACCGCTACCACCAACATATAAGAAACCTTCCTCCTTCCCAAGAATAAATAAATCTTGAGCACCATCGGCAGGTATTGCTCCTAAACCGTCGATTATTGCGGTGCCGGTTAATACATCTATCTCACCAGCTTCAGTACCGCCACCATCAAGAGTATCACTACCGAGACCACCACGGAGGGTATCATTGCCCCTGCCTCCCAAGAGCTGATCATTGCCGTTGTTATCCCTGAGAGTAAGAGAGAACGATCCGCTGTCACCCCCATCGAGGAAGTCATCACCGTTTGATCCCGAGATGGTGTCAGAGCCACCCCCGCCGATGACAGTGTCATTGCCATCGCTGGCACGTATAAAGTCATCCCCGTCAGGACCCCCAAAGAAATCCCGATCTCCGAAAATCAGATCATCACCTATACTTGCAGATATGTTGTCATTGCCACTCTCTCCAGTAATGGTATCGTTACCAATGCTGGCGGAGAATAAGTCATCACCAGAACCGCCGAACATTCGGTCATCGCCATCACCTCCGAGAAGGGTATCATTACCCTCGCCCCCATCAAGAGTGTCATTCCCAGATTGACCCAGAAGTACATCATTCCCTGAACCCCCAACAAGAGTATCACCGCCAGTGAACTCCCTGGTTATCGGATCTCTACTATTACTGCCCCCAATGAGGGTATCATCGCCATCGCCACCTTGAAGGAAGTCCTCGCCGTCGCCCCCATTTAGAAAGTCATTGCCACTCCCACCGTCAATGGAATCATCTCCATCATTCCCAAAGAGTTGATCATCATCATTGCCTCCTTCAATAGTGTCATTGCCGTCATCTCCTCGGATGTAGTCATCGCCATCCAATCCTTTGGCAATGTCATCTCCACGACGAAGGATGATCGTATCGCCGTCAATTGTCCCTAAGATATCGTCCTCTCCGTTGGTTCCTCTTAGATAAGCCATAAATTTTTTTATCCTGTTTTCACAATAAAAACTACGAATCTATATACAAAATAAATAGCTTGACTCGCCTCATTTAGCCAATTTGGCAGATTTTTTGTAATGAAAAGATGAATTTTTCGCGTAATCATGCTTCAGCTTTACATGAGCTTCAAAGAATCTATTTGATCTTGAAAAAAAAGCCCTGCCAGATAATAAGTTTATTGATTTTTTTACCTCTTGTCAGAGAATTTAAGCTACACAAAAATAATCTATTTAACAATAAAAACCATTGGCAGCCTATATCTAAATAGATTTAATTTTGACTAATTTTAAGCCTGTTAGGACTTACGCACCAAGTTTTGAAGTTGAGACTAGATCTAGACTGTAGAGAAGACTTGAGCTTTCTGGTATAAACTTTACACCTGCTCCCAACTCTTATTTTTTTAGGCTGTGCGTAAGTCCTAACAGTTATCAATTATGGACAACTTTTTGCTTGAGTTTAGATGTTTTATTCTTAGATACCATCAGACTAATTAAAGCAACACATAGGAGTAGTCCTAAAGTGCTTGATGGTTCAGGTGCTTTGACAGTTGCCTCAGTGTTTGAAACTTCGATCAAAGTTAAATAGGTTAGGTATTCAAAATCACGCCGATATGAACCGCTAGTGAATACATCGGCTTGTTTGAATCCAGATTCAACATCAATGCTGGTAAAAGGTTCAAACACATCCACATTGAATGTATTGCTACTTCGAACAGATAATGAATCTTTTCCTTCTATGTTCTCAAGCTTTCCAGAAGCTGAAAAGAAGTCAAAGATAATTGGATCGCTGTTAGGATTACTCCTTCCCAACAAGAAGAAAGATATATCAGCAGCAGCCTTAGTAGATACTTTAGAAGTTGAAGTTGCAAGATCAAAAAAAGTATTAAACTCGAAGGAAAAGGTTTCAGTTGAACCTGATTCTGGATTAATCAGGAAGTTAGCTAGGACTTTAGACTCAACTTTTGACTTACCCAAGTAATTTGAACCACTACCAAAGGCTTGATTCTCCGCATCGCTAGAAATACTGCCTGAGCCAGAGTTGGGAGGGAAAAAGGCAAAAGTACTCGAGTCTGCTTCAGCAACAACTGAGCTTCTTTGAGAAGAGGAACTAGCTAATTTATCTCCAGAATTTGAATCTTCGGGTGTCACTGCTAAAACATTGAGGTCAGCTGACACAGAAAATGACTCAGCACTATGACTAAAGTTAAAAAGATTGGCTGTTGCACTAGAGGAAGCAAAACTCGCAGCTAGACTAGGGGCAGCGACAAATGTAGAATTTGCTACCAGAGGCGCAAACAGTAAAAACAAATTTTTGTTGATTACAGTGGCGAATTTCATCAATTAATCTCTCTGTTGAGGAATGTATAAATACATGTTAGGATAAAAGTGGGGGCTAAATATCAAGAAACTAGTAAATTAACCCTTTAATTGTTAAAGATAAGATAAACCTATTTTTCCACCCAAAATACTCTTGTTTGTAATAAAAAAAATCCAGTTTCAAAGCTTAAACTATTTCAAATATTAAGTAGGTAGATATAAATAAATAACCAGCAGGCAGAGTGTATTGTTATGTATGGTTAAACGAATGCGAGATTTTACTGTTTGGATAGCAAGCATTTTGCCTGAGATGTCCCTACAAATCCACTTCTGTTTTTTACAGCTATCTACTATCTACTTGGTAAGAGCTTTGCTTTCCGGAAAATTCACTTAACATATAGTAATCATCTTTAATTTCTGAACAAGTCAATTGACATAGTGGTGAGGGATTTAAACATATTGCAATTTTATTTTAGCTTGTATTTTTGCATACTGCCTGGATGTTCATGTAGTTGTCCACAAATGATTTAAGCTGTTACCCATTAAGAGTGTGTACTCAATTAAGAGGGGGAGAGGGTTTGAGGAATTCTCATTTAACTAGAAAATATACGATTTCAATGCACACTAGCTTAGGACTGCTATTTTTACTAAATGGGTATATCCTATATGGCTTATTATACAGCTAAGAAAAAATTAACTATGCCTTAGCTATCTAAATCTTTGTAAAGCACTGCCAAATTGGCAACATAGTCAAGGTAAATGTAGTTTTTAATTTCTGAAGATAGATTACTATCCGTATAGCTACCTATATACAGTTTGTATAAAGGGGGATTAATGATTATGCTTCTGAATTTATTGGATCTTATTAACTCTGGGTTCAGTAGTGTATCTAGCCGTGTCAGTGCCTTAATCGGAGGCATTGGTACACAAAGCAGTATTAGTGCAACTATAAATTCTCCAAATTCCTCTAGCGAAGAAAATGACAACGCAAGTGGCAGTACAGATACAAATACCAACACTTCCAAGATTAACAGTATCAATGGAAGTGAAATAGTCACCCCCTACCTAGAAGGAAGCAACAATTCGATCAGTTCTCGATCCTCCGTAGTAAGTAATGGGAACAATAGTAGTGCTAGGGTAAGTGCGAGTGTTGGTACGAGTACTATTAGCATTATAAGCAGTGATGGAAATGACACTTTGCTGGGTGGAGAAGGAAATGATGCCTTAACTGGTGCAGAAGGTAACGATGTCTTATTCGGTAGCTTGGGTACAGATACACTCACCGGCTGGAATGGTGGCGATACATTTGTCCTCGAGCCATCAATTGTCAACCCAATAACCGATCCACTTCTTGCAGATGTGATCACCGATTTCAATGCAGATCAAGGAGATAAAATTGCCCTGACTGGAGGATTATCACAGGATAATATCCTACTGGAAGTATTTGACTCCAATGATGATGGTAATGCCGACACTACCCTGGTTAGATTTGCAGCAAATGACCGTGGCAGTATTCTCGGTGTGTTTTTGGGAAGTGTTAATGCCGTAGGTGAGTCTACCTTAACTAATTCTGATTTTATCACACTCTCTTTAGAAGAACTCCAGGCAATTGGTCTACCTGGCGAAATATTCCTTGCTGATAAAATTTGATCAATGTATCAGATACTATTCCAGCCCTCAGCTGAGGTAGTCAAGGAAATCTCAAAGCTAATCAAGGGAACAGACAAAATGCTTGATATTTCAAATTTACCTATTGATCCAGATGAAATTATTAACTTTTTGAAAAGAGATATACAACTAAGACAAATATCTCAGAAGCTCTTATATCGCAGAGTTGTCGAACAAACTGCTACTGAAAGAAACATCATCGTTACACCAGAAGAGATTCAGGCTGAAGTAGATAGAGTGCGTCATGAGATGCGTCTGGAAAAAGCTTCAGACGCACTGACTTGGCTAGCATCTCAGATGATTACACCAGAAGATTGGGAAGCCGGAATTCATGATCACCTATTAGGAAAAAAATTATCTGAATTTTTATTCTCTCAAAAAGTTGAAAAGTTTTTTGCTCAAAATCGGTTGAATTACGAGCAAGTATTGCTATATCAAATTATTGTTAACGATGAAAAAATAGCCCAGGAGCTTTTTTATCAAATTGAAGAGCAAGAAATCAGTTTTTATGAAGCGGCTCACTTTTATGATATAGACGAAGAACGCAGGCGTCGATGCGGTTATGGAGGAAAGCTTTACCGTCGCCAGTTAGCTCCAGATATTGCCTCTGCTGTATTTGGTGCTTCCCTAGGAGAGTTAATCGGGCCGCTGAATATAGAGCCAGGTTATCGTTTGTTGATGGTTGAAGAGTTCATCCCTGCTGAATTAACACCTGAAATACATCAAGAAATAATAAATCGGATGTTTAGGGAGTGGCTAGAAAGTGAGTGTAACTATTTAATTCATAACCAAATCATCTAAAAAAAACCAAAGAGCACTATAATTATCTGCAAATCTAACATGCTCCCTAGGAGTGGGTTGGTAAGAAAGTAATGAACATTTTAATTCTAGGTAATTCTGAAGATGCCCACGCTCAACATTTAAAGAAGGCTTTGACACAAGCAGGCGCAAGAGTAGATTATTTAGATACCCGTCTGTTTCCAACACAATTGCGACTTTCTTGGCAACCTGATATTCAGTTGGGGTGTTTGACTTTGCCTCAAGGACACCGATTAAATCTGCAAGATGTCAAAAGTGTATTTTGGCGGAATTTTTCTGGTGTGCAGGTTCCTGAGTTAAAAGACGCCCATCAGCAAAGAATTGCCTTCAAAGATTCCATGAGTACCTTGCGCTCAATCATGCAAGCTTGTCCAGCTCCTTGGATCAACTCTTGGCAGGCATACCAATTCCATAAAGAGAAACCTCTACAACTTAACAGTGTAAAACAAATCGGGGTCAACATTCCAGCAACCTTAATCAGCAATGATCCAGAGCAAATTACAGCATTCGCCCGCTCCCAAGAGAAAGTAATTTTTAAGCCTGTCTATGGTGGTGCCCATACCCAGTTAGTAACCGAAGCTCATTTGCAACCTCAACGACTGAGTTTAGCCCTCAGCATTTCTCCGGTAACTATACAGGAGTATATTCCTGGTACTAATATTCGCAGCTATGTAATTGGTGATTCCGTCTACTCTGCTGAGATTCGCAGTAATGCTTTAGACTTTCGGGAAGACTTGGAAGCTGAGTTAATTCCATTAGAATTGCCAGAATCTGTGCAACAAAATTGTCTAGATATTGCCAAGGCACTGATGCTAGAGTGGACAGCGATTGATTGGCGCTTGAAACCAACAGGTGAATACATATTCCTGGAAGCCAATCCAAGTCCCATGTTCCTACACTTTGAGCATAAAACTGGCTTTCCCATAACCCAGAAATTGGTTAACCTGCTGATCAAGTAGATCAAAAAAGTGCAGCACTTGATTCAGACAAAACCAAGGATAAAAAGAATAAAACTGCCTTTTACTACTCCCTATTCTAATATTAAGTGCTGCATCATCTCAGGATTAAATGCTTTAGCATTGCCTGTACTCAAATAGCAATGCTTTACCAATCATAGGAAATATCTCCACCCTCTTCACCAATTGCTAAGGTAGTAGCATAAGGAGGTTCTATCGGCTTAGTAGGAAAGGGCTCATCACCGCCCTCTTCGCCAATTGCCAGTGTAGTTACCTCAGGAGGATCTATTGGCCAAGGCTTAGGACAAGGAAAGGGAAAGGGCGGATCAAAAGGAATTGGATACCAGGGATCACCTCCTTCTTCCCCCACGGCTTGAGTGGTGTAAATGGACAACCCACCTCCAACTTGTGCAGCCTCTTCATCAGTAAGTTGCTCTTCAAAGTCCAGATCAATATTTTTGAGTTCTGAAGGATCTAAATCAAAGGGATGACGCATAAAGTCCTCCTCAATATAGGAAAAGTTTAATTAACCAATAAGACCTGATATTCTGAAAAACTCAGGTAATAACTAACTTAGATAATAAAACTAGAGTCTTGTTGCCATTTTGGCGTATAAAATAGACCGCGATGTTGCCGCTTTTATGGAGGCGAACAACGCGGTTTTGTGGTTATAAAACTAGCAATGTGAGAAAGCTAGTACCATAATATGATAAATTCCGCTCAGGGCAGAAACTTCTTAAACAAGGAATAAGCGACAGATAATAAATAATTATTTTATTTGATTTTTTATTTATTACTTATTACTTGTCACTTATCACTTGCAGTTGTATTCAATTTTTTGTTCCTTTCTTTCCCCATCAGAATTGATTTTAGTTTAGGCAAAAACGAAGTCAGAAGCACTGAGATTTGCCACATTTACACCTTCAAAGAGAACTTTTCCACCATAATTTGAATGGAATAAAGCACCATCTTGAGTATCAATAATGCGACCTTCAGAGAGTACCCCATTCCACCAATATTCAGAATCAATATGACCCCAACCTTGGAATTCTATCTGATCTTCACCTACCTCGAAGTCTGTAATGACGTCATGCTCACCATACCGCAAGCTCTTCCATATTTCAAACACAAAATCATCATTACCTTCACCACCAGTCATGACATCACTACCATTGCCACCAACAATGACGTCATCGCCTTCACCACCAATCATAGTATCGTCGCCAAATCCTCCACGCACGGTGTCGTCGCCTTTACCACCATGGAGTTTGTCGTCGCCTCTACCACCCCTAAGTCGATCTTTGCCTTGACCACCTTCAAGGATATCATCACCTTTCTTTCCTGCAAGAATGTCGTTACCTAGGCTGCCATACATTTTGTCTGCGTTGTTATCTCCTTCAAGATAATCACTCCAAATCGTGCCATATTCGACATCTTCTCCCAGGTTGTCAAGTAAATAATCTCCCCTTAATTTAACGACACTGGTATTAATTTCTACTACAACTAGTTGTGTATCACTGCTAAAAGTACGTTGATAATCGCCTGTAGCAAAGCCAGTAACGAAGTCTACGCCATTGTCGCCATCAACATCAGACTCCCCATCAGCAAAGAAGCTAACATTACCGCTAGAACCAGACTTAAATATGCCTTTTTCCTCAGAAGAGATTAATTTACCTGTAAGACCAAAAAAATCTATTAATTTGGAATTCTCAACACCATTTGAGACATCTAACACTGCGAAAGTAGTTTTAGACTTCGCCAGGGAGTATTCAGCATCTGGATTTTCAATCTCTTTGGCTGACAAATCCAAGTCTGCTGTAAAATCAAAAGAAAAAGTTTGACCTGCTGCAATGTCAAAATTAGCAATTACTTTGGTTTCACTGCTGCTAGTTACTTGAAAAGCTCCATCTTCACCAACTGCAGTGTTTTCAGTGAACAAATCAGTGAAAGCAGGGTTATTGATAAAAGTTGCATCAGCCTCGGCAATTGCTGCGGCTACACCACCGTTGACTAGAATATTGAAATCGACAGAAGTTAAACTTCCTGAAGAGCTTTGACTATAGTTGAAGAATTGAGCACTTCCTGTAGCTTCAGCAAAGTTAGGCTCGGGATTAGGAGTTAGATCAATTGGTTCTAAGAAAACAGTCTCTGATGCCATGGAATCCTCCAGTTTTTTTGTTGAATTCGTCAAAGATACGATGCTATAAGTAGTAATCTTTTCTGTAGATGCAACTCATTTTCTAAGTAGTTGGACATCAATAAACATGGCCGTGTAAAGAATCATGAAATTGCACGAAGTTACCCCACACCTTTCTTCAGGCAGCAAGCTTTATTTTTGTCCAGGTACTTAGTTTTCAGCTGCAAAACTAGCAGTCACTCGTATGTGAATACTAACAATGTTCTCCAAAGCATCATCTTCACCGGACTCTATTGGTGAAATGGAGAATTGGAAGCTGAATTTTTACTAAGAAAAACCTCAGCTAAGGATGAGGTAGATAGGTGATAGACAGACATAATACTTAAAACAAATGTCATTTTTATCGCTTATTTACCTTGCTCAAATTGCTGGAGTTGTGGGTAATAAATCATCCTGAAGCTAGGAATTTATTTATATGAGATTGTTGATTGTTGATTTATTCCACAATTGCAAATATGAGTTTTTGGGAATAATTGAAATCTTAAATCTCAAACAGTATAAGCTAATCCTTGCCTTGCTAAAAATTCTAAAACATACTGATTTAGTAAGTGTGAAGATACTGTAATTATGTAGATATTTTATTTAAAAATTTTGTGAATTTAGTTCAAAAGCTTAAGAAGATACCCTTCACTAAAAAACCTGCCTTAACGAAATAAATCTTCATAGTTTTAGTTAAGATTAATTGCTTGACAAAATGACAAATCAAATAAGTTGTTTGGATATTAGGAATGATTAGAGCAACTGAATATAGATTTATGATAAATTTTGTAAGAAAAACTTTTGTTTAGCAACTTGGATTTAGATCATCTCTAAAATAGCAATCATGACCATTAGGTCTTGGTTTTATGTCCCAAAGTTATTACTAAATTTATTTTTTTGTATTCTGTTTTGACGTATCTGTGAACCTCGGCAGTCTGTTCCAACAGATAGCGTCTATAACTATAACTATGATCGATTTTATCTTTCTTTTTTCACTCTCATCAGAGAATATTTTAAACGTCAAAATTTTGTGGCAAATCTACTGAGCTTAAGTGCGAAAACGGTGTGAAAACAAGTTTGATTTTTATTTTCTCCCCAGAGTAACAGAAAAGCAATCAGCTTTTCTGTTCACATCTCATTTAGGAGTGCGATGTCTCCTAAATTATGAATCTTGAAATATAATTGCACATTAGTAAACAAATATTATTCTTAATCATTTTCCTGTTAGTTTAACTAAACCAATACCACTAAAGTAAAGACCAAGTACAGCTCCAGCTAGTAAGCTCTGAGTAAGGGGATCTGTAGAGGGTGTCAGCACTGCTCCCAAGACAGCTGAACCCAAGACAACTGCACGCCAACCTGAAAGCATTTGTCCGGAGGAGACAATTCCCAAAATGCCCAATAGTAGCTGAATAATCGGAACTTGAAATGCTAAACCAGTGCTAAACATCAATAACAGCACAAATTCAAAATACTTGTCAATTGACCACAGCTGTTCAACCACATCTGCCCCATAGTTGATAAAGAAGTTCAAGGCAGCTGGAATTAGAGCAATATAGGCAAATGCCAAGCCCACAAAAAACAGGACACTTGAACCTAAAACTATCGGGGCAAGTAAACGTCTTTCGCGGCGAGTCAGTCCCGGCAGGACAAATTGTATAATTTGGAAAAGAACAAAGGGACTAGCAACAAGCAAGCCACTATATCCAGCAACTTTCAGAGAGACAAAAAAGTATTCTCCCGGTGCCAATTGTAGAAATTTAACACCCTGCGCTGGGATTTCCAGCAACTGGACAATGGGCTTAACAATCACAAAGCAAACAGCAACACCGATAACAATAGCAATCAGGGCATAGAAAATTCTCTGCCGCAATTCCTCTAAGTGTTCAAAGAGGGACATCTCGGCATCATAGGGCAAATCATCTAGTTCTTCCTCTGTCATAGTGTCGGAAATGTGCTCAGCTGTAGTCTCTACTTTTGAAGGAGGCATCATCAGTATGTTTAGATTCAAGGAACGCTAACTATTGTATCGGTTGAAGCATCTAGATACCAGCGCGTGGAAGCTATGACTTCAACTGCGTTGTTCATTTAATAAAGTTATGCCAACATCACAAAACTCTTAGAAACAACAAATATTTTTGTAGTCACTTATTACTTATTACTTATTACTTATTACTTATTACTTATTACTTATTACTTAAACCCTGACTATTGATAGCATTGCTTTTTAACAATTTTAATCTCTACTCAAAACCCATAAATCACATTAAAGTACAAGCCATCATCCTGAATATTGTCACCGCGATCATCTAGATCAACAAAGGGCAATCCATAGTCCAGTCTAATATTAAGTTTGGGTTCTGGCTGCCATAATATTCCCAAACCAGAACCGAGCAAAAATCGCTGATCAAGTAAAGAATTGGGATTATTTGATACATTCCAAATCGCTCCCAAATCAATAAAAGGTGCTACCTGAAATATAGAATTACCTGTTTCATCGCGAACTAGAGTAATACGGTCTTCAATAGATAAACGCAAACCATTGTCTCCAGATCGAACGTTCTGTCGATAGCCCCGCACTGATTCCCCACCACCAATCACAAATTGTTGAGAAGGCAGTAAACTATCGGGTGTCAACTGCAAGTCTAACTGCACAATTAACAACTGATTGTTAGCGATTCGCTGTACTCTTTGCCCTTGAATTAACCAACTGAAAAAATGCCCATCTGGAATTGGATCATCATTGGTGGTAGCATCGAATAAGCCAGTCCCAAAGCTAAACAGTGACCGAAAAGACCAGGCTCCTTGAAGATCTCGAAGGATATAATCCTGACTAAACTTAAACACACTAGTGCGACTGATACCATCTTCATCTGGACCAATTCCAAAGGGAGTAGGTTGATCAAACACAAATGTCTGACCATCTTGGAAGGTGAGTCCTAAAGAGAGGGCAAATTCTTCACGAGGAGAACGTACTAATGGCTGGCGATAACTAATTTCATACCGCTCTGACTCTCCTTCAATATCAAATTCATCTAAGGGTGACTGAGTGATTTGATTGCGATTGATATCTCCAGTCAATTGTAAGGTTCCATTCCTCGGATTTAGCGGCGCACTATAAGTAAAATTCCAAATATCTGAGCCATCTTCAAAAGTGAAGTAATAATTGCCCGCCAGCTGATCTCCAATACCAGTTAAGTTACGATAGACTAGACTTATACCTGTGCGCTCTGAACCAATACTAGGGGCAGAGTAGTTATCAAAACTCAAACCTCCTTCAACGGGATCCGCCTCAGTAACTTTAACTTCAAGAATACTTTCACCCAGATTTTTAGCTTTCAGCGTAGCTTCTACATTCTTTAATAGAGGATCTGCTAGTAGCAGTCTTAACTGATTTTCTAGTTTTTCTACATTTAGTGGAAGACCTATTCCCAGTTTAATTCGATTTCGGATGTAAGATTTATGTAGTCGGTTCGTCCCTTCAATTTCAATATTATTATCTAGAATCTTCCCTTCAATGATAAAAATTTGAAACTCATCATCGCTAACTTGTTTGGGAACAGCTCTTGATGTAAGGTATCCTCCTTCAAGGTAAAGATTAGTAATTTCATTTGTTACTTCTTGTAATTGTTTCCAGGTGACAGAGCATCCCTCAAGAAAGCCAATAATATTGTTGATTTTATTCTTGATTTCATGATCGAAAATAGTATTTCCCGTAAACCCATTAATGCAAACTTCAGTAGATTGTTCTGTCGATTGATTGTCAGGAATTTCTTGAAGTGGAAAAGAATCATCTAGTGAAATTACTTCAACCGGACGTTCTTCTGGAACAGAAGGTTGCAGACTGGGAGTTGGTTGCAAAAAACGATTAGCCCTTCGGGCTAGCGCCAAGCAATCGCGATTAGATTGGGCAGGAATATTTTGAGCCTTAATAATCAAAGGGTTAGTCTTCTTTCCCTCAACAATTGGAGGAATAGTTCCAGCGATCGCTATATAGAATAGTGTCAAAAACAATGTCAACAACAGTCCGGTTTTGGTAGAAGTATCAGATCGACTAGATCAGCTTAGATCATCTCAAACTCTAGTTGAGAGCTTTCTAAAAAATCGTGTGTAAAATGATCTACTACATTCGTATCGCTAAGTTCTAAATTATAGAAATCCACAAACTCATGCTCGAAATAGGGACCAGCATGCCAAGTTCCCATTTCTAACTTAATAAAACAATTCCCAGGAATGCGGAAAGCCTTCATTTCTTCCAAATTCGGTTGCTCAGAACTATTGGGAGGCGCAACTGCCATTAACCAGTCTTTACCTTCTAGGGAACCTAAACATTGAGTGCATTGAAGGTGGCGGGTGATTTTATGAAATTTGCAACCCCTTTTATATAGGCGCATGATATAAAATCGAGGAGTTCCATTTTGGAGATTAAGCTGAGCATCCTCCTTATCGTAGGACTTACCATCGCCAGAAGCAAAAATTACTTGACCATAACGCCCGAAATTTTCAACTGTAACTAATTGTGCCTGCAATTGTTGAATTGTCTTAGCTGTTGTCATCAATTTTCTCTCTCTTTGTCATAAGGAATGCCCAATGCGGCAGGAGGCCTAGACTTGCCAGCTAGCCCAATCAAAGCTAATAAGGCAATAACATAAGGCAACATCAGCAAAAACTGATAAGGGATATTGAGATTAAATGCCTGAATGCGCAGTTGCAGTGCTTCTGTAGCACCAAAGAGCAAGCAAGCTGAAGTCACACCTACTGGATGCCACCTGCCGAAAATCACTGCTGCCAAGGCAATAAATCCCTTACCGGCACTTATACCTTCTGTAAAGAATTTTACATGTACTAGACTCAAGTAGGCTCCACCTAATCCCGAGAGGCAACCGCTAAAAATGACACTGAAGTATCTTAACCAAACCACTGATACCCCTGCAATTTCAGCTGCTTTGGGGTATTCACCCACAGCCCGAAGAGATAAACCCAGACTAGTGTTAAACAGCCAGTAGGTACTCAAAGGCACCAAAAAAAATAGGAAATATACAAGAGGATCTTGATTAAACAGCACCTTACCCAGCAAGGGAATCCTCTGGAGTCCCCAAATAGCAATTGCTGAGATGCCCTCAATTTGCTGCACTGAAGTACTATCAAACACTATCCTTGCCCCAAAAGAAGTTAATCCAGCTGCTGCCAGGTTAATTGCCAAACCTGATACGAGTTGATTAACGCCTAAGCTGACACATAGATAAGCATGAACTAACCCCACCAACCCTGCTACCACTAGAGCTGCAACAATACCAACCCAGGCATTGTTAGTGTAGAAAACTACAGCAGCGCTGATAAAAGCCCCCGTGAGTAACATACCCTCTAGGGCAATATTAAGGACACCTGAACGCTCTGAGAAAAGTCCCCCAATTGCAGCAAATGCTAATGGCACTGATAGGTGCACACTGGCGACTAAGTAATCAGAGAAAAAAGTGATGCTGTTGTTAGCCATTAATTATTAGTTATTTTTAAGTTGTTGGCTATTGCTTATTTTTAATAGCAATTTTTGCAAAAGGATGACTAGTGGCGGTGAAGATTCTGTTGGTGGAAGACGACGAAGGTTTTACCGAAGTAATTAAGCAAGCTCTGAGTTCTCAGCATTATCTTGTAGACTTAGCAAATGATGGTCAGGCGGGTTGGGAACTAGCAGAATCCTTTGAATATGATTTGATTTTGCTCGATTGGATGTTGCCGAAACTTAATGGCATTGACTTTTGCCAAAGGCGGCGGCAAATGGGTGATCTTACTCCAATTATCCTGATGACAGCCCAGGATAACAGCACTAACAAAGTTGTAGGCTTAGATACTGGGGCAGATGATTATCTAGTTAAACCCTTCGAGATGGAGGAGTTATTAGCCCGGATTAGAGCTTTGCTGCGTAGAGGCTGTGCCTCTAGAATGCCTATGATCGAATGTGGTTGTCTGCGTCTTAACCCTGGTCAGTGTCAAGTAACATATCAAGGTAAACTATTACACTTAACTCCTAAAGAGTATGCCCTATTAGAGTTGTTTTTGCGCAACCCCCAGCGCATATTTAGTCAAAGTGCACTGCTAGATCATCTCTGGTCCTTTGAAGAACCTCCTTCAGAGAATGCAGTCAGAACACAGATTAAAGGTTTGCGCAAAAAACTCAAGCAAGTGGGGGCAGCAACTGACTTGATTGAGACAGTTTATGGCTTGGGGTATCGACTCAAATCAGAAGTTGAAAGTCAACATCTTCAACAAAGGAAGGAGGAAAATGGAGTCCTAGAGGGAACTTCTAGTGCCCAATTTCACCGCCAGAAGCTATCAGGACTAGCTACTATTTGGGAACAGTACAAATCGAAGTATATCAGTCGCCTTAGCACCTTAGAACAGGCCCTGATTGCTTGGCGAGAAGGTAATCTCACTCCAGAGGTGCGGCAAGAGGCTTTAAAAGAAGCACATACCCTGGCAGGTTCCTTAGGTAGCTTTGGTTTTACTCAAGCCTCTAGGCAGTGCCGTGAGATTGAGCAGGTGTTTAAATTTGGGGAAATTGAAACCAAGACAATCTTAGATCACTTGTCTGAATTAGTAGTGCTGCGGCAAGAACTAGAGACGGGGGTAAATAGAGAAGCTACTAAGACCAACTTAACTGCACAAGTGTTATCTGAGCAAACAGATGCACAGAGGCAAAAGCCCTCTCAGGCTCAGATTCAAACCAGTAGAGGACAAGAGAAAATTATCTCTACCAACAACCTTAGTACTCACACATCCCTACTCACGACCAGTTTGAAGCAGCAACCGAGACTATTAATTATCGACGATGATGTCGCACTGGCTCAGGCATTAGTATTAGAAGCAATAGGCTGCCAAATGCAGGCAGAAGCAGCTTGTGACCTATCCCAACTCAGAAAAGCGATCGCTCTGAGACGCCCTGATGTGGTGCTACTAGATCTGTGCTTTCCTGACTCAACTGAGAAGGGTTTTGAACTCTTAGCCCAACTTAAAGCCACTCAGCCATCAGTGCCTGTATTAGTATTTACCGCTCAAGAGAGTTTTGCAGATCGATTGCGGGTGGCTCGTTTGGGGGGAGGCTGCTTTCTGCACAAACCCATGGAACCTAATCAAGTGATTGCAGCAATCACTCAAGTCTTACAAACATCAAGTTCACCATCACTTAAGCTGCTAATTGTGGACGATGACCCTCAGATGCTAGATTTTCTAAGAATCTTACTAGATCCTTGGGGATTTGAGCTGATTTTACTAGAGCAATCACAACATTTTTGGGAAATTTTAGAAGCATGTGTTCCTGATTTACTAATTCTAGATGTGGAAATGCCAGAATTCAGTGGTTTGGATCTATGCCAAGTGGTGCGCAATGAACCTCGTTGGCAGGATTTGCCAGTAATATTTCTCTCAGCTCACACAGATGCTAAGACAGTGCAGCAGGTGTTTACAGTAGGTGCAGATGACTATGTGCAAAAACCAATTGTCGGGCCAGAATTAATTGCCCGTGTACTCAACCGCATTGAACGAAGTCAACTCCGACGCAGAATTTCGGTGGTAGACACTTTGTTTAAAATCTAACCAATAGAATAATTAGAGCAGCAAAAGAAATCCAGCGAGTGTGCATTTAAAGTTTATATTTTCTGGTTGCATGAGAATTATTGAAATTTTCTCCACCTCTGCCTCTGTTAATCGAATACACACTCTTAAGGCGTGACAGTTTATTGTGTAGGTTTTCCCTGCTACCGTTGAGAATGTAGGCTTGCGACCCGATTTGATAAAACCCACATTCCGCACCCTCAACTGTCACATGGACTGAGGGTGCTCAAAGCGAGTGCTAAATCGAGGCAGTTGTTAAGTAAAAATACTTAGTCCACCTTCAGCTCCTCAACTATCACTGGGAAAATTTT
>JAAHHJ010000049.1 GCA_010692425.1 Symploca sp. SIO3C6 | reverse complement strand
CGCTAGTGATTAAATAGAGGGCACGTAGGCGCAAATCCTGAGAGTAAGGGTGAGCCATAAATAAATCTAGTTTTAGGTGACTCTAGATATATCCTAACTTGTAAGTACCCCAGCGCGCAGCGCTATAATGGTAATCAAGAGCCTGTTATTATTACGCCAACAACTCTCAGTACTAACACCAAAAAAGCCGTGATGCTGTTGATGCCGCTGCAAGCCCAAGCTGATTCAACATAGTAAAAGGTTTTTTCAATTAAAAGGAAAATAATGGGGACAAAAAATCCCCATTTTTAAAACGTTAAGCCACCAAAACCTCACTAATTATTGTTGCCACTTTTTCTGGTTCTTCCCGTAACCTTTTCTGTATCTGAATTCGCAACCACTTTAGTGGTTGGTCTTTACCGTTAACCTTTTGGGCAATACCTAATTTGCTGGCTATCTTTCGTGCTGGTCGCAGTTTTAAATGTTCAATGTCCAGGTCTTCAAGTAAATTTTCTGGCGCTTGATTTTGTACTCCTTCCGTTGGCGTAATGGAAGTGACATGTTGCTTATTCTCTTGCTTGATTTTCTCCTTTATTGCTTCTTCAGCGTAGCTGGAAATATCAGGAATCTCCTGCAAAAGTATTGCTAGCTCCTCCGATAAAAAAATAGTCGTTGGAGAGGCGACCTGGTGTACTCTGTTAACAGCATTATTGTGTGTAGGTTTAGTAGTATCAGGTGTGATTAACAACGAAACAACAACGAAACAACAACGAAATAGACGCTAAACAGCACGACTTCTAGTAAAGTATGCATTTTGTTAAACCTTCAAAAAACTGTAAACTTAGCAGGATAGATGTGGCGTAGTTCCTACTTGTTAACTGATATATAACCTATTTTAGTGGCTAAAAAAACAGGTCTTTTCTGATGCAGGAGAGGGAGCGGAGGATAGAACCTTGCAGCCGTAGCTCCCAATAGACTTCAAAAACCCTCACATAATCAATACAAAAAGCACTACTTCTTCTCACTCCAGCATTTACAAAGCATCTGCTCAGGGGCTGACCCAGGCTCATCAACCGGAATGTCGGTGATAAACAACTTCATGGCGGCATGCATCCACTTTAATACCGCTTTTGCGCCTTGCAGTGCATAGGAATCTTTGACTACGCAATCAATCTCATCGTGAACGCAGTTGCAGATATGAGCATCCCATTCAGGATGTGCCTGAAACTCGTTCCATATGCCATTTAAGGCTAGCTTAATTATGTCCGCCTCGGTGCTAGTCCAGACAAAACTTACGGCATCCGTAATTTTTACTTCACTTTTTTTTCTGTCTAAAAATGAAGGTACTAACGGCAAAAATATTCTGCGGCCAGATAATCCCCGAACTTTACCAAAACTTTCCTGTACCCCAGGAAAGGTGTAAATCTGTTTCTGAGCCTCTTGTTGTATTTGGCTCTGGTATTGATACAGCACCTGGTAAGTTGTGCGCCACGCTTGAATTGCATCCTTTGCCTCTTGATCACTCATCTGAATTCCGGCATCAGCTCGTGCTGTTTTTTGCAAAGTACGCCAGCCTTGCGAGTTTAAACTACCATAGAAGACTTTCTTGCTGACGGCCCTTAGAAGCTTTGCTTTTTCGTAGTTAGGGTGGGCTTTGTCTTTGCGCCACTTTCCAATATTTTCAGCAGTCCACATCTCACCGAGCTTTTGAATCTTTGCCAGATTTTGTGCCGTGATGCAGTGAATATCGAAGCCTTTCCGATAGCCTTTAATGAGTACTGGATCAGCGCTGGCTTGGGCAGCAATCCTGCTGTGAGCCTGAGACAAATCCGCTACAATGAGCTGATAGCCTGGTGGTGCGCGAAATACACTACGCAGATGCGGTAGCTCGTAATGAGCCAAGTCCTCAACCATAAAGTTAGGCGGTTGCTGTAAATTGGGTTTAGCACAAATAGAGCGGCCAAAACCTCTCGGTGCTAACGTCCTATATTTTCCGCGTACAGCCCCATCTTGCCAGCCTTTCTGGAGTGATTGAAGGTAGTTGATGTAGATCCGCAGCGAACGCCAATTAAGGAGCGCTCGAACTGGTGCATGCTCACTATGGAGTGACAACTCATTTACGCTTGTGCTTTCTAATGTCACCTTATATTTGTCATTCAGCGCTTCCTTTACCTTTTGGGATGATGCCTGATTCACCGTGGGAAAAATAGCCTTAAAGTCTTTAAGCACTTCATCTTCAATGCTCTGAA
Organism: Symploca sp. SIO3C6; assembly: GCA_010692425.1. Taxonomy (GTDB): domain Bacteria; phylum Cyanobacteriota; class Cyanobacteriia; order Cyanobacteriales; family Coleofasciculaceae; genus SIO3C6. The sequence continues at coordinate 35,025 of JAAHHJ010000049.1, read as the reverse complement.
AATTTGTGAGTACATTGTTCAAATGTTCTTTGTCTACCGGAAAACCGCGAAACTCCATATCAATGAATGCAGGGATTGCTCCGCATTCGACCCTTAACTGTTTATCCAGCCCTTCTTCGACAAGTTGTTCATCCAATATTTGGTAGCACTCAAACGAGGCGCGTGCATCTGCTGCCGCATAGTTAAGCTGGTCATTAGTAAGTTCCCATCCAAAATCGGACTTCTGTAGTGATTTATCCAGGCTGACACAAAGAACACGTTTAGCTACATGAAGCAAAGAATGTTGGTAGTTTGAAATACCTGTCCACTTAAGCTGAGACATGATCATGGTATCTCGCAAGGCTATCGCTTTGATACCAAACTTGACGCGCATCCACAAAGCATCGAATTTGATATTGTGACCAATGACAATCACTTTAGGATGCTCTAAGCGTTCTTTCAAGATGCTTAAGAACTCAGCATACTGCGCTAACCGCTTACTTTTGTCCTCACCCCATCCGCCGAAGTCGGCAACAAGCACTCGACCATCGGGTAAACAGATTTGAATTAAGCGCAGCTTGCCTTTCCAGGGATCTAAGGCATCGTCTTCAGCATAGGTCTCAATGTCGAATCCAAATTGTTTTGATTGAGACCAATCGTTGAGCGCATGAGGCCACTCAGGATGCGAAATCAACACAATGCCTGGATCTAAGGCAACCTTTGGTTCTAACCTGGTGAGCAAACTAAGCTGCCTGGTATGAATTACCATTGTAAACCTTCCTGATTTGAAATTATTAGCTAAAAATTCGGAATATTTAAGAGATAGCTTCTACGATTTTTTAGTCGTAGAACCTTTACTGGTTTTGAGATATACGGCTCTTACTTTTTCCGTACTCCACAATTCAAGTGCTTTTTTTACTTCTCTCCGTTCTGCACTCGTAAAGTTGTAGTAATTGAGTAGTCCTACAACCTCTTTTTCCCAATCTCTAATGGCATCAGCTTCAATGAGTCCCTTTAATACTTCAATCGCTTCAGCAAGAGAACCTGCTTCTATAATAGAGGGTAATTCTATATATTGAGAAGCCTTTATTGGTTCTCCTCCGGCAGAGAAGTGATTAATAAGTAGTTGATAGTACGATTGATGTGTTTCCATTAAACCCTCCCTAATTTATTGATAAGTACGATAGAAAAAGTCTTAAGTCAAAAAAACATTTGAAAACAATATTTTGTAATTCCAAGTTAGCAGTTGAGTACCTGTACTGGATTTGCTAAAAGATTAGGTATTGTCAGAGGTGGTTTTTATGAAAAGTAATCAAAATCGTATTAATAAAGATAGTTCGCTTTTCTATCGTTTTAAAGGTTCTTATCGGTTATCAATTAAAGCATCTTTGATGCAAGAGGTGGCACCATTCTTATCTAAGCAGGGTGCTGAATTTAGCTCTTACTTTGAAAAAGCAAAAAGGCGTTGGATTATAGAATTCAAGTTTCTGCCAGCTCAGTTCAAAGAACTTCTTGAGAAAAAGTGTTTTGTTCCCAACTACCCAACAAATTATGCAGGGGATGCCAAAATGCCTACCATTGATAATGACTATGCGGTTTTTAAAGAACCACTAAAGCCCAGGACAGATACAGTCAAAAAAAGGATGATAACCAAAGAAGAATGGGAAGCCCGTTTTAAGTTTGTTGGCGGAAAAGTTGTTGAAAAGGAGGAGCAGGTTGAGGGATAGTTAGTGCAAGAGACGGTTATGAAAAAAGAAGGGCATGTTATTGAGGGAGAATTGATGGATTGAACATTTTGGTTTGGGTAGCTCTATCTAATCTAATTACTCCCCAATACACCTTCACTTTCTACATCTTTAAATTCATTATATGACATCTCTCTCAACTAGTATCTATTACATTAAAATGCATTTAAGCGTACAATATCCCCTGGCATCATCCTCATTATTTCGTGGCCAGGTCAGCAACATAAATTGCTGGTGTAATAGGTACTCTTATTTTAGCATAATTTCTGATATGTTTTCCTCGTATAATAGATAGTTAAAAACACAAAGTAGGGATAGTCCTCCTCCTTTGTGTTTGTGTAATTATTTATTATTTCTGCTTTGGTTTCCTAATACTTAAGCGCCCACTACGTCAGAATGCATTTAAGTTTGCTATATACCCTTGCTTTATCGTCTTAAAGCCACTTATAACCGCTTTTATTCACCTTTTATGTCACTATCTGCATCTATTACCTTTCCTCCGTAAGTTAGTTTTTTACTCTTTGTAGCCTATTTATTATCCACCGTTTTATTTTTTTCCATTAATCGTTTCTTACAAGTCCTTATTAGCTGTCTTTACCCCTAAAAGTTTTTGTGAACATTCCATTTATGCAACATATTTTTTCCCCTTGGGCTAAAGCCCAATTCCTCGCGATTTAGTGCTACGCACTACAAAAAATACATTGCATAACTTTCATTTTTCACACTTTTCCGGAGCAAATAAAGACAGCCAAATTAAGGCTTTTATTAATACGATTAAAGGAGAAAAAAATGAACGGTAATAAAGAATCTACTTCAACAAAAAAGAAACCAACTCACGAGGTTTTCCAGGTAATAGACGCAGGCGGTGACAACAAATACTGGAACCGTATTGGTGCGGCATGGCTCCACGACGATGAAGCAGGAGTAAGCGTTGTCTTAAATGCAGTACCTATTGATGGGCGTTTAGTGATTAGGAAAGCCAAACAGAAAGAAAAGAGTAAGTAATCACACAAACACAAGGGGGGAGTACTATCCCCCCTCTATATTCTCAACTATCTATTATATGAAGGAAATATATCATGAATAATTCTAAAACAAAAGTATCTCTTACACCAGCAATTTATGTTGCTGACCTGGCCGCTTACAATGCTGGACATCTTCACGGTGAGTGGATTGATGCAACACTCGATGTAGAAGATATTGAGCTTGAAATTCAAGAAATATTGAAACATTCACCCGTCGGAGACGATGCTGAAGAATACGCAATACACGATACTTCAGATTTCTGGGAGGCTGAGATTAGCGAATATGAAGATCTTACTACCGTAGTAGAAATTGCTCGGTTCTTACAAGAACACGGACGTTTAGGTGCAAAGCTAATAAGCTACCTCGATAACGACCTTGAGATAGCCAAAGAAGCAATTGACAATCACTACTGTGGTGAATACGAGAGTGTCGAGGATTATGTCCAGGAATTCATTGGAGATACTACGCAAATTCCTGAGAATCTTATCTACTATATTGACTACGAAAAAATAGCTCGTGATATGGACTTGAACGGTGATATTTTCACTATTGAATTAGGCTGTAACGAAGTCCATATATTCTATAATTTCTAACGTTCACTAAGGAGAACTTCATGTTCTCCTTTTTTTTATGGTGCAAGTTTTTTTAAAAGAGAAAGATATGAACACTAAATTACAAATAATCTTAGATAATTTTCATCACTTTACAGGAACAACTGGCTATTATCGCTATTCATCGCTTTTTCCTCACTTTTATCTCACTGAGGTGATAAAGTATGTTGCTCAACAATGTAAGGGGATTGAGTAGTAACCAATACTGTTGATGAACTTAACACAAGAGAGGTCAATGCCAATAAAATCGTTGAGTAGCTAACGTATTTATAGCATTCCAAGCTTCAATGTTAAGTTAATCAACAGTATCCATTTGCCACTCAAACTCTCAACCCCTCTTGAGGACAGACCAACAGGTTTTGAGCGCACCCAAGAGATTAAGAATTGGGAAAATTTATTTAGGGAAACGCTTACAAGAATGTTTTGTGTTAAAATTTACAAAAACTAAATAACTCCGCACACAATGTCTATTGCAACGCAATAGGAGGAATCGAAAATGTCTAAAGACAATAAAGAGTCTACTTGGTCGATGGAACGAAAAAATTCAGGGACTCCCCAAGAATCTAGTGCTCCCAGCTCTCCTAAAAGAGAGATGGAACGACATATAGACCCCTCAGGGGAAATCAGAGACATTGAGCGAATCGTATATCCTGATGTTACATATGAAAAAGTGACACACCCAGATGGAAGTACATCTCATATAATGAAAGAAAGGTAATTATCTTTTGTTTCAAAATGTGACTTTCAACCTTGTAATATATCTAATCCACCTTCCGCACTTCAATTTTTAGTACGAAGGAACACAGAGAGGATGAGGGGGGATAACTCAGCAAGGATTGAGTATTTTTACTCAATCCTCTCCTCATATAATAGATAGTTGAGAACATAGAGGGAGGATAGTACTCCTCCCTTATATTTGTGTGATTACTTATTATTTCTGCTTGACCTTCCTAATATTTAAGTGTCCACTACATTAGAATGCATTTAAGTTTGTCCTATACCCTTTCTTTATCGTCTTAAAGCCACTTATAACTGCTTTTATTCACCTTTTCTATCACTACCTGCGTCTATTACATTTCCTCCGTAAGTTAGTTTTTTACTCTTAGTAGCCTATTTCTTATCCATCGTTTTATTTTTTTCATTAATCGTTTCTTACAAGTCCTTATTAGTTGTCTTTACCCCTAAAAGTTTTTGTGAACATTCCATTTATGCAACATATTTTTTCCCCTTGGGCTAAAGCCCAATTCCTCGCGATTTAGTGCTATGCACTACAAAAAATACATTGCATAACTTTCATTTTTCACACTTTTACGGGGCAAATGAAGACAGCCAAATTAAGGCTTTTATTAATACGATATGAATAGTTATAAAACAAAAGTATCTCTGCTATTATGAACAATCTAGGTTAGGGCTAGCGAGGCATTTGACGTAGAACGCTACTAACTAAAACTCCGCAACTCAAAGAGGTAATATCGTTCGTGCAAACACTTTTTAATAATGATTATTTTCAACTGCTCCCAAAGACTTTAGCGTGGATTTTTGAGCCTCTGTTAAACCTGAAATACCTGTAATGTTCATGCCTTCGTAGGGTCTAGGTGCTCTCAGAGTCTTCAAATATTCGCCACTCTTAACATCCCAAAGCTTAATTGTTTCATCTTCGCTACAACTAGCTAAAAATTGACCATCGTAACTAAACTGAGTTGACCATACCAAACTGTTGTGTTCTCCTAAATTTTTTAAGTGCTTACCAGTATGAACATCCCATAGTTTCACTTTATTATCTTCACTTCCACTCGCCAGTGTCAGACCATCTGGACTAAAAGTAACCGAACAAACCCGATAGTTATGTCCTCGCAAGGTTCTTAAACACTCACCAGTACGAACACTCCATAATTTCACTGTCTGATCACTACTACCACTGGCAAGAATTTTACTATCTGGACTGAAAGCAACCGACCACACAAAATTATAGTGATCCTTTAAAGTTCTTAGGCATTGACCTGTGTGAACATCCCATAGTTTCACTGTATTATCTTCGCTTCCACTCGCTAGTGTTAGACCATCTGAACTAAAGGCGACCGACCATACCCAATCGGTATGGTCTTTCAAAATTTCCAGGCATTCACCACTGTGAATATCCCACAGCCTCACTGTCCCGTCAGCACTACCACTAACCAGAGTTTTACTATCTGGGCTAAAGGCAATAGATCTTACTCTATGAGTGTGTCCTCGCAATGTTTTGAGACATTGACTGGTTCTGACATTCCATAGTTTTATTAGTCCGTCTTCACAACCACTAGCTAGGATTCTACCCTCCACACTGACGGCAACAGACCAGATCCAATTAGTATGTCCCTGTAAAACTTTAAGACATTGACCTGTGTGAATATCCCATACTCTTACAATATAGTCTTCATGACCACTAGCTAAAGTTGAACTATTAGGAATATAGGCAACGGTTCGCACACAATTGGTATACCCTCTTAAGATTTTTAGACATTTATTAGTGCGAACATCCCATATTTTCACTGTGTGATCTAAACTACCACTGCTCAAAGTTAGACCGTCAGGGCTATAGATAACTGATCCTATCTCATGACTATGTGCCTGATGAGTTTTTAAACATTCACCAGTGCAAACATTCCATATTCTCACTGTTCGGTCATCACTGCCACTAGCTAAATGTTGGTTATTCGGACTGAAAGCAATAGATCTAATCCTAGCAGTGTGACCCTGTAAAATTTTAAGACATTGACCTGTGTGAACATCCCATATCCTTACTGTTCGGTCATCGCCACTACTAGCTATTGTTTGACCATCTGGGTTGAAAGCAACTGACCAGATCCAAGCGGTATGTGCCTGTAAAACTTTGGTGCATTGACCTGTGTGAATATCCCATATTCTCACAGTTCGATCTGCACTACCACTAACCAAAGTTTTACTATCTGGACTAAAGGCAATCGAATGTACACTGTCTTCGTGTTCTTGCCAGGTTTTGAGACATTTACAAGTGTAAACGTCCCATAACTTAATTGTTTTGTCCTCACCCCCACTTGCTATAAGATTACCATCGGGACTGAAGGTAACTGATCTTATCCAATTGGTATGACCCTGCCAAGTTTTGAGACATTTACCAGTATGAACATCCCATAGCTTAATTGTTTTATCCTCACCTCCACTGACTAATTTTATTCCATCTGGGCTAAAAGTAATTGAACGTACTCCATTGATATGTTCTTTGTAGGTAGAAAGTAGTTGACCATTTTCTGCTGACCAGAAGTATATTTCACCCATAAAACCACCAGCTGCAAGAACTTTTCCATTTGGGTTAAATGCTAATCCATGAATACCACTAAAATTTTCAATAAATTGACAATCAATAAAATCAGATCTGGAAAAGTTAATATAGTGTAAAATTGTACCTGTAAGGTAAGCTTGTCTAATATTTAAATTGCTGAAATTGTACTGACTTAAGCCTTTCTGCATAGAGGAAAGCAGGTTAATTATATTTCCTGCTGCATACCCAGCCTTTAACGGAGATTTCTTTTGTAAGGTTGAAATAATACTTTTAAATCGTATATCAAGACTGCTTTTACTTCCTAAAAAAGAAATCAAATTTTCTGTAATTGATCTAAGAATAAGTTGAGATTGCATATCTCTAACATAGTCTTTTACCTGAACCTTAAGCAGTGCATGACTATTCAAAATATCAATTTTTCCAGTATTAATTTCTTGGCAAACTTGCGCTATCAATTGCTCGGTCGCATATTCGATTAACACAGGTTTTAGTGTAAATTTTTTACCACTTTTTGCTAAGAGTAATCTATCAAGTAACGATTGGAGAGTCGATGGTAGTTGTCTTATGGCGGAAGATGAAAGGAGGTCTTTTCTTAGTTCTGGAAGTGAAACAGCGTCACGATTAATTGCCAGCCAGTATACAAGCTCCTTTTCTTTATCTGATATGCGCTCAAAATACCAGGATAAGAAATATTCAAGACGACTAAACATTACTTGGTTTTGAGATAGAAACTCAGAAATATTGCCCTCATAAATTCCTTCAATAAGCTTCGCAACAAATATTAGGACTGTGGGATTACCATTATAAAGTTTGATAAGCTGCTTCCAGTCTTCATTTGAGCCCGAAAAAAAACCGATTTTCTTAAAGATTTTCCGTCCATCTAGATAATCTAAACCATCTAATTTTTGCAAACGAACCAGTTTTGTTTGAGTTGTCAATCTCCCAATATTGTGCGGTTTCTCCCGACTCGTTAGTAGCAAGCAGCTTTTATGATGAACTTCTCCAACTTGCTTTAGTAGTTGATCATATCCCTCATATCCCTTTCGATATTGCCCAGCACTAGTATTACCTTGTAAAACTGTTTCCCAATTATCTAGAATCACCAGACAACGATGTTTTCGCAAATAGTGAAGTAACCGCGATATTCTATCACCCATAGTATCTGGTAAATCGCTCTCCTGTCGTCCAGACAAAAAGTCAATCAAGTCTGCTAAGAGATCTTTGACTCGTGGTGCATTAAAAAGCCATCGCCAAATAATATACTCAAACTCTTCCTGAATGTTTCCTGCGAGTTTCAGTGAAAGATCTGTTTTGCCAATTCCTGCCATACCCACAATCGCTACCAGTCGGCAGTGATCTTTGATAATCCATTGCTCTAGTGTATCCAGTTCTTCTGTGCGTCCAAAAAAAACAGATAGATCTGGTGCATCGCCCCAATCTTGTCGTTGGTTTCGATTAGCGATGACTTTATGTTCATCCCTAGCTAGTAGCTCAGGCATATACTTGGCGAATAGAGCAACCAGTTTGGGTAATTTGCGTTCTCCTGAGCGATTGTCATCTAATTCATGCCGAATAGTATCAATTTTAAAATCAGCATAAAGCTTCCTCTTATGTTGAGTAAGGGCATCTTGGCTGGGTATACCAGTATCAGCCATAATTTTTTTCTGGCTATCCTCTCTTAAAATTCCCAGAAGTACTTTTTTGCGCTTGGGAGGCAGTTTCTTAAATTTCTCTGTTACTTGTTGCTTGTTCATAGCTGCTACTGATGTAGTCACTTCTGATTAGTTTTAGTTTCTGGCACACCTCACACCAAAAACTGAGATCCTCTCAGTCAACTAAGAATTTTCTCAGTATATGATAATTATTTTCTCAGTACAAATTTATGAGACCTCCTAGTGCTTAACTGTTGATAGACAAGCAACAGAGGAATTATTCAATGCTAAAAGAACGCATCTTGACAACATGCGCTATTGTTGGAGCCATCGCCCAGTTACTCAGCTTGGGGATCCAAATTACCTGTGTAAACCCGCCGCAGATGCTTTGTTTTCTATCCAGCGGAGAGCTTCTTGAAAGTTCGATCGTAAGTTCAAAAGGAGAATTATTTTCTCCCGCTAATCCTATGGATTATCTGCAAGAACTATAATTGAGTCGCTTTAAATAAGAATATGTTGGCACAGGTGACTCGAAGGAGCAAGTAGCTTTTTAGTAGCAAAGTCTCCCTTATAATTGACCCTTTACTCCATCGCTGATAGCTCCTTATCTGGAGCTATCTCTTGTCCAAACTGCTAGAAATACAACTATAAAATTCCCGACAATAGGAAAAAGTTAAAAAGTATGCAGGGAGTATGCAGTAACTACCGCACGCGGTAATCACTGAGTATCCACCCAAAAAAGAGGTATTTTAGAGAGGAATTCGCGTTGCTCATATGCAGTCGCTACGCTCCGACACATTGACACCCCAGGTGTATAGTTCTCCCTTTACCTTTCCTGAATGCCTTGTTTCTATGCAGTGAGATAAGTGGTAGTGGCGCAAGGTGGTTATAGCTTAAGGGATGAATTCAATCAGTATTATTTACACAGGGGGCGAATCGTACTACCTGGAACTAGGAAAAGACGATTACTACACCGCACAGCCTGAGCCAGAGGGGGTATTCCTGGGCGAAGGAGCCAAGACGCTTAAAATCGCAGGGCAGCAGATTAAGGAGAACGATCCGGTATTAAAAAATCTGTTTGAGGGTAAATCACCCGATGGCAGCACCAGTCTAAGACAAGGGATGAACCGCATCAGAGAATATAACCTACTGGTGAACCCAGAGACGAAAGAGCCAGTCAGACGAGCTGACAACAATCGTCCGATTTACCTTAACCGCTTTGAGGCGAACCAAATTAAGAACGGCAATTCAGACCACTATTCAAAACGGCTGACAAAGCTTCTCAAAGAATACCAGATTGATGACCCCGAAAAGTGGCTAACCACAGAGAAACATCGCTCGGTAATTGGCTTTGATAATGTCTTTAGCGCCCCAAAAGATGTATCAATCCTGTGGGCGCTTGCCCCGACGCAGAGAGACCGCGATAAAATAATGGGGCTTCATGAGCGTGCAGTAAGAAGCGCCCTTGGCTATTTGGAGGAACACACCACAATCCGTAGCGGCAAACAAGGAGTGAAGACAGAGAAAGCCAAAGCAGTGTTTGCGACATTTACCCACACCACCAGCCGTGACCTCGACCCACAACTTCATACCCACGGGTTAATGCTTAATCTTGGTATCGGAAAGGAAAAAACTGGTACGCTTACAAACGGTACTGTACTCCAAGCTCGGTATGCCTCCGGTATGGTATATCAGAACGAGCTGCGGCGCGGGATAGAACAGGTTTACGGGGTAAAAACCTATGACCAACCGTTTCAAAAAGGCAAAGGAGTAAGTTTTGGCATTGTTGGTATCTCGCAAGAGACAAAGGACTCTTTTAGTAACCGCCGTCGGAATATTCAGCAGCGAATAGATCCAGGCATGACAGCAAAGCAAAAACGGGCGGAAGTGCTAAAAACCAGAAAACCGAAAGATAAAAGTGTTGATAGCAAAGCGCTATTAAAACAGTGGCAAGCCAGGGGCAGAGAACAAGGCTTTAGGTGGGATAAAGTAATTGGGCAACAACACTCTCAAGATATAAAAAGCAAAACTGATTACCGTCTTTTCTATCGTGAAGTAGCTTCTCGGATTTCCGAGCAGGAAAAGCGCGGTGTAGCAGTAAGAGATCACCACGTTGCAACCGCTGTGCATACGGCATCACGAGGGAAATTCGGCGCTTCAGAAGCACGTAATCTGATTGCAGGATTCAAAAAACAGCTCTTAAAGGCGCATCCCCATAAGAATGGCAAAAACGCCTATACGCTTAATGACCTGGGGAAAAAGGCACTTAACTACCGGACAATATACGAAAAAGCTACTCACATTCTCAAAGAGCTTGGAAAAGCACAATATAAGAACAGGATGCTTTTTTTGTATGCTACGGGGAAAATCAGCGGTCGTGACTATAAGCGTTATACCGAAGGGAAGGGACTGCCTACTTCCACTATTGGTATCAGGGTATATGAAGCGTTGGGTTTTGTGAGCAAGAAGCAGGCAAACTACCTTATTTCTCGTCAGCAGCAGTTAAAACTGCAAGATACGCAAAAACAGCAGCAACGTAGTAGGAAGCCGCAAAAAGCGTTTCGCCATGTTCCCATCACAAAAATGACCAATTTTGAGCAGCGTGGGCGTTCCAGCTCTTCCAGGGAGCAAGAACGCTAGATGATTTATTATTTTCTCTCCTGATAGGATTTGCTATGCAGTGTGAATAGTGAGTAACAGCGAATGCAGATGGTGCTAATCTATTTTCTATGGAAAAACCTAACAATTTCCTGCTAATGTTGGGTCTAAGATCCAAACTATTACTTTTAAATGCCGCTATTTTTGCTATTCATATCATAATTTCATCAACAATTATCGGCGGTTTTCGCGGAGAACTACCAGGTCTGATCACAGGAGGATTAGCTGCTCTCTTAAGTATTGGTGGTCATTCTGAAAGAGTGAGAGAACTATATCTCTACAACAACAAAGGACAACGAAAAGTGGCTCGTTTCCTTTTTCAACACCGTGATGTCGTCAACTGTCACGTAGATTATCGAGGAAATTTCGGCTGGTCAGTCAAATACACCTTGTTTACAGGCATTATTCCTCATCATGTCTTTTTTTTAGTAATTCTGGTCATTGTATGGAGCGTTATGACGCACCAAGGGTGGTTTCCTGTAGTCGCTGCCCTTTTCACAACGCTAACCGTAACGGGAATTTGTAATGCGTATGCTGAAAATGTCTTAAACGAAGAGGAAACCAAAGAGCAATATGAATACCCTCAAGAATTTGCTGACGTAATTACCAAAGCCAAGCAGGAAGTACAGCAAGCACAGGAGCTGTATGCGGCAAAAGAGATGTTACGCCGAGAGAGACAGCGCAACCGCTCATTTAATTCTACTGAATCGCAACAGATAAGACCGAGAAAACCATATTAATCATGTCCAATCTTGATCTTTATCGTCAACCTGATGACTCTAATCCTCAGTCTCTTGACTTTGTTCACGGCCTTTTCTCACAACCTGTTGCACCCAAGTTAGATGAATTAACTAACTCGCCTCACGAGCTAACCACCGATGATGAAGTTCCCTTAATTCTTGTACCACCAGCTAAAAATGAAAGAGATTATCTTTTCATAGGTGGCTACTATATGCCACTTTCAAAGGCTGAAGGACACACACTGCTGGTGGGGGCATCAGGAAGTGGTAAGAGTAAATTAACCTATCCAGCTATTGCACACGCCTGTAGTACCCTTAGCCCTGGTAATGGCTTAGTGGTTATCTTTGATGTGAAAGGGGATATGTATCCGTTAGCAGACTACTTTGCAAAGAAACAGGAAGTTCCACTTCACTACTTTAACGCAACCGATGCGCGTTCCAACGTCTGGGACATTGCCAAAGATGCAGACGGGTATATTGATGTTTTAAATGAGTTAATTCATATTCTTATTCCTGCCGGAGATGCAAGAGACCCCTTTTGGATACAAGGCGCACAAGCGGTGGGAATGGCAGTAGCACTTTCACTCATAAAGACCAAAAGAACAGATTGGGGACTGCATGACCTCTATAATGCCTGTTTTAGCGATCTGGAAAAATTGGTTGAGTTCCTGCGGCACAATTCCACTAATGAACCAGTTATCGAACGGATATTAGAAAGTGACGCAGAAAAGACAACCGCAGGGATTTTGATGCAACTGTCTGTAGCTCTACAATCTATGCGACTAGCTGCCGCGCAGCAGTACCATACCCCGAAAGAGCAATGGGTGAGTCTTAAGGAAGTAGTTGACAAAGGTGGCATCATGGTTATCGGTCAAAAACCCACCTCTCGCGCTTCTACCACACCGCTTATGAGAGCAATGTTTAAGCGGTTAAGTGATATTATTCTTGACCTGCCGGAGTACACACATCCACCGACTTATATTTACATTGATGAATTCGCCTATCTGGGAAAACAGCTACCAGGGGTTATGGATCTGCTCACCTTCTCACGCTCAAAGCGTTGTCAGGTGTATCTTACAGTGCAGAATATAGACCAGCTAAGGGAAAACTACGGCACACACGGCGCTGAAAGTATTGTGTCTAACTGCGAATTCCAAGTCATCCTACGCGCTGGAAGTGTTGAGACTGCTCATTGGGCAAGCCGCCTGTGCGGTCAAGAGCGAACACTGCAACCAAGCTTTTCTCGAAATGCAGGCGGTTTTGCACAAAATTGGTCGTTTGTCACTCGTGAGCGCCTGTTAGCTGATGAGTTCAGAATGTTACCCAGAGCTAGTCGCCTTAATGGTTTACACTTTGTGTTCATATCACCCTATAGCGGTGTGGTACGGACTCATCTTCCGCCAGACATGGTTGATGAACTCACCCCTCCAAAATCAAATACTCCTGCCCGTATTGACATTGCGGCGCACAGATTTGATTTACCGCGCTGGAATCCTAATCTTTCTGTAGAGAAAAAGGTCTCACCTATGGGAAGGGAAGAGTATGTAAGACAAGGTGAAAGCGAACTGGAACGTGCCATTAGACATCACGTCTGGCAGTTATTTGAAGATATGTCAGAAACGGCAATGTATGACTTCCTTTCTTAGTAAAAAGGATTTGGAAAAGAGGTTTGGTCTTGCTGACACCACAGTTTACCGCACCTTAAAAGCATGTGGGCTTTCCACAGCGAGAAGAACCTATACAGAAAAAGAAATTGCGACCAGATTTATTCCTGCCAGGAAACTTTTTAAGGCAGGATTTACGACCAAACAGATACAAGAGTACTTTTACCTAAAACCAGTCACCCAAATCAATGATCAAGAAGAAAGACCTCCAAGAACGTTACGGCATCACACTAAACACCGTCCGTCAAACCCTTGAAGCGTGCGGACTTGATACCTCACGCCAAGAGTACACAGAAGCAGAAATCACTGAGCGCTTCGAGGTCGCTCGGAGGATGATCACAGAAGAGAAGAAAAGCTATGCCGAGGTTGCCTCCCATTTTGGGGCAAATCTAGAGAATCAAGAAGACGAGCAACAGGAAGCATTTGAACAAGACGAGCAGGAGCAAGGTTTTCAGGCTGAGAATTTTATCTCTGATGCGTTGTCACAAAGTATTCAGGAAAACACAGCAGAGTATGTGCAGGAAATCGTTGAAGACGCACTGGCAGATGTCGTTCCCCACATACCTCAGATGCTCTACTATGCTGGACAGCGATTGGTAAGGAGTGGCGGAATTAATGATGTATTTCTGAAAATGCGGGAACAACGGCGACAATTGAGGAATGTTACTGATTCTTTTGGAATGGAAACTTATGGACAGGGAGGATTACCAGGTGCTGATTATGATGACAGCGAAGAAGAGGACTAATAAACGGTGAAGCGAAGGCTACGAGTAAGTTCAAAGAAAGGTCGTGTATTTTAGAGAAGATCATTTCGATAAGTTAGGCTTTGCTGATATAAAAGGCTTACGCCCTAATATATGGCGCAAACTTACCGATGAACAAAGAGTATTCACATTGCAAGAGTGTGCCAGTAGAATAGCTTTGTTTGAAAAGCGCCCCTTTAATAAGGTGGAGATTTTTGATTTTAAACAACTGAAAGGGGAAGATAAAAATTTTAATATCGCCTATCATCCTCCATCTAAAAACATATTGATTGCGCCTGAATATATAAGCAAACCTAGCCCTTATAACGTATTTGCGTCGCTTGTTTATTGTTCTAGAGAGGCTTATCGGACTCATATCCTCAATAATCAAGAGCTTCATAAAAATGAACTGGAACGGCAGGAATTGTGCTGTTTTAAGTCATATGAGCATCTTAAATCTCAATTTAAACAGTTCGGTGAATACTGCAAAAATCTGCTTAAACAGGAACACGGTTTAAAAAGATCTCAGAAAGAACTTGATTATCGCGCCAAGTACGCCTTTCTAGGAGAAAATAAAAAGTCGCGGAGGCAGCGAGTTATAGAAAAAAAAGAACAGGTTTCATATAAATTTGAACACATGGGTAGTTCGTCGTATCGAATTACTAATCTTGAGACTGGAAAAAGCAAGAATCGCCATATTATTATTCATGACGGAAAGTCGATGCAAGAGACTTTAGAGATACGTCCTAATCTGCTTAAAAAGTCCTATCAAGCAGGGCGATTTTCCACTTATCAGGTTAAATTATTCGATACTGATAAGCAACGTAATGAAAGAGATAGACAACAGAGCCATCAGCCTCGCTCTCAGCAACGTAACAAGGAACGGGATTTTGAGCGGTAAAGAGTGGATGAGTGGAAAGGATTGGGTACTAACACCTTGGGTGTCAATGTGTCTACGGCTATGTAGTGGATACGAGCGGTAGCGAGACGGCTAGAAAGCTTTCTCTATGCAGAGGCTTTTGGGTGGATTATATCATGATTACCGCGCGCGGTAGTTACAGGCTATGCACTGATCTAACACATTATCAGATAGTGCATAGCCTGTCTCATTGACCAATTCTGTTTTGAGGGCTACAAAATTTTTTTAAGTAAGGTTCCTGATTAATTCTTTCAATGAGAGAAAAAAGAGAGTAATAATACAATGCTTATCATCCTATGCTGCTTTCAAACTGGTTTCGTTCAATATCCTGTAGTCTTACACTTTTTAGCCTCACCTGTCCCTTGGCTCTTATGCCAGCCGCTCAAGCCCGTACTGTTAATGAAGCGATGATTGTTGCCCAAGGTTTGCCACCTCAAGTACAAGAAAGAATAAAAGAAATGGCTAATAATAGTTTAGAAGAGGGGTATAAGACTCTCAGACTGATGCTTGAGGATGCCAGTAAGCGTAACGTTTCAAACATGACTAGTGTAGTGCGTTCGCTTGATAGAACTTTGGAACTTACCCCAAATGACAGGGATGCACTTTATGGTAAAGGCTTAGCTTATTTAACAGTTTATCATGCTACGGGCGAACGAACAATCCCCAATGAATGGTATCCGTTGTCTAGTACTTCTAATCTTAAACCATGTAATTCGTTTGGATATGGTAGTGTGAATGACAAACTTAACGAAGCAATTAATTGCTTATCCAATGCTACAAGCGGAAAAACTTATACGAGTTCACCACGTGTTGGTTTAGGAAAAATATATCTTGAACTAGGTGTAGCGTTTCTCAATGACCGCCGTTATTCCGATTCTATCAGTGCTAGTCAGAAAGCACTTAATAACGGAACAACTGAAGAGTCTCGTGCCTATAGCCATATAGGTAAGGCGCATTATGAAATTATGCTTAAAAACATGACGAATGGAAGAGGCTTTGAAAGTTTTAAAAAAGCCAAGGTTGCTTTAGAGCAATCCATTAAAGTGGCCCCTAACCAGTGGTATCCGCACAGATGGTTAAGTGCATTACATGCCAATGCTCATCGCTATAATTATCCAGGTGCAAGTTCTACTGAATCCGAGCGATATGCCAATACATGGAAAGTACTGTACGAACAAAGTCCCGAAGGAATTGCGCGTAGAGAGCAAGAAAGACTTGAGCAAGAGCGATTAGCAGCAGAAGAAGAGAAGAAAAGAGCAGAACAAATGTATCAAGCTCGACTTGCAAGTTGGAAGAATCGTCCCTGTACCTTCAACCCATTATCTTCAATGGCAAATTATGGCAAGTGTGAGGAAGGATATTTAGATCCTAGGAGACCAGGAGGCGCTAACCAACCTATGCCAGAAGATTGGGATTTGTAGGAAGAAAGCAAAAAAGTCGAATCTCTTCCAGATTGGTTGTTTCGAGGCATGTAAATCTACGGTAAATCAGCATGTCTCTAAGGAGACCAAGGAAGTGGAAAACGGTGAATATCTTCGCCATTGCCGTGGTGGTCAATCTTTACTATGCAACAACGCGCACCCGCTATAACCTTCTTTATTAGCCTATCCGACTGTCGGGGCATTAAAAACTGCTCCGAGTTGCTTGAATTGGGTGAGTAGAGGTGAGACACTTACCGGAGGTGCTTATCAATTATCAGTTATAAAACTTTATCGGGGTATTCGGAGTGACGCCTCCTATTGACCATGATGCTATTTTTAAGGAACTGCTTTCAACCTTTTTCCTAGACTTTCTGAAACTGTTCGTACCGCAGGTTCTCGAATACGCTGAGCCGAGCGAGTTTCGCTTAGAGCCAACAGAGACGGTTCGCGAGGTCTTTAGTCCCATCGGGCAGGGGAAAAAGAAAGTAGCTGATGTGGTGGCTCGTCTCTCATTTCGAGATGAGGAAGCTTGTTTTTTGATTCATCTTGAATCGCAGTCGAGCGCCTACAGCCAAGAGGATTTTCGCTGGCGGATGTTTCACTATTTTGCTCGCTTGCATGAAAAGTTCCGCTTGCCCGTCTATCCCATTGCCCTATTTACCTTTGATGAGCCATTTACAGAACAGGAAAATAGGTATGTAGTGAACTTTCCAGATCGCCAGGTACTGGACTTTAGTTTTGTGAGCATTCAACTTAATCGGTTGAACTGGCGAGACTTTCTTAAATACGATAATCCTGTGGCATTGGCTCTGATGGCAAAGATGAGGATGGCTCCATCTGAGCGTGCCCAGGTTAAAGCCGAGTGTTTGCGATTGCTTGTTACGCTTAGGTTAGACCGAGAGAAAATGGCGTTCATTTCTGGATTTATTGGCACGTATTTGCCTTTAAATGAGGAAGAAGAAGAGCAATTTCAGCAAGCACTTGAACACATGGATTTGGGAACAAAGGAGAGTGTAATGGAATTTGTCACCGATTGGCAAGAGAAGGGGCGTAAACAAGGATTATATGAAGGCAGGCAGGAGAGCAAACAGGAAGATATTCTTCGTATCCTTGAGGTGAGGTTTGAAGATATTCCACCGGAATTAAGAAAGCTAGTTAGTAAGATAAATGATCTTGAAGTGCTTGGGACTCTTCTTACTCAAGCAGTGACAACCCAATCACTAGAGGCATTTACATCTGTTGCCAGTCAATATGTCGCTAAAAAGGCGTTGGAAGTGGAAAACGGTGAGCAGAGTTCTAGTGAAGGTGAAGATTAAGAAGTAGTGGTCTAATTAAAGCCATTGAGCATTACCCTCTTTTTGTTGCCAAATCCACCCCAAGTAATTAACGGTGATTCCTGGTATAAGAGAACAAGTCGAAATTGAAGGTGTATTTATGCCCACTTCCGCCAGAATGGAACTGACTATTAAGATTAATGAGTTTCCCGCTGATGTTGAGACGGTCGAAAATGGCTGGAAGCAATTTGAGCTTGATTGCGATGGTCAAATTGTAATCGTGAAAGTTAAGCCTAAAATTTTTAAGAAGTTAGAGCAAGCTAGAGATAATTACCCGATGTGGGTAGCAGCGATTGGGGGCAAGATGGGCGAAAAGACTGCCACAGGCTTCATACTTGATCAGCCCAATATCCAAGTCTTTGAACGGAAGCCGAAACCACCAAAGGAAGCTTCAACTACTGCTGTCAACTGACAGGGGTAGCAGACGGCTGGATTTGGGAACAAACGAGCGTATTATGGAATTTGCTACCGATTGGCAAGAGAAAGGGCGTAAGCGGTAAGTGGTGCGTAAAGCATACGAATCGTGCAAATAGAATGAGAGTAATACCACCAGACCGCACAAAATAACCCATGCACTCGGTAGGCTAATAAGGAAGGTGTAGCGGGGTTCATGGTGCATGAAGATCAATCGGCATGGGAAAGCGAAGATCCTAAGCCCCGAAGAAATTCAGCTTTTATTTAGCAAAGGACTTCTGCTTACCCGTGACCGAACGTTGATGGCGGTCATGCTCTACACCGCAGCCAGAGTCAATGAAACGGTTACGTTGCTGACCACAGATGTCTACAACAAGAGAGGCAAAGTACGTCCAGAGCTGATTATTAGAAAATCAAACTCGAAAGGAAAGCTTGCCACCAGATCAATTCCGGTTCTCGAAGACCTCAGAACGCGCCTCGAAAACTACCGTCCCACCTATGATAATGGCTATTTGTTTCCAGGACTGTGGGGCAAGGGACATCTGCACCGAGACTCAGCGTGCTTAATTCTCAAAAGAGCATGTGAGCGCACTGGCATCGATGGTATCAGTACGCATTCCTTTCGGAGAACGGCATTGACCTTGATGTCAAATGCACACATTCCCTTGCGGGTTATCCAGGAAATAAGTGGTCATCGGAACCTCGACCAGCTCCAGCGGTATCTGGAAGTAGAAACCGATCAGGTCAAAGGAGCGATAGCTCAACTGTCAATGTTGTCACCAACTGAGGAGCGTCAGATCGAGAAAAGAATGTTTATCGATCAAAGACCAACTCAATTCAGACAAAGGGATTCGACGTGATGGGTTGTTCTCAAACTTTCCAAGATGACCACCACTCCGCTGGCTTCGGTTTATAACCAAGTCGTCTTATTCGTGCAGAGAGTTCTTCAATGTTTTCATCAGTTGCTCCGAATATCTTTCCTTTGATACATTGTCAACTCCACGAGCTTTTCTTCCATCCACAACACAAGCTAGTGAGGAGACTATTCAGGATTATCACCAACAGCACCTAAGATTTTTAATGCTTCTTTCTGATTTTCTTCTAAGCCTTTAACATTTGTAATCTTCATTGCTTCATATGGTCGAGGTATTCTAATTTTCTTGTTCCTTTTCCTTAGTTTAAAAGGCAAAGTCCAAAGATTTATTTGACCATCATCACTACCGCTAGCAAATAACTTTTCGTCAGGACTGAAACTAACAGTTCTAACACGAGCTGTATGTTCCTGGAAGGTATTAAGGCACAGGTAATTGGTAGTATCCCAAATTTTAATAGTGTGATCCTCACTACCGCTAGCAAGTAACTTTCCGTCAGGACTAAAACTAACAGTTCTAACACGAGCTGTATGTTCCTGGAAAGTATTAAGGCATAAGTAATTGGTAGTGTCCCAAATTTTAATAGTGTGATCCTCACTGCCACTAGCAAGTAGCTTCCCATCAGGACTGAAAGTAACTGACCACACTCTACCACAATGCTCAGTTAGAGTATGGAGACACTTGAATTCAGTAGTATCCCAAATTTTAATAGTGTGATCCTCACCGCTACTAGCAAGTAACTTCCCATCAGGACTGAAAGTAACTGACCATACTCTGCTACAGTGCTCAGTTAGAGTATAGAGACACTTGAATTCAGTAGTATCCCAAATTTTAATAGTCTTATCTCCTCCACAACTAGCAAGCAGTTTACCATCAGGACTAAAACCTACTGACCATACCCAACTTAAATGTCCCTGTAGTGTAATAATGCAATTAAAGTTAGAAGTATCCCAAATTTTTACGTTCTTATCCTCACTACAACTAGCAAGCAATTTACCATCAGGGCTAAAAGCCACTGCCAAGACCCAATTTAAATGTTCTTGTAGTATACTAATGCAATTAAAGTTAGAAGTATCCCAAATCCTGATGTTTTTGTCTTCACCACCACTAGCAAAGAGTCTTCCATCAGGACTAAAGCTAACGGTTCTAACACGATCTGTATAACCTTGAAATACTCTATAATATTCTTTAACAGCAGTATTCCAGATTCTAATAGTTTGATCCCCACTACCACTAGCAAGTAACTTGCTATTAGGGCTAAAACTAACTGAACGAACCCAACTAGTGTGCTCAGTTAGAGTATGAAGGCACATGAAATTAGCAGTATCCCAAATTTTAATAATCTGATCTTCACTACCACTAGCAAGTAGCTTTCCGTCAGGACTAAAACCTACTGACCATACTCTGTCACGGTGCTCAGTTAGAGTATGAATACAATTGAATTTAACTGTATTCCAAATTGTGATAGTCTTATCTTCGTTGCCGCTAACAAGTAGCTTACCATCAGGACTAAAACAAATTGATCTAGCAAATTCACCGTGATCATTTAAAGTATGGAGACACTTGAATTCAGCAGTATCCCAAATTTTAATAGTGCGATCTTCACTACCGCTAGCAAGTAGCTTATCATCAGGACTAAAACAGATTGCTAGTACAAATCCATCGTGATCCTTTAAAGTATGAAGACACTTGAATTCAGCAGTATCCCAAATTTTAATAGTGTAATCTTCACTACCACTAGCAAGTAGCTTACCATCAGGACTAAAACAGATTGCTATTACAAATCCATCGTGATCCTTTAAAGTATGAAGACACTTGAATTCAGCAGTATCCCAAATTTTAATAGTGTGATCTTCACTACCACTAGCAAGTAGCTTACCATCAGGACTAAAACAGATTGATCTAACCCAGTTTGTGTGCCCTTTAAAATTAAATAGTTGCTGATTTTTGCGGATATCCCAAATACGTAAACTTCCACTAATATCACCCGCTGCAAGCCAGTTTCCATCAGGAGTAAAGGCAACTGAAAAGACTGTTCCAAATATGTTCGTAAAAACAGAGTCTCTTATATGAGACCCTGTCAAGTTTACCTTATTTAAGAGTTGACCTTGAAGGTCAGCTTGCCGAATTGTAAGATGAGAAAAATCATAGCCAGTTAAATCAGTTTTTAATTGGCACAGTAGATTTAAAATATTACCAGCTACATACCCTTGTTCCATGGGAAAATTAGCTTTTATCTTTGTCAATAATTTAATTAGTTGGGTTTTAAGCTTCTCTTTTCCGCAGTTTTCTATAATTGGATTTAAGATTAAGCGAATTTGAATATCTTTAACATACTCTTTTGACGTAACTTTCATGAGAGCATGACTACTCAATAACTTGATAGTCTTAGTTGTTATCTCTTCACAAAGCTGTTCTATCAGTCGCTCTGTCATATACTCAATCAGTACAGGCTGAAGTACAATTTTGTCTTGACTTCTTTTCAGAGGAATAAATCGTTGTATTGATTGTAGCGTTGAAAATAGTTTTCTCTTAGAATTTGATGAAAGAAGATCTTTTTTTAAATCTGAACTACTCAGGGGTTCGCGATTAATAGCAAACCAATATAGAATCTCTTTTTGTCTATCAGATAAACGAATAAATAACGAATCTAATAGCTTACGTATATCAACCGGTTCATCGTGAGCCTCATTAAGAGGCTCACCAAAAATGAATTCGCCTCCTTGTAAAAAAGCAGTAATATCACCCCAAAATATGCCTTTGATATGACAAGCAACCAGTTCTAGTGCTAAGGGATTGCCATTGTAAAATTTAATAATTTTTTCCCATTCGTCATCTGAACCAGTAAAGACAATATCATCTTCAGTAGCTTCAAAAATTTGCTTGCCTTCTCTCCAATGTAAGCCTGGCAATTGTAAAAAACGAATAGGTTTTGTTTTACCTTCTAGTCTCTCAAGATTCTTTAGTCTTTCACGACTGGTTATTATTAAGCAACTTTTATGCTTTACCTCCCCAATTTTCTTGAATAACTGACCGTATTCCTCAAATCCTTTTTCATACTCTCCAGCGCGATCACCTTTTTGAAGAATTGTCTCAACATTATCTAACATGATCAGACAACGGTATTGTTGCAAATAGTGCAGCACCCTAGCAATTTGCTTGCTTAAAGTATCTGGTAGATGCACCTCTTGTTGATCGGAGAGAAACTTAATTAAATCTCTCAAAGTATCTGTAAATTTTGGTGCATTTATTAGTGATCGCGAAAAAACATATTTAAATGTATTCCGAATATTTCTTTCTAGTTTGAGTAAGAGAGCTGTTTTGCCGATACCGCCTTCACCTAAGATTGCAACTACACGATAGCGATTCTGTCCAACAATCCATTGCTCTATAGTTTTTAATTCTTCTGTGCGTCCATAAAAGTTTGCATCTGATAACTCTAGGGTAGTTTCCCAATCTTTATTCGGAGAATTAATTGTTATATTTGTTTGTGATTCTTCTGGTTGCGCTCGCTTGTCAAACTCTGACTCTACTATTGCTTTAAAATTTTTTTTAATTATTTTTTTATCTGTTTCGAGTATTTGTTCTAATACTGGATAAAATTTAGAAGCTACTTCTCTTACCCTTCTTCCTATCAAGTTCGGGTAATCTTTCACGGGTATAGGATTTTTTTTAGAAGACGGTTCAAAAGTATATCCCTTCCAAATTACTTTAAACACATCTTCCTGTAACTCATCTATATATATTTGTTTTTTCTTGCCTTGTTCTTTAACAAACATTAGTGCTTTTTCAACATCCATAGGCTACTTAAGCAAACCTCCATATTAAATTGTGAAGTCAACCCCAATGACTGAAACAAAAATGGCAAAAAATAAGTAAAGAAAAAACGAAAAAGTAATAGCAGGGGCTGTTTCCATTATACGCATCAGGTGCTGAACTTTCTTATGATGCACCACAAAACCTCTTTGACCCAAATCCGTTACTATCTTTCGACTCCTAAAGAAGGGATCCTTGGTGTATATCCTATCGCTCTCATCCATCAAGAACAGACTTAGCTCCGTTTCACTCTTCAATTCATAGTATAGGAATGCAAATGCACACTGTATTTGCTCGCCACTTTGCTCAAAAGCTGGATACTATTTAACGATTTTACCGCAACCTTAGCCTTGAACTCCTTGCTATGGCGATTCCGCTTTATACTCATAGATTAGAACATCCTAGATTGTCGGTAAACACTTTACTTACTACCTGTTCCAGTTTTTGGGGTTCACCTCATTGTCCGACACTTTTCGACAAAAGAAGTCAGTAAATTGACGACAATTTTCGACCTAATGCCATTATTCCTAGAGATTCAATAGATCTATACACTCAAAAGGAAATATCAGCAAATGAAAAATCTTTGGAAAAAACATCGAGACAACATAGCAGCGGTCTGCGCGATCGTCAGCACGGTGATCGCAATCAGTGGTTTAGGTTTAAACCAGGCTGAATTGCCACGAAAATCAAAATCTGATTCAAAAGTAACAGCTCAGACTCAAATTGAGGTGCGCCCCCCAGTATGGGGACTAACTAATCAGTGCGAATCTAATGTCAGCCCTTTCAGGAAGGAATAAGTAGCCTAATCAATCCAAGGTTTCTTGAATAAACTTTGAATAGAGAGCGAAGCTAATGAAGGAAGCGGCAAATCCGCCAGCTAAACTTGGTGTGAACCTCTGGTAGGCTTTTGACTTGGGTGAGTGAGCCCCGATTTACGAAACCCGAAATCCTGAGCGTAAAAGTCAAAAGTAAAGGAGGACTTATCTCTCTTCTCGACAAAAATGGCAACAAAGTCGATGGTATGAGTTACACCAAAGAGCAGGCTGATAATGAAGGTGAGCTGGCGGTTTTTAGGTAAGTTGGCTCAACCCTTGCCTTGCTTCCTATGTTCCTTAGCATCAATCTTTGTATAACCAGAGAGTCCGATAACAACCAAAACAAAGAACAATAAATATTATTGTCAGATACAGTTCAAAGGAAAATTGCAAAGCGCAATACTCTCCCAACTAAGACTCTGGGACAGCAAGCGCCTCAACAATAAGATAGGGCAACTGCACGAAAAACAATTCAACACTGTCAGAGCAGCACTCAAGCAATTGCTGTAATCAACCCATTAAAGATTTTCTTAAACGAGGAAAACCTTGAACTTGGGTTGAATGTGGCTAACGCCAATTTGTATAAATAGAATACCTTAGTTTTAGTCTAAAAGAAAGCAAAAACAATACGAAAGGAACCCCGGATCTGAAGGTATATGTGTTTTTTTTAGCAACTTTATGCCGATAAGAACACTTATCGGGTGTTATTTTGGTGGAGAATTGGAGGTTTTTAAGCTGCCGTTTCCACTGTCAGACAATATAGGTAGAAGCACCTATGTTCCACAATTTATAGGGGCTTTTTCACACACTTTTACTCCTTGTTTGCACCTTTTATAGACTGTCCCACCAAGTATTTTCAGGTAGTTAACTGTCCCACCAAACTACTCTCTTGCTTAAAAGTTATGTTCCACGCTTTAATTAACAATTATGCGAATTAAAAAAACTATCTCCATACCTCAAAATGAAGAATACCTAATCGAAAAGGCAAAAGAACGATGTTTACTCCTCGCTGATGAACCCGTCATAGCTGATTCTCAGCTTTTTAGGATTGCTTTGCAGGCTTTACTCAGGATTGAGTCAGACATATTAAGGGACTGTGTAGACGCGGCTCCTTGCCCAAAACCTGGGCTGCAAAATCAAAACAAGCGTATTAGAAGGAAAATAGCTAAAACATTCCCACAGGCGACTTATGATATCTAAAGACTAGTATAACGGTATAGAGTTATACTCTATACCGTTATACTATGTGCCGGCATATAAGTTTAAGTGTAAATGCTTTAAATTACAGATAAAAATATCAAAAAGATTGTATGCCGGCACTCTATAACTCTATACTGTCTGACGGCATAGAGATTTTAAATTTTGATACAGTTTAATGAATACTCTCGATATGGAGCTGTACCCCTTCCTGTTGTTGTAAAGTACAAATTACAGCTAAAAGATTATTAGCGGTGGGATTACCTTTGGTACTGAACATACGCATCAGGCTTTTGGGCGATTTATCAGTCATTTGTGCCAGTTTTTCAAACCCAAGCGTTGCATTGATGTAATCACGTAAAACGGATTTGCCTGTTTCAACATCTCCGTTAATCAGCAGTTCAAGTCCTTCGATCAGCAGTGCTGTACGAAACTCTGGATCACGGAGTACCCGTGCCTGTATGGTCTGCTTAAAATTTCGTGTAATGGCCACCTTATAATCCTTTCTTACGTTTTTTATATGCTTTCCAGCGTTCCTTTGCCTGTTCAATATCATCCTGTTGCCGCTTTTTGGTGCCGCCGCCTAACAGGATAATTAGGGTATCCCCATCTCTGCCCATATAAACGCGGTAGCCCGATCCCCAATCAATTCTTAGTTCATGCACTCCACTGCCAATACCTTTGAGCTGAGAGAAGTTGCCTATCTCTACCCGTGTCAGGTAAGTGGTTACTTTCACCGCTGCTTGGGGGGTGAGTTTATTGAACCAGCTTGCAAAGGCACTTTTGCCTTGTTCATCTATATATTCTTCTAATCTTATCATAAAGGTAACATATATGTTACCTTTATGCAAGTCAATTATAAAATAAAGTGAAATTACATATCGGGGTCAGATCTGTTCTAAGCGTTCTATTTTTCTGAGCAAAAACTCTAAGAAAGGAACTCCCGATCTGGGGTGTGTGTATGGTTTTTGGTGGAAGATTACTATCTTCCACGATTTCTAGGGGCTTTTTCACACACTTTTACTCCTTGTTTACACCTTTTATAGACTCTACCATCAAGTATTTTCAGGTAGTTAAATGTCCCACCAAACTACCCCCTTGCTTAATCCCATTGTTCCACACTTTAATTAGCAATTATGCGTATAAAAAAAACTATCTCCATACCTCAAAATGAAGAATACCTAGAGGAAAAAAAGTCCTCTCTAACTAAAACATGATAACTAGTTCCCTATACAAAGACTTGTATAACGGCACTCTGTATGGCTCCATAAATCTATATTGTCTGACAGTATTAACGACAATATTGATAATTGGGTTGTTTTTTTTCGATTTAAATTATCGCAATAGCTAGATTTTTATAAGATTGATACCGTAGTCAAATAAAATTTTTAATCCTCACCTTGAGTAACCTTTAGTTTTTGGTAAATTGTCAGGACAAAAATTTAAAGGTTTTTATCGTATGCAAGATTTCAAAAGTGGTTGTATCAGTCTATTAATAAATCAAATGTATCCCTACTTTGATATAGATGGAAATCCTCCATCAAAATTAGTACTAGTGGATCAAGTTGATCAAATGAAAATTTCAGATGATGGGATATTACTTCTTCAAAGAGCTTTGTGGGAGAAATGCGAAGAATTCCCTCTCTTCTATACTACAATGGTGTTACATGACTGGTATCATAATGTAGCCCAAGGTATACACGGAAGTCCATACGTTGAGATGGTTCGTACATTTTTTGATGAACGTACTATGCTAATTTTGGACGTTGATGCAGACACAGCTATTTATAAATTTCTCCAACATTCCATTGGTGTTACCTTTGATTCCTACTGCCGTGATGTTTTGTTTGGTGGTAATTTGGTATTTCCAAATAGAGAATTAAGAATACCAAAAATCGAACGTTTTCTGGGGTCTATTCTGTCTCTGTGGCATATTAATAAGTCGGATAATCGGAGAATTTTTTTTCCATCGCTTGGCAACATTTATGGAAGATCCCAAAAACAGGCAATACCTAGTACACTTTTAATTTTTGGAGACACTATTGAATTTATAACTATAGAAATTCCAGGGGAACCTATCGACACTCTCTTGAGTTGGTGGTCTGGTTTGTCCATAGATTACGGCAAATTCAAGACGGCTATCGATTACCTCTGTCAATGTTACGATAAATTCAACAAGAAAACAGGTTAATTAAAAAAAGAGAGAGGATCCTAATTCCTCTCTCAAAATTCTTAAACCTAAACCTATCCAATTTTTTCAAGTGAACTCTTAAAGATATCACTCAGTTCAGTCATATTTAGAGCCTCATCAATAGCAACCCATCGATAAGAAGAATGTTCTTTACTTAGAACAGGCATTCCAGTCACCATCACGGTGAAATTAAATTGCCGATTCAACTTACCCCCATCTCCTTCATAGTCGAATGAATCAACATAGTCGATAATTTCGGTAACAACTAGTCCGGCTTCTTCTCGAACTTCTCTTACCAAGGCTTCTATCAAAGATTCTCCCTCATCTACGCCACCTCCTGGAAATTCCCAACAATTTGCCATAAACTCGTCAGGTGAACGCTGCATAAGAAAAACCTTACCATTAGCATCAACCGAAATCGCACCAACTACACAGCGACTGACTCCATCATAAGCAGCCTTTTGCATTAGTTCTGATAGTTCCGGTGACTTGGAAAATCGAAGAGATTCCTCACTTAAACTAGTCATTCTACTAGTGGCATTTGCCTTCACCGACAAGTCTTTGAGAACAATGGGGTGAAGATGTGATTTCGCAGCGATTACGTCGCGTTGACTGCTGGAAAATGGATTACCTTTATAGTCAGTAATTACGCATCCAGCACCACGGACTATAGGAATCACTCCAGCAATGTCCCAAGTGCTAACTATTGGGTCTAGCATGATATCAATATTTCCCATAGCTAACAGCGCATAACCATATGCATTGCCCCAGGTTCGCACACATTTAACCTTCTTAGACAACGCATAGAAAGAGTCCCAGGATTGGAATCTCTCAACGCTAAATACATCGGGAATAGATAGAATAGCTTCGGAGAGTCTTTTCTTTGTTTTCCCTCTGTTAAGCGGTATCCCGTTTAAAGTTGTAGTCTCATTATCACCGATTAATAAATCACCGATAATCGGTTGATTTATCATTCCATAAATCGGCTGATCATTAAAAAGTAGACCTACTACAGTACCAAAATCGAAGGAACCAGCAGCAAAACTGGTAGTACCGTCAATTGGATCAATTACCCACTTAAATGGACTAGCCTTATTTGTCTCACCAAATTCCTCGCCGAGAATATTATGGTCTGGAAAGGCGCTGTTAATAATTTCACGAGCTACTTCCTCAGCTTTTTGATCAGCAACAGTTACAATGCTTTGGTCTGCTTTATATTCAATGCTCTGCAAATTACGGAAGTAGTGGCGAATAATTTCTCCGGTTTTATTCGCTATAAGATTTAGCACCTCAATCGTCTTTTCTCGGTTCAGTTCAGCTAGTTGACTATTCATAAAACAATTCCTCAAAAAGAGTACAAACAGATGCTATTCTAATAACTCTTTTTAAGCAAACATTATTTTGATTAATTTTATTAAATTTGATAGCCTTTCTCGACGACGATTAGTAGGTTTTATTATCATGTTTAGAGAAATGCACAGATTTGAATGGCCTATTATTGATTCGGCTTCTGACGAAGCTGTAATCAAGCAACTTCATACAAGTATTTCCCTATACAAAAAAGAGGGAATCTATGATGAGTTTGAAAGGGCTTTTGCTGACTATCACTTGCTAGATTACAGTGTAGTATTTAATTCAGGTACTACAGCAATATGGGCTATGTTTGGAGCATTGGGATTAAGACCTGGTGATGAAGTTTTAGTCCCAACATATACGTTCTTTGCTACAATTTCCCCAATGATTCAATGGGGTTTGACGCCCGTATTTTGTGATTGTTCTGAAGATGGAAACTTTGATCCTGAAGAAATTATTCGGAAAAAAACCGAAAGAACGAAAGCGGTAATCGTTACTCATATGTGGGGCATTCCATGTAACATGCCAAAAATTTCTTCACTCTGTAAACGATTTAACTTGTTTCTTTTGGAGGATTGCTCACATGCACATGGAGCAACTATTGGCGACCGGAAAGTTGGAACATGGGGAGATATGGCCGCATGGAGTTTACAAGGGAAAAAAGTTGTCGCTGCTGGACAGGGAGGTATTTTAGCAACGTCTAATCGTTCTATGTATGAACATGCTGTCTTTCTAGGACATTTTAATAAGCGTTGTTTCCAAGAACTGTCCCCTGAAAGTAAGTTTGCGCTATATAGTATCACAGGTGCTGGAATGAACTTACGACCGAGTCCCTTGGCAATAGCCCTTGCTAATCAACAGTTTTCTCAGTTTGATCAGTGGTTGAAACAGAAGCGGTTATATGCCCAAGAGTGGATTGAAACATTCTCTGATGTTCCTTTTCTTACAATGCCCAAGTTTCCGGTTGAATATCAACCTACTTGGTATGCATTGGTTATGCAGTACGATGCTACGAAATCAAAGTTTTCAAGGAGTGAGTTTGTAGAACTTTTACAGAATGAATATAAGTTAGGGGAAGTTGATATCCCTATGTCAACCTGTCCCAACCATCTACTACCTCTGTTCGCACAGCCTCATACGGTTCGTCCTGATTTTTATGATGCCAACATAGGTAATATGAATGACAACTTTCCAATGGCACGTAAATTTTACGACAATGCTATTAAAATTTTCATCCCTGCACGAGTCTCTGATAATGATGATTTCCAACTGTACATAGAAGGTTTTCGTGAGGTAGCCAAAATGGTTGTGCTCTAAAGTTAAGGGTTATGCTGTAATTTAACGGCATAACCCTTCATATTTGAAGAGACAAACTTTGCCTAAAACGAAAAAAATATCTCTATAACTAAAACATTCACACAGGCGACTTATGATATTTAAGGGACTTAAATACTCTAGTACTTCAGTACTTAAATGCTTTAGTACTTTAGTGCGTAATTCTTAACCTACCTTAATATAGCATTTCTAAATGAAACGTGAAAAAGTATAACCCCATCATCTAATATCTGTAATTGACTGATACCCCTGTCTATTCTGGCTCCTTGCCTCAATCAACAACTTCACAACTCAAATACAAATGTTATACCCTAATACTTACTTTCTTATGAAAATAAGACCTAGCGCCAAGGCTCAATTCGTCTTGTTGATTCTTTCGATTTTAATGGCACTCAACCTTTAGGATGTTGGGGCAAGGATGGTAACTACCTGGTTAAATGGCATCACCTACTACCGTTTCCTACTGGTTTGGAATGCGTAATGTAGAACCAATCCCTTAAATTCAATCACTTTTATTTCTGTTAAGGTAATCATTCATCTTGGCATCACATTCCTGTAGGATTCTTAATACTTCACAGTCATTCCAAGCATTAGAGCGAGTTATATTTTTCTGTATCAACTTCAAAGATTTCTTTGCCGAAAATGTCAAACCTACATTGACTTTCGTATCTCCAGCTAACAAGGATTTTACCTCTTGCCTAATAACAGAAAGACTCAGGTTTTGCTCAGTTGCTTTGTTTAGCAGGTGCTTTCGCGCTTCTTCATCTTTCACTCTGGTAATAACCAGAGCCTTAGTATAAGCAATCTTGCCTGAGCAAAGTGCTTCAAGAATATCGGTAGGGAGCTTCAAAAGTGGCAAGCGATTTTTTACGAAAGATTGCCACTTGCCACACCCCAAAGAGTCGAACAGCTTTTGAAGATCGTCTTCCCTAACCATAACATTATGGTTAGAACCCGTAGTCACTTTATTATTGAGACTATAAAGTGCTGCAATAGCATCATCTCTTCCAATATCAAATTTTAGTGAAATTAAACCCAAGACTGCTTCTGTTTCCTCAACTGGATTTAAATCTTCTCGTTGAAGGTTCTCTATGAGAGCAAGTTCAGTCGCCTGTTCTCGATTTATATTCATCACTGCTTCTGGTACACGGGCAAGACCAGCCATCCTAGAAGCTCTTAATCGTCTTTCTCCAGCTATCAGCTCATAGCATTCTTGCCCTAGAGACCTAACGACAAGTGGCTCAATTACCCCATGAATCCTTATAGAATCAGAAAGAGCTTGCAAGGCGTCATCGTCAAAGTATTTCCTTGGTTGAGACTCAGGCAACGCAATATCCACTATGTTAACAGTTTTAAGTTCATATTGTTGCACTTGTCCACTTCCAAACGCTTGAGAAAAACGCTTAAGTTCTTCTGGAGAGTCCTCCTTAATCTGAAAAAATCCTGCCTTAAATTCTCTTACTTTCGTGTTACTCATTAGACCTTCACCACTATATTAATACCCTTTCAGTACCTAGATATTCCCATCTCAATTTTGTGCAACTAATTTTTTTTCATTCCCTATCATTAATGTTTCAGCTCCATTACCGGAAATGTCCACTACTCTACCTTCTATGTGATCTACAAGCCTTTGAAGAGGCTTCAAAGCAAGATGTCTAGGGGAATAGTTTTCAAGAGGTTCATGAATACTCGACGCTTCAGTAAAGGCTGTCGCGCTCGGTACAACTTCAAGCACTGGACCAAACTGAGGCAAGTCATCCTTCATGATCTTCAAGGAGCGCTTGTCCATACTCCTCCTTGAATCATAAATGGTAGGCACAAAGCCAAAAATCTGAAGATTCTCATTAAAAGCGTTCTGAACTCGCCTGACAATCTTCAATGCTATCTTCGTTCCTTTCAAAGCCTTATACTGAGTTTCCACAGGTATCAATACATCAGTTGCTGCAACTAAGGACATAACAGAAAAAATTCCAAGTGACGGGGGACAATCAAGCAATATATAGTCATATAGTGCAAGCACCCCAGACAATACTCTCTTAAGCTGCGTTTCACGCGCCCACAAACCATTAATTGCCAGTTCATTTTCTGCGAGAACTGAACTAGCAGGAATCAAATCTATTCCCATTGCTGTCTTAACAATCGCTGTCTCCACTTGCGGGGTGTCTTGCCTGTCCAAAATAGGCAGACTAATGGTTATTTCTACATCGGCTGACTCAATACCAGAAAAATCTGTCAGCGACCCCTGTGGATCCATATCTATAAGAAGTACTCGCCTTCCTCTTTGGTGTAATTCATAACCAAGATTGTGGGTTAGAGTTGATTTTCCAACTCCACCAGCCTGATTGAATATCGCAATAATTTTTTCCATATCTTCTCACAATAAGCAATAAATGCCACTAAACAAGTACCTATAATTAGGATTGAGAATAACAGTATCGGACAAGCCATAGTGTACAAGAGTGAATTTAGAAAGGGAACCTAAAAGCGCTATACAACTTAAAACAACAGAATTCCAACCTCTAAATACCTCCGATCCATTTTTCTGTAAAACGGTGTAGTAGTTTTTTTATCTATATCTATTGAGTTGCAATATATTGAAAATAATGGTGAAATAGGAAATAGTTTAGTTCATTTCAGGTGAACTAAACTGGAGATTTGAAAAATTTTATCTATTAAGGTCAAGAAATGAAATAACACAGAAGAAATACAGAAATCCTAAAGGCAACCTACCACAGCTACCTTTAGTCTATCTGCTAAGCTTTAAAAGCTTTGAAAAAATCTTTTAAACAAGAAAATAAAAAGAAAAAAATCTTGAATTTTTTGTTAAAGATTTGAAAAAAACATTAATTCAAATCTACATCTTTTTCTTTTCTATTTCAATACTTTTCAAAGCTCTTAACAGAATTTTTGCACTTAAAATTAAGTGTAACACTGTTTGTGTTTTTAAATGGAGCTATAAAGTTGTTACGTACTATAATTAGCGGCAATCGTTGTGGTCATAACCCACTCAAACCAATCTTGGAGTTACTAAGTCCAATCAAAGTAGGAAGAGGGGGTCTACCAAGAATTCTGTCACTCGCCAAAGAGCGTGCGATTAAGTATTTCAACAAGCCTGGTATATTACCAACATTAAACGCCAGTAATCGTTCATCACGTCAGCAAAGAAGCGAACAACGAGAAGCTTGTATCAGGGTTATAGAAGCACTACTGAAATACTGCGATCTTACAAGCCTTAGAGTTGGGATTCCTAACGGAGAGGAATTCAAAAACATCACAATTGACTTTATTGTTAAGCAAACGAACCTAACAAAACGAAGAGTCGAACGGGCTATCCGCAACCTTAAAAAAGCTGGAATTCTAAAATCAGTGCAGCCACGCACCACCAATAGTAACGGAGAAATCAGAGGACTACCTGCTATACGTGTTCTTTCCAGACACTTCTTTGCAGCTTTAGGCCTTGAGCGTACACTTGAACTTGAGCGCAAGAAAGCGTACAAGCGCCGCAAGAAAGCAATGCAGGAACTAAGACTAAAAGAAGCACAGAGAAACATTAATAGCACAAGAAAAGGATATGCCGGACTTCTTCTTACCTCTTTGGGAATAAACTTAAGCAAAAGCAGAAGAGCTTCTGATCCTAACATGTATTCCAAAGAATATCTTTTGAAAAAATACGAAGCCCGACGCAGAGAATTATCCATGCAAGTAGAGGTGATGAAGGAAAATCCCGACTGGCCAGAATCTGAGATTAGAGCTGAAGTGGCACGCCGTTTAGCATAAAATTCTGTACTAAAGCCTGACAAAATCAGAAGCTACTGTCTTCTCTTTGGAAAAATCTATCTAAGTCTCCCACAAAATCAACAATCCATAACAAAATTAGGCATTATTTAGAATAGCACTACCCTATTTACAGCAGTGATAACCAATTTTGAACACTAAACTAATATACTTAACTAAATTAAGTGTCGGTTGAAGAAGGGGTTAAGTGTCGGTCACTTAATCAAGAACTTAAATCATCAATAAAAACTATTAATCAGTAACCTAATTACAAAAATGTCAACTTCACTCAATTAAATTTCCAGTCACTATCAACCCAATCTCACGCTCCCCCTCCCTTCGGGGGTAGAAAGGCTCCGCTCCGCTTCGCAATGTTAACGGCGATTAGCGATTGTGATATTAATTGAACGACCAACTTTTTTTTGAGGAACATACCCCTAGATTTTTTACGATATGAGAATTTTGGATAGTTGAATAAGGGCAGCTACTGTTCAAGATTTATGATAGAACAGAGTTATTGAAATCGGTAGCACTTTTAAAAAGCAAAAATGCCCAACGTTCTGATATTTAAATACGCCCGAACGGATCACTTGGATTAATATTAGTCCATAATCTGAACAGCTGAAAGCATTGCCATGCTGAGAGGGGATAACAACCATCCAACAGCAGTTGCAGAAAAATTGCCCAGGTAGTTATCAAGCTTGGGTACTGGTTTCACTCCTCCCCAATA
Source organism: Symploca sp. SIO3C6 (assembly GCA_010692425.1). Lineage (GTDB taxonomy): Bacteria > Cyanobacteriota > Cyanobacteriia > Cyanobacteriales > Coleofasciculaceae > SIO3C6. The sequence continues at coordinate 738 of JAAHHJ010000049.1, read as the reverse complement.
ATACTTTCTATTTATATTGTAAGTTTCTATAAAATCCTAGTGACTAAAAAATTATTGAACACATTTAAAAACTGAACATTCTTGAAATTAATAAAAAAGAAATAAAAAATAAAAAGAACCTATATGCGAGGTACTCGCAGTTAAAAGGACAAACAAAGAAGAACTGCGAGATACCTCGCAAACCCACACCGTCAAGACTAGGTTTATAAACCAGCCAGTAAAACAAGTATTTTCTCATTCTCTTGGCATCCCAATCTTTTCCGATATAGCTACGATAATAACCAGATTAAGTAATGCTTGTCTAGAAAAAAGACTTAAAAAACTGAATAAAATTAATCACAAAACTTGACTAAAGTTCTCAACGGACGTAGAGCAATAGGTAAACAAAGTTGGTTTATACAAGCAACACAAAGTTTGTAGACACTGTTACTCGTCAAAGCGGTGGCTCCTGGCTCAAAGCGTCTTACCAACGCCAGAGTAAAAGGGGGATGGAGTTAAGCTACCATCACGCCATCGCAATCCTTCGCGCTGGATTGCGTGGAAACGCGCTTGTCCAGTGGTAAGGGAGGCTTTACAGAGTAGCCCTTTTGAACACTCAAAAGATTAATCCTTTGACACTCCCCCTTTTAGAAAAAGGGGGATTCTTGAATCTTAGAGAGAACTTAGCAGAAGGGATTTCTCCACCCTGCCAGAGGTCCCGCTCTCCTCAAGCGTACGAGTGCGCTTTCCAATGGCGAG
>JAAHHJ010000048.1:5620-38585 GCA_010692425.1 Symploca sp. SIO3C6 | reverse complement strand
ACCACGTTAAGTGGGTAAGGTCACAGGAAGAACACCTGTTAATAGGCGCTAGGTGGAAGTCCAGTAATGGATGCAGCCGAGGCGTGCTAACCGACCGAGGGCTTGACCTCTAATGGTGTTTGATTTGGCTTAATTCTATGCAGTCTTGAGGGTGGTTATTACATTCACCATTGCTGGTGCTTAAGGCGCGATGGCACCACTCCGACCCATCTCGAACTCGGTTGTGAAACGTTGCTGCGGCGAAGATACTTTGGGGGTTGCCCCACGGGACAATAGCTCAGTGCCAGCACAATATTTACACTTCCAGCCTCTTTCTGTACTCCAGAAAGGGGCTGTGATTTATGATGATGAGAAGATAATGCTTGATAACTATCGCGCCTTAAACGGGCAAGTCTAGTCGAGGGTTAAAAGCCTCAATCTCTTGAAGCTTTTTGTAAAGTTCTTTAACCTGTGGACTAGGATTCTGGGGAACAGTAATTTGGATTTCTAGTAATTGATCTCCTCGTTTTCCAGTTGCTGTTAGGTATCCCTTACCAGCAAGACGCAACCTTTGACCAGATCTGACGCCAGCCGGAATATTCATTTTGACGGTGCCATCAAGAGTCGGCACTTCTATTGGTTCACCGAGTACGGCTTCGGCAGGTGTGATCGGCAACTGACAAACAATATCTGATTCTTCTAAATTGAAGAAAGGATGAGGCTCAACCGTAATTTTTAAAAAGAGGTCGCCACCAGCAATACCTTGCCCTTTGAGTCGAACGCGCTGTCCCTCGATCATGCCAGCAGGGAGCTCAACCTCAAGAGATCTTCCATCTTCTAAGCGAATTCTCTCTCTCCCTCCTTCATAGGCTTTTTCTAAAGGCAGAGTCAGACGAGCCTCAATGTCTTTGCGATTAGGGCGAGGACTAACTGTATAGGTAGTTTTCGTATTTCCTGGTCTAAACGTTTCCGAGGAACTAAATCGGTTGCTGTAACGCCCGGAAACTGTAGTACTACGTGCTGCTCGACGGCCCAGTAGCTGCTCAACAAAATTGTTAAAATCTCCAAACTGGCTAAAATCTTCTTCCTTAGCCACATTGCGACTATTACCATTATTGTAAATAGAATTTCTAAAACTGACGGCTTTGGCTGTTTTTCGTTTGAACCCCTTTTTATTCCAGAAACGACTAAAATCATCATACTGACCTCTCTTGTTTGGGTCAGATAGAACTTCATATGCCTCACCAATATCTTTGAATCTATTTTCTGCTGCTTTGTCTCCCGGATTCATGTCAGGGTGATACTTTCTCGCCAGCCTTCGATAGGCTTTCTTAATCTCCTCGCTGGATGCCTCCGGAGTTATGCCTAAAATCTCGTAGTAATTTCGGAAGTTCTGCATAAAAAATTAGCAATTAGCGTTCCTTCAACTAGCAACTAGCTATCAATGATTACCTTGGTCTTGATGTGTTCCGACGAGCAGCACTCAAATATCAAAATTGTTCGCCTTTTATGCTCGGCAAAACTCTCCAGAAGGAGCGCTAACAACTAATCGCTCCCCATCAAAGCCAGTCATCGTCATCCTCATCCCAATCATTCTCAAGGGGAGCAGCGCGCGAGCGTTCCCTTGCTGAGCGATTAGAGCTAACATTGTAGGAATTGCGACGCTCATCACGCCCAAACCAACGATCACTCTCCAATTCTCCCGAGAAAGTACGGCGAATCGAGCCAAAAAAGTCATCTTCCTCTTCTTCAGAATATTGCAAGCGCACTTCTCGTTTGAGTTCGTACAGTGCATCTTGAAGTTCAGATTGAGTACGGTCAATACCTCGATCATCATCACGGGCTATTACTTGGCGCATCTCCTGAATCAAGGCTTCAATCCGACGCCGATGAGAACTGGCAAACTGCCTGCCGAAATCTAGCGCTACTTCTTTAAGCTGCCGTTCTGCTTCATTTGCCAACACTTGGCCCCGGTTGCGCTTCTCTACCCTCTCGCGCTTTTCTCTGTCAAGATCAGCAAACTCCTCGGCTTCGCGGATCATCTGATTGACTTGGGACTCACTAAGAGTGGAGGCACCTTGAATCGTGACACTCTGTTCTCGACCAGTGGTTTTATCGACAGCAGCAACCTGCAAGATTCCATTAGCATCAATATCGAAAGCTACCTGCACTTGCGGTATGCCCCTTGGTGCTGGGGGAATACCTGTGAGCTTGAATCGACCTAGAGACTTATTATCTGGTGCCATTTCTCTTTCCCCCTGGAGAATGTGGATTTCCACCATCGTTTGATTATTTTGGGCAGTGGAGAAAATATCGGAACGCCTTACCGGGATCGTAGTATTGCGGGGAATGAGCTTCTTCATAACACCACCAATAGTTTCTAGCCCCAAAGATAAAGGTGTGACATCCAAAAGTAGGACATCTTGAACTTCTCTAGTGAGAATTCCTGCCTGAATAGCTGCCCCTACTGCCACAACTTCATCAGGATTAACGTTCTGATTTGGTTGCTTGTCAATCAAACTTCTTACTAGTTGTTGTACTAAAGGGATGCGTGTGGATCCACCCACCAAAACTACTTCATCAATTTGAAATGGACTTAAGTCTGCATCTTTAAGAGCACGCTTTAACGGACGGCGTAAGCGCGTTATTAAATCTCCACATAAATCTTCAAATTGGGGACGGGTAAGCCTTGTCTCTAGATGCTTGGGACCATCCTCCGTTGCCGTGATAAAGGGTAAATTAATATCTGTAACACTAACTCCTGAAAGCTCAATTTTAGCTTTTTCTGCCGCTTCAGTCAGCCGCTGTAGGGCTTGGCGATCGCGCCTGAGGTCAACTTCTTCAGACTCCAAAAACTGCTCTGCTAACCAGTCAACGATTTTACGGTCAAAATCATTACCTCCAAGCTGAGTATCGCCACTGGTGGCTTTGACCTCAAAAACCCCATCTCCAACCTCCAACAGTGAGACATCAAAGGTTCCACCACCCAAGTCAAATACCAAGATTGTCTGGCTCTGTTGGCGTTCCAAACCATAGGCTAAAGAAGCCGCCGTTGGCTCATTGAGAATGCGCAAAACCTCTAAACCCGCAATTCTGCCTGCATCTCGCGTTGCCTGTCGCTGAGAGTCATTGAAGTAAGCCGGAACTGTAATCACCGCTCCCGTTACTTCCTCTCCCAGGTAACGGCTTGCCTCCTCTGCCAATTTTCGCAGCACCATCGCTGAAATTTCTTCTGGTGCAAATTCTTTTTTGAGGCGGGGACACCTGATTTTGATATTACCTCTGGCTTCCTCGCGGCGAATAGTGTAAGAAACACTCTTAGAATCTGGATTAAGTTCAGCATACTTGCGCCCCATAAAGCGCTTGACACCATAGAAAGTATTTTGGGGATTGAGTACCGCTTGGCGACGCGCCATTTGACCTACTAATCTTTCCCCATCTTTGCTAAAACCGACCACTGAAGGGGTCGTTCGCATTCCTTCGGCATTGGCAATTACCACCGGCTTGCCGCCTTCCATTACAGCCACCACAGAGTTGGTTGTACCTAGGTCAATGCCGACTACCTTGCCCATGCGCGCTTTGATCTCCTCTCGATAAATGCTGCCAATTCGTTAACGAGTCTACATAAACATATGGAATATATAGCTGAGATAATGGTTTGACCAAGGGTGAGATTTCCCAAGCTGAATCAAAAATTACCCTTATCTAGCAGCTGTGGTGAGCGATGCTCCTGAAGTGCTGAGACTATTCTATCGTGCAGAAGCTGCCTGTCGGTTGCCAGCCGTTGCACCTTAAATCTAAAAAATCTTTACCTGTTAATCGGGCACCATACCTCCTGCTATAGCAATGCTAGGATACAGTTACCTGGTCTAGTGAAGTAATAATGGCAGAAACACTTTTCTTCAATGCTCTACGCGAAGCCATTGATGAAGAAATGGCACGCGATGACACAGTAGCTGTTCTTGGTGAAGACGTTGGTCACTACGGCGGTTCTTACAAAGTTACCAAAGGTTTATACGAAAAATATGGTGAGCTAAGGGTTCTCGATACCCCAATTGCTGAAAATAGCTTCACGGGCATGGCGGTTGGTGCTGCCATGACAGGTTTAAGACCAATCATTGAAGGCATGAATATGGGCTTCTTGCTCCTTGCCTTTAACCAAATTGCTAATAATGCTGGAATGCTACGCTATACCTCCGGCGGTAATTTCAAAATTCCCTTAGTAATTAGGGGACCAGGTGGGGTTGGGCGTCAGCTAGGTGCTGAACATTCCCAGCGACTAGAGGCCTACTTTCAGGGAGTTCCTGGTCTAAAAATAGTTGCCTGCTCAACACCATACAATGCCAAGGGATTACTTAAGTCTGCCATCCGTAATGATAATCCCGTATTATTCTTTGAACACGTATTGCTCTACAACTTAAAAGAAGACTTGCCAGAAGAAGAGTACTTGCTACCTCTAGACAAAGCGGAAGTGGTACGTTCTGGCAAGGATGTTACTATCTTGACCTACTCCCGGATGCGTCACCATGCTATGCAAGCAGTACGTACTTTGGAGAAAGAAGGGTTTGACCCAGAAGTAATTGACCTAATTTCTCTCAAGCCTCTAGACTTTGAGACTATTGGCGCTTCTATTAGCAAAACTCACCGAGTAATTATTGTCGAAGAGTGCATGAAAACTGGTGGTATTGGGGCAGAATTGACAGCCTCTATAAATGATCGATTGTTTGATGAACTAGATGCACCAGTGCTGCGACTAGCTTCTCAGGATATTCCTACACCTTACAATGGTGTGCTGGAGAATCTGACAATTGTACAGCCAGCTCAAATTGTGGAGGCAGTACAGAAGATGATGACCCTACGGGTTTGATGTAGTTAGAGGTTAACTGGTTGAAGGTTGTAGAGATTTAGAAGCTTGCCGATTGGCTAGGTTATCAAGCTTTAGGTCATTTTCTAAGCAGGCTATTGCTGCTATGCTACAAGTCAAAAGCATGCACTAAGAGTTTGCCTAGCATCCCGTAGGCGTAGCTGATGTCTCAAATAAACTGAATCTAATTAGCTTTGTGCTGGCTGGGAATGGTAGCTTGATTTATGCTGTGCTAACTAGGAATCGATTATTAGGAAGATAACTTTCAAGCCTTAAATTATTGATCTACTTTAAAGCCCTAGAAACCTTAAACCTACCGTACTCTTACCAGAGAAGATTATGCCAACAGAAGATCTTTGCCCTACAACCTTCCTACCTACACCCTAAAAATTTCACACTTCAACCCTAGATATGCAAAGACAGCGTCTGTTATTAGGTTTGATTGTTACCCTTTTAGTTGCAGCAGTTGCAGTGCTGGTGACAATTCCCATTCGCCTGGGACTCGACTTGCAAGGAGGGTCACAATTGACAATTCAGGTAAAAACTACAGAAGATATTAAAGAAATTACAGCAGACCAACTAGAAGCTGTTCAATTTGTAATTGAACGCCGAGTTAATGGACTTGGCGTTTCTGAATCAGTAGTACAAACTGTCGGTGCTGACCAAATGCTGGTGCAACTTCCTGGCGTCAGTGATCCTGAAGAAGCAGAGAGGGTACTAGGAGGTACTGCCCAGCTTGACTTCCGCGGTGAAACTAGCAATCCTGAGATTAGAGCTGAACTGGAAGTCCGAAGACAAGAACTACTACAGGCGATCTTAGCAACCCAGCAGTCATCTGAAGATGACCAACAGCAAGAGCGAGCAACTCAAGAAGCTAAGATCAACAAACTGGAAGCTGACATTGCTGAGCTGGGCAATGCTCTTTATGAGCCCACTGAGCTCACTGGGAAAAACTTAACCACAGCCTTTCCTGCCGCCCCTCAAATTGGTAACAATTGGAGTGTTGCTGTACGCTTTGATAGTCGCGGCGGGGAATTATTCGCCGAGCTGACCAAAAATATTGCTGGTACAGGACGCACCTTGGGAATTTTCCTCGATGACGAATTGATTAGTTCTCCAGTTGTCGATGCCAAGTACGCTCAAACTGGTATTACCGGAGGAAGTGCGGAGATTAGTGGTAATTTTACAGCCGAAGGAGCTAGAGAATTGGCACTTCAGTTAGAGGGTGGTGCCTTACCCCTACCTGTAGAAATTATTGAAAACAGAACCGTGGGAGCGACTCTCGGGCGAGACAGCATTGAACGCAGTATCTATGCCGCGATCGTTGGTCTAATTTTAGTATTAGTATTCATGGGCATTTACTATCGCCTGTCAGGTTTAATTGCTGACATTGCCCTAATTATTTATTCTGTACTGACAATCGCTGCCTTTTCCTTGCTAGGCGTTACCTTGACCTTACCTGGAATTGCTGGTTTCATTCTCAGTATCGGTATGGCAGTTGATGCCAACGTACTCATTTTTGAGCGGACGCGAGAAGAATTAAGGGCTGGAAAAAGTTTGTATCGCTCGGTGGAATCAGGTTTTTACCGAGCATTTTCTAGCATTTTGGATGCCAATGTCACAACTTTAATTGCTTGTGCAGTATTGTTTTGGTTGGGTTCTGGTTTGGTCAAAGGCTTTGCCGTCACACTAGCAATTGGGGTATCTATAAGTATGTTCACGGCTCTAACCTGCTCTCGCACCTTGATGCTGCTGGCTGTTTTGGGATTTCCTCAAGTGCGCCAAAAGCCTGAACTCTTTTGCCCTAATCTACCAGCATCAGCTCGCTCATAGGTGGAGGCATGGCTATGAAACTTAATCTCATCAAACAGCGTTCACTCTGGTGGGGCCTCTCTGGGGCAATTATCCTGGCTGGCTTAATCGCAATGGCAATTTCTGTAGCTCAATTGGGAGCGCCGTTGCGCCTGGGTTTAGATTTTGTTGGTGGCACCAGGCTGCAATTGGAGAGAGAGTGTACTCAAGCAGAAAACTGTGAGCAACCAATTGACTTGGCAGTGGTTCGAGAGGTGATGAATGGGCAAAATTTGGGTAACAGTAGTATCCAGATTTTAGGCAAGGATCAACAGGCTCTAACCATTAGAACTAAGACACTAGATGTTGAAGAGCGCACCCAGTTGCAAACTGCCTTGAGTGAGAAAATAGGCACTTTTGATCCTCAATCTGCTCAAATTGATACAGTTGGACCAACCTTAGGACAGCAGCTGCTTGTTTCTGGTTTACTGGCTTTAATTCTGGCATTGGCGGGCATTTTTATCTATCTCTCAATCCGCTTCCAATTTGACTATGCCTTATTTGCCTTTGTTGCCTTGCTCCACGATGTTTTAATCGCCATTGGCATTTTCTCGATCCTGGGCTTGGTGCTGGGTGTGGAAGTCAATAGTCTATTTGTTGTTGCCCTACTAACGATTATTGGTTTTTCTGTCAACGATACTGTAGTAATTTATGACCGAGTACGTGAGGTTATTAAGCTCAGTCCAGGGGAACATATTAACCAGATTGTGGAGAATGCAGTCAATCAAACTCTGGGAAGGTCAATTATTACCACTTTAACTACAGTACTGCCTCTAGTGGCAATCTTCCTGTTTGGGGGAGAAACCCTGAAGTACTTTGCTCTGGCGCTGATGATTGGTTTCACGGCAGGAGCCTATTCAAGTATTTTTATTGCCAGTACGCTGCTAGCTTTGTGGAGAACTAGCACTGGTAAATCTCAACTTCTTCCTGTAACAGAGTCAGTGATAGAAGCTGAATTCTCCGATGAAGGATAGATGGGGAGATGGATAGATGGGGAGATGGGGAGATGGGGGGAGTATTTTGATAAACTATTCGCTGGCGCTGCTATCGATCCTCACCCTTGTTTAGGGATTGGATTCCTACCGTTATCTTTGAATAATTGGCGCAAAATCGATCTTAAAATTCTAGGGGCCACAAATCGGAAATGGCGACTTCCCAACCGGGGAGCAAATCAGGAACTCTCAAAACATCCCCATCACTTAAAATAACTACTTCGGAGTTGAGTTGATAAATCTCTAGGGTATGTTGTTCTGGGTTAACCAAGATACCTACTTTTGTCCCTTGGGCAAGGAATTCTTTGATCTTTTCCCTCAGAGATTTTAGAGCATCACTGGGAGATTTAACTTCAATCATTAAATCGGGAGCCAGTTGAGCAAAAGAACGAGGACTTTTCCGTAATCGCTCTGCGACAACAAAAGAAACATCAGGCGCTCTTACATTGGAATTGGGAAGGTCAAAGCCAGCAGCAGCACCAGTTACACGTCCTAATTTGCGAGGTCTAACCCAATTGCGTAGCTGGGCTACAAATTCTGCTGCTACTTCATCTGACTCATAACCTGATGGACTCATAACCACGATACTCCCGTCTACCAACTCCATGCGATATTCAGGATGCTCCAATTGTAGTTTTTCTAGGTCAAAGCTTGTCAGAGTTGTAACAGAAGGCATCAGAAAATAGAGATTTTGCCTACATCGCCTGACACTTCTCAGCTTGAAGGCGTGAGGGTTGTCGATATATATATTTTTGCACTAGCAGTTGCCTTTTAGCCAGTGTCCTGCATATGTGATTAGCCCAAAGGGCTTAGGAAGTGTTTTCCAAGCCAAAATTAGCCTGAGTTTAGGCTTGGTTGAAGAACTAAACCCGAGATTTTCCTTTTTACAGACTTTTGCAAGAAGTATAATAATTGTTTGATGCTGGAAGTATGTCACATTGGGGTATACTATATGCCCCGGAACTGATTCCTGTGGAAAAATCTGATCCTTAAGATCATAAGGAAGAGGCAAAAAAGCTCATGGAGCAGCCAGATGCCCAAACAAACTACACCAGCAAGCGGGAACTTGAATCAATTTTCAAGGTACAGGTGGAGCGATTACACCAGCTGAATGTTTGCAGTCGGTGGCTGCTAGTACTTATCCTCTGGATGACTCTTGCACCTTTGAGTCTTTGGGGTTGGCGTTATGAAATTTCTTTGTTGCGATCGCACTTTACCTGGGCAGCATTGCGGTATGGTATTATCTACAACTGCTTACCTGCAATTGGTATTGCTACCTGTGTTGGTATGACTGCCTCAGTCTTGGTCTGGCAGAGCCGAAATATTTTATGGGGAATGCCACTGCCAGAGCGAAAACGTCTGGAGGAAAGGGTGCGTCGGATTTGCAAGCAGGGACCAACTCACCCCTTGTGGAAGTGGATTTGCCATCGATAACGGCGCAGCAAAAGTTGTTTTAGGAACTGATCGAAGATGAACCTTCCCACTGCCCTCATTAACGAACTAAAGCTCTACCTCAAGCAACGGGCTAGCAATGGAGATCTTGAGGCTCAAACGCTCTTAGAGCAAGTTGAACTGGTTGCCACTTCGTCGCCGGAAATTAGGCAGCAGTCGATGTTTGTGGAACCATCAGCAGAATTAGAACTAGGATGTTAGCACGATTGAATAAGGTAACTAGCCAGGGTAGCTAATCGGCCGCCACAGAGCAAAAATTAAAACTATGCCTACACTAACTACTAAACCTGAAAGCCTAACCTTTCCTCTTACTGCTGTAGTCGGACAGGAGGCAATTAAACTTGCTCTGTTGCTAGCAGCAGTGGATCCTGGATTAGGAGGGGTGGCAATCTCTGGGCGTCGTGGTACTGCTAAATCAGTTATGGCTAGAGCTATTCATGCTTTGTTGCCACCAATTGAGGTAGTTAAAGGTACTCTTTGCAATTGTAACCCAAGCTCCTCCGAAGAGTGGGATAATCAGACCCAAGCTCTCTATGGTGGAATAGATCTAGATAACCTTCCCATGGAAGTGATTAGAGCCCCCTTTGTACAAATTCCCTTGGGTGTGACAGAGGATCGGCTTCTGGGTTCAGTGGATGTTGAAGAGTCTGTTAAGCAGGGGGAACCCATATTTCAACCAGGACTTTTGGCACAAGCACACCGTGGTGTTCTCTATATAGATGAAATTAACCTGCTCGATGACCAAATTGCCAACCAATTGCTTAGTGTTCTCACGGAAGGGCGCAACCGAATTGAACGAGAGGGCATTAGCTTTCAACACCCTTGTAAACCACTATTAATTGCTACTTATAACCCGGAAGAAGGACCACTGCGGGAACATTTACTCGACAGAATTGCTATTACTCTCTCTGCCGATGGTGTCTTGAGCTTGGATCAACGAGTGCAGGCAGTAGATCAAGCGATCGAATATGCTAAGTCTCCTCAGCAGTTTCTAGAACAATATAACGAAGACCTCGATAATCTGAAGACGGAGATTATCTTGGCGCGGGAATGGCTCCAAGATGTTCACATCGCCCACGAGCAAATTGCTTATCTCGTTGATGAAGCAATCCGAGGTGGTGTACAAGGACATCGTGCTGAACTATTTGCTCTGCGAGTTGCTAAAGCCGCAGCTGCTCTGGATGGACGTCAAACAATCAATCCTGAAGATTTGCGTAAAGCTGTGGAATTGGTGATTGTACCACGCTCAACTATTGTGCAGACGCCTCCGGAAGAGCAGCCACCACCGCCACCACCACCGCCTCAGGATCAATCCCCACAAGAGCAGGAGGAGCAGGAGGAGCAAGAAGAAGATAATCCAGAAGAGCAGGATCACGAACCCCCCGCAATCCCAGAAGAGTTTGTCTTTGACCCGGAAGGGGTTATCCTGGATCCAAGCGTGCTTTACTTTGCCCAGAAGGCACACCGACAAGGTAAGTCGGGGACACGTAGCATCATTTTCTCAGAAGATCGAGGACGCTATGTCAAGCCAATGCTACCGAAGGGGAAAGTAAGGCGCATTGCTGTTGATGCGACTCTTAGAGCTGCTGCTCCTTACCAGAAGGCACGTAGAAAGCGTCAACCAGGACGTCGAGTGATTATCGAACAGGGAGATTTGCGCTCCAAGAGATTAGCTCGTAAAGCTGGTTCTTTGGTGGTTTTTGTAGTAGATGCTTCTGGCTCGATGGCTTTGAATCGGATGCAATCAGCTAAGGGAGCGGTAATGCAGTTACTAACAGAAGCCTACCAAAACCGTGACCAAGTATCGCTAATTCCCTTTCGGGGGGAACAAGCAGAGGTGTTACTGCCGCCCACTCGCTCGATTGCCTTGGCAAGGGGGCGTTTGGAGCGCATGCCTTGCGGTGGTGGCTCGCCCCTAGCTCACGGCTTAACACAGGCAGTTAGAGTCGGAATGAATGCTCAGATGTCTGGAGATATTGGTCAAGTGGTGATTGTGGCAATTACTGATGGGCGTGGTAACATTCCCCTAGCTCGTTCTTTGGGTGAACCCTTGCCGGAAGGAGAAAAGCCGGATATTAAGGGAGAATTATTGGAAATTGCGGATCGGATTAGAGCTTTGGGAATTCAGTTATTAGTAATTGATACTGAAAATAAGTTTATTTCTACTGGCTTTGCGAAGGAGTTGGCAAAGCATGCAGGTGGGAAATACTATCATTTACCTAAGGCGACAGATAGTGCAATTGCGGCGATGACTAAAAATGCGATCGCAGATCTAAAATCTCGGTGAGTATTCTAGGAGTTGACGAAAGCTGGTATTGAGAGTTGATTGCGAAAGTTGCTCTTCAGCAGTTGGAGGGTAACTTTATTGAAATAAATCCTCTACCACACAACTAAATCCAGGTAAAAGTACAGTTGTAAGTTTATCTTGCCCAAATAGTGTCCTTGCCAGCTTCAAAACTGCCTGTTGGCGACGATAAACTTTAATCTCTTGCTTTTGATAATCCACAATCGAGTATTCTTGTACTCCCTGAGTAGAATAGAGTTTGAGCTTTAACTCGAAATCGCGTTGTCGGTCTTTGTTACTTTTCGATAACACCTCAATTGTCAATTCAGGAGCATTTGTTAAGTGTCCAGAGTCGTCTAGAGACTCCTCAAGGCATTGGCTACTAGCCCAAACTACATCAGGAATTACACTATCTGTTTCTGAAAAAATAATCCCAGGTGCGATTGCAGCTCTTCCCTTACCAGTCTGACGTGACCAAGCCTGTAACTTAGCATAAACATTACCTGCAACTTCTTGATGCTTCCAATGTGGCGCTCTCGTCACAATCAGTTTTCCATCAATAATTTCATAACGTTTTCCATCTTCTGGAAATAGTTCTAAATCAGCGACAGTCCAGCGAACTTGTTCAGAGGTTATCATGGCAATCGCTATACTTTAGGAAGAATTCTGTCTCTAATTTACCAAGGAAAGAGCTAAGAGGAACACTCAACAACCTGCCGTTAAGCCTACGGGTATAACGGGAGTCTCCAGCAGAAAGAAAGATGACCATGATTGCAGGTGCGCCTGTAAAACTGGCTTTGCTCTCAGCTCTAATTTAGGAAAAGTTGCTCACTGCATGGGATGATCACTTACTAGGGTGAGTTATACCAGCTGCTGACAACAGCAGTGAAAAGGAGAAAGGTAACAGGAGGAAGTATCTACATTTTTGACTCCTTGGTTATTTTGGACTTTTTAACTGACTCTTGCAAAGAACATGGAAGTTATATTATTTTACATATTTTTTATTATTCTTTTCTTGATTATTTTTAACGAGGTATTTAACATAGATAACCTTGAAAAACAACTAACTTTTAACAATGAATTAACAGTAAATACAAGAGATCCAGGACAGGAGGCAGAAAGTAATGAACACTTTGATGGCTTTACTAAGACATCTAAAACGACGACAATGGCACAGACTAAAAATCAAGAAGACTCTGAATTAGAAGAAACTGTTGCTCAAAAACCAGAGATAACAGAAGCTCCTGAGAAGATGTTGACAAAGCCTGATTCAAAACGAGAAGGGGTAGACAAGGAAGAATTGATAGAACCAAGTCTCGAAGAAAACAATAAATTGCACTTTTTGCCCCACAAAAAACACTCTCAACTGACTTTTACAGATAGCTCTCAGACTACAAGTGAGAAACAAGAAAGTGCTGAAGTTACTCAGATGCACTCTCAGAAACTAGAAACTACTCAACTATCTAGTACATTATCTCCACAGACAGAGATTTTAGAGCAATTTCAGACAGTAGAACCAACAGGGAATAGTACTAAATCGAACGCAACTGTAGAAAAAATAACAGAATCTAGTGAAGGATATAAACCTTCATCAGAAAAATTAGAAGATCCTGAAATTGCCCATAAAAATAATTTAACAACCCAACAACAAAGCCGCTCCCTAAAAACACAAAATAATCATCGCCTAGGTTCACCAAAAAGAATAACCTTATGGTTTTTAATTGAATTATTAATTTTGCCTTTCTTAATAGGTTTATCAGTATTTTTTATTCAAAGGAGAATTAATACCACACAAAAGGAGGTTGCGACAGTAAAGGAGCATCAGGAAATTCTAGAAAACTATATAAATTCGATCAAAGATATTGAGTTATTCCAGGGTTTAGAGGATTCATTACATAAATCAGAGCCCGGAGATCAAGTCAGAGCGATAGCAAGAGGTATGACCTTAACTTCATTAAGAAGTTTACAAGGGGATGGACAACGCAAAGGACGTTTAGTACTGTTTTTACATGAAGCAGGACTTATCAATGCAAACGACCCAAAAATTAGATTGAACACGGCTGATCTCAAATCTGCAAAATTTCCTGGTTTCAAACTAGAAGAAGTTAATTTAAGTTATGCAGATTTGAGGTGTACTCCTCCGAAAAAAAGGAACGACTCAGAAAAGTGTGCTGATTTGAGCAATGCCAAAATGATTGCTGCTGATTTAAGCGGCGCTGATTTAACTGCAGCCAATCTAGAGGGTACAAATCTGAGGAATGCTAAGTTAAAGTATGCTTATTTGAAAGATGTAAAAATTAACTCTCAAACTAATCTACATGAAAAATGGAAGTTAATTTGGCAAATTCTCAATAAAACTAATGATATTAAGGATAAAAATCTGAACAATAAGGACTTAAGCTATGCCAATCTCAGAGAAGCAAATCTCAAAAAATTTACATTAGAGAATGCTAATTTAGAAAAGACTGATCTAGAAGGAGCTAATCTAGAGGGTGCCAACTTAAGGAATGCTAATTTAGAGCAGGCTTATTTGAAAGATGTAAAAATTAACTCTCAAACTAATCTACATGAAAAATGGAAGTTAGTGTGGCAGGTGCTGAATAAAACTCATGAAATTAAGGATAAAAGCCTGAAAAATAAAAATCTAAGTCACGCTAACCTCACAGAGGCAAACCTCAAAAATTTTCATCTAGGGAGAGCTAATTTAGAAGGTGCTAATCTCAGAGGCGCTAATCTCAAAGATGCTAACCTAGAGGGTGCCAATCTGGAAGGCACTAATTTATGCGGTGCAATTATGCCTGATGGTTCCAAGTCTCAACAAGGCTGTGAAGTCTCGTTCGTCTTAAAAGAACAAGGGCTTCCTGATTAGAAAACGGCAAGTAATAAGTAATAAGTAATAAGTAATAAGTAATAAGTAATAAGTAATAAGTATAGTTTGTACTATTTCACAAAAATCCTGATACAAGTTCTTCTACTACTTGTCTATAATGTATCAACTTTAATGGTAAATGTTACTAGTGTTTATACCAAATTCTCAAAAATGACTGGAGACTTAGTTGATATTAGTCCGTTATATAGAGTTACTTCATATCTCTAGCCACTTTTGAGCAATGGTATTACTTATTACCTATTACTTATTACTTATTACTTCCAATTAATGAACTTAAATTACACTTTAACTGGTTCCTGAACATCAGTATCGTCTTCAAGCTGGATAATTGGATGTTCTCCAGGAGTAGTAATTAATCGAGCTCCCTTGCTACGAGTGAAGTAACTCCAAGCCCACTGAATCATCACAATTAACTGGTTGTCAAATTCAATTAGGTAGAAGACGTGAATAAACATCCAGACAATCCAAGCGAGGAAACCAGAGAACTTGATAAAGCCAAAATCTACTACTGCCGCATGCTTTCCAATTACTGCTAAGCTACCCCAGTCAAAATAATGGAAGGGGCGCATAGTTTTTCCCTTCAGCTGCTTTCTAATCAAGTGACCAACATACTGTCCTGCTTGCATAGCAACTGGAGCAACTCCCGGCAAGGGCTTGCCGTCTTGATGGGAGTAATTGGCTAAGTCACCAATTACGAAAATGTTATCATATTCCGGTACTTTAAATTCTGGATTTACAATTACTCTTCCTCCCCTATCGAGTTCTGCACCAGTGCATTCTGAGAGTATATTGGCCATCCCAGATGCTTTCATCCCAGCTGCCCAGAGGATGGTACGTGTTGGGATTTGTTCGACAATATCACCTTGGCGTACAGTTACGAGATTGTTTTCAATGTTAATAACTTTAGTACCAGTCCGTACTGTGACGCCTAAACTCTCTAGGGATTGCTGAGCCTTTGCTGACAGGTGTGGTGGATAAGTGGGCAAAATCCGATCCGGGCTTTGCACCAGAATAATTTCGGCTTTGGAGGTGTCGATATTGCGGAAATCCTCTTTTAAGGTACCGTGAGCTAGTTCCCCTAATGCTCCGGCTAATTCAACGCCAGCAGGGCCTCCTCCTACCAACACAAAAGTTAACCAAGCCTTCCGCTTTTCTACATTAGTTTCCTTTTCTGCTGATTCAAAGGCAATAAAAATGCGACGCCGCATTTCTAAAGCATCTTCCACTGTTTTCAATCCTGGAGCTTTATCGGCCCATTCATCTTTGCCAAAGTATTGGTGGCTAACACCAGTGGCAAGAATTAGTGAGTCGTATTTGATTTCTCTATGTCGCAGTTTTACAGTTTGCTGTTTGGGGTCAATACTAATCACCTCTCCCATCAGCACTTCTGTGTTTTTGTTGCGATTGAGTACCGCTCTTATTGGTGACGAAATATCACCAGGAGATAAACCGCCAGTTGCAACTTGGTAAAGCAATGGCTGAAACACATGAAAGTTTCTTTTATCAATTAGTGTAACTTTTACTGGTGCTTTGGCAAGAGTCTGTGCTGCATAAAGCCCACCAAAACCGCCGCCCACAATTACAACATGGTGAGGAGACTGTTGTTCGACCTCTTTGAACATGAGAAGATTCCTTGCCCCTGTTGATATAAGTTTACGATTGATTGAGAAAGTTATTGACTATTTCAATATCCTTTCAACTTTAGATTATTTTGACCATCAATCAATTTAAGTATCAAGAGATACTAATTAAGTGTTGCTTTTAGTGTTGAGCTGTTACAAACAGATTTAAATTATTGCTTTGTTGAGTAGCTGTAGCAAGTTTATTTATACTCAAGAGCATAGCTTAAAGATTTAATATTTATGTCTAAAATGATGCTATGTCAAACATAGCTAAGGATTTATAGTTAGACGAAGGCAGTAACGCCTGTAAATAAATACATTAAATATAATTGTTAAGATCTCAACAATTTCAAAATAAGTAAATATAGAATTTTTCAATTAGATGAGGCAATAGATAGTAGGAAACTCTTAATACCTAAAACAAATTCTTTTCCAGAGATAGCCAGTTGTTTTAACAGCTGGCTGCCGAGCGAGTCAGGTTAAAACCTAACTAAGAATCTTAAATTAGACGACGTATTGCCTCAGACAAACTACACCCCCATTGTTTAGCCAACTCTGTCAATATATTGCAACTTGGTATAGCGCTATGCGCAAGGCTCCAGGGCAGAAAGCAGAAGGGGTGAATTTGACAAAGTTCTAGCGATTTAGCTTGTCCTAACCTTAATACGTACTGCTGTATTAGCTGTTCCTCGTTAAGAGTTTCCTTACTACTTGCTTAACAAATATGCAATATAAATGTTTATCAGCTTAATTACAACATTTAGGAGTCTTACTTGCCGCTAACTGCGACTGGAGCCCGTGGCACCCGAATACACCAAGCCTCGCTGTGTATCTAGGGTCAAAATTGCCCCATTCCGGATAATGTCTGTAGCATCTTTGACACCCAAGATTACTGGTACTCCTAAGCGTAAGCCAATCACAGCAGCGTGACTAGTGAGGCTATCTTCTTCTGTGACAATTCCAGCAGCCTTGCGAATCACCTCCACAAACTCAGCATTAGTTGAAGGTGCCACCAGAATTTCGCCAGGGTTGAAGTGTCCAACTTCCATAGCATTGTTAGCTACCCGTGCCACGCCACTGATAGAACCTTGACCAATGCCAATGCCTTGACCAATAACTGCAGTCACGACTTCTACTTTAATTAAATCTGTTGATCCAGGAACCCCTTGGAGTGTACCAGCACTCATCACCACCAAATCTCCTTCTGCAAGTAGTTGCTTTTCTAGAGCAACGTTAATTGCTGCTTGGGAAGTTTGACCAGTGGAGGGTAAATCCAGCACCAGTAATGGTTTTACGCCCCAAACCAATTGCAGCTGTCTAGCTACATAAACATGGGGGGTTATAGCTAGTATGGGAGTCTGGGGACGGAATTTGGAGACATTGCGCGCTGTGGCTCCAGTTTTAGTTAAGGTCATAATCGCTGATGCCTCCAGCTGTTCAGCAATTTTGCCGACGGCCTGAGAAATGGCATTGGGAATCGAGCGTCTGGTGTCTTTGGCATTACGCACAATATGTTCCCGCTCAATACGCACAGCAATTCTTGCCATGGTTTCTACGGCTTCGACAGGGTATTTACCCACAGCCGTCTCATTAGAGAGCATCACAGCATCAGTACCGTCAAGGATAGCATTGGCAACATCGGAAACCTCAGCACGTGTAGGTCTTGGAGAATGAGCCATGCTGTCGAGCATCTGAGTAGCTGTGATTACCGGGATTCCTAATTGGTTAGCTGTGGCAATCAGTCGCTTTTGTAAGATAGGAACATCTTCAGCCGGCAATTCAACCCCTAAATCCCCTCTGGCAACCATGACACCATCGGAAAGTGAGAGAATTGTCTCCATTTGTTCGATGGCTTCGTGCTTTTCAATCTTGACAATTACCGGGACTTGCTTGCCAGCACTAGTAATGAGGTCTTTAATTTCAAGGACATCTTGGGGGTTGCGTACAAAACTCAAAGCAACCCAATCAACCCCTTGATCCAAACCAAATACTAAGTCCCGTCTGTCTTTACTGGTAAGGGCTTTAATGGATAAGTAGACGCCAGGGAAGTTAACACCTTTATTGTTGGAGAGAGGACCACCGACAACCACACGACAGTCTAAAGTTCGTTTGACTCGGTTGATCTCTTCAACTCGCATCTCAACTTTGCCATCGTCCAAGAGAATTGTCGAACCGACGGGTACTTCATCTGCTAAAGGTTCATAAGTGACAGAACTCATTTGCTGGGTACCAGCCATGGGTTCACTAGTCAAAGTGAAGCGATCGCCTGATGCTAAGATAATCGAACCATTTTCAAACTTCCCTAAGCGAATTTTTGGACCTTGCAAGTCTTGCAAGATACCCACTGGCTGATCCAGTTCAAATGCAATCTGGCGAATCAGACGAATGCTACGCTGGTGGTCTTCATGGGTGCCGTGGGAAAAGTTAAGTCGTAAAGTTGTTGCACCAGCTTTAATTAGTTTCTTAATAACATCTGGTTGACTGGTAGCTGGGCCAATCGTGGCAACAATTTTTGTCCGGCGTAGAGAATTGTATAGTTGCATAGAAAGAGTGGGATTAGTGAGCTTGCTGGGAAACGGCCTTGGAAGGTAAGCTTCATATAGAGCATAGAGCGCCTTAGGCTTCAGCTCAAAGCATTGACCCCTAGTGTGAGGAACAGACTTGGCTATAATCTCACAAATTTTTGCCACAATACTATAAACTAGATAACTCTTGAGAGCTTAGATTTGGGGCTGTTACCTCTTCATCAGCAGATAGCTAGTGGTATAAATGAACTACTCCTCACACTGGGAGTTGAACTTAGGAACTATAGTACTCCCTAGAGCTAGGGTAATGATTTGCCATCTTTAACTCAGTAGGAAGCCGCAAGTGCTAAAGTTTAATTGCGATTCTAATTTGAGCTTAGCATCTCTAAAATTTTTACCACCTGGGTCATTTTTTCTGGTCTAGAAACCAAGGTGATTTCTGCAATTAGCAAATTTAGTTTCTAGGATATGGTTTTTGGTGGGGAGCATCTCATTGGCATGGACTTAATACAAACCGCCGACGGGATTTGTATTTGTATAGCTCATATTTCTCATGATCAGGTATTTCTGCCAAGCTCAATCAATCAACCCCTGTATTGAATACGATAAATGCGGTTATTAGCTTCTTCCGTAAACAACAAGGAGCCATCTGGTAGCACCAATAAACCCACTGGGCGTCCCCAAGTAGTAGGACCAGAGGGATTTAGTAAAAAACCAGTGAGAAAGTCTTCATAATAACCCAGAGGTTGTCCAGAGGTATCAAAAGGGACAAAAACCACTTTGTAGCCAGTACCCTGGTTGCGATTCCAAGAACCACGAAAGGCAACAAATGCACCATTGCGGTACTTTTCAGGGAAAGTTTTTCCATCATAAAACTGCAACCCTAAAGCTGCTGAGTGAGACTGGAATAGGACATCAGGAGTAAGAGTTTGAGCTACTAAATCAGGGCGTTTGCTTTGAGAATTTATCGTCTGACGTGGTTCAATTAAATTTGGTGATAAGTAGGCGTAGGGCCAGCCATAAAATTCCCCTTGGCGAATACGCGTCAGGTAATCTGGTACCAGGTCATCACCCATACCATCTCTCTCGTTGACAGTAGTGTATAATTCACCAGTGAGCGGATGAAAATCAAGACCGACTGGGTTACGTAAACCATAGGCAAAAGTCTGTTGGTTAGAACCATCTAGGTTGAGTACCTGTACAGAAGCACGGGGCAGAGGTTCTTCACTAACATTGGAACGTGAGCCCACAGAAACGTAGAGCTTTGTCCCTTCTGGTGAGGCGACAACATTACGTGTCCAATGCTGATTGTAGCCGCCGCCAGGTAACTGAGCAATTCTTTCACCCCTGCCAGTAAGTTGCTCTTGATTCGGGGTGTAGGGAAACCGCAGCAGGGCATCTGTATTACCCAGAAAGAAGAAGTTACCAGTAAAAGCCATACCAAAGGGAATATTTAACCCATTCTGGGAACTGGCAAAAGTTTTTTTAACATCAGCTGCGCCATCACCATTGCTGTCGCGCAGTAGACGAATACGGTTTGCCCTAGTTTCTGTAACTAGGATATCACCGTTGGGGGTAAGAGCTAGCCAACGAGGACTCTCTAAACCATCAGCAAAAACGTTAACCTCAAAGCCAGCTGGTACTTTCAGGGTTGGGTTGGGTGGAATGGCAACGACTCTGGGTGACTTGGAGGCACTATTGGAGGCAAAGGGCTGGGGCAAGTCACCCAGAGTGATGCTAATTGCTTGAGGAGTCAGCGCCTGGGTACTTAGAAGGTTTTTCGTGGCGACGGTAGTAGTTTGCTGCTGTTTGGATGGCTCAACTGTTTGGGGTAATTTGCCTACAGGGACTGGCTCTGGAGTTGGGACAATTGATTCCTCTGATTCCTCAGTGGAAGCGCTAGTAGCGTTACAAGCAACTGCTGTAGTTAGTAGCAGCAATAGTATTAACTTTGGTAAGGGTTTCATGGTTAATTGTTCATGGTTAATTGTTCATGGTTCATTGCTCATGGTTCATGGTTCATGGTTCATTGCTCGTGGTTCATTGCTCATTGGGTTTGTATTCGACATTTGTGGCATACAAACCCAATGAACAATCAACAATGAACTATGAACAATCTTGCCAATGAACAATCAACAATGAACTATGAACAATTGAAGTTAAATCTCATCCCAGCCAGTAATCCCTGATGACATCACATAACTAGTCACACTAGCTTCAAAAAAGTTTGCCTTAGTATGGGCTGCTTTTTTGGTATCAGAGAAACGTTCTAGGTGAGCGTAAGGACTCTTTTGATATTTCGATTCTGAGTATAGTGGCTTCAAACCAATAGAGCGCAACCTGACATTAGCTAGATACTTAGTGTACTGCTCTGTACTGGTTTCAGTAATGCCGAGAATATTGTTACCCACAATATGATTTGTCCATCGGCACTCGTGAGATACTGCTGCCTCAAACATTTCATAAATTTGTTCCACTGAGTGAGGGAAGATATGCATTGCTTCTGGGATTAGCTTTTGAAAGAGTCTGACGTGACTAAGTTCATCTCGGTTGATCATCTTGAAAATGTCTGCACTCCCTGGCATCAACATTCTAGAAGCTAGATTATAGAAGTAAATGACGCTAATACCCTATCTTTCGGTAGGGGCTAGAACATACCTTTAACTTTGATTCGGCTTACCTTTTCGATAATCTACAACTCTAATAGGATAGGCACTTTTTGGAAGTGGGCTAATGCTGTACATATTTGAGTTTTTGATTTGGTAAACAACTCCTCTTATTGATTCACTCATATCTATTTTTACAACTAAGCTGATACCCGTCATATAAATAGATTGGCAGTGAGATAAGAGTGACTCAAAGATACCCACCATCTGTTCGTTGAACCTTTCTCTCCTAGGAGACTTGGCTGCTGATTGCCCATTGTAAAAACTAACTGCTTTACAGCTTTTAGTCAATCCTTTAACTTTTTTCTGCTCTCGCTTCATTACGCTTATCATTTCTGATTTCGCTTTGACATAAAGGCTTTAGGGGTTTCCAGCAATTTGATGGGTTTTCACTAACACCTCGCGATGCTAGGGGGCTACTAATCTAGTTAAACTAAGCGATAACCTCACGATTACCACTCGTCTTCAGAACGATGCGTGAGACTTTCACCTCACACCGCTCCTGGCTCACAGCGCAATTTCTTGCTCTACTTTTTGTGGCTTTCATACGCTCGTTTCTGGTCTTTTCAAAATGACAATGTTTAGGGATGAGTTGGAGGTTCTTTACCTCTCTTTTCCCACCCTCACTCAGAGGGTTAATGTGGTCTATTTCCCATAAATTCCCCTCGTTAAATCTGCCTTTACAGTGAGGGCAAATTCCTTTTTGCTTTTTGATCAGATTGAGTTCTGTGTTATTTAGCATGGGGTGAGAACTGACTCGTTTTGCCCAATCAGCGAGATTGTCATCATAAAAACTTGCCTCGCCTTTAACCGTTATATCTCTGACAATTGGAGAGCCAGAATGTTTGACTAGGGTATTTATATCGCTTCGGAATGTCCATTTGTCTCCTTTTTGGAGAGTGAAGTATTTACGGTATGCCCATTGTCTCGGTTTGTTAGGATGTCTCCTTTTTGCCCATCGAATTAGCTTTTGAGTAAGCAGATGGTCAAGTTTTACAAAGACCTCCTTCGAGACATAGGGTTTGTAGTAGTTACACCACCCTCGAATAATCGGATTCAAATGTTTAATTAAATATTCCTGTGGCAATGCCCTGTGTGAGTCAACAATTTTTGCTAGGCGTTGGTAGTGGTTCTGGACAGCCTGTTTACTGGGAGTGATTAGTACCACATACCCAGTTGGTTTGCCATTGGTTCGCTTTGCACTTCTGTACTCACCCGTTTTGTAGTGTTTGATATTAACACCAAGAAAATCAAAGCCTTCAGTAGAATGTACTATTTGGGTTTTTGATGGCTTTATTTCTAGCCCTATTTCAGCTAGGAATTCCTCAACCACCTGCTTGGCTTCTTCAATGATTTCCTGATTTGGGTGAATAACCAAGAAGTCATCAGCATACCGGACTACTGACAAAGTTGCCTTGGTATGGGCTTGTTTTGCTGTTCCCCATTTTTGTTTTGTAGCATTCCATTCTGGAATTCGATATTTCTTCTCATTCCATAACCAGTCCTTAAGCCGTTTTTCTAACCCGTGAAGGGCGATATTAGCTAGGAGTGGGGAGATAACGCCGCCTTTGGTTGTGCCAGAGGTTGAGGGAGTAAACCCTTTCTTGTCACCCTTATTGCTCAAATCAATAACTTCACTTTTCAGCCATGCTTTAATTTGCCGCCTGAAAGTAGGACAGGTATTGATTTTGTCCAATAGGGCTTTGTGGTCAATATTGTCAAAACACCCTGAAATGTCTGCGTCATATACCCATTTCCCGTCTGTCGTTGACAGAGTTTTATGAATATAGGTGATGGCGTCATGAGTGCTTCGGGCAGGACGAAAACCATAAGAATGAGGTTCAAACTTGGCTTCCCATTCTGGCTCAAGAGCCATTTTGAGCAGAGCCTGTGTTGCCCTTTCCTCTATAGTGGGAATGCCTAAAGGTCTCTTCTGATTCTTATTGGGTTTGGGAATCCATAATCGCCTGACGGGTTTGGATTTGGAGCTGAGTTTTAACCTTTCCACCAGTTGTATTCGCTGATTGGGCTTTAAGGTTTTAACTCCATCAATTCCTGCTGTATTTTTGCCACGGTTGTCCTGGGTGACTTTTCTGACTGCCAGAACCTTAGCTGACCATGAATTAACAAGCGTTTTCTGTAAGGAGCGTGCTGCTCCTATGTCGCCACGTTGGGTAGCTTTGTAAATCCGTTTCTGTAACTTGTAGACTTTCCGTGAGACTTGTTTCCAATTGATATTGAACCAAGCTTCTGTTTGGCTAGTCTCGTATTCCTTCCTCTTAACTGAATCGTTAATGGCTTTGGACATTGAATTACTTACTTCTTCATTACTCTTTGTAAGCCGTCCTACGTCAGCGTATCTTTTCCATTACAGAAAAGCGTTGGCTTCTTAGAACATCCTTCCCCTTATAGCCATGCGGTTGACACCTACTTGAATATCGACCTATTCAAGAGACTATAAGGTTTAACTCGTTCCCAATTAGCTTATCTTGTGTAACTTTTAGGTTCTGCCTTTACCCCGACTCCTGTTACAGATACCTCCTAGAGCAAACGGATAATCACTCTAGTTTGATTAAGCAACGGCTATTACTTAATCCAAGGAGCTTGCCTTTGGCTTGGCGTATCATCTACTTTTTCGCCATTTTCTGTTACGAGGCTTGTTAGCAGTTTAGTGTTAGTTAACCATGAGTTACTTCCCTAGCGATGGTATGCCTCAGTAGCAAGGCTTTATCGCATTTCCTTCCAGCTTCAGGCGTTGATGATCAGTCTCGAACCTGTGGAAGTGGAGTCACACCCGGTATCTGAGTGGGATGGAATTTCACCATCAAGCTAATTGAGTTGTCAAGGTTCGTAAATTACTCCTTTCTAAGTTCGGTAATTCGTACCTTAGATTGATGAAGTTTTCTCAAGAACCTCACCGACTTTCCCTGAATTTCAGTTGGAACCTAATTCATTTCAGCCGAACGAGCCGCACACCCATTGTAGAAATACAGTCCTTCTAGTAAAAAATCTGCCAGTAGAGACACGAAGTAGCGCTCAGGTGTAGGATTATCAACATATTGTTGATAAATACCAGCAATAAATTGACAACGTTCACGCAGCACTTGATCAGTGCGCCAGAAGTCATATACTGCCCCTCGGCTTTCTGGCGGGATCACGGTTTCAATGATGTACTGATAACTCTGATTATGCATTCCCTCTTGAGAAATTTGTTCAGCCATACACAGGCTAACTTCTGGAGCAGTAATACTGCTTTTGATGTGGGGAATATTACAAGTTTGAACAGAGTCTAAAAAGGTAAGGTAAGACAAAATACCCTCATAGGCATGGCGCTCGTGTGGGGTTAGGTTTCCATAATCATTAACATCCTGGGTAACGTCGATTTTTTGAGGTCATTAATGTTCAATAAAGTTCGCTAAACTTTACCCGCTTTGATTAAACTGCTACATGTCACCACATAGATCGGACTATATCATCATCCTTTAGACCTATTGCCAAAGGAGTCCCCCGCTTCGACAGTCAATCGCTTACTGTCTACTCTACTAGGTCAATAACTGACTTTTCGATAGTCTCTACACCTTCTGCTATTGTCTTGAAAAGCAGCTTGGCACGGTATTGTCTGTGATGGTCTAATGCTGTGGCAATTAGAATACAACAGAGTTCTACCGTTTTCAAGGGATTTCAACTGGACTACCTAGCTAATCCAGAAATTCTCCCGCATCTGCTGATACAAACCCACTGCCCACTGATAGCGAACATCATTGAGCTGCATTAAATTAGTGGTATTACCGAACCAAATAGAACGATTTTCAGTTTTGTCATCCCCATCAGGGTTAAAAATTGGGTTGATGGGCATTTGGGGTGTCTTATCAGGAGATTCTCTCCCATACCCATTAGAGTTAGAACTGGATTGATGAGAGTTTTGTACTAGCATTAGCGAGTCTGTGGACGTTAACTGAGGTATATTGTACTAGTCTTCTTCCTTTAAGAATTTAAGTTTCCCTGGAATCGATTACCAAAATACTTTTGCTACTCTTTAATGGCATCTTTTTGAGTAGTTTTATCATCTAAGGCTTTCTGGGCTGAGTTAATTAGACGATGGAGGTGCTTCTTGAAGTTTTCCTTCTGGTTTTGACTATAGTTCTTCAGTTTCAAGACGTTTTTCGTACAACAATCCTTGATCACTTCCTTTGGCGAGCATAATGTCTAGGGCTTCTTAGGAAGTATTGTCTAAATTAATAATTTTTGACTGCTCTGGAGAAAGGGCAGCACTAGAAATCCTGAGATATTCAAAGGGAGGTTCATAATGTTGAGCTAAAGTGTCAACAATGTAGTTATTGACATATGCCTGTCCCTCAAAACAGGTTGCAATTAAATCTTTGTTCCAGTCAAGTATTGAACGATTATGCTTATTAACAATACGTCTACCTGTAGCTATCTCTAATCAAGCATCTGAAAATAAGTAGGGTGACAAAGATTGTTCATAGTTGATTGTTGATAGTTCATTGGGAATGTATACCGCAACTGCCGAATACAAACCCAATGTTTGCTCAGCATGCGCGGAGCGCGTACCATGAGCCATGAACTATGAACTATGAACTATGAACCATGAACCATGAACCATCCCTAATTTGCACAAGCAGTGCAGTTATTATCCCCCTTTGATTCTTTAAAATTATCCTTCTGAACTGTCCGGATATAGTAAACCGCTTTACATCCCTGTTGCCAAGACATAATCAAAGTTTCTAGGATATCCTTAGCCTTGATAGAGCGCTCTGGTTCTTGAGGAAAATACACACCTTGGTTAAGGTTAAAAATAAGTTCCATAGAAATACCAGTGTCAATCCATTGCTGGATAGTAGCAATCGCCTTAACCACCTGTTTTTGATCCAGATACTTGCTTTCTTGGTAGTACCAAAAATGCTCATTGATGAATGGCGGTGCAATTGGCACTGTACCTTGAGCCCATTTGTCGTAGAAAAAACGAGAGTAAACTGGTAGCACGCTAGCTGTACAACCTTGAACTAGAGAAGAGGATGTATTGGGAGCGATCGCACTAATATGGGAGTTACGGATACCGTGTTTTTGAATACTATCGGCTAGCTTTAACCAGCGCTCCGGCTTGTGGGCGTGTTGCTCAAACCATTCGGGGGATTTAGCACCAATCAGCTTGCCCTTACTCCACTCACTACCAGGAAAAGCGCCATAAGCACCTCGCTCTTTAGCTAACTCCATGGAAGTGTGGGTGCAGTAATAGCCAATGTCTTCAAACAAATTACTGATTTCTTGGAAATGGCGATAAGAAAGCTGGCGCTTGGCTAGCCAGTCAGCTAATCCCATCGCCCCAACACCAATGGTGCGATATTTTTGGTTATGGCTTTTGCTGCCATGAAATGGTGGGTTAGTTATCTCAATGGTATTGTCGAGCATCCTGACTGCAGTTCGACAGATATTGGGAATCTCGGTTTCCTCAAGATTTGCCAAGTTAATACTATTGAGGTTGCAAGTATGGCTTTCGGCTCCCGGTTTGACGTTGGAAAAAGATTCGCAGCATAAATTAACTCCAGGGATGTAGCCTTGATGCTGATTCGGATTAGCGCGATTAATTGTATCCTTGAAAGCCAGGTAGGGCATACCTGTTTCAACCTGCGATCGCATGATGATTTTAAAGAGTTCGCGGGCGTTAACTTGTTTATAAAGAGTAATAGTTTTCCCTAAGCTTGCTTCTATCTGCTGGTAAACTTGCTCAAACTCCTTTCCCCAAAGCTCAGAAAGTTCAATTCCCAACTTTGTACGCACCTCGTAGGGATCAACTAACGTCCATTCCTCTTTCGCAACCACCCGACGCATAAATTCATCTGTGACTACCAACTGAGGAAAGATGTCATAGGCTTTGCGACGCTGATCCCCATTTTCTGTTTGCATCTCTAAAAACTCAGGAACATCAAGATGCCAAACATCCAAACTAACAGTAATTGCCCCTGCCCTACGACCTCCTTGATTAACGGCGATCGCAGTATCATTGAGTAGTTTAATCCAGGGCAGTATACCTCCAGAAGTATTGGGCTTACCCATCACCCAGGAGCCTGTGGCGCGCACACGACTGACATTTACCCCAACTCCACCGCCATTTTTGGAGATTCTGGCTGCATCCTTAACAGTGTCAAAGATACTTTCGAGGCTGTCATCCATCGCCAAGATAAAACACGAAGACAAGGAACCATTAGGAACTCTGAGATTAGCTAAAATGGGAGTAGCTAGAGAAATCTTCCTAGTAGCGATCGCTTCGTAGAATTTCCTTGCCCACATCAGGCGTTGTTCCGGAGCTTCTACTAAAGCTAATAGGAGGGCGCAGGTGAGAAGTGCTTCTTGGGGTAACTCATCCCTGATAAGATACCGCTTGGTAAGTAGTACAGCACCAGCGTAGTCATAGTCAAGATCCCAGTCGGGGTTAATCCAAGCACCAGCTTGTTGCAGTTGCTCTTGAGTGTAACTTAGAAGGCGTTGGTCGTATTGGTTGCACTCAACTTTAGACTCAACTGTCAGGCAATAGTTGCCATACTGATAACCGCGACTCTTGAGGGTATCTTTCCACAAACTCCAGATATGTAGTCGCCCAGCGACATAACGCCAATCTGGCTCAGATGGAGAACACATCTCTAGGGCATAATTGATCAGGTTATCTTGGATTTCTCTAGTGCTGACACCGTTGCGCAAGCGAGTTGTTAGCCCAGCTTCAAGAGTTATGGGATTGGCCTCTAAACCAGCACAAGCCCAATTGACAACAGAGCGAATCTTGGAAATATCCAAGAGAGCTTTGGAGCCATCCCGCCTGATGACGTTAATATCGGCATGATGCGAAGCCAGGGCTGCTACTGGTAGAGTCTGTTGCATATCTCGGAAGGCGTTTAACAAAAAATTAGATGAGTCTACTATATTAAACGCTTAAACGGCTTAAACGCTATTTGTAGTGTTTTAATCCCAAAATATATTGGTAATTAATCCATATCTAGGGTTTGCTGAATAAGTTTTTTGGTGAGAAGCCTTCGAGTCTCCGAGTCAGCAGAGGAGTTGAGAATAATCTAGACACTTTAACAGAAGGCAGGAGGATGAAGGCTCCAGGGCTTTATGAACTGCCTTCATCCTCCTAGCGAGTTCTCGTGAGCAAGGGTTTAAGTCCCCCACCATAATATACAGATTTGGTGGCTGGCAATTGTTGGTGGGTTGAAGCCCCCAAAACATTGCAGCCTTCACCCCTTCTGCCCTCTGCCCTCTGCCTTTTTTCACAAGTGTATGGCTTTTGAAGCTATAAAAACTTATTTCTTGCAGTTTACCAACTTGACCTGTATCAGCTTAACCTGAGGGCTAAACCCTTGATGTATCAAGGTATTAAACCTATTCAGTAAGCTCTATTTAGTGATTGACCGGTTGACGACAACAATCAAAAGTGTGATATGATTTTGTTGAAAGGCTAAGAGATTGCATAATTAGGGGCAGGAAATTATCTCTGGGATCCTGCAGCATGTTTTTATAGGTGTCGCCTTAGCACGTCTTACCCTCTTAGGGAAGTTGTTTCCATTGAAAATTACTAGAGGTTTAATCTCCAAGAGCGCATTTTACCAACGTTTAAGCAAAGCCCCTACCGAAAGGAAGGGGGGTATCAATCACTTCACTTAGTCTTTGCTTGTCAGTAGGGTTCAGGCAAAAAATCAAGTCCGTATGATTTAGACCTAAAATATTCCTTGCCCAAACAGGTTAGGAAAATCTCAATAACTCGTATAATGAATTCAACTGCCCAAGAACTACGTGCCATAGATGACAAGCTTTCCCAGCGCTTCATTGCTCTGGATCCAGAGGGTTATTTCATCATCTACCTTGATCGAGATTCAGGGTTAATCTGTGCCAAGCACTTCACCAACCAGATTAACGAAAAGGGGTTAGCGGTAGATCCGGAAACGGGCAAACCAATTCCTTGTCAGGGTAAAGTAGAACGAGCTGCCACTGCTATCTACACAGGAAGAACAGCTAAAGAATTGGGCATGAAGATTACCGAAGAAACTAAACCCTGTCCGTTAAGTCGCTTGGATCACGCTCTTTATCTGGGACGAGAATTTGTGCGAGCGGAAATTGCACTGATTACGGGGCAAGAGTACATTCAGGACTAGTACTTATGTATAGCTAGTCAAAGCATGCATAGAGCGCGGTAAATGTGTCAACAAGCTGAATCTAATCGCCTTGTCGCTAATTGAGAATATTAGCTTTATTTACCCTGTGCTTTACTAAGCAAAACCAGATCTAACTGCATATCTTACATTACTGTACATGTTGTAGAGTGGGCATTCCTGCCCGCCTAAATGTGCAACTCAGATGTGGAACAGCTTAGTAAATGGCTTCAATGTGCCTCTGGCTTGAAGTAATGCATGCTTTCCCGAAGAGCATTAATAATTAGTCCTGTTTAGGTCAATCAACAGTTGCAAAGAAGAATTGAATTAGGTCTTAGGTATTCTTCAACCTAAAACCTCAAATTTTCTTGTAAAACACTTGACTTTTGGGTTCATATCCGTTGTGGATATCTCAAGGTTAATGCCAATTATACCTACACATTGACGCTTCAACAAGGGTTGCACTATCTTTGGGGCAAGTATTTACTACGACTGTGGGAAATTATTAAGAGATTTGGAAAAAGTAAGCTGTACCAGCATCAGGCTCCTTTTATTCGAGTAATTGAATCAGGAGGGATCTGGAGCTTACGCATGGTTTCACCACTCCAAGGGTGGTAAATCAACGATCTCAGGGTGCGCTGGTAAAACTCTACCCTAAGGAAAGAACATGCTCAAAATTATGACCCTAGGTGACTCTCTTACCTGGGGAGTGGTCAACGACAATACTAATCATGAAGAAAGTGGAGGCTACCGCACTGTCTTAGAAGACTCTTTACTAAGTAATGGTTTTACCAATCCTGAAGATTTTGACTTTGTTGGTACAAGAGACGATACAGACAATCGCAGAAGTGGACCTGATAGCTTAATAGATCAAGATCACCAAGGACATCGTGGCTGGACAATTGATGAGTTGCTTAATGGACGCGATGACGATGTCGCGGCAGGTAACATTGATGATTGGTTAGTCTCAGAGGATCCAGATCTTGTTCTGTTGATGGCTGGCACCAACGATGTGCTTACTAATAGCATTTCAGTTGCCGAAGCCATTAATAACTTAGAGTCTTTGATCAATAAGATTACTGATTCTGGTGCTCAAGTTTTGGTGGGTTCAATTCCCCCCGTGGATGAGACTAGTAATAATGTTGGAGATGGTGAGTCTGCCAAGGTTATAGAGCTTAATGAAGCAATAGCTAATCTAGTAACTAATCTTAATTCTGATCAAGTCCAGTTCATTGATATCAATAGTCAACTAGACTTAAATGACGTCTCGTCAGACGGTATCCATCTGAGCTTAGAAGCTTACAGTAAAATTGCGACTATCTGGCATAATGCTCTCTTACCATTTCTTGATCCAGATACTTTTGACCCAGAGACTAGCGCTAGCAGGGAAACACCAGTAAGCATTGAAGCCGAAGACTTTGATAATCTGGTGGAATTTGCAGAAGGGCTGGCAACTCTTCCTCTTACCGAGAATTCACAAATTATCACCGATATTTCGGTAATTGAGCTTCCCGTTGACCTCCAAAACCCCACCCCCATCACTGGGACTGCGACAACAGAGTTTACTCTACCTGATGGTAACTATGATGTAGTAATTGGTTACTTTGATGAGAACGACGGAGTAGGTACACTGCAAGTTAGTGTTGGGGACACTGACTTACCAGAATTTGACCTAGATCAAGATCTAGGATCTGGCGTAATCAGAACCCAGAATTTTGTCAGACGTACTGTTAGCACTGGTGTTGAAATCAGCAATGGTGATCAGATAACCATTACTGGGACTTCAGGATTTGGCAGTGGTGGGGAGTTGGTGCGGATTGATTATATCGAATTCATTCCTGTCAATGATTCCCCTATTCTTAATGCCTCCTCAGTTGAGGACTTCACCGATATCGAAGAAGATCCGATCAGCAACCAAGGCAACCTAGTTTCGGAAATTCTCGCTACTGCTATTACCGATATCGATACTGATGCTGTTGAAGGCATCGCCGTAACTGAGGTAGATAATACTAACGGTAGTTGGGAATACTCTACTGATGGCGGTAGTAATTGGACAGGGTTTGACAGCCCAAGTGCTACCGAAGCTCGATTGCTTGCTGCTGATGCTGATACTCGGATTCGTTTTGTTCCCGAC
Source organism: Symploca sp. SIO3C6 (assembly GCA_010692425.1). GTDB lineage: Bacteria > Cyanobacteriota > Cyanobacteriia > Cyanobacteriales > Coleofasciculaceae > SIO3C6. Next base: position 7,164 of record JAAHHJ010000048.1, on the reverse strand, counting down.
GAAAACTATAACGACGAAGTTAGCATTAGTTTCCGCGCTTGGGATAGAACTAAGGGTCTTGTAGGTCAAACAGCTGATACCACAACTAATGGTGGCAGTAGTGCTTTTAGTGAGGAAACTGCTGCTGCTACTATAACTGTCAACCCTTCTAATGATGCTCCTGTTCTAGCAGCCAATGATGTTGAGGATTTCAACGATATCGACGAAGATCCGATCAGCAATGAAGGCAACCTAGTTTCGGAGATCCTCGCTACTGCTATTACCGATATCGATACTGATGCTGTCGAAGGCATTGCCGTAACTGAGGTAGATAATACTAACGGCAGTTGGGAATACTCTACTGATAGCGGTAGTAATTGGACAGCTTTTGGTACTCTAAGTGCTACTGAAGCTCGTTTACTTGCTGCTGATATTAATACCCGAATTCGTTTTGTTCCCGACGAAAACTATAGCGGTGAAGCTAGCATTAGTTTCCGTGCTTGGGATCAAAGTGAGGGCGTTGTTGGTGATACGGCTGATACCAGTACTAACGGTGGCAGTAGTGCTTTTAGTGAGGATATTGCTGAATCTACGATTACCGTCAATACCGCCAATGATGCTCCTGTTTTGGTGAATGAAGAGATTGAGGACTTCACCGATATTGAGGAAGACCCTATCAGCAATCAAGGCAACTTAGTTTCGGAGATCCTATCTACTGCTGTTACCGATATCGATACCGATGCCGTCGAAGGCATTGCCGTAACTGAGGTAGATAATACTAACGGCAGTTGGGAATACTCTACTGATAGCGGTAGTAATTGGACAGCTTTTGGTACTCTAAGTGTTACCGTAGCCCGCTTACTTGCTGCTGATGCTGATACTCGGATTCGTTTTGTTCCCAATGAAAACTATAGCGGTGAAGCTAGCGTTAGTTTCCGCGCTTGGGATCAAAGTGAGGGCGTTGCTGGTGATACGGCTGACACTACCACTAACGGTGGCAGTAGTGCTTTTAGTGAGGAAACTGCTGAATCTACGATTACCGTCAATCCCGCTAATGATGCTCCTGTTTTGATAGATGACGATGTTGAGGACTTCACCGATATCGACGAAGATCCGATCAGCAATGAAGGCAACCTAGTTTCGGAAATCCTCTCTACTGCTATTACCGATATTGATACCGATGCTGTCGGAGGCATTGCCGTAACTGAGGTAGATAATACTAACGGCAGTTGGGAATACTCTACTGATAGCGGTAGTAATTGGACAGCTTTTGGTACTCTAAGTGTTACCGTAGCCCGCTTACTTGCTGCTGATGCTGATACTCGGATTCGTTTTGTTCCCAATGAAAACTATAGCGGTGAAGCTAGCGTTAGTTTCCGCGCTTGGGATCAAAGTGAGGGCGTTGCTGGTGATACGGCTGACACTACCACTAACGGTGGCAGTAGTGCTTTTAGTGAGGAAACTGCTGAATCTACGATTACCGTCAATCCCGCTAATGATGCTCCTGTTTTGATAGATGACGATGTTGAGGACTTCACCGATATCGACGAAGATCCGATCAGCAA
>JAAHHJ010000048.1:0-5520 GCA_010692425.1 Symploca sp. SIO3C6 | reverse complement strand
GCAGTAGTGCTTTTAGTGAGGAAACTGCTGAATCTACGATTACCGTCAATCCCGCTAATGATGCTCCTGTTTTGATAGATGACGATGTTGAGGACTTCACCGATATCGACGAAGATCCGATCAGCAACACAGGCAACCTAGTTTCGGAGATCCTCGCTACTGCTATTACCGATATCGATACTGATGCCGTCGAAGGCATTGCCGTAACTGAGGTAGATAATACTAACGGCAGTTGGGAATACTCTACTGATAGCGGTAGTAATTGGACAGCTTTTGGTACTCTAAGTGTTACCGTAGCTCGCTTACTTGCTGCTGATACTGATACCCGAATTCGTTTTGTTCCCAATGAAAACTATAGCGGTGAAGCTAGCGTTAGTTTCCGCGCTTGGGATCAAAGTGAGGGCGTTGCTGGTGATACTGCTGACACAACCACTAACGGTGGCAGTAGTGCTTTTAGTGAGGATATTGCTGAATCTACGATTACCGTCAATCCTGTCAATGATGCTCCTGTTGCCAATGATGATACTGCCTCTACTGAGGAAAACACAGCAATAGATATCTTTGTACTTTCCAACGATATCAATCTAGAAGGTGAACAGTTAACGCTGACTATTGAGATAGAACCAATCAATGGTACTGCTATTGTCAACGATAACGGTACTCCAGCAGATCCCAGCGATGACTTTATTACCTATAACCCTAGTGCTGACTTCAATGACACTGACAGCTTTAGCTACACAATTAGCGATGGTATTGAAACTGATACGGCAACGGTAACAGTCGAAATCACGGAAGTTGAACCAACTCAACCAACCGAACCAACAGAGCCAACTCAACCTAGTGGACAACCACCTCTAATTCAAAACTCAGACAATATTTTCACTGTCCAAGAGTCTTCTACGCAAACCCAAATTCTGTTTACCTTGACTCTCAGTGAAAATAATAACGTCAAAGAAGTTGGTTACTTTACCGTCGATGATATCCAAGGCAACATTGGTGATATTGCCCCCGATGATCCAAACTACCTGCAAGCAGCCCTTAATGAGGGGCAAGTACTTTTCTCAGTCCTTGACCCTAACACCAATCCTAGCAGTGCCACCCAAACCCGCCAACTAAATCTTGCTGAAGGTACTTTCGTTAGGTTTTATCAGTTGGAAGGTAGTACTACAGATACTATCCAACTGGGGCAGACAACTTTAACTGATGTGTCCCTAGAAGTTAACTCCTCAACTAATGTGGAAACATTGAACTTCGGTGACATTAGTTTAACAGTTGAGAGTACAACAGAAACTGCCCCAAAAGGTACAACTTTCCAAGGAAGTACTCAGGGAGAGATTCTCGATTTTAGAGATCAGGATTCACTGCTAGCTAACTTCACAGTTACAAGCAGTGCTGCATTTAATAATAGCGTTGGTCTGTATACAGTTCAAAATGAGCAAGGAACAGTCATTGATCCCTTGACTAACCAACTAATTAATCCCGGCGAAGCTGGTTATGCCGAAGCAGCTATTCGCATTGGACAGAATTTGCTTGAAGCTAGTCGCGACGAAACAGGCTCAGTGCAGCTGGGCGGTGCTATTTATGCACCTTTCATCATTGCTGACGGCACAACTGAGCAATTTCTGAGTAATAATCCCAATAATCAAGGTGAAGGCGAAGAAGCTCCTTTAGCTTACTTTGCTTACTTGGGTGCTAACCCTGATGGAGTTGATCACGTTCGGCTGTTAGGGGATAATCTCTTTGGTTTTGAAGATCTTTTCTCTGGTGGAGATCAAGACTATAACGATATAATTTTGGACATCAATATCGTCTGAAGTCTTTGATTGTTCATTGGGAATAATGTTCATAGTTCATTGTTGATTGTTCATTGGGAATAATGTTCATAGTTCATTGTTGATTGTTCATTGGGAATGTATACCACAACTGTCGAATACAAACCCAATGTTTGCGCAGCATGCGCGGAGCGCGTACCATGAACCATGAACTATGAGCCATGAGCAATGAACTATGAGCAATGAACCATGAGCCATGAACTATGAGCAATGAACCATGAGCCATGAACTATGAGCAATGAACCATGAACCCTCCCGAATCGAAAATCCTTTGAGTTAGCTGTCTCGGCGGCAATATATAATATCTCTTGGCAAAAATCAAGCTTGAGATCAATTATTTATTAATGAGACGGCTTATCAATCAACTACACCAAGGTAGAAGACACCTGCATAGCCTACTTCTACCACTGCTATTAGTGTTTCTAGTTAGTGGGTTAGTGGCAGCACCAGCCAATGCTACTAACGTCTATCAAATGCCCAACCTCAGTGCTGGCGAGCCTACTTGGGTAATTGATCAATCAGAGGTTATCAGCCGCATCAATGAAGGCAAACTGAGTAAAACTCTGGAGGCTTTAGCGGCAGAAACTGGCAATGAGGTGAGAATGGTCACTATCCGCCGCTTAGACTACGGCGAGACTATCAGCACTTTCACGACGGCTTTGTTTGAAAAATGGTTTCCCACTGCCCAAGCCCAAGCTAATCAGACTTTACTAGTCATTGATACCCTCACTAACAATTCTGCTATTGCTACTGGTGAGACTGTCAAGTCAATTATGCCTGATGAAATCGCCGAGAGTGTCTCATCGGAAACAGTGCAGGTGCCCTTGCGCGACAATAATAAGTATAATCAGGCTTTCTTGGATGCGAGCGATCGCTTAGTGGCTGTGCTTAGTGGCGAAACTGATCCTGGGCCCCCTGTGGTGGAAGATAATATTCAAGTGGCAGGTACTTTCACCAGTGCTGAAGACACTGATACCGGAAGTGCTACTAAGTGGGTAGTGATTCTTTTGGTATTGGCTACTGTCATACCAATGGCTACATATTTCTTGTACCAAGGATTTTCGTAAATATAATATACTGATTGCAAAATTATCATGTAGAGATGTAAGATTGTGGTACTTGCCACTTTGCTCAAGCATCTCTACACAGCATCTGCTACCTTAGTGTGAGACAGTTCCAGCCAGCGTTGTTGCAATATTTGTCTTAGAGCCGCCATTATTTCTGGTAAGTCAGCAAATTCATGACTTTGCTGTTCAATTTCGGTAGCTAAACGGTTCAGAGAGTCGCAATCTGAGCAGAAATGCAATACTTGCTGCCAAGCTTGTAACCAATTAGAAGCTGCCTGTTGATGGGCGCGAAGGGGTTTTAGTTGTTCCTCCTCTTGAGTAATTTCCTGAGATTTTTCACCCCAGGCTTGACGCCAGAGAGAAATTGTTAAGTCCCATTGCTGGAGTAATTCAGAGTCATTACTATCTTGATACCAGTCTCTCTCTACTGATAAAGCCTCTGCCAATAGTTTAAGACTACTGTGATCACGACAATTGTTAATTGCAGCGATGCCCTGTTCAACCCAGAGGGGCAAGCGACGGTAACTAATAAATTTACCACGTCCTTCGACAAATTTTACCCAGATTTGGTGAGGCCATAACTCAAGTCTTTCAATTTGTTTGAGGGTAACTTTCAGCAGGGCAGCAACTTCTAAGCACACTTGCTCTAAGGGTAACTGCTGAGGGTTAATGAATCCGCCTGTAGTCAAATTCTTGGACATGATAGAGCACTCCCGATTTTAATTTGGTTGAGCAACCAAAAATTTTAGCCACCCCGCGCTGTTGATCCTAAGCAGTCAGGGTGGCTAGAGTGATAACATTTTTCTAGCCGCTATACTGGTTCTGTCAGTTTGGGGGTTAGCTGCTCAAGAGTTTTTTCGGCTTTTGAGCGGCGCTAAAATAATTTTGTTTTAATTGAAGTTCGATAATGAAGTTCGATTGAGGGTAATTGTCTGTTATTTCTTCTGAAGGGTCAATTATTTTTCATAAATCTTTACAAATTGGGTTTTCAGCTCAGAGTTGTTGATCGATAAAACTCAGAGCAAGGTGAAATACTCCCGAAGCTGACCTTTCATTGACAGCGCGGGGCTTCTCGTGGTTCAGCTAACTGAGTAAACGCAGATTTGCACATCATAGGTAACAACCGTCGATTTATGTAACAAAAAATACATATTAATTGCCAAAGTTGCTCAAATGAGATTTAATCTCTATTGTTAGCAAGTGATAAATCCTAAAAAAGGAGGCTAATTGAAATCACGCTTTTGGCAATTGTGCCTTCTAAAGGCAAAACTTTTTGAGCAAAGGAGTCGCCCAAGTTAATAGACATCTCCAAAAACCTCAATTTATAGACGGTAACATAAGCTTTCTCGCATGATTATTGGAGATTTCTCATGAGTACTCCGATTCAAGTTTCACCTGCAACCAACGATCTAATCCTGTCGATGGATCAGACGTTAGCCGAAGTGGTGAAAGTAACTATCCCCAAATCTGGGATAGTTCCCAAAGTGGATGCCTATTTTCTGGCAGACACCACCAGTAGCATGAGGAATGCCATCAACGCTGTCAAAGAGGGGATCTCGGATGTGCTCACCCAAATTGGGGAGTTAGGGGCTGATGTCCAGTTTGGGGTTGGCGAATACAAAGACTTTCCAGCTCCGGATCCAGACCCTAGCAGACATCGCTACGTCTTCGCGCACAACCATAGCCTCAGTGCCAATACAGCCCAAATCCAAGCAGCAGTAAACGCTTGGACAGTTACTGGCGGCCGAGACGTTCCAGAGGCTCAGTTCTATGCTCTCGATAAGCTGGCAGAAGCCCCAGGTGGCGAAATAGGTTGGCGTGCAGATTCGAGGCGGATCATCATCTGGTTTGGTGACGCAGCCGGCCACGATGCCATCTGCCAGCAAATCTCCAATCTATCCTACGACATCACCGAGGCATCAGTCACCGCCAAGCTAGTGGCAGAGAAAATCAAGGTGTTGGCTCTGAGTTTGGAAAGCGACGGCGCTCCTCAGGGACTCGATGACGATCCAGCCAAGAACCGTAGCGATTACTATAGCTCATCTTGCGGCGCTTCTGTAGGCACCGTGGGGCAAGGGACAAGGATCGCCAAGGCTACGGGGGGCAAAATTGTCCAAGGTGTTAATGCCGAGACGATTACGGAGACAATCATCAATGAATTAGCAGCACAGATTACAACAATCGGGAATGTCAGTTTAGTAGCCAGCGGCGAAACGGCACAGTTTGTGTCTGCGATCGCACCTGCTGAGGGTTATGGCCCGCTAAGCAGAAACCAAGACCATGAAATTAGCTTTGATGTTTCCTGGCTGGGCACAGTAGAAGCCACCTACGAAGATCAGGTCTTCACTGGCTCTCTCGATGTCGTTGCCGATGGAGAAGTCATTGGCGGCAAGCCCGTCACCATTACAGTACCACTAGATGAGGAAATTCCCGTGCCACGCCCAGAAGATCGTTCCGGTGAACATATGTTAGTCCACCAAGTGACTGGTGGTTATTTACATAAAAACGAGCAAAGCCCACGTCTTTCAAGCGTGGGATGTAGCGGGAGGACTTTTAAGTCCGCGAAACACTCCGTAAATAGCAGCTGATTTAATGGTACAATAGCAGTCACAAATACGGCA
>JAAHHJ010000047.1:16276-40365 GCA_010692425.1 Symploca sp. SIO3C6 | reverse complement strand
ATGACTCAACTTTACAAGCTCTTGGGATTCTGAGGAGGTTAGATGGATTTGTAAACGGGCTGGCATTAGGCGATCGCACCTTTTTAACTATTTTTCTATTTTACGCTTAATTAGACCCACCTACTTATAACTAGGAATTGAGTTTCAATCTCACCATTGAGGACAGCTCCGATTAAGAAGACTCCAATGGTTGGTAGAATCAATCCATAGACAACTAACAAAAATGTGCAATTCCACAGCCAAAAGATAGCATGGCATAAGGGATAAATCCGCTCTTTTTTCATCCCTAAACTCGGCAGAGGTGTAGATGAGTTCTATGCTCTAGGGCTCTAATGCACCACTCAAATTGCTCCTTTATCTAGGATTACTCAAGCCAAAACTTATAATTCTTGGTCATTTAGTCAGATCTTTTACAAAAATTTATACTAAGCTGTTACGCATTTTTTTAAAAAATATATTTATTTGATATTAGTTAATGACTAAAACTCTTGTTATTCCTTTCTTCTGCCTTGTTGTTATGCATTAAAAAGACACAACAGCCTATGCCAGCTGACTAAACAAATCAGCTAAAATTGTATTGGAAAACAAAAACCCTTCTGGATCACTAAGCCTTAAGCGCCCCTTGAGCGGTAGTTTTTCAATGTCTGGCAGATCAATTGCTTCCCCTGTAGCTCCCACAACTTCCACCAAGCCTTGATGATAGTGAAGTTGCAAAATTGCCCAAATTTTCTCTATAGTAACATTTCCAAATTGCTTGACAAGCGACGACAGACTTAAACCACTGGCTAGACGCAGCCCCAGCATCAAAGTTTCTAACAAGACATCGGTTTCACTTGCCTGTGTAGAATCCAGGATGCCATCTGCTTTAATTAGCTGTTGCACCCAATAATAGTACTCACGCCTAGTGCGCGGTCGTGTAAATCTTGTACCCTGTAGGTAGCTTGCTGCTCCCATACCAAAACCATAATAGGGAAGATTTTCCCAATAAACCCGATTGTGGTGGCATTGATGACCGGGTAAAGCATAGTTAGAAATTTCATAATGCTCGTAACCTGCACTAGTGAGGATTTGTTGAGCAAGGCGATACATCTGAGCAGTAGTTTCATCTGTAGGTAAGGGCTTGGCTCCAGGAGTGTAATAGCGCCCAAAGGCTGTGACTGGCTCTACAATCAAGTCGTAGCAGGAAATATGAGTAGGGGCAAGCTTGATTGCAGCTTCTAGAGAGGCTTGCCACATTTCTAAAGTTTGATGGGGCAATCCAGAAATCAGATCCAAACTAAATTCGGGAATTGCTACTTGGCGGATTGTTTCAACTGCTGTGAAGATCTCATTAGAGTTATGCGATCGCCCGCTTGCCCTTAGGAGTTGATCCTGAAATGCCTGAACCCCCAAACTGACTCGATTTACCCCAGCATCCTGGTACCCTTGTAACTGTTCCAAGTTGAAAGTTCCCGGGTCTATTTCCAGAGAAATCTCAGCACCAGCAGCAATACCAAAGCGCTCCTTAAGCTTTTTTAGGATGTTGCTAAGCTGTTCTACAGCTAGCAGTGAAGGGGTGCCACCACCAAAGAAAACAGTCTTTAAGGAGTTACCTAATGCTGCAGTTGTTTCAATTTCTGAACACAAAACCTCAACATATTCCTTAATACTGCCTGAGGTGTTCCCTGTTAAGTGATCACCAATCACTGAAACTGGGAAATCGCAATAGTAGCATCGGCGTCGGCAGAAGGGGATGTGGATATAGGCGGAAGTGGGGGCGAAATGATTAATAATTGGTTTGGATTGCACACTGGTCATTTAACGCTTTCTGTTTACAAAGAGACTGCCATAATCTAATTGCCAAAATTGAGCCCTAGTTATAAGCACAGTAAATAGAATAATTCATCTAATCTTAACTAGGGTTGATACAATTAACTCTCTTCCCTTCTCCTGCTTAAGAAACAGCAAATTATATCTTCGAGGGTAACTAGCTCTAAGCAGAGGGCATAAAAAAACAATCAAGACGCGAAAGATATAATAAGTCTGAATCTCTGGCAATCAATTTTTTATCTATGTAAATTCCTTAGGGAATTGCCACAAAAACTACTTAGCTCTTAAACAATGCTTGATTTCGTCATTATTACGATCTTCATCCTGGCAGCTGCAGGGATAGGCTTTACCAGTATTGATTTGCTACCTATCAATGTACAGCAACAGATCACTAACCTAGAAGCTGTGCGCTGGATCCTGGCTAGCTTTGCTGCTATTATCGGCTTTGCTGTAGGTTTATCGGTGCAGGTTACCTATCGCCGTATGGAAGCAAGGGTGCGCCAAACACCGATTGAGCTGATTTTAACTAGGGCTGTTGGTTTAGTGATGGGATTGCTCTTAGCCAATTTGATGCTGGCACCGATTTTCTTACTGCCGATCCCCACTGAATTTGCCTTTATTAAGCCCCTGGCAGCAATTTTAGGCAGCGTCATGTTTTCCTTTTTAGGCGTAAGTTTGGCCGATACTCACGGCCGCACCTTCTTGCGCCTGATTAACCCCAACAGCCTCAAATCAATTTTAGTATCAGAAGGCACACTTGAACCATCTTCTAGTAAAGTTTTAGACACCAGCTGCATTATTGATGGTCGCATTGAAGAACTACTCCATACTGGCTTTATCGAGGGTCAAATTTTGGTATCGCAGTTTGTCTTACAAGAGTTGCAGCAGTTAGCCGACGCTGCCAATGACCAAAAACGCATCCGGGGACGTCGCGGACTTGATATCCTTAATCGGATGCAACAATCATACCCACAGCGTCTAGTTATTCACCCTGCTGATTACGAAGATATCAATGGTGTAGATGCCAAATTGCTGCGTTTTACATCCGAAATCAATGGTACTCTAATTACCAACGACTACAATCTCAGTAAGGTCGCGAATTTGCAAAAGGTTCAAGTTCTGAATATCAATGCTATAGCCCAGGCAGTTCGTCCAATTTATCTAGCTGGTGACAGCTTGGAACTAAAAATTCTCAAAGAAGGTAAAGAGCCAACTCAGGGAGTTGGCTATCTCGATGACGGAACCATGGTAGTTGTTGAAGATGGACGGGACTACATGGGCGCAGAAGTGCGGGTAGTTGTCACCTCAGCTTTGCAAACATCAGCGGGACGGATGATTTTTGCCAGACCTCAAGCCTCTGTAATTGCTTGAAGTTATGGCTCTCAATAATCAATGGTAAAACAGCTTTGCAGACTGGAGTGGGGATTGCCGAAAGCCTGGTCACTACCCACTCCAGGATCTAAGGCGAATTTTTCTTTAATCCTGCAAAATAGTCTTGGAAACAATGCGTGTTTTTTTACGGTCAGCTTCTGAAAGTTCTTCTCCAGATTGCAAGCGAGTAGCACTAGTTTGTAGTACTGTGGCAGCACCCTGATCTCCCATTTGGATTGCTGTTTTAGCGGCAGTTTGCAGCATAGTGGCAGCACCAGAGCGATCACCTTGTTGCAATCGAACTTCAGCAATTTGAGTCTGTCTGTATTTAGCCAAAGCTAGAACAAACTTCTGCACCTCATTATTGGGAGAAGGTTGGTAACTTTTCTGAACATCTACCTCCACCCGCATCGGTTCAGAAAGCAAACCTTCTTGAGCTGTCCCAGGATCATCATAAACGACTTGCAATTTAGCGATCGCTTGATGTCCCTCGGGCATCTGACTAATGTAGAGGTTAGCGAGGATAATGCGCTCAACATTAGTCATCAAGTCTCCCAGGCGCACTGCAAAATGATCTGCCTGCGGTTGCATGGGCAATTCAATTGTATCGGGAGCTACTTGAGCAATTGGCTTGAGTTCTGCCAGTCTTACTTTCGGCATCAGAGAAATTCGCAAGTAAGCATTAGTCAAGCCTACAGATTGAGCACGCTTAAACAAGCGCCCAAATTCCTCGACAGCTTGTTCAGGTTGCTCAATATAAGAGAGAGCACCACCGCCAGTATCAGCAATTTTTTCGAGGATATCTGGGTTCCAGTGAGCACCAAATCCTAACGTGTTGAGGGTTAACTTATACTCAGTTGCTAATTGGGCTAATTTCAGACAGCGTTGATTGTCACCGTGTTCATTTTCGCCATCTGTGAGCAAAAATACCTGAGACACAGTTTCTTGTTTGCCTTTGGCTAATTCTTCAATTCCCAGTTTGAGACCTTGATCGAGAGCTGTACCACCATCAGCGGTGAGACTTTGGATCTGTCCTTTGATTTTGTTTAAGTCGCCAATCAGCTGATTACGAACCAAGACTTTGGCTCTATGATCGAAGGTCACTACCGAGATTCGGTCCCCTTTATTAAGTTGTTCAATCAGTTGAACTGCTGCCTTCTTGACAGTTTCTAGAGGGCGTCCTTCCATAGAGCCACTGTGGTCAAGAACCAGGCATAAGTTTAAGGGTATATGCTGATCTTGAGCATGAGCACACGCTGAAACCGCAATCGACAGCTGGCGCTGACTACTAACTTGATTAGCATCAATATGGGCATCGTTGAGGGTTGGGTATAAACTGACTTTCATCTGATCAGATTTCTGAGCAAGCAAGAGTTACTGGCGTTATCCTCTGCTGCCAGCAAGTTGCCTTTAGCAGAGAATTGCCAAAATTACTAATAATTACTTCTGAGATTTCCTGCTTCAAAAGAGAATAGTTACCCTGAGATCAAGTTACCTCAAAAGAGCACTCATTATTCTCTCGGCAGGTTTTAATGGTCATGCGCCCGATGCTATGGTTTGCCTCTAACAATCTTAGAAGACTGTTTGCTGAGTACGGTCGCTCTATTTTCATCGCCATCTAGCCTCCTTCCACAAGGAGTGATGCTTATGGGTATGGAAGCAAGTGCTATTAGCTTGTGCCAAGGATGACCTTGATCGTAATTTGAGAGCATAGGAGCTTAGCATATTTTTACGTGGAGACTTAGCCTCTTTGAGAAGCTATCTGCACAAATGCTTAGCCCTACAGGTTTGTACTCTTTGGCTCGGTTGTTGGACCCTTTTTTTAGAAAATACCTAGTATCGGTACTCTAGAGTATACTCCGTTGCTAAAGACTTGTACAAAGTTGGCAACTTTTGTAAAAAAATTCGACCTTGTACTTTCTTCTAATTAGGTTCGGGCTTTCAGTCCTGCCCTTGGCAGTTTAGGAACTTGCATTAAAACCAAGTAGCAATTTTTCCCTTTCTGCTGATTAACCCTTTTCCCCCTCCCCTTCCAAGCAATGGGACATTATGGCTACAAACTCCCTGATAGGAAAATCAACGATTGCAACCAAAAAAGGTAGAAGCATCTCTAGGTAGATGGCACAGGCAAACTCACTGGCACGCTACTATAGTTTAAAGATAGCGCCATTATTGCCGCCCTAAACACCATGAAATTACCGATTCAGGCTGTTCAATCCACCTACTACGGTAACACCACCTACCGAACACCGCCGCCAGACCTACCCTCACTGCTACTCAATGAGCGGATTGTTTATCTGGGTATGCCCTTGGTAAGTGCGGTAACAGAATTAGTGATTGCTGAGTTGCTGTATTTACAGTATGCAGACCCCGACAAGCCAATTAGGATTTACATCAATTCCACTGGTACCTCCAGTTATGGTGGGGAACCTGTAGGCTTTGAAACTGAAGCTTTTGCCATCTGTGACACGATGAACTACATCAAGCCACCGATCCAAACCATTTGTCTGGGCACAGCTATGGGCATGTCAGCGATGCTACTTTCTGCTGGTACCAAAGGTTCTCGGGCAAGTTTACCTAATGCCTCAATTGTCCTACACCAGCCGAAGAGTTATGCTCGTGGTCAAGCGACCGATATCCAAATTCGTGCCCAGGAAGTACTAGCAAATCGGCAAACAATGATTGATATCCTATCTCGCAATACAGGTCAAACACCAGAGAGAATCACTAAGGATATGGATCGACTGTTTTATATGACTCCCCATGAGGCTAAAGAGTATGGTTTGATTGATCGAGTGCTTGAGCATGAAGAACTACCTGTTCCAGTTCCTGCAAGTGTCTCCTAAATCAGTTTTTCTAATAAATTTCAGCCTCGCTGTCTGCTTTTGTGCAGTTTAACCCCTTAAATCTATCTCTTAAGTATTGGAGCAAATTATGCCAATTGGTGTGCCTAAGGTTCCCTACCAAATGCCAGGATCTCAGTACACTGAGTGGGTTGACATCTACAACCGTCTCTACCGGGAGCGCATCATTTTCCTCGGTAAGGACGTTGATGATGAAATTGCCAACCAGATCATTGCTGTCATGCTTTATCTAGACTCAGAAGATAGTAGCAAAGACATTTTTCTCTACATCAACTCCCCTGGCGGTTCTGTAACAGCAGGTATGGCAATTTATGATACCATGCAGCATATCAAATCGGATGTTGTGACTATTTGTGTTGGTCTGGCTGCCTCTATGGGTTCCTTCCTGCTTGCTGCTGGTAAAAAGGGAAAACGGGTTGCTCTGCCCCACTCACGAATTATGATCCACCAACCCTCTGGTGGTACCCGTGGACAAGCTTCAGATATTGAGATTGAAGCTAGAGAAATTCTGCGAGTCCGCCAGCAACTTAACGAAATCTATGCCAAAAACACTGGTCAAACTCTTGAGAAAATCGAAAAAGACATGGATCGCGACTTTTTTATGTCGGCTCAAGAAGCCCTAGAATATGGACTGATTGACCGTGTTATCGAAGAGAAAACTGCCTAAAGTACTATGAGTTAGACATCTAGATTCGGGGAAAGACTGTTCATGGTTGCTGTGTTCATTGTTGATGGCTCATCACCAAAGTATTGCTGATGATTGAGAAGTTCTCAAGAAGCAATGAACCATGGACCATGAACGAATTCTGAGCATGAATCTGTTGAATTGTTATCGTTTGTTAAATTTGAGTTCTGGAGCTTCTGCTGCTCAAATCAAGGCCTCTTATCGGCGTCTAGCAAGGCATTATCATCCTGATGTCAATTCTGGAGACAAATTTGCCCAAGAAAAATTCATTCAGTTAACAGAGGCTTACAAGCTTCTTCTAAAAGTTATTAAACAACCTGGTATCAGTCAATCCTCTAGTTCTACTGAGGCAGTTATTGCGGTAGATGAGCCTCATAATTCCGAAGCATCCCCACATTCACCATCGGCAACAAAGGCAAGTCACAGGCAACCGCCAGCTTCCTTCCACTCACCACTATCTGCACTTGAACAACAGTTGAAGTGGAGTTCTTATCAGCATTTACAACAACTACTTAAAGAATGTAGGTTTGCCAGAGCAATTGTTTTGGTAGAGGGCTTGCGAGAGCGCCTGCCCCAAGATTTGGAGGTGCGTCAGTGGCAAGCAATTGCCTATCAGCGTTGGGGGCGTCATTTGGTTAGCAAACGACAATTTGGAAAAGCCAAAATTTATCTCAACAAAGCCTTGAAGATAGACCCCCATAACCGCTCTCTTGGGGCTGAGGTAGAACGAGATTTGGGCAGCCTGGAAAAGATGCTGTGAAAACTTCTGCCTGCGATGCCCTCGGTAAAGGCTTCCAACTTCAAGGGGGAATACAAGTAAACGAAATTGTGCATAGGATTTCTACCTATTAGACCAACACTTCCCACACCCCCAAACCTTTTTTCGCTCACCTGGAGAATGTCTTAAGATAGTAGTGGCATCCTTCCTTGGGAGGGAAAAATTATGTTTTTCAAAAAAATCTTAGTTGCTATTGATAAGTCACCTCAAGCAGCACGTGTATTTGCAGAAGCTATAAAAGTAGCGCGCATAGAGGAAAGCCACCTGATGTTGCTTCACTGCCTAGACTCGAAGAGTGAAGAACCCATGGCTCCTTTCCTTGGTATTGGAACTTTAGCAGATGTAGACATGTATCATACTGCCAAGCAAATTCGGCAGGAAAATCTGCAACAGGAAATTGAGCAAGCCCAAGACTGGTTGCTCAACTATAGTCAACTAGCGACTGCCAAGGATATTTCTACAGAAATTTATTGTGGATTAGGGGATCCGGGTTCTTTGATTTGTACTCAAGCTAAAAACTGGGGAGCAGATTTAATCGTTTTAGGTCGTAGAGGTCGTCAAGGTCTAGCAGAAGTTTTTTTGGGCAGTGTCAGTAACTACGTGGTTCACCATTCCCCTTGCTCAGTCTTGGTAGTTCAAGGCTTTACCACTTCTGATACTCTAGAAGCAGAAACTAATGTTAAAGTTAGTGGCTCGCAGTAGTTGTTTCCAGCCGAGTATTTAAACTTTGATCGCCAGTTGCCAAAATAATGGTTGCTAAGCCACTAACATTAAGTCTCTTTTCGTTGTATAAGGTGGTGCGTAATGCTAAATCTAAGTATACTTTTGGGCGCAGTTGACCTTTCCAGGTAACTGAGTCACCTGTCTGGCGGTAGGGAAGATCTCCTTCGGGAAGCCCACTTAACTCTGCTCCTTTTTCTGTTTTACCAACGTAGGTAAAGGTAGTGCCGGGAATTTCCTCTCCCACTTTGACCCAGTAAAGGACTGGCACTTTATAGACTACTAGATTAAGGGAGGGTTCATCGGGGACTTGCGGCACCAAGCCTGGTTTAGGAACCACATCCTCTACTTCCATACGCAGATTACCACCAAGTTGTAGCTTTTCCTTGCTTAAAATTATTAGGCGCTGGTTAAGTGCTACTGTGACACCCTCGAGGGGACTCCCCTGCCAGTCTAGGGAGTCCCCTCGACGCTTGAGGGCGCGTTGCCCATCAATGTTAACTTCAGCGCTATCATCTTCTGTTAGCCCTAGGTATTTGATGTTGGTGCCAGACAAAAAGGATGCTACTAACACTTCCTGTTTCACTAGTCCTTTATAGACTAAGTTTTTTTCTAAAGAAACCTGTTCTTCTGTTGGGTAAGAGGAGCTTTCCTGACGGTTGCAGCTGGTAAGGGTGAATACTGCAGCCAATAGCATAGTTGCGAAGATTAGTGGAGGTTTGAGCATGGTGTACTCCCTTAGGCAGATGCTCTTGAGGTGCCGACGAAGCAGATTGCTAGCTTGACCTATATTATAGGCTTTCACTACTAGGAGTTACGCACTATACAAATCAGCCATAGTGTGCATCAGGTGATTCTGTCATTTCACACGCTTCGACTAACCCTAATGTGCTTGCTGCTTTTGCTGTCTCAGGCACTATCAGTGGCTGAAATAACCAAATCTCGTATAGTACTAATGTACGATGCGTAAGTCCTAACTACTTCCTGTGAAAGTAGTGCCTCGTTCTGCCGAAATCGGCTGCACAGTTTTTTGCCCAAAATGGAAAAATTGAATAGACTTCAATTTTTCCAAAACAATCTATTTAAAGTTAAAGCAACATTTACTAAAAAAAGAAAAGTCATATAATATTTGCCATCATACAAAACAAACTCTAATGCAAATGCGATCGCAAACGTCTAGCTTTCATCGTGGACTATAGGTGCCAAAACTGTTGCTGATCAATTGGTTGCCTATAAATAGTTCAAAATTAAGAAGACACCACCAATGAAAGGAATAATCAAGAAATTTCTACTCACTGCATCTATGGTTGCAGGTATAAGTGCCATTACTTCTAATGCAGCATCTGCATTTACTCTGTTTGGTAGCGACTATCTACTTTACGAATCCGACGGGACAAATACGTTTGTCAATCAAAGTGCTGATCTCAATAGTATCTTAATAGGTAATAAAATTAATCCTGGTGGTAACGTAGAGTTAGCAGCTAGCAGTGAACAAGTTGGTTTTGACTTCTCGCAAGCAACTAGCCTCATTGGTGAAATTGGCGGCAAAATTATTACTCTGAGTAGCCTCACTGCAACTGACTGGTTTGGTGCAGGAAACACAACTACGGTATACGGTGCCGATAACTTTGCTAACCGGTGGTTTAATTCAGTACTAGCAGCCTATAACTTTGATAGTTTAGTTAGTCAAATACCGATGCTCAATCTGCTTAGTCCTACATCAATTAAAGGAACCTTGTTTAACAGTTTCCTCAACAGTGGTGGATTCCAACGGGCAAGTGACCCCAATATTTCCTATGTTAACCATGTAGGTAATGAAATTGCCATTGGGCTAGCAGGTCACTTTAATTTGGACAATCAGATTAGTTCCTTCTTCCAAGCCAACGGCTTAGGTGCTTACACTGCTTTTCTGCCGCAAAATGTGCAGCTTAGCGAAGTGGTTAAAGTAAACTACAATGGTGAGTCCGCATTACTTTCGAGTCTTAGCGCTACAGAATCCGGGCAATTTGAGCTTGGTGATGGTATCTCCCACAACGGTAACTACGAAATCAAGCTGGCTGGCGCAGCCTCAACCTCAGTGCCTGAACCTGCGAGTATTTTTGGTTTGATGGTTGTAGGTGGTATTTTTGCCACCAGGCGGAAGCAGCAAACAGCTTAATTGAGCTTTAAAAAAGGGAACTCTAAGCATTTACGGCAGTGCGCTCTGGTCTGCTTACAGTACAAATGTTCTAAGCCTTTGCTCATCAAGGCTCGATTTGTGATTTGTAAACATACTGCTCACGCAGCGCTATACTAAACTCTCGCGAGAAGTCTCTAAATGTCTAATGGTCTTATATGTTTAGAGCCTTCTCTTGTTTGAAACAATGTAACAGTTTTCATTCCGACAATACGTGGTGTGGTTGTGTAAGTCCTGAAATAGTGATATATTACCCTGATCGAAATTAATATGGGTCAAATACCCCACCGTCACTTGCGGTGCATAAAATGGGTCGGGGTTAAATCCCCATCCCATCCGTCTGGAGTGTCCCTGTGTCCCCGTGTCCCTGTGTCCCTGTGTCCCCATGTCTTTAATTGACTCTGCTCCGGAAGCGGATAAACCCATAGGAGTCATGGGGTACACCAGGTGAGATTGCATGGGGCAGGTTGCCAACTTCTACTACTACTGCACCATTAGTGTTGGAACCGCCACAGTTGATGTGAGGGTATTTAGTTGTGGGATCAACTCCAGCAGGGAAAAATTGACCAGAATCGCCATCTTCAGCATTAGTGAGAGAGACATCGCTGCTGCCCAAGCTAAGGACAATGCCTCGATCAGAACCTGGTAAGCCACTTAAATCTGGGGCAGGAGTGCTATTGAAAGCGTTAGGAATAAAGGTAACGTCATTAGGAAGGCGATCGCACAACAGTACATTGTTAGCAATATTATCACCAGTAGAGATGAAGTAAACAGTATACTCGATTTCGTCACCTGGAGCAACTAACCCAACGTCAATGCCGCCGATGAGAAATGTAGTAGGGTCGAGCCATTTGTCTGTATCTACTTGTGGATCACCAGGGTTAATGGGAGTCGGAACGGTGATATCATTATCATCATAAGGATTGCCGTCTGTATTGAGGTCGTCTTGCTGGTTAATATAAGTTGAGAGATCATTGCCGTTAATGTTGGTGCTTCCATTGACCGCCGTGATGCGCTTGACTAGTAGTACATTGGGCTTATTAGCAACAGGCTGTTGGATCTCCACAGCTGTGGCAATTACCTCTGCGGTAGACAGTGGTTGACTATTATCATTACGAACAACCTTATATCCAAAGGAATTAATCGCAACCTCACCTGGGTTGACAGTAGCTGGGATGTTCATCGGCCAGATGAATTCAAAGGTGTCACTGGGCTGAATCACCGTGCTGCCAAAGTCCAACTTGATGGCAGTAACATCAGAAATCGGAGATGGTGGGGTTGTACTCCATCCTGGTGCTAAACACCCAGGAGGACTGTGATCAACTTCTGGACGACAGGGGTTAGAGGCAATGCTGTAATAGATGGTTGCTGCGCCAGGTGCAGTTAAAGTGCCTGCAAGAGTGGGGAGCCATTGGCTGCCTCGGGAGCCGGAGATGGCGACATAGGAGTCACCAGCACTGGGCAAAATATCAACAACTACTAAGTTTGTCAGAGCAACATTACCCAAGTTCGTAATTGAGGCTTTGTACTGAATGGTGCCATCTGCTGTCGCTTGGGCAAGATTTGGGGGCTCAACAAAGTTACTGTCTAGATCTCCTTGAGAAAGTTTGACGGCATCGAGTTTAGCAAGCTCCTTAATTTCAATCTCGACGGGATTTGACTGACAGATTTGTTCAGTAATATTACTATCACCATCTAAGTCATTAACATCTGTAACGTAGAGACGACCTCCTTTATTAGTGCCATTACCATTACAGTCTATGGAGTTAAAAAGGGTATTGTCGTAGTCAACAAGATGGGTGTAGTTCTGGTATGTCCCAATTGGGCTTCCTGCCTTTACCCGAGCCTGGAACTCAATTCTGACTCTACTACCAATAGGCTGTTGGAAACCAGTTCCATCCCAATTCCAGCGAATGAGCTGGCGTCCGGTACTATTGTAATTATCTAACACCTCAATAGTTGGTGTAGGAACACTAACACCGCTAATAGCAGTTGTAATACTGGTAGTGTCAACATACTCCAGGTTCTCATCGAGAAAATCAGCTACTACAGGTTCAACTAGAGTACCAGTAGCATCATTGGTATTTCTAAGGTCTAAGCGGTACTTGACAATATCTCCAGGAAAGACAATTCCCGATAAAGGCTCCAGAAGTACCTTATTGGTAAAACCACTAGGTATTTCTTCAACAATGTCAAAGTCAACTGAATCAGAAGTAGAGCCCCCTGTATAGTTGATATCAGCAGTATTGCTAATTATATCTCCGGCATTAACAGAGTTACTGTTGCGGTCAGTTGTTAGGACTTGAGCCTCAAAGCCTGTATAGGGAGAATTTCTATCTTTGAAGCCAATTGGTAAGGTACCGTAGTTATACCGCAACTGAGTGATGTACTCACCAGCTGCTAGTCCTAAGCTAGCTACATCGACTGTAGTACCATTGCCAGAGGTAGACATGGTAAAGGGACTACCTAAGACAGTAGTAAAGGTGCTATTGAGATTGGTTTGGTATTGCACAGTTACAGAGGTTGAAACTCCGCCCTCAACATCACCTATGCGTATTGTTGTCACCTCGATTTCAGAGGGGATGGTATCAGTGAGAACAAAGTTATCTAGTGCTTGGGTGCCAGTATTTTCAATCCTGAAGCGAAATTGCTGAGTATCGCCTACTTTTCTGATGGGAAACTGGCGGGCTTTGTTAAAGCTGAGACTAGGTTGAGGAGTTACTAAGGTAAGGGTTTCTGAAGGAGTCTCGTTAATAACACTACCATCTGGCAGAGTGGCTTGAACAGTTGCATTATTGGTTGGCGTATCCCCTAGATTATATGTGGGTGGATCATAGCGAACTGTAAGGAAACGACTAAGACAAGAAGATTTGTTATCAACTTCAAAGGATGAAATAGCAGACCAGGTTACAGTACTACCACTAAGGGTACCACCATCACTCGCACTGACGAAGGTTACTCCTGCAGGTAAGGTATCAGAAATATTGATGTTGTTGAAGTTAATGCTGCCAATATCTCCATCGGCATCAGGGTTGCAAACATCGATACGATAGACTGTATCCTGACCCAATGCCCCCCCGGCAGATATAGATTTACTAACTATCATTTTATTGGTGGCAATTGCAGTTACTGTGGGAGCAGTTTGTCCAGTGATATCAGGTGAGTTTGTCGAGGTGATCGATGTTGTTGTTGTCTCTGATTGCGCACCGTTAGGAGTAATTCCAGGGGGGAAGCGTAGAGTCAGCGACACCTGGGAACTTTCGCCTGCACTAAGATTGCCTAAGTTCCAGGTAGCATTGCTGGTGCCTTGGTTGTAACTGCTGTTGTTTCCTCCACTGAGTGAAACGTTGGCAGAATTGTTATCTAAGTCCGAATCTAAAATGGTGCTGATTTGGACATCCTCGCAGGAGGAGATACTACAGGAGTAATTAATTGTATAAGTGAAGAAAATGCCAGAGTCAACAGTTGTTGTTGAAGCCGATTGGTTAATTTGCAAGGTTCCTGCATATACAGGTATAGTGAGTCCCTGCATTACAGTCATTAACCCAGAAAGCACTAAACCAAGGAGGAAAAATCCCCACCTTTGCAACTGTAATGATCGTCGGAGCTGATAGCGTAACTGTTTTGGGAAATACCAGAATCCCATTTGCCTGGTGCGATGCAGAAGATGCAGAAATGGAACTTGTCTTGGAAAGCCAACTGAATACTTCGGATGTCGAAGTGAGTTAGTCGATATCCTTCGCCAGTTGTGGTTAAGCAGAGTAATTAACCAGCTAATTAAACTCAAGATGTTTGTAATTAAACTGAGAAAGGTTTCCACTAGATGGCGATACCAGCTTCGACTAGTTTGGTTTCTTCGATTCATCGGTTCAACTTCTCAAGTTAGGCATCAGCTGGGATACTCTTTCACTTAGGTGATCAACTATCGCTTTCTGTTTTTCTAAGGCATCCCCTCAAATATAATTCCCACTCTTACAGCTCAACT
Organism: Symploca sp. SIO3C6; assembly: GCA_010692425.1. Lineage (GTDB taxonomy): Bacteria > Cyanobacteriota > Cyanobacteriia > Cyanobacteriales > Coleofasciculaceae > SIO3C6. Next base: position 25,977 of record JAAHHJ010000047.1, on the reverse strand, counting down.
AACAGTGGAAATTACTGAATTTACTAATACTCATTTTCATTAGTTTCATTAGTTGTGTCTTACTACTTATAAAGACTTATAAAGCTACGCGTTATGATTAGAACATATTTTTTCTGTCTATTCATACCGTCTTTACACTTAATGGTAGTGTCCTAACAAAAATGTCTAAGTAGTCGGACATAAATAAATAGCTCTATGTAAAGAATCATGAAATCCGTCAAAGTTACCCTACACCCTACACCCTGCCTCATAATGCCAATGTCACTCCTAACATTTTTTTAAAATTTTCTTACCCATTTTTTTCACTTTTAAGATTTAAAATTAATAACTAAAACTCATATATTTTAAAATCTTTACTTTTTAAGAGCGAAAATCAAGGCTAGGTTTCTGTTGCCTATGCTTCTCTAAAGAACTCCAGTTATTAATCTGGAAGTGATGTCGGGTAGATTCTGGAAAAATTTATCAAAAATATCACCCTTAAGTTAGATGAAGCTTTATTCATAATCAATTTAATTGATTAAAAATCAAGCTTTTGCCATGATTGATATAAGAATACAATTTAGATCAGTTTTGTGATGTCAATTGATTGATATTAATAGCTGAAAGACTAAACCAGACTGTGACTGTGAATCACTCAAGGAGCATACGGTCAGTCTATCTATTTCTAAACTTTAACAAGCTTGCTTTTGACCTGGCAGTACAAAAATAGTCAAATTCGCGATTGTCTATATTTCTTGATAGTGCAACAATTAAACCTTAAATGTAAACGGTGATTAACAAATATAATCCTCTGGAAAAGAATTCAAGTTTGTCGTGATTTCAATACAAAACAAGAATGATTTGTACTAAGGAATACTGAATTCGATTTATTTATTTGAAAAAGTGTTTATTAACGAATTGCAATTTGCAGGATCGCATCTATTCAATTGGAGAATAAAAAATGACTACAACCTACAACGTAACCGGTGATGTTTCAGGAATTGCTAATTTAACTACCCAAGCTCAAACAGCAGTTGATTTAGCCAGTGGTGTACTACCTTTTGAAATCCCCAATCCGATTATTTTTCCTGGTGGTTTTCCAGAATTAGGTGCAAATGCAGGAACCTTTAACACCAACTTAGAACTACCAGATCCAAACAACCCACCAGCAGAACTCCAGGTAACTTTAAATGCTGTTAGTTCTGCAACTGGCTTTGATACTAGTGCCGATCTTTCTGAAACCATAAATGCTGTGGCGGTTGCCAATGGTAGAACTCCAATTATTGATGCCACCACGGATCAGGCGTTAGAAGCAGCAGGAGTTGTTACCGTACTTGACGGAATGGAATTAGCTAACGATGTATTTGATCTTGATGTCAGCGGTACTGGACTTCTAACTACTCCAACTGGTACTACTCCCTTTAATTTTGAATACGTCCAAACTGAGAGTATCGAGACAAATTACGTTAGAGTTTTTGGTTATGATCCTCTCGTTGTGGGTGGACTTGACGACGGGGTATCAACACTCACCGTAGACCAAACTTCTAGTCAATTTAGTGTAGATGTCATCCCCAGTGAGGTACTGGCATTTGCTCAGCAACTCGATGCTACTCAAACTCCAGGATTCCCAGCTGTTGCTGGCATAGTTGAGACAGTAATTAGCACTGGAAGTCAGAACGGTCTCTTTACAACAGACCCAGTTACAGGGGTTGAAGAATTTGCCCTGGCTACTGGTAGTGCGGCTTTAAATGCTACCATAACCCCAGTTGTTTAGTTTGTTATACTTTAAGGCAGTTTCTTGGTAAAGAAACAACCAAACTGTAAAGACAAGCCCAAATTTTCCACAACCGGGTTTCTGTAGTTGGGAACATTGTAGTTTCTTATTTGTCTCCCCTAAAAGAAACCTGGTTTCCTGCTTCTTGCCAGACTTAACAACACAAGGATAAACCATCATGGAAATAACTCAGAACGTAACTTTGCCAGTAACTTTATTGGTCGATGGTACTGCTAATATCAGTGGTGCATTTACACCAATAGCCAGTTCTTTCGTTATTCCACGAGTTGAAGAAGCATTAGAATTACCTATTGGCACAGTACCTCGGTCTTTCAATTTTCAGGAAGGTTTCGATGGCTTGGAATTAAGCCTACGAGTAGCAGAATTACCTCCTAACGAACTTAGGATTGACTCAGATGTCATTACCAATATCAATGGTTTGAATTCAGAAAGCTCTATTGATCAAGTTCTAGATATTCTGGATCTTGAAGTTGAACCAGAAGTAATTGAGATTTTGAATCAAGCAGGTATTGAAAATGTAGGTGATGGTCTAGAACGTGTCAACGATTTATTTGATATAAACTTGAATGGTACTGGCACCTTCCAAAGTGATCTCAACGGCGATGGCATTATCGATCCTCTGACAGAATTTACTAACTTTACGCTCGAATCAGTCCAAGGGGAAAGTGTTGATGAGGGTTTTCTCCTAATTACAGACTACGATCCTGTGATCTTAGAAAATATCCTCACAAGTAATTCTCAGTTCAGCTTCAATGGTGCTTATACTATAGATTTGAATACAGATGAGCTAGTTGAAGTTCTTGAGGAACTTGAAGATTTAGGTGTAGTGGGTAACGGCACAGCAGATGAAACTGCAGGTTTTGTTGAACTAGGCAGAGTTTTGGGTGCAGTTGACCAAGAGGGTGATTTAGGTCTATTAACTGGTACAATCAACTTAACGGACGTTAACACAACAGTTGTCTAAGTCCGAATATAAATCTTTGCAGAAAGCTGCTCTTCATTGCTCAGGCAATTGAAGAGTATAATTATGGGAACACTTTAATCTTTATGCAGGTAAGGAACGCATACGCACCAGTGTATGGCGATAGGGCATTTTAAAGGGGGAGTGTCAAAATACCCGTCTTAAATTGAGGATGAACCCAGGCAAAACTTCTTCACCAGACAAGTTAGTGGGATTTTCTAATACTTCTACATCCCTGCCAGGGCGGTAAATCTCAACTTGTCGGTTGTGCGGGTTAATAAGCCATCCTAGTTTAACACCGTTGTCGATGTATTCTAGCATCTTCGCTTGCAATTTAGGGAGGCTGTCCGATTCAGAGCGCAACTCGACAACAAAGTCTGGGCAAAGTGGTATAAAACCTTTTCGTTGTTGGAGAGTAAGCGATGCCCAACGTCCCAGTCTAACCCAGGAAACATCAGGAGAGCGGGTAGCCCCGTTGGGTAGTCTAAACCCAGTGGAAGAGTCAAAACCTTCTCCTAAATCCTCATTTTCTTCGCACCAGCGAGCTAATTGCCCAGTGAGGCTAAAATTCCTCTTACCTGATTCACCACCAGTGGGAGGATTCACAATTAACTCTCCTTGTGCGGTGTGTTCTAACCTTAAGTCGCGGTTGGCGGCTGAGAGTGCCTCAAATTGTTCTTGGGTAACGTGGAGGGCAATCTCGCTTGGTAGTTCCAGGGATAGGGTTTTTAGTTGGGTTGGAATGTGTACCATTGCTACTTTACTTTAGGTTTCGGTTTACTGGCTCTCATGCTTCCCACCAACCTACAAGCTCTGCGATCGCACTGCAAGACTATCTGAAAAACAACTCCAATGAACCATGTTTGCGCAGCATGCGCGGAGCGCGTACCATGAGCCATGAACAAAGATCGTAAATACCCTTGCCAAGATCCACAACATAAGGTATTCTTTTCTTTTAACTAGACTAAAATATTGAAGCGTCCCATAGGAGTGCTGAAAACACCCCCATGGAACATCACCCCCAAACTGTAGTACGCAGTCCGGAGGCTATTGCGAATTTTACACTCCGCAAAAGCCGCCCCACTTTGCTGTGCTGTGGGGCGGCTTCAGATTTTAGGTATTCTAAAATCGATTTCATTGATGTTTGCTACAAATTCTGATGACGCGGTGAGGCGGTGAGGCGGTGAGGCGGGGATGGATTTATCGCAGGCATATCAGGAAATTGATATTACCTATTGGAGTATCATCATGAGTTCTGAAAATACGCCTTTTGATTTGTTTCAATCTTCCCCAGACCGAGGAAATCTCAAAATAAGTAATAAGTAATAAGTAATAAATAATAAGTAAGGATGGTTTAAATGGCTATTAACTTAAGGCGGAACAATCTTTATAGAAAAGGTTCTAGCTTCTGGTCGTTTAAGTTAATCTGGTTCAGGATTTTGTTTGTGTTTACTCAGATTTTACACCAATCTATTCACCGCCTGGGGTTCAAACCCCAGCCTCATAGCTTAAGTCCTCTCAAAGAGGACTAAAAGCTTGTTTTAAATAGATTTTTGGTCATTTTAATGGAATGAAAATATTAGCCAAAAAATTGATTTACGGACGGTTGAATTAGCCTACCAAAAGTGGCACAAGATTCTGAGTTTACACTCATAGTCCTCAAACTCATTACTTATTACTTATTACTTATTACTTATTACTTATTACTTGATTCAAACATCGTCTAGACGGCGCATGAAATTGTTTCCCCATCTCCGTGTCCCCGTATCCCCGCGCCTTTATTACTTATTACTTATTACTTATTACTTATTACTTATTACTTATTACTTATTACTTATTACTTATTACTTATTACTTAAATCATGACCAGTTTATTTATTCGCCTCCAACCAGCCCAAAAATTCCGCATTAGTAAAAGTGCGATTGCTCAACTTCTAAAAATACCAAAACAGTTAATTGTGCGCGTCGAATGTTGGAAATATGTTGTCTTTGTCCATCGTCGTGACAGAGGTGGACAATTCATCAGTTATCGCAAATTACAACAGTGGCTCAATGCCACCGCTTGTCAAATTCAAAAATGTTCTACCTGGCAACAGTTACGGCAATTGTGGTTTGCTATTGAAGCTGACTACAAAAAGCATGAAAAACAATATCAAGAGCAAAGCTACCAGTTTTTGAGTAACATCTGGACAAAGCACTGGTGTTTGCTTTGGTCTGAACCAGAATCAGCAGCTGGGTTTGGTTAGAGATAGGGGGATGGGGAGATGGGGGGATGGGGAGATGGGGAGATGGGGAGTTAGTTATGCCAGAATGGTTGTTTTATCGGTAATTCCTATAACTCCTGTAATTCCTATAATTCTCCATGCGTGACCAAATTTTTATCAGTTATTCCCACCAAGATCAAGAGTGGTTGGTAAGACTTCAGAATATGCTCAAGCCACTAACTCGGAAACAGACAATCTCGGTTTGGGATGATACGAAAATCACTGCAGGTTCTAAGTGGAGAAATGAAATTAAGCAGGCTCTGGCATCTGCGAAGGTAGCAGTTTTAATGGTAAGTTCTAATTTTCTGGCTTCTGACTTTATAGCAGAGCATGAGTTACCGCCACTACTAGCGGCTGCTGAAACTGAGGGACTAACAATAATTTGGATATATTTGAGTTACTGTCTCTATGAGGAAACCGAAATAGAGGTTTATCGGGCAGCTCATAACCTTTCTCAACCCCTTGATAGCCTCACACCCTCTGAGCAAAATAAGGTACTACGCGATATCTGCAAACTAATCAAAACAGCATCGCTCCCACCCCCTAAACCTACAGTGGATCAGCCGTTGATTGTAACAAAAAATGAACACCCAACACTGAACACCTTTGAATTTTCTGTGGTGAGTGTTAATTCAGCAGGCAGAGAAATTAGCCGCCGTCGCCAATCAGCTCAGCAGTTTACTGAAAATCTCGATAATGATTATGGAGTGCAATTGGAAATGGTAGCTATTCCCCGTGGTATCTTTACCATGGGTTCGCCGGATTCAGAAGCAGGAGGAAGTGATGATGAAGGGCCCCAGCACTTAGTTAAGGTAGCTCCCTTTTTTATGGGTAAATATCCTGTAACCCAGGAACAATGGCTAGTTGTGGCATATTTTCCCCAAGTTAATCGCTCCCTTAATCCTAATCCGTCTAGCTTTAAAGGCTCTAATCTACCTGTAGAGTGTATATCATGGTATGATGCAGAGGAGTTCTGTAACCGTTTGTCGCAGCACACGGGACGTCAGTATAGACTGCCAACAGAGGCCCAATGGGAATATGCCTGCCGTGCCGGAACAACTAGCCCTTATCATTTTGGCGAAGGGATAAGCCCTGAGTTAGCTAACTATAACCGAAATAGGAAAGGAACTACGCCTGTAGGAAGTTTTCAAGTAGCTAATAATTTTGGCTTATACGACATGCACGGGAATGTTTGGGAGTGGTGTGCTGACCATTGGCACGATAATTACGAAGGCGCCCCCTCTAATGGTCGAGCCTGGTTAGGTCGTGATAATGATTATCCCTTCCTAGTCCTGCGCGGTGGTTCATGGGTCAACAATCCTACTCTCTGCCGCTGTGCGTATCGCCTCGACACTGTCGGGCGCGACGATACCGACGACGATATTGGTTTTCGTGTCGTCTGTGTTGGTGCCAGGACTTTTTAGCCCTTTACACTATAGCACTTTTGCCCTTTTTTTTCCACCGCAGGCGGATCGCGATTTTTTGGAAAAATTAAGAATTCCCCCAGGTTAATAATTTAACCTAAGGGAGAGGGTTTGAAGAATTTTAACTCAACTCAAGACGGTTCAACACTTTCAATGAACCATCAACCATGAACTATGAACCTCTAAACAATAGTAAAATCAGTCTCTGTGATACTGGTAAATTGGACATTATTTAGCCATGCCAAGGTTTCATTACCTGTCTTAATCAGAGTATCGTTTTGATTTTCACCAGTGCCTTGAGTAATATTCAAAGCGCCAAAGGTCAAACCGTCAGTTAGTCCCAGGAAATCGATTCCATCTTCAAAATCGGTAATGGTGTCAATACCATCTCCAGACCTGAGAATAAATGTATCACTGCCACCAAGACCTGTGAACAGATCATCACCTTTACCGCCATCAATGATGTTAGCGTTATTATCACCCTTCAGGACATCATTAAAGGCAGAACCAACGATATTCTCTATATTGGTGAGAGTATCTTCGCCGCTTTCAGTATTAGTGATTGCCTGATACCAGACATCGGCTAGGTCATCATAGCCACTTTGTTTGAGGTGAATCAAATCACTGGAAAAATCACTAATACCTAATGGCGCATTGAAGATATCAACAAAAGCAACATTTTTGCCTTGATTGGCTAGGGGATTGACAACTTCAGCCTCTACTCTGCCACTGAATTCTATAGTTTTAGCTTGACGCTCAGAATTCGACAGATTAGGTATGAGTGATCCAACTAGTACTTGTGTATCGGGTGAGGCTATAGTGATGCGATCGATAAGAGTGGTATACTCACTAATGGCATTATCAACAGTGTCACCCTGTAATATGTCATTGGTGCCAGCCATCACTAAGACCATGTCTGGATTGCCATTTGTGGCTAAGACATCCTCGATATTGGTATAGAGTGGAGCCGTTGGACTGTTAAAGCCCTTTGTACCATTGACATTGTCAGTGAGTTCGTCAATAGTTAACCCACCACGTCCTTCATGATCCCTATCGATGTCTGAAGGACCGCTTTTAGCTTGACCAACAAAATCTAGGTTAAAACCATCATTTTCCGCCAAATTTCTCCATAATTCGGTGCGGTAGCCTCCAATATTGCTGTTTCTGGGATATCCGCGCGTATTGGAGTCGCCGAGAGCCAGGATTTTGTACTCGGTATCCTCAGTGGTAGTAAATTTGCGGGTAGCAATGCCTGCATTGAGGTCTACATTGACACCAGCTGTTTTGTAATTGTAGCTGATTGTATCACTACCAGAACCACCATCAATATTGTTATTGCCTGCTCCAGCCTTGATGATATCATCACCACCAAGAGCATTAATGGTGTTGTCTTCTGAGTTTCCTTGTAGGAAATCATTACCCTCGGTTGGATTTTCTGCTGGGGTATCTCCAACAGGGATAAATTTAATTTGATCTACCCTTGCCCATTCCGCTGCCTCGGCGTTACCAGTGATGGTAATTAACTCACCATTACTAATCTCAACATTGGAGAAGATTTGTGTTGTTACCTTGTTGTTGTTAGTGACACCACCACTGCCGAGGTTATCATTTAACAGCAAGCTCGCCTGATTAGAACCAATATTGACAGCTAGATTGCCTTCGCCATCATTCTCATCGAAGAAGGTAATCTCGACATTATAAGTGCCGCTAGCTCCATTAAAGTGAGCTGTAGCAGTGCCAGTATCACTACCGCTACCTAAGAGGGTAATTAATTTGCCGCCGGAGGCAACAGAATTAGACTCGAGTCGATAGTTAGTGAGATTGAGATTCTCGGCTTCTAGAGTAATGGTTTCTCCAGGGGCAGGAGGCGGGGTATCGTTATCAACGATAGTGAGTGTGGCGCTATCGGCATTGCCAATAGTGACACCGCCAGTGGGATTACTCAAATCGAGGTTAATGGTTTCGTTGCCTTCCACCTCGCTATCGTCAACTAAGGTAATATCGACAGTTTTGGAAGTTTCACCATCGGCAAAGGTGACAACGATGGGGTTATCGTCGTAATCGGCATTAGTGGCAGTGCCGTTAGTGGGGGTGAGGGTAACGCTGACTTGCCCTTGAGTGCCGCCAGTGCGATTGAGGGTGACTTCCTGCACTGGGGTGCCGTCTTCGTTGAGGCTAAAGTTATTAGCGCTAAAGGCAATAACTCCAGGATTGGGAGTTGGTGGAGGGGTATCTCCGACAGGGATAAATTCAATGTAATCTACCCTTGCCCATTCTCCTGCTGGGTTACTAGCTTCACCCAGAATTTTTACTACTTGCCCTGGGCTAAGTTGTTGTGCGCTAATGGTACGGGTTCTCAAACTTTGATTGTTAGCAGCACCAGTACCAGTATTTTCATTGAGAGCCCAGCTTTCGACGGAGTTATTATCAACCTGTAGCTCTAGTTGACCAACACCATCATTTTCATCATAGTAGGCGATAACAATATCATAAGTTCCGGCAGTACCGGAAAAGTTGTAGGAAGCACTTCCAGTGGCACCAGGAGTTACATTAGGATCTAGAAGACTAATGTATTCTCCACCTGAGGCAAAATTACCGCCCTCAACAAAGTAACCATTTAGTTGCAAATCCTCAGCTTCAACCCGGATGGGATTGCCGCTTTCTACTACCTCGTCATTATCGACAATCTCTAATACAGCTGTACTTTGACTCCCCAGAGTTGCTCCACCTGTAGGATTACTCAAGCTTAAGTTAACTGTTTCTGAGTTTTCAACCTCGCTATCATCAATGATGGGAATAGTTACAGTTTTGGAGGTTTCACCATCGGCAAAGTTAACGAGGATGGGGTTATCGTCGTAATCGGCATTAGTGGCAGTGCCGTTAGTGGGGGTGAGAGTAACGCTGACTTCCCCTTGAGTGCCGCCAGTGCGATTGAGGGTGACTTCCTGCACTGGGGTGCCGTCTTCGTTGAGGCTAAAGTTATTAGCGCTAAAGGAAATAACTCCAGGATTGGGAGTTGGTGGAGGGGTATCTCCGACAGGGATAAACTCAATGTAATCTACCCTTGCCCATTCTCCTGCTGGGTTACTAGCTTCACCCAGAATTTTTACTACTTGCCCTGGGCTAAGTTGTTGTGCGCTAATGGTACGGGTTCTCAAACTTTGATTGTTAGCAGCACCAGTACCAGTATTTTCATTGAGAGCCCAGCTTTCGACGGAGTTATTATCAACCTGTAGCTCTAGTTGACCAACACCATCATTTTCATCATAGTAGGCGAT
>JAAHHJ010000047.1:0-16176 GCA_010692425.1 Symploca sp. SIO3C6 | reverse complement strand
TTCTCAAACTTTGATTGTTAGCAGCACCAGTACCAGTATTTTCATTGAGAGCCCAGCTTTCGACGGAGTTATTATCAACCTGTAGCTCTAGTTGACCAACACCATCATTTTCATCATAGTAGGCGATGACAATATCATAAGTTCCGGCAGTACCGGAAAAGTTGTAGGAAGCAGTGCCAGTGGCACCAGGAGTTAGATTACCTGGTTCCAGTAATCCAATGTATTTTCCATTTGAGGCAGAACTTTCATTCTTAATGAAGTAACCATTGAGTAATAGATCTTCGCCTTCAATCCGGATATTTGCCATATTAATTTTCCCAAAAAAAATGCCGCTATCTAACTGAAGTGATTTGTTGAGTGTCCATTCTAAGCTTGGCTCAGTTGCTTTTCAGTATGCACTTGGTTTGCTTAGATGTGCATTTTGTTTGCTTAGTAACTAGATGTAGTACGTTTAATTACAACTAGCTATCAGCAGCATCATCAGTTGTTTTTACAAGAGATAAAGATATTAGTCGTGTAGGGCACTTCTGGCAAATTACCTAATATTTAGAGGCTTTTGTGGAGTTTAAAATACTCTGACAAAAACCATGATTTGTGCTGAGTTTGCTGCTGTCGAAATGAACGATATTTACATTTTCTAACAAATAGTGTTAAGGAAGCATGAATCGCCTGTGAATTTTTGGTAAATAGCAACATAAAAATTCTTTTGGTCAGGAAAATAAGATTTGTCTTTTTCTAAGTAAATTTGAGTACTCAAAAATAATGATCCCCAGTCATCTATTATTCCTTTAATAAGGCAATATATATAACACAATACTAATTTTAATTCAATATTTTTAAGTAGATAAAATTAATAAGATTGAATCTAAGTAGTCGGACATAAATAAATGGTTCTATGTAAAGAATTATGAAATCTGTCAAAGTTACCCTACACCCTACACCCCACCTCAACTAGTAAACTTTATCAATGTCGCAGGTACTTAGAACTTTCTAGAATAATCCTAATTCGTTTTTTTCTGTTCTCTCCTTTTTTCATCAATAGGTCTATTTAATTTACAACCTAGGTTGTCTGGACTATTAACACAACCATAAGGGTCTAATTCAGAAAAAAATGCACCCAAATCAATACCAAGACTTAGATTTGATTTATGATCATTTAATTCCATGTTAATCAACACAAAATATAACGCTGGAGTAATGATTGAAAAAAATATCATTTTGATGGCGAAAATACCACTGGCTGAAAACACTGCTCTTGTCCTATATTTACTTCCAAAATATTAGGGCAAGCATATTTGATTGGAGCAGTTACAACGTTAAGATATCATAGATTAACTGTAAAGATATAGTAAAAACAAATCTCTATCCCTGTAAAATAAATAACTTTTTTCTATCTGCATATTGTCAATTAATACAATTTAAATACTTCAAAAATATAAGCTGTTTGTTGTTTTAAGATATTTGATTTATTCCCTCATAATAAAATCAAAAATACTTCATAACTATCGATAATTGTGAACCTAAGAGTATGGGTAAATTCCTTGCCTAAAAATTAGGATTATTTACTCTCACTAAGCCATATTCTCGGGAGCATCATCAGTTCATCAGCCTTAGGCGGTGGAGCCAAGAGAATGGTTGATCTATTACCATATTTAAATACTAAACACATCTGCATTTAGTCATAACTATACAAAGACTACATCACTAAGTCTCAGTTTTCCGGATTAATTGCTCAGAATGTGGAAAAACTGGGATAAAAGTGTATCTAATGGTGAGAAGCTTTTGTTTAGGTCTGTTATACCAGTAGCTGAGATCCTCTTAGGCTCATCGGTTCACTCATCCGACCTAATCGAACTTGCCACCACCAAATAGCAGTAGTTACAATTACCTATAAAAATTATTGTCCAAGAGAATAGCTATTTTCTTAAATATCCAGGCGGCATTAGCAACAGACAACAAATTCAATTTTCATCAACGAGGAATCAATGGTCTTTCATGTTTCTGGAAGACTAAGCCGAGAAACTCTCAATCGATTGGTTAATCTTTTTGTTCATTATTAATTGCCATGAACCACGAACTATGAACCATGAGCCATGAACTATAATCTATACAATACATTGAGATTCCCAGACTATACTGATATCGCGTTCAGTTAAATTCCTATAAAGCTCAAAATCACAATTGTTTGACAACCATGGATACTACTATAAGTAAATCTTCTAGTCGCAACCAGCTTGTTGATTGCATTGGTAAAGTTTTCATTATTGCCTATAAGGAAAATACCAAGTTACTAGAAGAGACATTCACCCGAGAAGGCTTGGAGTGTGAAGTTCTTAGGCAAGAAGATAAGCCAGAGTATAAACAATTCTCTAGAAGTTATCTAGCCCTGATGAACCATCGGCGAGCTTGGGAACAAGCTACGCTTAATAGTAAACCCACCCTAGTTGTTGAAGCAGATTTCGTACCAGTAGTGGGATTTGGGAAATTACCTTTACCTTTTGATCCCCATCGGAGCGATGTTGGTATTGCTTGGCTATACACTTGTGCTTCTCAAGTTTATAGCGTCTCCAAAGATGGCTATGCTGAGGGGTTTTCCACCGCCATGGTTGCCTACATAATTACCTCTAACAGTGCTAGATATCTTATAGAGCATGCAGAAGCAATCAAGGCAAAAATGGGAGCTGTGAACTACTCAACTTGGGACTCAGAAATAGATTCTTTGCTGCGTGCCAAAAAGTTAAAGAACTACATTCCTTTCCGCAACTATGGTGAACATGGAGGTTTGCCCAATCCAGAGCATCAGCAACATGGATTAAGTAAAGCCCACAGAGCTGATGTACTCTATGGCAAATTATCTTTTTTGCCTCCATACACCACTGGCACTGGTGATAGCCAGTTGAAACTACTCTCGGTGAGATTTCAAGCTCGTCTCAAGGGAATTGCCCGTCTTGTAACTGGGCGCTTCCTGCGTTTACCAGTGCTCAAAGGTTCCAGTGTCCCTACCAGACTACTGAGTTTTGCCATTGGCAGACATTTGTCTATGCGGCTTTGAGGAAGAGATGGGGAGAGGGGGAGACGCGGGGATGGGGAGAGGGGGAGATGGGGGGATGGGGAGATGGGGGGATGGGGAGACGCGGAGACGCGGGGATGGGGAGAGGGGGAGAGGGGTAGTTAATCAGTTACTCAGTTATCGGTAGACTATTCACTGTTGACCAATAACTGTTGCACTAAATGGATAGTATTCACATTAATAACATTCGCTGCTACGGATATACAGGCTATCTGCCAGAAGAGCAGGTATTGGGACAGTGGTTTGAAGTTGATTTGACCATCTGGCTTGATTTAGCACCGGCAGGGCAGAGCGATGACATCACCAAAACCCTTGATTATCGTCAAGCCATTGAGACAGTCAAACAACTGATGCAAACCTCAAGATTCGCCTTAGTGGAAAAATTAGCAACCGCGATCGCTGATGCTATCCTGAAAATAGATAAAGTGGCACAAGTCCAAGTTCAGTTAAGCAAACCAGCAGCACCCATCCCTGATTTTAGCGGCAAAATTATGATTGATATCACTCGCACTCAAGCCAAGGTGTAAGTAGAAATAGCATTTGCTAAAACAGTATTCAATAAATAAGTTTTAAGTAAAAAAGTAATAAATGTTTTTATTATCACTTATTACTTATTACTTATTACTTATTACTTATTACTTACCGAATCACTCCAGTGAATCTTTTAGTCGCCTTAAAATTTTCTCCAACTTAGCCATCAAACCACGAGCTTCTTCTAAATTACCGACTGCCACTTTAGCCTTGAGCTGAATCGCTATCTCTGGCATACCTTTGATTGCCACTGAAGCACTAGCACCTTTAATTTGGTGTACCTTCTGGGCTAGGGTAAGTTTGTCTAGATCTACTAGTGCTTGCTTGGCTTCAGCTATTATCACCTCTGCGTCCTTGATAAATCCTTGCACCATGGCAATTTGCACCGAAGGATTACCACCAGTAATTTCCTGCAAACGAGACCAATCTACCAAGTCAGAAACGGCATGCATACAGTTTCCTTCTGAGCTGGTTTCTTGCCAAGATTCCTGTGAAAGTGTCAATGACCATCGCTTTAGTACTTCTCTCAATTCTTTGACAATTACTGGTTTCGCTAAATAGTCATCCATACCAGCCTTCAAGCATTTCTCCCTATCCCCTGGCATCGTATGAGCAGTCATCCCAATCACGATTGTATGACGGTTTCGAGCTTCTCGTTGCCGCAATACTTCTGTGGCTCGGTAACCGTCCATTACTGGCATCTGGCAATCCATGAGGACAATATGATAGTTGTTATGTGCTAACTTGTTTAGAGCTGCCAGACCATTGTTGACAGCATCAAACTGGTAGTTCAGTAGGCGCAGTTGATGCTGTACTAATTTTAGGTTGACTGGGGTATCTTCTACAATCAGAACTTTCAGGTGATTGTGTTGTTCGGAATTGGGGTGGGATGATTGAACTGTCGCCGAGGAGTCAGTTACAACTGAAGAAGGCTGTGGGAAAGTCAGTACCTGATCCGATATGATCCTTTGAGCTACGGTTGAATTGAGAGCCCTTAGTGCTTTGAGACTGTTCAAGATTTGCTCTAACTTAATTACCAGCTCACCGGCATGATTGAAATTGTTAGCTTGAGCATGATAATATAGTTGAGCTGCGATTTCTGGCATTTCTTTCACTGCTAGCGAAGCACTAGCCCCTTTGATTTGATGTGCTTTCTGAGCAAGGGTAATTTTGTTTTCATCTGCCAGTGCTTGCTTAGCTTCTCTCAAGAAAGTCTCTCCATCTCTGATAAAAGCTTGCACTAGTTCGAGCTGAAAAGAGGGATTTCCCTCAGAGATTGCTTGCAAGTGAGGCCAGTCTATTAGTTTTAGGGCAGTATGAGTAGTGTTCTCTGCTTGTATTTCACTAGTTACTTGAGGATTATTCTCAGTTTCTGGAAATGACCATTTCTCTAATAAAGGTTCTAAGTCCCGCAGCAGTACTGGTTTACTGAGATAATCATCCATACCAGCTTGCAGACATTTTTGTCGGTCTCCTGACCGATTATAAGCTGTCATGCCAATCACAATTGTATGACGCTGCGTCCCTTCTCGCTGCCGCAAAGTTTGCGTTGTCTGGTAGCCATCTATAACTGGTATCTGACAATCCATCAGGACGATATTATAGTCAGACTCTGCTAATTTTTCCAAGGCGAGTTGACCATTTTCCACCGTCTCTACTAAATCCAATTGTTGACCTAGTACTTCTAATTGATGTAGCACTAATTCTCGGTTGAAGGGGGTATCTTCCACTACCAGAATTTTCAGTTGTCTCTGTTTTTGTTGCTTAGAAGTTGATGGTTGCAGCAAAGATGCACTTAGCACTGGTGAGGTAGATTCCTGATTAGCAGTTAATTGATCTGTTATGCCTACAGTTTGATCTCTATCGGTTAGCCATTTAAGACTCTCAAGAATTCGCTTTAATTGAGCTAACAAATCACCAGCTCCTTTGAGATTATGACTTCGAGCCAGCTCATAAAGTTGAGCGGCAACCTCTGGCATCTTTTTCACTGCTACCGAAGCACTAGCTCCTTTAATTTGGTGAGCTTGCCAAGCGATAGTTACAAAGTTATGGTTTGCTAGTGCAAGCTTAAGTTGAGCAAGATGGCTGTCTGCTTCTCTAATAAAGCTTTGCAGCAGTTTTAGTGCCACAGATGAGTCACTACCAGTAATTGATTGAAGTTGAGACCAATCAACCATTTCTGGGCTAGGAAAGATGCTGATTTTCTCTTGAGAATGGCTAATTTCTGCTGGAGAGTCTTCCTGCAGTGCAGATGACCAACGCTGCAATAGAGGCTTCAAATTTTTGAGCAATACAGGTTTACTCAGGTAGTCATCCATGCCAGTTTCTAAACATTTCTCTCTATCCCCCGGCATGGCGTTTGCAGTCATGCCAATTACCACTGTATGACGCTTTGTTCCTTCTCGTCGCCGCAAAGTTTCTGTTGCTTGATAGCCATCTATGACTGGCATCTGACAATCCATTAGTACAAGATCATAGTCAGATTCTGCTAATTTATCCAAGGCAACTTGACCATTTTCAGCAGTCTCTACTAAATCCAATTGTTGACCTAGTACCTTCAACTGCTGTAGCACTACATCTCGGTTGATGGGGGTATCTTCCACTACCAAAATTTTCAGTTGCTTCTGTTGTTCTTGGGCAAAGGGGGTTAGTTGAAGCTGGGGAGAGAAAATTGAAGAAGGTATTTGGGAAGAAAGAACCTTGAGCAGTGATCTTAGCAGTTGAGATTCCTTAACTGGCTTAATTAAATAATCAGAAAATCCGCTCTTCAGCAGTGGTTCATTAATATCACTGGCATGGAGAGAACTCATCATAATTAACTTCGTATCATTCCAATCTGGTTCCTCGAGAATTAGTCGCCCTAGGGTTGAGCCATCCATTCTTGGCATTTTCATATCCACTAGAGCAATATCATAGGATTTACCAGCTTCAAAAGCTTCTTTCATGGCATTGAGGGCGACTATACCATTAGCAGCTTCATCCACTTCCATGCCTCTAGCTGTTAGCTGATGTTTTACTATCTGACGATTAACAGGACGGTCATCAATAACTAATACTCTCTTACCAGCGAGAATTTCAGGAGAAGCAGAAGATTGGGTGACAAATTGATTTCTGGCTTCTTGTTGAGCATTGGCAACAGCCTTCTCCAGTTTAACTATAAACCAGAAGGTAGAACCCACTTCCAATTCACTCTCTAAACCAATTTCACCTCCCATTATTCCCACCAGTTGCTTAGATATTGCTAGACCTAAACCAGTGCCAGTGTATTTGCGGGTAGAAGAATTGTCTAGTTGTGAAAAAGATTCAAACAGCTTATTCTGGTCCTCTGGACTAATGCCAATACCAGTATCTTTGACAGCAAAGCGTAATTCTATTAATTGTTGATTTTCAGATAGCTCAACCGAAGCTTCATCCCCATGGTCTGCCTCCAATTGATCTGACTTTTGTTCAGACTCAGACACCTGGATGAGAACCTCTCCTTGATTAGTGAATTTAATCGCATTACCCACTAAATTGGTAAGAATCTGTCGCAAGCGTACCTCATCTCCCAGTAGTAGCCGTGGCACCTGATTATCAATTAACAGAGCCAATTCTAATTTCTTTTCTGCAGCTTGGGTAGAGCATAAATCTAAAACTTCTTCTAAGCAAAGGTTCAAGTCAAATTCATCGATATTGAGCCGCATTTCTCCGGCTTCCAGTTTAGAGAAGTCCAGAATATCATTAATTACCTCCAGTAAATGCTCACCACTCACTTGCAGAGTCTGTACAAACTTGAGTTGTTGAGGAGTAAGGTTAGTACTCAAAAGTAATTCACTCATACCCAATACCCCATTCATGGGAGTACGGATTTCATGACTCATATTTGCCAAGAATCGAGCTTTTGCCTGTGCCGCCTCCACAGCAGATTCTCGCGCTGCCACTAATTGATTTTCATATTGTTTGCGCTCAGTAATATCACGGTTTACCCCCATGGTACTGGAGATTTCACCATTCTCATCATCTAGAGGTACAAATGTGGTTTCACAAACTCCTACACTACCATCTTTACAAATAAATTCAATTTCTTTAGTCCAGCGCTGCTCACTGAGCAAGCTTTCTAACATTTCCCTAGTTAGTTGCTTTGCTTGTTCTGGCTGGTAAACTATACCACTGGTTTTACCCAACATTTCAGCTTTAGAGTAACCGAATATATTTTCAGCAGCTGGGTTCCAATCAATAATCTCACCATTGAGGTTAGTGAGAATAACTCCATCATTAATGTTCTCAAACATTAAAGCTTGTTTTTGTAGTGCTGCTTCTGCCTCTTTCCGCGTCGAAATATCCTGGATTAGACAAGCAATTCCTTCAGTATTACCAGCTACATTTTCTATGGCAGAGGCAGCAATAGAAACGGGGATAGAGCGACCATTTTTATTCAATAGAGTAGTTTCTACTCTTCCCAGCAAAGTCAAAGTATTTTTGCCGGGGAACTTACTTCCTAAATTTTCAATAAACTTTTCCTCGTTTAAGAGGAAAGATAAATGATGGTTAGTCAATTCATCGACTTGATATCCTGAAATATAAACAGCTGCTAGATTACAGTTCTGAATAATGAATTCTTGATTGACAATAATCAGAGCATCACTCAGAGAACTAAATATATTATTGAGATAGGTTTTAGAGACAGTCGTTACTTCTAACTGTTCCCCCATGCGATTAAAAGCATTAGCTAAAATACTCAGTTCATCTTGAGTATTGATATTTACCTTAGTATTAAATTTTCCTTCTCCAATCTTAAGAGCCGCATCCTTAAGATTGAGGATTGGTCTGGTTATTTTTTCTGCTAGTATCAAACCCAAGATTATTGATATTACCGTTACTAAGAGGACAACAGTTGTGTTTAAAAAGACAGACGTTGTCGCTGCCTTACCAGCTTCTTGTCTTGCCAAAGTCAATAATTTTGAGTTTTCTTCGATCGCTTGGTCAATTATTTCGATAAATTCTTCTTCTGCATCCTCATATTCACGGCGATAGGTGAGTACCTCAGAAGCTTTGTTGCCCTCAAGTTTCACCTGGACAAGTTTAAGGCCCAAATTCTCTAACTTTAAACTGGTTTCTTCAAGTTCTTCATAGTAACTAAATTCAGTTCCTGAAGCTTCAGCAATTTTTTGTAACTCTACCAAAGCTTTTTTTAAGTCTTCTATGGCCTCTTTAAATTCTTCTTCCTCTTCTCCCTGATCTTCATCTATATCTAATTCAAGTGTAACTCCCTCTTCAAGACGATCCGCTTCCGATTTAATCAAAGCATTACTATAGGCTTCAGCCAGTGCTCTAAAGGAAGCCGATTTAAGTTCATCTAATAAACGTAACTCAGGCGCTTGCTTTTCCGCAATATTCTCGAATTGTTTATTAACATTTTTTTGTGCTTGGATGTTAATTAACCCCAAAGCTACTACCAGGGAAGCAATTCCCAGAAAACCTGAAATGAACTTGGTTTTGATTTTCATAGACTTATCTCGCTTGAGTCAAGTATAGTTCCTGGTTATGTCCAGGCAATTTGGACAAAAATAGCAGAATCAAGGTAGATACAACCGAGACAAATGGATAGATAATCGGAGAAGGAATAATTTCTTTCGACGTAGAAAACTTTGGTGGTACTAAATCATTTATAATCTAACTAGAAAATAGTATTTTGAAGTTGTGCTTTAGTTGTTAGGCTAAACAATGTATAGCAATTCTCTTTCTAGCGTGAGATACACTTCATTTTCCTACCTGTTCGGTGTTCTCTGCTAAAAGTTCCCTAAAGCCCAAGGAGTGTACCTCATCAAGCCAGAGAGACGTTATATAACTTTACATTTGATTGAGACCGAACTGTTTTATTTAAAAATTCAGCCATAAGAAAACTTTTCATTATACTAGGTTGAGCATGATGGATCTGGATAATTTTGGCTGAGTGTTACTGATATTTACTTTGATTTACTAATATAGCGTTCCTCATACTCATAAGGTACATCTAATTTCCTTCTCAGTTCCCTGTTAACTGTTAAGAGTCCCCTAAAACCAAAAAATTGTACCTCAGTCAATTCAAAACTGCTATATTTACTTTAATTGCTATCATAAACTTTTCTTTTAACGAAATCCTTGGTTAATCACAAAGGAAAAGTCTGTACCAAAGTGGTTTTCAAGGAAGCATTATAAGTTGCTTGGTACAAATCTATCAGCACAACTACATAGCGTCGATTTGGTGATAAACGAACTTCTTTAATAGCATATTTCCTAACTGCATCGCGATATTGCTCCAATTTTCCCAAAGTTAGTTTACGGTAATTGTAATTAATTACCAGTTGCATCGAGGCACGATCTATATCAGAAGTACCTCCCGACAAAATTGAAGGAATATACTTTTGTTCCAAACTAATTTCTATGGGTTTTGTTTGGTGATCAATAAAAAACTTAAACTTCTCAATACCATCTGGATCAACTGAACGAGCAATCATAGGTAGCCTGATGCCGACTTTCAATTGATTAAGTCTTAACTCCCGTATAATTCTTATGGTTTTGTTGATTAAGTCATCTTCTGCATTTTTATTAGTTAAGTTTGAAGAAGAATTATCATAGTCAGTTTGTAGACAACCATTCCGCACACAGGAATTAGTCTCCAAATTAATAATTTGGATTTTGGCAGTAGGAACTTGAGTAGTAGGATGGCGAGCACTTTCGAGATAAATATAATGACTGCTATCTACTGAGAAACCAGCTAGTCGGCTAGTAGATTGTATGATACTTGCCAATCCCTGTGAGTTAAAACACACCAGAGCACTAGCAGTGAACAAGAGTGAAAATAGAGAAAAATGTTTCATCAACTTTGAGCTTGTTAATTTGTTCATGGTACGCGCTGCGCGCATGCTGCGCAAACATTGTTGATTGT
Source organism: Symploca sp. SIO3C6 (assembly GCA_010692425.1). Classification (GTDB taxonomy): domain Bacteria; phylum Cyanobacteriota; class Cyanobacteriia; order Cyanobacteriales; family Coleofasciculaceae; genus SIO3C6. The sequence continues at coordinate 5,668 of JAAHHJ010000047.1, read as the reverse complement.
TCTGAACAGAAAGTATTCCACAACTGTCTAATACTAATCCCATGAATCATGAGCAATGAACCATGAACCATGAACCATGAATAATGAACCATGAACCTTATTTACATTTGCTCCGAATAAGCCAATAGCTAATCGATAATGACAAAATAGCAACTCCCAAACCAATCACCTCCAATCCTGAGGTTTTGTCGATATCGAGAATAATAATTTTACGAGCAACAGCAATCAGAGAGGTGACAATGACCAACTCTACTTGAACGACGTGTCTTTTGAGGTATGCGCTGATGTTTTCTAAAATTTCCAGAGCAATCAAAACATTAAGAAACAGACCAAAAGTTGTAAATAAAGTTGTTTTGAATACCCCTTTCACTTCTGAAGTTAATAGCTCTCGCAGAATAAAATAAATTAGATCAAAGACGGCAAATAAAATTACGATTACCATCAATAAAGATAGTATTTTGGATACGAAAACTTCGATATCTTCAAGCCACGCTAAAAAATTCTCATCTTTACTAGTTTTTCTCAATTGCTGGGATAATTTTCTTAACCAAGTCATGGCAAGATTACCAGGTAAGGACTAATTTAGTTCAGATTTTATCAGAAAAATCGACCACTATGAATTTAAAACCACTAGTTTATGCTCTCAACAAAGGTTAAAAACCTCTTTCTACTGAAAGCTTCTAACTCAAGGCAAATAGCTGAGGGCTTCCAGCACGGATAGTAAAGCTATTGAGGTACTCAACTGGTTGACTCGGATCAAACTCTCGCTTATCGATGAAAACTTCAGCAGGCTCAACCTTAAGACGCTCACTAGGTAACTTTATTTCCAATGCCTTAGCTGTGTCTTCATAGACTTCTACCGGATAGATTCGGTCGATAATTTCGTCAGCGTCGGCAGGATATTGCCTCATCTCAGACTGACGCCAGCGAATCATTTGAGTTAATAGCCAAATTCCATAGGAACGCCAGGGATAATTAGCATGATTTGGTGGTTTCAGATAGTCGGTATCTTGGAAGTGGAATATATATAAATCAGTAATTTCTTTAAGGCGCTGTTTTTGATCAAAACTACCATAATTATAGTTACCAATTAGAGAGGCTTCTGTATACTTCACCTTGCTGTCGAGATATTGTTTGCCAGAAATCTTCTGGGCTATAGACTGGCGATTATCTAATTGGTCACAAAATTGACAAGCCTCAAGGACTGCAGCTACCAAAGCTCTAGCAGTGTTAGGATGTTTCTCAATCCAGGACTGCATCGTCGCTAGCACTTTACCTGGGTGTCCCTTCCAGATATTGCGACTGATATAACTAGTGAATCCTGCCTTTTCCCAAGCAGCCTGCTGATTCCACGGTTCACTCACACAGTAACCATTAACTATACCAGCCTGAATTTTATAAATCATTTGCGATGGTGCAAACTCAACCATCTCCACATCCTTGTCAGGGTTAATGCCCATTGCCGAGAGCCAATAGCGGCAGTTGTAATTGTCCATCGAGGCGGGAAAATCTATTGCCAATTTTGGTGGTTCCTCTAATCCTCTAATATATTTTCTATAGGCGGAGGCAAACTCCTGAAAATGGAAATAGTCTATTGAGGGTCTAATTCCAGCTTCCCAAACCTTTTTAGCAAGGGTAATACTACTACCATTAAGGTTTAATAACATCAGGGAAACCATGGGAGCATTTACCTTACCAAGCTGAGCCAGCATTGGCATCCCAAACAAAGCAACTGAAGCATCTAAACTTCCTTTTATTAAAGCATCTTGAACTGCTTTCCAGTCACCTTGTTTACTAAAGCCAACAGTAAGACCATAACGCTTAAAAAAGCCTTCTTTTTGAGCAATAATTAACGGAGCGCAATCAATGACGGGAACGATTCCTAAAGTTAGGTAAGTTTTCTCTAACTTACCAAAGATATCTTTTTTAGAGAGTTCAGAGGAAAGATCACGATTAGAAGAATTAAAAAAATTACCTGTCCCACAGGCAGTAAAACTAAATCCACCAGCTGCGAGACTAATATATTTGAGAAAATTGCGACGATCCATTTCTTCGCGCCTACACCTTAAGAATATGTTTATTTAGGGAACTCCAAGAATTAAAGACGCGGGGACACACCGGACACACTAGACTTTCAAAAGATGAAGATTTAACCCCAACCAATTTTAAGCACCGCAAGAGACGATAGGGTATTTGACCCATATTAATTTCGATAAATTATCCAATTCATTTAGAAACATGATCTAAAAATTATTCTCCCCATCTCCGTGTCTCCGTGTCTCCGTCTCTCCGTCTCTCCGTCTCTCCCCATCTCCCCATCTCCCCCTCTCCCCCTACCTCAAAGACTTATGAATCAGAGTTGAGAGGAATCTCTGGTGCTGGTATAGTATCCGGTGTAAACTCTAGACGAGGGCTTGAGGGATTAGGTGATGAGGGAGGGAATAACTGGCTAGGGAAATCCTCGGCAGCAATACAGGTTTCCAGAGTCCTAGCAGTGGAAAAATCACTTTGACTACTCAAACCGATAACGCACTCAGAAAAACGCAGGGGCAAAAGGCTGCGACGGCAATGATCTAAAACTGAGAACACCTCCGGGTTTTGGGTACGATTATTGATAGTGATTACACAACGTGCCAATTCTACAGGACGCCTTACTTTCTTGCAGGCTTCGAGGGCATCACTGCCACTAGTAGGTGTCTGTAAATCAATTCTGAGTACACATTCCGACAAATCCTCAGGAACAAAAGCCTCGGCACAGGCTTTTATTGCTTGTTCCGGAGGAACATTAGCACGATCTAGCTCTAGAACACAAAGTTCAAACTTATTAGAGGCAGCACTGGCAGGAATGCTGGGAATGGCAATAGCTAAGAGTCCAACTATTGCTAAATTAGTGGCACAAAATTGCCTCGAAAGTGCTAAGGTTCGATTTCTAAAGCTGCGAATGCGTTCGATGCCACTTTGTTTACTCATAAAAATTCTAAATTATAGATCTCCTAGGTTATGCTAGCTGCTTTGGGGGTGTTTATTGAGTTGAAAGCTCAAAATATAGAGAACTAGAGCTAAAAAAATGAATTCATAGGCTAAGTAAGCTGGATCCTCCAGCAAGCTCAAAAATGCAGGTATAGAAGTTTTTCCAATGTAAGCGGCGTATAGTAAATAGCTCAATGCTACATGACCACACTTTTCCTGCACAAGAGCAAAGAGAGTGGCAAATAGTGGTCCATAAAAAAACCCGGCGAGCGGGAAGAGGAGGAAGAGGATGGCAAGCGGGGGAATTAAACTCAGTCCCAAGACTACTAAAGAACAAAATAACAGCCATGATAGTGATTGTGCTGGCTTCTGTCCCACCCAATCTGCTAAGGTCATCCTGCCTACAGTCAAGCAGCCCCAATATAGAGATAACAAAGTTGCACTGAGAGTGATATCTCTACCTAAATAGACTAGGTAGGTGCTGCTCCAGGTTCCTAGGGAGCTTTCTAAGCCCATATAAAACATAACAATTAGTAAGAATATAGAAACTTGACGCCAAGGTATTTTCTTGCCTTGTAGAGACAAATTTTGCACTGGTGGAGAAGCCCAAGCTAGAATGGCTGAGACTAAAGCAATTATGGCAACTAAGCTCACAACCACTCTCCAGGGTAAAAAAGCTCCTAGCAATGGCACAGTGATTGCTCCTAAGCCAAAAACTGCATTTGCCCAATTGAGTATTGCTACCCTTCGTTTGGGGTGAAGCTCACCCACTAGAGAGTTGCCCTGCAAAGTCACAATACCATCTCCCAATCCGAGTAAAAAAGCAGCAACCAATAGTCCTTGTAAGCCGAGGGCAGAGGCAATCAGTAAGGCAAATCCAATTGCACTACAAGACAGAGTCATCAGAGGATGACGCTGACGGCGCTTAGAAGTAAGACTAATACCTAATAAACTGCCTAGTAGAAACAAGTTATAAAAGGAGGCAATGCCAAAATCAGCACCGAATTCAGCTTGCCACTGAAGTAAAATTCCTCCAGGCAAAGCGACAATGCTCCCATGTAAAAATAGACCAAGAAAGCCTGCGATCGTAAAGCGAAGTTGAGAAACTCTGCTGGCTACTAGTATTTTGCTAAAATTTGGTACACTCGTCATTTGAGAAAGGTATTTCATAAGACTTATAGCGCTTTTCAATTGAGTGAGGTACACCCTATTGAATGAAGAGGGGGAGAGGGGGAGATGGGGAGACAAGAGTAAATTATTCTTTTGGGCTGCCTTTATATAACTGCCCTTATATAAAAGAGGCGTTGTACTTCACCTAATTGAAAACTGCTATATCAAAAGCTTTAAGAAAACTCTCGCTACACTTACAATGGGGAAGCTAGCTTCAACAAGCACAACAGAGCTGTTGGTAAAAATTTGGCACCACTAGTTGTAGTGCAGAAGATTTTTTTTGATCACTAATATTGAGTAGTACTTTTGAACTATCTTTGAAGTTTAGCAATTAACAAGCTATCGAATAACCTGCTGAATGTAGGTTTTCTGAGATCTTCCCACTGGCGACATAAAAACTCAGCTTTTAGTAGTAGTCCAACTGCCAACCCCAGAGGACAACCATAACCACAACTGCTCATCAGTGAAATCTGGGACTGCCATCATTGCTCCAGCAGAGCAAAGCTTTTCAGGTTTGTGGGTTGAAGCAATACCAATAGTGCGTATACCTGCTCCCACAGATGAACGAATACCGGAAGGAGAATCTTCAAAGGTAATAACTGACTCTGGATTTACTCCCAAGCGCTGTAGGGCTAACTGGTAAGGGGCAGGATCAGGTTTGCCTGCTGCTGCTTCTTCTGCTAGGACAACTGTCTCAAAAGTATCACTTAGTCCTAAAACTGACAGCATAAATTGAGCATTGGGTGCTGGGGCATTGGTGACTACAGCTCTTTTTAGTCTCAACTCCTCTGTCCATGCCAGCATCTTGGTAAGTCCAGGTAGCGGCTTCAGCTGCAAACCTAGCTGGCGAAAAAGAGCTTCTTTGTGTTCTGCTAGTTGTTGAGCTGCTTCTAGTGACAGAGAAGGTAAGATATCCCTGATGATTTCTTGGTTAGTACGCCCACTGATCTGAGTTTGATAAAAGATTTCGTCTATCTCTAGTCCATAGTTTCTTAAGATATCTTGCCAAACCTGGTAATGCAAAGGATCGGTATTGGCGAGGGTACCATCTAAGTCAAATAGAATTGCAGTCAGCATATTTTTTTGCAGATGTGAAAATATTATTCTAAGTGATACTCTACCCCTCAAGACTAAAAAATTCCATCAATAATTATGATTCATTGCCAATAAACTATGAATCATCAATAATGAACTTTTTGAAATTAAGAAAGGTCCAGCTAGGGAAACTAAATCTTGCTAAACTCCCTAAAAGGCTATTCCTACTTAAGCCTTAAATTTTTATTAGACATCTCCAATAATTATGCTAGAACCCTTATGCTAACGTTCCCAAATTGAGGTTTCTGGAGATGTCTATTTAATTTATAGCGCTGCGCGCTGGGGTACTTACAAGTTAGGATATATCTATAGCGCTGCGCGCTGGGGTACTTACAAGTTAGGATATATCTAGAGTCACCTAAAACTAGATTTATTTATGGCTCACCCTTACTCTCAGGATTTGCGCCTACGTGCCCTCTATTTAATCACTAGC
>JAAHHJ010000046.1 GCA_010692425.1 Symploca sp. SIO3C6 | reverse complement strand
AGAGCTTGAAAAATAGAAGTGGACAAGTAGGTTATTGCCTCCAGCAATTTAAACTCAACCAAACATCTCTAAATATAGAGGGATAAAATGATCTTGTTTTTCACGTTTAATTAGACCCACCTACTTATACCATAACTGTCGAATACCAACCTGATGAACCATGAGCAATTAATCATGAGCAATGAGCTATAAACAATGAACCATGAACCATGACAAACTTATTTAAATCTCTCCAACCTGCTCAGAAATTACTCTTCAATGTTTAAAGAAAAGTTAGAGGGATACCTAGAAGGGTCAAAAGCTTTACCCCAAAATCTTCAACTAAAACCGGGAGTAGTCCCCCGTTATAGCGCAGCTTAACGGCGGGAAGAATCCCGGACAGGATATTGCTATTTGATGAGCAACTTGGTACTACGTTTAAGCAATTTGACTTTGTTAGGGCTAAACTGCCCAAGTCGTTTCCAATTGACATCATAAATACTCACGTTTGTAGTCTTTGAAGTTTTGGTATAACCACCAATCCAGCCTCGATAAATCTTTAGAGCTTTCTCAGCTTCAACAAAATCGCCTGATCTTAAACCAAAAGGTGTGATGGTTCCACCTTTGCGCTTGCGATATTGAGTAGGATTTGGCTTCTTAGAGTCAGGATTCTCGAAATGGAGTTGGCGGCGGTAAATATTAGGTCTAGCAACAACCACAAAAGGGGAATCGCTTATCTCCACTTCTCCATCCCAATAACCACCTCTGACATTTCGTCGAACATCCTGCCAATCTTTCCATCGGATAAAATGACTAGCTCCAATAGCTACGCCATCATTAGCGTGAGTTTCAGGAATAGGTAGCGATTTGTCCTCTTTGTTTTTGGAGAGTCCTAGCCACTTTCTAGTTTGACTAGTTCCATTGCCATCTGGTTGCCACCCCATAAGTGTTTGAACTGGCGCTAGTTGTTGCAGCCATTGAACCATCTGCTTTTGACCTACCATTACAGGACTAAACCCTTTGCCAGATTTTGCCTTTTTTCTACCAGAAGTTCGGTCTACATCAGCCTTGATTACTTCATAGCGAATATGACTTACTGGGTAAAAATTTTAACTATACCAAAAAATTAGGCAAGAAGTCTATTAAGTTTTCTTAACCTGCTCTTGAATTTTTCCCAAAATTTTTCTTAACCAGAAATCTAGATTCTTGGTTAAGAAAAGACTAAAATTGGGCTAACAATAAGTTAATAGTTGAAATATAATCTTATTAGAAAACCATAACTGAGACTCCTGGGATAATGGGCAAGTGTTGAAGCAAAGAGCGCCAACAGCAAGTCATTTATCAATTCAGAGGCTCTGAGGCTACGTGGCGATTCCTCCCACTCTGTAGAAGCAGAAATATTTTTCGTAGCATCTGCATCAACAAAGACAGTTACTTCATTCAGATGAATCTTAAAAAGGTGTAATTTTGCTGAGAGTAAAAATAATGAGTAATTCAGATCACAAGTGCATCAACAGCTTTATCTACCCTCGAGTTCCCTATTTGGATTCCAGCAAGACTGAGGGTCTGGCATTTCATGCCAATTTGCAAGAATTTTCTCAGAGAGTATCTTATGTCTGCGGTTTAGAGAGCGGAGGCAAACTTTCCCCTGAGCAAGCTTATGAAAAGGTGGAATGTCTATGGCAGCATTTAAAGCAGAGCAAACAAAGGAATTTATACCTCAAATAATGCCAAAAAGCACTAGGAATCGTTAGCTAAACTGCACGCCCGTGCCGCAAATGTTGATTATACTGTGAGTTGTGCTTTTGTTTATATACTGTGATTTTGGCTTTCGTTTCCTTAAATCGAACCAAGATTTTTATGGGTTTAGCAGCTTGTCTGTGGCTGCAATCCTGTACTCACCTACTAAAAACGCAATCATCGGATGCGATCAAGGGCAAGTTAGTTTTAACTGGCTCTAGCACAGTTGCACCACTAGTATCAGAAATTGGCAAGCGCTTTGAATCCGAGCATCCCGACATGCGAGTGGACGTACACTCTGGAGGCTCCTCTCGCGGCATTGCTGATGCCCGCCAAGGAGTTGCCGATATTGGCATGGTTTCCCGTACCCTCAAGGAGGAAGAAAAAGACCTCCAAGCTTTTACCATTGCTCGTGACGGGATTAGCATTATCCTCCACAAAGACAATCCGGCGCAGTTTCTAAGTAACGAACAAGTCGTCGATATCTACACAGGCAAGATTGATAACTGGCAGAAGGTAGGAGGCAAGGATGCTAGCATTATCGTGGTCAACAAAGCTCAGGGGCACTCCACCTTAGAACTGTTTCTCAAATACTTCAAGCTCAAAAATAGCGAGATTAAAGCTCAGGTGGTGATTGGGGACAACCAGCAGGGTGTCAAGACGGTGGCAGGTAACCAAAATGCGATCGGCTATGTGTCGATTGGAGCAGCAGAATATAGTGCTAACAATGCTGTTCCCATTAAGCTAATGCCAGTCAATGGGGTAGCAGCTACTACAGAGAATGTAGAAAATGGAACTTTCCCGATTTCCCGTCCCCTCAATTTGGTAACCAAAACCCAGCCAGAAGGGTTAGATCAGGAGTTTATAGATTTTGCGCGATCGCCACAGGTACAAGATATTATCAAAAAGCAACACTTTGTACCACTCCAGAACCGATGAGATTTTCCTTTGGACACTGCGAGGTTTTGCCTTTGTGGCAGGTGTTATTGTTGTGATGATTATTGGCTTCCTTGTGGTGGAAGGGTTGCCAGTTCTGCGGCAGGTGGGACTGCTGCAATTCTTTACTGATTCTTCGTGGAATCCAACTGAGAAGCTTTACAATTTTACCCCCATGCTTTGGGGTACTCTATTGGCAACGACTGGTTCGGTACTAATAGCTGCGCCCTTGGGAATTATCTCAGCCATCTTTTGCCAGTATTACGCTCCTAGGGCGATCGCTATAATCTATCGAAGGGTGATTGAATTACTCGCAGGAATTCCCTCCGTTGTCTACGGTTTCTGGGGTTTGGTGGTGTTAGTGCCTCTGATTGCACGCCTCCAGGCACCAGGAACCAGCCTCCTAGCTGGAATCGCCATTCTCGCGCTGATGATTTTGCCAACGATCGCACTCACGGCAGATGCCAGTTTTGCTAAAGTTTCACCAGATTATCTGCAGGCTGCAGCAGCATTGGGATTCTCGCGCTGGACAACAGTGTGGGGCGTTGTCTTGCCTGCTGCCAAGTCTGGTCTATTGACTGGCTTAATCTTAGCAACGGGACGTGCTCTGGGCGAGACAATGGCAGTGTTCATGGTTTGCGGCAATGTAGTGCAGACACCCAAAAGCTTATTTGAGCCGATGCGGACGCTCACTGCCAATATTGCCCTGGAAATGGCTTACGCCACAGGAAACCATCGCTCAGCACTTTTCCTCAGCGGCTTGGTGCTGATGGCTATGATTGTGGCACTGGTAGCAGTTGCAGAAGTAATCAGCAAAGGTCACATCTATGAGTGAGTTGCGTCCAGTAAGAACTCAACAGTCGGAGGTATATCCTACTCCCCACTCCCCACTGCCTGCAATTATCGTCTGGATCTGCGCTGTTTTTGTAACTACAGTCTTCCTCTGGATTTTGGGCGATATTGTCTGGCACGGTGCGGGACAAATATCCTGGGAGTTCCTCACGAATAAGCCGGAAAATGTAGGGCGCGAGGGAGGAATTGCTCCGATTCTCGTCTCCACCTTCCTGATTTTAGGTGTATGTATGGTAGTTTCCGTTCCCATGGGGATAGGCACTGCTGTGCTGCTAGCTGAGTTCACTGCCACGGAGAATGTTTTCGGGCGTCTGGTACGTCGCAGCTTGGATGTATTAGCGGGGGTGCCTTCGATAGTCTTTGGGATGTTTGGCAATGCTTTTTTCTGCAAAAAGCTGGGATTGGGCTTTTCCATTTTGTCTGGGGGTTTGACCCTAGCTTGTATGGTGTTGCCGATCCTGATTCGCGCCACTGAGGAGGGGTTTCGCGCCCTTCCCCCTGATTACCGCTTGGGTGCTACAGCTCTCGGCATCTCGCGCACAACTACGTTCTGGCAACTGCTATTGCCAGCAGCAGCACCAGGGCTATTGGTAGGATTAGTTTTGGGAATCGGACGGGCACTTGCCGAGACAGCAGCCCTGCTCTTTACCAGTGGCTATGTGGATCGGATGCCCGAGTCTTTGCTCGATTCTGGGCGATCGCTCTCTATCCACATTTTTGATTTGTCGATAAATGTTGCAGGGGGAGAAAGCAACTCCTACGCCTCTGCTTTGGTGCTGCTGGTAGTGCTATTGCTAATCAATGGCACAGCGTCATGGATGGTACAGCATTGGTTACATCGAAGATTAACATCTCCATGAGTACATCTGAACCCGTAGAAGTTTTTGATCAATCAGCCCCAAATTCTCAGTTGCCTGCTCCGCTTATTCAGACCAAGCAGCTGAGTTTACACTATGGAACCAAAACAGCTTTTCAAGACATAACATTGCCGATTTATGCCGGTTCTATCAATGCACTGATTGGTCCTTCTGGCTGCGGTAAGACTAGTTTCTTGAACTGCCTCAACCGCATGACTGATTTGATGCCCCGCTGCCGAGTATCAGGCAGTATTCGCCTGGGTTCACTCAATGTACTTGATCCCAAAATTGATGTGATTGCCCTGCGTCGTCGCGTCGGCATGATCTTCCAAAAACCCAATCCTTTTCCCTTTTCCATCTGGAAGAACCTGGAATTTCCGCTGCGGGAACATGGAATTAAGAACCGCCAACAAATTGATGAAATTATCGAAACTACTCTACAAGATGTAGGATTGTGGCATGAAGTCAAAGACCGCCTCAATACCTCCGCCCTTACCCTCTCCGGTGGACAAAAGCAGCGCTTGTGTATTGCCCGTGCTTTGGTCTTGAAGCCGGAAGTCTTGCTCTTAGATGAACCCTGTAGTGCCCTCGATCCAATTGCTAGTGGTGTAGTGGAGGAGCTAATTGCTAGTTTGCGGGGAAGTTACACGCTACTGATTGTCACCCACAACCTAGCCCAAGCTCGACGGATTGCTGATAGTGCTGCCCTTTTCTGGGTTCAAGAGGGAGTTGGCAGAATAATCGAGCATGGCTCAGTGGAGCAGATTTTTGCAGCACCACAGGAAGCAGTGACCCTTGCCTATATACAAGGAATCAGAGGTTGAGAGCTGGCGAACTTCCGGTACTAGCTATTGTAGGTTTTTGACTCAGAGCCTGGAGAGCTGCTGGTGAGTCTACGGGTGGATGGGCGGCAGAATCGCCTTCACGAAAATAGTCATTTTTAGTTTTACCATCCTCTTTTTTATAAAGACGATAATTTACTGGTACTGTTTTACCATTGGGGTCAGTATAGTAGAGAGTTATTAGGTTAATGCCTTTAACCGGACGATGTTCAGAACCTGACCAAAAATATCCAATTAAATCGGATAACTGGCTAATTCTATAAGGTTTTTCTACTACTATGTCGTCAGCACTTAATGTACCACCTCTTAAATTTATTGATGCCTATTGAGTTAGTCAACTCCGATTTGATCGAAACTTTTTTTTAGCAGAATTAGCGCAGTTGAGTATTTCTGAATATAACGTCAAACTTCTCATTTTTGATCCCGAGCAGGAGATGATTGTGAAATGGAGCGACTAAACCAGTATCGGCAATGGATTCAGAATTTACTGACGAAGCAGAACAAGTTCAAACCCTCTTATGGGAATCTGGAGCAATTTACAGTTTTTGATACCCACAACGATCATTATCAGCTGACAACAGTTGGTTGGGATGGAGATCGTCGTGTTTTTAGTTGTTTAATTCATATTGATATTAAAGGCGATAAAATTTGGATTCAGCATGATGGCACTGAGGTAGGGATTGCTAACGAGTTAGTAGAATTAGGGGTTTCTAAGCAATCGATTGTGATTGGGTTTCATGATCCGAATGCTCGTAAGTTAACTGAGTTTGCCACTGGCTAAAGAATAAAGTAGGTTGGGTTTCCCTTCGTTATATTATAACCAACCTACTTTTATTAAGAGTTCTCTAAATTATTCAATAACAGCCATAGGAGCAGGTTGATTTGCCTTAAAAGCTGCTTTTATAATGTCTTTAATACCTTTGGGAATTGTGATAGGAGGAGACCAAGTGTCTTTAATCACGTCATCTAATTTAAAATTATATCCTTTGGAAGTATCCTGATCTTTTAATTGTAGAATTACTGCTTCCCAAGCAACTTGATTGAATTTTTCTAACTCTGCACCTTTCAACTCTCCCTTGACTAATTCTTTAGGTTTAAATGTAATTTGTTTATTTATTAAAACATCTTTCCCCAATGGATCCTTTTCTTTAGTTGGAACACTGTTAATACCTCCAGTAACATCACAGGATAAATATACTTGAGTTTCAAACCTTAAGGCCATCAGTTCTTTTGAAAAATCATCCCATGTTTTCTTTTTGTCTGGAAGATCTCCTGGCTCATCGACTCCTAGACCTTTATCTATTTCAAAAAAGTTAGGAGTTCCACTGTCTTGAGAACCATCTTGAACATATTCTGGTAAATAACCCTCTGAATCGTAACCACAGGATGGCACCTTAAGGTATCTGTATTTTAAGGTTGAATTATCCCCATCCCACTGGATAAAGACTCCCTGCACCCATTGAACTATAGTATACATTCCTGGATGGAGATTATTGATTTTAATTTCCTGATGATGAGCAAATCCTTTTTGACTTGTCTCCCCATTTTTTACATCTTTTTTGGCTTCATTACTATAAAGTTTGGCTTTTGTTGAAGTTTCTAATTTTTGCAAGCAGCTGCTCACCTCTATCTTTTGTGGTGATGATGGCATTCCGTCATCACCAATCTTTCCGTCCTCATATATTAAATAACAATAAAAGTTATTTTTTTCTTCTTTTATTAGACTTCTTGCTACATCTCGCCACCATTGTTTATCTACGAAGTATTCCTGTTCTTGTCCTGGTTTTGGAGGAGTGATTTTCATTTGATAGATAACCCAGTTTTTGCGCTGATCAAAATCTTCATTTTTCTTCCATTCCTTCACATTAGGTATAGGTATACCTTCAGTTTCATTTATAGTTGTATTTGTTGTTTTTTTTATTTCCTGTTTGGATATAACAATACAAAAATCATAGCCCTCTTCTATGTTATCACTAATCCCAAGAATTATCTTAAATCCTAAAATGCTATCTTGAGGGATATTCCCATCTTTATTGACTTTACATTTCCAAGTTTGTTGATTATTTACAACTTCAAAGTTCATGTTTTTGTATTTCCTTGCTCAAATGCAGTAATTTCACCCACATTCCGCACTGCTATATGTAGTAGCGCTAAATGGGGATTAACCTGTGAAATTCGGGATTTAAATTCACTATCCACATTTAATTGTGGCAAACTTTAAAAAAGATGTCAACTATTTTGAATTATGGCAAAGAACCATAACCCCCACCCCCTGGGGTTTCAATCACAAACACATCTCCCTCCTGCATTTGCCTAGTGGCAGTACTCCCTAACTCCTCGACAGTGCCATCTGTGCGTTCAATATAATTCCGTCCAATAGCACCATTACCGCCACCACTTAACCCATACACTGGCACCACTCGATGCCCTGAGAGAATTCCTGCCGTCATTGGTTCTAGGAAACGGATACGACGATTAACTCCATTACCACCGTGATGATTACCAATCCCGCCACTATCGGTACGAATCCCAAAGCTTTCTAGTAATACAGGAAAACGCCATTCCAATACTTCAGGGTCAGTCAAACGGGAATTAGTCATGTGGCATTGTACAGCATCAGTGCCGTCAAAAGTTGCCCCAGCCCCAGAACCACCACAGATAGTTTCATAGTATTGGTAGCGCTCATTGCCGAAAGTAAAATTATTCATGGTTCCTTGGGAAGAAGCCATAACTCCCGATGCTTCATAGAGGGCATTAGTAATTGCCTGGGATGTTTCCACATTTCCTGCTACTACTGCTGCCGGATAGCTGGGGTTAAGCATACAGCCAGAGGGAATAATAATTTCTAGAGGTTTGAGACAACCAGCATTGAGGGGAATATCGTCATTGACGAGAGTGCGGAAGAAATAGATTACAGCCGCTTTGCAGACAGCAGCAGGAGCATTAAAGTTAGTTTCTAATTGAGGTGAAGTGCCGGTAAAATCAATCTTGGCACTGCGCTTATCTCGATTAACAGCGATCGCTACTTTAATTTGCCCTCCATGATCCATAACATAGGTAAATTCGCCCTCTTTGAGGACTTCAATCACTCGCCGCACTGACTCCTCTGCATTATCCTGCACATAACCCATATAGGAGCATACTGTCTCTAAACCAAATTGCTCAACCATTTTGCGGATTTCTTGGACACCACACTCATTAGCAGCAATTTGTGCCTGTAAATCTACCAGATTTTGCTCTAAATTTCGGGCTGGATAATCCCCAGAGGATAGTAAGGTTAGCAATTCCTGTTCTCGGAATTTACCCTGTTGTACCAGTTGGAAGTTGTCAATGAGTACTCCTTCCTGTTCAATGCTAGTACTACTAGGAGGCATTGAACCTGGAGTTATACCTCCAATATCAGCATGGTGCGCTCGCGAAGCGACGTAAAACAAGATTTGTTCTTGCTCAGTTTTTTGTTCTACCTGGGAAGTAAATACTGGAGTAATTACGGTGATATCTGGGAGGTGGGTACCGCCATGGTAGGGATTATTAGAAGCATAGACATCTCCTGGTTTAATACTTTCGCTGCAACTCTCAATTAATGCCTTAACACTCTCACTCATTGAGCCGAGATGCACAGGAATATGAGGCGCATTGGCAATTAAGAGCCCCTGTCCATCGAAGAGGGCGCAGGAGAAATCTAGACGCTCTTTGATATTAGCTGAAGAACTGGTATTTTGTAGAGTAATACCCATCTGTTGTGCGATCGCACGAAACAGATTATTAAAGATCTCTAGTCTTACTGGATCAACCTCTGTAGTTACTGCTTTTGTCTCTAAGGGTTTTACCCGCTTGATAATTAGGTACTCTCGGGTAGTTAATTGAGCTTGCCAACCTGGTTCAATTACATTAGTACTATTGGGTTCGGTAATTAAAGCTGGCCCTGAAATTAAATCTCCTGCTTGTAAGTTCTGTCTTGGATATATCGGTGTTTCCTGCCAAGCGTCATTAGTATATATCGACACTGTAGCTACAGATTCAGGTTTACCAGAAGAATTTAATTTACTTTCAGCTTCCGTAATTAGATTAGTTTTGCCAACTACCTCCACTGTAACCGCTTCCACTATTAACCCTCGATGTTGATAGATAAAGCCGTAGCGCTGCCGATGTGCTGCTTCAAACTCAGCTACCATCGTCGCCACATCCTCAGCAAAATCCACAATTAGATGAAAATCGCTTTTCTCATAGCGTAGGTGCAGTTTACGTTCAATCTCAACTGCGGCTATATCTTGGACATCCTGACGTTTTAATTGAGCTGTGCCTTCCGTTTCTAACTCTGCTAATACTTGTATTACCGAAGGCATCAAGGATTGCTCAAGGCTAGCTTCCACTGCCCTTTCTTCAATTACCCGCACATCTGCTAAACCAATCCCATAAGCAGATAACACCCCAGCATAGGGATGAATAAACACCTGAGTAACGCCTAAAGCATCAGCAATCAGACAAGCGTGTTGTCCACCTGCACCTCCAAAGGAACAAAGGGTGTATTCGGAAACATCATAACCCCGTTGTAGGGAGATTTTTTTAATCGCATTTGCCATATTATCGACGGCAATAGCGAGAAAACCAGCAGCCACTTGTTCCGGAGTACGCCCATCACCAATTTTATTGGTTAATTCACTAAACTTTTGCCGTACTGTTTCAGCATCTAAGGGCAAATCACCGTTACTACCAAAAACTTTAGGAAAAAATTCTGGCTGAATCTTACCGAGCATAATATTGCAATCGGTAACTGTTAGTGGTCCTCCCTGACGATAACCTGTTGGTCCAGGATTTGCCCCAGCTGATTCTGGTCCAACGCGATAGCGGGAACCATCAAAACTTAGAATAGAACCACCGCCAGCAGCGACGGTGTGAATTGCCATCATCGGCGCTCTTAGTCTTACCCCAGCAACTTCGGTTTCAAATTCTCGCTCGTATTCCCCGGCATAATGGGCAACATCGGTACTGGTACCACCCATATCAAAGGTGACGATTTTATTAAAACCAGCACTAGCACTAGTCTGCACAGCACCAACTATACCGCCAGCAGGACCTGATAAAATACTATTCTTACCTTGGAACTGTTTAGCATTTACAAGTCCACCGCTTGATTGCATGAACATCAGCTTAGTAGTTTGTTGGTTATTGCCTGCTGCCGATAGTTCTGAACTTACTTGCTCCACATAGCGGCGGAGGATAGGAGAGAGATAAGCATCGACAACAGTAGTATCGCCCCTACTGACGAATTTCATTAAGGGGCTAACTTGATGGGAAATAGAGATTTGGGTAAAGCCAATCTCAGTAGCGATGCTAGCTACTTGGTTTTCGTGCTCAGGGTAGCGATAGCCATGCATCAGAGCAATAGCGCAACTGCGAATACCACTGTCGTAAGCCTGTTGCAGTGCAGCTTTAGTTTGGGGTATGTTGAGAGGGATTAATTCTGAACCATGGGCGCTGTAGCGCTCTTCAACTTCAATTACCTGCTCATAGAGCATCTCCGGTAAAATAATCTCCAGAGCAAAGATATCGGGGCGATTTTGATAGCCGATGCGTAGGGCATCACCAAAGCCTTTAGTAGTAACTAAAACTGTGCGATCGCCTTTTCGCTCTAACAGGGCATTAGTTGCTACAGTTGTCCCCATTTTAACTACTTCAATTTCTGGAGAGGGGATTGGTTGATCTGCCTCAATTCCTAAAATTTCTCTAATACCCTGTACTACTGCATCTTTGTAGCGCTGAGAGTTTTCAGATAGTACCTTATGTACGATAATTTTATCTTCGGGGCTAACTGCAACTATATCAGTAAAAGTACCACCTCGATCAGCAAAAAATTTCCATTTTTTTTTCATGACTGTGTATCAGTTTCTAAATTTGGCACTCCTCAAGATAAAAATCTCAGAGTTATTAGGGTATTGAATTATTGAATTTGGTTAAATAGCTGTTTCTCTATGGATTAACTCTAAACCAGCTTGTTTAATTTTCAGATTTGATAAACGGGCATTATAGGGACTTAGGAAGTTACGATCTCCATCCCAGCTAATTTTCGGTAGGTTATACTTCTGGCACAAACTATTCAAAAGCTGCTTTTTAATTAAAGGCACATCATTAACTAAATGATATATTCCCTCTAATTGCTTAGCTCTAGCTAACTCCAAAGCTGCCACAATATCATCTAAATGAATCCAGTTGGCAGCATCTTCTCCGGTTCCAGGGCGAGTAGTACCAGCCCCAGGGCGGAAGATTTTCAGTATCTCTCTACCAGCACCGTAAATTCCTCCTAAACGGAAAATACATACAGAGCAGTTAGCGCTTAGTAATAATTGCTCTGTCTCTGCTAAGATTCGACCATACTCACTAGTGGGAGCAATTGCTGTATTTTCATCCACCCACTCTCCTTTTTTGTCTCCATAAAGGGCATAACTTCCGGTATAAATTAACTGTTTTACACCAGGATTATTCCTTAATGCAGTAACTAGATTTGTCGCTGTATTTAGGTAAGCTTCTTGGTAACCTTCTACGGTTGATGCCTTAGCCCCAACGCAGAAAAGAACTACATCTTGGTTTCGCACTATATCGGTAAGTGCTTCCAAGTTATCTCCTTTCATTACCACCACTCGTTGGGCAATTGCTTCCAAATCAGTAATTTTTTCTGGGGTGGTGGTGGTAGCAGTAACAATATGACCAGATTTAGTCCATTGACGAGCAACTGCTTTGCCTACGTAGCCGCAACCAAGAATAGCGATTTTCATTAATTTAGGGAATAGGTAGTCTGGCATAAATAAAGGAAATTCAATCAATTGATTAATTGATTAAGTCCATAGTGTTGAAAAAATATTCCTGGTCATTTTTATTAGCTAGTAAAGCTAATGTATTTTTCAGGGTTTCACTATTAGTCATCACCTGTTTTAATTGACTACCTAAACACTGTAAATAGGGCTGCCTACTCGCACCTTTAGTATCGATCACTTTCCCAAAAATTAAGAGAAATTCATCAGTGTTAGTAACAACATCTGTTATTTTTTCTCCAATTGGAGATAATAATTCATTTTCTACATATACTTCTGATGGTGTTAACTTCAACGCCACAAATAATTCTTCCGCATTCTCGATCTCAACGGTATAGTCCTGATAGAAAATACTAAAGTACATCCTTAAAAAACTCCCAATTTAATGTTAATAATTATTCTTAGTTATCTTTGATTGACATCTAAAATTGCTTATGCAATATACCCTAAAAACTGCGGTCTCTTGCAATCTTAAGGAAGATTAAAGATATCGACTCTCGCTCCTGCACATACCTAAATAAAGCTATTTCCGGATTAGTAATAATTAATATGAGTTCGAGCTAAAAGTTCTTAAGAAAGATGTGAAAGACAATGACACCAGCGACTACACCCACTCAAATAACCCCTTTGGTGCTACAAATGTCTCCAGCCATTGAGGTGACAGATGACCAATTCTTTGAATTATGTCATCTCAACCGCAACTTACGCATTGAGCGCACTGCTAAGGGAGAATTAGTTATTATGCCCCCCACAGGCTCAGAAACCGGAAACCGCAATTTTGATTTAATCGTGCAACTGGGAATTTGGGCGCGACAAGATGGCACGGGAATCGGTTTCGACTCCTCTACAGGATTTACTCTCCCCAATGGTGCAATCAAATCCTCAGATGCAGCCTGGATTCAATTAAAGCGATGGCAAAATATTTCCCCAGAACAACAAGTAAAATTTGCTCCTATTTGCCCTGATTTTATCGTCGAACTACGTTCTAAGAGCGATAACCTCCAACCCCTCAAAGCTAAACTTCAAGAGTACATTAATAATGGCACATCACTGGGTTGGCTAATTGACCGTAAAAATTGCCAAGTTTACATTTATCGTCCTCAACAAGAGGTTGAGTGCCTAGATAATCCCTCTACCCTCAATGGTGAGCCAATCTTACCGGGTTTTGTTCTTGATTTATCAACAATTTGGTAAATCAAACAACCGATGATAATAAAGTTTTAATTAAAAAATAAAACTTAACCCTCTGCTCAATAATGATATCCTCACCTGTCCAGCTGATAATGAAATGGACTGGCTATCTCTGGCTCCAAAATATTTTTGGTATGTGGTGGTCATACCCATTCCATGTTTAAATAAGGTCTTGAGAAAATTCTACCTGCAAACATTGAATTAATCCACGACCCTGGTTGTCCTGTCTGCGTCATGCCTAGGGGCAAGTTAGATGTGCGATCGCATTAGCGTTGTGGTTTGAATTGTGTATAAGCTGATTATGGTCTCGTTCTGGAAAAGGTACTGGTACTAGCAATGCGACTTTCTCAAATGCTATTTGTCACACTGAGGGAAGATCCAGCAGAAGCAGAAATCCCCAGTCACAAATTATTACTGCGTGCAGGTTATATTCGTCGCATTGGCAGTGGTATTTATGCCTATTTGCCCCTGATGTGGCGAGTAATACAAAAAGTCTCTCAAATTGTGCGCGAGGAAATGAATGCCACTGGTGCTCAAGAGTGCCTGCTGCCGCAAATTCAACCTGCTGAATTGTGGCGAGATTCGGGACGTTGGGATACTTATACCAAAGCTGAAGGCATCATGTTTGCCCTCAAAGATCGACAAAACCGAGAATTGGGACTAGGACCAACCCATGAGGAAGTGATTACGGCGATTGCTCGCGACATGATCCGCTCCTATCGACAGCTACCCACACACCTGTATCAAATTCAAACCAAATTCCGAGATGAAATTCGACCACGCTTTGGCTTAATGCGAGGTAGAGAATTCATCATGAAAGATGGTTACTCCTTCCACACCAATGAAGCCAGCCTTAAACAAACTTATCAGGATATGGATAAGGCTTATCGGAATATGCTCAACCGCTGTGGCTTAGCTTTTAGGGCAGTGGAGGCTGATTCAGGAGCAATTGGTGGTTCTGGCTCTCAAGAATTCATGATTCTAGCTGATGCTGGAGAAGATGAAATTCTCTATACCGAGGATGGCAAATATTCTGCCAATGTGGAAAAAGCTGTCTCCATGCCCACTGAGGCTCAACCCTCACCCTTTAAAGTTTATGAAAAGCTGGCAACTCCTGAAACCCCAACCATTGAAACCCTCTGCCAAACCCTTAAATGTTTTCCTACTCAGGTAGTGAAAAATGTTCTCTACCAGGCAGTCTATGATAATGGCATGACAGTACTAGTTCTAGTCAATATCAGAGGTGATCAGGACGTTAATGAAGTCAAACTGCAAAATGAGCTGGAAAAATTAGCAGACAGATACCAAGCTAAAACACTCATTGCCCTGAGTGTACCAGATGCCGATAGCCAGAACAAATGGGCATCTAAGCCTTTACCCTTAGGCTACATTGCCCCCGACTTAGCAGATGATTATATTCAATCTCTCCAAGAGGTTGCCCCTAAGTTTTTGCGTTTGGTTGATAAGACAGCAGTAGCCTTGACAAATTTCGTTACAGGTGCTAGCGAAAATGGATATCACGTGGTCGGTGCTAACTGGGGTGAGCAATTTCAATTACCAGAGCTAGTAGTGGATGTGCGCAAAGCCATGGCTGGTGATCAAGCTCTCCATAACCCCAGTCAAACCCTGCAAAGCGCTCGTGGAATTGAAGCTGGGCATATTTTTCAATTAGGAACCAAATACTCTCAAGCCATGGGAGCCACTTATACCAGTGAACAAGGAGAAGAGTTACCCTTATACATGGGCTGTTATGGTGTCGGAGTTTCTAGAGTAGCTCAGGCAGCAGTAGAACAGTCCTACGACCAAGATGGCATAATTTGGCCAGTAGCGATCGCACCATACCAGGCGATTATTTCAGTTCCCAATATCTCAGACTCTAAACAGATGGAAGTAGCCGAAAAACTTTACCAAAACTTAAATAAAGCTGGAATTGAAACCCTATTAGATGACCGAAATGAAAGGGCTGGAGTGAAATTCAAAGATGCTGACTTAATCGGAATTCCCTATCGGATTGTCACAGGACGGTCACTAAAGGAAGGTAAAGTGGAAGTAGTGGAGCGTGCCACTCACAAATCTCAGGAGATTGCAGTTGAACAGGTAGTATCTACGATCAAAAAGTCGATTGAGAAGGCTTTAAATTGAATACTGCTATTACAGCTAAATGACGAAGCCAGAACTAACCATATTCATAACCTTGGCAGTGGGTATTACCGCCAGTTTGGGAATATTGCTGCGTCTATTTAGTGATTCTGAGGCAATGATAGCACTGGTGGCAATTGTGCTCAGCGCGATCATTGCCTACAAATATCCCCGCACAGGATTGTGGACACTCTTAATTTACTTACCCTTCAGCGGTAGCGTTACCTACTCTCTGGGCTATGGTCATATATTTTTCCATCTACTCAAAGACGCCTTTTATTTTCCCGCACTCATTGCCCTGATTCAAGTTCAGCCAAACTTGAATCCTTTTTTTAAGCTTGTAAAGCCTTTAATTACAGCCTTGATTTTCTTGCTGGCAGTTTGTTTGATAACTTTACTAGCAGTACATTTGCCACAGCAGCTAATAGCACAATCCTCTGAGCGTCCTGTACTGATGTGGATTTTTGGCTCCAAAGTATTAATCGGATATATTCCTCTGATACTTTGCGCCTATTATCTCATTCGAGACCAGCAGGACTTATTTTTCCTTACCCGCTTACAGGTAATTGTGGTTCTAATTTGTTGTAGCTTAGGCCTAATTCAATACATCTTGCTCGTTACTGGTATCTGTGAGGGCAGTAACAATATTGCCGCCTATTTAGATGAACCAACTCTTGATGCCAGATGTTTTGTTGGTGGTTCTCTGCTTTATAGTGCCAATTGGGGAAATGGACTAATCCGCTTGCCAGGGACATTTGTTGCTCCTTGGCAGTGGGCATGGTTCCTAATTTCGAGCATTTTTTTTACCTACGCTTCCAGCACTAGTGACTCTTCCCCTCGCTGGCGAGTCGTCAGTTGGGTAGCCACAGTTATGGTTTTGCTGATGTCGGTAATCTCTGGTCAAAGAGTTGCTTTAGTTCTGACTCCTGTAATTTTGCTCATCCTATCGTTGTTAACAGTCAAAGCCAAACATTGGTTTTTGACTAATTTAGGAATTATTTTTCTAGGGGTTTTGATTGCCAGCAATCTTGAGCTGGTTCAAAATCGATGGGAGAATTTAGTTGGTCGTTGGCAGGCTTCGCCTCCCGACGAATTTATAGTTAGACAATTCCATTGGGCAATGAACTCTCAGGAGGGAGTATTAGGAAATGGTTTAGGCACTGCTACTAATGCCGCCCGAATTTTTGGGGAAACTAGGTTCATAGAAACCTACTACGCTAAATTATTCTACGAAATGGGTCCCTTGGGCATCCTTGCTTTCTTAGCCGTGGTTTCGATTCTAACTTTACTCTGTTTTAAAGCTTTGAGGTCTCTTCAGCAAACAAATCTACGTCGCCTAGGAATATGTCTTTGGGTTTTTGTCTTGGTAATTAGCTACAACACCTTTTACTATCCCTTAGATGTAGATCCTGTGGCAATCTATTATTGGTTTTTTGCTGGTGTCTTGCTCAAACTACCGGAATTAGAGGCACAAGAAATCTCGCCAGAGAAAATTTAATGGAATTTTTTACCATTCTTCTATCTAGCTTGCTGACAGTAGTCTCCCCAGTTAGCTTAATTATTGATAACATTGCCGAAGATGCAATACGTTCTCGTTTAGAGCAAGTAGAACAACTTGCCGTGCGCGTTGACAACACTCCCAGTTATCAATTGCTGCAAGGTCAAGTGGAGCGGGTAAGAATTGCCGGCAGGGGCCTATTTCTAAAACCAGATATTCGGATTGAACTGTTGGAATTAGAAACTGATCCGATTCACCTTGATTTAAGCAGTCTGAGAAAAAGCACTGATAGTTCACCCCAAGCCTTGTTAGAGCAACCCTTTCAAGCTGGAGTGCGTTTAGTCTTAACTGAATCTGATCTTAATCGGGCTTTGCTTTCGCCAATAGTTACAGCCCAGCTAAAGCAGTTGGGACGTCGCTTCCTTGGTGGTTCTCAGCGAAACTATGAATTTCTTAACCCCAGAATCGAGTTTTTGGGCGAGAACCGTCTAAGTTTTCTCTTAGAAGTGCAAGAAGGGAATGCCCCACCGCTAGCTGTGAGAATCGAGTCAGGGATTAGTTTGGTCTCTGGGCATCTTGTAGAGCTAATTGAACCAGAGATTTTAGTGGAAAATGATGCCTTTCCTCCTGAATTAGTTTCCAAATTAGCTGGTAGTTTAAGGGACAGCTTAGATATCCGCACACTCGAAGGTGCTGGTATCATCATGCGACTCTTAGAATTGAATATAGGGACTAGTGAGTTAGAGGCAACAGCGTTTGTCAGAGTTAACTCTTCTGAATCAGCACCAGCAGCCAGCCAGTAGTTGCTCTAGGCGTAAGTGCCTCAATCTAGAATTTAATCTAGGGTGTAGAGTACTTAGCTGCTGCCATCGCTAAAACCTCTGCCAGCTAATCCGCTAAATTTCTCAAGGAGGGCTCTTGATATGCAAGACCAACAACAAGCTCGTCGTCTGCCTCTAGGTGTGATTGCAGGAATTTCTACGGTAATTGTAGTGGCTGGTGGTGGGGGGGCTTGGTGGGCATGGAATTCCCTCCAGTCTTCTCAAGTACCACCAGAGCCTTCCCAGACTGAGCCAATTCCTACCACTCCCCAGTCACCTCAGACTAAACAGCCAGAAGTTGTAGAGCCATCAACAGGTGAAAAAGTCCAAGTTTTTTGGCTCAATGATGTCAATAACCAAATAGTGCTAGCTCCTAGTTCGGTGACGCTCAGAGCACAACCAGACGATGAACCGAGTAAAATTATTGAGGGAGCCTTCAATAGCTTATTGGCTGGACCGGCTGACGGTAGTATGACAACAACTATTCCTACAGGTACAAAACTCAGGAGTATCTCTGTAGAACCTGATGGTGTTCACGTAGATTTGTCTGAGGAATTTACCACTGGCGGCGGCACGGTATCAATGATGGGGCGTATAGCGCAAGTTGTCTACACTGCAAGTCATGTAGATCCGTCTGCTAAGGTTTGGATTGAAGTAGAGGGCGAGCCTCTCAAAGTTCTTGGGGGTGAAGGTTTAGAACTTGAGCAGCCAATGACTCGCGAAAGCTTCAAGAAAGACTTTCCACTTTAGCGCCATTGAACAATAGCTGTTGCTGTACTATTGTTTGTTGGCTAAACTGAAGTCTCGAAAATGGCGGGCTTGCTCTTCAATGCGCGTGGCAAGTCGGTCACAAACTAGTTTACACAGCTCAAAAATTAGCTCATCTTCTACCTTATAATAGGCAGATGTTCCTTCTGAGCGACGGCTCAGAATACCGGCTTGTAGCATTACTTTGAGATGCTTAGATACATTAGCTTGACTGGTTGCCGTTGCCTCTACTAACTCTTGCACGCATTTTTCGCCCTCACGTAGCAAGTTTAAAATTCGCAGGCGCATTGGCTCACTCAAGATACTGAAATACTCAGCAACTTGCTGTACTACTTCTTGCGGTACTGGATCTGCTGTTGGCATCAGTATAAGCCGAAATTAGGTGATCCCAAAATTTTAGCAGCTATTTTCAGCCTATTGGAGAATAGCTACGATCTATTCAGTTAGGCTTAATCCTCATCAAGGGTTGCTTGTATTCTACAGGATCCCCATTGTTGACTAAAATTTCCATTACCTGTCCAGAAATATCTGCTTCAATTTCATTCATCAGCTTCATCGCTTCAATAATACAAACCACTTGACCACTGCTGATTCTTTCGCCTACCTCAGTGTAGGGAGCTTCGTCAGGAGCTGGGGCTCGGTAAAAAGTCCCAACCATGGGCGAGAGTATTTCCTCCCAGGTTTGCTCTTCGGCTGGAGGTGCTGCCGAGGGAGTTGTAATCTTGCCAGCAGAAGCGGCACTTACCCCAGGAGACAATACGGTTGGTAAAGTTGCTCCTACTGTAGGTACCTGTCCCAATTCTGTTGGTGAAAATGAACCAGTACTACCTACAGTAGTATTAACAACCGGCAAAGTAGGTGTACCTTTACGCACTGTCAGTTCAAAATCATCGCTCTTTAAGGTCAGTTCTGCAATATCGGTTTGAGCAATTGCAGATAGTAATTCGCGGAGTTGCTTGAAGTCTAATGGCACAATTTATCAAGTAGCTATGAACTGGTGTAAAAATTCTGAGTACTTTAAGATTTGATTGCTTTCATCTTGAGTGCTAGGTGGTGAACTACCCAGTGCCAAGCTTACGCTAATAGCCTTCGGCATGCCCTTGGCGTAGGGCGTGGGCTTCTGACTTCACGGGAGAATGCCTCAGCTTAGACTTGCGTCTTCCATTGGTCTTACTTCTCCTCCATCAGCAATCGTCCACAAGCTTTCTAGAGAGCTTATACAAGTAGTCTTGACGGACATTACTAACTCGTTCTTAAATTTAGCTCAATTTGAACTACTACCCAACGCCTGAGACCCAACATCCAAGACTTCTTAAGTTCTGGAAACAGATTAATCGCGACCAAGGTAGGAATCGTTACGGGTGTCGATTTTAATACGTTCTCCTATGGAAATAAATAAAGGCACCATCACCTGAGCACCTGTGGACACAGTTGCGGGTTTAGTGCCACCGGTGGCTGTATCACCTTTGACACCAGGATCAGTTTCAATAACTTCGAGTACGACGGAGTTGGGCAGCTCCACTTCTAGAACCTGCTCCCCCCAGGTAATCACATTAACTTCCATCCCTTCGTTAAGATACTTAACGCGGTCGCCAATTTGTGGCTTATTGAGACGAGTTTCTTCAAATGTATTCATATCCATGAAGACAAACTGATCCCCATCTTTATAGGTATACTGCATAGTCAGCTTTTCCAGGTTTGCCTGGGGCACTGTCTCCCCTGCCCGGAAAGTTTTTTCCACCACATTTCCATTCTGCACATTTTTAAGTTTGGTGCGCACAAAAGCAGAACCTTTTCCTGGTTTAACGTGAAGAAACTCTACTACCCGCCACACAGAACCATCTAACTCGATGGTGACACCGGTGCGAAAGTCGTTACTAGAAATCATGAACCTGTTTCCAAGGGCAGAACAATCGGCATTTTATTTTACCTTTGTAAGGCTGAAGGTTGAAAGTTAAAAGTTTAAGGTAACAACTTTCATGCCTTCAACCTGCCGCCAGAGCAACCCTATCATGGCAAGATGAGAAATGGAGTATTGAGGCTGTAAATTAAGTCTTCATACTCTACTGGTGCGAGGCCAAAGCGTAATTATGTTTATGGGACCTTTAAAAAATTCTTGGCTCGATTGGTGCAAATCCACAATCAAGACTAGTCTGTTAGCGCTGATGTTAATTGTACTCTCAACCTGTCTTTCGGGAGCTTGGTGGAATTCGGGTAACGACCAACCAGCTCGTAAAAGCCAATTAGCAGTAGGAGATGCAATTACGGACGCTCAAGCGATATTGCGATATGCGCTACCAATTGAAAATCAGCAGGTGCGCGATGTGCAAGCGAGTATTGAAGATATCGCTAAACAACTGCGAGGTAAGCGTTGGGGTTCAATTAGCAGGGATATCAGCAGGGCAGCTGTAATTTTAAGTACTCGCTCCGATAAACTACTTGCTGATGTTCCAGAGGTTGATCAACCACAAGCAGAAGCTCTAATTTCCCAACTCAAAGATGAGATTGCCTCGATTCGGGAAGCGGTTGAAGCCAAGGACAGAGAAAAAATCTCAATGGTGCGGGGCATAATTCTCGAGGAAGTAGGTAAACTTGAACAGTTAATGGTTAAGGGATTTCCTTTCGAGGTTCCTGCTGAGTACGGCAATTTGCCCCAACTTAAGGGACGCGCCACGGTGGAAATCTCTACGAATAAAGGTGACTTAACTCTAATCGTTGATGGCTACAGTGCCCCAGTCACTGCTGGTAACTTTGTCGATTTAGTTAATAGGGGATTCTATGATGGTTTGGAGTTTATCCGAGCTGAGGACAAGTTTGTTGTGCAAACTGGGGATCCGGCAGGCTCAGAAGTAGGATTTATTGATCCAAACACTGGTCAATACCGCGCCATTCCCCTAGAAATTCTGGTTAGGGGTGACGAACAACCAATTTATGGCATTACCTTAGAAGAGGCTGGTATTTACTTAGAACCTTTAGCTTTGCCTTTCAATGCCTATGGTACGATCGCCATGGCACGTCCTGGTAATGACCCCAATGGAGGGTCTTCTCAGTTTTTCTTTTTCAAGTTTGATACAGAACTAACTCCCCCTGGTTTTAACCTTATGGATGGTCGTTATGCTGTCTTTGGCTATTTAGTGGGTGGTAAAAATGTATTAGAGACAATTAGAGAGGGTGACATCATTGAATCGGCTCAGGTTATCGAAGGTGAAGAGAATTTGGTTGAGCCTCTTTAGTTAGACAGAGGGGGAGATGGGGGGATGGAGAGAATTTAGTCTAAGAACATCCCTCTAAATCTCCAATACATCTGTCTTTTTTTGTTCTCATCAGAGCTAAACTAAGATAACGGTTTCCAAGATGTCAGTACTAGTTAGAGATGTCGGGGAACAGGGTGTTTTGGAAAGGTTGCAGCGCTTCTGTCGATCAGATCTTGTTGGTGATGATGCTGCAGTGCTGCCTTGCCCAGATTGGGGAAATTTGCTAGTCGTAACGACAGATGTCTTAGTGGATGGGATTCATTTTAGCGATCGCACCACTAGTCCTGAGGATGCTGGTTGGAGAGCTGCCGCTGCCAATCTGTCTGATTTAGCAGCCATGGGAGCATCACCGTTAGGAATTACTGTCGGCTTGAGTCTCTCTGGCGATGTCGCCCTAGATTGGGTTGAGCGGCTTTATCAAGGTCTCACTGACTGTTTGCAACAATATCATACGCCCTTAGTTGGAGGTGATGTGTGTCGCTCACCAGTAATCTCGATCTCGATTACTGCCTTTGGTCAAGTCTTACCTGAGCAAACTATTCGTAGAGCGGCTGCCAGGGTTGGCGATGCAATTGTAGTTACAGGCTTCCATGGTATCTCAAGAGCTGGACTGGAGTTACTGCTCAATCCAGAATTTGGCAACAACTTAAGTGCAGCAGAGAAAATGTCTTCAATTGGGGCTCACCAGCGTCCCAAACCGCGTCTAGATGTCTTACCCCTACTGTGGAAGATTTTAGAGGCTTACTCTCCATTTACCATAGCTGGAATGGATAGTAGTGATGGATTAGCAGACGCTGTTATACAAATTTGCCGTGCTAGTGGCGTTGGTGCCAACCTAGAAAGAAGTCTAATTCCCCTCTCGCCAATCTTAACCAAACTGGTTGCTACAGAGCAGACTTGGGACTGGACTTTATACGGAGGGGAAGACTTTGAACTAGTGCTTTGTCTACCAAAGGCTCCAGCTGAGGTATTGGTAAAACAGCTAGGGGAGGGAGCAGCGATTATCGGAAATATCACTACAGATCAACAGGTATGGTTAACAGACATTACCAATATTGATCAAGATGTAGCGCTGACTTTAGAAAAAGGTTTTCAGCATTTCACAGCTGCTCCCACAAAGCCAGGAGAGGATAAAAGGGATTGAAAGATAAAGAGGGGAGTGTAAAAGGAGGAAGAAGGATAGGGAAATGTGAGGGATGTAGGAAAGGTTGGAGGAATGTGTATAAGAAATTCTCCCTATCTACCCATCTCCCCATCTCCCCATCTTCCTCTCCAAACAAAGACAGATTCAAGGCAAAAAATATTACCCTAACTCTCCCACTTCTCGGCTATGATTTCAGCCATATCTACAACTCGCTGAGAGTAGCCCCACTCATTGTCGTACCAGGCAACAACTTTGACCATATCACCACCCATGACCATAGTCAGACTGGCATCAACAATCGAAGAGGCATCATGTCCCTTGTAGTCAGATGAAACTAAAGGCAGGTCACTATATTCTAAGATTCCCTTAAGTTTGCCTTCTGCGGCTTCTTTGAGAACATCATTAACCTGCTCAGCAATGGTGCTTTTCTCAACTTGCACCACTAAATCAACTACAGAAACATTAGGCGTTGGCACTCGCATGGCGATACCATTGAGTTTGCCTTTGAGTTCTGGGATAACTAAAGCCACAGCTTTGGCAGCACCTGTGGAAGTTGGCACGATATTCATTGCTGCTGCTCTTGCCCTACGGACATCACGGTGACTAGCATCCAAAAGCCTTTGGTCGCCAGTATAGCTGTGAGTGGTAGTCATTGTCCCTTTGATGATGCCGAAGCTTTCATGTAGCACTTTGGCAAAAGGAGCTAGGCAGTTAGTTGTACAGCTAGCGTTGCTAACAACGTCATAGTCGCTATGTTTATACTCGTGAGCATTAACACCCACTACAAATGTTCCCACATCTCCTCCTTTGCCAGGAGCAGTAATTAGTGCTTTTTTGGCACCAGCTGCTAAATGCTTAGAGGCTCCATCCTTGGTGACAAAGACACCAGTCGATTCAATAACCAAGTCAATTCCCCAATCAGCCCAGGGCAAGTTGAGCGGGTTACGGTCAGATACACACTTTACAGTCTTACCATTGATGATCAAGGAGTTTTCATCAGCGCTGATGTCAGCATCAAGCGTTCCCAACATGGTGTCGTATTTCAGCAAATGGGCATTAGTTTTTGGGTCAGAAGTGTCATTGATGCCCACTAAGTCTAACTGACTGTTTTCTCTAGTCAGCCAGCATCTGGCGAAGTTACGTCCGATGCGTCCAAACCCGTTGATCGCTACTCTAATCACAGTGTCTTGCCCTCTATCCTATTTGATTTAAGCTCGGCAAAATATTTTCTTAATGAACCCAATCATATCGCAAAGGCTGAAAAATACTAAACCGGGATCACTTAATTATGGGCAAGTTGGCTTTGTCTGTTACTGAAGATACAGTCATATCAGGGAAATATTGCCAACTTTTTAGACGGATATTGATTAAGGAAGATGAGACCCTCAACAGCGATTTTGCGGTTGCTGACTTTAATTGTAGAGGTTTTGGGTGATAAGATTAGGCTCGGGCATCTGCCGAAGGGTAAGGAAGGGAGCAAAATTATGTTCAAAAGTACTTCCTCACAATTACTAAGTCGTATCATCCTAGGCAAACGTTAAAGATGGAATGTGCAAAAATTGCTGCGGGCTTGTCTTCCGTGGGTATTATGTGACTGTGATCTAATGTGGTCTTCGGGTTTTGTGCTGCCGTGCTTGCTTACTAACCTTTCCGGATCAATGGCGACTAATTGCGCTAATGGTGTTTAAGGTGTTTGAAGGGCAAAAGCTTACAATGCTTATGGAGTGGGGTGAAATCGGTATTAACACGGTCGCTGAACCAAGATCAGTAAGAACATAATTTACTAACAAAGTGTACCCATTGTCAGCGAGACTTTGCTTAATTCTAACTTTGCTATATCTTGAAAAATCAATTCTTGGTATGATAGCGCGTGTTATTGGCACAGATAGGCTTGTGTGGTGTGGTGTGTAAGGAGTTAAGATGCCCAATACTGTTGATTTTAGTGGAAAACCATTTCATTTCATCGGCATTGGTGGAATT
Source organism: Symploca sp. SIO3C6 (assembly GCA_010692425.1). Classification (GTDB taxonomy): domain Bacteria; phylum Cyanobacteriota; class Cyanobacteriia; order Cyanobacteriales; family Coleofasciculaceae; genus SIO3C6. The sequence goes on along the minus strand of JAAHHJ010000046.1, from coordinate 17,668 downwards.
GGAATGTCAGCACTGGCTTACGTTCTAGCCAAGCGTAAAATACCCGTATCTGGGTCAGATGTTCGTTCAACGCCTATTACTCAGCGTTTACAGGCAGTTGGTGCTCATCTTTTTAGAAACCAGAATGCTACCAATTTAGAATTTTTCGGCTCAGTCGTAGATGCTAGCTATGAACGATTGAAACCTACAGCTATTGGGGTTAACTCCCATCTGGAAGTGGCTTGTGAAAGCTCACCAACCACCAAATCGGCACTCTCTGCCAATTTCTGTTTCCAACGGCCCCAAGTAGTTTGTTCGACGGCGATTAATCCAATTAATTCTGAGTATCAGGCAGCTTTACAACGTGGTTACCCGATCTTTCATCGCTCTGATTTATTAGCCGCTTTAATTCAAGAATACCAAAGTATTGCAGTTGCTGGGACTCATGGCAAAACTACAACCAGTAGTTTGATTGGCTATATGCTGCTGCACTCAGGTTTAGACCCAACTATAGTTGTGGGTGGAGAAGTTGATGCCTGGGGCGGCAATGCACGTCTAGGGCATAGCCCCTATCTGGTGGCTGAAGCCGATGAATCTGATGGTTCTTTAGCCAAGCTTGCTGCCAATATTGGTGTAGTTACCAACATTGAACTTGATCATCCAGACCACTACCAAACCTTAGCGGAAGTAGTGCAAATATTTCAAACTTTTGCCGATAATTGCCAGACATTAGTGGGATGTATCGACTGTAAAACCTTACGCTCAGAACTCAAACCTACAATCAGTTATAGTCTAAATCGGGAAACAAAAGCAGACTACAGCGTTGATTGCATAACTTATGGGGCTGATGGTACCACTGCCAGGGTTTGGGAAGGAACTCAAGTTTTGGGCAATTTGCAATTGAGGTTGCTGGGTAAACACAATCTCAGCAATGCCCTAGCAGCGGTAGCTGTAGGCAGGCATCTGGATTTGGAGTTTGAGGTAATTGCCAAGGCAATTGCTACTTTTGAGGGAGCTAAACGCCGATTTGAGTATCGGGGTATTTGCAATGAAATTGCCTTCGTTGATGACTATGCTCATCACCCCAGTGAAATTCAGGCAACTTTGGCAGCAGCGCGCTTGCAATTTAAACCACCAAAACGAATTGTTGCTATTTTCCAGCCGCATCGCTATAGCCGCACCTTAAAATTTTTACCAGAATTCGCCCAGTCTTTTAGCGTAGCTGACATTGTTGTTGTCTGCGACATTTACGGTTCTGGTGAATCAAACTTGTGGCAAATTACCGGTGAACAGGTTTACGAGGCAATTGCGCTTCACCATGATCGGGTGTATTACCAACCAAATTTGAACACAGTATCAGAGTTTCTTTTGCAAATTCTGCAACCAGGGGACCTGGCCTTGTTTCTAGGGGCTGGTAATCTTAATCAGGTTATTCCCAAGGTCATGGAGCTTTCTCAAAAGGCTGGCAAAGAAATGGTTAGCCACAATTAAACCAGAAATACTGAGTTCGGTTAAGCCAAACCAAGGCAATATCTTTGACTCCAAACTCAATTGCCAGAAATTTATTGGCATTGTTTTCAAGTATACTAATATGACCCTGTCCTATGATCCCCTTTGCTGTACCAACTTATTCACCCGCTCAGTTGGAAAATCACAGCTTTACCTACCAGGAACTAATTGCCTACTACGCTCACAGGTACCTTTAGCAAAGCTCACCTCGTTTCGTGTGGGAGGCCCTGCACAATGGTATGTCGCTCCCCAAAGCCTAGAAGACCTACAAGCTAGTTTCGACTGGGCTCATTCCCAAGGATTACCAATGACCTGGCTGGGGGCTGGCTCTAATATGCTGGTAAGTGATTTTGGTTTACCTGGCCTAGTGATCTCTACTCGCCATCTAAGTCAAATCAAGTTTGATGCTGATACAGGTATAGTCACTGCTGGTGCAGGAGAATCCATTGCACGTCTAGCTTGGCAGGCAGCGAAACGAGGCTGGCAAGGACTAGAGTGGGCAGTGGGCATACCAGGCACAGTTGGCGGCGCAGTAGTAATGAATGCTGGGGCCCATAAAAGTGCTATTGCTGATACCTTAATTAGCGTTGAGACGATCTCAGCGACTGGGAAGTGTGAGCAGTTGACGCCCCAAGATTTGGACTTTAGCTATCGCACCTGTAATCTACAGGGGGGCAATCGTCTAGTAGTCCAGGCCAGCTTTGAGTTAAAACCAGGTGCTAACCCTAAACAGGTGATGGCTCAGACTTCGAGATATTTGAAGCAAAGGCGCACTTCCCAGCCTTACCACTTGCCAAGCTGCGGCAGTGTATTCCGTAACCCGGAATCCCATGCTGCCGGTTGGTTAATTGAGCAAATTGGTCTTAAGGGCTATAGAGTTGGTGGGGCTCAGGTGGCTGAGCGTCATGCCAACTTTATCCTCAACTGCGGAGGAGCTACAGCCAATGATATCTTCCAAATCATCCGCCATATTCAGCAGCAAGTGGAACAACAATGGTCTCTCTACCTAGAGCCAGAAGTGAAAATCTTAGGCGATTTCCAATCGGTCTAGAAATTTGTTTTTCAAGAGCGAGAAACCTCTAAATCGACTGCCTTGATTCCTGCTGGATGACCATTGAGTACAGATACTGGCGCGGGAGTTCACTCAGCAGCTACAAACCCAAATAACAACAGTGATATAATCAAAGCGTGTTTAGAAATTACAGGATTTCTCACCGCGCCCCCATCTTTCAAGTCAGAGATATGGGAACCAGAGATTGACCTACTAGAGCCTTGCTCCGGATGGGTTGTAACTCAGCGCCTTCAGGCGTGTGTGCCCTTGAATCGCTTGGCTATACTGTTGGGACTTGATAAGAGCTTTAAGCTCTAACTTAATTCCTGCACGTATATTAGACAAGGATAGACTTTTTGTACAGAGGTGCTATTTTAGTAGAAAGCGAAAACCAAGCTAAAGAAACTTACGGCTTGAGAACCGGAACAAAACCCGTCAAACAGTCGAGCCCTTACAGGCAACTGAGGATTATGTGTCAGTTTTAAATTGGCAAGAGCGGATAGGTAGCGAAGTACTCAACTTAAAAAGCAATAACTTATAGGCGGCGAGTTACGTCGTCTAAGCTTGGTGGACTGGTGTAGAGCCCACTCTCCCAGCATGAAACAGGAAGTAAGCATCAGCTACTCAACTAGTGCAAGTCTTCTGGTGAAGAGAAAATCTTAGATATGAGTAGATTTGAGTAGGTCTTATGTAACGGTAAAGAGGTTGTACTCGCCATCATCAACGAAAACTCGATGGCTTTGTAGCTCAGGGTTCGCCCAAGCACAAAACCATCGGGAGAATTGAATAAACGTCCAACTCAAATAGGGTCAACCATAACATGACGAAAGGACAAGGATTTGGCTTTGGTTTAGGCAAAATGAAGGAACTAACCGAAGCTTTCAAAAAAGCCCAACAAGTACAAGCTGGTGCTAAGCAACTCCAAGACGAATTGGAGCAAATGGAAATTGAAGGGCAAAGTGACGATGGGCTGGTCAAAGTAGTGCTTAGCGGTAATCAAGAACCCCGTCGCGTTGAAATTGACCCACAGGCAATTGAACAAGGGGCGCAAGCACTGTCTGAACAGGTGACTACAGCGATGAAAGATGCCTACGAAAAATCTACAGCCACTATGCGTGAGCGCATGGAAGAACTGACAAGCGGTCTTAATCTTCCAGGACTTTGAGCATTAAAGGCTAACAGATGATAAGCACAGCAGTAGTTGCTTTACTAGAGTAGCTGCTTAGTATACTTTATCTTTGTTGGAAAGGAACTTGCAGTTTAGGCAGAGCGGCGAGTGTATAGTAAAAGCGCTCGGATATTTCTACATTAGCCGCCTCTGTTAAGTGAACAGCATCAAAAAAGGCTTGATTGGGGAATTCTTCATAAAGCTTGTAGAAGTTTAGAACTTTGACATTTTTGGGAAACCATTTCTGTAGTTGCCCTACAGCTTGAGCTAGCTTGGCATAGTTTTCTGGTATCTTTTGCTTGTAGGTGGAGCCCAATTTCTTCAAAATCTCCTGTTCTGGAGCTGACATTTGCTTAGTACCGCACCCGGTAATTTCCGGCTGGAGTGCAATTACTAAAGGAATGCCTGCTCCTGTAGTCAAGCTGATTACTTGTCTGTGGTTTTCCCGATAGCGAGTGGTACGTTTCTCCAATTCGTCAGCTTCAGCAGCGAGATGTTGCTCCAGTGGAGCAGTATCATCAGTCACCACTAAAGTTAGCTGACTAACTGATGGCTCAGGTTTCAATAGCCATTTTTGAGTTGCTTTTACCAAAGTTATATTTGTAACCAAATCATTCAACTTCCGAGTTAGATAAATCCAAAAATGCCCTGGGGCACTGCTGAGAAAGGCTTCAATTTTGGGGATATTAGTTTCGGATTGATTGCTAGGGAGCATCAAGTCTGTGTAACCATCCAAAACCAAGATGGCGTCTGGACGATAGGGCATAATCTTAAGTGCCAACTGAGCCAGTTCATTTCCGGAAGTGTATCCTGGAACGGCAGCATTAATTACACGATACTTGCCATCGCGAAGTCGTGGCGGCTTGGCGAGAGCTTTCACCAAGTCAGGTTTATAAAAAGGTAGAACTGTCGGTCGATATTTCTGTGGAGATTTCCTTTGTTGCTCTACCCGTTGATTAAGACGAGTTTCTAGTTTACTGGCAATTGTAGCTTGATTAGTTTCATTCCATTGACCGAAAGCTGTCGAACCACCCAACAGAAAAATCCGAAATTCGTTTTTGGGTTTTGCTAAGGGCACGGGTTGATCATCGCGAAACCCTTGTTCGTTAATTTGCCAAAAATCGCTCTGTTGGTTCCCAACTAAGCTATAGCCTACAGCTATACTCCTTTGAGCAGCAAGTTGTCCGCGATTAGATAAACCGTCGTAGGGCTGTTTTCGGGGATCGAGGAATTTGATGTTGTAAGCATTAACGATTGCTGGTTCACCTTCATAGGCTGTTAATTCAGTGCTCTTGCCTGCCACGCCCACTAAGATCCTTGCTAAGAATTCCAGGAGAATTAAGACTAGGAGTATAGCCATGACTATCACCAGAGGTGGTAATCTTCGACGGCGCTTGCCATAGGAGCTACTGTTAAAACGTCTACGACTTAACCCGTAAGAGCTAGGGGGCGGCTTGAACATCAAACTAGTTTCCTGAAATCACTATGGACGGTATTGCCAGCATTTAAGCTTTAGTCTGGCAGCTTAGAGGTCTGAAACTAAGGTAGCATTGGGTATCTTCGTTGCTAAACTTAACACGGGTGCCACGCTTAACCTACCGTCGGAGGAAGGAAGACAGACTTCTCTATTCTCGAGACACCTATGCAAGATGTAGCCGCAATCACCATTGCCACTGCTTCCAACAGCGTGTAAAGCTAAATAGTATAACCTATGTCCTCATACAAATTACTCTTTGTCTGCCTTGGTAACATCTGCCGCTCTCCGTCGGCAGAAAATATTATGAATCACCTAGTTGAACAAGCAGGTCTGAGTGATAGTATCATTTGTGATTCTGCTGGCACTTCCAGCTACCATCTTGGTTCTCCTCCTGACCGACGGATGGCAGTAGCGGCTAAGGGCCGGGGCATAATACTCAAGGGTAGAGCACGACAGTTCCAAAAATCAGATTTTGAGGAGTTTGATCTAATTTTGGCAATGGATCGGGAAAACTATCAAGATATTCTCCGCCTTGACTCAGGGATGAATTATCTTGATAAAGTTCGATTGATGTGTGAATTTGCCTCACATCATAGTGAGCAAGAGGTTCCTGATCCCTACTACGGTGGTTCTGAGGGATTTAACAGGGTTATTGATCTACTGCTAGATGCCTGCGATGGTTTGCTGCAACAAGTTATTAAGACTGAGGATTTGAAGGGTAGATTATAGCGACTGTAGGTGGTGGAGTATCCAGTTCTCAAAGCTCAGATTATTCTGAGGCATGGAAACTAATGTGAATGTGATTTAAATCACTCCAGATCAGACAGTTTCTCCACTTAAAAGCTGTTATAAATCTCACTAACCAAGTGCTGTGAAGATCACAAGTTATTGAAATCAAAAAGCAAATAATAATGAAATCAAAAAGCAAATAATAAGTATAAGGTTAAGGCACAAGAACCATGTCTATAATTAGCGAAATTGTTGATCGCGTGCTGCAATCAGGGTATTTAAGCACAGAAGCAGAAGAGCAAATGAGACTAATATTTACACTTAGACATGACCTAGAAGATATAGAAGCTTTAACTCGCTTACAACAAGCTGCTACCTCCGGTAGAGTTACACAACAATCACGGCAATTATGAAAGTTAAACCCCCGCCGCACTATATAGCCAGAGTATTATAGGGAAATCCAAGAAATAAATTATCCAATTGACCCTAGGTTAGGACGGGGAAGCCTTTGATCTAATGTTGATCGGGAGGGAGGCGATCGCTTTTTTCCGGATCTGGTTTGCGGAAAAACTTTCCGGGTATAATTTCGACTAGAAAGGTAGAAATGGCATTTCAGTTATTGACATACTCCCGACTCCACCTTTAAGAGTAGGTCGCGGGGCTTATCGCCACAACAGCTAATCAAAGCATAACGCCAGCTTTTGCATCCAGAATCACATTTTTCCAATTTTAGGTTTCTTCATCTTCTTCATCCTCATCGGTAGGATATACAAAGCTAGAGCGCCCACTCAAAACCGACTTACCCAAAGAGATGGCTTTTTGAGCCTCAAGTGCAGCTTTGCGTCTCCAGTTGCTCCGGCGTTGGTCTCGTTTAGTTTTTGAAGTTTTCTTCTTAGGAACAGCCATGCTCGTAAGTTCTAAAATTTTAGACAGCTTTTCTATTCTATTGTGTCATTGGTTTTTATTTCTGGAGTTCCCCTAGCAAGGATTCAACTAGCTCAACACCTTCTTGCTCGTCTTGACGCTGATAAAGTTCACGAGCCTTCTCAAGTGCAGCAATTGCTTCTTGGAGGCGATTTCGTCCTTTTAAGGATAATCCCAAGTTATAGTAAGCTTGTGGGTTTTCCGGAGCTAGTTCAATTAGGCGTCGATAAGTAATAATCGCTGCTAAATAATCTGACTGTAATAACAAAATCTCTCCGATAGCTGCCTGCACTTCTACAGAATCTGGTTGTAAAGAAGCTGCTTTTCGGAATATTTCTATGGCCTCTTCAAGTTTATCTTGTGCTTGCAAAGCTTTCCCGATTTCGATTTGAATTTGAGGATTGTTGGGTTCTAGCTGTGTTGCTCTTTCTAAAGCCATCAACCCTGCTTCAAAATCTCCCTCCATTATGCGGACTCTAGCCAATTCCACTTGCAGGCGGGCTTGGCGAGGAGCGAGTCTCACTGCTTGCTGGAGGGCGGCAATTGCCGCTTTGGGAAGTCCTTGCTGTAAATAAACCGATGACATTAGTTCATAGGCTTGAAAATTCTTTGGCTGCAGTTCAATGATTCTTTTATAAATTCCTATAGCTGCTTGATAGTCTTGCTGTCGCAGTAACACCACAGCTAAACCCCAATAGGGATTAAGGTTTTCGCTGTTGATCTCAATCGCTCGACGATAGGCATTAGCAGCGTCGGTATTATCTCCAGCATGGGCAAAAGAATAGCCGAGAGCATAGTAAAACTCGGCGTTATTGGGATCAAGGGCAATTGCTTGTTGGTAAGCCCTAGCGGCTTCTAGATAGTTGCCCTGACGCGCATTTAGGTAGCCAATTCCAGAAAAAATCTTAGGGTTTTGGTTATCGAGATCAGCAGCTTGCTCATAAACTGTAATTGCCTTAGCATAATCACCAGCTTCAGCTAAGTCTCGTCCTTGGCGTAGAAGTTCATTTAGTTGTTGGTTAAACTGCTCTTGACCCAAGAACCATGTTTGACGGGCTTGAGCTGAGAGTGGCACGGCACTGGTTAATAGAGTACATAAAAGGCTACTAACTAGAAACAGAATCTGCTTTGACAAGATCAACCTTACTAGAGCTTTGATTTAGTAACAATTTTCCCTGGGAAAGGGCAATTCAATTTTTGTATTTTACCCTAATGCGCCAATTACTCTGTAACCAGAATCCGACTACTAGCGCCATTAATCCTTTGGTGATTTTAGGTTCTGGTACTGAGGCTGATGGGCTAAATCTTTGGGCGACTACGCCCAGAGTACTACTGCTTACTGTAGCGTCATTGATTTGAGTAAAATTAGAGTCTGTTGCTAAGATGGCTTCTGTAGTCACACTGTTAATCCAGTCCCAATAACTAGATAAGATTATCCCACCGCCACTGCTACCAAAACTGCCTGGTTTGATACCAATGGGGTTTGATGTAAAGGTATTGATGCCAAATAATGATAGGCTCTCTCCTCTAGTGATGAAACTAGGTCCACCAGAATCTCCAGGACCAAAGGTAGTTTCAATTGCATTACCCAGGGTCAATCCGCCTAGGAGGTTGGTTGAGGGATCTTCACCATCAAAATCGAAACCGAATAACTCTTCTATGTTGCTTGAGGGCTCTTCGTCATCTAGTCCCAAAAAGTCCACGCTATTCTGTCCAACTCGTTTTTGAGTAAAACTAGCGGTTCCAGGCAAGTATCCATCTATGCCGTCTCCTGTCAACCCATATCCAACTATGGTTATGGTTTCGCCGACAAGTGGAGGCTGATTGTCAAGGACATAGATGGGAACTTCTGGAGGCAGGCTCTGACTCAGGTGAATTATGGCAAGGTCGTCATTGAAGGAGGGATTAGCAAAACCTGTATATTGAGGATGGATTGAGAGTGAACTAGCTGTAATTACATGGGAAAAATCCTGACCTAAGTTTAGGGAAAAGATAATATTTTCAGGTGAGACAGTGCTATTACCATTGTCTTCAAAATCAAAGCAATGGGCTGCGGTGATCACATGTATCGGGGAAATTAGTGTGCCTGTGCATAGGAAGCCACCTAATTGAGGATCGCTGATGGAGATACTACCTACCCCAGCAAAAAGCGAAGTAGTAGTATTGGGGTCAATCCGCTGTTGAGGAGCATCTGTCTGAGTACTATTGGGATCTCCAGCCAAGATGACTGGGTGGAATTCGCTTAAACCCTTATTAATCTCCTCTAGCAGGTTTGTTTGTGCCTGTGCAGATAAGCTGAAGGTTGTACTCAAAACTACAGCCAATGATATAGCTGATTGAGCGATAAGTCTCACAGAGAACACTCCATAACAATACTGAGTTAGTTATTTATTATTACTATGAGTAGAGTTTTTTTAGATAACTTTACTATTACTTCACAGTATCTGCATAAATTAGTATTCAGGTTTTACATAAAGTTTACAAAACAAAGTCACTGACTAGAACTTATATCAAGTTTTAGTCAAAGAAGTAATTTGTGCATTCGAAGAGGGGTAGAGGGGCAAATGGGCAGATAAATTTATCTGTTATAAAATAATTTTTTATAAGTAATGTGCAGTTGTTTGATGAAGGTTTTAGATATCAGGATTTAGCTTGAAGAAATCCTAATCATAGGAAATCAAATCCGTAATCTACTGCGGTGATAGGCAATGTTCGTTGTAGTAAATAATCGCCAACGAACATTACTCTTAATTCAAATTTTACATCGCCCTTTGAAAAAGTTTATTAAACTCTTCGAGAGTCAGTTTACTCTGCTTAGGTTGGTTTTCCTTTTGATTGGACTTCCAGTATAAATAATCACAAACTATTGCCTCAAAATTGGTGAATTCGCTAATACACCATCTGTCAATCTTGGCTTCAGTAAATATTGCCTGTTTAAAGTTAGTGTTCAAGGCTTGGGTAGCGATAAGATTTGCTCTAGTTAAGTTGACTCTAGTTAGGTTGGCATTATTTAGATTTGTTACAATCAGCTTGGCTTCAGCCAAATTAGCTCCCTTCAGGTTAGCTCCCTTCAGGTTAGCTCCACTTAGATCAGCTCCACTTAGATCAGCTCCCTTCAGATTCGCTCCCTTCAGATTCGCTCCACTCAGATTCGCTCCACATAAGTTAGCTTCACATAAGTTAGCTACACTAAAATTTGCTCTGCTAAAATCAGCTTTAAAGAGTTTAGCTTCAATGAGGTCTGTCATGCTGAAGTCCGCTTGAGAAAGATCTGCATAGCTAAGATCTACACCGTTGAGATTTATCCTGATAATTGCACCCCTGAGGTCAGGTCTGATCTCAGGATAATTTAATCTCCAAGGATTCCAAACTTTTATTCCATACCTTAACAGGGTTACGTGTTTTTGATTGGGCATACCAATTATTTCTCCAAAGTTTTGACTGCGATTATCAAGGCTATAACTACTCAGTTTCTAGAGGTAATTAAAATGCAAATTAGTGCATTGTCTTATTCTCTGGTGAAGATAATTATCTGCTAGCTTCAGTAAAGGCTTCAGTAAACATAAAAAACTGAAAACATGACTGTTGACTGCTTGAATACAACTGCAATCATCCCTCAACTCAAGCTATGAAAGCAACAGTATTTACCCGTAAATTTTATTAAGTAAACATTCAAAGTTTTATTGTCATATAGTCATTTATGTTTATTAATTTGTTCAGATTTAGCTTCTCTAATCAGAGGATATTAATCCACATAACAACTTCATGAAGCTGATTTTATAAAATAGCTCAATTGTAAAGTTTGTGTGTACATCAGGGATTGATGACAACATGAATTAAGTGAGGTTTTGATAGCTTTATTAAGTTTACTTAAATTGGACAGTCTGTAGCTTTATCTTGATGCTATATAAAAATGAGATAGTCTCATTAACAATTGCTGTAATCAAGAAAAAATTTGATTCTTTAGACTTAAACAACAAGTTAGTTGTTTATCAATAAGATTGTTGATCTTGTCCAAACTAGAGTTATTAGACAAAAACTCAAAGTACCCGAAAAATTCACCTAACAAAAGAATTTGTGATTGCTTTATTAACTATCAACAAATTATGGTTGATAATATAAAATATGAAGTGACGATAAGGATGAGTTAATAAATTGATTAGATTCAAATGCAATTTCAACATTTTATTCAAAATAACAGTTGCATCTAATAAATTTTATAAAATCCCGATAATCCAAAGTCTTGATAGTAGCAGCAGTCATAATTTTTTGAGTTAACCTTATTTCAAGTAAGAGCAAGTTTTAGAAACTGATTGAAATGCACTGAGAGTCTCAATGAAAGGAACAAACATTCAAGAACCCAAAGTCTATTTAAAGTATGGAAGTTCACTGGACTCACAAGGAGACATAGTGAACTCTCAAAAGAATACTAGCATTAGTGAGCAAATCTGCTGCGATGTTGAAATGACAAATGTCCTGGGTGAAATTTGCATCCAGGATGAAGTATTTTATAAGGTTGAAGCCTCTACCATTCTGCGCAGAAGTCGGAGAGATGATTAGTTACAGGTTCAACACTTAACACAAGTTAGATCAAATAGAAAAAATAAGGCTATAATCTAGTCTGGATTTAAGTAATAAGTAATTAAGTTTTATTACTTATTACTTATTACTTATTAACTTTATTCAAATCTAGCCTAATCCCTGGTGCTGATAGTACAACCATTCATACCAATTTTCTAATCCTGCTCCTGTAATTGCAGAAACCTGAAATATCTTAATTTTTGGATTGACTTGTAGAGTATACTCTATACAGCGTTCAAGGTTAAATTGAACATAAGGTAAGAGGTCAATTTTGTTAAGAATCATGACCTGGCTAGCTCGAAACATATGAGGATATTTAATTGGCTTATCTTCCCCTTCAGTAATTGAAAGAATCGCTACTTTCGCCTGTTCTCCTAAGTCAAATAGAGCTGGACAAACTAGATTGCCAACATTCTCAATCATCACCACTGAACCTAATGGTGGATTGAGTTCAGTGTAACCCTTCTCTACCATCTCAGCATCCAAATGACAACCAGTACCAGTATTAATTTGGACAACTTTACAGCCAGTTTCTTTTATTTTAAGGGCATCATTGATAGTTTCTTGATCACCCTCAATAACATTAATTGAAAGTTTTCCTTTTAAGTCATTGATGGTGCGGGTGAGGAGAGTGGTTTTGCCTGCACCAGGGGAACTGACCAGATTTAGTGCTAATATGTTACGACCTTTGAACCAGCCACGGTTTTGTGCCGCCATTAGGTTATTCTTTGCTAAAATATCCTTTTCTAGGGAAATTGTCGTGCCATGCATCTGGGCGTGGAGAAGGGAGTTATCTTGAGAGTTAACTTGAAAGGTAGAATACTCTCGGGCAATGGTAGAAGTTTTTCTATGCCTGCTTCTATCTTCTTCTTCAATAAGATGGGAGTCGTGAGTATGGGTGTGAGTGATTACAGTGCCATCAGCTAGGGTATGGCTATGGTCATAATGATAATCATTATTATGAGTATGATTGTGTTTATTGCCATTAGCAACAATCTCAACTGGTTCATACTTTTGAGGATTAGTGATAGTGATGTCGCCGTCACCAGCACAACCGCAAGTTACACACATGACGCTTCTACCTCCATTTCTTTTATTTTTAATTCTTGACCACTAATGACATCTATTTCGACGCTGCCACAGCTACAAACGCCAAAGGGTTGATTTAGGGAAAATTTGGCTCCACATTGGCGGCAGCATGCTAAACCTGGTATTTCAATAATTTCTAAGACAGCGCCTTCTAAAACTGTGCCTTGGGAACAAATATCGAAGCAAAAGCGTATGGCTTCTGGCATAATTGCTGAAAGTTTACCGATTTCTAGTAATACTCTCTGTACCTTTGCACCCTGGGCGTGTTCACTGACAATTGCCACTATGTTTTGAGTGATTCCTAATTCGTGCATGGCAGGAGGGGAGATGGGAGGATAGGGATATGAATTTATCTGTTAGAACATAACTTGGCACTAGAAATTCAGGAGTTAAGTGTGTTCGACAAAATTTCTATAAATTAATATTTTCTATAAATTGACATTTTGGCGTCTGGAAGTAATACTTAATAAGCGCATTAATTATATGCAATATTAACTAACTCCAATGTTATTAATTAGCAGATTCTTGGTAATTGTTCACTAACGAGCATGTCCACTATGCGCTCAGAGCCAAAGGCTGTTTGCATGAGTACAACTCCCGGTGGTGAGGCAATGACTTCGCCGAGAATGCAGGCGTCTCTTCCTGCTGGGTGGGACTTCATTGCTGATAGTACTGATTCCGTTTGCGATCGCGGTACCACTACTACCAGCTTACCTTCATTGGCTAAATATAAAGGGTCTAAACCGAGAATCTCACAAATGCCTTGAACTTCTTCACGAACAGGGATAGACTGCTCATAGAGGCGAATCCCAACTTCTGAACTTTGAGCAAATTCATTTAATACTGTCGCCACCCCTCCACGAGTGGCATCTCGCATCGCGTGAATTTGCGGACAAACATTTAAGATAGTCTCTACTAGATTATTTAAGGGCTGGCAGTCACTTCTGATTTCTGTTGAGAGGGCTAATTCACCTCTAGCAATTAAGATTGCGGCACCATGATCACCAAGATTGCCGTTAATAATTACTGTATCTCCTAGCTGGAGATTGTCGGCACTAATAGAAACTCCTTTAGGAATTACGCCAATTCCAGTTGTGTTGATAAATAGTTTATCTGCACCACCACGATTGACAACTTTGGTGTCACCTGTAACTATCTTTACCCCCGCTGCTGCTGCTGCTGTTTTCATACTCTGGGCGACGCGCTGCAAGCTTTCTACAGCTAGCCCTTCTTCCAGAATGACGCTACAGGTTAGATATAATGGCTTAGCGCCACTCACTGCTAAATCATTGACGGTGCCATTAACTGCTAATTCACCAATGTCACTCCCTGGAAAAAATAGGGGATCAACTACATAAGAATCGGTGGTAAAGGCTAGTTTATCTCCCTGTGTTATTAGTTCCTTCAAATTTAGACGGGCTTGATCCTCTAGTGGGGAGAGCATCGGGTTATCAAAATTGCTGACAAAGATGTCGTTAATCAAGTCGCGCATTGCTTTTCCACCGCTACCATGGGCAAGGGTAATGGTGGTATCGCGAAGTTTAGGTTGGTGACGACGTACTGTTTTGGCGTTTGGTAATAGAGGATTTTGATCGGTCATTGATTAAGTAGTTTAATTTACACTTTTTTCGGTTTGCCTACCATGATGTTTGTCAGAGTGCAATTGACCTCCTACTGCCCAATTTTCACGATCAAATTCATCGATGTGAATCGTTACCCATTCTGGTTTAGTACCTAAAGTGGAAACTAGTGTGTCTGTCAGAGATTGAACAAGTTTTCTCTTTAGTTCGACTGAATGACCTTGGGCAATTTGAACGGTAACAAATGGCATTTTAATTTCTCCTTTTATATTTTTATATTTGAAGTTTAGATAAGTAGTAACTTAGCAAACTGCCAAAATGCTTACACCTTTACCTTATATTTTTTGGGCAACACTGCTTTAGCAACTGTCCTAATGTGTCCATATTTGTAATAGGCAGCACAAGCGCCTTCAGAAGATACCATGCAAGTACCAATCGGTGTTTCTGGGGTACAGGCAGTGCCAAAAACTTTACATTGCCAGGGCTTGAGGACACCTTTAAGAATTTCTCCGCACTGGCAAGCTTTATGATCAGCGATTTTAAGATTAGGAAGGCTAAATTTAACTTCGGCATCAAAATCAGCATATTCTGGACGAATTTCTAACCCAGAATTAGGGATATCTCCTAAACCTCGCCACTCATAATTTGAACGCACTTCAAAAACTTTATTGATGGCTTCCATCCCCACTGCACTTCCCTGCTGTTGTACCAATCGGCTATACTGATTTTCTACTTCGCAGCGACCTTCTAACAGCTGCTGTAAGAGCATCCAAATTGATTGCAGAATATCTATAGGTTCAAATCCTGCTATAACAATTGGTTTGTGGTACTGTTGGCTAATAAATTTATAGGGTTCAATACCAATGATGGTACTAACGTGACCAGGCCCAATAAAGCCATCTAGTTGTAAATCGGGATTATTTAATAGTGCTTTTAGGGCTGGAATAACAAGGACGTGATTGGCAAAGAGGCTAAAGTTAGTGATACCTTCAGCTTCTGCTTGCAAAACTGTCAAAGCTGTGCTGGGAGCTGTGGTTTCAAAGCCCAGCCCAAAGAAAACAATTTCTTTGTTGGGGTTTTCCCGCGCTATTTTTAAAGAGTCTAGAGGGGAATAAACCATACGAATATCTGCTCCCTCAGCTTTTGCTTGCAGCAGGCTTTTTTGGGAACCTGGAACTCGCATGGCATCCCCAAAGGTGGTAAAAATAACCTGGGGATTTCCTGCAATTGCGATCGCATCATCTAACTTGCCCCTCGGCATTACACAAACAGGACAACCAGGGCCGTGGATTAATTCAATGTTGGCAGGTAAAATTTTTTCAAGACCGTATTTAAAAATAGAATGGGTATGACCTCCACATACTTCCATCAGTTTCAGTGGTTGGTTATTACTAGTTGTTATTTGTATACTTAATTTGTTAATTTCCTGAATTAGGGCTTTAGCATTTCGGTGATTGCGAAATTCATCAACGTATTTCATCTCAATTTAATATTTTTTAGTTTGAATAGTTGAGATTCAACAGCCAAATCTCAACTGTTTACTGCTAACTCTCTATTGCCGACGTTTGTATTTGAGCTTGTGCTAGTTCATTAAGCAGCTGTAGTGTTTTATTGGCTTCTTGCTGATCAATTCGATTCAGGGCAAAGCCAACATGTACTAGCACCCAATCCCCAACACAG
Organism: Symploca sp. SIO3C6; assembly: GCA_010692425.1. Classification (GTDB taxonomy): domain Bacteria; phylum Cyanobacteriota; class Cyanobacteriia; order Cyanobacteriales; family Coleofasciculaceae; genus SIO3C6. The sequence goes on along the minus strand of JAAHHJ010000046.1, from coordinate 1,901 downwards.
GATTCAATGGGATGATTGTAATCAATAATACAAGCAATGTTAATTTGACGCTTAACACCGCCAATCTCGACAAGCGCTAACTTTTGAACTACATCAGTTATTTCTATAATTTGACCGGGAATTCCTAAGCACATTGTTGATTATATGTTGAAAAAAGTAAAATTATGTAATGGAGTTGTAGGAGTTCAGTAATTACACGAATCAAAATTTAACTTACATCACAATTGAAAGTTATATATTTTGGACGAGCGAGACGCCCATCCCACAACCGTCCCAAGCCATCCCACAGGAAATAGATGATTTTTGTTTATGCAAACTAGATTTATTTTAGCTTATTAATCTTCATCTTCATCATCAGCTGGACGGGTAAGGATATCGTTGATGGTTGAGGCAGAAAACTCGCTAGTATCGCTAATTTCCTTGACTCTTTGTGTTAATTCTCTAGCTTTTTCCAACTCTCCCAATCTTGCTAACACGAAGCCAGAGGCAACACAAGTACTTAAGTATAACCGGATGTTAGGGTCATCTTTGCGACTGCTTAAGATGGGCTTGAGTTGCTGCCAATCATCTGGTAATTTCTCTAATCGTTTGACTTTCTCCAATACCTTCTCTGCTATCTTAAGTGCCATCGGATAGTTTTTTTTGTAAAAAAAGTATCTATAAGCTCCAATCAGGACATCTGTGTTATCTCCGGCTTGAGATAGAGCTTGGTTCATATATTGTTCAGATTCACAGGTATTTTCCCAGTTCTCGGCAGCTAAGAGCAATAAGCTTTTGATATCCTTGGGGACTTGATACCAGGAAAACGTATTATCTGTAAAATTCATCAATAGGTACCAATTAGATTTTGAGTAATACTTGAGAAGACAACGGTAATAAACCTAAATAGTAATAATCCAACACTAACCCAGAGAATTAGGGGAATATAGGCATGAAACCAAGTTTCAGTCATTAAGCAACCGTTGCAGAATACTTAAACATAGTTGCACTTTTTGGGAAAAAGTTGTATTTGAATTTAGGATAGACTCACGGAATAGAATTACTGGTTATAGAAGAAGTAAAACACCAACTAGATAATTATCCTCAGCAGCTAGCAAATTACATCAATCCAGTAGAAGTGGCTACCTACGCCCTCAATCGACTATCGCCGCTCTATGCTTCCTCTGAAGAGGGCTGGCCTCACAAGACAAAACCTTCAGGACTACTGAAAGCCTATGCCTAAAAGGCATAAGCTTTCAGTCATAAAGTAGTTAGTTTACATACCAGTAACCCGGATACTCACATCATCAAAACCCATATTTCCTCCCATGAAACCATCCTCAAATTTCAATGCACCGTCTATCATGCTGGTGTGATCCATATTACCGGGATTAGCATTAGCAGCACCGAAGTAATAGTTAGGGCCTCCCCTCCCATTGTCAGGATTACTAACTAGAACGTCTTTCGGGCTGCCCTCAGTGATAATGTAGGGCGATAGGTATCCACCGCCTGGCAGCATTTCCACCATACTAAGGGTTTCACCAGCTCCTAGGAAGGCTTCAAACACAGTTGCATCTAGGGCTTCCTCAAAATAATCATCATCTCCTGGAAAGACACCATTAATCTCTCCTGTGACAGGATCATCAACCTCGAACATTTGGACAAAATTGTTAGAACTCGACTGATTAACGACTTCAATGCTAGCTAGTAGGTTAGATAACCCTGTCAAGTCGATAAATTCTCCTGCTCCTCCAGGAATATCTTCAAACAGTGATGGCGCAGGTGCTGGTTCTGGTGCAGGGGCAGGTTCTGGCGCAGGGGCAGGGGCAGGAGCAGGTGCCGGTTCTGGCGCAGGTGCTGGTTCTGGTGCAGGGGCAGGTTCTGGCGCAGGAGCAGGGGCAGGAGCAGGTGCCGGTTCTGGC
>JAAHHJ010000045.1 GCA_010692425.1 Symploca sp. SIO3C6 | reverse complement strand
CAACAACTGGTGTTTCGTTACCGGGATTTTCAACAACTGGTGTTTCGTTACCGGGATTTTCAACAACTGGTGTTTCGTTACCGGGATTTTCAACAACTGGTGTTTCGTTACCGGGATTTTCAACAACTGGTGTTTCGTTACCGGGATTTTCAACAACCGGTGTTTCGTTTCCAGGGGTTTCTGCAGGTGGCTCAACTGGCGGATTAACTGGTGGTTGTAGCGGAGCGTTTCCTTGGGTAATCAGCCCAATATTACCCTCTTGAACCTCATCAAAAAACACTCCCTCATCAATAACAGTAGTCCCTGTTGCGATCGCACCAACTGTACCATTCTCTTCGTTATAATTTGGTCCTACAGTGAAAGGAGTTGCCTCTTCAGGATCCTCATTACCCCCTCCATGAGTTATGGTGATCGAGCCTACACCATTAGTGGAGATACTGTTATCCGTACCATCGATAGTATCAGTAGCTCGAAACAGTCCTTCCGTTTCAATTGCAATATTACCTCCAGCAGCATCAATGGAGGAAACTTGGATATCGTCTTGGGCGTTGATAGTCAGATCTTGACCCTGAGTAGTAAGATTACCGTTGATCGTGGTTGAGCCAGTGCTGGTTATTGGCCCTGCAGTTGTTAATTGAATGCTGTCGCTATTAAGGATAATATTTCTACCCTTTAATGTTCCCGTATCGATAGGGTTATTAGGGTTATTAGTGGGACCACCTAAAACCAAACTCTCAGCAGTGATTGTAATATCACCACTACCGCTTACACAGAAGCCAGTATCATTAGTACAAGATGCAATACCGCCATTGTCACCATTGCCACTAGTGTCAAGGGAGCCACCACTAGTGATGATGATATTACCAGTTCCTTGATTACCTCTGGTAGCAATACCATCACTACTAATATTTCCCCCTGCATTAATGGTTACATTACCGCCCATGCCAGCGTTACCGACGGAGAAGACATCAACCAAGTTCATGCTCCCACCCGCCGTGATTGTTATATCACCGCCATTTCGACCTCTAGATTGTATGGCAACACCACCAATGTTATTAACAGTAATATTGCCTCCGGCGTCAATGAAGATCTGACCCCCATCAGTTATATTCTGATCATCTCCAAATCCATTAGCGTCAATCGGACCGATCGCAATATTGCCAGGAGCCCCTAAAATTACGGAGCCAGCATTTATATCAGCAATTGTTGATGAGGTGTTGATGCTGCCTACATTAATGCTTGCAGGTAAACTCGGTCCTCCTGAAGGGGTGAAACCATTAACAAGATTGGGGGCATTGTCCAAAGTAGTTTTACCAGCTTGCAAAATTAGAGAAGGACTAGTTGTCAATTCATTAAAATGTGGATCCGTCGCCGGAATAGAGGCAGCCTCATCAGGTCCTGTAATCGTAATATTGCCCCCAGTGATACTGCCTGTAGCTTCTACCTTGAGGGCAACACCTGTGTATGGTCCAAAAGTGACATCTCCGTCAACACTGATAATTGGATCAAATAAACTGAAAAAGTTACCAGGTTCTCCAGATAAGTTGAGAATTGAAAAATTACCACCACTGGCAAAGTGAGCATCCCCGGAAATATTGCCATCACTTACCAGACTTAATTCACCGCCACTTTGAAATGCTGTTTGGGGATGATTGAGTGCCAGAATATCAATCCCGTTATTGCCCTGAATATAAAGACTATCTCCTGCTTGGGCAACAAAGGGATTAGCAACACTATCGCGCACAAAAACTTTATCCTGTGCCAGTAGTTGCAAGTCTCTAGTGGTAGTTAACTGACTCTCGATCAGAGTTAAATCATTAGCAGCCGAGAGTAGTGCTGTTTCTGAATCTACCCGATTAGCAACAACATCGCCATTTTCCACTGTGACACCAGAACCAGTAATGACAACTTCACCGTTGGCATTAACTTGTAAACTACTAGCATGCTCAGCATTACCACCTGTAAGTAGTTCCGGCAAAGTGAGGGGATTGGGAACTGAGGTGTTTTGACTAGTAGTGGGTTCTATTTCTAGATTTAGTAACAGTCCTTCTTGGCTGAGGCGTACTAACTTATTGCCTTCTACAGATGCAACAGTAATTTGTCCCTCTGATGCTTCTAGCTGACCATTACTAACTACCGTACCACCTAACAGGCTGAGATTTTGCCCACTGTTGACACTCAGTTGCCCCGAGTTAATAATTGCACCAGGCTCGGATGTGTTAAAAGCAAAGGTGTTGGGACTTCCTACGAGAGTGGCGTAGTCGTTGGCACCGAAAGCATTAAACCAATTACCATCAAAACCAATACCAGTGGCAGTGGTAGCTGTAAAGGATGCCGGTAAATTTAGCTGAGCATTAGGACCAAATACAATCCCAGCAGGATTGAGTAAAAATAGATTGGGGTTGCCCCCTGTAACCTGAAGCAAGCCATTAATTACAGAAAGGTTGCCGCCAGTGACGCGAGAGAGTATATTTTGGAGCTCTGGTGAACTCAGAAAGTTAGCAATCTGACCAGAGTCAATCCCAAACTCACTAAAGCTGTGGAACAGATTGGCTCCATCACCTGAAAGTTGACCACCATTAATATCAATACGGTTGCCATCAGGAGCCACCGTGGTGCCAGTGCTGCCATCTGGTGTAATGGTTTGTGCCAGTGCTGGTGCAATTGCCATTGCTCCCGATAACGAGAAAGCCGCCAGCACGAGGCAACTTTTTCTCCCGATATTGCTTTGTCTATTGTGCGTCATCTGCCTTCTAAGTATGTGAGTTAATAACTAATGACCACTGACGACCTCACGTGCCTTTCTTAGGGTTCGTTTTGACTTGTAGCCACAAGTAAGGTAGCTACACTAAGTCAACCTGACCTGACAACAATTATTATCAATTAACACTGGTGTAACTAAATATTTAGCCAAGATGACAGACATAGCACCCTAAATATAGGCAATCTAGCAATTCACAGGCTACAGGTTGATTCGCAACTATTCAGTCTAATTCCACCATTGAGCAATAGCTAAAGTTACTGACAAAACTTTTCTACACAGCGGACAAAAATTTCCACTCCCATGTTTAAAGCTGTTTCATCGAAGTCAAATCGAGGATGATGATGAGGATAAGCTAAGTCAAGAGCCTGGTTAGCTGACCCTAAAAAGAAATAACATCCTGGTACAGCATTTAGGAAAAATGCCATGTCTTCACCACCCATGGTTTGGCATTCTGGTACAATCCCTTTCGGGGTTTCTACAACCTCCGAGGCCACTGAGCGAACTAATTGGGCGATCTGAGAATTATTGATCACTGGCGGATACAACTGCCAATAATCTAACTTGTAACTAGCACCCTGACCCTGACAAACGCCAGCTATAATATGTTCAATTCGTTCACCGAAATACTCTTCCATTCTAGGATTAAAGTATCTAACTGTGCCACTTAGACTAGCAGTATCAGCTATTACATTAAGTGCTGTACCAGCATGGAATTCGCCCACAGTCACCACTGCTGCCTCCAAGGGATCGACATTGCGAGCCACGATTGTCTGCAAAGCATTGACAATTTGGGCACCGACGACGATTGAATCCACTGTCTGGTGAGGCATGGCACCATGTCCACCCTTGCCCAAAATCTGGCAGCGAAAGCATTCTACTGCTGCCATTAAGGCACCACTGCGAACACCAACTGTGCCTAGAGGTAGATTATTCCACAGATGCAGACCAATTATTGCCTCGACATCGGGATTTTTCAGTACCCCCTGCTCAATCATTGGCTTTGCCCCCCCTGGCCCTTCCTCGGCAGGTTGGAAGATAATCTTAACAATTCCTCTAAAATCTTGTCGGTGTTGACAAAGATAGTAAACTGTCCCTAAAGCGATCGCACTATGCCCATCATGACCGCAAGCATGCATAATACCATCGTGCTGCGATCGATAAGGAACTTGGTTTTGTTCATAAATTGGCAGGGCATCCATATCTGCCCGAATCGCTAGCACTGGACCAGAACTTTCACTGCAGATAGTAACTACAATACCAGTTGTGGCAATTCCTGATTGATAACGGAGTGGTATAGATTGATCTTGTGTGTGCTCTATTCCCCATTCCTTTAATTTTTGGATAATAAATTGGGAAGTAAGCTGTTCTTTAAAGCCTAATTCTGGCAGCTGATGGAAGCGTCTGCGCCACTCTACCAGCTGAGATTGTAAAGCTCTAATACTAAGTCTAATCTCGGATAAATTAACAGAATCAGGGGTTGGAAAAGTCGAAACCATTATTTATTTGTAGTTTGTTAAAAATTACTGTTTTGGCTTATTTTAACAAGAACTCGAGATCTAAGTCTGAAGCAACTTTAGCTAGTTTAGCAAGGTCGGTTGGCTTGGCTAAGTGAGGTACAATTCCCAAAACTGGGACATTGGTTAGAGACTCGATCAGTTCAATGGGGGTAAGATTATCAATTTGACCAGTAGCATTAGGCTTAACACAATTAAGAACTATTCCCTTGAGAAGGACCCCTGAGAGGCGTGCTAAAGCAACATTTGCCACAGCTTGGGCAATTGCTCCTAATTCTACTGGTACTACCAACACCGTCGGCAACCGCCAATCCCTTGCCAAATCTGCCACAGTTAATTCAGCAGTTATAGGCGAACCTAATCCTCCTAGTGCTTCCACCAGCACTAACTGACGTTGCTGCCGCAGGGTATTAAACGCCTGCCAAGCTAGCCCCAAGTCAATCTGTCGCCCTTCTCGTGCTGCAGCTACTGGCGGTGCCACTGGCATTTGGAACTGCAAGGGGGCAATTTCTGTCGGGGATTGATTTAGTTCAAACAGCTGCTGATAAAGTTCACAATCACCTATACCTGTTTGAATCGGCTTCAAAATCCCCAGACTTTCTTGAGAACGATAGGATTGCCAATAGGCAGCTAAACTACAGGTTAAAACTGTTTTGCCTATTTCCGTGTTAGTGCCGGTAATCAGTAAGCTCTTGCACATTTAACTTCATCTTTGGATAGAGGGGGAGAGGGGGAAAAGGGGAGATGGGGAGATGGGTGTATACAAAAACTTTCCCACATTTGCCCACCCTTCTTCTTCCTAACTCAGAGTCTTTCTAGAAACAGTCGAAGGTACTTTTGCTAGATGAACAACGCCTAGTACTCTAACTTTTGTTGGATCACTGTGGATTTTGAAGACTAATACTTATGGTAAAGTTTGTTTCCTCTTGGGTATCCTCTGAGGTACTCACATCAATCTTATACTCGCCACCAACTTTAGCCGCGAATCCACTGGAGACATCTCCCAATTCCAGAGCATTTGGATCAATAAAATTTAAATTTACATTACCCTCTATAACTTTTACCGAGAGCTTCTGCCCCTCCTGAATATTCAACACATAGCGCTGAATTTTCTGTGGGCTGATGCTACCGTCAAGTCGAACTCCCTCTTCACCAATAGGTTCAGGAATTTTGCTACTCTCGAATGTTGGCTCTGGCGAGGGCTCTGGCGAGGGCTCTGGCGAGGGCTCTGGTGAAGGTTCTGGTGAAGGTTCTGGTGAAGGTTCTGTTGTGGGTTTTGGTGTGGGTTCTGGTGAAGGTTCTGTTGTGGGTTTTGGTGTGGGTTCTGTTGTGGGTTCTGGTGTGGGTTCTGGCTTGGTTTCTAGCTTGGTTTCTGGCTTGGTTTCTGATGTGGGTTTTGGCTTCGGTGCTGCCGTCAAATTCAGCTCTAGTTTGTAATCACTCTCGCTCAAACCCCGGACTGGACGCAGTTGAATAATATAATCTCCATCAATAGGAAGAGTTCCTTTCCATCGCCGCACTCGACGCGCTGATCTTTCTACTGGAGTTTGATCTGGTCCGAAGACAGTCATTAAAGCTCCTTCTGGAGTAACTACAGCTTCTAGATTTTGATCTTTTTGACCCTTGATAATATAGTCAAAGGTTGAGTCTGCTTTGAGATTTCCTGTTTCTGAGAATGATTCACCAGCAGATAAAACTAGGCGCTTACTGGCAGCAGTTGGTTCAATCGGTGTGGGTGTGGGAGTTGGTTCAACTGGCTCAGTGGGTGTGGGAGTTGGAGAAACCGAAGCTTCTTCTCTATTGGGATCATCATTCATAATCGCCATCATAATCAGCCCCACGGCTAAAACCAATACCGCACCAACTCCAGCAGCAGTCCAAGACAAATACCAAGGCGAGCGATTAGTAGGTTGAGAAATGACTTGATCTGAGCCAGTTGAACTTCTTGCAGCAGAACCTTGAGGTGGCTGTTGACGTCCAACTGCCATTGTCGCCACTTCTGAGAGATTGGCATTTGCTCGTCGCGGGGTGGCGGGGGTTGGTTGCAGAGCCTGTAGCACTTCCATTGCTGATTGATAGCGCTCACTTGGTATGTGATTCAGCATCCGGTTTAAAATCTGGGCAAATCTGTCACTAACATTGACCCACTGTCGCCAACTCCAACTCATTTTAGTTTCATCAAACAGTTCCCCTGGATTTTTGCCTGTTAGTAATACTACTGCTGTCACTGCCAAGGAATAAAGGTCACTACTGGGATAAGCTGTACCCTTCTGAGTTTGTTCTGTTGGCGCATAACCAATTTTTCCAACGTGAGTGGGTGGTGTGGTGGGAGTCTGGGTTTGAATGCGAGTCGCCACTTCCTTGACTACGCCAAAGTCAATTAGAACTGGTAAACTATCAATATCGCGGCGAATAATATTGTCTGGTGAAAGATCACGGTGAATAATATTTTTGCTGTGGATGTAGTCTAGTACTGGTAATAAATGCTGCAATAGCTGCTGTACTTCAGTTTCTGAAAATACTCCTTGAGAGCTATTGATTGTGGGTTCTGATTGTCCCGCAGCTGAATTGGGAAGCTGATCTTGTATGCTCGAAAGTTGGGCTTTGCGTTCCTGTAGCAATTCAAAATAGGTTTTACCCTCTACATAGTCTCGTACTAAAAACAGCCGCTTATCCTGTTCAAATTCCGCAAGAAACTCTGGTATTTGCGGATGTTTAATTTGATAGAGAGTGGTTGCCTCTCTTTTGAAGAGTTCTTTTGATTTTTCTAGTACATAGGCATCTGTCTGGAGAGGGGTTAATTCCTTTAAGGTGCAAAGTTCGTTAAAGCGATTGGTGTCTTCTGCTAAGTAAGTTCGACCAAATCCACCTTGACCAAGAACTCGAAGTAAGCGGTAGCGATTTTGCAGAATAGTTCCAGAGGCAATTGCTGGTACCATAAGTATTTAAAGCAGTTTTGAGGAATCAGAAGTTTAACAACGAGTTTAATTTCGCGGGCGTTGACAGCACTCAGGCTTTACTGCCTTAGGGTATCGTGAATCAAAGTAATTAGACAATATTTGAGTTAAAGATGCATCTGAGTTAATCTTGGTTTCACTTCTGTTAACTAATCTTTTCTCCAAAGAAAATATTAACTACAAACATGATTTTACTAATTATTATAGTGAAAAATACCCAAAGATATGGGGATCAATTAGTTTTTTGTTCGAGTACATAATGACTAATTGATAGTTAATATTTCATCTTTACAGGAGTCTAATCAAACATCGACAATCTAACTTGCTTGTTACCTTTTACCAGCAAGTACCTTAATCAAAATACCAAAATAAATGTTACTGTTTGAGATAGGATGTATGATCTAAGGTGGATTCAGGCGATTTCATAATTGTTTACACAGTCATGTTGATTTGTGTCCGACTACTTATCCTGTTAGCATTTTCAACTCGGCTGTACCCTTCGGCTTGCTCTAAATATAATAAGTAATTTTACTGCCACCAGTGTGGTGAATTAGTTGTTTGATGAGAATCGACCGATTCTCATTTGTATTTAATTATTGCTATAACCTTGCTATTTTTTTCATAAAGTTATTAGGAATATTTAGAGCTTGCAATGCTAAGATTGCGGTGATGAAATGAGCTTCGAGAGTCTGCTGTGAGCCTTTCTGGAACTTTAACGCTTCAGCCTACACTGCCGCCAATTGCGGGTAACAATCGTCTGAGACTATTTTCCGGTTCTGCTAATGTTCCACTTTCTCAAGAGGTGGCTCGCTATTTGGGCATGGACTTAGGACCAATGGTACACAAACAGTTTGCCGATGGCGAATTGTACGTCCAAATTCAAGAATCGATTCGCGGCTGTGACGTTTACCTGATTCAGCCCAGTTGTCGCCCGGTAAACACTCACTTGATGGAACTACTAATTATGATTGATGCCTGCCGTCGGGCATCAGCACGGCAAGTCACTGCTGTCCTCCCTTATTATGGTTATGCTAGAGCCGACCGTAAAACTGCTGGGCGGGAGTCAATTACTGCTAAGCTAGTGGCTAATTTGATTACCGAAGCTGGAGCCAATCGGGTTTTGGCAATGGATTTACACTCAGCCCAAATCCAAGGCTACTTTGACATTCCCTTAGATCATGTCTACGGTTCACCAGTGTTGCTCGATTATCTGGCAAGTAAGCAATTATCTGACTTAGTAGTGGTTTCGCCAGATGTTGGTGGTGTTGCCAGAGCTAGGGCCTTTGCTAAAAAGCTTAATGATGCTCCACTTGCAATTATTGACAAGCGACGACAAGCCCACAACATTGCTGAAGTGATGAATGTCATTGGTGATGTTTCTGGTAAGACTGCAGTGTTAGTTGATGATATGATCGACACTGGCGGCACGATTGCAGCTGCAGCCAAAATACTACGCCAAGAGGGTGCCAGTCAAGTTTATGCCTGTGCTACCCATGCTGTATTTTCGGAACCAGCAGTAGAACGCCTCTCCAGTGGCGTGTTTGAAGAAGTGATTGTTACTAATACCATTCCAGTTCCAAAAGACAGATACTTTCAGCAACTAAAAGTACTCTCAGTAGCTAACTTGCTGGGGGAAACTATCTGGCGTATCCATGAAGATAGTTCTGTTAGTAGTATGTTTCGTTGACATTTCCATGTCAGAACAGCTTTGGTTTACCAAAGATGTTCATACGGGACTGTTGCTTCATGAACTAGCTGGTTGGGCAAGATAACCCTCTTGAGATTTTTGATTCAAGAGGGCTCAGAAATTTTTTTGTTCTAAAAACCAGGTAACTTGTCCAGTAAATGATAAATTAAAGAGTTGATCAAGCCAAGTGCAATTGCCCCAATCAAAGCGCTCCAAAATCCCCAGCGCAATCGAAATCCTGTTACTAAATAAGCTGCTAAGCCAAAAATAATCGCATTGACAACTATTGCGAATAAGCCGAAGGTAAGCCAAATAGCTGGTAAGGAGAGAAAAGTAATAACTGGCTTCAACAGAGCATTCAAAATTCCGAAGACTGCTGCCGAAATTATTGCTTTCTGGAAACTGTCAATTTCAACACCAGTAGGCAGTTTGGAAATGATGACAAAGCTGACAGCAGTAACTAGCCATGCAATGAGAAGAGTAACTAGATCCATGTAGGTAACTCCTGAGCGTTAATACTTAAACGTTACAGTGGAAAGCTTCACATCAACCTTCTGAAGAAATAATCTTTACTTAGGGAATTGGCAGAAGTAAATTATCCAATTGACTAAAGAAACACAATGTAAAGATTATTCTCCCTACCTCCTTATATCCCCATACTCAATTGAAGATTGTTTGATGGGGAAGTCCCTTAGAAATTAAGCACCACTGATTGTAGTAACAGCTTATGTATAAGATGATTGACAATAGTAAGTGCAATGGAGCCGAGCAAAGCACTACCAATCCCCCAACGTAGCCTAAATCCTGGTACCAGAAAAGCCGCTAAGCCAAAAATGATTGCATTGAAAATAATGGCAAATAATACAATTGCCAGCTCATCAGATGGCAAATCTAAAGTTTTAACAAGTGGGCGCGAGAGGGCATTCAAAATTCCAAAGACTGCTGCTGAAATGACGGCTTTGCCAAAACTGTCAATGTCAACACCAGTAGGCAGTTTGGAAATGATAAAAAAGCTCACAGAGGTAACTAACCAGAGAATGAGCAATTGAGATAGAGTCATGTACTTAACTCCCAATCATCACTATCCATAAATAGCCTGAGGTCTTTGCGTTTCAATCGGAGGGTGAAAACTCCATATATTAAACATTAAACCGAAATAACATCACATCCCCCTCCTGAACGACATAATCTTTACCTTCGGAGCGTACTAAACCTTGCTCCTTGGCAGTTGTAATTGATCCAGCCCCCACAAGAGCATCATAGGCTACAGTCTCTGCTCGAATAAAACCCCGCTCAAAATCAGTATGAATTGCGCCTGCGGCTTGGGGGGCTCTCATCCCAGCCACAATCGTCCAAGCGCGGGTTTCCTGAGGACCAGTAGTCAAAAATGTACGCAAACCCAAAAGTTCATAAGTTGCCTTAATCAAGGATTTGAGCCCTCCTTCGGTGACGCCGAGGGACTCTAGAAAATCAGTGCGCTCCTCCTGTGGTAACTCAATAAGTTCTGATTCTACTTGAGCAGAAACAATTACCACTTGGGCTTTCTCTGTAGCAGCAACTTGTCGCACCTGTTCCACCCATTGATTGCCAGTTGCCAGGTCATCTTCAGAGACATTAGCAGCATAGATAATTGGTTTAGCAGTGAGTAGCCCTAAATGCTTAAGTGACTCAGTTTCTTCTTCTGTTAAGCTAAGATTGCGTGCCGATTTGCCTTCATTGAGCCAAGCACTCAATTTTTCTAGCGCCTCTAATTCCAATTGAGCCTCTTTATTAGCGCGGGCTTGTTTCCGGGTGCGCTCAATCCGCCGCTCTACCTGTGCTAAATCAGCTAAAGCCAACTCTAAATTAATCACTTCAATATCGCGCACCGGATCAACAGAACCAGCAACATGAATAATATCATCACTATCAAAGCAGCGCACAACATGAACAATAGCATCCACTTCCCGGATGTTGGCTAAGAATTGGTTCCCCAAACCTTCCCCTTTACTGGCACCTTTAACTAAACCGGCAATATCAACAAACTCAATGCGAGTCGGCACAATATTCTGTGAGTTAGAAATTTTTGCCAGCACCTGTAGGCGCTCGTCTGGCATGGCAACGACACCAACATTGGGCTCAATCGTACAAAAGGGAAAGTTAGCAGCATCAGCCTTGGCATTGGCAACTAGGGCGTTAAATAAAGTAGACTTACCGACATTGGGCAATCCGACGATTCCGGCTCTGAGCATGATAGTTTGAAGATGAGTTGCGTTGGTGATCGTTAGAAAAGTAGGTATTTTTGATTGTAAGTTGGTTCAGTCGTTGGTTGAAAAATAAGAATTAGGTACCGACTATCGCTTTTTGGGGAAAACTATGCAGTCTCAAGATAGAATGCCTCTGTTAGAGGCACTCACGACATCTGCTCAGCGGTACCATGCTCCCTTCTATGCACCTGGACACAAGCAAGGGCAAGGTATTCCTCAACCACTGGCAGAGTTATTGGGGATGTCGGTTTTTCGGGCTGATTTGCCAGAATTGCCAGAGTTAGATAACTTATTTGCCCCTGCAGGTGTGATTCAGGAAGCGCAGCAACTGGCGGCAACTGCCTTTGGGGCCAAGCAAACCTGGTTTCTGGTTAATGGTTCTACCTGTGGAGTGATGGCAGCAATTTTGGCTACCTGCGGTGTGGGTGACAAAATTCTTCTACCTCGCAATATTCACCAGTCAGCAATTGCAGGCTTAGTTCTGTCTGGAGCAATACCCGTCTTTATCAATCCTGAATACGATCCATCTACTGACTTGGCTGGCTCAGTTACACCAGCAGCAGTGGCAGCAGCCTTGGCAAAACATCCCGACACCAAAGCCGCGATGGTCGTTTATCCAACTTACCATGGCGTTTGTGGCAATCTTGAGGCGATCGCCGAGCTAGTTCATCAACACCATATCCCCTTACTGGTAGATGAAGCCCACGGAGCTCACTTAAGTTTCCACCCTGACTTACCAGCCTCAGCGCTCTCAGCAGGTGCCGACTTAACTATTCAATCTACCCATAAGGTACTTGGAGCGATGACTCAGGCATCAATGCTGCATATACAAACTCAGCAAGTAGATGCTCAAAGGTTGAGCAAAGCCCTACAGCTATTGCAATCTACTAGTCCCAGTTATTTACTACTAGCTTCTCTGGATGCAGCACGCCAGCAAATGGCACTGTATGGAGAACAATTGATGAGTAGGACTTTGCAACTAGCAGATGATGCCAGAGACAGAATTAATCGAATTTCTGGATTATCAGTTTTAGAATTTGACCATACCCACGGCTTCTATGATCTTGATCGCACTAGGTTAACTGTTAGAGTCAGTGGGTTAGGATTGAGCGGCTTTGAAGCTGATGAAATTCTCCATCAACAACTAGGTGTAACTGCTGAATTACCAACCTCTGAACATTTAACCTTTATCCTCAGTTTGGGCAATACCCAAGCAGATATTGATAAATTGGTGCAATCGTTTACTACAATTTCAAATGAATACTACCCTGCGCAGCAGCCAACTGCTTGGCAGGAGCTACTCCAAAGCTGGAAAGCTCATTTTCTATATATTCATCCTTCCTCGTTTACAATTTGCCCTTACCTTTCGCCTCGCCAAGCTTTCTTTGCACCAACTGAAACTTTATCTGTCAACCATGCCCTAGACCACATTTGTGCTGAGTTAATCTGCCCTTATCCACCGGGCATTCCTGCCTTAATGCCTGGTGAAATAATCGCTCCAGCTGCCATTGAATACTTGCAGCAAGTTCTTGCCTTAGGTGGTAGCATCACTGGCTGTAGCGACCCCACTTTAAAAACTATAAAAGTTGTAAGTTGTTAAACGGGCAACTATCTGCTGATAAGTGATAACTTGATAACTATAAGGTCATCGTCTTAATATGCCTTCCCCACTCTGGCCCTACGTCACCCCTGGTATTCCAGATAATTTATTTGAGCGCTTGCCCGGTATACCTCTGAGCAAAAGAGAAGTGCGTTTACTGATTATTTCTGCCTTGAGACTCAAGCCCAACCACCTGTTGTGGGATATTGGTGCTGGCACTGGAACTATTACAGTAGAAACAGGATTATTATGTCAACAGGGTAAAGTTATTGCTGTAGAAAGAGACCAGGAAGTGGCTAACTTAATTAGGCGCAACTGCGATCGCTTTGGCGTAAAAAATATCGAAGTGATTGAAGGTATTGCCCCAGAATGTCTAGAGAAACTACCACAAACACCCCAAAGAGTATGTATTGAGGGAGGAAAGCTGATTAAAGATATCCTCGCAGAGGTCTGGCGATATTTACAACCTCAAGGTCGAGTTGTAGTCACAGCTAGCAACCTAGAAAGTCTTTATAAAGTTTCAGAAGGTTTTGCCCAGTTACAAGCTCGTAATCTTGAGGTTGTTCAGTCGGCTGTTAATCGCCTAGAGACAAGGGGTAGCCATCAAACTTTTGCGGCAGTTAATCCAATTTTTATCCTCAGTGGTGAGAAACTTGATTAGATATAGGATCGAGAAATTGAAACAGAGAGGGAGGGAACAGTTGGATTGTGATCGAGAGAGTCACTTCGCTACCAAGTTAAAAGCATCAAGTCAAAAATAAGAATAATTCAGTTTTGAATGCAAGAATGCATGGATTTCCTGGAAGGGGCTGGGGAGATATCGCAGTATCATGCAACAATGATCTCCCCATCTCCCTATCTCCCCCTCCAACTGATGGCACTTGGCTCTGAATCGGCTACAGTAGGCAACAGTATAAAGATGCCTTCGATAAGGTTTTTTAGATCTTCTTTGTTCAACCCTACTACTCTCATCGAGGCAGTTTGATCCAACTGTCTTTTATACACAAGTGTCTTATGCCCTGGTCCCGAATTTTTAGTGGAATTATTGCGCTCACCCTAGCAATGGGGATGATCATTTTTGGAGGATGGTACTTTACCCTAGGCTTCTGTGTCATTGTCTTCCTAGGTCAACGGGAATATTTCCAGTTGGTCCAAGCAAAAGGTATGGCTCCAGCCGCCAAAACCACCCTCTTAGTCAGCCAGCTACTACTAATTACTGCTGCAATTGCGCCCACTTTAACAGATGCAGTTTTTCCCTTAGCAGGAACTTTTATTTGCTTCTACCTGCTATTCCAGCCTAAAATGGCAACAATTGCCGATATTTCCGCTTCCATTTTGGGACTACTCTACGGAGGCTATCTGCCCAGCTATTGGGTGCGGTTACGAGTAGGTTTAGCTCAGACTACATCAATGCCTCCAGATGCAATAGCTTCCGTCAGCACCCTACCATTGAAGGGATACTTGCCCCATTCCTGGGCTGAGTTAAATGCTCTTCCTCAAGCTTTGAGTGCAACGTTGTTGGCTTTTAGCTGCATTTGGGCAGCAGATATTGGAGCATATTTTTTTGGTAAATTCTTTGGTCGCACCCGTCTTTCTCAAATCAGCCCAAAAAAGACTGTCGAAGGGGCAATCTTTGGTATTGCTGGCAGCGTAGCTGTAGCCACAGTTGGCGCTTGGTATCTCCATTGGCATAGCTGGCAGCTAAGCGGAGTAATTTTGGGGATGCTAGTTGGTATTGCTAGCCTCCTAGGAGATTTAACCGAGTCAATGATGAAACGAGATGCTGGTGTTAAGGATTCAGGACAATTAATTCCTGGTCACGGTGGCATTTTAGACCGCACAGACAGTTATGTCTTTACTGGTGCATTGGTTTACTATTTCGTAACTCTTCTGCTGCCACTACTACCGCCATTTCTTTGATAAAAACTAAATCCGGGTCAATTATCCCCCTTCTAAGAAGGTTGTTTTCAGATGTCCAAGATACTTTTTTCTGAACAGGGGTTTTCAGCCCGGATTCGTTGTAACTTAGGGTTCTATAGGTTTCAACCTCTCTGGTGGGAAATCTACCAACGACTGATCTTTTGTCGATCAGGAGGGCTAAGCTGTCTTCAAAGTAGAACCAGGCTAACCAAGAGCTTCCTCTAGATGCTTTTGTTGAGTAAGCTTTAATTTGAAATTGATGAAATTGATCTTTGCTCAAATAAGTGTCTCTTAAAGACAGCTTCCAGGCTCACTTTGGAGTTGAACAATAGCCGAGTGAGCAACTTTCAAACTCAAGCGCACCTGCTCAATTTGAGATAACTCCGTCCACTCTAAAGACTCCACAGCTCCATCATCCCCTTCACTACCTAACTCTGATTTGCTCCGCATTGGTAAAGCTAAAGGACGAGCAAAAATCGATAGGTCTTCTTCTGTCCAATTGGGCAACAAGGGCTGGACACAAAGCACCAACTGCTCAGCCAAAGACAAATTGCTGGAGAAGACTTGTCGAGCTTTGTTGGCAATCTCTTCAAGCCATGTCTGAGGCAAAGATAAGCCAAACTGCTTGAGTAAAGATGCCTCTAGGCTATCTACCACCGATGATTCTGCCGATTCCCAACACTGATGCAGTTGCCTAAAAAAAGCTTGTGCTCTGCCTTTAATGGCTTGGGTATCTTGCGGATACTCAAGTAGGAATTCCTTTTCAAGTTGAGTAAAATAAGCTTCTGTTTCTAGTTCAGCTGGATTCCAGGGATAAAAATCTTCCTCTGGTTGTAACAGTAAATCTAGTAATTCGACCTGTATATTGCTCAAAGCATCCTCACTATCTTCGTACTGAATGTGTTGGTTTGCCATAGTGCCCCTCCTGTTTTCTGTAGTAGATGAAACCCGACATGGATAGATACATCAGCACGTTAGGGAGTTCCGTAATAACTCACAAAATACACGATCAGCTTACTCTTCTCTTGAAGAATTTTCTTTTATAGCTTTTTTCTATAGAGCTTGTCCATAACAACCCTATGGAGAAATAGCAACGTGGGTATAATTTGAGAGCAGTTGTAGTAGTTTTCAGCCTACGGGTTCAGAAGATTCAATCACGAATTCGTGGATTTGACCGTGGTGAGAGCCAAACTTGAGCTGAATGCCTGATTGTAATGGCACCTCTTGATGGTGGACTACTTGCCAACCATCGTCAGGACGCAGAATATAGGTACCCCAGCGAGAGAAATCCCGCAGGAAATAAGTAGGAGCTGAGTTTTGAGAGTTGAAAGTCTCGCGGCAGATGATTTCTGCGTGTTTCTGGCTAGCCCACCGCTCTCTAATCACTAAATCGTTTTCTGAGAGACGTCCCACTCGCATCAATCCGCCACGAATCTGCCAGATTTGATCAGTTTGTCCTAAAGAACGCACATAGGCATTAGGGGCAGGCACTTCTAACCAACTGGGTGACATACTCGGTAATTCTGTAATGCCCTCTTCTATGGGTTTAAGCAATTCACCTTCAAATTCAGGATGCATGTAAAGCACAGGTAGAGTCCATGCTGGCTGATTGAACTTGTACAACATCAAAAGCTGTTGCCTTGCTACCGCCACAGCTTGATCAATTGGCATTCTTGCTGCCAGTGCTTGAGCAAAAGCTTGAATAAAGCTGAGTGCTTCATTGTCAGCAATTGAGTCGCGCATCCCCAAAACCGAGGGAACTCCATGATGGATGAGTACTTCTGCTAAACTACTGCGTTCAATTGTCTGCCCTCCCACTTGCTCAGGTTGAGCACCCCAGCAGGCATTAAATACTGCCAAAGTAACCTGAGTGCGAACCAGAACTTGAGCTAGTTCCGTACCATTGATAGTTGAATCTGGACGCAGAAACAGTAAACCCCCATCTGGTGCTGGCTCACCATGACCAGCATAAAACAAGATATTATAATCACCAGTTTCGAGAGCGTCAATAAGTTGAGCTGGTGTGGGCTGTAGTAGTTTTTCCACATGGCAAGCAACTGGAGCTAACCAGATATCGTTAGAAGCATTTATTCCTCCAGCTTTGAGAACATTTCCTAGAGCCTGTGCTTCCTGCTCAAGCTGCAAGCGTACAGCAGAGTTGCTCGATTGTGCTTCGTTTTGCCCCAATACCAGCAAAATATTTAATGCCTGATTTTTTGGTTTAAAGGACTCAAGTGGCTCCACGTCACTAGTGGTGCGACTAAACAACAATTGCTGCGCTAGAGAAATGGCTGGCTTTCCTGCCATGGGCTGCATAATTTCCCAGGGTAAGGGTATAAAATTGGGGTCGCGAATTTCTAATCGCAGTCGCAACAGTTTATTCTGTCCACTAGCAATACCTCGACTTCTCTCAAAAGCGTTTTGAATCGGACCTTGGAACAGCCAACTCCACAGGTCAATTCCCAAGTTTTGCATCAAACGACCACTGTAGCTAGTGGCATGCTCGCTGCTGGGAAGGTCACTGTTTGAGAGATAATCACGGCTAGATTGGTTGTCATAAGCTTTGATGGGTATATGGGGTGAACTGCCTAGAGCAAACATCTCCTGCCACGCTAGCCACCGACGGGTCAGGGTTTGGGGCCAGACAGAGTCATGATGAACCATACCCCCAGGATAGGGAGCTTTGAGTACCCAGATGGCTAGGTTTGCCGCTCCAGGGGCATTAAGGCGATTGAGTGCTAAACTGAGGCAAGGATTTTTAATACCGGAAGACATTAACAGCCCAAAACGACAGCGACTATACTGAACTATACCTGTGTTATTATTTCAGTCTAGCGAGACAGGGGCAGTTGTCGTTGAGCAATTGTCAGATTGAGTAGGTTTTCTCGTAAAGTTGGGGTTGATTATTTCCTGAACTTCAGTTTCTTGAAGCCAGCCCACATCCCCTGGTTTAACTAAGGGTTTTTGCTCCGCTCCAGAAGCGGGAACTGGCTGAGAGCTATCTGCTTCTGAAGTAGGTTCAGCTTTTTTATAGGTTTGCTCACTAGGAGTGTTTAGAGGCTCTTTTGGTGTAATTCCTGAGCTGCTAGTGACACCAGAGCAGACTTTTAACCTTAGCCAAAGGTTGTCTTGCGATCTAGCAGTTACTTGCAAAATGCTACCAGCAGGAATAATGCCGACTACTGACTCGTTTTTTCGCTTCCAAAGTGGTACATTAGCGTCTTTAACTTGAACCAACACCTGCAGTGGAATTGGCGCTAGCGCTGTTGAGGGCGACTCCAAAGGCACTTCTACTGAGGGGCGAGGATTTGGGGATGGACTTTCTAGTGGAACTGGAGTTTTGATTGACTCTGATTTTGACAATAAACCTGAAACCTCCTGAACAAGAAGATCTACCCTTCTACTTACGCCTGGGAGTAACACATAGGTAACTAAACTGCCCAGCCCTAGCAACAAGAAAATTCCCAATATTAGTCCCCAGGGAAACCTTGCTAAATCTTTCGCTGGTAGCTGCCGTGTTTTCATGCCGGAAGGATTGGTAACGACAGCAGTAGTTGGCATTGACGAGGTTGAGGGCGCAGGTAATAAACTTCGCTGTGGCAGTGATAATGTTTTTTGCTCTATTTCTTTTAGGGGGGTAACTTGGCAGTAGACTAAAGCAATAGTGACATTGTCGTGACCATTTTGACTATTGGCAATCTCGATTAATCTGCTACCTGCTGTTTTCAGATCAATTTGACCTGCGAGAATTGGCAAAATAGTAGTCTGCCAATATTGTTCAACTAGATCATTATCACTTAGACCATCAGAACAAAGCAGAAAAATACTGTCTTCGTCTAAACAAAAGCGCTGTACCGTTGGATGCAGTGTAGCTGATGCTGCCATGCCTAGGGCTTGAACCAGAGAGCCAGAGGTGGGATGTTGGATGGCGTTTCGGTAAAGAGTGTAACCTAATCTCACCTCACGGGAGGCTAAATCATCATCCTGAGTGACTTGGTGACAATTGCTGCGAGTTATCCAGTAAACTCTGCTATCTCCCACATGGGTGATATACATTTGATGAGCATTGGCTAGTGCCATTACCAACGTCGTCCCCATGCGTTGTCGCTCAGAACGGTGTTCACTGTCGTTTTGCTGGCTAATGATGTCATTAGCACTACAGACCGCACGCTCTAATTCTAGGGTTAGGGTGATGGGGTTAGGCTGCTCTCGAGGAGCTGGCAGTTTTTCTAATTTCTCCTGGAGTGCTTTAATTGCCAACCCAGAAGCAACCTCACCTCCTTCGTGTCCCCCAATGCCATCGCAGACAATTGCTAAGGGGTTATCATAGATTAATTCATTGCAGAGTTGCCCATGAGGTGGGTAACAAGCATCTTCATTGTGATTGCGACTAGGACCAGTATCAGTGAGGGTAAAAATTTCGTAGGCGCGCGATTGCGATTGCCCACATTCAAATAATCCTTGATCCAGTAGCGCTACTAATTGTTCTGAGTTCTTAATCTGACCATTTTTGAGTTGAGTACATAGCTGTTGACAAAAGCTACTGATTACAGGTGATGCTCTCACTGACAATTGAGACCACAGTTCACCGAGCTGTTTTAGCGTCGGTTTAACTTTATTGTCAGGTTGTAACTCCAACAAACGGATAATGGAGTCTTCAACTCTGAGTAATTCTGAGTTCAGCAAGCTGGAAGCGACACCTTCAGCGCTCAAGGGTTGCCATAAACAAGCTATCTGCCACCACCAGTTCAACTGGCGCAATGCCGATGCTTCTTGCCAAGCACTGATTAGTTTCGGCAATAGTTGCACTTGAGTATCACTGTTTCTTTGTCGTAAATTGGCAAGAGGATTGCCACATACCAGTGGTGCTGCCTCCAGTAGCCAAAGATCTGCTGCTGGCTCTCCCGGTGATGTTGTTATACTCCCGTAAATTTGAGGAATATGGAGCTTGTAGGGAGAAAGCCGAAGATAGAAAGCCAGGTTGGGAGGGATCTCCTGTGGCGTTTGTGGTGGGGTTGTCGGTTTTGTGTCTAAGACAATTCGCTGATGCACGAGTAAATAGCGATCAGCAATCAGTTTTCCACATTTATAAGCCCCGATTTCAGAGCCGAGTACCCATAGGTAGCGTTTGAGCAGCGGCGTACGACACTGATCGCAAAACTTGTTGTTCTGGGGATTGGGAGCTTGACAGCTAGGGTTGGGACAGGTGAGCTTTGCTGCGGGATTTTCCATGAAGATCTTCCGCTACGTTCAGCCGATAATAATTTGGCTACAAGTCGCACTGGTTAGAGCAGGGAAATGATCCCATTGGTCGAGTTGCCAAAAAAAGTTTATTGATTACTGATTTTAGCGTCTGAATGAATGGAAGCGACTATATATTTTTATAGGTTTGACAGTGACATCAAAGGACTACGCTGAGATTAAGGCTCTCCGAGGCGGGAGTTGTCTTGAGCCAATTGTTGATAATTGGACAAGCTGGCGCTATTTTTAAGCAACCAAGGCCAGAGTAATAAGAAGTAACTCCACCAAACTAGAATCGGAATAGAAATAACCAGCGTTACCCATAAAGTTTTGAACATTATCCAGCTGCCAGTGATCACCATAGTTCCTGTCAGCAGGATCGACCAGGGTTGACACCACCAAGGTTTATAGTTCCAAGGATTTAAAGGCTTTTGTATAGACAAGATTCTGACAAACCTCAACCAATTTAGGGTGGAAGGAAGGTTACTCTATCCTAATAGACCTGTACAACAATTGGGAATCAAAGAGTTGCCTAAAAGTAAGTTTTCATTGCTCATAGAGGAGGGGGAAAAGACAAAATTGATACTTTATTTCAACACAAGTCCTAAGGAGGAATGTTTAAAAGGCAGCTAGATACACCCATACTAGCTCTGCAAGCGCTGATGTAAAATGTATTGCGCGATCGCTAAATCTACTGGCGTCGTTACCTTCAGATTTGTTTCTTCTCCTTCTACAATCCTTACCGGCAACTGGCACCTTTCAAATAATGCCGCGTCATCAGTCACTTCCCAGCCATAATTGCGCCCTTGTTGGTGACACTCCTTCAATAGCTGCACATCGAATCCTTGGGGAGTCTGTGCTGCCCATAATTGCTTCCGGTCTGGCGTATCTTGGATCAAACTATTATTATCAACTACTTTTATTGTATCCTTGACTGGCACAGCAGCAATTAAACCAGGATAATCTAGTAGAGCTAGGGCACATCTCTCTAGCAGCTGGGGAGTTGCTAAGCACCTGGCACCATCATGAATCAATACCCTTGGTGTTCCTTGCGGTAGAGCTTGCAAGCCGTTATAAACAGATTCCTGGCGTGTCTTGCCACCCACAATCATTTGCACCGATTTACTTAAGGAAAGCTCAGCCAAAATTTCTTGAAATTCTGGAAAGTCATTCTTTTGCCCAATAATGCCAATCCAGCTCAGGTTAGGTGCTGCTTGGGCTGCCTGGAGGGTCCAAGCAAGTAGGGGTTTACCAAGCAATTTCAACAGTAGCTTGTTGCGATCACTTCCCATGCGTCGTCCCATGCCTGCAGCTGGAATTAATAAATGCACGACTTTTCTCTGTATTGGAAAATACTACAATACCTTGATAAGCTTTCCGGGCTTAGATAGCAAGTTGACTAGAATAAGCGTTCAAAGCGAAGATTGTGGCTGTTGTTGGAAACTCCGACTTCAGTCTTTGCAAGTTGGAGCAGTTCATTAATATTAGGCTCAATCAACTTTAGATGAGAACACTAGCCCTCACTCCCGGTGGAATTGGCGACCAAATCCTGTTGTTTCCCACCTTCGATGACCTGAAGAGGTATTACCCTGAAGCCGAAATAGATGTTATCGTAGAACCACGATCCAAAGGAGCTTATAGGGTTTCAGGGTCTGTAAATCAAGTTATAGCTTTTGATTACAAAGACCGCAATGGTCTAGCTGATTTTAGTAACCTGCTCGGTATTATTCGTGAACGAGAGTATGATGTGGCGATCGCATTAGGACGCCGATGGTCGATCGGAATATTGCTGTGGATGAGTGGTATTCCTGTCCGCATGGGCTATGCAGCCAATGCTCAAAACTGGTTGTTCACCAACACTGTGCCTATGAATACCCAGCAGTATGCTGCCAGTATGTATCACGATTTACTCAAAGGGCTCGGCATTAATTCTGTTTGCCCAGAATTAACACTTAGAGTTCCCAAAGCCGACCTTGAATGGGCCCAAATTGAACAGCAACGGCTAGGGGCGACAGAAAGTGGATACATTATCATTCATGGCAGTTGTGAACTTGTAGCACACTCACAGGGTATTGATCAAATTTATCCAGTTAAGAAATGGCAGCAGATTATTGAAGAAATTCAGCAAAAACAGCCCAATCTACCAATTGTTCTGGTACAAGCACCAGAGGATGATCCAGAATGGAGTGCTGCAATGATACAGTCCATCCCAGACCTCAAACTCACTACACCAGGAGATATCGGGAAGTTGGCGGCAATTATTGCCAGTGCCAATTTAATGCTATGCACTGATAGTACACCAATGCACATAGCAGTGGCTGTCGGCACTTACACTATTGCTTTATTTGGTCCTACAGAGGCTAACAAGCTATTACCTGCAAGTAATCACTGTATTGGTTTACAATCGTCAACTGGCTGGATTGCCGATATTGAGCCAGAAGAAGTTCTCAAGAAGATTTGGGGTACCTAGAGCAAAAATTTAGCTGATTAGCTCAAAGAAGGCATCATCCAGCTCATACCCCAGCAGTTGAGACATTGACTGGAGACGGGATTTATTTGCTATACCCTGCCGCTGTAACCAGTTGCTGAGTACAAAAACTTTGTGCATTACAAAGATTTCGAGCGCTTCTGGGTTATACTGAATGCCTTCGGTACGGCTGAATTGGTGCGGCACCAGCATAGCTGTGTAACGTGCCAAATCCCCAGCTTTCCAATCAAGGAGAAAAGGCAACCAGGGGTATTGGGCATCCAAGCGAATAAACCACAGCCTGACTTCTGGAATTTCTGAAAGTTCCCTTGGATCTTGAGGTTCTCGGGGGTAATTGATTTCAAATTGTAGCTGCTGCTCGTAGGAAGCGATTGCACCCTCTTGCAGCAGTTTATCAATCTTTCTTTGGGCAGGGGACAAATCTAAGTTGTTGATAATCTCAAAGTTGAGAGCAATTGCAATTGTCATCGAGTCAATCTGAGGGTAACAGTCTCTATCTTCCTCTGAATCGATATTAATTTTACAAATGCATGGAAAAAGCGCCTGGGAGTCTGGCCGTGTTTCGACCCCAAGCGCTTTTCCCTTCAAACTCTCTCCTCACACAAATAAATAATACCTCTTACTACCTTCAAATCTAACTCTAGAGGGTGACACTTTATAAAGTGTCACTCAGGAGAAGACCATCGTCAGTAATACCGTTTCTCTTTAAGGCTAATACATCTAGGAAAGCAGGGAAGTAGAAACAGCATCAGGCAAGGTAGTTTATATACTAATTCGCGGTAAGCTGAGGGTTGAGATTATAAGTCAAGATTTCTTGTTGGTGGGATTTATGCGATTGCGAAGTTGGTTGGCTGTCATCGCGGTTTCTTTCTTGTTTTGGGTCTCCACGTGGATTTATAGCCCTGTTGCCTTGGCTCTTATCCAGATTAAACTCTCGGATCTGTCTTACCGCCAGTGTCCTCCAGAGATAGCACAAGGAATTGTATCAGCAGGCGGTAGAAGCAGCGCTGCCAAGTGTTTCCTAGTCAGTGGCAAAGCCGAAAACAAGTCTGGTAAAACCGTTGTCAATGCCGACATTTTTGGTCGCATCTACGACGCTAATAATAATCCAATTTTCCAGAATCGAAACCGTCTGGGTTCAATTGAGGAAGTGCCACCAGGGGTTAGTGATTTTGAAATCAGAATCACCGTTGCTGCTAACCAACCGACACCATTAAAGCTCAAGCAATTCAAAGCTTCTGGTTTTACTGGCAGAGTTCGCCGCTGAAGATAGAGGAAAATATTTCAGGGTTTTTTAGCTCTGCCTCAAATTACCTCAGCCTCAGAACCCTGGTGTATAGGTAAGACTAGCAAACAGTCTTGCTACTAATTGTAAAACCATAATTGCCAGAATTGGAGACAGATCTAAACCTCCGAGTGGGGGAATAAAGGAACGGAAAATATTGAGGTAGGGGTCAGTAATCGGACTTAAAAAAGAAGCTACTTGGTTCACCCAGTCAACAGTTTGAAACCAACTCAAGAGGATCCTGACAAAAATCAGAATCATGTAGAGCTGTAGAAATTGGGCGAGGCTGGCTGTCAGCAGTTGCATTGGTTGAAAAGCGTCCTTGCTAGATTTTTACGATCAGTTAAGGCTTGAACTCAAGTTTAACGGATATCATCTACAGATCACCCAAGCTAGGTGAACAATTTTCAGGTAGTAGCAAATATACTCTCGAGTTTTTCAATCTAAGGGTCAAGTATTCGTTCTCGATTAGTTTCTACTTCTAGTCCATTTCCATTTACCTTACCCAATTGCTGTCGAACATCATCAATTGCCGTATTGAGCTGGGCAATTTTATCCTCCAAGCTACGGCGAGCTGCTTCAATGCTCTCTTGTGCCTGTAGCTGACTTCTTCTGTCCCTAACTACTTTAGCTTTGGCAAGACTTGAATTAAACCAGGAGCCTTCTTGCTCCTGTTGTTCGCTCTCACGCCCGGCACTAGAAACTAGCGCTCCAATTACCCCACCGACTAAGCCGCCAACTACAGCTCCTGTCAAAAATCCCCCTGTAAAACCATCGCGCTCACTCATGTTCACTCTTTTGCATTTGATATTTACAAAGCCACTTTTCTAAAGATTAACGGTTAGCTGACCTTGCTGCCTACCAACAAAAGCATAAAAACATCAGAGCCACCTTCAGTGAAGCAGTAGAGGAAAGTAAGTACAAGGATTTATGCTTTCGTTGTCAATCTTTCGTTCCAAAGAGGCGGTCTCCAGCATCTCCCAACCCTGGCACAATATATCCTTGAGAGTTAAGCTCTTCGTCAATCATCGCTGTGTAGATTGTCAAGCTAGGGTATTGTGTACCTAGTTTCTGCAAAGCAGGCGGCGCTGCCACTACACTGACAATGCGCGTTAAGGCGGGATTGACACCGCGCTTGATTAGTTCTGACATTGCCATCATCATTGTTCCACCAGTCGCCAACATTGGGTCAGTAATCAGGACTCGTGTTTGAGGTTCAAACTGCTTGGGCAGTTTGTTAAGGTAAAAACTGGCTTCTAGACTTTGTTCATTGCGCACCAAGCCAAGATGGTAAATTGAGGCTAGTGGTAACAAAGTCTGGGCCCCTTCTAATAACCCTAGTCCTGCTCGTAGTATTGGTACCACCACTAGTGGCACTTCGGGATTGACCATAGTTGCCTGACAGGGAGCCAAGGGCGTATGTACAACCAGCTCTTCAGTTGGCAACCAGTCACGGGCTGCTTCGTAGGTAAGCCAGCGTCCTAGTTCGATGATTGCACTTTTGAACAACGGTGAAGGAGTTGCGGCGTTACGAGCTACCCCCAGCCAGTGTTTAATTAGGGGGTGAGGCGGTACATAGACGCGCAATT
The DNA here is from genome assembly GCA_010692425.1 of Symploca sp. SIO3C6. Lineage (GTDB taxonomy): Bacteria > Cyanobacteriota > Cyanobacteriia > Cyanobacteriales > Coleofasciculaceae > SIO3C6. The sequence goes on along the minus strand of JAAHHJ010000045.1, from coordinate 18,065 downwards.
GCATAGCCATATTATTCAGAGTTATACGATGAGACTTCAGAGCCATGATAATCCCTACTTAGGTTCATGTTTCATGGTTCATGGCTCATGCTTGATACTAAATAGTGTTCTATACAGATAAATCTCTCTCCCCATCTCCTCATTTGGTGAATCAGTAAATTGCTCCTTGGATTGCAATTTGCTATCAAGGTACTTTCTGGCAATCAACTCTCAACAATGAACAAGCTGAAAGCGTATTGAATTTTACATCCCCCCCTTGAAAACTGACCCACACAGTCGGAAACTGGACTTTATACTTCAGCGGCACTCAAGAGGTTTTTCGTGAAAAGAGTCTTAGGCATCATTCTCGGAGGTGGTGCAGGCACCCGCCTGTACCCATTGACAAAGCTGCGAGCTAAACCAGCGGTGCCCTTAGCAGGTAAGTACCGCCTGATTGATATTCCCGTCAGTAACTGCATCAACTCAGACATTGTCAAAATCTATGTCCTGACTCAATTCAACTCAGCGTCTTTAAACCGCCACCTCAACCGTACCTATAACTTCTCTAGCTTTACAGAAGGGTTTGTTGAGGTTCTCTCAGCTCAACAGACACCCGAAAGTGCTACCTGGTTTCAGGGGACGGCAGACGCAGTAAGACAATATCTCCATTTATTATTAGCGTGGGATGTTGATGAATATCTGATTCTCTCAGGAGATCATCTCTACCGAATGGACTATCGTTTGTTTGTGGAACGTCACCGTCAAACAGAGGCAGATATAACCCTTTCAGTTGTGCCTATCGACGAGAAGCGGGCTTCGGATTTTGGTTTGATGAAAATTGATGCCAATGGTCGAGTAATTGACTTTAGCGAAAAACCGAAAGGGGATGCCCTAAAACAAATGCAAGTAGATACGACTGCACTGGGATTAGACCCCGAGCAGGCTAAGAAACAACCTTACATTGCCTCAATGGGGATTTATGTCTTTAAAAAACAAGTCCTGACCGATTTGCTTTATAAATCTCCAGACAAAACTGACTTTGGCAAAGAAATTATTCCCTCTTCAGCTAAGGAGTATAATCTTCAAGCCTACTTATTTGATGGCTATTGGGAAGATATTGGAACCATTGAGTCTTTCTACGAAGCTAATCTAGCGCTCACTCGTCAGCCGCAGCCACCATTCAGTTTCTACGATAAAGACGCCCCGATTTACACTCGCCCTCGCTACTTGCCTCCTACCAAGCTTTTAGATTGTCAAGTGACAGAATCAATTATTGGAGAAGGCTGTATCCTCAAAAATTGCCAGATTCATCACTCTGTATTGGGAGTTCGCTCCCGCATCGAAGCTGGCTGTGTAATCGAGGACACTCTGATTATGGGGGCTGACTTCTATGAGCAGTTTGCCGAACGCCTGTGCACCCTAGAAGAAGGCAAAATTACTTTAGGAATTGGAGCAGATTCAATTGTTCGTCGGGCAATTATCGATAAAAATGCTCGTATTGGTCACAAAGTCAAAATTATCAACAAAGACCACGTAGAAGAAGCCAACCGCGAAAGTGAGGGGTTTTATATCCGCAATGGTATTGTTGTGATACTTAAAAATGCAGTGATTCCAAACGAAATGATCATTTAACTGCTAGCTAAATCCGTACACTGCTTTTAGCTAGTGGCTATTAAGATATAAATTGCTCTTTTGGCAATATTGCCTAAGATATTACGAGGGTATGGCATCCCCGTACCCATACCTGAGTCGTATTAAGTTAAAAGTCGTCCCTAGGGAATATGTGCTAATCTGCTGAGAATGGCACATATTCTAGGAAGTACGGAAATTGCGATCTACTCTGTGAGAAAGAACCGAACTCGACCAAATTGAAGGTTTTGCTACCCTATCTTAAGAGTGGGGGAATCATTCCGAAATGGTGAATATTATAGTTTTGCAACTACCTCAGCCCAGTTGCCCAAGGCTAAAAACTATAACCTAAGACATTACCCTTGGGGCAGATATAAGAGTAGTTTTGCTAGGGTAGCAAAGAAGAAAACTTAGAGTCAACGACCTGCGCTCCATCCCTAAAGGAATGCGAGAAGGGCATCGAACATGTCCTGGTTGATTAGCTTGAGTCTCTTGCTGATGCAAAGGGGTGATTCTGCCAGTTTTTACTAAATCTCGACAAGAGTAGAGGAGACAAGTGGATGGCTGCGACCGACTTTAAAGACTATTATTCGATCCTAGGAGTAAGCAAAACTTCGAGTGCCGACGAAATTAAAAAGAGTTTTCGGCGTCTAGCAAGGAAGTATCACCCGGATATGAATCCAGGGAATAAACAAGCCGAGACTCGCTTTAAAGAGGTTAGCGAAGCCTACGAAGTATTATCCGACCCTGAAAAACGCCAGAAATACGATCAATTTGGTCAGTATTGGAAGCAAGCAGCACAAAGCTCACCCTATGGTAGCGGTGTCGGAGTTGATGTTGGCGGTTTTGATTTTAGTCAGTATGGAAGTTTTGACGAGTTCATTAATGAGTTGCTAGGTCGTTTTGGTACAAGTGCAACTGGTAATTCTCGCCGCAGCTACACCTACCGCAGCAACACAACTGGTTCTAGTGGGTTTAATGACTTTGGTGGTTTCTCTGGTTATGGTAGCAGGGCTTCAGAGGCAGCAGCTGACCGTGAGGCAACAATTACTCTGAGTTGGTATGAAGCCTTCAATGGTGTTCAAAAACGCCTGAATTTAGGCAATGAAGTTATAGACGTTCGGATTCCCCCTGGTGCAAAGTCTGGCAGCCGCATCCGGATTCGGGGTAAGGGTCAGGCAAGTTCTTACAACCAGCAAAGAGGGGACTTATACTTAAATGTAGCACTAAATTCTCATTCTTTCTTTGAGTTTGACGGAGAAAATCTGGTTTGTGAAGTGGGAGTGACCCCAGATGAAGCAGTTTTGGGGGCTTCAATTGAGGTACCGACGCCAGATGGTTCTGTGAGTGTGAATATTCCAGCTGGTATTCGTTCTGGTCAATCTCTGCGGCTGCGCGGCAAGGGCTGGCCAAAACCGAAGGGAGGACGCAGTGACCAATTGGTGAAAATTGTGATTGCCATCCCGAAAGAGCTAACTAGAATTGAGCGAGAGTGCTACGAGAAACTCCGTGATAATCACAGCTTTAATCCCCGTTCTCATTTGGGTCAGGTTAGACTTTGATAACTATGTATTGATCTGAGCAATTACCAAAAACTATAGGAAACTATGCCAGTGTCGGAGAGGCGCATACAATTATTGGGCCAGGTGCTCAGGGTTTTGCTGTGGATTTTGGCGGGGCTTTAGGATTTGCAGGTGGTATTCCTTTTCCCCACGGAACCGACAGTTATGTAATCTTGCTGGAAGAGGATCGGCAACGCTGGCAGCAATTATTCGCACCAATTAGGGATATCCTTAGCCCCTTTTTCAAAGAACTGCTCCAAGAGCAAACCCAGGCTCTTCAAAAAGATTTAGAGCAGTTAAATAAGGAAGTTCAATCGTTAAAGAATTCGGGGAATGGATAAGTAATAAGTAATAAGTAATAAGTAATAAGTAATAAATACTCTAAAGAAAAATGTTTATTGCTTGTTATGGTGAAACTTCTTACAACTAATTCCCTTTTCCCAAATTGGGAGAAGGGGTTGGGAGATTAAGGCTAACAAAGGCAACATGTTTCCAATTAAAGCTCGATACTTAGCAAAGTTTCAAGATCAGCATTAGGAGAAAGGAAAGAAAACAAGTGTTTATAGCGGATTTTTCCTTGTTGATCTAGTAGGAATTGCGCAGGTAAAGGAGCACCAAGGGCTTGACCAACTTCATAGGCTCGAAAAACTTCACAGTTTGAGTCAGATAAGAGTGGCATTTTTAACTTCAGGTCTTTGACAACCTGTTGGCTTTGCTGAAGATCTGTACTCACAATCATTAATACCTCAATACCTTTTTGGGTAAAGCGTTCGTAGTTCTCATTTAACGCTTTGATGTGAGGGAAGCAAAGAGGGCAATACTGCTTTTCAGTAAAGATGCGAGTAAAGTAAAGTAGAACTGGTTGCTTCCCTTGGTAATTTGATAGTTTGATCTGAGAATCGTTGGTAAGATCAGGAAGCTCAAAGTCAGTAGTTATTGCTCCTCGTTTATGAGTGTTGGTTGCTGGTAGTGGCAAAAAATTACGGAAGAAGCGTTTATTGAGTAGACCCCTGAAGTCATTAGAAGTCAGCATCAGTTTTTGAATACTCCTGATATTAAATAGGAAAAAGAAGATTACGAATGGTCTAGCTGTAAGTAATAAGTAAAAGTAAGAACATTTATTACTTAAAAATTATTTGTAACAAGTACTTAGGTAATCAGTATTACTACAAGATAAGTCTAGACCAAAATACCCTTGAGTTGATCAATTTATATCAAAAGTATACCGCCACCATCGCTGGATGGCAGCGGCTGATTAATCAAGATTAATCAAACGATACAAGTCTCGCCTGCCTAATATAGTTGGTCTCTATTAGCGATAGCGAGCATGGGGTGTTGAATACTTTAGCTACAACTTACACTGATGCAAAGAAAACCTTGGACTTGACAGGATCAGGGTTCATTGTCTTGTCACCAGGTTGCCAACCAGCTGGGCAAACTTCATCGGGGTGGGCTTGAACGTATTGAATTGCTTGCAGGGTACGCAAGGTTTCATCAACGTTACGACCAAAGGAAAGGTTATTGATGGTTGCGTGCTGGATCACACCATCTTTGTCAACAATGAACAAACCGCGCAAAGCTACACCAGCATCAGGGTCAAGGACATTGTAAGCAGTGCTGATTTCTTTTTTGATATCAGAAACCAAAGGATAGTTCAAATCCCCAACACCACCATTTTTGCGGTCTGTCTGAATCCAGGCAAGGTGAGAGAATTCGCTGTCAACAGAGACGCCTAAAACTTCAGTGCCTAGTTTGTTGAATTCTTCAAAGCGATCGCTAAAGGCGGTGATTTCAGTTGGGCAGACAAAGGTGAAGTCAAGAGGATAGAAAAAGATGACGACATACTTGCCGCGATAGTCAGATAGCTTAATCGTCTTGAATTCTTGATCGACTACAGCAGTTGCAGTGAAGTCGGGAGCCTGTTGGCCTACCCGCAAGCATCCTTCTGTTGAGTTGGTCATTAATTTATTCTCCTTGAACCTTAATTGCGCATGCCTTCGCTATGCATTACCGGATAATCTATTCCTAAGTTATCCGTACTGGCAAGCACGATTATTTACGAACTGTTACAACTATATCATACTCATAACGATTTTGAGTAGTAAGGATTTGCGCAATTACTCAACAACAATTTCTTAAACACTCTCTTAAGGATAAAATTCAGCTAGTAAATCGTAGACTTAAGCTTATAGAGAGCTGATGACGAAATCACCTTGAACGATTTAGACACCAGGGAATGGTTAATAACCAATGGTTTGGGAAGTTTTGCCAGTGGTACAGTTTGCGGGGCGCGAACTCGCACTTATCATGGCTGGTTAATTGCTGCCCTCGAACCTCCCGTACAACGTACTCTATTACTCTCCCATCTCGATGCCAGCTTAGAAGTAGAAGGTACAAACTGGGCAATTTCGACCAATTTCTGGAATGGCGGCAAAAAGATCGAACCCCTTGGTTATCAGCTACTGCGCTCCTTTGAAGCGGAGCCAATTCCCAAATGGGTTTGGGGTTTTAAAGACTGGCAGTTGACTCAACAGATGGTGATGCCTTACGGCTTGAGTGAAGGTTGGCTAGAATGCGATCATCCAAAACAGCCGCAATTGTGCAGTCGTATCTTGATTGAGTATCAATATCAAGGTAGCAAGGTAGCGACACTAAGACTACGCCCTTTGATTGGAGACCGAGACTTTCATCACCAGCAATTGAAAGAACACGATCTCAATTTTTCCCAATTGGTGGGTAATAAGCAAATTTACTTACAAGGGATTTGTAATGGTAAAGTAGGGGTTCCCTGGCTGCTACGCTGGAGTAGGGGCGACTATCAAGTAGAGGGAGTTTGGTATTGGAATTATTACTATCCTGAGGAACATCGTCGAGGACTACCTGATCGTGAAGACCTTTACAGTCCAGGCTACTTGAGTGTTATACTCCATCCAGGAGAAACCATAACTTTGGAAGCGAGGGTAGGATTAGAGCAATTGCCGCTACCAGGACTCAATTCTGGGTTATTTGAACAGGCGGTGCAAACAGAGCAACAACGTCAAAAGCAACTATGGGCTTCGGTTCCCTCACTCATCAATAGTGAAAAGCAATCGATTTGGCGTCAACTGTTGCGGGCAGCGGATCAATTTATTGCCTACCGTAGTTCAATTTCTGGTCCGACTGTAATAGCTGGCTACCCCTGGTTCAATGACTGGGGGCGCGATACATTAATTGCTTTACCAGGACTAACTTTAGCAACTGGGCGCTATACCCTTGCTAAGGGATTACTAGAAACCTTTGGTAGCTATTGTCGTGATGGTTTAATTCCAAATACCTTTCCCAATGGTAATGCTGAGCCGATATATAACAGCATTGATGCTTCCCTATGGTGGATTGAAATCCTAGGACTTTACCTAGAAACAACACAGGATTGGAGTTTTCTTAACAAGCAATATCCTGTGGTGCGGAAAATCTACAAAGCCCTAACAGCTGGTATTCTCTACCAAATTAGGGTTGATGCTAATGATGGGCTACTCACTTGGGATGCTCCCAATGTTGCCCTTACTTGGATGGACGCTGTAATTAATGGTCATCCAGTAACCCCTCGCCGAGGAAAACCTGTGGAAATTAATGCTCTCTGGTACTCTGCTCTGTGTTGGATCAGCAAGTGGACTGCCAGACAGGCACAACAGGAGCAAGCTGAGCAAGTGCGTCTGTTGCAACAGGCTAAACACTACGAACAGCAGGCGCAGAGGGTAAAAGTCTCCTTACAAAAGTTTTGGAATCCAGAGCGGCGCTACTTCTATGACACCATTGAACCAGATGGTCATCGTGATCCTCGGATTCGCCCTAATGCAGTTATAGCACTTTCACTTTATCACTGCGGTTTTGTAGAGGATAATGCCAAGCAAGTCTTGCAGGTGGCACGGGAACGCCTTCTAACCCCCTATGGCTTGCGCAGTCTCGATCCAGCTGAAGCAGAATACATGGGTTTTTATAGCGGTAATCGTTGGCATCGGGACATTGCTTACCATCAGGGTACTGTTTGGAGTTGGTTAATTGGTCCGTTTATCCGTGCTTGGAAACGCTTCTACCGGAGAGAACCTCTCCCTTGTAATTTCAAGCTTTTGCTAGCTCACTTCCAACAAGAAGCCTGTCTTGGTTCAATCTCTGAAATCTTTGATGGTGATACCCCTCATTGTCCCCAAGGTGCCATCGCTCAAGCGTGGTCAGTCGCTGAAATTATTCGTCATTTCTCTGATTTCTAATGAATATAATTACGATTTTGGGATTATTAGCAGGCTCTTTGACAACAATTTCCTTTATGCCTCAAGTGATTAAAACTTGGACATCAAAATCAGCAAAAGATATTTCATTAGGAATGTTTATCACTTTTTGTTCAGGAGTGTTGCTATGGATTGTGTATGGAATTATAGTTAGAGACCTACCTGTGATTGCTACCAATTTAGCAACGCTAATCTTAGCATCAATAATTTTATGGCTTAAACTTAAGTACAATCATTAGATCAAGCTCAAGAAAACTCAAACAACCCCTAAAACCTATAAAAAAAGTGCCTGATTTAAATCCAACAGCGTTACCTCCCAAACAAGTCGCGGCTGAGCATAGTTGAGTAGGTATTGCTTAGCCTTCTCTAACTGTTGAATGATGACTGGTTCAGTTTGAGTTTGCCAATAACTTTGCTGGAGATAATCTAGCAACCATAACTGAGCTTGTAGATCGAGAATTTTGTCAATTTCCTTGGCCAACTCCAAAGCTTGGCGAGGTGTCTGTGGTGGCACGAGTAACTGATTGAGCAACTCAGAGGGCATAGCTTGGAGCTGAGTAAAAGAAGCAATTGCTTTCCCTGGACTACCTTGAGCAAGTGCTAATATCTCTGAATGGGCAAGAATTTCTTGATGCCCTGTTTGCCGCAACACAGTTTCCAGCTTGGGAAGCGTTAGCCGATAAAAGGGAATCTGCTGACAGCGAGAAACCAGCGTTGGCAATAATGACTCAATACTAGGTGCAATCAAAATTAAAGTTGCTTGTCCTGGTTCTTCGAGGGTTTTAAGTAAGCCATTGGCAGCTGCTTCTGCCATAGTTTGGGCTTGTTTGAGTACCACCACTTGGTGAGATGCTGCTAGAGGGGAACAACTTAAAAACCTGGTGATTTCTCGAATTTGTTCGAGCCGAATTTGGGGCTTACCTTGGCGCTGAATGCCTTTTTGCTCTAATTCGCCAGCAGATAAACGAATACCTCTGTGGAGATAAGTCGGCTCTACCCATAATACATCCGGATGGTTGCCCTGCTGTAGACGTTTTTGTACTGATGGCTGCTCTTGTCTGGGTATGTCGGCTAACAATAGTAGTTCGATAAAAGCTCTTGCTGCTAGAGAGCGCCCAACTCCTGGGCAACCTACAAACAAATAAGCAGGGGCAATACGGTTAGTAGCAACTGCTCCCTGCAAGAGGGCGATGGCTTGGGCTTGCCCTACAAGTGAAGCGAAAGCTTCTGTTACCATAGGATAGACACTCAACTTACTCCGGTGAAGATTCCGGTGAAGATGGAGATGGATAGCCAGATAAATTAAAATGCCGATGCAAAATCTCCTGAATTGCACAATGCACTTGAGCTTGGCTACCACTGGCATCTACTCGTACAATGCGATGGGGATTTTGTTGGTATATTGACTCAAAACCCTGTTGAACTCGCCGATGAAATGCCAGTGAAGCCTGTTCCATACGGTCGGTCTTTCCCCGTTTTTGCGCCCTTTCTAGGCCTATTTTCACATCTACATCTAGCCATATAGTAAGGTCACTCTCCAAACCACCAGTAGCAATTTGATTGAGTTGGTCAATCAGGGTTAAATCAAGACCACGCCCATAACCTTGATAGGCTAGTGTAGAATCTGTATAGCGATCGCATAAAATGATTGCCCCCTCTGCCAGTAGAGGTTTAATAAATTCTTCAACATGCTGAGCTCGATCAGCAGCATAAAGTAAAAGTTCTGCTCGTTCTTGAATTGGTGGATTCTTGGAATTGTTTGGCTTGTTGCTACTTACTTCCTCCAATAAAAGTTGGCGTAACCCTAAGCCTAATGATGTTCCGCCCGGTTCTTTGGTGATCACCACTGATACCTGTGGTTGGATAGTGTTCAGCTGAGTGAGCAGGTTACTAGCCTGAAGCCACTGTGAGCATAGCTGTATTTGGGTGGTTTTGCCGCCACCTTCAACTCCCTCGAATACGATCAACTTACCACGCATTAATTAATGATCAACTTACCACGCATTAATTAATATAGTGAATAGACCGCCTAGAGATGCAAGTTAAATGTATGCTCTGCTGATGCCTTGGCTTTGCATCTGGATCTTACCTCATGAAGCTTAACATAGGTTCGATATGATAAAAGGGACTAGCTATCTGACGCCCTGGTTTATATATGGCTCGCTATATCTGTTCTTTTACAGTTGCTGTCTCCCTTGATCTACTTCAGGATTGTTTGAGGGAATTGTTGGAGTCGTGCAATTTCAAGATCGTTCACAACACTGGCGACTATCTGATGGCACAGGAGAATCCTGGCAGCGTCCCTTTTACGAAGCTGGTGACAGTAGAAGTGCTAATTGACAAATCAACAGCTACTGCTCAGGAAGTAAGGATGAATTTTGTCATAAAAAATGAGGAATTGCCACTTCAGGTTGATAACCATTGCCACCAAATGTTCCATACATTGCAAGAAGCCGTGGCTACAAATCGCCATTGGCAATTGGTAGAGAGCATTGCTGGGTAATTTCTAGCTGGCTGTTGAGATTGGGCTCTTAGCTCCACCCGAGTAGCAATAATTTTATTCCTCGATGTCGAAAGCCCCTGGGTTAATTAGGGTAATATCAAACTCATCAGGCGGCCCAGTTGGCACTGTTTCTCGCTTCAGTAAGTAGTATTTGACACAAGCACCCGGACCAAAGACAACTTCATCTTCATCTTCTAGGTCATGGGCTTGGCGCTTGCGACCATTAATTAATAGTCCGTTAGCACTGGGCTTACCCTTAAGATTGCCATCTACAATTCTATAGTAGAGGCTGCCATCAGCACGATGCCGTTGCACTAAAGTCGCGTGTCTGCGAGAAACAAACTGAGAACATAGACGGATATCAGAATTTGGGTCTCTACCGATGGAATACACCGATTCGAGTAAGGGAAATTCCTTACGTCCCTTTTCGTCCTCAATGATCAACAAATGCTGGTGATGTGATTGTGCAGGCATGGGAAAATAGCTATAGATATTTGAGTCAGTTTAGAAAAACGCTTTTTCTTGCTCACTTTACATTGGCACAGCTTTCCAGCAGTTCTCCTTGACTTGGAGGGAAAATTACCCTGACTGCTGACTATTAACCAGGTTTCCCCTTTATACAACAATCATATACACTCGTTAAGCTCATCGGACAGGCTTGCAAGCAGTAATTTACCTGAATCTGAGATAATGGTTAAAAGTGCCTAGTCTGGCTAACTCGTGCCTAGTTTTGAAGATTTTCACCATATAACATTTTGGCAGATCATTTTGGTGGTAAATTAATCTGAGATCAACTAATATCCTCCTCCCAACCTCCCTCTACTAGGAACAGAGAGAGGAGTAAGGGGTACATAGGCTTTTTAGACCTCTCCCTAGGTTGGGGAGAGTGTGCCATAGAGGGCAAACCAAATCCGTCGAACTCACGTCAGATTATTGGTGAAAGAATCCTCTAACAATTGTAACTTTTCAGGCGTTGCTTGTCTGAGCAACTTAGGCAAAGGGGATTGTGCCTTGTTTAGCTCCTGGAGTGCTCCTAAGCTTTGAGGGTACGACGCAGCAAAAGTGAGTTAGTAACCACACTAACAGAACTCAAAGCCATTAGGGCTCCAGCTGCCGATGGATTCAGAATTATACCGAAACCTGGCAGTAGTAAACCTGCCGCTGCCGGAATCCCTAAAGTATTATAACTAAAAGCCCAGAATAGATTTTGGCGAATCTTGCTGAAGGTAGATTTTGAAAGCTCAATTGACTTGACTACATCTAACAAGCAATCACGCATCAGGATAATTCCGGCTGTTTCGAGAGCAATATCGGTTCCTGCGTGCAAAGAAATGCCCACATCTGCTTGTGCTAAAGCTGGACCATCATTGATACCATCTCCTACCATCGCTACACGCCTACCCTGAGTTTGCAGCTGAGATATTGCCTCTGCCTTGCCTTGAGGAAGAACACCTGCAATTACGTCTTGGGGAGCAATTGAGAGTTTCTCTGCTGTGGCAGCGGCAGCTTGGGGCTGATCCCCACTCAGTAGCATTACCCGCAATCCCAGCTCTTGCAAGCGCTGCACTGTCTCTTTAGCATCGGCTCTAGGAACATCCTCAGCAGCAATCATGCCAACTAGTAAACCATCAGCTACCAGGTAAACTACTGTTTTACCCTTTGCTGCCAAGATTTGAGCCTGAGTATTGGCAATCTCACTAATAGTTACACCCTGCTTCTTCAACCAGGCTTGATTACCTAGCAGCACTAGCCTATTTTCCACTAAAGCAGATATCCCTAATCCTGGTTCAGTATAAAAATCTTGAGCCCTAAGCATTGGTAGCCTCTGCTGGCTAGCAGCATGGCAGATAGCCACTGCCAAGGGATGAGAGGTGCCGCTTTCTACTGCTGCTGCTAGTTGCAGTAGTTTGGAGGCTGGGAAGGCAGGGTTATCCCCAACCACACTCTTCCCCTCATCCTCTGGAAGTCCAAATAACTCTAATTCCCCAATTGGCAAGCAATCGGTGATAGTTGGTTCACCTGTGGTAAGAGTGCCTGTTTTGTCAAAAACAACAGTATCAAGCTGTTGAACTCGTTCTAAAATATCACCGCCCTTAATTAATAACCCTTGCTCTGCACCAAGGCTGGTACCTACTAAAATTGCTGTTGGTGTTGCTAAACCAAGGGCGCAGGGACAGGCAATTACTAACACCGAGATTGCTAACTTTAAGCTCAACAGTAAGGGGTAATGGGGCATCACCATTGCCTCATCTGCGACTCCAGTTATTGGTATCAAGACATCAGGCCAAATTTTAGTCCCAAAGTCGTACCAAAACAGGAATGTCAGTGCCGAGATAGTGATCACACCGTAGGCAAAATATCCTGCTACTGTATCAGCTAATCTCTGTACAGGGGCCTTATGAGCTTGAGCATCCTCAACTAGTTTCACAATCTGTGCTAGCCTAGTTTCGGAAACGGTGCGGGTGGCTTTGATGGCTATCACTCCCGACTGATTCAAGGTTCCTGCCCAAACGCTTTCTCCTGGCTGCTTCAAGACTGGGGTTGCCTCTCCCGTGAGCATTGACTCATCTACCGTAGATTCACCCACCACTAATTCCCCATCTACTGGCACTTTTTCCCCTGGCAAGATTCGCAACCATTCACCAATCCGCACTTGCTCCACAGGAATTTTTATCCCCGTGTGTTCAGGTATCATGGGGTTTGATTTCCCGATCAAATGGGCTACCTGTGGCTGTAGCGCCAATAATGACTCCAAAGATGCCCTGGCACGACGTCTTGCCCGTTGCTCTAATGTCCGTCCCAAGAGAATGAAGCCCAACATCATTACTGGTTCATCAAAGAAGCAATCCCATCCCAGTTGTGGGAAAAACAAGGCGATACAACTAGTGATATAGGCAGTAAAAGTGCCTAGTCCCACCAAAGTATTCATATTGGGTGCCCCATGCCACCAACTGCGCCAGCCATCAACTAGGATCTGACGCCCTGGTCCCAATAATGCCAATGTTGCTAGCCCCCAATGTAGCCAGATATTGCTCAGGAGGGTTAGCATTGGTATACCTAACCAATGACTAATATGCCCGATTGTTGATAGAAGGACTAGGACAGAGGCGATTACCAATCTCCAGATTTGGTCTCTGCTTTCTCTGTCACGCTTGGCGGCTAGCTTCAGGTTATTTTCTGAGTGTGATTTATCCTCAGCTTGGGAACAACGAGGTTGGGAGGGAAACCCTTTAGAGGTTAACTGCTCAGCCAGTGCTGCTGGATCAACTTTTCCAGCTTGAAACTCTACAACTGCAACCTCCGTCACGAGATTGACTTGAGCACAAATAACGCCAGGATTACTTTTTAGTTGTCTTTCCACAACACTGACACAACCAGCACATTTCATGCCTGTTACGTCTAAAGAGATTGTCTCTACAGGCTTTGCTGTTTGGAGGGGCAGGGTATCTACAGAAACTTGCATATGAGCTAGTTTAGAACTTTTAGTATAATTGTGGGGCGCCTCGACGCCTGAGCGTGTTGTTGCCTCCACCTTTGAGGGTAGGATAAATTCCCCATCATTTGTCTGATATTATTAGTTTTTTTTTGGCTTGAGAGTTCAATTAGAACCACTGCCCAAAATAAACAGACTTAATAAGGTTCCACTATTCCAAAGACTATGGAGCAGCATGGGAGCCAGCAAGTTTCGTGATCTTGTATAAACAACTCCTAAGACAATGCCCAAAGTCGCTAGTGGTAAAACTTCCGAAAGACTGAGGTGAGCGATCGCAAACAGCAAGCTACTAGCGATTATTGAACTCCAAACTGGCAGATAACGTGTCAGCGAAGGTAACAAAAATCCCCGGAAAATAATCTCTTCAAATATTGGTGCGGCTGCACAGGCGGTAAGGAAAAATATCAATAGTGCGACGTTATCTCTTCCCTCCAGAGCTAGAGGTAAAATTGGGTTACTGCCTCCTTGCCCTTGCCATAGCTGCTGGTTAATCAGCGATACCACAATCACCAAAGGCAGTGCTACGAAATAACCGCCCAATCCCCAAAAAATCCAATTACTCTTTAGCTGCAAGCGAAACCATTGCTCTGGTAGAGGAAAAAATGGTCGGATTGACAAAAATAGCACTAAAAAGCCACCTCCTGCCATTAGTATGTAGCTAAACAAGACATAGAATGCCTTCATCTGCACTGTGTAATTGATGGGGTTGATACCTAAAACACCAAATAATACTGGCAGTAGCAGTTGACCGATGAAAAAGAAGCCTAAAATCAGCACTTGCCAAATGATTTCCCAATTCCAGGGTGTCTCCCAAGTTAAATCAGCGTTGGTAGCCAGGAGTGAACGTTTGCCCTGCAACAGCCGCTGAGCTAATAAAAATATTAAAATGCCCACGCCCAATAAACCGCCAAATCCTGGTATTCCCCCAATCAGTGCTAACTTTAAAACCGCTTGTTGAGCAATTTCAAGTTCTTTGGTTTGCAAAGCAGAGAATTGTTCTTGGCGCTGTTGTAATTGGTACAACTGGCTCAAAGCCCGATAGCGGAACCAGCTATCTAAATTTTCCTTAATTTTGATCTCAGCATCGGCTAGTATTTGGGGAGGGTCACTCCAAAGACCAATTAGTATCTCTGCTGTTTGTGACAATGACTCTTCAGTCTCAGAGATGGGTAAAGATAGTCGATCTGCTATTTCTAAAACAGATTGATTAGTCAAAGTACTCCAAGTTTTAATGGCAGCCTTTGTTTCTCCTTGTTGAGCTTGGAGAATTCCCAGTCGCAAGTCAAGTTCATTAATTAGCTGTTCTACATGAGATAATGACTGTTGCCACCTTTGTTGCTGGAAGTTGTTCTCAGAAGTGGTAATGGCAGCTCCTTGCTGTTGAGCTTCCTCAGCCTTAGAAGCAAGTTCTTGAAGTCTGGCAGTGATATTTGAGTGAGTGTTTTGAGCTGATTGATGCGCTTGTCTATACTGCTTTTGTGCAGTTTGGAAAGGCTTAGTACCAATTAAGGCATCAACGGCAGCATTTAACTCTGGCGCTGATGGTTGGGATGTATTTATTTCAGGGCTATTGCCCTGCAATTGTGAGGCATGGAGTAACAGATTGGTTTGGTAAAGTTCCAGGCGACTTTGAATCTGAGGCTGCCCCCAGCTTTCTGCTAAAGAAAGGCTGACTTTAGCGATCGCAAAAATCGTCAGCAACACCAAAATCAATCGCTTAATCGTAATCAAATTACTCACCGCTTGCTTAAACCTAACTGCTATTATCCCATTGCTGGTGGATACGAGCTGCTAGAAGTTGAGGTAGTTATGGTGTTAGCTGTTAGAGTTACCCAGATTTTGGCATCCTTTATGTAAAACTGGGAACCGTAGGCAAGAAGGAAGTTAATCAAGGAGGATTGGGAGATTGGCTACTCGCGTAATTATCGTGCGTCATGGTCAGAGTACTTACAACAACCAGAAGATAATTCAAGGACGCTGTGATGAGTCAGTTTTGACGGAAAAAGGCTGTGCTGATGCCCGCCAAGTTGGCGCTGCTCTGAGTAGCCTGGAGTTCGATGCCATCTACTGCTCACCTCTAAAACGTGCTCAGCAAACAGCAGAGATTATTTTATCTTCTTTGCACTCCCCTCCACAGTTACACTCCCTAGACAAGCTGATGGAAGTTGATTTGCCCCTTTGGGAAAAGATGCGCAAGTCAGATGTGGAAACAAAATTTCGTGATCAATACCGCTGCTGGAAAGAGCGCCCTGATGAGTTTTATATGACTATTACCACAGCAGAAGGTTCGAGGAAACATTTTCCAGTATTAGCCCTCCACGAGCAAGCGCGGCAATTTTGGCAAGAAATTCTCCCCCGTCACCAGGGAAAAACTATTTTAATCGTGGCTCATAATGGCATCAATCGCTGCTTGATTAGCACTGCTATTGGTGTTTCCCCTGCTCGCTACCATACCATCCAGCAATCTAATTGTTGCATCAATGTACTCAACTTCACTGGCAGTTGGGGAGATACGGTGCAATTAGAGTCCCTTAATCAGACATCACACTTGGGACAAACCTTGCCGACGCCGCGAGAAGGTAATCGAGGGTTACGTCTATTACTGGTGCGCCATGGGGAAACTGAATGGAATCGAGCCTCACGCTTTCAGGGGCAAATTGATGTACCGCTCAATGATAATGGTCGTAGACAGGGGCAACAGGTGGCTGAATTTCTTAAGGATATCCCTATTGATTCTGCTATTAGTAGTCCCCTATTGCGTCCCAAGGAAACAGCCGAGTTAACACTAAAGTTTCACCCCCATGTCAAACTAGAATTGCAAGATGACCTTAGAGAAATCTCTCACGGTCTTTGGGAAGGGAAACTAGAATCAGAAATTAAACAGGAGTATGAGCAGTTACTGCGTCAATGGCAAGAGGCACCAGCAACTGTACAAATGCCGGAAGGAGAAAACTTGCAGCAGGTTTGGGAGAGGGCAATTGCCACCTGGGGGGAAATTATCAAATCAGTTGCGGTATCTGAGACAAAACTCCACACTGTTCTTGTCGTCGCCCACGATGCTATCAATAAGGTAATTCTCTGTCATATCCTGGGGTTGACTCCCGAGTCGTTTTGGAATATTAAACAGGGTAATGGTGCTGTTAGTGTGATTGACTACCCCCAAGGCTTGGAGAAAGCACCGATTTTAGAAGCAATGAATATTACTGCGCACTTATCTGGGGGTGTACTCGATAAAACAGCGGCTGGTGCTTTGTGAGACATATTATCTCCTATAAAAAAGGAGATTTTTAATTAAAACACAGCAAGTAATAAGTTTTAAGCTGTAAATAGTAATTTAACTGTTATATATATTACTTATTACTTATTACTTATTACTTATTACTTATTACTTATTACTTATTACTTAAAAATTAGCTTTAACCTACACTAGTTTTCGGCAAAACCCGCTGTAAATATTCCTGCTCAGTAATAATATCTCTGGTAGTTTCCAGACGGTCTAAAAATATCAGACCATCAAGATGGTCGTATTCATGCTGGAAGATTCTAGCAATGAAATCGGTTAATTGTTGCTGATGCCGTTGACCATCCCTATCGGTATACTCTACCTCAATTGCCTGATATCTAGGAACTAATCCTCTAATTCCAGGAACACACAGACAGCCTTCCCAATCTTTAATTGTTTCAGGAGAATGGGCAATAATGCGAGGATTAATCATCGCCGTCGGTGCCATCGTCGGGGCATGGGGATACCTAAGATTGGGACGAGAGGCAACAATGAACAAGCGATCGGATTGAGATACTTGAGGGGCAGCAATGCCGACGCCATTTGATTCTACAACTGTTGCAATCAGATCATCAATTAGCTGTTGGAGGCGCTGATCATCAAGATTATCAACTGCCTGGGCTTGCTGTCGTAAAATTGAGTTACCTAACTGAGCAATTGGTAGTGATTGGGTCATAATTCGTTGACATTCTCCCAGCGCTAAAAGCGCGGGATTCCTAAGCTTCACAATTTAGGTTTCTGTTTCTTTCCCTTACGGGTTTTTCGCAACTGCCCTTTAACACAATTGTTATCAGGTCTTATGTTCGCTCCACAGACTGACACCGCAAGTCCTGCGGCCAAAATGTTTTTCCCAGCATTGATGTCTCGATCAATCCCCTTTGTTCCGCACTCAGGGCAATCCCAACTGCGAATATTCAAGGGCAATCTTTCCACAACGAAACCACAGTTATTGCACCGTTTGCTACTGGGAAAGAATCGGTCAATCTTAACCAGTTCTCGCCCGTACCACTGGCACTTGTACTCAAGCTGCCGGAAAAACTCACCCCAAGCTGCATCAGAAATTGACCTCGCTAGCTTGCGGTTTTTTACCATGTTTCTAACCCCCAACTCTTCAACAGCAATCAAGCCATTTTCCTGGACTAGTCGAGTTGTCAGCTTGTGTAGAAAGTCGGTACGGGCATCTTTAATTTTGGCGTGTATTTTAGCTACTTTAATAGATGCTTGGTATCGGTTTTTTGAGCCTTTGGTTTTCCGGCTCAATGCCTTTTGCACTCTACGTAGCTTTTGGTACAGCCGATGGAAATGTTTTGGATTAGTTATCTTTTCTCCATCACTAGTACTAATTAAACTA
>JAAHHJ010000044.1 GCA_010692425.1 Symploca sp. SIO3C6 | reverse complement strand
ATGATCGTGAAAGGATACCGCCGCAGGACAACGGCTCTTCCTTCCTTGAGAAACCTTCTCGCCCTTGCCGGATGGGTTGGATTAAGAGAGTTTCGATTTTTATCTACAGTTAAAACGAACATGAGTTTTAATCTCCCGTTTCCGGGGTGAAAGTTTGCCGTGCGCTAAGAGCGCCCCGCTTCGCTAACGAAGTTGTTATCGGTCGGTACTTTCTTCGCTTACACTGGCTTAACCCTCTACGCCTGTTTAATTTAGAAGTTGTAGAGCTTGGGGCTGGCAAGCACCCCAAGGTACGAACATTAACTCTTGCCGATAACGGCTACTTGTTAAAATAACAAGTCTTCTGGTCAACTAGGGCTGTTTTGGTTGAGTCGATGGGAGGTATTATCCTCCGCACCTCTGAGTTAGATCTGGGCGTGCGATTTTCACCGCACCCAGCTCCCGACATTCTTAGCCGTAGCTTTTTCCCCTGTGGTGTAGTTGGTGGCAGCTCCAAACTCAGAGAGAGTCTTTCGTTGTCCGATAAGGCTACTTTTCCATCAACACCTGCCGATTTCTTGCCAGCGTTTAACTGCGTTACTCTACGGACAGCCAGCATTCTTGCTGCATAAGACTTCAGAATTAGCTTTTGCAGTGACTTAGCTTTGCGCTTGTCGCCAACTCGAATAGCTTTGAACACGCGGCGTTGAAGGCGAAATAAGTCCCGTCGGAATTGCTTCGACGGTAACGTTTTCCAAGATTCACTAGCGTTGTTGCTGTGCCTAATCATGCTCTTCTCAACAAGCGTGTTTTCTGAATGCCTCGAACAAATTACTGTTCGTCCTACCCGTGGCGTGGGGATTCCGCATCTCGTCTTGCCTACTTGGGGTTCGACCTCCCCTAGACCCATGCCACGTTTTTATTCGTTCCCTCCATTAGATTGTTTGTTCCGTTAGGTGGAGCCAATTCAACCACTAGATTCCCTAGACTCTTACCGCTATAGCTTGAAGATGCGGCGGGAATGAACTCCAGTAAAGTCGAGGTTTTGTTGTTATGCCTCGCTTGCGGGTAGGTCGCTTTTCTAGGCTCTGTTTTCACCGTGGGAACTCCCCGTTAGCGCCAGTGTCAAGCCATAACCCTTGTCTGGTTGCGCCCTGTTCCCAGCTTCACTCTGGAAGAATCGAGCTTCCTCGGTGTGGGCAGATTGGGAGTCACATCTGAGTCTGATGAGGAGGGCTTTCACCTCCATCCAATCGAAAGTTCAACTGCTGTATCCTTTGTGGGATAAGAGTTGTAGCGGTTATTTATTAGCCGCTAAACGAATCGCACTCAAGCCCCCGTTTTACGCCTTTGGCGCATGCCCGTAGGGCTATTACCCGTAGGGTTAACGGTGGGTTGTTGACTAGCTACGTGAACTACTTACATTACCCTATCGCTTTCAGTGTAAGCTTCCAACTTCATAGGGGGGGTAGCCACAACAATAGTAAAAGTGTTGCCAAAGGCTAAGTAGAAAAGCTGTGGCAGCCATGCAAAACTATCAATCATCCAGAAAATTATGCAATAACTACTAAAAAAGCCAAAAATAACCTTAGTAGTCCGGTTTTTCGACTGCACACTAGAACCTCCTGAGCACAAACGAAAATTGAGGCATCAAGATACGGGCAATAAGGACAAAGTCAAAAGTGGAACTAAGTTTTTTTTTTCGCTTAACTGTTAAGTTCAAATTGAACAGTGACTTAAATGATGCAACCAAGAAAAATCATAGGAAATAACTTCATGAATGAAGAAAATCAAGCCAACAATAACCCGGCACAACCACAATCAACAGAACAGAAAATAAAGGAGGCAAAATTGTCTAGAGATCCAGCAGTAAACGAAGGAATTAATCGTACTGTAGATGCAATTATTGGTTTAGCTGCAACTAAGATTAGTGACGAAAAAGAGCGCCAATTAGTTCAAGGCGATGTTGCTGACATCCTACGTGATTCCCTCCACGAAATAGTTGAAGAAAGGAGTGAATCGCAACTACAAAGCAGGATTACACAGCAAATAACAAGATCGGCTCAAACACAATCTATAGGTGATGCTGCTCAAGCAGGTATTGAGGTAGCTAAACAAGTTCAAAACTTGGGCTTTGTTGAGTTTACAGCTGGGTTAATTAATGGTACTTTCGATGCCATCACTGGTGCAACAATCAAGCAGATGCAAGCTTATAGTGAGTTAGTTGCTAACCTTGCTAAAACACTAAAGCAATTTGAGGCTGAGAATATTTCTGAGGCTCAAGTTACCGCATACCTAATTGAGCGTTATCCACAACCTGAGGATAATTCTAAAACTGTTGTGTCGCCAACTTATACATTTAGCGCTGTTGCTCAGAATAATACAAATGGTACTGCTGCAAAATCAGCTAATGAACAGTTAAAAGAAGTAGCAGATGCTTTGGTTGCTGAGACTCTTAACCTTGAACAACCCCTAAATATAGTAATAGCGGACAATCAAAATAATTTTAGTGTTAATCAAGTTATAGTCATCCGTCGTAAACTCTCTGAGTCACTGGCACAGAGTATGATCAACCATCTCCGAGAAATGGCTCGTGAGGGAATGGCGAGGATTGTTATCACCGATGGAGAAATTCTCTCTAAGCTTACTTTTCAAGTCACTTCTACAGAAGCCGACAGAAAAGCCAAGTCTGAATATGAGCGTACACAAAAAAGTGCTTATATCAGAGCACGTGCTGGCTGGGGTTGGGGACGTGCCTCAGTTGGTGGAAGCTATAGTAAACTCAATGTTAAAGCTGTCAATGAAAGTTCCTTTGATTCTTTGACTATGAGCACAGAAATCATTGGTCAAGTTAAGCTTCGCTTCAGGACTGAAACTTTCTCTCCAGTAGAGGGTAACTAATAACTGAAGATTGCTATAGGGTTATTGGGCAAAGCCAGTACCCTATAGCAGTCACTAACTAAACTACAAAGTACGATAAGTGAGGTTAAGTTAGGCTGAGCAACAACACTTAATCTGCCATTTTAATCAACTAAAACCACCTTTATGTCCGGTCTTAAATTATCTATGAGCGACACAAGCCTGGGTGACTTAATCATCCTAATTGCCAAAGAAATGTCTGGCACAATAGGCGAACTAAAAAACCAGGATAGTTCTCAGGTTAAGTTAGGTGTTAGTGATATTAATTTCGATATCCCTGCATATTTGTATTTGCAAGACAATAGAAAATATTCAACTAAAAATGGAACCGATTTGCGACTGATGGTGAGCTTACCATCAAGCATCGAAACCCCTACTTTGGGTCAATTAGGTCGCATTAACATCAATATCGCCCTAGAACAAAACTCTGACGAAGTTTAATAGACTTATTGTAGAAGTCAGACAAGAGACAATAACAATAATAATTGACGCAAACAGCATTGTAAAAATAATTTTGCCAGAGGACTTATGGCTAATCAACAAGATAATACAGAATGGCAGCTAGCAGAAATAGTAGATGCGATCGCAGCGGAAATTGATCGTGCAGAAGATACCCTTTCTCTTAAATCTTACGCCCGTGGTAAGTTAATGACCATTAAACAGCTTAAACTGGATTTGGCAGTAGACGTGCGCTACTCCCCTGAGAGGGAAATATTGTTTCGCACTGCAGAACCTGGTAAAAGTAGTGCTACTGTCCTCAAACTCGATTTTGCTCAAGTACTAGAAAGTCAGTTACAGGGTGTACGAAAGGATTTAAGTAAACCTATTAGCACAAGATCTTTAACAACTCTAACTGGTATTACTAAAGATGAGATTAAACGGTTAAATCGCATTGCTATCTATTCAGTTGATGACTTAGAGCGCTACACTCAAACAGCCGCAATGTTAGCTGAAGTTAGCACTAAAACAGGCATTCCTGAATTAAAAATTCGCCAGTGTCGAGAGTTACCTTTTCTCAGTGAAGTTAAACCAGCCAGAGGATTACCTGGAAGTGAAGTTGTTATTGAGGGAGCAAATTTAGGTGATCTCGATCCGAATACAGAAATTCTATTCCAAGGGAAGCCTGCCGAGATTCTGGAGTGGGGCGAGTCGCGCTTGCGTATAAAGATGCCTCAAGTTAAAGGCTCTGGGATGTTATTTGCGATTATCGATGGTCAAACTACCAATCTTCTTCCTTGGACAGCAATGGCAATCAGCACCGACAAACCAACTTTTGATTTAGCAGTGCGTGATATTAGTTTTACTCAGAAACGTCATCTAATTACTTTAGAAGCAGATTTAGTTAATCTAGGTAGCAAAGCATCTGGTCCTTTTGAGGTGTGGTGGTCAATCTCTGCTCCACATATTCGCACTCGACCTATAATCAAAAAACATGGTTCCCTAAAACCTAACCAGAAATCTGCTGAAGAGAGTATACGTCTGCAAATAGAATTGGGTGGTGGTGAGTATAATGTCAGTTTCAGAGTAGATCCAAATAATCAACATGCAGATCTTAACCGTGATAACAATACTTTTACAAAAACAATACAAGTTCTTGGAGTAAGAAAAGATTCTAAAGAAACAAAAGACCCTCGAGTAGTAAAAGACTCTAAAGAAACAAAAGACCCTCGAATAACACCTCGAATAACAAACGAACCTATTTGAAGTAAAGGGCGAGGTTTATAAACTCCTGCCCGTAGGACAAGACTTTGGGCGCTTCCAGCGAATTACTGCATTGATCCAGTTTGCTTATGCCTATTTTTCTTTGCATTAGAACTACAATCATTAGCACCTACTAATGCTCATAACCAAGAAGTTTTGGCAAGAAAAATTTCTCTTTCTTAGAAATTACTAAACTTTCCAAAACTACTGGACACCAACCCCATGAATCATTAGTCGTTCATAGTTAATTGTTGATTTTTCATGGGGTTATTATTCCACAACTGTCGAATAATAACCCCATGAACCATAAACTATGAGCTATGAACCTTCAAAAACTCACTTCAAAATACTCCTTAACATCCAGGCAGTTTTCTCATGTATACTCATCCTTTCAGTCAATAGATCTGCCGTAGACTCATCATTAGCACCTTCAGCAATAGGAAAAACAGACCTTGCTGTCCTCACTACCGCTTCATTAGCCTCTACCAGCAAACGAACCATTTCTTCTGCCTCAGGAACACCCCGAGTTTCTTCAATTGAGGATAATTCAGCATATTCGCTATAGCTGCCGGGAGCAGGATAACCCAAAGTCCGAATTCTTTCAGCAACTGCATCCACTGCTAAGGCTAATTCATTGTACTGTTGTTCAAACATTAAATGCAGAGAATTGAACAATGGACCAGTGACATTCCAGTGAAAATTATGAGTTTTCAGGTAAAGGGTATAAGTGTCTGCGAGAAGGCGAGAAAGCCCTTCAGCAATTTCTTTACGATCCTTTTCTTCGATACCAATATTAACAGGTACAACTTTGTTTGTAGTTAGCATAGCAGTCTCCTAGGTTATTCTCTAATTGAAAACTTTTGTGAGGAAAGGTCAGCTTTTAATTAATCTGGCAATAAGTCTGTAGTTACACTGAAGGTCAGCTTTGAGTATTTCACGCTAAATGCCTTTGCAATACTGAACGAGTGGCGCGGCGAATTCGGCATTTAATGGTTTCCTTGCCAAGACGTTGATGAGCTTCATATCTATGGCAACCAGAAAAGCCATAGTATTGACCATCTACTTCTAACACATCGATTGGTTCTCTCAAGCCCTCTTTGGCAATTGATTCCATTAAAGCCACTACCTTCTGTTGATCATTAGCTCGCGGTAGGGGGCGGCGGATTTGTTCTAGTGGAATTTCTTTGATCTCTACCATTGTCTAGCTTACTGCTTCTGTTTCTTGTCTCCACTCTTAATCATAGTCGTTATGACTTCAACTCGCAAGTTATTCCTAAAAAGAGCTAAAAATTTTTGGCAGTATAGCTGACACAAGCTAGTACATCTGCGCTACAAACAGACAAGAGTGTACTGCTATAGCTGTTTCTTATTTATTAATAATCATTATCAAATAAACAAATGCGTAAAACTAGTTCACAAATCAAAAATCACTATTATCTGAAATAAAAAAAGCTAAAAATAGTATGAATTTAAGTAATAAGAGAAAAAATATTTCTGACTTATTACTTATTACTTATTACTTATTACTTATTACTTAACTATCGACTTCAATTACCTTCAGACATCTGCGGCAGAGATTGCCCAATTTGAGGCTCACTACCAGCAAGTATACGCTCAATATTACTGCGGTGGCGAAGGATAACATACAAACCAGCAGCACCACCAAATAACTGATAGGGGAGCGGTTGTTTGAGAATAATCATCAGTAGACCAACTGCCACCGCCCCAGCAATTGAACTTAAAGAAACAATGCGGGATAATCCCAGTGCGATCGCAAATACACCGAAGGTTCCTAAACCTACCTGCCAAGACATAGTTAGTAAGATACCCAAACTAGTAGCTACAGACTTGCCCCCGGTGAAACTGAGCCAGATAGACTTACTGTGACCTAAAATAGCAGCCAATCCTGCCCCAGCCACTAACCAGGCTTGCCAGCTAGCAGGTATAGTCGTTAAATCCAGAGCATAGAGACCTTTAATGAGAGCGATGGCAGCGACTCCTTTAAAAGCATCAACCAGCAAAACTACCACTGCTGGCACTTTTCCCACTGTCCTAAGTACATTAGTTGCACCAGTTGAGCCAGAGCCATATTCTCGAATATCAATACCCTTGAGCCATAGTGCTGCTAGATAACCAGTAGGTATTGAGCCTAGCAAATAAGCCGTGATTAATAGTAGAGCAGTTACACTCAAATCAAGCCACATTTCTATCACTCCTCAATTAGTTTTCGATAATTAGCTGCTCGGGCAAGAAGCCCCACGTCTGTACCCCAGAGGGATCAGCGTGGGACGGGGCTTTAAAACGCTGGAAATGAATTCGGTGCGACAGCCCCTCATGAATAAGAGCGTCTGAGTGCTTTTAAGCACAAATACCTCCTCGCTTCTTAAGTGACTTAACAGCAGAAATTTTGACCACTTTATTCTTGATGCCTGGGTAATTTTTCAACTTAACTCCGGTGCCTTGGTTTTGCATTCCTACTACCTCAAAAACGGCTCCTTCAAATTCAACTTCATCATGAGGTTGATAGCGATAGCGAAGCTTTTTAACTCTACGTTGCCCTTTCAATAATTTGTGTCCTCTATACGCTCGTAAGTTTTCACTATTGAAGTTTTTGTTCCTTTTACTGCGACCAGAAAACAACTCCGTCCCTGATTTGGGCTTTTTATCTCTGATGTCCAAATACTTAGCATCATAGAATTGTGCCATTGAACGCTTGTTACGTCGTATCTGAAGCAGATTTAATGCCTCACACCTCGTTTGATACTCGCCTCCAGCAATGACAAAAGCATCATTATGATGGGATTTATCCAACTTTAAAAGGCGGCGTTTCGCTTTCGTGATGTACCCAAAAGTCACCTTGTAACCAGTATCTTTGGTGAATCTCCACCGCACTGTAGAGATGAAAGTCTCAGGCTTAAATGGTTTAATTTTTGGTTCCCATCCAAACAATTTCCCTTTCTTTTTGTGCTGTGCTGGAGTGTGACACTTGTTGCACAGAGTGATGAGATTACCAGGACGGTCAGTGCGGTCTGGAGGATTTTTCCAAAAACCAAGATGGTGAACTTGAACAATGGGCTGTTTGGATTTATTTTTGCACTCTGGATGCTGGCATTTATGCCCATCTCCCCATCTCCCCCTCTTAATTAATACTGATAGCTAGACATCTGCTGAGGATCTCCAGCAAAAGCCAACCATAGAGGGAACTGTAGCATCGAAAGATTAATCTGATCTTCGGTCTCATCCACGATAATCAGCGGTATTTGCTTTTGAGCAACTAAACGGTCAGCTTTTTGCACCAGAGCAGATGCTTCCTCAAATAAGACTACACCCCTTTCCGGTCCAAAATCACCCCTGGAGATACCCAAACAGTCCTGCAACCCTCTACGCCATTCTCCCAGTCTTTCCGGTGTATTAGCAAGGACAAGGGTGCGCAATCGCTCTGCGTAGATTGTACGCAATACAGAAATTGTCGCTGAGGCGATTAAAATATTTTGTAAACGACTACCCATAGTTTTAATAGAACCACGACCGCCTTGAGAGAAAAACCAATTAGATACTCGCTCGGCATGAATTGGCTCAAAGGTGCGACGCAATTGCCAGGCCGGACCATAGTAGTCCGGTAAATTTCGGTATTGATCAAGAATCTGGCGAATCTGCCTAGTTTGCTCTTGAAATTCCTGTTTAGCAAATTGGGGTGCATTCGCCCTAGAGTTAATTGGCTGTTCTTCCGGGGCAATTGGCTGGAGTTGTTGAGGAGCTGGAGATAGTTCCAGCTCCTCTGCTGTGCTGACTAAGTCCTCTAAACTACCAACTAAATAATCCTTAAAGCCCTGTACCCGAATTGCCAACTCCTGGGAAACGCCAGCAAAACTTGTACGCATTTCTGCCCGGATCCGCTCTCGGCGACGCTCGAGTTGTTCTACAGAAATTTCGAGTGCTTGCTTGCGTTGCTCTAACTCCTTCAAACCCTCTTCCAACATACGTTCCACCAAGGCTTGACTTTTTGCTAACTGCTCAGAGATAAGCTGAGTCTGATTCTGTTGCAGAGCCGCGATTTTTTCTCGTAAATCTCTTTCTTGGCGTTTAAGCTCAGCCACCGTTTGAGATAAATCGGTAACTGTATCCTCCTCATCAACAGACTGCGAAGCTTCAACTTTGGGAGCTGTTGGCTCTAAATCCTTCAACTTCAACTCGGGAAGAGGTTCAATTGCCTCTGGTGCAGAGGCTTTCTCAGCACTCACCGCCCCATCTTCTGCCGATATTACTCCTGCCAAGTTCTCACTGGGAGTATGCCCCTTTACATACTCAGATGCCTCTGGTATTTGAGCATTTGGAGTCAAGGCAGCTGATTGTTTTTCTGGTTGTTGTGGATTAGTTTGTGGTTCGTCAGAATTCATTTAGATAACAAAGTGGTTCGTCAGAATTCATTTAGATAACAAATCAGTTTATCGAAATTAATATGGGTCAAATACCCCACCATCACTTGCGGTGCCTAAAATTGGTTGGGGTTAAATCCCCATCCAATTGGTCTGGTGCGTCTTTAATTTCGACCTCTGGCAACTTCACTCAAACCCTGGGACAACGCTCTTGCAGGCAAGTTTCTAGCATCTTGGGATCAAACAAAATGGGTAAGAAATGAATACTATTAACTTCTTTGAAATAAAACAAAATTGGGACTGGCGTCCAAAAAATTCGCCAATTTTGCCACTCCTTATAGGGAAAATGTCTGATCCTGCCCTCGGAGCGATAAATATCTAATGCTGTTTCAGTAAATTGCAGACGGAGTGTTACTGCTTGTACAAACAGGAACAAACCAAAAAGTTCGATTGGTAGAGCTACCCACTTTTGTATCAGCAGCAATGGCAAGGCGGCAAAGATAAACCCCAAAGGTAGTATGTAACTTGGGGAGAGTTCAACGGTTGGTGTTGATGTGGGAGAAGAAGCGGCAGAAGTCACTTGAGTTACATCCGGTAATCATCTGTGGTCTCAAGTTCGCTGTTATCTTTATCGCCTTGTAAAGCAGAGAATATGCTCATGAATGCTTTCTGCCCTCTGCCCAAGCTTGACAATATCGATAGTAACTGGACTTGATACAACTCCATTGTAAGACTTATATACCTGAGGGTAACTTTTGCCGTTCATTAAAACGGTAAAACTGTAGAAAAACCTGACTCTATCTACAGACGCAACCCGAGCAGTGGAGGCAAGCGTCAACCGATAGCTCGTGAAGCGTCTTAGCCTTAAGCTCTAGCCATGCCGAAGACTGCATTCGTCCTGAAGGCTAGCTCTTGCGAGTAATCTTGACCAAGCCCCCGGTATAACATGCAGATTTACCAGGGGAGAACGTCACGAACTCAATGACCACACCCCCAGAACCCTTTCAGAGCGTCGAGGTTCCGGTTCCCGGAAACATCAGCCAAGTTAAGAAGAAGTTGGTGATAAAGATCGCTAACAAAGCGGTGACGACAGCTGTAGTTGTAGATTGACCAACGCCTTTTGCCCCACCAGTTGTAGTTAGTCCCCAGTTACAACCAATGATGGCAATCAAAGTTCCAAAACAAAAGGCTTTAAGTACGGCTGCACATAAGTCCCAGCCCTTGAGTAAGTCGCTGGCAGAATCAAGAAACATTGATTGGGTAATGCTATTACCGTAAAAAGTGATCGTAACTAGCATACCTCCAGACAGGCCGAAAATAATTGCCAGAATCGTTAAAATCGGCAGCATCAGAAAACAGGCAATAACGCGAGGAATCACTAGATAATCAATGGGGTCAGTTTTGAGCATGTAAAGAGCATCGATTTGTTCTGTTACTCGCATCGTGCCAAGTTCAGCAGCAAATGCTGAACCTACCCTACCTGCCAAAATTACAGCAGTCATCACGGGAGCTAGTTCACGGGTCAAAGCTAGAGCCAACACCCCTCCGACAGCACTACCGGCACCAAAGTTCAGAAACTCTCGTGCCGTCTGAATAGTAAACACCATGCCAATGACTGTAGCGGTGAGCATAGCGATCATCAGTGATTCTGGTCCCACTGTTGCCATCTGTTCAAGGGTATTGCGCCTGTTAATTTTCCCCTTAAGCAGATGTATCAGCACTTGTCCCGTCAAGAAGGTTGCTGCTAGTAAGCGCTGAAGCCATAAACCCAAGCTAGAAACAGAAGTAGTCTTACTCATTTTTATTAGTTATTTGTAGCTGGTCAACAAGAAACCACAAATAACTAATGATTCTATTGGTTATCATTGGACTCTACGCGAAAACGTTCCACTGATGTTAATAGGTCTCGCGCTACACCCACGAGGTTTTGTAGTGAACCAGACACCCTCTGGGCTTCCTGGGAGGTCTCTTGAGCAGTTAATTCTACCGATTGCATTACTTGGGCAACAGCTTGAGAAGTTTGGGTCTGCTCAACAGTATCAGCAGCAATAGAACGCACCAAAGCATCGATACGATTAGAAACCTGAACAATATCATCGAGCGATCGCTTTGCCTGTTCTGCCCTTTCTGTGCCTTCAATCACCTGCTGAGTACCTTCCTCCATTGCCGTCATCACTGAGCCAGTTTCGCTCTGGATTTGCAAGACAATTTGTTCTATTTCCTTTAAAGCCTTTGCCGAACGGTCTGCCAACTGTCGCACCTCATCGGCAACGATCGCAAAACCTCGACCTGCCTCCCCTGCCCTTGCTGCTTCAATACTAGCGTTGAGTGCTAACAAATTTGTACGGGAAGCAACTGTAGAAATCACCGCCACAATCTTGGAAATCTCCTGAGCCGATTCTGCCAATCGCTTGACTTTGCGAGTAGTTTCTGCTACACTTTCTCTAATTTGAAGAATTCCTGCGACAGTACGTTCCACGGCTTCTCCTCCTTTCAAGGCAGTCACCGAGGCTGTGCGTGCTACGGTCTCAGCTTCTCCAGCACTCTCAGCTACTCGTTGAATCAAGTCGGTCATCACTTGCACTGAGTTGAGGGTAACAGCCAGTTCTTCTGCTTGCCGCAAGGCATCTGAAGACAAACTACGAGCAAAGGACTCACTATCAGTAGAGCCTCTTGTAACCTGTCGTGCTGCCTGCTTTACCTGTTGCACAATTTCTCGCAGGTTTTGGATTGTCAGGTTAAAGGAATCGGCAACTGCGCCCAAGACATCAGCTGTCACTTCTGCTTGCACAGTCAAATCACCCCTAGCTGCACCTTCAACATCATCCAGCAGCCTAATTACCTGGCGTTGTAAATCTTCTTTTGCCTGCTCTTGCTCTTGGGCTTTCCGCTGCGCTTCACTAGTGGTGGTGAGAATCACACGGGCCATCTTATTGAAGCTAGATGCCAGTTGACCAAATTCACCCTCAGAGTAGATTGTGGCACTAGCATTAAAATTGCCCTCAGAAACAGCTTCAAACTGCCCTTGTAGGTCTTGAGTTGCTTTTCGTATCTGCTGGTTAGTGATTTTACCTAAAGCCAGTGTCGTACCAAAGCTAGAAATTCCGGCAGCCGCTGCCATAATCCAGCCAGTATTGCGTAGATGATCGATAGTATTCTTTTGTGCTGCTGTTTTCGATGCCCAGAAACTGACTATTGCTACTACCAACGCTGAGACAACCCCTGTTGCTAAAGCAGTGAGCCAATTTTTTTTGCTAAGCGTGGCATTTTTAAACGGAGCTAGAGGCCCTTGCTCAACACTAACAAGCGCTTCGTTTTCAACTTCTTGAGTTTGGTTAAATACGGGGATTTGTTCTGAGGCACTACTGATGCTAAACATCTCATCATCAGTACTTGTACTGGCACTGCCATTACTGCTGCTCCCGACTGCCACTGCTGCTCCGAGCATTGCCCCGCTATTTATTTGTGAGTCGAGATCATATTCATCAAAGTTCTCACTAGAGAATTCTTCTGGATCTTCGAGGGAAAAATCAGGGATTGAACCTAAATCATCGTCAAAGACATCAAAATTATCCAGAAAACTTCCTTCTGCTTCCCCTTGATCTAAATCAATTTCTGAAGAGCTTGGCTCTAGTGATTCTGTTTCTTGATCTATCGAGAAATTTTCATTGCCAAAAGCCTCGTCAAACTGCTCAAACTCAATTTGATCATCAGAACTGATTCCATTGTGTTCATAGGTCGAGTCCCAGCTTTGGTCATCTTGATCATCACCACTGTCAGCGAATTCTGCTGCCAACTGCTCGTGGGGATGTTGAGTATTATCTTCCCAATTACTGCTATCGACTGCTGCAATCTCATCATCTGTGGCTGTTGATTCTAACCAAGCGACATCAGCACTATCAACTTGCTCCTCAAAGGTATCACTGCGATCCCAACTCTGCTGAACCTCTCCTGAATCCATCAAGAGAGTTTCGTCTTCAGCGCTAAAGTAGTCTGGGTCGTATTCTTGGTCAGCCAATTCCTGTTGAGACCAATTAGTAGCAAATGGTGATGGCGATGCCAAAGGCTCTGAACTGGGTTCATCAGCTGCCACCTGCTCAAAAAAGTTGCTAGAAGGCATAGCTTGCCGCAGTTGGGCATCTTCTGGCTCGGCTTGAGAGAATCTGTTGACTGCTGTATCCTCTGAATTGAAATCGTCTTGAGCACTGAGATCAAATTTGAGGTCACTGGCGAAATCTGAAAGGTCTTCCCAATCCTCAAGTTCCTGCTCTGACTCAAGGACAAAGAGTTCTTCAGACGCTGGCATAGGTTGAGCTTCAGTTGGCGGTGTGGGATTAGGTATGGGCGGCTCTAGAGCTTGCTCAGGAGTCTTGGAAGCCTCCCAAAGTTCATTATCGGCTGAATCAGCGGTTATTTCTGGGAAATCACCACCATTAATGTCATCTAAATCCAGAGCTTCGAGATCGAAATCTTCAAAATTATCACTGTCTTGCCAATTTTCAGAAGTTGGCCCCTGCCTCAAGTCTTCAGTTTCATCGGTATTGCCAGGACTCTGAGCAAAATCTTCTGCCACTACTGAATCAGTGAGTGCATCTGCCCTATTTAGCGATTGGTTAGCATTTTCGAGACCGCTATTGGCATAACTAACAAAATCGGGATCAGAAGTCAACTGCAGTACTGACTCGTACTGTTGGCGTGCCACATCATATTGTTGCAAGCCATAGCAATAGATATGACCACGCAGTAACAGCACGCTTGGGTCTTCTGGAAAATCATCTATCAACCGGTCAACAATCGCAGCAGCCTCTTGGTAATTGCCCTGGATGTAAGCCCTTTCAGCCTTGCCGTATTCCTGCGCGTAATCTGTACTTGATGCCATTTACTTCCTCCCGCTTTCAGAAGGAAAAAGGAAAAATTGAAAAGGAAAGAATTGTACCTTTTCCCTGCTGCTTTTGGCGCTGTTTTCCCTTTTTCCCTTATTTCATGCTGCCCACCGCGCTGAGCGTATGATTGCTACCTGATCTAGCAGTCGAAGATACTGATTAGACCCTTGGTCCAACAGCCACTCGCCCTGTAAAAATGGTGCCATACTATCCGGAGTATTTGTTGGCAACTGTAGTTGCTCAACATCGAGCCAATCCATACCCACAATCTGGTCAATTGCTAAGCCTAGCATAGTGTCTTGGTCTTCAATGGCAATAATCGGAATTTCCTGTCGGTCTGTATTCAACATTGCCACATCCCCGAGAAACTGACCAAGATCTGAGACCCAAATCACCCGCCCTCGAATATTTAGTGTTCCTAGAAGTAAGGGTGAAGCATTGGGAATGGCGGTGATCATGTCTGGAGACTGAGAAATTACCTCTTTGATACCAATCGCAGGCAGAGCAAATTCTTTACCGGAAGGCACATAAAACCGCAGGTGCAATTCACCTTCACGGCTTTCGAGTTCCTGGAATTCTGGAGCCCCATTTTGATTGGAGTCAGTTAAAAAGTCTGGATTGCCAACCATGCCCTTGAATACCCATGCATCTATGTTCTGAGTAGCTGTTTAACTGTGCCAATCAGCTCTGTAGGCTGAAAGGGCTTGGCGATGTAAGCGTCTGCACCTTGCTTCATGCCCCAATAGCGGTCAAATTCTTCACCTTTTGAAGAACACATCACTACCGGTACATTTTGCGTTTTTGGATCCGCCTTGAGGCGGCGACAGACCTCATAACCATTCATTCGTGGCATCACAATATCCAATACCACGACATCAGGGCAAGATCGAACCACATGTTCTAACGCTTCTACACCATCACTGGCGACAGTGACTGTCAACCCACTCCCTTGGAGGAGATCTGAAATCATCTGCCGTTGTGCAAGGCTGTCTTCTACAACCAGAACTGTGCTCATAACTCCCTACCTGACGACGCCGAGACCAGGGTGGATCTGAATGTAAGCTATGCTTGTTGTTCAATTCCCGCTCTTGACCTCCGATATACCCAATATCATCTCTCAATTGCTCTCAATGAGGAAAACTCTGCGGGGCTAATTCTAATTACCGCTTCCCTGGGTAGCAGGAAAATAAAGTATCCCTAATTATCATAGTCAGTGAACTACCTACATCAAATCAAAAGTCACTCAGACGCTCCTATTCATCTTACCTTTCTCAGTGGTAGGTGAAGCTACGCCCGAAGGGCTATAGCCATGCCCAAAGAGCTATAATGCTACGAATTATAAATGAGACTTCTTGCCGAAACTAGTTAAATTACATTGTCAAATCCAGCTTACACTCAAATCAATTCAGCGATATCCGTTTCTTCCGATTGCCTGGTTGAGAGAACTCTCCTCCTGGCAAAATTCAAGATTTCCTGGACCAATATACAACTCCAATAGCATTAACAGTTCATTCATGCCAAAGGGCTTAGTTAGATAGTCTGTTGATCCCACCATTTTGGCTCTAACTCGGTCAATAAAACCATCTTTGCCCGTCAGCATAATGATGGGAGTTTGTCGAAAGGCTTTAGACTGTCGTAGCATGCCGCAAAACTCATATCCGTCTAATTTGGGCATCACTAGATCACACAGGATCAGGTCTGGCTGGAGTTCAAACACTAGCGTTAAAGCCTTCAGGGGGTCTTGAATCGCTTTGATTTCATAGCCCTTAGCTTCTAGTGTAGACTCTACAGTTTTTCCAATGGCTAGGTCATCATCAACACAGACAACTCTAGGTACTCTCTTAGGAGTCTTAGACTCCTTTCCTAGTTTAGTTGCTAGCGAATCTGGTGCTTGGGCTGTAGAAATTTGAATCCAACCCTTTTGAACATAGGGATAAATTGCCCTAGCTACAGTGAGCAAGTCGCGATTTAGATATCGAGAAATCTGGCGCAGAGAACTATGACCATCTACCCAACGAGCTAGCGTTCTAAACAGATTTTCCGGCAAGGTGGTGCGTAAGTGAGCTTCATCGGTAATGACAGGACAGTGATGGGGAGACTGGATATGGGGATAAAACTGCTTCCATTCCTGCACCTGCTTGATAATCTTAGTCACCAGTGGAGCAATTTCTAAGGTCATTAGCTGTGGTGCTAAAGCCTGACTAATCTCAAACACAAAGTATCCATTATGAAGGCTTAGGAGGTCAAAGAGGGTTTCATTGACCATTCCTTTAAGGATGTTGCGCCCTTGTTTGGGAGTGATTACATGTCTTTCGAGCAAAGCCCATAGGCAGCCGTATTCTGGCGCATTCGTAGCAGCAATCGACTTACCCTCTAACTGATCGAGAACCCCATGGGCTTTGTAGCGACGCAGATAATCGCGCAGGCGCAATAAGCTGCTATCGCTGTCGGCAGCATAGACAATTTGCCCATTGACGAAGAAGACTAACCAAAAATGCCCTTGGTGCTTCATTGGGGATTTCTGGTGAGAACTACCGAAGGCTCTGGCGTAAGCTTGGCGAGAGATAGTTGAGCTAGTTTGCAGGGCATAACCCTTGCTAAGGGTATCGCCGCTCTTATGATTTGAATTGGAGCTATAGGTTTCAAGCAATAGTTCACCTGTGCGCTGACCTAGCTCGATCAGTTGGAGGATGCTGCGGATATCAATTTCATTTAAAGTTCCCTGCATTTAAGGACATCTGCTCCTAAAAACCTTGTGCTCAATCTCAACATCTTGCTGCCTATTGTTTTTCTTAAGGATGCTTATATACTAGTTTCACACTAGTTTATTCTGGCTTGGGTAAAAAACTTGCTCACTAGTGGCACTAAGTACATGACCTTGCTACGTCAATCTTCTTTGGCGCTTAGTGGAGAAAAGTAATCGCTCCTCATTGCTGATGTCTGGCTAAATAGCAGAGCTAACTAAGGTCTAGTTAAACTGAGTAGGAAGTGGTTATTGTAAAGCCTTAACCTTCGTCTTGAATCTACATACTGCAAGAGGGTGATTCCCATCGAGGTTGCTAAACTAGATTGCAGGATTATCGACTAAGCCCTAGCTTAAGCTTATTTGCTGGAGTCGAAGGTTGGGCAAAAGACAAGTTAAAGAGGACCATCAGTGTGCTGTATCTAGCAGAAGTACAAAAACCAAAAACTGGGTTTCTCGGCGGTGGTGGTAAGGCAGAACTCAAACTGCTGGCTTGTCAGCGGACTGAGCAGAGTTGGACGGTGGAACGTACAGAAGAGGTAGTTCCTGCCGAAGAAGCTAATGCTTTTAATGATGGTGCCCTAGTAATTGTCAACTTGGTTAATCGACTTGTTAAGGGGGAGATTGAACCAGCTGGGGATCGTGTCGCCACTATTTTGCAAAATTTCTCTCGCCTGCTGGAAAAGTCGAAAAATCAAGAAGAAGAAATCGAGCAGTGGAAGCAATCTTTGACTTTTCAAAGTCAAGAGATGAATCGTCGGGAAATCGAACTCGAGCAAAGGCTTGACCAAATGCAAGCCAGAGAGGAGGAATTGGCACTCATTGAACAGCAGCGTCAAGAGCTTGAGAGTGCTAGTGAAGAAACAACCAGACTCCAAGAAGAGTTTGAGCGCAAGTCTCATGAGCTGGAGGGAGCTTGGGAGCATCTCAGGGGTGAGCAGCGACGCTTGGAGGAAATTAAAGCTGAGGGTCAGTATAATGTTGGCCTAGATGCTGAACAAGCTGGTGTGATTCAGGAATTACTAAATCGTCTTTCAGAAGCTGTGGCACCTACTTCTAATGTGCGAGAACAACTGCATCTGGGTTTGGAGGTGATTAATTCTGAGCAGTCTGTACTTGATGAGCAATGGCAGCAGCTTGAGCAACAGCAGGCGGAAGCGGCTCACCTGCAAGCAGAAGTTGAGCGCCAAGGTCAAGAAGTTAACAACTGTTCTCAACATTTACAGGACTCACAAGTTTCTTTAGAGCAAGCCAAAACTGAACTGAAACTACAGCAGCAGACTCTAGAACTCAAGCGGGAGGCTTTAGCAATGCTTAGCCTGCAGCTACAGAGTCAACAGTCTTTACAACGGGAACTTGCCCTTGTGGCAACGAACTCGACCGATGTGGGAATTAGCCAGAAGGTGGATATTGAAAGCCTGGAACAGATGCCTCTAGGCGAATTGAGCGAAGCTGTAGATCACTTGCAGCAAGATTTGGCAAAGGTGGTAGATTTTGTCAATGCTCAAGAAGAAGAGTTGACTTTACAGCGCCAAAATCTTGAACAATTGCAATCAAAACTGGACTCAGCTAGTGAATATGACCGCATAAGTCTGGAAACAGAACTAGCAGATGAGCGCGATTGCTATAGGATGCTTGATGAAACGCTGGTAGGTCAGCGCCGTAATCTGCGAGAGCGAGAAGAGATTCTGTCTCAGCATCGGCGAGTATTGCAGCGTCGGCAAGGAGTGATCGACGTTAATTATGCTGATAGCCAGACTATTGACCTTGAACCGATTTTGACACAACTAGAGGCACAAACACAACAACGACAAGAGGAATTACAAAAACTGGAGGGTGAACTCGAGCAAATAAATCAGAGCATCAACTCTCTTGAGGAGCTAGTAGCTCAAAAAACTGGTGAACAGGAGGTTAAGCTTACCGAACTACGTAATTTACAGCAAGAGTGGAACTCTACTAAGGAGTCGGCTGCTCAACTTTTGAGCAAAGTTAATCTCTATCAAGAAATGCTACAGCTAAGGCAGGATAGCATTACTGAAATTCGGCAGAAGCTCGAAGCTATTGCCGATGGTCTAAATCACATTCAGGAGATTGGTGACTATCAATTACAGCTTCTTGCCCAAATGCAGCAGACAATCAGCAGTCTACTTCAATCTCCTGAGCTAGCAGCATCATAAATTATGCTGACAAGATCTCTAAAAGAATATGGAGTTGTCTATGAAAATACGGCAAGTAAGTAATAAGTAATAAGTAATAAGTAATAAGTAATAAGTAATAAGTAATAAGTAAGTGTTTAGTTATACTTAACTTACTATTGGGTTATTAGATAATTGTGGGGTTTGGAGGGCAGCAAGTGCCGCTTTCGATAGGCTCAGCGTTGGGAGGAGATTACCTCTTCGACTACAAGGACAATCGAGTCACCTTCGACAAAGGCGCTTGTCCCTCCAGGAAAAGAGGAAGTTCGAGAGCGATTGGGAGCATGAATTAAGGCAGTCATGGCTTCGATTTGTTCAAAGCTAGGAGCTGCTTGTTGAGCCCTAACGAGAATTTGACGTATTACGCGGCGTTGCAGAGCTAGTGATGCTCTACGCAAAATTAAGCGATTCAACCGCAGGATTTGACTTCTGGAGATTTTGTCCTCAGTGTCTAGTTCATTGCCCTTAACTGATACTGTAGCCTCCTGTCGCAGCTGAGCAGCAGCTTGTTCAAGATATTCGACGTCGGCTCGGATCACTTCAGCTGTATGTGACAGAGCTGTCTCAACTTGGGGGTTGAAATATGTTTGTAAGTATGGTAATAAATCTTGACGGATGCGGTTGCGGGCATATTTGAGGTCTTGATTGTAAGCGTCTTCCCAAATCGGCAGTTGCTGGTGCTGGCAAAACTGTAATGTTTCGGCACGGCTTACTTCCAATAGGGGGCGCACTAGTTGTACTCCCGCAGCGAGTGGGCGCTGCCAAGTTAGAGCTCCGAGCCCGTCAGCACCAGCCCCCCGAATTAAATTGTAGAGGAGAGTTTCGGCACGATCGCTTTTGGTGTGTCCTGTAACTACGTTTTGGTAGCCATAGCTGTGTGCAGTTTTCATCAGGGCATGGTAGCGCCATTGCCGTGCTGCTGCCTCACTGGTAGTAATTTCCGGGGCTGTTTGGAGGTGAAAGGGAAGTCCCCAGTTTTGAGCAATGCCTTCAACATGAGCGGCAATTCCTGCATCCCAAGGCCAACGGTGATCACAGTGAGCGATCGCTAAGTGCCATCCCCACTTAGATTGTAAATCTAACAGCAGTTTCGCTAAGCAGAGGGAATCTTGACCACCAGATAGGGCTACTAGCACCTGTCGCTGTTTTGGTAAGAGCTGCCTCTGCCTCAATATTTGGTGTAGCCTAGCATGCAGTAGGGTCCAACTGCGATCGCCTATTTCTTCACCACTGTTTTTTCTGCTCATTTGCATCGCTCAAGTCTTGCCAAACATCGTTGAGTAGGGGGTCAGTTTCGAGCTGTTGCGATTCTTGATCTGAGCTAACATCTCCAAATCCAAACTCATCGTTTCCTAGGGAGATATTATCAAGATCTAGGTCATCGTCGTCTACTGCTAAGATGTCCTCACCAAGATCTAGGTCATCTTCATCCCCTGATGAGAGCTCGCTCAAATCTACTAAATCCTCTTCATTGGTGATAGGTTCGTCTAAAAGCTCTAGATTTTGCTCAATGCCGTCCTCCATTGCTGTGAGATCAAATTCTTCGTCGAAATTGTCTGGTGTTTGTTCGAGTTCTATTTCTTCACCAAAGCCGGTTGAGGCTTCTGAATCAAGCCCGGCAAAGGTTTCATCCGATGCTTCTAATGATTGGTACTCATTGCTGAAGTCTCCTGTATCTATGGCTGCTGCCATTCCTAGATCCAATTGCTCATCGTCATCAAGGAGCGGTTCTCCTAGATCTAGCTCCTCAGAACTTTCTATCTCTTGAGAACTTTCTATCTCTGTAGTTGGACTAACCTCATCATCCCATTCCTGTGGACAAAATTCCACGCTAATTCTCACCTTGCCTTTTTGCCAGCCCTGAGAATTGAATCTTAAGACTTCACAGTTGATGCCTTCTTGACTAAACCAGGCATTTTTTTCTTTATTCCATCCACCATTACTACGTTGCAATTGTTTTTTGATCGCTTGTACCAATTCATCGACTCGGAAGGTTTGGTGTCCAATTAAAATTGCTGTAGATTCTTCAATTGAGAGAACTTCTCCAGTAGCCAACGGCTCAAACTGATTACTCACGCCGATTTTCCCCGATTAACCTTGATTGTTTTAACTCAAATTAATAAACTACCCCGTCCATGAATCATGGCATGGACGAAGTTTGTGTAAAATACAGATTTGGTGATCGGGACTTTTAAAAGAACCAACCGTAGGAGTGTAATCCTTTACCCAAGAGATTCACACCAAGATAACAAATCCAAACTACAACAAATCCTGTAGCTGCCAAAATGGCTGGGCGGCGTCCTTGCCAGCCGCGAGTAATGCGAGCATGGAGATAGGCAGCAAACACTAGCCAAGCAATTAATGCCCAGGTTTCCTTTGGATCCCAACTCCAGTAGGAGCCCCATGCCTCATTTGCCCAAACGGCACCTGCAATAATCCCAATTGTAAGTAGTGGGAATCCTAGTCCAATAACACGATAGCTAATGTTATCGAGAGTGTCAGCAAGGCTAAGACGCTGTGGTGAAAGGGTTGGTGTGGCAACAACTGATTCTGGAGACTCTAGAGATGTAGTCGTGATAGCAACATCTAATACTGCGGTATTGCCATTACCGTTATCTTGGGTGACACTGCTTGTGGTAAAGGAACTAGCCAAGCGTGCCTTGAGTTCAGATTTTGGTTGATCACCGTTGCGTTGTAGGCGATAGTGGGGACTAGTTGTCAACTCATCTTTAAGGCGATATCCACCTGTTCCTATAGAACTACCCTGCAGTTCTACTTTTTGACCACGAGTTACTACTAAAAAGACGATTGCCAGTAGTGAACCCACCATCAATGCGGAATAGCTGAGCATCATCACGCTGACATGCATCATCAACCAATTGGATTTGAGAGCAGGTACTAGAGGTTCACTCACTCGCATTTCTGATGGCAGTGTCAGAGAAGCAAAGGCAGTGATTCCCATCAAAATCGGTGCGGTAATGACGCCCACTAAGCGACTGCGGCTCATGTTTTCGGCAATGAGGTGAACAGCAGTAATCCCCCAAGCCAGGAAAAAGAGGGACTCATAAAGGTTACTTATGGGAAAGTAGCCTGCCTCTAGCCATCTGGCTCCCAGTAAAGTGGCAATGCAGAGGTTGGCAATTGCTATGCCTGCTGTTCCCAAAGCTGATAAATATGGAATCGTGGGAAAAGCTGCTCCTACCCAGTAAATCAACATTGTTGAGAACAGGATGAGGAAGGAAATATTATCTAATCTGTTCTGGAGTTCAACAAGATCCATACAGGACTCTCTCTAATCAGTTTCGATAAGTTTAGACTGCTGTAGCGTTAATCCTATCCTAAGCTGCTGTGTATTTGAAATGCACAACAGCTTAGTTAGAAGGAAGGTTGATAATCAATACCTAGCAAATTGTTAATTGTCAGCCCGAGGTTGGCACCTGACGAACCAATGCCGGGTGAGCGATGATTATCTGCTGCTCAAGAAATCTCAAAGGTATAGCAACAGACATCTCGGTTAGGACATCCTATTTTGATTCAAAGGGAACAAGAAAGTGTCATAACAGTTGTGACGACTGCTATATCAGCTGGTTGAACATCTATAATGAGAAGACTTTATTTTGTAAACTTTTTTCTTAAAATTATTGTGTTAATAAAACTGATGTAGCAAATTAGTTTTGTTACAAATATAACCCAGAAAAAAGCCAGCCTGACAGTAATGAACCCCTACAGGCTGGTTCTGGATCCCCTCTAGCAAGGAGACTAATTAAATTATGTCCTATCGAGACAGGCTCAAGCCGTGGACTATTGTTAGTCTATTGCACAACAAGCTGCAATAGTCAATTATCGATCGCTATCGCACCAAACTCAAATGCAGAAGGACATCTTCAGTAGTGGCGTCAAAATGTCCCCAACACCAAATTTGAAGTCATCTGAGATTTACCTAATCGTACAGATAATCAAGAGGAGGAAGGCTAAGTAACAAGTAACAAGTAACAAGTAATAAGTAATAAGTAATAAGTGAAGACAGGAATATTTATTACTTGTTGATTGTTCATAGTTCATTGTTCCGAAGAGAATGTATACCACAACTGCCCTTATACCAACCCAATGTTTGCGCAGCATACGCGGAGCGCGTACCATGAGCAATGAGCAATGAGCAATGAGCAATGAACTATGAACCATGAACTTTTGTGGTCTCAATCCAACTTACAAATACTATTTCCTATTTGGAAATAAGAGGGTAGAAGGCAGTCCCGATGAAAAAAAATTTTCATCATCAAGCATTAAAGAGGGTTATTTCCCCTACACCCTACACCCTCTTTCAAGTCAGAATGGTTTCCTGCCCCCTTCTCTCTCCCAATTAGAATCTACTCAGTGCTTACAGAAAATTAGAAATAGCACTGATTAGAGTTTGCAAACTATTGGCAGAAGCGCTAATAACTTGATGGGTTACTGGCAAGCTATCAACAACCATTCCAGTACACAGCAACATCATGTAAAGGATGGAATATTTAAACATTGATTTCGCCAGTGGCTTATCGTCAGGATTTTGTAGCAATAACCAAGCTTTCTTAATAAAAATAGCTCCTAAGATTACTGCAATTACACCATAAATCACACCAGATGCTCCCAAGGGATAAACAAGTAATAGTGAAGCTGGTACTACGATTAAGGTATAAAACCAGATTTGACGAGTAGTAGATTCCTCACCAGCCACTACCGGCAACATCGGAATATTCACTTGGGCATAGTCATCGCGAATCATTAAAGCTAAAGCCCAGAAGTGGGGAGGTGTCCACAGGAATATAATTGCAAACAGCAGCCAAGGTGTCCAACCTAAATCACCAGTAACAGCCGCCCAACCTACCAAAGGAGGAATTGAACCAGCAGCACCACCAATCACAATATTTTGGGATGTATGGCGTTTGAGAATGTGGGTATAGATCAGCATGTAGAACACAATGCCAGACATTGCCAACAAGGCACTGAGCAAGTTAGCAAACAAGGCTAGGAGGGTAAAAGAAAGTAACCCTAAAGCGATCGCAAACACTAACGCATGAAGAGGTTGCACTCGACCAGAAGGAATCGGACGATTGCGCGTACGCAACATATCATAATCGATATCACGGTCATAAATGCAGTTGAGTGTTTGGGCAGAAGCCGCAGCCAAAGTACCGCCTAAGAGAGTCACTAACAACAGTACAGGATCTACTTGCCCATCTGAGGCTATCCACATTGCTGCAGCTGTTGTAATCAGCAGTAAGGGGATAATTCGAGGCTTTGTTAGCTGATAATAACTATGAACTACTTTTAGAAAGTTTTCATGTTTACGGTAAACATTTGTGCTAACCATTATTAATTCACACTAATCCTTTTTTGAAACAATACGAGTACTGCTTAGAATCATCAGTAACGTTAGTTACGACCTGAAACTTTTAGAGTTTCTTTATGTTGTCTTACTCAACAATTCCTTTTTAGCATCAGTCCTGCTTTTAAGGTAGCTAAGGTAGAGTAGTAATTGCCATATGTAGCGGTTTTTAATTAGATAAGGTAATAAATTCTAAGTTTTACTTAAACTTGCACTATTGTGGATAAACTACTCTTATTGTCCAGAATGCAAGCTCTAAGTTTTAGGAAACA
Organism: Symploca sp. SIO3C6; assembly: GCA_010692425.1. Taxonomy (GTDB): domain Bacteria; phylum Cyanobacteriota; class Cyanobacteriia; order Cyanobacteriales; family Coleofasciculaceae; genus SIO3C6. The sequence continues at coordinate 19,661 of JAAHHJ010000044.1, read as the reverse complement.
GGGGATATCATGTCTGCTTGAATACCCAATAGTTAGGACTGATGCCTAAGTACCTGCGACATTGATAAAGGTTAATGGTTGAGGCAGGGTGTGGGGTGTAGGGTGTAGGGTGTAAGGGAACTCCAGGCGATTTCATAATTGTTTACACAGTTGCTTTTATTGATGTCCGACTACTTAGACAGGGAGACAGGGAGACACGGAGAGGTAGCTAAGTTTTTAATTATGGGCAATTATAAGAACTTGAGATCAAAGACCATTTATAAATTAAAAATAAAGAAACTAGGCGGTCTCATTAGGAGGTTTTGGGTAATTAGATTATGAATAATCTAACCGGTTTTTCCCTAGAATGTTCCGGATACTCAGTCAAGCAGCTTGTACCAGAAGACGCAGAAGTTCTGCAAAAGCTCTATGAACAATGTAAAGACTTTGCTTTCCTAACTTATGGAGAGGAATTTTCATCAACGGCTGCCCGTGAAGAATTTAATACAGTGCCAGAGGGAAAAACAACACAGGACAGCTACCTTTTTGGCTTATTTGATTCCCATAATGTTCTATTAGGGATGATTGCCTCATTGAAGCACTATCGGGATCAACAAACTTGGTGGTTGGGACTGATAATGCTTGCTCCAGAGCATAGAAATAAAGGCTTAGGTGCAGATTTCTACAGAGCTTTTGAGTGTTGGGTATCAGCACAGGGCGTATCCCAAATATCTCTATGCGCTATTAAAGCAAACGAGTTAGGATTGCGGTTTTGGAAAAAAATGGGATTTGAAGTGATTCGCAAAACAGCACCACGTCAATATGGAATTAAAACCCATGAAGTTTACGTATTGAGTCGTACCTTAAATTGTTCATAGTTCATTGTTGATTGTTCCGAAGAGAAAGCATTCCACAACTGCCCTTATACAAACTCGATGAGCCATGAGCAATGAGTCATGTTTGCGCAGCATGTGCCGAACGCGTACCATGAACTATGAACTATGAACTATGAACTATGAACTATGAACCATGAACCCTAACACGGTCACGGAAAGCCAAAACTGTAAAAGCTACCAACGCCCCCAGTAAAACAGCACCAATGGCTTGATGTGCCACTGTCAGCGTTTCCACTTGTAGATGTAGCCGGAAAGTGGCAACACCCAAAATTACTTGTAGAACCACCAAGCCAGCGGCAAGACTAGCTAACCGTCGCAGGATAGCATGTAGTGCAGGTGTCCGCCATGCCATCCCCACAACTACTAAAGTTGCCAGGGTTGCCGGTACAACTCCAGCAATATGGCTATTCATCACCATACACAGTTCAAATCCGCCAAAGCATTGATGTAAAGCCCAACGAGAGGCAACCAATCCCCCCAAAAGACTTTGCAGGTAAACTAGAATAGCAGCAGTTAAACCAATCCAAGGTAACTTGCCTACAGTCCCTGTGCCTTGATAAGGCTCAAGTGCCATCCCAATTACTAACAAGGTCATGAAAAATAACAGTGCTGTACCCAAGTGGGCTGTGACAATATCAAATCTGAGTAATTCTGTAACTGTAAGTCCACCTAAGACACCTTGAAAAATGATTAACCCTAGGGCAAAGGTGCTAGCCCAAGGCAGCCAATTAGGTAAAGAGCGCCGGTGCCACCATGTTAGACTAGCAAGCAGAATGGCACTGATTCCAATTAAGGCTGCATCTAGGCGGTGGAACCACTCCAGGAAAACTTGGAAATTCATTTGCTGAGTAGGTACCAATTGCCCGTAACACAATGGCCAGTCTGGACAAGCAAGCCCTGCATTCATCACCCGCGTAGCACTGCCTACCGCCATTAACAGTAGTGTGGCGATCGCAATTTTCCAAACCAGGCGGCGGATGAATTCCTGTGGCCCTGAGGTTTCTGTAGTGGTAGTAATATTTTGTTCAAAGACTGATTCAACCATAGATTAAATAAATGAAAAACCGATTGTTTATAGATACGACGAAGGGCTCATTATAAACTCGCCGACTCTATTTACCACTCTAACTACCCTTCACCAACACCTCGATAACTTTACATATTTTTTCAGATTGTCACCGATCTTGAGAAAATATTAACCTTTAATTTGACAGTCAATTTCATCACAATTCGATCATTACAAATAGTTTAAATTTCCCAAATAACACTAGAGAAAGATACTTAAAATGCAGGTTGAAGCTTTAATTTTTGTTCACTTATGACTTAATTGACCAATTACTTGTCTTAACCTCAGTATAAGGTCGAGCAGAACTGCTATAAAGGTAATGGTGTACCTAGATTAAAACCAGGTCAAAACCAAATCAAATTAAAGCAAAATCGCCTTAATTTTGACACCTGACCTGACACAGTTTTGCTAAAAATAGAAGAAAAGCATTCAACTTCTTAACCGTGAATATTCCAACTCCAATAGCAACTCTTATTGCTGGTATTGCCATCACCTTGATCAGCCTTTGGGTCGGTCAAAATCATGGTTTAATGCCAGTGGCTGCCTCTGAAGAAGCCCTCGAGGTAGATGGTCTCTTTAACCTGATGATTACCATCGCCACAGCATTATTCATCCTCATTGAAGGGGCACTGATTATTTCAATATTCAAGTTTCGCAAGCCTAAGGGTGACGAAACAGATGGACCACCAACCCATGGTAATGTTCCTCTAGAGATTGTCTGGACAGCAATTCCTGTAGTTATTGTCCTGGTACTCTCCATCTACAGCTTTGAGGTCTACAACCGGATGGGAGGACTCGATCCCATGGCTAGTGGTGGGGGTGCTTCTACAGAGATGGCAGATTCTCAACAGGTATCACCTAGTGATTCTGACCGCAGTCTGATTGCCATGGCTCCAAATCAAGGACAAATTGCCCTTGGTCTTGGTGCTTCTCCCGAAAATCAAGGTAAAGACCCTGCTCTATCTGTAGATGTTATGGGCTTACAGTATGCTTGGATTTTTACCTATCCTGACACTGGCATAGTTTCTGGGGAATTGCACATCCCTATGGGACAGGAAGTAAAGCTCAATATCACTGCCACTGACGTTTTACACGCCTTTTGGATGCCAGAATTCCGGATTAAGCAAGATGCAATCCCTGGTCGTACAGCGCAGATGCGATTTACAGCTACCAGAGTTGGTCAATACCCAATCATTTGTGCTGAGCTTTGCGGATCTTACCACGGCTCCATGAAAAGCCAAATCTTTGTCCATACACCAGAGGACTATCAGCAATGGATTCAAGAGCAGCAAATAGCTAGCACAGACAATCTCGAACAAGCAGTTGCTGCTAATCCTGCCGAATTGTCGGATCAAGAATTTCTAGCTCCCTATGGCTCAGAGATGGGAGTTGACGCCCAAACCATAGAACATCTACATGCTTCCCATGAGAATATTACCGAATTCTCAGCCACAAGCAATTAGCTTTAGGCGATTAGTTATTAGGTAAGTCTAAACTCGCGGGAAGTTCCTCTTCAAAGCAGGAGGATAGTTGAGGTTGAAAGCTACTGAGTACTCTTTTTGGTGAAAAGGAGTGTACCAAAAGGCATCTTTGTAAACAGTTGAAGGCTATTGGGAATTTCCCTAACCTTCAACCTAAATCCTCAGCCAGCAACTGCGAGTCTACAAACTTTAACCCTTAAACATTAAGCAACTATCTCACCGTAGTGCATCTGTAAAAATAGAATTTCCTATGACGACACAACTAGAAAAACCAAACCCTCCTAAGGATACAGGTCAAATTCATCAACAGGAACACGTTAGGCGTTGGCAAGACTACTTCACCTTCAATACGGACCATAAGGTTATTGGGATTCAGTACCTAGTCACCGCCTTTGTCTTCAGTGTGGTTGGTGGCTTAATGGCTGAGGCGATTCGTACAGAGTTGGCAACACCCGATCCAGATTTTGTCAGCCCTCTGCTTTACAATCGACTAATGACCATGCACGGGACAATGATGATTTTCCTGGCAATTGTCCCTGCTGGTGCTGCCTTTGCTAACTACCTGATCCCTTTAATGATCGGTGCTAAGGACATGGCATTTCCTAAGCTAAATGCTGTTGCCTTTTGGATGGCACCTCCAGGAGCCCTGTTGCTGTTGGTTAGCTTCCTCGTCGGGGCCCCAGAAGCAGGTTGGACTTCTTATCCTCCTTTGAGTGTAGTTAGTTCCTTTTGGGGCCAAGTGCTGTGGATTCTGAGTATTCTGCTGATTGGAACATCTTCAATTTTGGGTGCAATTAACTTTATCACCACCATGTTGAAGATGCGCATACCTAGCATGGGACTGCATAAAATGCCGCTCTTTTGCTGGGCAATGTTAGCAGTTTCAGCTCTAATTGTCAGTTCTACCTCAGTATTGGCAGGAGCTTTAGTTCTACTTTCCTTTGACTTAATCGCTGGTACCAGCTTCTTTAATCCCGCAGGAGGAGGAGATCCAGTAGTCTACCAACACCTATTCTGGTTCTACTCTCACCCAGCAGTTTACATTATGGTTCTGCCCTTCTTTGGGTTAGTATCGGAAGTACTGCCAGTACATGCTCGCAAGCCAGTTTTCGGTTATCGCGCGATCGCCTATTCTAGTTTATTAATTGCCTTTTTGGGCTTAATTGTCTGGGCACACCACATGTTTACCAGTGGTACCCCTGGCTGGTTGCGGATGTTCTTCATGGCAGCCACAATGCTAATTGCTGTACCTACAGGTATTAAAGTATTTGGCTGGACTGCGACAATTTGGGGAGGCAAAATTAGACTCAATAGTGCTATGCTCTTCGGCATCGGCTTTATTGCCCTATTTTTGGTAGGAGGCTTAAGTGGTGTCATGCTAGCTTCAGCTACCTTTGACCTTCATGTCCACGATACCTACTTTGTCGTTGGTCATTTCCACTATGTTCTATTTGGTGGTGCAGTTACTGGTATTTTCTCTGCAGTCTACCACTGGTTCCCGAAGATGACTGGGCGCATGGTCAATGAAACTTTGGGGAGAATTCACTTTGTCCTGACTTTCCTGGGCATGAACCTAACCTTCTTGCCCATGCATAAATTAGGTCTAGTGGGCATGAATCGACGGATTGCGATGTATGACCCGCAATTGCAAGACCTTAATCAGCTTTGCACAGCCGGAGCCTACCTAACTGCCATTTCGATTATACCCTTTGTGATCAATATGCTCTGGAGTATCAATCGAGGAGAGAAAGCAGGCAATAATCCCTGGAAGGCATTAACTTTAGAGTGGCAGACCACTTCTCCTCCAGCAATCGAAAACTTTGATGAGGAACCAGTTTTATGGGCTGGGCCCTATGACTACGGGATCGATACTCACAAAGCTGATGATTCTCAAACCGTTGAGGAATTGCTAGTTGAAGTTGGTGCAGAGGTTTAGTAGCACTCTTGCACAAGATACTTTTGTAAGAGATGGAAGGGACAGGAGGCAAGAGGAACTAAGGATAGGGAGTTGTCGAAGGTGTGATGGGATGTTTGTATACAAAATTCTCCCCTTCTCCCCCTCTCCCCCTCTCCCCCTCTCCCCCTCCCACTTCCAAACAAAAAATTACTCAAAGTCCCATTGCAAGTCATCTCAAGGAATTTATGCAAGGTTCAACCATAGATGAGTCTAAAACTGTCCTCAATTATCATCCACCTGCGGAGGTAATTAGCCATCATGAGGAACATCCTGATCATCGCATGTTCGGGATATATATGTTCCTGATTGCTGATACGATGATGTTTGCTAGTCTGTTTGTGGCTTTTATACTTTACAAAGCTAGCGTCATTAATTGGCCGCCAGAAGGCTCAGAAATCGAACTATTACTGCCTACCATTAATACCGTCATCCTGGTATCAAGCAGTTTTGTGATGCACAAAGGTCAAAGTGCATTGAAAAAGAATGACCTCTCTGGCTTGCAAGTTTGGTTTGGAATCACTGCTTTAATGGGTGCCCTCTTCCTGGGTGGACAAGCATATGAGTACAGCCATGCGGAATTTGGTTTAACTGCTAACCTATTTGCCAGTTATTTTTATGTCCTAACTGGTTTCCACGGTTTACACGTTGCCTGTGGTTTGGGTCTAATTTTATCAGTACTGTGGCGCTCTCGCCAACCAGGTCATTACTCTGCCGAGAAGCACTTTGGTGTAGAAGCAGCCGAGATTTACTGGCACTTTGTTGACGTAATCTGGATTGTTCTGTTCACGCTAGTGTATTTGCTCTATTAGACATTTGCTAGCAAGGAATAGGGAAGGAAATTAATAAAAATTGTCTATTCCCTATTCACTTTTAGGACTTAGGCATTAACAATCTTTTTTCAGTTAGGAAGCGCAATTATTGCATTTAGGGGCTCCACAGTATGGCAGAGGTGGTGTAATAGTAATACCGTCCTGACGAAGAGCCAAATTATTGCCATCAGGATCGCAAAAGAAGGCAAGCACTACATCTGGACCAGCAGAGCAAATTGGTTCAACATCAACACCTGCAGAGACGATGCTATCTCGGGCTACATTAATATCATTGACAACGATTGTAGCTGTCGCTTTTCCCGATGCAGGAGAAGCATTACTATTGAGTCCAATTTGCGTATCAGGGTATTCTGGATAGGAAACTTGCCCATAATAAGGTAAGGCATCAAGACTAAGCTTCATGCCAAGTACATCCTCGTACCAAGCCACAGATTTCTTTACATCAACGACATCAAATCGTGTTACCCATCCTTTTACTGACGTTCCACCTGGTCCTGCAGATGCTGTGGAAGTTAGCCACGGAAAAACAAGTAGAACAAATGTAACACTGAAGAGGACAATGACAGCCTTCATTACCTTTCGATAGGCTTTTTCTAGGTTAAGTCCGGTTGATTCAATATTGGTATTTGCTAGCATGATGATTCTAAATTGTATTCTAGTTTACACAGAGCGACTGCGATGTCTTAAAGAATGCAATCTTGGTCTTGAACTTAAACCAACTTGAGTCGCCAGTCAATAGTTAAATTGTTAAATCAAGACAGTTAAATTGTTAAATCAAGACTCTTAGCTATTCCCAGGCAGCTCTCATCGCTTTTATATAGAACTTAGGTTCAATTTTTTTTGGTGACTGGATTCAGAAACTTGGCTTCAGAGAGTAGGCAAAAATAAACTAAATCTTAAAAAATCTGGGGGCAGTAGCGCGAAGACAAAACGCTGCTGTCCTTTACTATATATGGGTTATAGCCCTAATTAAGTACTCCCGAAGGGAGAGACTTGGATATCAAATTTGACAATATTTAGTATTGTAGATTTGTCAAGTAAATTGGATACATTTAACCTAGATCTTGTAACCAATCTTGAAGGTACTCAGCCAGTCTTCAAAATTTTTAACTTGTCAATAAACAAATTTCCAGGAAAGTCAAGCGTTGATTTGTCCATTAGTTGATGGCAATGAACCATGAGCTATGAGCTATGAGCAATGAACCATGAGCTATGAACTATGAACAATCAACAGCCAATCCACTGGTCAAGATAAAATCTTATGGCGATGCAACAAGAACAAACCAAAGCCCACAAGGACGCAGATCCAGTTCATCAACAAGAACATGTTAGGCGTTGGCAAGATTACTTTACCTTCAACACTGACCACAAAGTAATTGGGATTCAATACCTAGTTACATCCTTTTTCTTCAGCTTCATCGGCGGCGCACTCGCTGAGGGGGTTCGTACAGAGTTAGCAACGCCTGATCCAGATTTCGTCAGTCCTCTGATGTACAATCGCATGATGACCATGCACGGGACGATTATGATCTTCCTGTGGATTATTCCGGCTGGTGCTGCCTTCGCTAACTACCTAATCCCGTTGATGATTGGTGCCAAGGATATGGCATTTCCTAAACTCAATGCCGTTGCCTTTTGGATGTTACCTCCAGGGGGCTTGTTACTCCTAGCTGCATTTTTCGTCGGTGCTCCAGAAGCTGGTTGGACTTCTTATCCTCCCTTAAGCTTAATCAGTTCTCATAACGGCCAGCTACTGTGGATTTTGAGTATTCTACTGATTGGGACATCTTCAATTCTAGGGGCAATTAACTTTGTTACTACAATCTTGAAGATGCGCATACCCAGCATGAATCTACACCAGATGCCGCTATTTTGCTGGTCAATGCTGGCGGTTTCTGCCCTAGTTATTAGTTCTACCTCCGTTTTGGCTGGTGGTGCAGTACTCTTAGCTTTTGACTTGATTGCTGGGACAAGCTTTTTTCGCGCTACTGGCGGAGGGGACCCAATTGTCTATCAACACCTGTTCTGGTTTTACTCCCACCCAGCAGTTTATATCATGGTTCTGCCCTTCTTTGGGCTGATTTCGGAAGTATTGCCAGTACATGCCCGCAAACCAATTTTTGGTTATCGTGCGATCGCTTATTCTAGTTTATTGATTGCCTTTTTGGGCCTAATTGTCTGGGTACACCACATGTTTACCAGTGGTACCCCTGGCTGGTTGCGGATATTTTTCATGGCAGCCACAATGCTAATCGCTGTACCCACGGGCATTAAAGTATTTGGCTGGTGTGCCACGATTTGGGGCGGTAAAATCAGTCTCAACAGTTCCATGCTTTTCGGCATGGGTTTTATTTCTTCCTTCTTAATCGGTGGTTTAAGTGGTGTGATGGTGGCGTCGGTTCCCTTTGATATTCACGTCCACGATACCTACTTTATCGTTGCCCACTTCCACTATGTTCTGTTTGGAGGAGCAGTTTTAGGTCTATATGCAGCAGTTTACCACTGGTTCCCCAAGATGACTGGGCGCATGGTTAATGAAACTTGGGGCAGAATTCACTTTGCCCTAACTTTCATTGGTATGAACCTGACTTTCATGCCCATGCACCAGTTGGGTTTGATTGGTATGAATCGCCGCATTGCCATGTATGACCCACAATTCCAAGACCTCAATATCCTCTGTACAGTGGGGGCCTATCTGACGGCGGTTTCCACTATCCCCTTTGTGATTAACATGATTTGGAGTATCAATTGGGGAGAAAAAGCGGGTAAAAATCCCTGGAAAGCCTTAAGCTTAGAGTGGCAGACTACCTCTCCTCCAGCGATTGAGAACTTTGATGAGGAGCCGATTTTATGGGCAGACCCTTATGATTACGGTATCGATACTCATAAGGCGGATAGTTCTCAACCAGTTGAGGAATTACTTGCTGAAGTTAGTGCAGAAACAAGGTAATTAGCGGGAATATAGATGGTTGTCCTCATTCCTGATAGGGCTAGCTACCGTTAGTTAAAATCTACCAATTCAAAGTAGGGGCGTAAGGCGGTACGCCCCTAGTAACACATAAAGCCTCAATTTCAGAGTCCAGCAAGTATGCCACCAATTGATTCTTGCAAATAAGTGATCCACAAGCTTACATTGGTTCTACAACCTGACCCATAAATAGAACCGTTCCCGTTTGATTATCCCCAATCCCACAGTAGAAAGGACGATCAACTACCATCTGGAATGGTTCCTCAAAGGGAATAAAACCACCTATGGTAATGTCAAATACTTCAGTCACCGCTGCAGCTTCAGTTCCCTCTTCGTTAACTTCTATGAAAGTTTTGTGCTTGACTTCCTTGATAACTACTGGATTAGAATTAGTAGAAATAGGGGTCATATTAGCAAAATCTGCTTGCTTAGTGAAAGCTACTGCCATGCCCAAATTACTTAGAACATCCTTGAGTTGAAGCTCATATTCTAATTTAAAGCGAGGTAGTTTAATTGTCCCATCCCTTAACTTAAACTCCTTGATCCATTTTTGCCAGTTTTTCATACTTAGCTGCTGTTGAAAAGATTCAAGAGTAGTGCTTTTACGAGGTAAGAAAATATAAAAACTAAGTCTTTCCTCCCCATAAGGTAAACTTACAGCTTGAAAAATTTCATTCTCATAGTAGTTATAACTACCGCTCCCAGACATCAGTGGGTGATATTTGGTAGTACCATTCAATAGATAGAATGGTAGCTTAACTGTTAAATTATGATCAAACTTCTCTGTCCAATTACCTTTGAAATAAATAGCGTTAAGTAAGAGAAGGATACCATCTATTTCAGTGTTGTCAATAATTTTTTCTATTTTACCCTGAGTATGTTTTTTAACCCAACTGTTGATTACCTTAGGGGAATGAGGATTATCGAAGTCAATAACTTGAATCTTGGCATCATAAAACTGTTGGTTGGTTTGAATGAACTCTGGATAGAAATCGATGCCTTGTCTTGCCCAAAGAGAGTTAGAAACTGAGAGCTTGACATCAGAGTCAGCATTTTCTAAGCTCCTTACTAAGGAAGCATTGGCTTCATTGACTTTTTCTAGACTTATGCCTTGCAATTCTAGAGTCTTTGCCATTGCCTGTTGAGTGTCACCACTGGCCCCGTTATAAGTCATAATCAGAGCAATTGCCACACTGATAGGGGAGACAAAAACGTTCTTTTCTCCTTCCTGCTTGAGAATTTTCTGGAAGAGCTTAAAAGCAAATTTAGTATTAGCTTCAACAACGTTAGAATCTATTGTTAGATCACAGAAGTGATCAAAAGAATAGGAGGTCATTGGGTATAAATAATTGGCAGCAATATCTACTATATTGACACTATAGCAAATAGACATATGAGGAGGATATTATCTTTTTATCACTTTTTTTATTGCCGCTGGTGTTCCTAGCGTGATTGTCTTCCTGTAGTCAAGGCTAGAGGCTCAGACAGCATAGTTGATCAAAGAATTCCATCTTCAGCGAGAGCAAATACAAGACTTAGCTCAAGCCTGGCGACAAGCGATGCTCACAACTATCGAAGAAGATTTTACATACAAGAGGCAACATCAGTTAACAGATGCATTTCCTTGTAAAACCCCAGATCTTCAGTTGTCTAGGTGCTACACCCTGGCCGCGATTCCCCTACAACCAAATCTGCATATTATGGTCGCAGTACCCTCGCGGAGTTTTAGATGGCTCAAAAAATCTTAGTCGTAGAAGATGAAGCTAAACTAGCACAGTTCATTGAACTGGAACTCAAGTATGAAGGCTATCAGGTTACTATTGCTCCTGATGGCTTTGCAGGATTAGCAGCAGTGCGGGAGTCGCAACCAGATTTGGTAATTCTCGACTGGATGCTGCCAGGAATATCTGGACCAGAAATTTGTAGGCGTCTCCGCTCTACTGGAGATCAAGTCCCAATTATATTATTAACTGCCAAAGATGAAGTAAGCGATCGCGTTGCCGGTTTAGATGCTGGTGCCGATGATTATGTGGTCAAACCCTTCAGTGTCGAAGAGTTATTAGCTAGAGTAAGGGTACAGCTACGACGCTCTCAGGAACAGGAAAGTGAAATCTTGCAATTTGAGGACTTGAGTTTAAATCATCGCACCCGTGAAGTTTACCGAGGCAATCGCCTCATTGAACTGACTGCCAAGGAATTTGATCTACTAGAATACCTCCTCGCCCATCCACGACAGGTTCTCACCCGTGACCAAATCCTAGAGCGCGTCTGGGGTTACGATTTTATGGGTGACTCCAATATCATTGAAGTTTACGTTCGCTATTTGCGGTTGAAGCTAGAAGCAAACAAAGAAAAACGTCTTGTACAAACTGTGCGGGGTGTTGGCTATGTCTTGCGGGACTGATGCTAAGTTACAAACATAAGTTACAATTAAAGAATCAATTTACTCATTTGGAGGGTAGGATCAGATTAGAGAAAGTTCTCTGTTAGAAGGTAACTTGGCGCGAATTAGGCAAAGACCCTCGCTGGGAGGATCTCCACACTACAGATAAATTTAATTTTGATAATTAACGCCACCTGTAGTGCTAGTGTTCTGCTAGCAGACCAAAAGGTATAAATGCTCCTTGGTAGGAACTCAAAAGTTGAAACGCATGTGAATGCGGGGGTGGAGCTTGGCTTCTACTCGCTTACCTCCTTGGAGATGTTCTTCTACTATTACTGGTACATCACTTAGTTTAACTCGACAGTACCAAGTCTCTTCTGGCACAATCCGCACGGTGGGACCAGAGCTACATTGTCCTTGGCAGTCTGCACCAGTTACCTTAAAGTACCCTAAATCAGCTTCCTTAAAAGCTGCAAGTACCTCCGCTGAACCAGCTGCTAGACAAGATCTATACTGGCAAACCAGCACGCAGGGTTGTTGTGAGTTAGAAAAATTTTGCTCAAAGTCTTGTTTCACTTTTTGTCCTAATCAGTAGTACCAATTGCTACAGATTGCATCTCAAATTCCATCTTAACTAGAGTAATCAGGAAAAAAGTATCATCCAGGATTCCAAATCTTGACTTCATAGTGCTAGTAGCATCAACAAAAATAATAGATAAAAATAATGTAATCAAATGATCTCCCTGATCAGCTGCTAGTACTGGCTAAGATCCTTGTTTTATAAAGTCTTGAGCTTTAATTTGACAGCTTGTCTAATAACAGTTAATTCAAGATTTGGTTAATTAACACTCAGAATTAAGTGATTTTTTAGGATAAATTAGGTGAAATTATAGAGTAGCTTTCAATAAAGTTTGATGGGAATAGTAACTGCTGCAACTCCTGCAAAACTCGTTTCTGGCTTCCATGCCTTATCTGATCCGTTAAGGATTCAAGTCCTAGAGTTACTCCGCTCTCAAGAGCTTTGCGTCTGCGAATTATGTGAACGCTTAAAGGTAACTCAGTCCAAATTGTCATTTCATTTAAAAAACTTAAAGCAAGCTGAATTGGTGCGTACGCGCCAAGAAGGTCGTTGGATTTACTACAGCTTAAATCTCTCCCAATTCGTAGTTTTGGAGCAGTATATAGCTGATTATCGCCGCTTTAGCCAAATTCTTCCATCTCGTTCCTGTAACTCCTGACTAGATATATCTAGGTGCTTAAAGTCATCATTTCCTAAATATATTCCTGTCGGGTATTGACAAATCAATATTATTTGAAATAATCAAATAAACGACTTTATTGGGAAATGAACCTCCTGTTCAAACAACAGGGATAGGGTCTATGGAAGAATATGAATAACCCTCAAACAACTGCCTCAGTACCAAAGGCTGGTGGTAGCCTGAATTCTTTTGAAAAATATCTCACTCTCTGGGTATTTCTGTGCATTCTGGCAGGCATCGCCATCGGCAGACAATTTCCCAGTGTGGCAGTTGCTCTCGATGCCATGAGCATTTATCAGGTGTCAATTCCCATTGCTATCTGCCTGTTTTTCATGATGTATCCGATCATGGTGAAAATTGACTTCACCCAGGCAGCTAAAGCAGTCCGTGCGCCTAAACCAGTGATTCTTACTCTGGTAATTAACTGGTTAATCAAACCCTTTACCATGGTAGTGTTAGCCCAGTTTTTTCTAGGTTGGCTGTTTTTGCCACTGCTGGAAGGCACAGAGTTGATTCGCGGTAGTGAAGTATCACTAGCTTCTTCCTATATCGCTGGTGCAATTTTACTGGGAATTGCACCTTGTACGGCGATGGTATTGATGTGGGGTTATCTCTCCTACAGCAATCAAGGGCATACCTTAGTGATGGTGGCAGTGAACTCACTGACGATGCTGTTGCTATATGCCCCTTTAGGGAGATGGTTGCTGGCAGCGAATGATTTAACTGTACCCTGGCAAACAATAGTCTTATCGGTACTGATTTACGTAGGCTTGCCCCTAGTGGCAGGCATGTACAGTCGCCACTGGATTTTTAAAAACAAAGGGAAACAGTGGTTTGAGCGCCAATTTCTCAAGTATCTCAGCCCGATTGCCATGGCAGCACTTTTGATTACCTTAGTACTGCTATTCGCCTTCAAAGGAGACTTAATAGTTCAAAATCCACTGCATATTTTACTGATTGCTGTACCACTGTTTCTTCAAACCAATTTTATTTTTCTAATTGGTTATGTTGCTGCCTTAAAGCTGAATATGTCCTATGAAGATGCTGCACCTGCAGCTTTAATTGGAGCTAGCAATCATTTTGAGGTAGCGATTGCCACAGCAGTAATGTTATTTGGTTTAAATTCTGGTGCAGCACTAGCGACGGTTGTCGGTGTCTTAATCGAAGTACCAGTAATGTTGATGTTAGTGGAATTTTGCAAGCGCACAGCGATGTGGTTTCCCAGAGAGCCAGAAAAGGCGACGCTGCGTGATCCTCGTTGCATCACTCCCTTTAATTAATCCACGTTAATTTACATCTCTAGGTAGAGGGGGAGATGGGGGGAGGGGAGATGGAGGGAGGGGGAGATGATTTTAAGAGCAACCGATAACAATCGAGTTATGAAACAAGTAATGTTTGTTTGCAAGAAAAACTCTTGCCGCTCTCAGATGGCAGAAGGATTGGCTCGTACCTTAGGAGCAGGCAAAATTGCTGTCACTAGTTCAGGACTAGAGGCTTCTCAAGTCAATCCTACAGCAGTGGAGGTGATGTCAGAGATTGGCATTGATATTAGTGACCAAACCTCTAAAGCCTTAGGTGATTTTCAGCCCCAAGACTATGATGCCGTAATCTCCTTATGTGGCTGTGGCGTCAATTTACCCGAAGCTTGGGTGCTACGAGAGGTTTTTCAAGACTGGCAGTTGGATGATCCTGCAGATCAACCTATAGAAACCTTTCGCCGAGTACGAAATGAAGTTAAGGAACGGGTAGAAACTTTAGTGGAATCTCTTAGTTAGAATTTAAGCTTTTTGGTGTACTAGTTTCCCGCTAGAACTACAGATAGTTATATTTGTTCTAATTCCTATTTTTAGCTTTGCTTAGATTCCACCTTTAATCAATCAAAAACTTTCAGTGTGAATCAAGCTCCTTCTCAGGAAAAACTCATTTGGTAACAGTTAAATTAGATTTCAGGTAAGGTAGTGAATCTAGCTTAACCTAACGCGATCGCGTTAGGTTGCTTGCAGCTCAGAAATTCTGAAAAGAGTGTGCCATTAGAATCGGCAACAGAAATTCTCACTTCAGTAGAGAAGCTTATCTTCAGAATTGATTGATGTCCCTAGGCTAGCATTCACCCCCTGCTTTGTAGTACTGTTAAAACCCTTGGTAAGTAAAGGATTGAGATGAGCTATCTTGAAACGACCGCAGAATTCTACTCTGAAGTAGCACAAACCCCTCAAGTTGGTTTATGTTGTGTCCAAAGCAGTCCCCTACAACTGCCAGGACTTAAAATTCCCAACAAAATGCAGGAAATGAACTACGGTTGTGGTACTACAGTTCATTCAGCTGAACTTACCAATGAGCCAACTGTACTTTATGTCGGCGTCGGTGGCGGCTTAGAAGCTTTGCAGTTTGCCTATTTCTCCCGGCATAGAGGGGGTGTAATTGCTGTTGATCCTGTAAAGGCTATGCGTGAAGCTGCTAGCCGTAACCTAGTGCTTGCTGCTGAAGAAAATACCTGGTTTAATCCTAATTTTGTAGAAATCCGTGAGGGAGATGCCTTTGCCCTGCCGGTACCAGATGCCTCTGTGGATGTCGTCGCCCAGAATTGTCTGTTTAATATCTTTGAACCAGCTGATCTAACTAAGGCACTTCAGGAAGCTTACCGGGTTCTCAAGCCTGGTGGACGTTTGCTGATGAGCGATCCCATTGCCACTCGTCCCATTCCATCCCATCTGAAGCAAGATCAAAGATTGCGGGCAATGTGCCTATCAGGCGCACTCACCTATGAGGAGTATATCAAGCACCTGGTAGTTTCTGGCTTGGGTCAGGTGGAAATTAGGGCGCGGCGTCCTTACCGACTTCTTGATTGTCACAATTACAACCTAGATCAGCCACTACTTTTAGAAAGTCTTGATTCTGTCTCTTTCAAGGTTGTTATTCCGGAAGATGGGCCTTGTGTTTTTACTGGCAAGAGTGCAATTTACACGGGTGCAGAGGAATTTTTTGATGACAAGGCTGGACATATTCTCTTGCGGGGTGTGCCAGCAGCAATCTGTGATAAGACAGCGGCGAAGCTGGCAACTTCAAATCCTGAAGAAATCATAATTACTGATTCAACTTGGCACTATACAGGTAGCGGTTGTTGTTAGGGATTTCTATACTACCTAAGGGCAACAGGGAAAAGGTACTACAGGGTGACGACTTTTAAGTAATAAGTAATAAGTAATAAGTAATAAGTAATAAGTAATAAGTAATAAGTAATAAGTAATAAAAACAATACTTGTTGCTTTTTGTTTAAGACTTATTACTTAGAAGTTTTTGTAGTAAATATTTAGGTTATTTGATATTAATTGGCGTTTTTTAGTAAGGATAAATCATGGTTCAGCAAGAATTAATAGAAAGGAATGCAGATGCAGAAATTATACCTTTTAATAAAAAAATAAATGCTCCTTTAGTTAAAGGTAAGATCAAGATTTTACAAATTAATCTTGGTAAGCGTTGCAATCTGGCTTGTAGTCATTGTCATGTAGAGGCTGGACCAAAAAGAACAGAAGAGCTTTCTCCAGAAATTTGTGACCAGTTAATTGAACTAATTTATCAGTTTCCTCAAATTAATATTGTTGATCTAACTGGTGGTGCACCGGAGATGAACTATGGATTTAATCGGTTGGTGGAAGCTGCACGAGCAACTGGTAAGGAAGTGATTGTCCGCTCAAATTTAACGATTTATTTTGAACCTGGATTTGAGTATCTTCCAGAATATTTTGCTAAGTATCAGTTGAGGGTTGTGGCATCTCTGCCTTGCTATCTAGAAGATAATGTGGATAAAATGCGGGGTAAAGGTGTTTATAATGACTCAATAGGTGCAATTCAATGGCTCAATCAATTGGGCTATGGAAGCGACCCTGATTTAATTATTGATTTGGTCTACAATCCACCGCTACCAATTGCTGAAAGTTTTTCTTTGACTCCTCAGCAAACTAAATTAGAACAGGATTATAAACAGTTTCTTAAAGAACATTTTGATATTGAGTTCAATCAGTTATTTACAATTACCAATTTACCAGTTGGCAGAACTAAGTTTTATTTGCAGAAAACTAAACTTTATACTCCCTATTTAAAATTTTTGGAGACTAACTTCAATGCTGGAACAGTAGAAAATTTAATGTGTCGTGAGCAACTCTCGATTGATTATCTGGGTAATGTTTATGATTGTGACTTTAACCAAATGGAAAATGTTGCCGCTAGATCTGTTACTGGGGAAAAGTTGACGGTTAATAAGCTTTTAGAAGCTGGAAGTTTAGACATAATTAACGAGGTTCACACAGCATTCTATTGCTATGGTTGTACAGCTGGTTGTGGTTCTAGTTGCAGTGGTGCTTTGACTTAAAAGGGAACAAGCATCAGCAAATCTACATAATAGCAAGTAACACAAAAGTTTTCATCTCAATAAAGTACAAAATTTATCGCTTTGAAGTCTAAGGCTCCCAGACAGGGGTGAAGAGCTACCTCATCAAAGTGCAAAGCGCTGCAAGAAATAAGTGGATACTAGGCTTAATTTATTACTTATTACTTATTACTTGTTACTTATTACTTGTTAATGCTAACGTGCTGTATGAGGGACTGTTTCCAGAAACTGAATGAGTATTTTCACCCTGCAATCGGTCAAAAAAGATTTCGGCATCAAGGAAATCCTTAAAGAGGCTAGCTTTAGCCTAGATGCCACTGATAAAGTTGGTTTAATCGGCACCAATGGTTCTGGCAAATCAACGTTATTGAAGATGATTGCTGGTATAGAACCAATTGATGGCGGCAAAATCCTAGTCAATCCTGGAGTCAGGATTGTTTACTTGCCTCAACAGCCAGACTTAGATGAAAATCGTACAGTTTTGGAACAGGTGTTTGCTGACAGTGGTGAACAGATGCAGCTAATTAGTAACTATGAGCAACTCTCGCACAAATTGGCTCAACATCCAGAAGATAGTCAACTCATGGCTCGTTTTTCCCAGGTAACGCAGAAGATAGAAGCTTTAGGTGCTTGGGAATTGGAAACAAAAGCCAAAATAGTTTTAAGCAAGTTAGGTATTGAAGATTTTGATGCTCCTATTGCTAATTTATCTGGTGGTTATCGTAAGCGTATTGCCTTAGCTGCTGCTTTGCTATCAGATCCAGATGTATTGCTGATGGATGAGCCAACAAACCATCTCGATGCGATGTCGGTAGAGTGGTTGCAGAGTTATCTTAATAGTTATCGAGGGGCAATTTTATTAATTACTCACGACCGCTATTTTCTCAACAACGTTACTAATCGGATTTTAGAAATTGACAGGGGCGACCTTTATACCTATTCTGGTAACTATTCTTATTATCTAGAGAAAAAAGCTTTAGCTGAAGAAGCGGTAGCGAGTTCTATTCGCAAACACCAAGGAGTTTTACGTCGCGAATTGGAATGGCTCAAGCAAGGCCCAAAGGCTCGTTCAACTAAGCAAAGAGCTAGAATTGACCGCATTGGAGATTTACAGGCGAAAGAGTTTAAAGAAGTTCAAGGGAAGGTTGAGATTTCTACCCCTGGTCGTCGGATTGGCAAGAAGGTAATTGAGTTAGAGAATGTATATAAGGGGTATGGTGAGCGCGTTCTAATTAAAGATTTTACCTACGAATTCAGTAACGATGACCGTGTGGGAATTATCGGCAGCAATGGTGTAGGCAAATCTACTTTAATGGATATTATCACTGGGCGCACTCAACCAGATTCTGGTCGTGTGGAAATCGGCACAACTATTCATATTGGCTATTTTGACCAGCACTCAGATAATTTGTTAGAGGCAATTAATGAAAATCAACGAGTAATTGACTATCTCAAAGAAGTTGCAGAATATGTTAAAACTGCGGACGGAACTTTGATTACTGCTTCGCAAATGTTGGAGCGCTTCTTATTCCCTCCTGCTCAACAATATGCACCGATTCACAAACTTTCAGGTGGTGAAAAGCGTCGCTTATTTTTATTACAAGTATTAATGAGCGCCCCCAATGTACTTATTCTCGATGAGCCTACTAATGATCTCGATGTGCAGACGCTAGCAGTACTGGAAGAATATCTGCAAGATTTCAATGGCTGCGTAATTACAGTTTCCCACGATCGCTACTTTTTAGACCGCAGTGTTAAAAAAATATTTGCCTTTGAGTCGGAGGGTAAACTGTGCCAGTATCCCGGCAATTATTCAGTCTATCTAGACTATAAAAAAGCCCAAGAGGCTGAGCAACAGAGTACTAATTCTGAGCATAAAAAGGTAGAATCAGCTAAAGTTGAGAAATCACAAAAATCATCTGCTAATGGTAAGTCTCGCCGACTTTCTAACTGGGAAAAGCGTGAGTTTGAAGAGCTTGAAGGTAAGATTGCTCAGCTAGAAGCAGAGAAAACTCAAGCAGAACAAGTTCTTTACAACTCTCCTCCCCAGAAAGTTTCTGAGGTGCAAGAACTTTATAAGAAGTTGGAGACTTTGACCCAGGCGATTGATACAGCCACGGAGCGATGGTTGGAACTAGCTGAAATTGATTCCTAGAAAAGAATAGCTATGCCTTCTTGCCGTCCCTGTTCGGTCGTGTATTGGCAGTTCTGGGCAATGACACCCTCAGGTGTACGTAACTTAATGGTACCAGCCTTATTGCGCAAGATACCGCCATTGCCGGGGATAATGAATTTGAAGATATCTCCCGGGGCAATCTGTATATCAGCTATAGCGCTGCGCGCTGGTGTGTTTACAAATACTGAAAGGCTGCATCCGCCGCTTTGTGGACATCAAAATTATACTTAGGCAACTCTTTTCTAATCGCTGTTTTGACTTTGTGCCACCAGTGTTCAA
>JAAHHJ010000043.1 GCA_010692425.1 Symploca sp. SIO3C6 | reverse complement strand
TTGAACACTGGTGGCACAAAGTCAAAACAGCGATTAGAAAAGAGTTGCCTAAGTATAATTTTGATGTCCACAAAGCGGCGGATGCAGCCTTTCAGTATTTGTAAACACACCAGCGCGCAGCGCTATATGTTCTACCCCATGTGGACAACTCAGGGGCAATATTGTGATCCTGGCATGGACTACTATGAGAAGAAATATCAGGAGTTGATACTGAACAAACTAGAGAAGAAAGCACGTAATCTTGGTTTTCAACTGGTTCCAACACCTGTGGTTCAACAATTAGCCCCATCCTCTCCAACACTTGCTACATAAGGCTTACAGCAAGTGTTTCTTGAAAGAGGGATATAGCAGTCGCCACAGCTGTTAGGACACTAGCTTACTACCCCAGTGAGAGTGGGTAACTTTCTTTCCTCCAGGTTTATACCGACTGGAAAAACACCGATATTTCCTAGCATTTCGTCCAACAATCTCTCTAACCCTTACCAGAAAGCACTTTGCTCTATATGCGATCGCTCTTGTGCCTTTTTTTTACTCTACAAGTTATTCTCGGCTGTGGTGATAGGGCTTCCAGTATTGTTGCTGAACTGGCATAATGAGAGTAAATTGAAAGCCGCCCACACCAAGGTTGATCACCAGTGGACGGCTTAAAAGTTTAATAACTTACTTCTATGAGTAACACAAAAGTGACAGTGCAATAGTTAGGAGTCAACTTCTTGAGGAAGTTGAATCTACCTCAGTGCAGCAAAATGCACAAAATTGGTCAGGGATGCTGGATATAAGAACTGATGCCAAATTTATTTGATGCCTTTATCTCCTACGGAAGAGCAGATAGTAAAGCCTTTGCGAGAAAACTTCATAGTCGCTTACTCGAAGCTGGCTTAAAAATCTGGTTTGACCAAAATGATATTCCTCTAGGAGTGGATTTTCAGAATCAAATAGATGACGGCATCGAAAAATCCCATAACTTTGTGTTTATAATTGCACCACATTCGGTTAATTCTGCTTACTGCCTCAAAGAAATTGAATTAGCAATTAAGTTCAAAAAACGAATCATTCCTTTATTACATGTAGAAGCAATTAATCAAGAAACCTGGCAGGGGAGATTTCCTCAAGGTACAGAGGAAGCTTGGCAAGAGTACAAAGCCAAAGGTAAACATACGGTGTTTAAGAATATGCACCCGACGATTAGCAAGATCAACTGGGTGTATTTTCGAGAGGAAATAGATAATTTTGAGCAGTCACTTTCTGACTTAATTGAGTTATTAGGTTGTCATCGCGATTACGTGGAACAGCATACTCATTTTTTAGTTAAAGCCACAGAATGGGAACGGAATAAAAAACAAACGAGCAATCTACTAATTGGAGAAGAAAGACAACAGGCTCAAACTTGGCTGAAGATACGGTTTAAAGACGAACAAACACCTTGTGTTCCTACAGATTTGCACTGCGAGTACATTACTGAAAGTATCAAGAATGCCAATAACTTGATGACTGAAGTGTTGATTTCTTATGCCGATGAGAATCGGGCGATAATGGAGAAGGTTCGTAATAGTTTGAGGCGAGAAAGTATTACGGTTTGGACGAGTAGGACAGATATTCAAACCGGGGAAGATTTTTCTGAAGCGATTAAGCGAGGAATTGAACAAACTGATAATTTAGTTTATCTACTTTCGCCGAATTCAGTTAACTCAAGTTACACTCAGCAAGAATTGGATTTAGCTGTCTCGTTAAACAAGCGGATTATTCCGGTGTTAGTGTACGAAACTGAACCGAAGTTGATTCCGGAGGTGTTGCGAGAGTTACAGTATATTGACCTCACTGATAATGCAAAAGAAGAGGATTATCGACTCAATGAAAGTCAGTTGTTGAGGATTATAAATCAGGAACAGGCTTACTACAGCGAGCATAAAATACTGTTAACTAAAGCCTGGAAGTGGAAGCGGCAGAACGAGAATCCTTGTATTCTGCTGCGAGGATATAACCTGCGCAGTGCTGAAACTTGGTTGAAGGTAGCCAAGAAAAGGAGACAGCATCCACCCACAAGCTTACAGGAAGAATTTATTACTCAAAGTCTGCGGCAACCGCCCTTAGAGTCGGTGGATGTGTTTATTTCTTATTCCCGTGCTGATTCGGACTTGGCAAGAAAACTCAATGAGGAATTACAACTTCAAGGTAAGACAACTTGGTTTGACCAAGAAAGCATTGCCTTGGGGAGTAGTGACTTTCAGCAGGAGATTTATCAAGGTATTAAAGCCTCTAATAACTTTCTCTTTATTCTCTCACCTCGCTCTGTGAATTCGCCCTATTGCGCCGATGAAGTAGAGTATGCAGCTAGCTTAAATAAACGCTTGGTGACGGTGCTGCATCGGCAGGTAAACACAGCTGATTTACATCCTCAATTAGCGAAAGTGCAGTGGATTGATTTTAATGAGCATAACAGAGATTTTAATGCTAATTTTAATCAATTGGTGAGAACCATAGATACAGACAGAACACACGTCCACAGTCATACTAAATGGTTGCAGAGGGCATTGGAGTGGGAGCAAAAAGGTAAAAGTGCTGATTTGCTGTTACGGGGCGGTGAATTTTTAATTGCTCAAAACTGGTTACACAAAACTGAGCAACAACAGAAACAACCTGCGGCTAATCTCTTGCAGAAGGAGTTTATTGAGGTAAGTCAAAAGGCAATTGAAGCAGCTCAAGAAGAAGAAAAACGCCGACAGTCTGAAATGTTGCGTTTGCAGGAGGAACGCACCAAAGAAGCTCAAGCAAGACTAGCACAACAGAAAAAAAGTCTTGTTGCTGTCAGTATGTTATTAGTGGCTTCTGTTGGCGTTAGCATATTTGCTTTCAGTCTGCGGGAAAAAGCCAAAAAAGTCACTGAAGGTCAAATCAGTGCTTTGAATCGATTTTCTTTGGTACTGGCTAAGTCTAATCAGGAGTTGGACGCTGTAGTTGAAAGCATTAGGGCAGGAGGGCTACTGAAGAACAATGTGAATACAGTCAAACCAGAACTTAAAGAGCCAATTTTGAGCGTTTTGCAGGCTAAAGTTTATAGAACAGGATTTAGAGATCGCAATCGGTTAATTGAGCATGAAGATAAGGTCACAAGCGTCGCCATAAGCTTCGATGGCAAGACCATTGCTTCTGCTAGTAGGGATAATACTGTCAAACTTTGGAACCTCCAAGGGAAGTTGCTACAAATCTTCATCGAGCATGAAGATAAGGTCACAAGCGTCGCCTTTAGTCCCGACGACAAGACCATTGCCACTGCAAGTTGGGATAAAACAGTCAAACTCTGGGACCTCCAAGGGCAGTTGCAACAAACCCTCATCGGGCATAAAGAAGGGGTCACAAGCGTTGCCTTTAGTCCCGACGGCAAGACCATTGCCACTGCAAGTTGGGATAAAACAGTCAAACTCTGGGACCTCCAAGGGAAGTTGCTCAAAACCCTCATCGGGCATAAAGAAGGGGTCACAAGCGTCGCCTTTAGTCCCGACGGCAAGACCATTGCCACTGCCAGTAGCGATAAAACACTCAAATTCTGGGACCGACAAGGGAAATTTCTCAAAACCCTCATCGGGGATAAAGAAAAGGTCAACAGCGTCGCCTTTAGCCCCGATGGCAAGACCATTGCCACTGCAAGTAGAGATAAAACAGTCAAACTCTGGGACCTCCAAGGGGAGTTGCTACAAACCTTAAGAGGGCATGAAAAAGTGGTCAACAGCGTTGCCTTCAGCCCCGATGGCAAGACCATTGCTTCTGCAAGTGGGGATAAAACAGTCAAACTCTGGGATCTCCAAGGGCAGTTGCAACAAACCCTCATCGGGCATGAAGAAGGGGTCACAAGCGTCGCCTTTAGTCCCGACGGCAAGACCATTGCTTCTGCCAGTTTTGATAATACTGTCAAACTCTGGAACCTCCAAGGGCAGTTGCTACAAACCTTCATCGGGCATGAAGAAGGGGTCAACAGCGTCGCCTTTAGCCCCGATGGTAAGACCATTGCTTCTGCAAGTGATGATAATACTGTCAAACTCTGGGACCTCCAAGGGCAGTTGCTACAAACCTTCATCGGGCATGAAGAAGGGGTCAACAGCGTCGCCTTTAGTCCCGACGGCAAGACCATTGCTTCTGCAAGTGATGATAATACTGTCAAACTCTGGAACCTCCAAGGGCAGTTGCTACAAACCTTCATCGGGCATGAAGAAGGGGTCAACAGCGTCGCCTTTAGTCCCGACGGCAAGACCATTGCTTCTGCAAGTGATGATAATACTGTCAAACTCTGGAACCTCCAAGGGCAGTTGCTACAAACCTTCATCGGGCATGAAGAAGGGGTCAACAGCGTCGCCTTTAGTCCCGACGGCAAGACCATTGCTTCTGCAAGTAGAGATAAAAAAGTCAAACTCTGGGACCTCCAAGGGGAGTTGCTCAAAACCCCCATCGGGCATGAAAAAGTGGTTAACAGCGTCGCCATAAGCTTCGATGGCAAGACCATTGCTTCTGCAAGTAGGGATAAAACAGTCAAACTCTGGAACCTCCAAGGGGAGTTGCTACAAACCTTAAGAGGGCATGAAAAAGTGGTCAACAGCGTCGCCTTTAGCCGAGATGGCAAGACTATTGCTTCTGCTAGTTGGGATAATACTGTCAAACTCTGGAACCGAGAAGGGGAGTTGCTACAAACCCTCACCGGGCATGAAAACTTGGTCAGCAGCGTCGCCTTTAGCCCCGACGGCAAGACTATTGCTTCTGCTAGTTGGGATAAAACACTCAAACTGTGGAATTTAGAGGATTTCACTCTTGATCCACTCATGGAGGATGCATGTGCTTGGGTGGAAGATTATCTCAAGCACAGCGCCCCAGAAAGCGATAAAAATCTCTGTGACGGTATTAATAAGTAATAATACTGCGTAGCCCAAAACTGCTGGTCAAGTGCCCAGTTGTATCAAGAATCTGGGTAGCTAGGTGAGCAATTTAGGTATACAAATATCTTCAACAACAAGAAAGTCGATCGCCAAACCATTTCCCCCTAAAAAATGGGGTAAAAATCCCGCCCCCAAAAATCGTAACAATATTTAACATTCTCCTGGAAGTATTGATATAGAATAAACTCAGCTATAGCGTTATTAACGAGTACTCAGAATGGGCTCTTTGTCGAACCCAGAAAAAAGCCAATTTGGAGAGTAGGGGACTGAAAATCCCCTATTCAGGTGGGTAAATCCCGCCTCATTTTGTGATGCCATTTTTTTTACAGCCCCCACACCATCAGACTTTGAGGCTAAATCTTAAGAACTTTTTTGGCTTGTTTTTCGCCCAAAACTAGAGTAGTATCCGGGCAAAATTTAGCTCGTGGCGATCGTGTGGCGATCGTTTTTAACATCTGCTAAGTCCCCTCAGCTGGTGTTCTCACTCAAAGTGGCGATCGATTATGGCGATCGAAGTGAATAAGATCCGGGAGAGGGTGGCGATCGACCAACAAATTTAGTAGCGTACGACCAACAAAATTAATGGTGTTAGTCAAAAATGGGAACATCTTGAACACAGATCACCCCAGCGTAATGCTGCCAGATAGTTTTAGGAGAATTACCAACCCACATCGCCACCTGAGGCACACCAATGCCTTTCTCCAAGCAATTAGTAATGAAAGTGTGGCGGATGGCATAAGGGGGGCGATATCTCATCGGTAGAGCTTGCAAAGTTCTGCGCCAAGGGCGGTTAGTAAAATTCTGTTGATTGAGTAGTTGTAGTGGCTTGCAAAAACTAAAGGCTCGGCTCGCAAAAACTCGCTTTTTTGGCTCACATTATTTGCAAAAGTAAATCATCTCAAACCCACATTATCTGCAAATCAGCTCACAATAAATGCAAATACTCTTTTTTCCCAAAATAAACTATGTTTTGTCTTTAATTGAACGAATAACGTCCAATTAAAACCTTGAAAAAAGTAAACAATCGTCCAGTTAATACCATCTTTTTTTCTGGACACTTGTGAATAAAAATGCATTGAAACCCTGTCTGATTAACAGCCAAGGGAGTTTTTGCAAATAATCTGAGTCGGAAAGAGTTTTTGCAAGCCGTTTGCAGCTAATGTGAGTCGAAGCGAGTTTTTATTTGCAAATAATTCGAGCCGAAAACTGGAGTTTTTGCAAGCCGCTACACGTACCCATGGAGTTGGGGAACAGGCAGGTCTCGGGTGGCTTTAATGAAGGGCAACTCCAATTTGAGCGCGCGTACTCTTGCCGCATTGGGCTTGCTGTGAGATTTGTGTCCGATGAAGGTTCCCGGGGTGACGTAAGCCTCCCCTTGGGGAGCGCCATGCTCATCGACACTCCAGCTGCCAAAATCATCTCTGGCTCCCGAGCCACTGTCGTTCCAGATCCCATCCCCTACCGAAGCCTGGACGGTTAGGTCTGAGCGCACACATCGAATTGCATCTGTCGACGGCTTGGCACCAGAGGTTACGACGAGACCGAGGGCTACATACCCAGTTGGACAACTCGGCCACCAGACCGCCACATCGCTATTTGCTCCCGATCCTGCATCGGTCCAAATGAGCTCGTAATTCAAGGGTGCAGCCAAAGCTCCCGGCGTCTTCTCCTTCACAACCATGACGACGTCGTTGGGCATTGCGTGCGACGCATGGGCATAATGCCCTAGGGCGTAATATCCGGGACGCGGAACGGGTTTGAAGAAGCCCACATCTCTGTGGGCACCACTGCCAGCGTCGTCCCATACCTTTTCAAAGACCTGCGTATAGTCAAAAAGCAGATCTTCGCTCATCAGCTGGGCATTTGTCATGTCGTCGTTCGTCTCGATCTTGACAGCCCAGAACACCCCTACCTCGGCGTCCGTGGGGCGGGAATGTGAGGCAGCTCCGTAAAACAACCCGCGACTCAGGTAAGTGTATTCCGAATCCGCAGCCTGCCTCTGAATGCCCCAGGCTGAGAAATCACGGTTCGCGCCCGAGCCGGCATCATTCCAGATGAATCCACCGGGTAGTGCAGCTGACAGCGCAGTTTCTCGGACGCATTTCACCTCGTCGGTGCTTGGCTTCTTGTGACTGCCGCTTACAACATCTCCCAATGCCTTGTATCCGGGGGGGCAGACGGGGCGCCAAACGGAGCCATCACTGGAAGCTCCGGAGCCGGCATCATTCCAAATCAAGGTATAGTCGGTCGGACTCGCCAAAGCACCGCTGATCCTTTCCTTCACGACCATAGTTTCTTCTGTCGGGTGTCCATAGCCATTTTTGGCATGGTGACCGACGCGGCTCCACCCGGCAGCTGGCGTCCGACGCCAGAATGACACATCTTGATTAGCTCCGCTGCCCCTGTCGCTCCAAATCGGGTCATAGGCGTTGATGAAATCGATTTCGAGTTCAGTCGTCTGAATATTTATGCATTTTTCTACTCTTTAGGTTGTGATTTGGACAAAAAGTAAATTTTTTTGAATTGGGAACAATACAATGATCTGCGTATAGGATTTGCCCGCCATACTTTTTGCCTTTCTACACCTTTAAGACGACTCAAGCATCCCTTTTCTGAATTTTTCGAGTTAGAGAAAATTTTTCTATTAAACTGTCGTCGAATCAAAATTTGCCCACAATGAGGCCTACACAGAGGAAGAGGAGTGTTTAAATTTCCAACCAGGGAAAATTTAAACACCAAAAGGTGGTTAATCTCCTCAATGGAACTGATCGCAGTCGCCACACAAGTTATCACATAGCTACACATTAGACATCTCTAGCATTTCGTCCAACAATCTCTCTAGCCTTTGCCAGAAAAGACTTTGCTCAACATATGCTCACGTCAAGCACAGCGCCAGAGGCGATCGCTTTTCTCAGACCTGAACTTCCTCCATACATGTGTACGGCAAACTTCAGTTAGGAGGTTCTTCTGTCTTCTGCTATGGCAAGAAGAAAAGGTTATGATTTTGAACAATTAAGCAAAATCATCTTAAAACCCTAACTATCCGTAGTGGTAATTCATGAATTAAGTTAAGCCATACTTAATCTAAACAATTTTGCATTACTTTATCCTATTTGGAGTGGGCTTCCCTGCCTGCTCAAATATGCAAGTTAAATGTGGAGAAGCTTACCACTACTTCCAACGTTTTTTGCGTAAGTCCTGATCTTGATGATTGCGATCGCAATTCGTTACAAAAACGTGAATTTATGTTATAATTACCGCTTCTTGTAGCCAAAATAAAATTTGAGCTAGAGTGGTTCAGTTGTGCAAGTGAAATTTGATGGCACTATAGCAACCGCCAGGTTAGTTAGGGCTGGCTGAAAATAGCCGAAATCTTTAGCTATCAACGCTTTGAGCCGTATAGAGAATCGCTCCGAGTCAAGGAAATCTGGTAAAACCCGACAAAACCCTTGTACCTCCACTAGGGAAAATGTACCGAAAAGTTGCTTCAACCCCCACCTCACCCGAAAAGTTTGAGTTACCCTTTGAGGGAAAATTATCACAAGACAACCGTTGGGTAATCATGGCTAATCTAATACCCTGGGATGAATTTGAAGAGGAATACGCCCAAAATTTTGCTGAGGATATAGGGGCACCAGCAGGATTTGGGACTATTAAATCAAGCCAGAGTCACAACGGAAAAACTAATAGACACTCTATATGAGCCCCTGAAAGTTAAACTAGATCAAAAGCCAAAAACTTATAGAAACCTGGCTCGAAAAAATTACTTGAGAGTCGCCAAAAAACGGAGACCCTCAAGAAAAGAAAGAAGAAAAGCTATAAAAAAACAACTGCAATATATAAAAAGAAACTTATCCCACATTGAGCAGCTAATGCAGACGGGGGAGGCACTTGAGGTTTTGAGCAACAGACAATATAAGAGCTTGTTGGTGGTTGCTGAAGTTTACCGCCAACAGCAATGGATGTATGAGAATAAATTCCAGAGAATTGACGACTTCCATAGTCAGTTTAAACCAACCCCATATCCGTCCAATCGTGAGAGGGAAAGCTGGAACTCCTGTGGAATTTGGAGCCAAATTGTCCGTAAGTCATATCGACGGATATGTATTTTTAGATCGTATAAGCTGAGATAACTTTAATGAATCAGGAGATTTAAAAGCTCAAGTAGAAGCCTTTAAACGTTACACAGGACTGTATCCAGAATCGGTACATGTCGAGAAAATCTATCGAAACCGAGAGAATCGAACCTTCTGTGTGGAGTTGCATAGGGATTGAAATCCATACGTTCACTTGCTTACAGCCTATTTGCAATTAATCTGAGTCCAATGAGTTGGAGAGTAAGTTGTTTGCAAATAATCTGAGTCTATTTGCAGTTAATCTGAGTCGAGAGGCGTTCTTAGCAAGCAAATAATCTGAGCCGAAAATGTCTCTGTTTGCAAGTCCGGTCTCTCTTGTTTGCAAGCCGCTACAGCTAGCTTACTATGTTGAATGGCACATCAAGCAAGCTTTAGCTCCGATGCTTTTTGTAGAGGTCGAATCAGAACTTACCAAAAGGGCTAGTTCTAATGTAGTCACTCAGGCAAAACGTTCAAAAAAAGCTTTATCGAAAGCTCGCAAAAAGAAGAAATCAGATAAATTCCCTGTACACAGTTTTTCGACGATGATGGCAGATTTAGGAACAATTACCCTCAATACTATTAACACCAGGATAGAGGGTACAGATATTACCTTTGAGAAAATTACTCAACCGACTCCCCTTCAACAAAAGGCAATAGAATTACTGAATGTTTCTCTCGTTTGTACCCAGTAAAAGCGACTTTCCAAATCCTGAATTCCTCACCCAGCATAGGTTGTGCTGCTTTGTCAAAGGGGAAGTTCAGCCATGAGCCTTTTGTCAAGCTCCCCACACCTGAATCCTTACGTTAACTTCGCCAACAAAGTCGTTTGCTGTCGCAACGCCGACCCAGCCGATTTTTCCCACTCAAGATAAGCCTTCTGGATAAAGCGTCGTTAGTTAACCTGGGCAAGGTAACTTCTCAACCGTTCTGTCAAAATCTGGACATGAGGTAAACTAAGCATGGTGTAGTGGTTGCCTGGAATATTCAGAATCTCTAAGGGTTCATTGGAAAGTTTATCCCAACCTAAAGTCGGATCATTTAGTTCACTTGAAACCCTATCGCTTGCCTTCAAGAGGATAATTCGGTTCGGATAAACTTGCGGCACATACCTTAATGTGGCTTGGATATTACTCTTAAACACTTGCAGAAGACCGCGAAGCTGCGGTAGTCCAAGATCAGGAGGTATGAGGTTAGTCATCTTTGCCTGCTCCAAGAAATAATTCAATTGCTCGTTTGGAGCGAGTTGCTTGATGTTGTTATGAAAAACAGGCAGCTTCTTCCCAGCAGAGTGAGCCATATCTCTGAATAGATCCGCTAATACGCTAGCTTCATCAATGTCTGTAAATTTATTGCTGAGAACGGGTGCTTGGCTGTCGAGCAAAATCAGTCGAGCAACTCGATCACCTTGCCTTTGTAACTGGGCTGCCATCTCAAACGCCACAACGCCACCCAGAGACCACCCCCCCAAAAGATACGGACCTTCTGGTTGAATGGTACGCAGTGCTTCAATGTAGTGGGCTGCCATATCTTCAATTCGGGTAAAGGGTGAGCTTTCTCCACAAAAACCTGGCGATCGTAACCCATAAAAGGGGCGATCCGTCCCCAGATGACGTGCCAATTCGTAGTAACACAAGACATTTCCACCGACGGGATGGACAAAAAAGAGAGGTCGATGGGAACCGCGAGTTTCCATTGCTACCAAGGGAGACAAGGGTTGAGGCATTGCCTGCTGACGTAAAATACTCGCCAAGTGTTCGATTGTTATTCCCTGAACAAGAGTAGAGAGTGGAAGATTCTGCCCAAACTGCTTCTGAATTTGAGCCATCAGACGCACAGCCAAAAGCGAATGACCCCCAAGCTCAAAAAAGTTGTCCATAACTCCGATCGGGTGAATATCTAACAAACTTTCCCAAATCTGCACAAGCTGAAATTCTATGACATCGCGAGGCGCTACAAAGTCTTTTTGTAGGGTAGGTCTAGCTATCTCAGTGGCTTGCAACGTCCGACGGTCTATTTTCCCATTCGGTGTTAGAGGGAGTGCTTCAAGCAGTACAAAAGCCGCAGGGATCATATAGTTGGGTAGCAACTCCAATAGGAAGCGGCGCAGGTGATTAACACTGAGAGTTGTTCCTTGCTCGGGTACGACATAAGCGATCAGGCGCTGATTGCCAGGAGACTCTTCCTGTGCTGTAATTACATTATGGTGAACCTGTGGGTGTCGAGCCAACACCGCTTCGATTTCTCCAAGTTCGATGCGGAAACCGCGAATCTTCACCTGATTATCCATGCGACCGAGAAATTCAAGATTACCGTCGGGTAAGTAGCGGACTAAGTCTCCAGTTTTGTAGAGGCGATTGAATTTTGAATGGTCAAAGGGATTAGGGATGAATTTTTGTGCCGTCAACTCCGGAGAATGGAGATAGCCTCTAGCAAGTCCAACTCCGCCAATGTGCAATTCTCCAGGAACACCAATGGGGACAGGTTGTAGGTATCGATCTAACACATACACCTGAACATTACGAATGGGACGTCCAATAGGAACGTCTCGCAAGGCGGTATCAACTGGCACTAAACCTGATAATTTATACGTTGTAGCGACTACTGTTGCTTCGGTCGGACCATAAGTGTTCACGAGTTTGGGGCAATTTCCTACACACTTTTGCCACATTTCTACTTTCTCAGGTAGTGCTTGCTCTCCTCCAATAATCACAAGGCGTAATGATTCGGGTAATGTTAAATTAGCCAGTGCTATTTCCGCAGTAACCTCATGCCAGTAGGCTGTGGGCAGATCCAAAACCGTCAGCTCCCAATCCCGGCACTGTTGCAAAAATGCCGATACGGAACTCAACATTTCATTGGTACGCAGCACCAGCATTCCACCACAAGCCAGACAGGGATAGATTTCTTCTACAGCCGCATCGAAACTAATAGAGGCAAACTGGAGAACGCGATCGCACTCAGTTAGCCCATATTCAACCATCGCTGTCTTGGTGAAGTTCACTAAAGCCTGATGTTGAACCATTACGCCTTTCGGTTCTCCTGTAGAACCTGATGTGTAGATCGCATAGGCTAAATCTTCAGGCATCACACCACTGCTCGGATTCTCCTCCCTCTCTGTGGAGATTGCGCCCCAGTCTGTATCCAGGCAAAAGAGCTGCGCCTGATGCTCACCGAGCTTGGCTACCCACTTCTGGTGAGTCAATACGAATGATACCTGGGAGTCTGACACCATCCAGGTCAAGCGCTCCTTGGGATAAGCTGAATCTAAAGGTATATAGGCTGCACCTGCCTTAAGAATGCCTAACAGCCCTATTACCATTTCTAGGGAGCGCTCGACACAGATACCAACCAAATCCGTCGCTTCTACACCTACTCTCTTCAGATAGTGTGCGAGTTGATTGGCTTTTGTGTTAAGTTCTTCATAAGTCAGTTGTTTGTCTTGAAAGACTACTGCCAGGGCATTAGGTGTCTGCTTTGCTTGAGTCTCGAACAACTGATGAATACATTGGTCTTGAATATCGTCAGTTTGGGTATTATTCCACTCCACCAACAATTGATGCCATTCCCGCTCGTTGAGAAGTCGCTCCAACTCATAGCGTCCTAATGGTTCGTGAGCCATTGCCGTGAGAGTTCTGGCGTAGTAACCACCAATAGCCTCTATTTGCTCGTTGCACAACTCTCTGCCATCAGCACCAATCGCAAGTTGGATCTCAGAGGACGATAAATCGACATTGAAATCAGCCGTAAAAGTAAAGTTAGTCACAGCATGACCCTTTCCACCTAAAACCTTCACGGTGTTGGATTGTTGAAGGTTCTGGTAAACGTGGAAATGGGTGAAGTTAAAAAGCGTTTCAAATAGAGATTGTCCGCCTAAATCCCTTTGTATTTTTGCTAATGGGTAGCGTCGGAAAGGCAGCAATTCCTGCTCAGCTGCGAAAGCCTCCCGTACTAAGTCGAGCCAGGAACCTCCCAGTAATTTCATTCGCAAGGGTAGGGTGTTGAGGAACAATCCTAGAACCCATTCTCCATCGGACTCTTCTAGTCTGCCGTTAGATACTAAACCCGTGAGAATGTCTGACTCTCCGCTAAGCAGGCTCATCACTCTAACGTGTGCTGCCAAAAGTACACTTTTGAGAGGAACACTTGCCAATTGAGCCAGTTGTCTTAAGCCTTGACAAACATCAGGAGGTAACGGAACTTCCTGTAAGATAAGTTGCCGATGTTCAGCGATTTGATCGCAAGAAGGCCAGCGAGGAATTTTTGTAATGGTGCTGTCAGTGAGTTTCTCAATCCAGTAGTTTCTAGCAGCCTCCGATGCCTTTGCAGCTTGCTCCAAGGCGACAAAATCTCGAAAAGCAACGTTGAGTGGTGGATTGAGAAGAGGAACTGTTCGACCCAGTAAAGAGAAATATTGCTCAAACAGTTCAGTGAGCATAGACGCCACACTCCATCCGTCAAGAATGGCATGGTGTTCAGTAACGCTAAACTGAAAGGTTTCTTCACTGCGACGATGAATATAAAAGCGCACCAGCGGCGCTTGAGTCCAATCAAAACGCGATTGCTTTTCTTGTTCAAACCAGGCAGTCAGTAATTCCTCTTGCTTAACTGGGAGAAGATGACCAATGTCTTCGACATGCAAGGGAATATTAACGTCTTGATGAACTAACTGTAGTGGTTCGTTAAAGTTACTCAGATCGAATGAGGTACGCAGCACGGGATGACGGGCTATCAGGTGCTGTAGTGCTGCCTGAAAGTGGGGCAGCTCAAAGGGAGCTTGTAAATGTACGCTGTTAACGTTGTGGTAAGTTGCCGTATCTGAGTGAGACTCACTGTGGAAGAGCATTCCAATTTGAAGGCTGGTCAGAGGATAGGCATCTTCTAGGTTAAGCGGTAACTTCAGTCGATCCTCTTCACAAATGAGGCTAAACGGTTGAACTGGTAGTGCAACGGACGGGTAGTTGCTAGGCGCTGCCATCGCCTTGCCCACCTCTGCCACAATTAAATTTTGGGTCAATTCGCCAATCGTCTGGTGTTGGAATAACTGCTCGATTGAGAAGCTCAAGCCTCGTTCTCGGGCGCGGGAGTGAACTTGAATGCTACGGATGGAATCCCCTCCTAAGGCAAAGAAGTTGTCGCGAATTCCGACTTGTTCGAGACTGAGAACCTCAGCCCAGATTTGGGCTAATACCTGCTCTTCGAGAGTGCGGGGTGACACGAAAGCCTCATCTAATTCAGGGCGTGTGCTTTCTGGTGCTGGCAGTGCTTGGCGGTCTACTTTACCATTGGGTGTTAGCGGCAGTGCTTCGAGCATTACAAACGCTGATGGCACCATATATTCAGGCAACTGCTTTTTTAAGAGGTTTCGTAACTCGCTGGTCGTTGGCACTTGCTCGTTGCTAGGGACAACATAGGCAACTAACTGCTTGTCACCGGGTTTGATTTCCCGATCCAGCACCACAGTTTCCCGTACAGTAGGGTATTGAGCCAGCACTGCCTCAATCTCCCCGAGTTCGATGCGGAAACCTCGAATCTTGACCTGGTGGTCAATGCGTCCTAAGTATTCGATGTCTCCATTGGGCAAATAGCGGGCTAAATCCCCAGATTTGTAAAGGCGCTCGTCTGGCTTGTTCCGAAAAGGATGGGCAATGAACGTTTCGTTGGTCAGTTCAGGTCGGTTGAGATAGCCGCGAGCTAAACCTGCACCGCCAATATACATTTCACCCCTGACTCCGATAGGTACTGGCTGGCGATGTTGATCGAGCAAATACACTTGTAGGTCTGGAATCGGACGACCAATGACACTCCCTGAACCCAGTTCTAGGTCTGCCCTTGTCAGCGATCGATACGTAACATGTACAGTGGTTTCCGTGATGCCGTACATATTAACGAGCTGGGGAGACTGATCGCCGTGGCGCTCAAACCATGACTTCAAGCTTTGGAGTTCCAAGGCTTCTCCACCAAAAATCACCAAACGCAAGGCTAACGTTTTGGCTCTTCCCAAAGACTCCTCTGCTTTTATCAGTTGGCGGAAAGCTGAAGGGGTTTGATTAAGAACCGTTACTTGTTGTTGAGACAATAAGTCGTAGAAGGCTTCAGGGGAGCGCGTCAGCCAGTAGGGAACAACCACGACTCGCCCGCCGTGGAGTAAGGCACCCCAGATTTCCCAAACCGAAAAGTCGAAGGCGTAGGAATGGAAAAACGTCCAGACATCCTCTTGGTTAAAGTGAAACCAGGATTGGGTGGTGGTAAAGAGACGGGTGATATTGTGATGGTTGACTAATACGCCTTTGGGCTGACCGGTTGAGCCTGAGGTGTAAATAACATAGGCTAGGTTGTCGGGTGTAACCCTACTGACGGGATTGTCCTGGCTCTCCTGAGCAATATCCCCCCAATCTTCATCCAAGCAAACAATGGTGGCTTGATGTTCTGGTAATACTTTTAATTGTTGCTGTTGTGTCAGCAAGACTGGCACTTGGGTATCCTGCAAAATGAAGGCAAGGCGTTCGGTTGGATAGGTGGGTTCTAGGGGAATGTAAGCGCCACCAGCTTTGAGAATGCCCAAGAGTCCGACTACCATCTCCAAGGAGCGTTCTGTACACAAGCCAACCAAAACCTCTAGCCCCACTCCCAGCTTTTGCAAGTAGTGTGCTACTTTGTTAGCTTGCTGGTTGAGTTCTCGGTAGGTGAGTTGCTTGTCTTCAAAAACAACAGCAACAGCATCGGGTGTCCGCTTGACTTGAGCCTCAAACCACTCATGGATACACTGGTTCTGTGAATCATCGGTTTGGGGAGGATACGTCGTCGGAGGAAACCTCCGACGCTTGTGCCATCCGTTCTGATTCCACTCTACGAGCAGTTGATACTGTTCTTGGTCAGACAGAAGTGATTGCTGTTCGTAGTGTCCCAGCGGTTCACTCGTGATCGCTTTGAGGGTTTTCGCGTAATATTGACCAATTTGTTGAATCTGTTTTAAACACAACTTTGTCCTGTCATATTCAAGATTCAAGACAACCTGAGACGAAGCAAAATCCAAGCGAAATAAGGCTAACAAGGTGAAGTTTGTGGGGTTAGAAGACTTACCCCCCAAATACTCTATCTCCCCCAACTCCAGCAATCCCTGAGCGATATGAAAATGAACAAAGTTAAAAGCAGTTTCAAATAAAGGCTCTCCCCCTCTACTCCTGTGTAATTCCGCCAATGGATACCCTCGGAACGGCAGCAATTCGCATTCAGTTTCAAAGGTTGCCCGTATTAACTCTGTCCAAGTGCCACCTGAGAGTTGTAAACGAAACGGTAAGGTGTTTAAGAACAGTCCAATAACTCGCTCGCCATCGAGCTTTTCTAGGCGACCATTAGAAATTAAGCCCGTCAGAACGTCTGAGTGACCGCTCAGTAAACTCAACACTCTCAAATGTGCAGCTAGCAAAACACTTTTGAGGGGAACCCCAATTGACTTAGCTAGCCGTTTCAAACCTTCAGAAACCTCTGGGGAGATAGACACAGCTTGCACGCCATGTTGTGACTCATCAATCACTTCGCTAGAAGACGGCCATCGAGGCAGGAGACTGATGGTGCTATCATTCAACTTCTCACTCCAGTAGCGCTGACACGCTTCAGATTGGAGCGATGCTTTTTCCCAAGCCACATAATCCCGAAATAAAACCGTTGGTGGTGAAGCAATCGGTTCTGTTTTTTTGCCGAGTAAATGCAAATAGTGTTGAAACAACTCAGTTAGCATGGAGGCTGCACTCCATCCATCGAGAATGGCATGGTGGCAGGTATAGGTCAGTTGAAATGTTTCTTGGCTGCGGCGAGAAATATGCAAGCGCAATAGTGGAGCAGCTGTCCAGTCAAACTTACGGTTTTTTTCGAGGTTGAGTAGAGTGTTTAAGAATTCTTCTTGCTCAGCCTCAGATAGATGTCTGATCTCGCAAACCTCTAAGGGAATGAAAGCAGTTTGGTGAACTAACTGTAAGGGTTCGCTGAAGTGAGTAAAATCGAAGGACGAGCGCAGTACAGGATGACGAGGTACTAACAAGTTGAGGGCTGCCTCTAGAGCCTTGATATCAAAGAGCGATCGCAACTGGAGACTGACAACATCGTGGTAGAGCGCACAATCCTGACTATATTCGCTGTGAAAGAGCATGCCGCCCTGAAGCCTAGTTAGAGGGTAAGCATCTTCGACATCGTTGGGCATCTTCAGCCGATCCGCTTCTGAAATCAGACTAAATGGATAGCTTTGTGACGTAATAGAGTGGTCAGCTTCTGTGGTTTTGACCCATTGGGAGAGTTCGCCAATTGTAGGATATTGGGAGAGGTCTTGGAGAGAGAAACTCAATCCTCGGTTGTTAGCCTTAGACAGAATTTGGATGCTCCGGATAGAATCCCCTCCCAATTCAAAAAAGTTATCGCGGATGCCAACCTGCTCTAAGCCAAGAACCTCCGACCAGATTTGCGTTAGGGCTTCCTCAACGGGCGTGCTAGGTGGGACAAATGCGGCTTCAAGATTGGGTCTTTCTGGGTCGGGAGTTGGCAGTGCTTGGCGGTCTATTTTACCATTGGGCCTCAGGGGTAGTGCCTCCAGCATGACGAACGTGGACGGCACCATGTACTCAGGCAAACGCTCTTGCAAAAAGCGACGCAGTTCACTGATAGTGGGGGCTTGTTCTCGATTGGAGAGAAAATAGGCAACTAAGCGCGGGTTGCTCTGAGCATCCTGCTGAGCAACAACGACCGTTTCCCGTAGAGTTGGATGTTGATTGAGAACAACTTCAATCTCGTTTAATTCAATACGGAATCCCCGTATCTTGACTTGATGGTCAATGCGCCCTAAAAACTCAAGGTTGCCATCGGGAAGGTAACGGGCTAAATCCCCAGTCTTGTAAAGGCGATTGAATTTTGAATGTTCAAAGGGGTTAGGAATGAACGTTTCGGTGGTTAATTGAGGATGGTTAAGATATCCCCTAGCTAAACCGAGACCACCAATGTGTAGTTCACCTGGCACTCCAATGGGGACTGGTTGTAGATGAGTATCTAGTAGATAAATTTCGGTGTTGGCAATCGGGCGACCAATGGGAACAGGCGTTCTAAAATCGTGGTTTTGACAATCGTATACACTGCTCCAAACCGTTCCTTCTGTCGGACCATATTCGTTGTACAAAGAGGTATGGGGGAGTAAGTTGCGATGCCGCTTTACAAGTGCTTGCGGACAGGATTCTCCGGCTACGATTACCGCTTGAAGGCTGAGTAACTGCTGGGGTTGGGCTTGGTCTAAAATTAGCTGATAGAGAGAGGGAAGACACAATAAATGGGAAATCCGATATTGAGCGATCGCGTTTACTAATTGCTTGAGATCTAACTGGAAGTTTTCTAGTGGGAGTGCGAGAATACCTCCCTGACATAATGTCCAAAAGATACCTGCAACAGAACTATCAAAAGCAAAGGGGGAAGTTAAAAGAAAACTTGTGACGGGTTGTTGATAGTAAAGAAGGCGTGCATTTGTGGAGTGAACTAAGTTTTGATGCGTAACCTGTACTCCTTTAGGATGTCCTGTAGACCCAGAGGTATAGATTAAGTAGGCTAGGTTATTAGGTGTTATTCTGCTGAGAGGATTTTCGTCACTGAATTGAGCAATGGTATTCCAATCTGCATCTATACAGAGTACCTGCGCTTTGTGATCGGGTAAATTGTTAAGCAGCCGCTGTTGGGTCAATAACACTGGCACTTGAGAATCTCTCAGCATATCAGCTAACCGCTCACTCGGATACGTTGGATCGAGGGGTACATAAGCCCCTCCGGCTTTGAAAATACCGAGTATTCCCACCAGCATATCCAAAGAACGTTCTACGCAAATTCCCACCCGTACATCCGGTTCAACCCCTAAAGTCTGAAGATAATGGGCTAGTTGATTGGCTTTCTGATTGAGTTTTCGGTAAGTGAGTTGCTGAGCGTTCAATACGACGGCTATATTATCTGGGGTACGCTTTGCCTGTTCCTCAATCAGTTGATGAATGCACGAATTCTGGGAATAATCTGTTTGTGTATTGTTGAACTCAACGAGCAGTTGCCGTCGCTCGACATCACTCAAAATCTCCAACTGACTAATTGCTTGCTCTGGATTGCTAACGATGCTCTTTAATAAAACGTTAAATTGTTCTGCCAAATGATTGATATTTTCGGCTGAGAATAAATTGGCATCATAGTGAAACTCTAGAAGAAAATCGCTTCCTTGATCGACACAAGAAAGTTTGACTTTGAAGCGGTCTATGCAAGTAGTCTGCTGATAAACTTCAAAGGAGACGTCACCAGCCCTACGCCTCACAGGCTGCTGCACAAATTCAAAACAAAAAGACCAGAAGGATGATTTTTCCTCAATTGTCCCAACAGTTTGCGGACAACTAAAGTACTCTTGCCATTCATCGGCTTCCCTTACTAATTCGTCAACCTTCTGCAAAACCTGGTTAAATTGATCGTCTCCTGCTAGAAAACAATGAATAGGTAAATGTTTTGCCAACAGCCCGATTACATCAGTGAGTTCTTCACAAGTTCGGTTAGGGTAAGCCGTACCGACTACCATTTCTGAGTATCCGGTCAGACGCCAGAGCAAAACCTGCCAACAAGTTAGGAAAAATGTAGATAAAGAAATATTATATTCTTGAACAATTGCTGCAATCTCCGGAAATAGTTCGGAATAACGCTTCAAGGGAATTTTTTGGAGTTCAAATGCCAACTTTTTAAAAGGCTTATTCTCAAAAGGAAGCTTAATGTTCAGAAAAATAGAACTTCCTTGATCATCCCAATATCTTCTATTAGTTTCTATAGCTGCTGATTCGAGGATTTCATGTTGTAATTCAGAAAATTGAACGTATTGAATCGGTTCTTCGGATAGTTCCTCTGTCTCCTTGCCATTTGTAGCATAGAGATAGCTGATTTCTTTGGCTAAAATTCCGAGCGTCCAAGCATCAGCGCACAGAGAAGGTAGAGTCAGCAGTAAAATATGCTTTTGCGTTGACAGAGTTAGTAAAATGAACCGCAATAGTGGATTTTCAGCTAAATTGAAAGGATGCTGACGCTCTTGTGTGAAAATGTCCTCAAGTCTCGCCTGCTGTTTTTCTAACTCCCACCTACTTAGGTCAATTTTCTGCCAAAAGAAGTTGCCACTATTAGCAATGACCTGAAGGGGTAATTTCATTCCGGGCAGTTTCTGGAAAGTTGTGCGGAGCATCTCATGGCGTTTAACTAGTTTCTTTAAGGCTTTTTGTAAACGCTCAATCTTGAGATTTCCTTCAATCAGGAGAGCTAACTGAGCCTGATGAGTAACGCGATCATTCTGTAAAAACCAAAGATGTGTCTGTTGAGGCGAAAGTTTAAATCCTTCAATAACATGATTTTGCATAAGTTTATTCTCACTGATTTGTCACTGTGTCAATCATCCAGTTTTAAAAATAACCCTCACTACTTTGTAAAAGTTAGTGATTATTGTTGTGCAATTCACCAAATCAACTAATGTCCTATAAATGATATTGAGTGTGAAGAAAATAGACACACAAAAGCATCAATAGGGTTGATTCTAGAGCAAGACGCTGGCGCTCAGTCATGGAGGGAAGTTTATCGAGCAATGCAATGATCGCAACTGGATCGAAAAACGGTACTGATGCCATCCCTGAGCTACGTAAGGAGTCTTGCATCAATGTGTACAACTGATTATTTGTGGTCAGAGTTGCAGGTGGAGCGATAAACGGATGCTTAGGACGGACATAAACTGTATCTGTTAGAAAAGGTCGTGCTGCCTCCCGCAGAACATATTTTTCTTGCGTTCCGTAAGTTAGTAGCGAAGCGGGTATTTCACGCACAAACTCAAAAAGATGATGATCTAAAAATGGGAGGCGAACTTCGACAGCGTGCGCCATTTCTAGACGTTCTGCAAACAAAGAATAATTGGGCAAGATTGATTTAGACCACAAGTAGAGGGATTGAATAACTGGAGACCGTCCGACTAGCTGGTTGTGCAAGTCAAACTGATTTAAAAAAATGCGATAGACATCCTGCTGAGCAAATGTGGCGGCGTAATCTGGTGCGAGGAGAACATGGAAAAATGCTCTTTCTACTGCGACATTTTTTAACCAAGAAGGGACGAATCCCAAAGTTTGTTGTACGCTTGCTAAGCAAGCTGGCGTGTCTTGGAGCAATGTTGTCTCAGAAGTTGAGTTTTTTCCTAAAGTCTCTCCTACTCTCTGCTGAATTGCTTTGGTACTGGTCTGTTTTTTGCGATCGCACTGCAAATCTTGTCGGACATGACTATATCCAGCAAATATTTCGTCAGACCCATCGCCGGATAGAACAACTTTGTAACCGGCATGATGCACTACGCGACTTTGTAAATACCGAGCGACACCACGTGCGTTAGTATCTAGCATCTCGGCGTGCCAAATTGCATCAGCGATAGACTCGGCAAAGTCGGCTTGGTTGAGTGGAATAGCCTGAAAATCAGCCCCAACCTGTGCTGCCGTTTCGCGGGCAACTGCGGCTTCATCATAACCAGCCCCCTCGAACATGACTGTAAAAGCCTGAATGGGTTGGCCAGTGTGTTTTGCTGCCATACCGAGTACGGTAGACGAATCAAGACCCCCACTCAGAAAGCTGCCTACTGGTACATCAGCCCGCAACCGGATTTGAACAGCTTCTTCTAACTTGTGCCGAATTTGCTCAATGTATTCAGTATCAGTGTGCTGTGGCACCACCTCATCAGTTTTCGGGTAATCAAAGTCCCAGTAACGAACAAGCCGTATACCACGGCGCGTTGCTAAAAGGTAATGACCGGGAGGCACTTGATAAACGCCTTCAAATAAGGTGCGGTCTTGGTTAACATAAAGAAATAACTGTTGGAAAAATGATTCTCGATCCCAATGGGCTGGAACCCCTGCGGCAAATAACGCTTTAGCTTCAGATGCTAAATAGAGCGTGTCACCGAAGAGGCTGTAGAAGAGTGGCTTGATACCAAAGCGATCGCGGGCTGCAAAGAGAACCTGATTTGACTCATCCCAGAGGATAAATGCAAACTCACCCCGCAGATGGTGCAAACATTGCGTCCCAAATTCTTCATAGAGGTGAAGGACGATCTCGCTGTCAGAACGGGTGCGAAATTGATGTCCCCGTTGTTTCAACTCACGCTGAATTCGTTCAAAGTCATAAAACTCTCCATTGACAATTAGGTGCAGTTGCTCATCTTCGTTAGCGATCGGTTGGTTTCCTGTCAGCAAATCAACGATACTGAGTCTAGCGTGACCTAGTCCAACCTGTTGATGAGGAGCAATCCACTGACACTGCTGGTCTGGACCGCGATAGCTCAGCCGTTGCGTTGCATTTGCCAACGCTTTAGCCGAAATTGGCTCCTCTTTTGAAAAGATCGCTACAATTCCGCACATATTTTGTACCTTTCCCCTGACACTCAATGTTCTTTCACTATTTTTTGGGAGTCATTTATAACTAGAAAAAAAATAATTATGCATGTTATGTTCAGAATTTTGCTCTCCTTCATGAA
This sequence comes from Symploca sp. SIO3C6, assembly GCA_010692425.1. Lineage (GTDB taxonomy): Bacteria > Cyanobacteriota > Cyanobacteriia > Cyanobacteriales > Coleofasciculaceae > SIO3C6. Next base: position 24,513 of record JAAHHJ010000043.1, on the reverse strand, counting down.
TGGTGACATCTCTAAATCCTGCACTTGTCAACGCTGACTTAATTTCTAAACTAGAATAATTTTTAGACAGCATGATAGTATCCAAGCGCTTCCAGGTTTCCTCTACTTGCTCAAAGCCTGTTATTTTCATTTCCAGAATTTTTTCTTGCGGATTGTAATTCTGTTGAACAATCCAAGCGCAATCATCTTTAACTACACTATAAGAAGAATTATTCCAATCTGAATAAAACCCATCATCGAGGTCTAAGTTGAAAACAAACATCCCCTGGGGTTGCAAAGCCGCATAAACATTTCGGAAAACACAAGTCAACTCTTCAAGATGCATCACATGGTTGAGCGCACCAGTTGAAATCACACCATGAAAGATAGGCGGTAGTTCAAAAAAGCGTGCATCAGCCAGAATAAATTCAGCGTTTGGTGAATTCTCGCGAGCATAGCGCAGCATTTCTTCAGAGATATCGAGTCCAGTGACTTCATATCCCTCAGTTAACAAACGTTGCGTGATGCGACCGACACCACAGCAGAGGTCGAGAATATTTGAGGATTTAGGAAGATGTTCCAACAGTAACTGCTTCACTGTCGGCATGACCTGCTCACCATAAGGTTGGCTACAGTATTTGTGATTCACCCAAGCCACACGATTATAGTCAAAAGACATCGATTATTTCTCCTTCTTATTATCTTTCTATTGAGTAAACGCTTCTGCCATAGCCACCACAATCTTTCGCGTTCCTACAAAAGGCTTTCGTCCATGAGCGACTAACATATTGTCGAGCAACAACACATCTCCTTCCTGCCAAATAAAGCTGACAGAGGCTTGCTGATAAACCTCACGAATTTCATCCAATATAGATGTTTCTATTATTGAACCATCGCCATAATAAGCATTGCGTGGAAGGTTTTCTGGAAAAGCTTGCAACATTGATTCACGCACTTCTGTTGCCAAATTAGATATGTGAAATAGATGAGCTTGATTGAACCACACCATCTCTTCTGTATGCGGATGTTTGGCTACAGCATGACGAACTTGCCAAGTTTTCAAATTATTACTTTTCCATGCAAATTCTATGGTTGATTTACGGCAGTAATCTTCCACTATTAATTTATCAGTGGTCTGAAATACTTCTTGCCAAGAAAGGTCTATTCCAGTGCCATAGTTTCGCACATACATAACTTTATTTTGTATAAATCTCTCTTTAATTTTTGGGTCGAGCAATTGAAAAACTTTCCGGCTGTCAGCAATAGGAGTTTCGCCACCTTGCGCAGCAGATTTAACACAATGAAAACAGATTTTCATGGGCCAAGTATACGCATAAGAAAACTCATTGTGTAAAGCAATATGTTGATGTGCTGGATATTCAGTTGAAGTATAAATATTGCCCCCAATTTCTGTTCTGGGTGTAGAGCGTTCTTGATATGGTAAAAGGTTGGGACAAAGGGATTTGATGAATTGTTCAAAGGTAGATATTGAATCTACATTGAAGTTCCGTAAAAGAATTCCTCCATATTGCAAAAGTTGTCTTTCGATAAATTCCAAATTGTTTTTAGTCCAAGTTAGTAGATCCAAATCTTGGAAGCTGGGTTGCACTACTAGAGGTAATGTATTTTGATAGTTTAAGCAACCTGTTTTGATCAATTCCTCGTGTGACAACTTGACAACTTTTGGCTGTAAACGCTTCAATTTTCTGGCGACAGCCTGTCGGCGTTCCTTGAGAGCCGTGCCTTTTTTTTCCCTCTTAGTTTGATTGAGCCTTTCTATTAAGGCACTCAATTGGCAATCGGGCTGTGTCACCATATCGCCAAGAAGTGCAGCAAATTGTTCTAAGATTGTGTTGATTGTAGCGATCGCAAAACGTCGTGAATCATAAATTACCTCCAGTACTAACTCTGGTGATGGTGTGACTCTAATAGTGAGCGGATAGTTAGAATGTCCTCTAGAATAAACATAATCAATCTTTAACTTTGCTGTTGATAGTTGAGAAATATCAATGGCAGAATTTTGAAACACCAAAATACTCTCAAACAAAGGCAACCCCTTGGGTATCTCACTCCATTTCTGAATTTGTGCTAAGGGAGTGTATTCGTACTGATGCAGCTTGATTTGCTGGGAGTGTATGTCCTTTAACCAAGAAAGCAACAACTGTTCAGCAGACAAATCAATACTCATGGGTAAAGTATTAACAAATAGCCCCACCATAGAATCTACCCCTAGCAAATTAGGTGGACGACCTGATACAACTGTTCCAAAGACTACATCTTGCTTGCCACTATAGTGACTTAAAAGCAAAGCCCAAGCCCCTTGCATCAATGTATTCAGCGTTAATTGCTGCTTTTGTGCTAGAGATTTCAATGCTGTTGTAGTTGCAATTGGCAGCTTTACATGATCCTGACCATATTCTGACTCTACACTCGATAAGTTATTAGTAATTCGGTCTATGGTTAGAGGAGTAGGTGCTTTTAAGCGTTGCAGAAATCGTCGCCAGAATCTCTCTACCTGAGACAAATCTTGTTGCTTAAGCCAAGCAATGTAGTCTCGGTAGGGACGGCTAAATTTTAATTGGATACATTCAGATTGACAGAACCCCTCATACAAAGCAAAAACTTGTTTCAAAATTATGGCGTTAGACCAGGCATCAAGAACTAGGTGATGACTGCTCCAAATAGCCTTGTAAGTATCTTTTTCTATTTTGATAACAGCTAAACGCATTAAAGGTGGCTCAGAAAGCTCGAAGCCACGAGTTTGATCCGTTTGCAGATAATCTTGTAATTTTACTGATTGAGCAGTAGTTGAAAGTTCGCACCAATCGTACCGCTCAATCAGCAGTTTTGCTTGTCGATAAACCACTTGAATTGGTTTATCCAAATTTTTCCACACAAAAGCTGTTCTTAAACTAGGATGCTGATGCACTACCGCCTGCCAAGCCTGCTCAAAAGCCTCAATGTTCAGATCCCCCTGTAAGATACAAATCGCCTGTTCAATATAAATTCCAGAATCGGGAGCAGACAGGACATGGAAAAGCATACCCTGTTGTGTCGGCGAGAGTGTGTAGATGTCCTCGATATTTTTAGCTTCCATAGTTAAACTCTTGCTTGCTTGAGTAGATTTTGAGGTTTAATTTCTGAAAAGCTGATCGAGTTGTTCTTGACTCAACTCTGCTTCGGGAAAGTCTGATGGCGTGAAGCTGGTTGAACTATTAGATTGATTGTGGTTAATTAGCGATTGCAGTGTCTCTATAAAAAATTGAGCTAGATTTTCTATTGTGTCGCGTCGATGAATATTTTTACTGTATGCCCAGTTCATTTGCAGTTGTCCTCCCATAACTTTGCCGATAATCTGTAGCAAATGAGAGCGAGTTGCTTTCGGACTATTAGTCAGACCATAAGATTCTTGAGCTAGTTGAAAAGTTGAAGATTCAGCGAAGACTTGATCGAATTGTCCTAGATAATTGAAAATAATCTCGGCTTGAGGACGTGCTGACAGTTTCTGGATAATTTCTCCATCACTACTGCAATAACGCAGCCAGCCATAACCCATACCCCGATTGGGAATACTACGCAGTTGCTCTTTGACGGACATTAATGTATCTAGTAAATCATCAACTTTTTCTAAATCCAAATGCATAGGAAATACAGAAGTAAACCAGCCTACCGTGCGGGATGTATCCACACCTGCAATTACTGCTTCGCGTCCATGACCTTCTAGGTCAATCAAAAGAGTACGCATCCCTGTCCATTTAAAAACAGCTTGCACCACAGATGTTAACAACACCTCATTAATTTGGGTGCGATAGACTGCTGGAGTTTTCTGAAGTAAAGCTTGGGTTTCTTGTGGTGTCAGGGATACCGATACAATGCCAGTTGATTCTTCGGTATTAGCTCCTTCTGGGAAGTCTACTGGTATAGGCTGAGTCTGTGGAGATTGTGTTAACCAATGGGTCAATTCTTGCTTGAGTTCTTGTGAGTTAGCATACTCCGTCATCAGCCCAGACCATTGCTGAAAAGAAGTTGTTTTCGGCGGCAGAAAAATTGCCTCTCCAAAAGTTAGCTGCTGATAAACTGTCTGGAAATCTTCTAGCATTATTCGGAAAGAAACTCCATCCACTACCAAATGATGCACAATCAGTAACAGACGGCTAGGTTTTTGCTCCCCAGTCTTGAAGAATGCCACCTTCATTAGTGGTCCTTCGCACAAGTTTAGGCTACTTTGTAGTTCTGTTGCTATACTTTCAATGGCAGATGCTTGCTCTAATTCGGCAATTTGGGATAGATCAAACTGAGAAAAAGATACTGTCTCGCCAAGACCTTGATTGCTTTGCTGCCAGATTCCTTGTTTTTGTTCAAATCTCAGACGCAGCGCATCATGCTGAATTAGCAATTGCTCAAAAGCCTGCTCTAGCAATGCTGGGTCTTGACCAGGCTGTACTTCTAGTAAAACAGCTTGGTTCCAATGGTGAGGTTCTTCTAAGTTTTGCTCGAAGAACCACTTTTGTATAGGCGTTAGAGGTACTGACCCAATAATCGGCTCTTGTTGTGCTTGCAAAGCAGGATTAATCCCCACAACTGTTGCCAAATCCGCAATCGTTGGATACTCAAACAACTGATTGCTACTAAGTTGAATACCTACCTGATTGACTTTGGCTACAACCTGAATACTCTGAATCGAATCTCCTCCCAACTCCAAAAAGTTGTCATGAATGCCCACTCGTTCAATCCCTAGCACCTGACTCCAGATATTAGCCAGTTCTTCTTCAACTGGTGTGCGGGGTGCTACATAAGTAGTTTCTGATACCGTGTCTTCCTTCATTAGCATTTCCAGAAGTTCACGCTTTTCTTTGGAAAGCAAATCAATCCGCTTGAAAAGTTCGTCACTCATAGCAATTTTGGATTTTAAATTTTAGATTTTAGATTAAGAGTCTGGTGTTACTTAGAATGCAAGATGGTGCAACTAACGCTCATGTCTCCTACCTCTCCTGGTTTTTGACATTGCTCGATAATTTTTTCTGGGAAAGCATTGCTTTGACTTCGTCTTCTGAAAGAGTCTCCAGAAGTTTCAGAATTTCAGCCATTTTTTCTGCCTCAGATTGGGTTTGTTCGGGTGCTGGCAAATTATGACGATCAACTTTCCCATTAGGAGTTAATGGTAGGGTATCCAGCATGACGAAGGTGGCGGGGATCATGTAATCTGGTAACTTTTGTTTTAAGAAACTCTGCAATTCGCCCTTGGCAGACGCTAGTGTTTGCTTAGATACTACGTAGGCTACTAGGCGTTTGCTACCTGAATCTTCTTCCCTGACAATGACAACAGCCTCGCAAACTAGGGGGTGTTGCCATAAAACTGCTTCAATTTCCGTTAGTTCAATACGATATCCTCTCAGTTTCACCTGATGATCGCTACGTCCCAAGAACTCGATGTTGCCATCAGGTAAATAACGCGCCAAATCCCCAGTTTTGTAAAGACGACTTCCTCCTATCTTTTCAAACGGATTGGGGATAAACTTTTGGGCTGTCAGTTCAGGGCGATTAAGATATCCTTGAGCTATGCCCAAACCACTGATATGTAATTCACCTGGAACTCCAATTGGTACTGGTTGAGCATAAGAATTCAGTAAATATAATTGGGTGTTCGCAATTGGGCAACCAATAGGAACGGGAGTTGTAAAATCATGGTTTTGACAATCATAAACGCTGCTCCAGACTGTTGCTTCCGTTGGTCCATATTCATTGAATAGGGATGTCGAAGGTAGTAGTTGACGGTGACGTTCTACTAACTCCCTAGAACAAGTCTCTCCTGCTACAATGACGGTGCTAAGAGAAACCAACTCTGCCGAATCTATATGCGCTAACAAAGCACCGTATAGGGAAGGAACACTCAACCAGTGTGAAATCTGATATTTAGCGATCGCCTTTGCCAACTGCCAGATGTCTTTTTGGCTACCCTCCTTCAGCAGCACCAGGCATCCTCCTTGACAAAGTGTCCAAAAAATACCTGCTACTGAGCTATCAAAGGCAAAGGAGGGAATTAATAAGAAACTACTAACGGGTTTTTGGTAGTAGGTCATCCTAGCAGCGGTTGAGTGAAGCAAGTTTTTGTGAGTGATTAACACTCCCTTGGGTTGACCTGTTGAACCGGAGGTGTAGATAATGTATGCCAGGTTTTCTGGAGTATTGTGATTGATGGGATTTTTTATACCCTCCTGAGTCAAGGTATTCCCATCTGAGTCTAGATATACTATTTGCGCCTGATCGGCAGGAAGTTTTGCAATCAGATGTGCTTGAGTCAGCAAAACTGCTACTTGAGCATCCTCTAGTACGAAGGATAGATGTTCTCTAGGATACGCCGGGTCTAGTGGAATATAAGCACCGCCAGCTTTGAGAATACCCAGAATTCCCACTACCATATCTAAAGAACGCTCTACACAGATTGCTACTGGTACATCGGGATTAACTCCTGAATCACGTAAGTGATATGCGACTGCATTGGCGCGATCATTCAATTGTTGGTAACTCAATTGCTTATCTTCAAAAATTAAGGCGATCGCATCGGGGGTTTTTGCAGCCTGAATTTCAAATTGTTGATGAATACATAAATTCTGTGAATATTCAGTTGCAGTGTTATTCCAATCTACTAACAGAGTCTGCTGTTCTCTATCTGGGAGCAAAGATTGAGACTCATAACGCTCCCAGGGCTGTGTAGACATTGCCGTTAAGGTTTCGCTGAAATAGTTGCCAATCGCCTCTAGTTGTGCATTGTCTATATCTGTTAAATCACACTCCAAATCGAGTTGTATCCGTTCCGAAATTGGATCGCGATTGAACTCAACCCTTAAAGCAAAGTGGGTTTCTCCAAATCCTTGCGCCCCCAAAATTTCCGTATTTTTCAAGGATTGCAGGCTTTTGAAAACATGAAAGTGAGTGTAGTTAAAAACAGTCTCAAATAAATGCTGATTACTGTTAAGTTTCTTCAACTCAGCGTATGGATAACGTCTAAAGGCTAACAATTCTCGTTCCGCCTCGAAGACTTGCTGCACCAACTCTACCCAGGTTCCGCCTCTGGGTTGCAGACGCAAGGGAACTGTGTTGAGGTGAATACCCAGTGTTTGCTCTGCATCTTTTTCTTCGAGCCGTCCATTGGATTCGAGCCCTGTAAGGATATCGGTTTCACTACTGAGCAAACTCATAACTCTTAAGTGTGCAGCCAGCAAGACGTGTTTAACTGGAACTTCTGCTAGTCGAGCCAGTTTCTTCAGTCCGTTAGAAAGCTGATGGGAAATGGGAACATTGAGAACACCAATTTGTGGATTTCCGGTTCTAGCGCGAGTAGAAGACCAGCGAGGTAATTTAGTCGTAACATGACCTTGCAATTTTTTTTGCCAGTACTCTTGGCATTCTGTGGACTTAAGCGTTGAACGCTCTAGAGCAATAAAGTCTCGGTAAAAAATAGTTGGAGGTGAATTAATAGGATAGATTTCTTGACTGAGGAGAGTGTCGTAACGATCCAGCAATTCTGTGAGTAGAGAAGCTGTACTCCATCCATCCAGAATAGAGTCGTGAAAACTCAAAATAAGATAAAAGGAATCATCTGTGAGGCGATGAATAAAAAAGCGGATTAGGGGAGGACAACTCCAGTCAAAATTTCGAGTTTTTTCTGCTTCTATCCAGTTTTTTATAGCTTCCTGGCGTTGATCTGGCGACAAAGGGCGCAAATCTTCTACATGAAGTGGCACAGAAATTCTCTGATGAACCAGCTGTAGTGGTTCGCTAAAGTTAGTCAGATCAAATGAGGTGCGGAGGATGGCGTGACGCTCAACCAACTGCTGTAGAGCCTTTTGAAAAAGCTGAGTGTCTAAACGGACTCGCAGATGATAAAGGAAGATGTCATGATACATCGGGGAATCAGGGCTGGCTTGACTGTGGAATATCACTCCAGCCTGAATCCTAGCTAACGGGTAAGCATCTTCTACACCGCTTGGTAGCTTTTGAAGATCTGCATCAGAGATGAGGCTAAATGCTGCCGTTTTCGGCGTTAAATGCTCATAAGATTGGCAATAAGTCAATACTTGCGTCAGTTGCTCAATGGTTTGATGCTCAAAGAGTTGCTGAAGCGAAAAGTTTAAGCCTTGTTCAGTTGCTCTTGCGCGTACCTGAATACTACGGATAGAATCCCCTCCCAACTCAAAGAAATTATCGTGGATACCCACTGGTTCAACATTAAGAACCTGTGACCAAATCTGAGCTAGCGTCCTCTCTACTGATGTGCGTGGAGCTATAAATGCTTTTTCTAGCTTGGGTCGAACCTTGCTGGGAGCCGGAAGCGCACGGCGATCTACTTTGCCATTCACTGTCAGGGGAAATGCCTTCAGCGTCACAAAAGCCGCAGGTATCATGTAGTCTGGCAGTCGCTCTTGCAAAAAGCCGCGCAATTCAGTCAGAGTAGGTTCCGACTCCTGATCATAAATGCAATAAGCAACTAATAGCTGGTTGGTAGACTCAGACTCAAATTCAGGTGATCGTTCCTTGATAAAGCGGCGTAAGTCAGTGATCGCCACTGAGTCCTCCAGAGCCTTGATTGAATTAACCCCCCAGTTTTTAGAGTTATAATCAGTCTCCCGAACTAAGACGATGGCTTCTTGGATGGCAGGATGTTGATGTAAGACTGCCTCAATTTCTCCGAGTTCAATGCGAAACCCGCGAATCTTGACCTGTTGGTCAATACGTCCCAGGTACTCTAGTTCACCATTGGGCTGGTAGCGAGCCAAGTCTCCTGTCCTGTAAAGTCGCTCTGAGGGGTAAAATCCAATTCTTCCCTGCTCTTTAAAAGGGTTGGTAATGAATCGCTCAGCTGTTAGTTCAGGGCGATTGAGATAACCCCGCGCTATACCGGCACCACCAATATAAAGTTCACCAGCTACTCCAATGGGAACTGGTTGTCTTTGTGAATCTAATAAGTATACTTGCAAGTCAGGAATAGGATGACCGATTGGACTACCAACTCTTTGGCTTAAACCCGCCATGGTGATGGGACGATAGGTTACGTGTACAGTTGTCTCTGTAATGCCGTACATATTGACTAGTTGCGGCTTTCTATCTCCGTGGCGCTCAAACCAAGGCTGTAAACTTTTGACTTCGAGGGCTTCACCGCCAAAAATCACGAGACGGAGGGCAAGTTTACCCTGATTATCAAACGCCTCCTCCTCTGCACGCATCAGTTGTCGAAAGGCAGAAGGAGTCTGATTGAGTACCGTTACCTGCTCAGTGCATAACAACTTGTAGAATGCTTCTGGGGAACGGGTGATCCAGTAGGGGACAACCACTAAACTTCCGCCATAGAGGAGTGCGCCCCAAATCTCCCAGACTGAAAAGTCAAAAGCATAGGAGTGAAAATTAGTCCAGACGTCGCGATCGCTAAACTTAAACCATGATTGAGTAGCGATAAACAGCCGCAGAACGTTTTGGTGGTTGACCAAAACCCCTTTCGGTTTCCCGGTCGAGCCTGAGGTATAAATGACATAGGCTAGATTATCAACCGTTACGTCGCTGACCGGATTTTCTTCACTTTCTCGCTCAATTGCCTCATTATCTTTGTCAAGGCAGACGACAGAAGCTTGGTATTCAGAGAGCGTTTCTAGAAGCCGCTCCTGGGTCAACAGCACAGGCACTTGAGCATCCTCTAGCATAAAAGCTAAACGCTCCTTAGGATAGTTGGGGTCTAAAGGCACGTAAGCTCCGCCCGCCTTAAGAATGCCAAGGATACCCACTATCATCTCCACCGAAGGCTCTAGGCAAATTCCAACAAGAACCTCTGACCCCACGCCCAACTTCTGGAGGTAGTGTGCAACCTTATTGGCGCGGCCATTAAGTTCCCGATAGGCAAACCTTTTGTCTTCAAAGACGAGTGCTATTGCATCTGGCGCTCGTTCCACCTGACTTTCAAACACCTGATGGATGCAGGAATTCTCAAGAGAATTCAACAGACCGAATTCAGAATTGAGAAGTTTTCTTGACTCCTGATATCGGGTTTCATTCCACTCCACCAGTAGCTTATGCAGTTCGGCAGCATTGAGGAGAGGCAAGGTTAAAATGCGCTGCTGTGGGTTAGCAACTATACCTTCAAGTAAGGTCTGAAAATGCTCTGCCATCCGGGTAATGGTGACAGCATTAAACAAATCTGCGTTGTATTGCCAAGAAGCGGACAGGACTCCCTCCACCTCGGCCATCATCAGGGTTAAATCAAACTGAGCCGTTCGCTGTTCTAGTCCAAGAGATTCTAGCTCAAGCTCCCCTAGTTTGAGCTTTGCCCCTGTTTTCCCCAAGGCAAAAGCTGCCAAACCCTCCTCGTTAAGCCGTTGTGCTTTCTGCAAAACAAACATCACTTGAAATAACGGCGAGCGACTGGGATCTCGGACTGGCTGTAGTTGCTCGACTAACCGCGCCAAGGGGTAGTCCTGGTGTTCAAAAGCCTCAAGCACAGTTTGACGCACTTGACTTAAAAAGCTCTCAAAGGTCATATCCCCTGCGAGATTGGCTCGCAAAACCACTGGATTGACCAGGTAGCCCACTAACTCTGCCAAGGCAGCACGATTTCTACCCGTTGTGGGAGAACCTACCAGCAGAGCTTCTTGTCCGGTGTAGCGGTAAAGCAACACTTGAAAAGCGGCTAGCAAGGTCATGTAGAGAGTGGAATTGTAGGTTTGGCTAAGAGCCTTGAGACGTTGAGTCAGCTCTGCGTTTAGCCGGAAGGACACAGAGGCTCCTCGATGGGTTTGGATGGGAGGTCGAGTTCTGTCAGTAGGCAGATTTAGTACAGGCAATTCTCCGCAAAGTTGCTTTTGCCAATATGCCAAGAGGCGTTCACCTTCCGGACTCTCTAGCATGGCTTTTTGCCAGAAAACATAGTCGGTGTACCGCCGTGGCACTGGGCTAAGGGTCGTCAGGGTACCTGTCTGGTGCGCTTGGTAAAGTATTCCTAGCTCAGATATCAGCACGGCCAGCGACCAAAAATCAGCGACAATGTGATGTACGACCAGCAGTAGAGTATGCTCCTGTGGCGATTTTGTGAATAGGAAAACCCGCAGGAGTGGTCCTTGTTCGAGATTGAAGGGACGGTGAGCCTCCTCGACCAGGCGATCATTCAAGGAGGACTCACTCCAAGTCGAAACATCTTCTTGCAGGAAGCAAACTTCCTGGTTGTCGTAAATATGCTGAATGGATTCCTCAGAGAAGGTGGAAAAGGTGGTTCGCAGGGAAGAATGACGATCTACCAAGCTCTGAAACGCACCTCGGAAGGCAGGAATGTCTAACTCTGTATGGATACACGCCGCACCCGCAATGTTGTAGACTGGTATCTCTGGTGCCATCTGGTGCAGAAAGTACAAAGAGCGCTGACCGTAGGAGAGGGGATATTGAGCGACTGCTTCGGAAGCCTGAACCAGAGTAGTTTCTTGGGTAAAGGGAAATGCTGTTAACTGGGCAAGTACCAGAGTTCCTAGCTGGTCAATAGTAGAATTTTGGAGAATGTCTGCCATTGGCAAAACTACACCTAGCTGAGTTTCCAGGTAGTTGTGCAGTTCGATCGCCATGAGAGAGTCAAGACCCACAGTACTCAAGGGCTGCTGGGAGTTCAACTGGGACGGAGCGACTTGAAGAAGGCGAGCCACTCGTGGCTGAAGATAAGACACTACTTGTAACTGACGCTCTTCTGGTTTGAATGCCAGGAGGATTTCGCGCGTCAGGGTTGCTTCACTTGCTGAGATACACGAGTCATCTTGTAAGATGCTACGCCCTACCACATCCAAGCTTCTCTCTAGAAAGCCAGTCCGGCAGGCATGGCGTTGAATTTTGCCACTAGACGTTTTGGGAATGCTTCCAGTCTTGAGCAGCAACACTCCATAAACTTGTAGCTCGTACTCTGCCACTACTGCTTGACGAATCGCTCTAATGACTTCATCAACATTGAGATTCCGCAGGTAAGTGCGCTTTACTTCTATGACCACGACCAAGCGCTCTTCACCTGCAACCTCAATGGAAAAGGCTGCGCTACTACTCGGTTGCAGTGCGGGATGGCTCTGTTGTGAGGTCGCCTCAAAGTCTTGGGGATAATAGTTGCGGCCTCGGATAATAATCAAGTCTTTGAGGCGACCGGTGATGAACACTTCGCCCTCGTGCAAAAATCCTAAGTCTCCAGTCCGTAGAAATGGGCCGGACGCTCCTGTCGTCGTTAATGCTTTGCTATCTTTGAGGTAAGCGTGGAATATCTTATCTGTTTGCTCTGCCCGGTTCCAGTAGCCTTGAGCGACGCTATCACCTTTAACCCAAATCTCACCCACCCGATCAGGGGCGCAGGGAGTGGTCGTTTCGGGATGAACAATGACAATCTGCAAGTCCGGTAGGGGTTGACCACAACCCACCAGGGTTTTTGCACCCTCCTCTGCTTCAGCGGAAACAACTCGATTTTGCTCTAATGCCGTTTGTTGGACAGAATGGAGTACTGGCACAACTGCTTTGCAGCCACCAGAAACAATGAGGGTAGTTTCGGCCATCCCGTAACAGGGGTAGAAGGCTTCTCGGCGAAAGCCGCAAGGTTCAAAGATGGCAGCAAATCGTTCCAGAGTCTCAGCACGAACCGGCTCAGCTCCATTAAAAGCCACTTCCCAGCTACTGAGGTCGAGAGTTGCTCGCTGTTCGGGAGTAATTTTACGTAGGCACAAGTCGTAGGCGAAATTGGGTCCACCGCTGGTCGTCGCTTTGTATCGGGAGATGGCTTGTAGCCAGCGCCAGGGTTTTTGCAGAAAAGCGACTGGAGACATGAGGATGCATGGGATGCCCAAGTACAGAGGCTGAAGCATATTCCCAATTAGACCCATGTCATGAAACAAGGGGAGCCAACCCACGAAGATTGTTTTCTCCGTATGCTGCATAGCTTGCTGGATGATGCGTTGGTTATGCAGAAGATTGCCATGACTCACCATGACACCCTTGGGTGTCGCCGTGGAACCTGAGGTGTATTGCAGAAACGCTAGGGTATCATGAGTCAGTGGAGTCTCCTGCCAACTGTTTTGCAGGTCACTTGCAACACTATCAGTGGTTAGCCATTGCATAGCTTTTAGGTCTGGCGCTTGGAGTAATTGGCGCTCTACATCAGCCAGAATCTTTGTGGTTGTCAGTGCTATGGTCGCTTGTGCATCTGTTGCGATCGCTTGGAGTCGATGCAGGTACTGGTTGCGTCGAGGCGGATAAGCAGGTACGGCGACGACCCCAGCGTACAGACACCCAAAAAAGGCAGCAATATATTCTAATCCTGGCGGATAGAGCAGTAAGGCACGCTCTCCACTAACTGAGTAGCTTTGCAGTAAAGCCGCGATCGTCCTAGCTTGACCATCGAGTTCCCCATAAGTTACACAAGCTCCTTCTACCTCTCCATCAATCAGAAACGAAAAGGCTTTCTGTTGAGGCTGCTGAAGTGCCCTGTGACGAAGAAGTTCGACAAATGTGGAAAACTCAATAAGTAGCTCGGAAAGGTGTTTGCTCATTTGGACACCTACTTATTTGTGGGGCGTAAAAAAAATTATTAATTACTGAAACTTATAGTGGAATTCTCAAAAATTTCGAGGGTTTATTTTTACCTCTTCCAAATACTTACCTCTTCCAAATACTATTGATGTCGGCTTGACGTCGGCAAGTTTGATAATCATTCTCTTTTTTACTGATAGTCAGCTTATTACAAGCCTCCTATTCTTGACAAGAATATATAGATAACTCTTATCGATAAAGAGATTAATATTCTTTTTACTTATTTAAAGGCGGGAATAACTTAACCGACTCTGGGTTACAAATGAGTTCTATTATGTTACTGCGTACCTGGCATCCTGAAATTTAATAAAGATTTTTCGGGCTGTCAATAAGTGTGACATGCTGCCTGTTGACTTAAATGGATGTCTCACTAAGACTTTGAGCAAGATTTTCAACGTTTTTTTTCTAATTTCTTGACATAAAAAAATAAATCATTTACTATATCTCATGTCAATGATAATCATTCTCAAATTACTATAAAAAGTCAACATTTTTCATGATTTCTTGAAACTTTATAGCCCATTAACACAGAGTAGAAATTCTTCCAGATTGCGGGTGCAATCTGTCCACTTGACAGCGAGGATGTAGGGTGAAACAACAAAATTTATTGACTCGCCTGTGTCTGACAGCGGCTATACCAGTCTTAATCGCTTTCCCTGCCAATGCTGATGTGGTGAAAGTTACCACGGTGCTGTTGAAACAGACAGATGGGGGGATTGAGGTAATTTTAGAAACAGCCGATGGGGCATCTCCTCAAGTATTTACAGCCAGCTTCGGCGAGACATTGATTGCAGATGTTGTTAATACGCAATTGCAACTTCCGTCTGGTGATGAGTTTCGTGCTGATAACCCTGCTGAAGGCATTGCTTCTATCACTGTTACTCAGCTCTATACCAATACGATTCGAGTGAGAGTAACGGGAATTACGAGCATACCAAAAGGACAGTTAATTCCTTCATCCGAGGGGCTAGTCCTTCGTTTAAGCACTACGACTCACGCAGCAGCACAGCCAGGGGCAGATTCTACAAAACCAGATGAAGTTTCCCCTTCTGCATCGGGGGGAGAAGTGAGTCCTGAAACAGTACCGGATGCCGAACTGACTGCTCCAAGTGCTGGAGAACCTCAGCCTCAAGCTGAAGCAGACGAGCAAATTGAAATTGTGGTGACGGCTGAACAAGAAAGCGGATACAGAGTACCAAGCGCGGCAACGGGAACGAGAACAGAGACACCCCTACGTGATGTTCCTCAGTCGATTCAGGTCATCCCACGTCAGGTAATTGAAGATAGACAGATAGTGCGTTTCAACGAATTAGCCGACAATGTCAGCGGTGTACAAGGAGAGCGAGGTTACGGGGGTCTGTCCCAAGCGGGGTTTCGGATTCGAGGTTTCTCGACAAACTTTTCTAACTTACGCAATGGTTTTTCAGATTTCGGGTACATAAGTACTCGTGATGTCGCCAACGTTGAGCGTTTTGAGGTACTCAAAGGTCCAGCATCAGTTCTTTATGGCGGCGGCGGTGCATATAGTTTTGGTCTTGGTGCTGGTGTGATCAGTGGCGTTGTCAATACGGTTACCAAAAAGCCTCTTGATCAACCGTACTACGACACGAACGCAACCTATGGAAGTTTCGACTTTCTCCGTTCAACTCTAGATATAACTGGACCACTTTTAAGCAACCAATCACTCCTTTATCGCCTTAATGTCGCCTATGAAAATGCAGACAGCTTCCGTGACTTTAATGAGAATGAAAGTTTCTTTATCGCCCCTGTACTAACCTGGAAAATTAATCCGCGAACCAATTTAACTGTTGAGTTAGAACATCAACAATATGACGGTAGCTTAGATTTTGGATTTCCTGTAGAGCGTGACTTTCTAGAAGTTCCTAGAGAAAGATTTCTAGGCGAACCAGATTTTACTGACGCTGATACTAACTCAACTTTAGTTAGCTATAACTTTGAACACCAATTCAGTGACAACTGGAAGTTGAAACAGGGATTTAACGCAACCTTTTCCAACTTGGATAGCGATCAGATATTTCCGTTTGCTCTAGAAGATGATCGCCGGACAGTTCCTCGTCTTCCCCTCAAAACAGATGAGAGAAGCGAAAATTTGACGCTCTCTAACTCGATTTCCGGCAAGTTTTCCACTGGTGCTGTGAATCACAATCTCTTATTGGGAGTGGATTTAGCCAGATACAGATACAGATTTGACTTTTTTAGATCGTCTATCGCTTCCCTTGATGTCTTTGACCCGCAGTATGGGGCACAGCCTGGATCTTTCAGATTTACTAGTGGTAGTGACAATCGCTCAAGAAATATTGGCATTTTTTTGCAGGATTTAGTTGAAGTTACCCCACATCTCAAATTGTTGGCTGGTGGTCGCTTTGACTTTTATGATTCATCTCGCAGAAACCGCGTAACTGACGAATTCCTCAACGAGCAAACAGACGAGCGCTTCTCACCGCGCATCGGCATCGTCTATCAGCCGAGTGATTCCACCTCGCTCTACTTTAGTTGGTCTAACTCTTTTGCTCCTCAGTTTAACCGCAGGACACGAGAAGATGGACAATTAGAGCCGGAAATCGGTGAGCAATTTGAATTGGGGATTAAGCAGAGCTTTCTTGATGAGCGGCTTAGTGCCACCTTGGCACTTTATGAATTTACTAGGAAAAACGTGCTAACGCCCGACCCAGTTGATCCGCTTTTCAGTATCCAAACGGGGGAACAAAGAAGTCGCGGCATCGAATTGGACATAGCAGGGGAAATTTTACCAGGTTGGAATCTAATCGCTACCTACACTTACACGGATGCGGAGGTGACAGAAGACGAAGTCATTCCAGAAGGTGACACACCCTATGGTGTGCCTGAAAACAGTACCAGTCTGTGGACTACATACGAGATTCAAAAGGGTGATTTGCAGGGATTAGGATTCGGATTGGGACTACTTTTCTTCGGAGAACACGAAGCAGACTTGCCAAATACCTTGACACTTCCTTCCTATGTAAGAGTTGATGCTTCCTTATTCTACCGACGGAATAATTTTAAAGCTGCTCTCAACTTCAAGAACATTTCTGATGTGACGTACTACCTTCTTGATGGCTTTCTGCTCGGTCCTGCGTCACCGTTTACAGTACAGGGAACAGTGTCATTTGAGTTTTAATTGAGGAAGTTTCTTGACATCCTCCCAGCGCTAAAAGCGCGGGATTCCTAAGACTCACGACTTAGGTTTGGAGCTTAGTCCACATCTGCGTACACCACCAACAATTGTTAGCTATGTCCCCGTCTTACGTCATGTCCACAGACTTTTGGCCCATTACAGAGCCCCGATTCCGCAAGCCCTGCGGTACGGAGTCTTGTAAGACTTGGTACTTGTTGCTTAGAGTTTTTACCCAGCCAAGCTTTCCTGGTTGGAACCCCCTAACTCTAGTTTTCAAGGTGCTGATACCTACTGCTTGGTTTTCGCGCTTCGGTATCTCTCGATTGTACAACTATGCGGAGGCGCGGCTTTCCTCTCGTGGCTAAAAGCGAGAGTTGACCGCCGCGAAATTAGATGAAATTACCTTGCTTTACCTTGATGAGGCGCTGCTGTATAGCCATTCTGGGAGTTATTTTGCTGGGAATGTTTTCAGCTTGTAGTGAGCAGAAAGGTAACCCCACAGTCAATAGTAGTCTCACCAATGTCGAACCTGCCTCAAATGGGTTTTCTGACTACACCCCAGTTACTATAGAAAACTGTGGTATGAATTCTACCTACAAAAAACCTCCGGAACGAGTAGTGACCTTAGACCAACCAGCAACTGAGGTAATGCTTGCCCTTGGACTAGAAGACCGCATGGTTGGTACAGCCTACTTAGACAATCAAATCCCGCCTAAGTACCAGAAGGCTTATGCTAAAGTTCCCGTACTTGCTAAGCAGTATCCCTCGCGAGAAGTCTTGCTTGCTACTGAGCCAGACTTTGTCTATGCATCATTTCCTGGCGCTTTTGGTCGGGAGGATACCAGTGGGCGTCAAGATTTACTCAGTTTGGGGATAAACTCTTATTTGTCGCCGCAGGGGTCAAGAGAAATCTGTAAACCTGGGATGGAGACGATGGAAAACGTCTACAGCGAAATCCGTAACATTGGGCGTATTTTTGGCGTTGAAGAGCGAGCGCGGAAGTTAATCGCTTCTTTGCAAGAACAAATCCAAGAAACCCAGAACAAGTTGGGTAAGGTAGAAACCCCCAGGCAGGTTTTCTGGTATGCCAGTGAAGACCCTCCTTACACTATTATCCCAGGTAGTCTTCCCAATCAGATTCTGGAGTTGGCAGGTGGTCAGAACGTATTCCAAGAAGAAGGCGAGGGTACATATGTCAAAGTAAATTGGGAGGATGTTATCGCCCGTAACCCACAGGTGATTATACTCAGTGATGCCACTTGGTCACCAGCACAAAAACAGAAGCAGTTTTTTCAATCTAATCCTGCCTATTTGCAGATTAAAGCGGTGCAGGAGGAGCAGTTTGTTGTTATCGACTACAGCTACAGTGTCTCGTTGGTCAGTACTGCCGAGGGTGTCAGACAACTGGCAAAGGCATTGTATCCAGAGGGGTTTCAGTAGTGGACGCACCAGAGCCTTTGACACCAAGCAAGCGATCGCATCAAAAAACTAATATACTTACTTCTGCAAGACTCCGCAGACAACCCAGGGCAGGAAAGCAGATACACTTTCGCTTGCTAATGGTCAGCCTGCTAATCACACTTGTTGTCTCGATCACCCTTGCTGTAATAATTGGACCAGTGCCAATTGAGCCCCTAAGAGTCTGGCAGATTGCACTTTCTAAGATTTTTCCCCCTCAGAGCGAAGACTGGTCTCCGGCGCAAGCTCAAATTGTTTGGCTAATCCGCTTCCCCCGCGTTCTTCTAGCTGGATGTGTGGGAGCTGGTCTTTCTGTTGTCGGTTTGACTATGCAGGCGCTGGTGCGGAACCCCCTTGCTGACCCTTACATTTTGGGTGTGTCCTCTGGTGCCTCAGTGGGTGCTGTTTTGGTACTCCTGTTCGGCGTTTTTTCTTTCCTGGGCGTATATGCCCTATCCATCGGGGCTTTTCTGGGCGCACAGTTTTCCTTTATCATCGTCTTCCTGTTAGCGCAGCGGTCTGGAGGCATCTCCAATACTCGTTTAATCCTGGCTGGAGTCGCAGTGTCCTACCTGTTTTCAGCCGTCACCAGTTTCTTGACGATTAAAGCTGGGACTGGTCAGGCGGCAAGACAAGTGTTGTTTTGGTTGTTGGGAGGATTTTCCGGAGCCAAGTGGACTGACCTCACTCTGCCTGTACTCACTTTGGGGGTGGGTCTAGTTTACCTGCTGCTTCAAGCTCGGATGCTTAATACTCTGCTTATGGGCGAGGAAACGGCTATGACTTTAGGAACAAACACCAACCGCTTTCGCAAACAATTGTTCCTAGTGACTTCTCTGTTGACTGGCGTGATGGTTGCTGTCAGTGGTGCGATTGGCTTTGTGGGACTGATGATGCCCCATATCGTTAGATTATTTGTGGGTTCAGACCACCGTCGTGTGCTACCGATGAGCATTCTGATGGGTGCAATTTTTCTCATTTGGGCTGATGTCTTAGCGCGAGTAATCCTAGCCCCAGAGGAATTGCCGATTGGCATTATCACAGCAATCTGCGGTGCTCCCTTCTTTATCTGGCTGATGCGGTGGAAAGATAAGGCGGTGGGAGGAAGCGGCAGTTGAAGTTACGAGTTGAACAGGTTTCTTGGGGCGTTGATGGCAGCCAAATTGTCCGAGAAGTCAATCTTGAGGTGGGTGAGGGTGAGTTTGTCGGGCTGCTAGGACCCAATGGGAGCGGCAAGTCAAGTCTGCTGAGGTGCATCTACCGTGTCCTTGCTCCCGATGCTGGACTGATTACCCTAAACGGGAAGGATGTCTGGAAACTCAGTACCCGTGAAATGGCTCAACGCACTGCGGTTGTCTTACAGGAAACGCCAACAGAGTTTGATTTCACCGTCGAGGAGATGGTGTGGATGGGGCGTGCACCACACAAGAAGATGTTCGACCGCGAGACCGCTCAAGATCGTCAAATTGTCAAGGAGGCACTGAGGCGGGTTGGACTAGACGCTTTTGCACAGCGGAACTTCCTCTCTCTTTCTGGAGGGGAAAAGCAGCGAGTCCTTGTTGCACGAGCACTAGCTCAGCAAGCGCGTTTCCTTGTTCTTGATGAGCCAACGAACCATCTTGACATCCGTTACCAGTTGGAAATCCTCGAACTAGTGAAGGAGTTGGGCATAACCAGCATTGCAGCACTCCACGACCTTAACCTAGCGGCTGCTTACTGTCACCGTCTCTATGTCCTACACAAGGGAGAGATCGTCGCGGCGGGTACTCCAGAGTTGGTGCTGTGTCCTAAACTCATTCGCACCATCTATGGTGTTAACGCAGAGGTGCAGATACATCCGCTCACGGGTAAACTCCACATTATCTTCTTTCCGAAAGGTAAAAACGAAGATTGAACACAAGAGCAAAAAAAATTGGGGGAGATTTAATTGGAATGCCTGGATGGTCGATAAATCTCTAGCTAAATCATTGTCTGATGATCTGGGATTGATTGAAATGTTGACAGATAATATCGATTATTTCAAATCTAAACCAGTCAATATTTCTAAAATTACTATTTTACTCGACAGCCGACTGCATTCTATTAAGTCTGATTAATTACTTATATTTTTAATAAACACTCAACAATTTTGCTGTGCGTACTTTCCTTATCATCTGGAGTGGTCAGTTTATCTCGGGGATTGGCAGTAACATGAGCATATTTGCCCTGTTCCTTTGGATTTGGCAATTCAATGAGACAGCAACAGCCATAGCTTTACTGACTTTTTTTTTCCAACTGCCACAAATTTTTGTGTCGCTATTTTCTGGAATTCTTGTAGACTACTTTAACCGCAAGCACCTGATGATTTGGGGTGATACCTGTGTGGCTCTATGTATCATTACTACTGGATTGCTCTACTCAACTAACCATTTACTCCTCTGGCATCTCTATGCTGTAGCTGGTTTCTATGGTTGCTTTGGGAATATTCAGAATCTTGCCTATTCCACTTCAATTGCTTTGATGGTATCTAAGCAGCATTACATTCGTGCCAGCAGTATGAGTTCTTTTGTGATTGAAGCTTCAGCGATCATTGCTCCAGCCTTGGCTGGTACTCTCTATCCTGTAATCGGATTATTAGGAATATTTATCATTGACATAACTACCTTTATTGTTGCTATTGGGACATTAGTGTTGGTTCAAATTCCCCAACCTTCCGAAACCGATACAACCAACTCGGAAAGTGAGACGATTTGGCAAAAGATGGCTTTAGGTTTTCGCTACATCTTTTCCAAGCCCAGTTTATTAGCAATGACCATCGCTTTCTCCTTATTTTGGTTTGTTCATCAATTAGGAGAAACTTTGCATCAACCCATGATTCTCGCCCGTACAGGTGGCAATGCTCAAGTCTTAGGTGCTGTGGTGACGGCGGCTGGAGTCGGTGGTGTTATCGGAGCATTAGTCTTAAGTATGTGGGGCGGTTTTAAGCGTCGAATTCGTGGGATGCTAGTTGGTTTTATCGGTACTGGCTTAGGCAAAATCGTCTTGGGTGTAGGTCAAAAACCATTAATTTGGATTGGATCTCAGTTATTCTCCTCTATGAATATCCCCTTGTTATTCAGTTCTAGCAATGCGATTTGGTATACCAAAGTACCACCACATATTCAGGGGCGGGTTTTTGCTGCTGATAAAGCGACGGGAATGATAATTGGATCGGTAGCTAGCTTAATTGCTGGACCGCTAGCTGACAGAGTTTTTGAACCAGCAATGAAATCACAAGGACTTTTAGCATCCATTTTTGGTCCAATCTTTGGCACAGGAACAGGTAGCGGTATTGCCTTACTGTATGTTATCACCGCAATTTGCATTGTGTTAATTGGTGTGAGTGGATATGCCTTCCCAACGCTGCGGAATGTAGAGGAAACTTTACCAGACCACGATATGACTAATAACGGGTGAATAAAAATGATATTTATTATTAATAATTTTATTGGATTAGTGAGAATACTTGAGGGGATAACAAGCCAGCTCAAGCTTTTCCAGTCTGAGGGTGAGTCGGCTTGTCACCCCCTCAACTTTTCGGTATCTCTAGTTTTATCGTAAGCAATTATGCAGACATGAGATAAAATAAGCACTATAGCAAATCCCGGTTGGCTACCTCGTTGACCAATTGGTGTAGGTCTCGGGATAGGAACTCGAGCAAAAGTGACTGGGCAGAGTGTAGAAAGAAGTGATTACCAGGAAGCATCTTTAGTGAAAATGCTGCATTTGTTTGCTCTTGCCAAGGGTTTAACTGGTCATAACTGGCTTTTTTATCCTGCAAACCCCCAAAAGCAGTGATGGGACAATCTAGCGGTGGCTCGGCAGCATAAGCATAAGTTTCGATAACAGTAAAGTCTGCCCTTAGGGTAGGAAGAAGTAGTTGCTTCAGTTCGGAATTTTCTAATACTTCCTGAGGTGTTCCCTCAAGTTTGCGCAGTTCATCCCAGAATTCTGATTCTGGTAGATTGTGGAGAGGTGGATCTGGATCAGGAAGCTGAGGAGCGCGATGAGCAGAATACAAATCTGACCAACTTTCTTTTACTCAGATCTTGCACCAAAAAAAGTTGAGAGAAGAACTGATGGTTGAAGTTATTGTCTAGAGAGGATTACAGCTTGTTCTCTTGTTTATCGAGAGAACTATTGCTCAAGACTAAGAAAAAACAAGGATATCAATAATTTATTCAACTCGATGACCAACTTTTTCTTGATCACAATACAAATCTGACCAACTTTCTTTTAGTCCCTCAATGGCTCGAGTTAATTCATCAATTTGAACTCGTCTAACCACAGCTAAAACTCCATCTATATGTGCAGTACTCCCGGCTTTCCCTAAATGTTGAAAGCGGGAATACTCATTCTTCTTATTAGTTTTGGAAAAAATTGCGTCTGAGGCTTTAAGTTGATAATACCAATAACGATGCTTTTGTCCTCTGGCTTGATAGCGTGCAACATAACATCCTGCCGGAGCTACTTCCCCATTAGCTTCAATTTCCGACTTTTGGCGGGAGAGTTCAGCAATGGCGGCTTGGATGCGTTCTGCTCTTTGAGCGATTTCCAGTTCAGTTTCTTTTCTTGGCATTTTTGAATAGGAGGTATGCTCAATCTGGTAAACTAGTTCTCTCGAAATAATAGAGAACTAGCCTCGTGAATCAGATTTTACCTCAAGTTGAAGAATTCCTCTCGACTTTGAAACAATTAATGCCCACTATTCATCAACAAGAAACCTTATAATCTCTTTTAGGTTTATTTCTGGAAGGGCGAGGTAATTCTCTTCCTCATCATTGTTCTACTAAATCTGAAAGTGCCATTAGTCGCTTTTTAAATCATTATAAATGGTCAACTCGTTCTCTAGTTCGTAGAGTTCGCTCCTTCCTGATTAATCTGATTCTTTCTCAAAGAAAAAAAGGACGAAAACCGACACTCCAAGTCATTCTGGACTTAACGACACTCGAAAAAGTTGGTAAATTTCCTCATCTCCAAGACTTGGTTCGAGTCTATAACCATAAAAAAGGTTTACATGTTGTGGTTATGTACTTAGTGCTTGGCAATTGGAGATTTCCTTGGAGCTTTCGCATTTATCGAGGTAAAGGAACTGCTTCTCCCTCTCAACTAGCACAAAAATTACTTAACACTTTACCTTCAATTCTTACTAAATCCTTCCCGATTTATGTTTTAGGTGATACAGCTTTTGGGACAATCAAATTCATTGATAAAATTCGAGGAAATTCTTTTAATCACCACGCTATTGTTGGCATTCCTAAAACCAGAACTTTAACCGATGGACGTAAAGTTTCTGAAATAAAAACTCGTGGTCAACAAGTAAAATTGACTGGTTTAGATATACCAGTTTTTTTGTCATGGGTATGGCTAAAAAGAGATGGCAAGAGAATTCAACGTTTTGTGATTTCGACCAAACCCATGAAAGGGACAACCATTTCTCGATGGGGAAAGCGTAGATGGCAGATTGAGGGATTTTTTCAAACTGTCAAACATCGTTTTAGTCTTCACCGCTTTGGACAAAAAACACTACTAGGAGTATATCGTTGGCTAATTCTTTCTTTAATTTCTTATTTGTTAGCTTATTGGGTTTATTTATACTTTGATAATCCCCCAAATTTAGATTGGTGTTATTATGGACAATAAGCTTTAATTTTACTTTTGCCTCATATTTTACTTCTTTCTCTTTTGGAGAAAATAGAGTCACTTATTCCTTCGTTAAATCAGCGAGGTTTTGATTTTTATCTCATGAGGTGCAAGATCTGAGTATAAACTTCCTCCTGCAAACGAAACATTTTAGCTTGTCGGCGTTTTTCTTCTTCAAGTGCAGCTACGATCGCCTTTTAAGAAACATTACTGTTTCTTAGAGTGTTTCTTAGAAGGGGGATAACATTAGATCGCCTAGGTAGTCCTACTTAATTTGTGACAACAAAAATTTCAGAAGAGTGATTAGTCCGTTAGCGAATTTTCGTCTTCCCTGTTGCCGCACTCTCGATGGCGAAGCGATTGCATTTCGAAACTATAGCGCTGCGCGCTGGGGTACTTACAAGTTAGGATATATCTAGAGTCACCTAAAACTAGATTTATTTATGGCTCACCCTTACTCTCAGGATTTGCGCCTACGTACTCTCTATTTAATCACTAGCGGTATGTCGATAAGTAAAGTTAGTCGAACGCTAGATATTAGCAAAACTACCCTCTATAAATGGCGACATCAGCTAGAATCGATAGGTTCAACCCTTCCGATGAGTAGCCCTCCACCACCTCAGCCTTCTCAAATCAAAGACTTGAATAAATTCCAAAAATTTGTTGATGCT
>JAAHHJ010000042.1 GCA_010692425.1 Symploca sp. SIO3C6 | reverse complement strand
TGTTTGTAGATAATCCAGGCTAGGGAAGTACCTGGAAGTACGTACCAGTTAAGCGCTCAATGGTCTAATCAAATCTCTGTAAGACTTGCCTCTTACAAACCCTCGCTTTCAGCGATGGGTTATTGATCTGCATCTTAAAGGAGATAGGCGTTTCCTTAGTCGCCTATACAAGGCGCTAATTTTAACGGCACTCTGGCGTAAATCAACATCGGCTATTCCAAAACCCAGATCTTAATAATACACCTCCTTGGAGCCGCACTTGCTCAATAGTCATCAAATAAACCCAAGATAAACCTAGTACTTTCCCTTCTAAACTATAAGTTTCAATTTGGTGTCGATTATACTCATTTTCTTCTGGCTTGCGCTGTGGCTCGTAATCTTCAAGCTCATCAAGCTGCCTCAAGATACCATCTTCGGGGAAAGTTAACACAAAACCCTCAACTCTACTATTTCCCAGAGTCATAGCAGGGTAGCCTATGGGGAGATCAAAAAGCCCACCAAAAGCGACCGCTCTAGTTTCTTCCACTATCTTACTAGCACAATATTGGTCATAATTAACCTCACCAGGCTTAAGAGTACCATATACAAAAACTCTGGTATATTGCTCATGGTTCATCGCTCATGGTACGCGCTACGCGCATGCTGCGCAAACATTGTTGGTTATTCAGTTGCCCTAAAACTTTATAGGGCGACTTTTATCATCAATTGCTTTCCAAAATAGGTTGATATCCTCTGGTTTGAGATGTGTTGCAATAAGGAAAAAATTATCTTGCCCTATGCTACTGTTCCTTTCAAGTACTAGTTAAGAAAGAACTAATTGCTGCCAATTTGGTGCAATGGATAATAGTCGTTGCCCTTCTTCTGAAGTGCTACTTAAAAGCTCAAAACCTGTGAATTCAAAGCCAGGTGCAACAGAACAACCCACCAAAACCTTGTCTTGAATAGGTTCTGCGGCCTGCCACATACCTGAAGGTATAACATAGCAGAATTGGTTTTCTTCAGGTGACAATGTAATGCGTTGTGGTGGTGAATGAGTGCCATCCCAGAGGTAAAGATAAAGACCTTTACCTTTATAGAAATTCCATACTTCATCTCCGTTAACCCTATGGAAATGACTCTTCTCATCTGGATTTAGGGAGAAGTAAATATGGGTTAGGCTGCACCTCACACTGGAATCGGCAGTGCTTACGGAAGTGTTTGATCGGAATACCTCTTGGTATCTTCCTCCTTCAGGGTGTTCTACAAGATTAAGTGGTTTTAAATGTGAAGTTTGCATGAATTCTTAAGTGATATTAATTCTAATTGTTCATAGTTCATTGTTAATTGTTCATTGGGTTAGTATTCCTCAACTGCCCTTATACCAACCCAATGTTTGCCCGGCATGCGCAGAGCGCGTACCATGAGCCATGAACTATGAACAATAAACTACGAACCTTAACTAACAACAGACGGTTGCTTACTAAAGAAAGCAGCAAGTATCTGTTCAGCAATTTGAGGACTAGTTAGACCCAAATCCGCTTTTGATTCATCTGGCTTGGCATGATCTACCAACTTATCTGGTACACCTAGACGCTTGACAGGAACCAAGATATTGCTGTCTTGCAGGGCTTCGAGCACTGCTGAACCAAAGCCACCCATCAAGCAACCTTCCTCTAAGGTGACAACTTTACCAATGCGCTCGGCTAGAGGCAAAATTAACTCTGTATCTAAAGGCTTAACAAAGCGGGCATTAACTACTGTGGCTTCAATACCATGCTCGTTGAGAATTTCAGCAGTTTGCATGGCTGGGTAAACCATACTGCCATAACCCAAAAGTAAAACATCATCACCATTACGCAGAATTTCCCCTTTGCCGATGGGCAGAGCTTCCCATCCTTCTTCCATTAAGGGCACACCGTAACCGTTGCCACGAGGGTAGCGCATGGCAATTGCTCCCTCGGTATAATTGACACCAGTAACCACCATACGCTGCAATTCTGCTTCATCCTTAGGAGCCATAACCACCATGTTAGGAATACAGCGCAGATAGGCAATATCATACATGCCCTGGTGTGTAGGACCATCAGCACCGACAATCCCAGCACGGTCAAGACAGAAGAATACTGGTAATTTTTGGATGCAAACGTCGTGAATTATCTGGTCATAAGCCCGTTGCAGGAAAGTAGAATAAATGGCAGCAACTGGACGCATGCCTTCACAAGCTAAACCAGCAGCCAGAGTAACAGCATGTTGTTCAGCAATACCAACATCTATATACTGTTTGGGCAGCTTTTCTTGGAGTTTCGTTAAACCAGTCCCAGTTGCCATTGCCGCTGTAATGCCAATGATTTTGGGATTATTCTCGGCAAGTTTTACTAGGGTATGGGCAAAAACTTTAGAGTAACCGGGGGGTTTGGGCTTACTGGAAGGATTAGCTTTACCAGTGGCAAGATTAAAGGGACTTTGGGCATGATAACCTACTCGGTCTTGTTCTGCGATCGCATAACCTTTGCCTTTAGTCGTCACCACATGCACCAGTACTGGACCTTCCTGTTGATGGGCGGCTTTGAAGGTGGAAATGAGGTCTTCTAAATTGTGACCATCCACTGGACCCATATAGGTAAAGCCCAATTCCTCTAAGACAGCACCCACTTTCGGTACTGCCAGACGCTTCATCCCTTCCTTAACTCGCTGCAATTCTGGGGATAAAGAATCACCGAAGAAGGGCAGTTGCTTAAACTGCTCTTCCAAATTGTCAGCAAGAAACTGCACTGGCGCACTCAGCCGCACTTTGTTGAGAGAGCGGGAAATTGCCCCAACGTTAGGGGAAATCGACATTTCATTGTCGTTGAGTACCACTAACAGCCTAGTTTTGGGTAAATGTCCGGCATGGTTAATAGCTTCTAAGGCCATACCGCCAGTTAAAGCACCATCCCCAATTACGGCTGCCACTTTAAAATTTTCGCCCTTGAGGTCTCGCGCTAATGCCATGCCCAAGGCAGAAGAAATACTGGTGGAAGCATGACCAGCACCAAAGTGATCGAATTTGTTCTCACAGCGCTTGAGATAACCGGCAACGCCATCCTTTTGTCTGAGCGTATTGAACCTTTCGTAGCGCCCGGTAATCATTTTGTGGGGGTAAGCCTGGTGTCCCACATCCCAGGTAACTTTGTCGCGATCGAGGTCGAGAGTCTGATAAAGAGCTAAGGTTAGTTCCACTACGCCTAACCCTGGTCCTAAGTGACCTCCAGTTGCCGCTACGGTTTGGAGATGTTTCTCCCTGATTTGACGAGCAATTTGCTCTAGTTGACGAATCGACAGACCGTGTAGCTGGTTCGGATGAGTAATCTCGCTTACATGCATACCGACTGATATCTTTAGATATTGTTACTGGAATATTATGTATTCTCCACACTTTCCTAAGTATCTAACAACTCGGTAAGGACAAGCTTGCTGAATTGTTAATCGTGTTACCAACCTCCGCTCTCAATAGCAACAACTTTTTTTAAGAGAGATTAAAATTAATTTACAAAAATAGTAATAGTATTATTTCTGTGATACAAGCCTAGCAATTTGCTTCACCTATTAGAGGTCAGAAGTAATTTGTGTATTCAATTAAGAGGGGGGAAGGTTTGAAGAATTCAAAATTGGAACAAAATTAAAAGTGGCATAGCCAAAACCGACTAAACTTAGCGATCATGGTGATCATGGGGTTGAGTGTGGGATTGTTGCTTATGTCATCTCCAGGCAATCACGAGGCGCTGCCGCCAAAGGCCCAAAGTTCAATTAAAATTGAAGTAACTGCCAAAACCTCGCAGTCTGAATTGCTGGAAGGTTTACATCTGTGGCAGCGTTGGGGTTTACTTTCAGATACTCAAATTAGACTTGAACTAACTACTAAAGCTGACCATCCTCAATTGTTAAAAGGTCTAGATGTCCTACTGCGCCTAGGTTTAGTTGATCAGGCTTTAGTTAAAGAGCTTTGTCGAGAACATTTTACCTCTCCACTGCCGCCGCCCATTGCCGCCCCGACAGTCTCAGTAAAACAATCTCAAATAGACTCTACTACAGAATCAGCTCTAGAAGAATCGACGGCAACTACACGCCAACGAGTTACTCAACCCCCCAACCGGATTGCACAAAGGCTGCAATCTCTACAGACAGAATTTAGCTTCAGATGGCTTTTATTCCTGGGAGTATTCATGGTAGTAGTATCCTCGGGAGTACTAGCCGCTAGCCAGTGGGCAAACTTTCCAGCAGCAGGACAGTACGGAGTTTTATTAGGGTATACCTTATGCTTTTGGGGGGTTAGCTATTGGTCAAGAGGGCAGAATAATTTGCCCTTGACATCGAAGACATTGCAAATTGTGGCACTGCTGCTGGTGCCAGTGAATTTTTGGGCAATGGACGGTTTTGGCTTGTGGCACAATTGGCGGGATTTGATGGTGCTAATTTGTGCTACAGCCGCCCTTAGTGCAATCACTTTTTTCAATCAGAAACTAAAGCCGCCACTAGTTGTACTCTCGACTAATGAAGACACAGGGCAATTGAAGAGCAAAAAACCTTCGGCTCTAGGCTCTGTGCTTCTTGCCTTTGCTGTTAACTACTTAGGGCTAAGTTTCCTGCACTGGGGTTGGAGCTTGCCAGGATTTCCTATAGTAGCGGTTTATTTGGGCATAGGCGCAACCATCGCTACCTATTATTGGCAATACAGAAGGCGTAATTTTGTCTTGAGTCTTGATATTTATGCTGTTGCCATAATAGTTTATGGTCTGGGGGTTCTACTATTTAGAGCTATTTTTGTGGCTGGTGTGGAACTTAAACAGCTAGGCTTAGCTATTGGCACTTGCGGTTGGTTTCTGTCTTGGCTATCCAATCAGAATCAGGAGTTATACCAAACTCGGGTTAATGAAGGCAGGAGGCAGAAGGCAGGAGGCAGAAGGCAGGAGGCAGAAGGCAGGAGGCAGAAGGCAGAAGGCAGGAGGCAGGAGGCAGAAGGCAGGAGGCAGGAGGCAGGAGGCAGAAGGCAGAAGGCAGGAGGCAGGAGGCAGGAGGCAGAAGGCAGGAGGCAGGAGGCAGGAGGCAGAAGGCAGAAGGCAGGAGGCAGGAGAAAGTATTCAAATGGGGATTCAACTACAGTAGGGAGCAATGAAACTTCTCTATCTCTAATTCCCCTAAACAGAATTACTGCTGGATTGCTGTTGTTGGGCTGGCTGGTTTCAGTGGAAGCAGAGTTTCCCTGGCAAGCGCTCGCAGTTAGTTTAATTGGCTTATTCTTCTTTAGAAGTCGCTTACTAAAATTTTGGTATCCCTTAGACTTAGTGGCGATTTTCGGCATCTGCTTACAGATGATTTGGCTGTGCTGGCGGCTGATTCCCTTAGCAATCCAAACACAGCTAGTGACAATTGCTACTGGCTTGAGTGATTCTCAAGATAATCCCTATGCTCTTTTGAGCCTAGTGTTGTTTCCCTACGTAATTTTGAGTATAGGCTTAACACAGTGGTTGTATCGCCGACAAAAGCCTAATTTAGCTGAATTGGGAGAAGAAATTACTCTCTCTTTTGGGGCTCTGCTTACCTTCCTCAGCTTGGTTAATCCCCTGCTGCGGACTCTTAATTTACTTAATTCCACCATTACTTTGGGAATTTTTACTCAGCGACGCGGTATTTTAGATATTTCCCATAATCTGCAAACACTGGTATATCTAACTCACATTATTGGTGTCGCCACTATCCTCAGTGCTATTAACTACTTCTTCCCCAATTTAAGTCTAGGAGGTTGGGCAGCAATTTTGTTAATGCTGATGGTGGCAGAGTGGGGATTAATTGCAGTTTTCAGATTGAAGACAGGATTTAGGGGAGAGAGGGGGAGACGCCCAGAGGAGGAGACGCCCAGAGGGGGAGACGCCCAGAGGAGGAGACGCCCAGACGCCCAGATGGGGAGATGGGGAGAGGGGGAGAGGGAAGAATCTCAATCTCTGGTTATCCGCACCTCTGTGCATCAGAGCCTTTTCCCAATTTGGCGAGACAGTGCTTGGTATCTTGGTTTAGCTCTAGCTGCGATGAGTTACGGATTGCTTTGGGCTAATGATTATAATTACTGGCTTGAACCAGCGCTTAATACTAGGGAATGGAGCTTATTATGGCTAGTTACTCCCTTAGCTCTTACAGGTTTAGCGACGCTGATGCCAAGTTGCCTTGCTCTTGAGGGAAGGGGAAGGGGAGAGGGGGAGAGGGGGAGAGGGGGAGACGCGGAGACGCGGAGACGCGGAGAGGGGGAGAAAGAGTTAGCTAGCAGTTTGAGTGCAATTGCTTTGCTGATGGTACAGTTTCTGACGCTGGGGATAGCAGGTGTTCAGTTAATCAGTTTAGGTGTTGCTACGATTGTGATGTTGGTTAATACTCGCTATTTGCGTAGGGCGGCACGGTGGCGAGTTTCTATCGCAGCTGTAATTACAGTAGGCTTTGGTCTAAGTTTTTTGGGAATGCTGTTAGGGGAGGATATCCCTGGATTGCCGCCACTATCACCATCGGGTTGGTTGATTGCTGGAGCAGTTACACTAACCAGCCTTTGGCTTGGCTATCGTTGGGGGATTCGTCGTCAGACTCAGCTGGCACAGATTTATGCTCGAGCTATAGACCAATGGGCGATTTTACTATGCTCTCTAGAATTGAGCCTGCTGACACTCCACTCTTTAATCGTTTACTGGGGTTTTTCCTCGCCAACGCCTCCAGTGTTAATTGCTGGCACGATAACTATGGCAGCGATTGCTTATCGCAGTTGGTCCAATCCTTCCAACTGGGCGCTTTATGCTCTGGGTTGGAACCTGGAATTATTGGTAGCAGAAACTCTAGGCTTAATTGATAGCCCGATTATCAACTTAGCTATTGCCAATATGGCTTTAGGAATAATTGCCCAATTAGCGGGGGATTGGTGGCAACGCCGAACAGGTCAGAGCCACATGCACAACAGCTGGCATATCATACCATTAGTTTACGGTATTTTGGGCACTTTGCTGCGTTGGGGAACCTTTACTAGCTCGACAGGTTTATTTTTCCTGACTTTAGCGGTAATTGCCATTGGCGTTGGGCGTCGGCAGGAGAAATTTAAACCCCTCGTCTATCTTGCTCTATTGGGTGTGTCTGCTGCTGCCTATGAAATTCTGTTTTATCAACTTAGGCAAGCATCAGGAGCAGGTGATGCAGGTGATGGCTTGGTTGCTATGGCAGCTCTCGGTACTGGTATTATGTATGCCTATCGGGTGCTATCTCCTTGGTTAAGAGGATATCTGCGCTTTAACCGACAAGAACTAAAGGTTATTTCCCATCTCCATTGGCTATGGAGTAGTTTTTTATTAATTACTGCTAGTGCCTATGCGATTCAATCTAGCCTAATGGTGGGATTGGGCACAGGAGTATTTTTAATTCAATATGCCATTTTCCAGGGACGTAACCATCGCCATCGCCCCCTAGGAGAAATCTGGGTTTACCTAGGCTTTTTAGAGGCATTGGGGATGAGGATGTATTGGCCCACTATACCAGTGGCGCAGATGTTATCTGGACCTTTAGTAGCTTGGAGTGGTGCGATCGCTTCTGTATTTGCCTACTTTATTTACATCCTACCCTGGCAGAGGTGGGGCTGGTCAAAACGACCTTGGTTTTTAGTGGCGATTATCTTACCACTGATACCAATTTGGGAAAATGGGATGGTACTTCACCCCATTAGTTTACTGACTGCGGCTAGTTTCTATGTCTTGCTAGCAATAGTTAATCGGCAAATTAGATTTACCTATATTAGTGCGGCACTAATTAATTGGCTCCTCTGGCGTTGGTTTTGGGAGTTACAGCTTAGTAATTACTTGTGGTATGTGATTCCGCTGGGGCTGTCACTACTTTATATTGCCCAAGTCGATCCGCAAATGAAACAGCCGCAACAAAAACAGGCGCGTCATAATTTGCGCCTATTGGGCAGTGGTTTAATTTGTGTTGTTGCCTTATTGAGTAATCAATGGACTGGTATTGTGAGTGGAGTTATCAGCATATTGATAATTTTTGCAGGGCTGTCTTTGAGAGTCAGGGCATTTTTGTTTGTAGGCACCGCCACTTTTATAATTAATGCTGGTTATCAGTTGGTAATTTTGATGTTTGACTACCCGATATCAAAGTGGATAGTTGGTCTAATTGTCGGGATTGCTTTTATCTGGATTGCTGCTACTTTTGAAACTCGCCGTGAACAGATGAATACTTTGTTTAGTAATTGGATGAGTGAGTTAAAAACTTGGGAGTAAATAGTAATACAAAATCCAGGTTAGCTACCCCCTTTATTCTGGAGAGAAAGTTCCAGAAGAGAATTATTACTTATTACTTATTACTTATTACTTATTACTTATTACTTATTACTTATTACTTACTACTTTGCTGCCATCTAGCGATCGCTTTTTGGGCATCCTGATAGTGGGGGGTATCTTTTGGCACTAAAGCCGCCGTCTCAATACCATGCTTCCAATCGCCCCTGGCTGCCCTTGAATTAGCAATTAGATAAATTGTGCGACTGGCTTGAGAGATTAATTCCTGCGCTTCAGAATACCCCGGTTGACCTGACGGCACTTGACGGAGAATCAAAATAGCGCGATTGTAAGAAGAAGCCTGATAGCGTTCAACCTCCTGTCTCGCCGCTTGGATAATCCCTCGATTTTGCTGCTGCTGTTTGAAGAGAACTTGCCATTGCTCAAGTTTCTGTTGAGATTTAGCATATGCAGACTGATTATCCTTTGGCACCAGTTTTGCCGCAGCAATTGCTCCTTGGAAATTCCCCTGTTTTGCCCTGCCCTCAGCTAAATCTAGAATCACCAAACTCCAACGCCCAATGTTTTCCTGTGCTTCTTCATAAAGAGGATCACCCGATTGCACTTTACGAGCCACAGTTATTGCCTGACTAAATAGAGAAGCCTGATTAGGTTGAATCAAACCCTTAGCTTTAGCCAAAGTAATCTGATTTTCCTGAATGCGAATAGGATCTGAGTTTGCTGTTTTACTCGCCAACTCTTGAGTATTCAAAGTTGTTGAAGGCATTGGGGCAGAAGCAGTAGCCTCAGTGGTTGGAGTTGTTAGTAATGCCTGTGGTGTAGGCGTAATTACTGGTTCTATTTTCTGCTGGCTGATAAAAGATTCGCGGTGGCGGAGAATAACAGCCGCAATTATCAGCGCTAAAACTAAAGCAGCACCACCCCAGAGTAGCAGTTTTTGCCACCAAGACTCATGAGTCGAATCAGAGCCAGATCGGTCATTTTGGTAACTAACGATAGCTCCTGATTTAGATTGTATCTCATTTAGTGGGGCTGGATTTCTGGGTACTAAAGAAGTATTGTTTCCTTTTAAAGATGTTGAAGAATCAGTTATTGTTGAAGAATTAGCCCCAGTATTATTTGTCTCTTTACCAGTGCTATTAATCATAGCCCCATTAGTACCGACAGCAATCTTCTCTTTCTCTACAGAGTTAGCAATAAGTGGTAATATGAACCCTTTAGTGGGAGTATTTATTGGCATCACTAGTAAAGGCGTCTGAAGTGGTCGCCAATGGTGGTGGCTAAGCTCCGGGGTGCGACTGCGCAGATATTGGTAAAGATTATTTAAGGTTGTATCGCAGTGATAGTAGCGTAGCGCTTCGAGGAGCCCTGCCGTAAAGATGCCATTACCAAGGGCAGCTGCTTCGTGGGAAAATTCATCCAGTTGACTCGATAGTACTAAACTAATTCCCATCTCATGGGCTAGTTCCACCGTCTCTTTACCAGGAGGATTCCCAGTTTCAAACCCCGGTGAACGATTAAGATCTAACAATACCAAGAGATTGTCATTACCTTGAGCCTGAAGAGATTCAAACAGAAATTGCACTGGTATGCCTGTGCCAGGAATATCTTCAGGATTGCCGTCGATAGGCATTAAGTAGTCAACCTGTTGCCAACAGACGCCATAGCCACTGAAAAATAACCAGCGCCAATTGGAAGCAGCAGTATCATTGCCATCGACTCGCGAATTTTGACCAACAGTTTCCAGCCAATTTAAAATATTCTCCCGACTAGGATAAGTGGAGTATTCGCCAATTGTAGGCGAAGTATCGGTTAACAGCAAACAATGCTCAGGAGGCAAAGAAGCTTGCTCAACCAAAAACTGCTGTAGTGATTGTGCATCTGCATCCCCATAGCTTAGAGGTTGCAGAAACTGATAGCGGCTGATACCAATTGCAACGCAAGCGTAATGTGCCATCTCTTCCTATACCCCAAAAGGTTCCTGGTTATTCTAGATGCTTTATTTTAATTTGGCAGGGGCTAATTACTCACAACGATAGACGACAAATTGATCATAGATCGTTAATAGTACATAAGTTCGATAGATTTAGTTTGACCCCTTTTTAAACCTCCCCGACAACGGGAGAGGCTCAAAGGCTTATTTTTTTATTGCTCCTCCCTCTCTGCGTAGATAGAGAGAAGTTGAGCGACAGAAGTTTGTCGAACTTACATTAATAGTATTGAGAATCAGAAATTTTTTATTTTAAATGAGGAAGTCTACCATCAGCCAACAAATTGCACATTTGAGCTTATCAGCAACCTTGTGCTTAACTGGTGCTATCTGGCTCGCCACAGCTACGATTACCACCCAAATTGCCCAAGCCAAGACAGCACGCTTAGAAGTTGCCCTAGATCATCAAACTGATGAAAGTTACCAAAGTTTACTGCGCCGTGCTGAAGCAGTAGCGAGGGCTGCCGCCCAGCGTAGTTTTGATGTAGACATTTTGGTTACACAAGTGTCAGTAACAGTCCTTGGAGAAAATCAAGGTGCGATCGCCCCCATTTTACTCTTAGAAGTTAGTCGTCCGGCCTGGAAAAATCGCCCCGATCCCCAAATCTGGGCAACTTATTTCCCTGGCACCCAGTTGCTGCTTGGATTTGAGGCACCTGAAGAGCAGCCTGCAAATGTACCAGCTAGAGTTCAACCAACAGCACCAACACCTACTCAACCAACATCCACCCAACAACCT
Organism: Symploca sp. SIO3C6; assembly: GCA_010692425.1. Classification (GTDB taxonomy): domain Bacteria; phylum Cyanobacteriota; class Cyanobacteriia; order Cyanobacteriales; family Coleofasciculaceae; genus SIO3C6. Next base: position 36,406 of record JAAHHJ010000042.1, on the reverse strand, counting down.
TCATCCCCTGCCCCAGCTCCCACAATTATTGAGATTCCAGACAATCTACCACGGGGTACAACTATACCCCCTGCACCAGTAATACCTCAAACTACTGAACTAATTTCTCCTGTACCAGAGACAACTACCAACGAGTTACCACCAGCAGTGGAAACGAATACATCTTCATCTGAAGAGTCGCCTTCGGAGTCAGAAGCACAGAATGTACAACAGTGACATCATCTTCCGGTAAATCCTGGAGGTGCGCTCTCCACTACCATCGAATTCCTGAGATACTCAGAAGTTAACCATTGAGGCTAAGTACTGAGTAAGGAACTATCGCAAGCTAACCACCAGATATGGTGTACTTTGGTGAGTGGATACAGGAGTATGCTGTGTGCTATCGAGTGAACTCAGGTATGCCACTAGATGGAGCAAGAAAGTTATTGTAGCAGCTTGGAGTAATTTTTTGAGCATAACTGACTTTCCTAAATTTCGATTTGCATTTGTTTAGATAGCGATTACTCATAAACTAATCGCCTATTGGTTCTTGCAACTTTACGGGTATAATCTTAGAACCAATTCAAGTAGCGCCTTAAGGACTTTAGCTATCTGTCTATATAACCAATAACTACAATGCACCCGAACCAAACCCAGCCACAGGCTGAAGGTGAATTCTTGAGTTTGGGTGTATTGGAACCAACCAACTGACTGCTGCCGAGGTAAATTGTATCTATGCTAAGTTTCACAATGACTTGCTGGCGCTAGTTTTTTCAGACGCTTTTATTACGCCAAGGTCTTTGTTCCCTTTCTAGTCATACTGCCAAGCAAGCCCCTGTGTGCAAATGCTAGCAGCACCTTGCTGATAACACTTCATTGGCTAATTCACTAATCTCAATCGTCTCTACATGTAATTATACCTAATCTGACCTTGGTTCCTACAACGTAGGTTCCGGCTTGTAAACTGGCACAAGGGTAAAGGGTAAACTACCCTAAATCAGCCGATACTCTAAAGTTAGCTTGATTGAGTTAACTTTGCCACTGAGCTGACTGTGACTTCCATTTAGTTAGCGCCAGAAGGGGTCAATACTAGCAAGATTCCTCTTAACAATTTTTAACAAAAATTAATTTTATTCAAATCACCTGGCAACAAGTCTCCACCGAATGATCATGCTAATCGCTACAATCTAATAGAAGCACTAGCAAGGAACTATTAGGCTCCTTAGCTTGAGCCCATGACTATCCGCAAGTGGTGAGCGCAATTGCTCGGAGTTTTCTTATGATCCCTACAGTTATTGAACAATCTGGTCGCGGTGAACGTGCCTTTGACATCTACTCTCGTTTGTTGCGAGAACGTATTGTCTTTCTCGGCCAGGAGGTTACTTCTGAACTAGCCAACTTAATAGTTGCTCAGCTACTGTTTTTAGAGGCTGAAGACCCAGAAAAAGATATTTACCTCTATATCAACTCTCCTGGCGGTTCTGTAACGGCTGGTATGGGTATTTTTGATACCATGAATCAAGTCCGTCCCGAGGTCTGCACTATTTGTGTTGGACTAGCTGCAAGCATGGGAGCTTTTTTACTTAGTGCTGGAGCCAAGGGTAAGAGAATGAGCTTGCCTCACTCGAGAATTATGATTCATCAGCCCTTAGGTGGTGCTCAAGGACAAGCCAGTGATATTGCAATTCAGGCAAAAGAAATTCTTTATCACAAAAAGCAGCTCAACAACTATTTAGCTCAACAAACAGGTCAACCACTGGAGCGCATTGAGGAAGATACAGAACGCGACTTTTTCATGTCAGCCACTGAAGCTCAAGACTACGGCTTAATTGATCAGGTAATTTCGCGTCGCCCCTCGGCAACGCGTGCTCCTATTGCTGTTAACTAAACCAACTTAAAATGTCGTCTACACGTTGCTTTAAGTTGTTTACGGTTTAAAAATCACGATCTAATCTGCCTCCCACTCTTCCCTGCTCCCTCTACCCCCCTCTATTTTTAATCGGGCGTTGGCAGAGACTCCAGATTACGCAGGAAGTCCAGTAATTCTTGATCAGTTAGCAATTGACGCGACCTCTTGCCATAAGTTTGTAGGAGATAGTCGCGTCCCTGCTGGTTAGTCCAACCTAGACGCTTAAGTTCAACGCTGGTTCTGGCAATTATGTCTGAGAAGTCTATGGGAATATCTTGGCTTGGCTGTTCGATGATGTCTTGACTCAAATCTCTGTTAACTTCATCCTGAAGTAATTCTTCTTGGGAAAAGCCCTTAGAAACCTGTTGTGGACTCATCCTTGGGGGTTGAAATTTCTGATGGCTCTCAACCTTGGCATCTGCAAGCTCATCTGTAAAAGTCGTTTGATCAGCTACTAGGCTAGTGTAATCATCATCTAGACTGGTATCGGGTATAGTTAACTCCACAGTAGATGGACTTTGGGCAACATCAGTTTTAGCAGTGTCAGACAACTGAGTGCTTTGAGTCTGTCTGAAATCTTCTGATGACAAAGTGGGAGCTTGCTTAGGTATCCCTCCAGAAGGCGTTGGAGTTTCCTCAGGGTGCGAAGCTGTTGTCATTTCAAGACCTAAGAGGGACAAAGCCCTGTTTCTAGCTCGATCTTCTGCTAGTTCAATGCTTTGAGCAGCTGCAAGACCAGTAGCCAGAGTTGTTCCCTCAGTTTGAATCCAGCAACGTACAATGTACAGACCGTGATCAATACATAAGAGTTCAGTTAACAGACTGCCTTGAGGATAACGAGACCTAAATTGATTCAACATCAGCTTGTCAAGAAGGAGTTAAGAAGTGAAACTCAGTAGACTTCTTGCAGAAGTCAGAAATTGTCAGTTGTTTAGACAAAAGTACTTTGTAAACAGACACTTAGAACATACAATAGTTAAGGACTGTAGTTAAGGACTGTTCATTGTCACTGTAACCGATTGCTTCGACCGTCAAGCTAGTAAGAACGAACAGCGGCGAAAATTGGTACAACAGTGTTCAAAGTACATGTCTATTGGCAAAAAACTGGGTGACTCAAGTACTCTTGAACCTATACTGTTGCTTAAATTTGCAGCTTTTACCTTAGGTTGGCTGATAGCAGTGTATGAAAAGTTAGTTACCCTTGGTAGTCTGGTTGCCTGTTAGCTTGACCATGACTTTTGAAACACTGGCATAATCGGGCAGCTTCTTAGACACAGGTAAAGTCTCACTGCAAGTCATCGAAGGAAAGAGTGACCAGAGTCTCAGTCTCGCTCATGTACACCGCTGACACAGTCAGCAAGTCGGTTGAGCCAATGAAGACGCCATCAAAGCGTGAACGCTCCTGACCTAGTTGAAAGTTAGCAAGATGTTTGCGTCATTGTATGGCATCTTGGGCAAGGTGATAGTTCTAAGCTTTAACCTTCTCACCTTCAACCCTTGAGAGTCAATACTCTCAAATTACCTGAGCACATCGCCAAAAGGGTAAGAGTAACAAAACCACGATCAGAATCAAAAAGGATTGTTGGATGGAATTTTCAATCGCTACATTGCTTTCCAATTTTACAGATGATAAATCAGTAGCTCCCAAAGTCTTAGAAAAAAAACTCGGTTGCCAGGATCAGACCAATCTCCAAAAACTTCATATTGCCTTGGAGGTTCTTGAAAAAATGGAGATATTGGTCAAAGACCGTGGCAGATATCGGCGTATTCAAGAAGAGCTGGTGGAAGCCAAGTTACGCTGTTCGAGTAAAGGATTTTGTTTTGCTATTCAAGAATTAGAGGGTGCCGATGATATTTACATTCAAAAGAGCCATCTAAGTTCAGCCTGGAATGGCGATCGCGTCCTAGTAGAAATCACTAAAGAAGGCAGCCGACGCCGCTCTCCTGAAGGCAAAGTGCGTTTAATTCTCGAACGAGTAAATCCTTCGGTGCTAGCCCGAGTCAAGCGCTTAGAAGAAGGTTACGCCGCCATTCCCCTAGATGATCGGCTGCTGTTTGAACTGGAATTAAAACCCAATCAAGAAGACCTTGAAGAAGCAGTTGACCATCTAGTTCATGTCGAAGTCCTGCGTTATCCCCTGGGAGACAACCCCCCAATTGGCAAAGTGGCACGGGTCTTGGGAAGTGATGCTGAAGACGCAGCTGACACTGATATTGTCTGCTGCAAACACGATCTGCACCGTCAATTACCAGAGGCAGTATTACAAACTATCCAAGACTTACCGACACAGCTGAGCGAAACAGACTTACAACAACGCCTCGATTTAAGAGATCTGCTGACCATAACCCTAGAAGGCGACTCAGAAACTAACCAAAAATCCTTTATCGAAAACGCCTTCACCCTAGAAAAAACAGAACAGGGAGAGTGGCTACTAGGTGTCCATATTGCAGATGTGGCGCATCTAGTACCCCCCGATTCTCAGTTGGATCAAGAAGCAAGAGCGCGAGGCAGTGCTGTTTTTTTGGGAGAAACCTTTTTGACTATAATTCCTGAGATGCTCATGGAGCATTGTTCTCTGGTAGAAGGTCAACAGCGCTTGACAATCTCTGTTTTGCTTACCATCGACGAGGCTGGTCAACTAGTAGAGTTTGAGATTCAACCTTCAGTGATACAGGTAAATCACCAGTTGAGTTATCAACAGGCACAATCACTACTAGGGGGTCATCAGTCGGCTGAAGAAGATTTGGAGCCGGCAGTGGAGATGCTTAAAGGACTGTTTTTTAATTTATCTCCAGCAGTGCGCGCCCAAAGACAACGAAGAGGGGCTTTTGAACTGAGCATGTCAGAGATTGAGTATCCCTACAAAGATGAAGGACGCCTCGGAGCAATCACCGTTTCTTCTTCTCTACCACTACGCTCTCTGCTGACAGAATTAGTGGTCTTGACTAATCAGGCTGTGGCATCTCATCTGCAAGCCCTATCCTTACCAGGACTTTACTGTGTGCAAGGAGAACCTGATATCGATGAACTGCAAGATTTGATTAATTTAGGCAGAAATCTTGATCTGGACTTGCAGCTAGAAGATGAAGAAGAAGTTAGTCCCCAAGACTATCAAGATTTTACCCAGCTGTTTGCCAAATCTAGTGCCGGGAAAGTTTTGACCCATTTGCTGCTTTCAACCCTAAAAAGTGCTACCTGTAGCTCTAAACCAGGTTTTCACTTTGGTTTAGCTTTGGATACTGGCTATACTCACTGCACATCACCACTATGGCGCTATGCAGATTTATTTGTACAAAGATTACTGCTAGCGGCATTTACTCAAGGACGCGATCGCCGTTCGACTCGCTCCAAAGAAAGTGTTAATCTTAATCATAGTAGCTGCCATGGCAAAATCACTTGGAATGTTTTACCCCCTGACCTACAACAGGAATTTGAGAGTCAATTAACTCACTTAGTGGCTCACCTCAACGACCGCGATAAACTAGCACAGGATGCTGAGTTAGATTTGCAAGGTTTAAAGAAAGCTGAACAAATGAAAGAGCGCACTGGTGATGTTTTTAGTGGGCTAATTACTGGTGTCCAATCCTATGGCTTTTTTGTAGAAATTGAAGACCTGTTGGTAGAAGGCCTTGTTCACGTTAGCTCCCTCAAAGATGACTGGTATGAGTATCGCTCCCGCCACTCTTGTCTTGTTGGTCGCAAAAATCGTACTGCCTATCAACTAGGTGATCAAGTGCAAGTGCAGGTTAAGAGTGTTGATTACTACCGCCAACAAATTGACTTGGTAACTGTTAGTGGTGGTAGTGTTGCCCTCAACGGAGATTTAGAAGAGTGAGTTGCTGGTGGCAAATGCTTAATCAAAATCTTCTCTCCCTCCTATCTTAAAGATGAAAGTTAAATGTGAAACAACTTAATCCTCTAATTTTAGGCATCACTGGGGCATCAGGCTTAATCTACGCTGTACGTGCTTTGAAGTTTCTGCTGGAGGCAGACTATGAGATTGAGTTGGTTGCCTCAAAGTCAGCATACATGGTCTGGCAGGCAGAGCAAAATATCCGCATGCCTCCAGAACCAGATCAACAGGAACAATTCTGGCGTCAGCAAGCAGGAGTTACCACAGGTGGCAAACTAATTTGTCACCGGTGGGGTGATGTTGGTGCAACTATTGCCAGTGGCTCTTTTCGTACACTGGGAATGTTGATTTTGCCCTGTAGTATGGGTACTGTGGCAAAGATTGCTAATGGCTTAAGTTCTGACTTGCTTGAGCGTGCAGCTGACGTTCAAATTAAAGAAGGAAAACCATTGGTGATTGTACCCCGTGAGACTCCTTTTAGTCTGATTCACCTGGGCAATCTCACCGCCCTAGCCCAAACAGGTGTCAGAATAGTTCCAGCTAATCCCGCTTGGTATCACCATCCTAAAACTATTGAAGATTTAGTTGATTTTGTTGTTGCCCGTGCTTTAGACCAGCTCAATATTGATTGTGTTCCCATTAATCGCTGGCAAGGACATTGATAATTGTTTATGGTTGATAGTTCATCGCCATTAACAATTAACTATCAACGAGAAACCTCGCTTGAGATTTGTTAAGATATATTAGCGAAAATCCTATTGCGATTCTTCGTTTTACTTGATTAGCCCTACCGAAGGATGGCCGGAGGGCTGTAGGGGAAGCGCCAAAGGTAATCGCACTTGAACCTCTGACCCTTTACCTTGCCAACTTGCAACCTTCAATCCTTTCTTTATGCTTGTAACTCGCATTGTGCTACTAATACTGGTAGTAGGGGGACTGGCAGTATTTACTATCTCCAACTTGTCCCCAGTAGAGCTGGTTTTTTGGGGTATGAAAATGCCACCTCTGCCCTTAGCAGTATGGATTGGAGGGGCAATATCCTTGGGAGTAATAACTAGCTTCTGCTTACAATTGTTGAGCTATTTGCCCAAAGGTTACTCGACTCGGAATCGTCGAGTCGTTGGCGCAGCAACACCTCGTCATCGTTCTTTTCGCCGGGAAAAACCCCAAACTGATTCCTATCAAAGAGATATTCCTTATACACCACCATCTCCACAACAGCCTGCCAAGGGTGCTGCTTCAGACTGGGAGGAGAGTGTAAGCCAATACTGGGAATTCGAGGAGCAAGCCCAGATGCCCAATTCGCAGCAGCCAGACATGAATGGTTCTTACTCAGGGGAAACTTACTCTAATACTTCCACAAATTACGAAGTAAAACAGGAGCCAAAAACTAGTTCCCAAAATGGTTCTGTTTACTCTTACAGCTACCGCGATACCGAAAAGTCAGGCGTGGGCAAAGCTGATGAGATCTACGATGCTAACTATCGCGTGATTACACCGCCCTATAAACCAGTAGCTCAGACAAGTGACAATACTCAAACCAGTGATAATGATGATGACTGGGGATTTGAGGATGACGAGGAATTTAATCAGGAAGTTGAAAGATCACGCCAGCAGTAGTAAGTTGAGTTGAGTGTCCTTTTGAGGTACTCACAGCTGAGGAAAAAGAAAGAAGGATAGGGGAGAGCTAGAGGAATCCATATTAGTATATATAAAAATATACCATTTCCTAACTACATTATCTTGTCTCCCCATCTCCCCATCTCCCCCTCCCCCCATCTCCCCCTCTCTATCTAAAGATAAATGTGCAACAGCTTATTAAAGGGAATAAATGTTTTTCTAGTTGGCATGATGGGTGTTGGCAAAACAACTATCGGAGTGAAACTAGCTACTGAGTTGGGCTATCGCTTTGTTGACACAGACGCTCTGATTGAACAATTAGCCGGTCATACTATTAGTCATATTTTTGCTGAGAGCGGTGAAGAGAATTTTCGGCAGTTAGAAACTAAGGTGTTGTCGGAAGTATCTGCTTACCAAAAACTTGTAATTGCCACAGGTGGCGGTATTATTTTAAATAAATTTAATTGGAGTTATTTGCGCCATGGCTTGGTTATCTGGCTCGATGCTCCTGTAGAAGTATTAATTCAACGCCTGCAAGGGGATCTAACTCGTCCCCTTTTACAGCAAACTGATCCAGCACAAGCATTGCAAACTATCCTCGGACAGCGAAAAAGTCTCTACGCCCAAGCGGATCTCCAAATCCGAATCAATGCTGAGGATACCCCAGAAAAGATTACCTCAAGAATAATTGCAGAAATTCCCTCGGTGATGAAATTAAGTGCAGATTAAGCATGCTACTCCCCACTACATTAAGAAATTTCGGATTTATGTTGCGGTTAACTTACTAATGGCCTTATCATAGCTAATAGTTATTGTCTGGCAATTGTCAGACAACACTCTAGGTAAGGAAAACTCTACTCTATCATTAACTACTTCAACAGGGAATCAATGCTCATTCCCATCTCTAGCAAGCTAGGGTAAGCTACCTTTAATACTTCTTTAATTTGGATATTGCCACAATTATTCTTACTTAGAGTTTTTATTTTTAGGGCTTCAAATTTATGCTGCGGAAGACTTTTTTAATAGTTGTCAATTATGAATTACTTAAAATCAGAAACAAAATTCAGTAATCTGCAACTTGCCAATTCTGATTCAATGTCTCCAGAACAACTACATGTTTGTAAACTCAAACATCAGCTAGCACAAATGGCAAAACCTCTAGCTGAAATCTGGAGAGATAATCACCATAATACCCAATCAAGTTCTAATGTTAACTTAGTTACTTGTACATTGAATGTAGCAACTGAAATATCTATAGCTGCGGATTTAGTGGGAGAACATACAGGTACTATCATCGCTGCTGGAGGTGGTCTCGCAGCTGCTAGCGCCGCTTGCCGACAAGTTTTGCATCATCCTTCAGATGACAACTAATAACAACTAATAAGAGAATATGAATCTAGTTTTAGATCCATCTGTTGCACTATTAGTGCTAACAGCATCGGGATTTTATACTAGCTTAGCTTTCTCTTTCAGGAAGACTAATATGTTTCTGGTGCGAAGTTAACTTTTTAAATTTTCTTCAAGACAAAACACAAGGTTGTCAGGTTTTTCCTTGGGATTAATACCAACGCCAAGGCGTTGTAAACTAGGAAAATTTAATTGCGTGAAATTAACCGCTTTTTGATTGATGCCCTACTTTCATGCCCATAGCACCTTAATTAAATGGAGTTGAGTACATGAGTTTGTCCGACAAAAGTCAGTCATTAAAGCAATGGTTTTTTCCCAAATGGCTCACACAGCGCTCAAAACAACAATTTACAGCATTAGCGATCGCCTTTGGCGCTGCCCAAAGGGCAATCGCTTGGCGCTACCCCTTAAAGCCCTCCGGGCATTCTTTGGCAGGGATAATTGCCTTTAGCGCTGGCGCTATCGCACCAATCGCCATGACTACAATTTCAGTTTTGCTAATGGGAGGAGTGGCGATTAATCAGACTGACAAACATCATGGCAAAGGTGAAGACTTAGTTACCTACATATCTTTTGAGAAACTAGAAGGCAGACCAGAATTCAACGGGAAAGCCACTATTACTACACCAACGGTGATTGCTTTGGAGCCAACAGGAAAAATGCTTGTACCTCTGTCAGTGGGTATGGGGCTAATAGCATTTCTTGGGGCTATACTTGCAACTACATTAGCTCAACGTCTTAGGAAACGGGAAGAGGAGGTAGTGGGTTTAGACTATCACCTCAGAGAAATAAGGGATAAGCTGGAAACTCTCCGCCAAGACCAACAAGCATATCTTGAGCAATTGCAGTTATTGGCAGATGTTGCCAAAATCTCTGCCCAGGCCAAAGACCGAACCAAAGTTTTTAATCTCGCTGTCAGAGGAGCACAGCAATGGCTGGGAGTAGATCGAGTAGTAGTTTATGGCTTTGAGCCTGACTATAGCGGCAACATTATTGCCGAAGCTGTAGCTCCTAATTGGGTAAGAGTTTTAACTGAGCGAGTTACCGATCCTTGTATTCCCGGAAACATACTAGAAGAGTACAAACAGGGGCGGGTTGTAGCCAACAGTGATATCTATGCCACCAGTTATTCTCCAGAACACATACAGTTGTTGGAACAACTGCAAGTTAAGGCAAACTTAATTGTCCCCATCATCGTTAACGACAATTTACTCGGCTTATTAGTGGCCCATCAGTGCAGCAGTACTCGGGAGTGGAAACAGCCAGAAATTAACTTCCTCCAGCAGTTAGCAATTCAAGTGGGATTAGCTTTAACGAGTATAACTCTGGCTGCCCAAACCAAGGCTGAAGCTGAACGCTATTGCCAGCTCAATGCTATTACTACTCACTTACGACAATCTCTTAACCCTGAAGACATCTACCATATTGCTATTACTAGGGTTAGAAAAACTCTTAAAACCGACCGAGTCCTCATCTATCTCTTTGATCAAAACTGGTATGGCACCATTGTTGCCGAAGAAGTAGGTCATGGCTGGCCAAAAGCACTGGGAGTAAATATAGCCGATCCCTGTTTTGCCAATTATGTTGAACACTATAAAAAAGGTCGTGTCAAGGCATTTGAGAATATTTACAAAGCTGGGTTGAGTGAGTGCCACCTAGCTCAACTGCAACCCTTCAAGGTTAAGGCAAATTTAGTGGCACCAATTCTGGCCTATGGTGAGCTATACGGCTTACTAGTTACTCATCAATGTTCTTGTACGCGCTCCTGGCAGGAATCAGAGATCACTTTCTTTAAACAGGTGGCAATTTTAGTAAGTTCAGCTCTAGACCAAGTTGCCTTCCTCAAGCAGCAAGAACAAGCTCGCATTACTGCTGAAGCTTTCTCCAAAGAAAAACTTCAACAACAACAAAACCTCCAGTTAAAGATTGTAGAACTGCTCAGAGACCTTTATGGGGCTGCGGAAGGGGACCTAACTGTACATGCGGACGTAGTCGATGGCGAGATTGGTGCTGTTGCTGAATTTTTCAACTACATTATCGAAAGTCTAAGGCGAATTGTTACCAAAGTGCAACAATCAGCTCTGCAAGTGAATACTGCCATTAATGAAGATGAGCAGGCTATTCGTCAATTTGCCCAAGAAACATTCCAACAGGCCGAAGATACAAGCCGCACCCTAGAGTCGGTTGAACAAATGACCCGTTCTATTCAAGAGGTGGCTCGGAGTGCCAATCAAGCCGCCATTGTTTCTCGCAAAGCCTCTAATAGTGCCATTAAGGGGGTAGCGGCAGTACGACACTCAGTAGAACACATCTTGAATTTACAAGAAACCATGACCGAAACTACCAAGCAGGTCAAACAGCTTGGTCGATCTTCCCAGCAAATTTCCAAAGTTGTCTCACTAATTGAGCAAATTGCCATGCAAACTAACTTGCTAGCTATCAATACCGGTATTGAAGCAGCACGTGCTGGTAAAACTGGTGAAGGTTTCGGTGTTGTAGCAGAAGAGGTGAGTGAATTGGCGGCTCAGTGTGCAGTAGCTACCAAGGAAATTGAGGGAATTATTACCAACATTCAAAGGGAAACATTTCAAGTAGTCCAAGCTATGGAAAAGAATACAGAGCAGGTGATAGCAGGGACTCATTTAGTGGAGAATGTCAAGCAGAGTCTGGAAGAAATTGTGGGAGTATCCACACAGATTGACCAATTGGTACGCTCAATTTCCGAGGTGACTGTCTCCCAAACACAAACTTCTGAAGCAGTTAGTGAGTTGATGTGCGAGATTGCTTTAAGATCTGTGCGTTCCTCTGATGTCTCTGAGCAAATCTGTGGCTCTCTCAAACAAACCTTAGAAGTGGCAGAGGAATTGCAAGAATCTGTCAAGGCCTTCAAAGTTGAGCAAGGTAGAGAGAAAGAGGGGGAGATGGGGAGAGGCGGAAATGGGGAACTAGTTGTGCCAGAATAGACGTTTTATCGAAATTAATATGGGTTAAATCCCCATCCAATTTATCCGGTGTGTCCCTGTGTCCCCGTGTCCCCGCGTCCCCGCGTCTTTAAAGCGCGGGCTTCCTGGGGACTCCCGGCAACCCGAAAACTAAATTCTTTGTTAACAATGAAAGCAGTTGCAGCTTGCTTCCCTTCTTAATTTACTTCCTTTCTATTTTGCAATTTATGATGTAAAGTAAAAATAAAGTAGTTTTTTTGATGCTAAGTTAACTGCTTTTAGCTTGAAATATTAGCTTAATCTAAGAGTTAACTTTTCATTTGATTAAATTTAAGTTATCCTTTACGAGGGGGTATCATATGATTATGGTTAGTGCAACACTTTGCCAGAGTAAAGTCATATATCTATTGCGCTTTTAAAATACTGGAGAGTGTGGTCTGGACTGATACAAAATTCGCTAAATAGTGAAAATAGTGAATTTGTTCAGTGTAAGAAGGAAATCTTGTTCTTGCTGAAAATTCACTCAAAAGTACAAACTAGCCCAATAATGAAGCGCAAAAAATTGACTTTTCGGCTACCTGAAGATTTGATTGAGCAGATTGAATCTCGGGCATTGGCAACTGATAGAGATAGGACAGCAGTAGTTATTGAACTATTGAGGCTGGGGCTGGAAACCGAGGAAGAGGAATCCCCAAAGGAAGATTTTAAAAACCTAAGCCAACAAATAAAGGCAGTAGATCATAAACTTGCCCAGCTAACTCAAGCAGTACAGTTGAATTCAGGAGAGTTGGTTTCTAGCCAAGCTTTAATCAGCAAAGATTTTTGCCGGTCAGAGAAAACTATAGACCATCAGACTAGTTATGTTGCCTCACGGCTGCAGTCTCCAACAGTAATCGAATCAGACTCAATTAATAATTATAATACAGGGGATGAATTTGAACAAAGACGTCAGTCAGTATTAGCTGCGATGATTGGACAGCAAGCGAGGGTATTTGACCAAGTACTCTCGGCTTATCCTGATCCCATTTGCGTGCTTGATCGCATGGGTCGCTTTACTTATGTTAATTATGCGATCGCCTTGTTATTTCAATCAGAACAAAATCCAATGCTTGGCAAAAACTGGCAGGAGTTAGATTTACCGCCAGAACTGATGAAACCTCTTGATACTCAGCGCAAGCGAGTACTTATGAGCAGGCGAAATGCAACTCTAGAAGTTGAATATACCAGTTATCAAGGCAGCTATCAATATGAGTATACTCTGAGTCCGATACTTGATGCTAATAATAGTGTTGAAGCAATTATCTGCATTGCCAGAGACATAACTGAACGCAGCAAGGTGCAAACTGCGCTGCGAGAGTCAGAAGCCAAGTACCGTAATTTGTTTGAATCAGCCCATGACTCAGTTTTTATTATCGACGCTGAAACCCAGCGCTTTTTGAATGCCAACTGGAATGCAGCAAGGCGACTGGGTTACACCCATGCAGAATTACTCAGTTTGTCAGCTAGAGATATAGAAACACCAGCAGCAGCCGAGAGCAACTGTGAGATCATCTCTCAGTTGCAGACAAAGGGCTCTATTGTTTATGAATCCAGTTATCAGCACAAAAATGGTACTGCAACACCGGTGGAAATTAGTAGTCGGGTGATTGAATATGAGGGGCGTTTAGCCATTCAGAGTTTTGTTCGTGAAATTAGCAAGCGCAAACAAGCAGAGGAGAAACTGCGCTTGCTAGAGTTAGCTGTTTTCCATGCCAACGACGCGATTGTAATTACTAAAGTTGATTCACCAGAACCACTAGATCCCCAGATCGTCTATGTTAACTCTGGTTTCACTAAGATGACAGGCTATCAGCCAGAGGAGATAATTGGTAAAACGCCACGTATCCTGCAAGGAGAGAAGACCAACAGTACCCAGAAGTTCAAAATTAAGCAAGCCTTATCTAAACGGCAACCAGTCAAGGCTGAGTTAATTAACTATCGCCAAGACGGCTCAGAATTTTGGGTTTCTCTTGATATTGTACCATTTGCTAATCAAGAGGGTCATTACACCCACTTCGTGGCAGTGCAGCGCGAAATTACTGAACAAAAGCAATGGGAGCTAGAACTCCAGTATAGTGAGAAAATGTTCCGCACTGCAGTTGAGAATATGCTAAATTGCTTGGGTATTTATTCAGCCGTGCGGGACGAGAGTAATCAAATTGTCGATTTTAAAGTAAAACATCTTAATTTAGCTACCTGCGTCTGTAATAATCTGACTCAAGAAGAACAAATTGGTTGTTCTTTTGGTCAGTTGTTCCCCACTGAGCTGTTTGAGCAATTCTGCCTAGTGGTGGAAACAGGTAGACCGTTGATGAGAGAATCGCTAATTGGCGACTATACCCATAGTAACAAGTTCATGTCTCCTAATTCTGAACTCCGAGCTGCAAAACTGGGTGATGGTTTCGTGGCTACCTGGCGATGCTGCGACTAACTACTAAGCTGTCATGTTTTCCGCATCGCTTTGTTGGGCTAGTCTGATTACTTTTATATTAACTAAGTAATAAGTAATAAGTAATAAGTAATAAGTAATAAGTTTAACTGAATTCTCAGTTATTGCTTGAAGATTGTTACTTGTTTTATTATAGGTATTAGGTGTTAGTTTTTAGAAGAACTTAAAACACCTAACACTTAATACCTTATCGTTGTTTCCCTGAAGGTGAACTAACTCTTTTAGCCCTTCTTCTCAAATTTCAGCGCGGCAGAATTCATGCAGTAACGCTTCCCTGTTGGCTGAGGCCCGTCATTAAAGACGTGACCAAGGTGAGCGTCGCAGGTGGCACAAAGTACTTCTGTTCTCCGCATGAAAAGGCTGTTATCGATTTTTTCTTTAACATGCTTCTCATTTATTGGTGCCCAGAAACTAGGCCAACCTGTACCAGAATCATACTTAGTTTCTGAATCGAAAAGTTCTGTGCCACAGCAGATACATTTATAGATTCCTTTTTCTTTATTGTTCCAGTATTCTCCAGTGAATGCCCTTTCAGTTCCTTTTTTTCTAGTTACTTGGAATTGCTGCTCGTTGAGCATGCTTTTCCATTCTTGTTCAGTTTTTTGTACCTTACTAACCATGCTTTAATATACTTTTTTGGTAGGTCAACAAAGGGCTAGTATTCAATCAATTTGGCAATGTGCCTTTTACTCCAGCCAACCCCACGTTTCATTTTATTGGATTTTTAAGGTTGTATATACATCACTGTAGGTGCGGATTCCCGCAATCAGTTTGTAAATCCTGGCGCTGGAGATAATCTGTTGCTTCCACCTCTTGCTAGGGATTGATAATCAGTAATGATTTAAAAGCTACATTGACATTTATTCCTATGTTCTAAATTCTGAGAAGAAATCGAGAGATAGAGTGCTAGACAGGGCAGTGGTTTCAGACACTTAAAGGTTTTCGCAATTCTTCGTTCCTTGAATTTGTCAACACCTGAGCGCGCATTGCTATACCTTTTCTCTGTCACTTTCTTTGAGAATATCTAACAGAGTCTTAAGAATCAAATATGATGAAGTAGCCCCAGGATCTTGATGTCCAATGCTTCGCTCTCCCAAATAACTAGCTCTTCCTTTTTTGGCAAGCATACCAATTGTGTTTTTCATTCCCTCCTCAGCTGCTGCCACTGCCTGTTGCATCGCCTCAATTGTAGAACTACCTTTAGTTATAGCGCTGGCAAAGACTTCTGCTGCTGGTGAGAGTGCATCTAGCATCGTTTTATCCCCTAGCTTCGCTTTGCCTCTGCTTACGACACCATCTACTGCTGCCTGCAGTAGTGCTGCCATATCTGAGTCTGTTAGCTGGGACTTTCCTGTTACTGCCGCACTCGCTCTCAGAAATAGAGTGCCATAGAGTGGACCACTAGCACCACCTACACTAGAAATTAAATTCATGCTGACAGTTTTGAGAATACTTTCGATATCTTTATCGGCGACAGTCGGTAACAGGCTAATTAGTTTTTGAAAACCACGATTCATATTGATACCATGATCAGCATCTCCAATAGCTGCATCTAGTTCTGTCAAGTAATCTTTATTTTGCTCTAGTACGGTGGCAGTTGCTTGCAACCACTTTACTATTTGATTTTTACTTATCATTTTGCTTCACTTTTGTTTAAAGACAACTCGGCTAAGGTTCGCGCTGCTTCTTGCGCCGCATCCTGAAACGGAAGCAACACTAAATCTGTTCCCGCTTCTTGAAGAATTTCCCTCTCTTGAGGGCTATGACTAGTTAATGCCACTCGCCCCTGAAAATGACGGTGCTTGAGGGTGCGTAATAAGGCTAAACCAGTGCGTTGTCTGGGAAGGGTACTCACTACCCATTTGGCGGCATTGAGGGGAAGTGTAGCGGCAAATTCCGGATCTTCTGCATCGCCATAAAAGGCTAATACACCTTCTCTACGCCAAAAGCGCACTAATTCTGGATCAAAATCAACTCCTAAAACCTTTAATCCCTGTTGGGATAAATTGCGTAGTAGGCTTCCTCCATAACGTCCTAAGCCAAATAAAATCACATCTACATTGGCGATTTCGGTAACAGTTAACTCACCTAGTCGCTTTTTGCGATGAGGGCTAAGGGTATCAACCCAGGATAAATAGGGAGAGAGAATTTCATAGAGATGATGGGAATAAATAATCATGTAAGTTGATACTCCCATAGTGATAATTCCCACTAAGGTAATTAATCCTAAAACTTCGTCATTAATATGCCCTAAACTAACCCCCAAAGTGGCGAGAATTAGAGAAAATTCGCTAATTTGACTTAAAGAGAGGCTGGTAATTACACTAGTGTATTTGCGATATCCCATCACTCCTACTAAAACCATTACCATTAAAGGCTTGCCTAGCAAGACAAACATTGATAAGACTAGAGCTGGAAACAATTGAGAGGCGAAATGAGTGATATCAATATGAACCCCTAAGTTAATAAAAAAGAACAGTAACAGAAAATCCCGCAAGCTAACTAACCGCGCCCCTAAATCAGTGCGATAAGGGGTAGAAGCAAGGGCAACCCCGGCAACAAATGCCCCCACTTCCTGACTAAATCCCAAGGCATCTCCCACTGAAGCCAAAGCAACTGCCCAAGAAATAGCAAAAATAAGCAATAATTCTGTAGAACGGGCTAAAGTATGTAAGAGGTTTGGTAACAGATAACGGGTAATTAGTACCACACAGATTAAAAAACAACTGCCCTTGAATAACACCATCAGGAGAGCTTCTCCAAACCCCTGTTGGTGATTTCCTGTAAAGGCACTCAGAGCAATCATTACCAGAACAACAACGATATCCTGAACAATTAGAACTCCTAAGGCAATTCGTCCATGTAAGGCATCAATTTCTCGTTGATCTGAAAACAATTTGACAGTAATAATCGTACTCGAAAAGGTTAAGGCAATACCTATATAAAAGGCAGATGTGACATTTAATCCCAAAGCTAAGGCAATTAGGTATCCTAAGCCACCTGTAATTATAATTTGCCCTATTCCTGTAGTAATCGCCACCGGACCAACAGCTTGAATTTCGTGGGGATCTAGTTTTAGCCCAACTACAAACAATAGTAAAGCAATTCCCAGTTCAGCAAATAGTTCCACCTGCTCACTAGACTCAACTAAATTAATTCCCGCAGGGCCAACAACAATTCCGACTACAATAAACGCCATAATCAGGGGTTGTCGCAATCGCAGTGCTAATCCTCCGACAACCGTGGCAATTGCCATAATCAAGGCAATTTCATAAAAGACATTACTAAAAGAAAGCATAATCGTCGGGGGTGTATCATATCAGTGTTAGTAAAAAGCCTACACTGTAATCTCTGATGAGTGTGTAATTGACATCTCCCGACTTTGAAAAACTGGGATTCCAGTAGAGTATACCTTCAGCCAAATTTCTAGATTTCACCCCCTCCCTCCATCATGGGGAGACACGGAGATGGGGAGACGCGGAGACACGGAGGCACGGAGACACGGAGAAAATATTCTTCTGGGCTGACTTATTACTTATTACTTATTACTTATTACTTATTACTTATTACCAGACTACTCGTAGCCTCCTGGTAAAATCACCTCAAAGCTGCTGTCTTCACAGGCGCATCCCATAATTTCACCAACTCATCATCCATTTTGAGCAAGGTAATTGAACATCCCTGCATATCTAAAGAAGTTATATAAGAACCAATGAGATTACGTACTATTCTTATACCTTGTTGTTGGCAGACCTTGACCAGTTGGCGATAAATAATATAGAGTTCTGACAGGGGAGTACCTCCCATACTATTGACAAAAGCAAGAACTGAATCGCCGCTTTTAAAAGGAGGGTCAGTTAATTCTACATCTACCCATTCACCTTGCCCTTGATTCCACTCCCGCACTGTGCGAATATAAGAAGAATCTTCGATAATCGACAAAGCCAACATTTCAGTAATGTCATCTGCTGACTTGAGGGACAGGCGCTGACGCCCAGGCTCTCCATGAATGCCAATACCAACTTCTATTTCCTCATCCCCAAGTTCAAAGGTTGGTGTTCCTTTGGCAGGAGTCGTGCAAGAGGTTAATGCCATTCCCATACTACGCCCATTTGTATTAACTAGGCGGCAGAGTTCGGCTAATTGTTTGAGATTATAACCCTGTTCTGCTGCTGCACCACAGATTTTTTCAGCAAGTACAGTGGTACCAACACCCCGACGCCCTTGGGTATAGAGGCTGTCTTTAACGGCAACATCATCATCTATCAGAATATTGAGTATGTCAATACCTTCTGAAATAGCTAATTCAGCTGCCATCTCAAAATTCATGACATCGCCGCTATAGTTTTTTACGATATTCAGTACACCAGCACCAGAGTTTACGGTTTTGGCAGCCTCTAGCATTTGGTCAGGGGTAGGAGAAGTGAAAATTTCACCAGGACAAGCGGCATCTAACATCCCCATGCCTACAAAGCCACCGTGCATGGGCTCATGACCACTACCACCACCGGAAATAATCGCGACTTTATTGTAAACTGGAGCATCGGCGCGATAGATAAAGTGGGGGTCAAAGTGAACCTTGAGCAAGTCTGGATGAGCAACTGCCATGCCTTCAAGGCTTTCTCGCACGACGTTATCTGGGTTGTTGATTAATTTTTTCATGCACCATTTGCCAGAATAATAGTTGCCCAGCCAGCTACGTTGAGACCATCGCCATTGTACAACGTTGTGCGCAACACCAAATCTGGGTAATTGAATCTATCACACTCCCCCCCTCTCCCCATATCCCCCTCTCCCCCTCTCTAACCAAACCCGGCGGCTGATTCTGGTTCAGACCAAAGCAAACGCCAGTGCTTTATCCAGATATTACTCAAAAACTGATAGCTTTGCTCTTGATATTGTTTTTCGTACTTTTTGTAGTCGGCTTCAATTGCCAACCACAATTGCCGCAGCTGCTGCCAAGTAGCGCATTTTTGAATTTGACAGGCGGTGGCATTGAGCCACTGTTCTAATTTACGATAACTGATGAATTGTCCACCTTGATCGCGGCGATAGACAAAGACAACATATTTCCAACATTCAACACGCACAATTAACTGTTTTGGTATTTTTAGAAGTTGTGCGATCGCGAAGCGCGTCTGCTCTTAGCAGAGCATCGCACTTTTACTGATGCGGAATTTTTGGGCTGGTTGGAGGCGGGTAAATAAGCTAGTCATGATTTAAGTAATAAGTAATAAGTAATAAGTAATAAGTAATATAGCGCTACGCGCAAGGCAGAGGGCAGAGGGCAGAGGGCAGAAGGCAGAAGGCAGAATTTGACAAATTCTAGCGATTTAGCTTGTCCTAACCTTAATACGTACTGCTATAAGTAATAAGTAATAAGCTTGAAGACTACGGGTGTAAATTCAGATATTGCAACACTTTTGATAAGCTACTTTGACTGCCCAGAAATCAATTTCTGGGCTAATAGACAAAGTCCATAAAATGGACTGAAATCTATGTAGGACAAGCTTTTAGTCCTTTTTGAGAGGACTTGAGCTGTTAGCCTGGGGTTTGAACCCCAGGCGGTGAATAGATTGATACAAGATCTGAATAAACCACAACAAAACCCTGAACAAGATTAGTTTAAACAACCAGAAGCTAGAACCTTTTCTATAAAGACTGTTCCACCTTAAATGGCTAGCCATTTAAACCATTCTTACTTATTACTTATTACTTATTACTTATTACTTATTGAGAAACTCGCTTAATCAACAGAGACATTACCTCCCCTGGATTAGTTGTTGGTAAGGGCCTCGACCATTCATTGACTTCGGCATAACCTAAACGATATTGAGTCAAAATGTAGTTTTCTACTACTTGGGGAGAACCGACGGCAATAACTTTGAGATTTTCTCGGTCTGGGGAAGATTTGAACAGATCAAAGGGCGTGTTTTCAGAACTCATAATCACACTCCAAATAGGTAAAAATACCTAAAATCTGAAGCCGCCCCACAGCATAGCAAAGTGGGGCGGCTTTTGCGGAGTGTAAAATTCCGAATAGCCACCGGACTGCTATCGACAGTTTGGGGGTGATGTTCCATGGGGGTGTTGTTAGCACTCCTATGGGACGCTTCAATATTTTAGGGTAACGAGAAAAAACGATACCTTATGTTGTGGATCTTGGCAAGCTAATTTGTGGTCTTTGTTCATTTTTCTTAAAAATCGCGCTCCGCCTGCGGCGGGAAAAGAGGGTAAAGGGTAAAAGTGCTATAGGGCAAAAGACTAAAGAGTCCTTCCGAAAGCGCACACCACACGAAAACCGATATCGTCGAGGAATAAGTCGCGCCCCGCCCTACCGTAAGATTTGCGGAAGGCACAGCGGCAGAAATTAGGATTGCCGAGCCACGAGCCGCCCCGCATAATTGCAGAACTATGACTATCATCGCCTAACCAAGCTCGACTATCAGAGGGTGCACCTTCATAGCTATTATGCCAATGGTCAACACACCACTCCCAAATATTCCCGTGCATATCGTATAAACCAAAGTTGTTAGCTACTTGAAAACTCCCTACAGGCGTAGTTCCCTTTCTATTGTCATAGTTCGCTAACTCAGGGCTTATCCCTTCACCAAAATGATAGGGGCTAGTTGTTTTCGCACGGCAGGCATATTCCCATTGAGCCTCCGTCGGCAGTCGATACTCACTTCCCGTATGCTGCGACAGGCGGTTACAGAACTCGACTGCGTCATACCATGATATTTGCTCTACAGGTAGATTAGATCCTTTAAAGTGAGACGGATTGGGATGAAGGGAACGATAAACTTGGGGAAATTCTGCAACCATCAGCCATTGTGCCTGGGTGATGAGATATTTACCCATAAAAAAGGGAGCTACCTTCACTAAATGCTGGGGTCCTTCATAATCACTTCGTCCTGCTTCTGAATCCGGCGAACCCATGGTAAGGATACCACCCTCAATAGCAACCATTTCCAATTGCACCCCATAACCGAGATTTTCAGTAAACTGCTGGGCTTGTTGGCGACGGCGGCTGATTTCCCTACCTTGGGCATCAGCACTCACCACAGAAAATTCAAAGGTGTCCAGCGTTGGTTGTTCATTTTTGGTTACAATCAACGACGTATCCGGCTTAGGTTCAGGGCGTGGGAGCGATGCTGTTTTGATTACTCTACAGATATCACGTAGTGCTTTATTTTGCTCAGAGAATGTGAGACTATCGAGGGGTTGAGAAAGGTTATGAGCAGCCTGAAAAGCCTTAATCTCAGTTTCTTCATAGAGACAATAACTCAAATAGATCCAAATAATTTCTAGTCCCTCAGTTTCAGCAGCTTTTAGCAGTGGCGGTAATTCATGCTCAGCAATAAACTCAGATGCCAGGAACCTAGAACTTACCATTAAAACTGCTACCTTCGCAGCAGCCAGGGCCTGTTTAATTTCCTCTTACTTTCCGAGTATAATTAAAGTCTAATCATGCACAGTCATGCACAGTGGTCATAATAGACGGTGCATAATCTTGTACCTAGACAACTGAAGATATGGGGTTTTACAAGGAAATGCATCTGTTAACTGATGTTGCCTCTTGTATGTAAAATCTTCAAGGAATTACTGCGTAAACAATTATCAAATCGCCTGGAGTTCCCTTACACCCTACATCCCACACCCCACACCCTGCCTCAACCAGTAACCTTTATCAATGTCGCAGGTACTTATTACTTTTTTGCCACTGTAAAATTATCTCCAATCTTGTCATTTTAGTCAAAGAATATTTATAACGTCGAGATTTAGCGACAACTTTCTAAGTTGGTATATGAAAATGGTAGGAACACCCCGGTATAATCTTCGATTTATCGGGGGAGGATGTCACTTGACTGGCAGCATCATCTTCCCAGTTACAGAGGTTGAGTGCGATCGTTCAAGATCAATGAGAGCTAAATACTTGCTATAGTTTTCTTTTCAGCGATCGCGTTTGATTCTGTGTACAATACCAAGGCATGAGCCAGAGTCCAAATTTGGAAGCACAATTATATTTCGCGCTGGGATTGCGTTCTAGCGAAGCTGAAGAATACGAACGAGCAATTGCTAACTTTGAGAAAGCCACTCAACTTAAACCCGACTACTTCCAAGCTTACTACCATCAGGGCATAGTGCTGGGATATTCAGGACGCATCGAAGAGGCAATTGCTAGCTATAGCAAAGCGACTCAACTCAAGCCCGACTACTTAGAGGCATGGTACAACCTCGGCATTGCCCTAGGGTACCACGGCAGAACAACAGAAGCCGTTGCCAGTTTCGATCGCCTCCTTGAACTCCAACCAAATCATGACTTAGCCTGGTACAATCGCGCTGTGGCACTCTATGACCTAGGGCGCATCGAAGAAGCTGTAATCAGTTACGACCGAGCCATTCAAATTCAGCCCGATAATGACTCAGCCTGGTATAATCGCGGCAATGCCCTCTCTGACTTGGGACGTTACGAGGAAGCGATCGCTAGCTTTAACAGGGCAACGCAAATCAACCCAGACTCCCATGAAGCTTGGAACAATCGTGGTAGCGCCCTGGGATACTTGGGACGTTACGAGGAAGCAATTGCTAGCTTTGACAGAGCTATTCAAATTCACCCCAATAAAAGCGAAGCTTGGTATAACCGAGGCAATGCCCTCTCTGACTTAGGATGGTATGAACAGGCAATTGCTTGCTATGACAAAACTCTAGAAATTAATCGAGACTCCCCCGAAACCTGGAATAACCGAGGGAAGGCATTGGGAAACTGGGGGCGTTACGAAGAAGCAATAACTAGCTTTGAAAGGGCAATTCAACTGCAAACTGACTTTCCCGAAGTTTGGTATAACCTTGGTATTGCACTTGATGAGTTAAAACGCTACCAAGAGGCAATCATTAGCTATGAGCAAGCCACCCAATTCCAACCAGACTTCGCCGCTGCCTGGAATAATCTAGGCATGGCATTATTTAACTTAGGGCGCTATCAACAAGCCATTGCCAACTATGAGCGGGCTGTGGCAATAAAACCTGAATTCTATGAATGCTGGTACAATCGGGGTATGGCGCTGTTTAACTTAGAACTCTACACAGAAGCAGTTGCTAGTTACGAGAGAGCCACAGCCATTAAACCTGACCTTTACCAAGCCTATTACAACCGAGGTAATGCCTTAAGTAACTTGGGGCGTTACCAAGAAGCGATTAGCAGCTATGACCGAGTTTTAGAAATTCAGCCGGACTATCATCAAGCCTATTACAACCGTGGTAAAATTCTCTACGACCTAGGGCGTTTAGCCCAAGCCATTGATAGTTATGACCAAACCCTGAAATTGCAACCAGACTTTGCTGAAGCTTGGAACAATCGGGGTATTGCTCTTGACGATTTAGAACGTTATGAGGAAGCTGTTGCTAATTATGAGCAAGCTACCAAACTAAAACCAGACTATTTTGAAGCCTGGAACAACCGAGGCATTGCCTTAGCTTACTTAAAACGCTACAGCGAGGCAGTTGCTAGTTATAATCGGGCAAATCAAATCCAACCTGACAACGCTGATACTTTTTATAACCAAGCTTGCTGCTATGCTTTACAAGGTAATGTTGAACAGGCCCTATTATACCTGCAACAAGCTATCAAACTCAATCCTGAAAGATACCGAGACCTGCCCAAGACTGACTCTGATTTTGAAAGCATCAGAATAAATCAGCGCTTTCAAGCACTGATTCAGGAGTAAAGCGATTAATTAAAATTGCATTGCGATTTACTTCTAATTAATTGGGAGCTGCTCCAATCTCGAAGAAGTGTCACAATGTTATAAAGAGACATAAGCCAAAGCTTATCTGAGTTAGTTTGCAATTTGTGTTCATATTGTATTGAACCGATTATCTAGTTGCAAGCTAGGCCAGGGTTAGTCATCGATCTGCTGGTACAAGCCTTACAGTGCAGCCTTCAGGGTAGAACAAAACTACTTATCAGAGCTTGATCAGCTTAATTGCAAACATCTCCAGGGTGGGGAAAATTTCGATTTGTAGATCGTCAGGTGTTGTACATTTACTAATCTACAAAACATCTCATTAAACCAAACAAGCGAGTATTATATTAAGACTCACTCCCCAATTATGCAGACTACCGAAAAAACTGAAACGAAACTTTCAACACTCAAAACTCACCTGACAGAAATTAATGATCTAGAAGCGGCGGCGTCCCTTTTATATTGGGATCAAGCTACCTATATGCCCCCTGGAGGTGCCAGTGCTCGTGGACGTCAGCTTGCCACTCTGCAATCAATTTCTCACACTAAATTTACCGATCCTCGTGTTGGTAAATTGCTAGAAGACTTGCGTCCTTATGAAGAAACTCTACCCTATGACTCTGACGAAGCTAGCTTGATTCGTGTTACTAGAAGAAAGTATGAACAAGCGGTGTGGGTACCAGCCTCATTCATGGCTAAAATGTCCAAACATCGAGCAGAAGCGTACGGATTTTGGGTCAAAGCCAGATCAGAAAACAACTTTGCACTGGTACAACCTTACCTGGAAAAAACTCTGGAGATGAGCCGTGAGCTGGCAAGCTTTTTCCCTAGTTATGAGCATATTGCCGATCCTCTGATTGACTTGGCCGACTACGGCATGAAGACATCTTTTTTACGGACTCTTTTTACTGAATTACGGCAACAACTGGTGCCTATTGTAGAAGCAATTACTGCCCAACCGACAGCTGATAATAGTTGCCTACATCAGTTTTATCCAGAAAATCAGCAGTTGGAATTCACGATCAAATTGATTAAGCAGTTAGGTTATGACTTTCAAAGGGGGCGTCAAGACCAAACCCATCACCCATTTATGATCAACTTCTCCACTGGTGATGTGCGCATTACTACCCGTGTCTATGAAAATGAACTGGGACAAGCACTATTTAGTACCATTCACGAAATGGGTCATGCTTTATATGAGCAAGGGATAAATAGTGATTTTGAAGGTACACCCCTAGCCGGTGGCACCTCTTCAGGTATCCATGAGAGCCAATCCCGCCTTTGGGAAAATCTTGTCGGGCGCTCTCGTAGCTTCTGGCAATTCTTTTACCCCCAACTGCAAGCCTTCTTCCCGGCACAACTAAAGGAGGTTTCCCTCGACAACTTCTATCGGGCAATTAATAAAGTCGGGCGCACTCTGATCCGCACTGATGCTGACGAAGTAACCTACAATCTTCATGTCATGCTGCGCTTCGACTTAGAGCTACAGATGCTCGAAGGAAGTCTGGAAGTCAAGGATCTTCCAGAAGCCTGGAGGGAGCGCTATCGCCATGATTTAGGAATTGTTCCAGAAACTGACAGCGAAGGGGTGTTGCAAGATGTTCACTGGTACAGTGGTCAAATTGGAGGTATGTTTCAGTGCTACACCCTCGGTAATTTAATTAGTGCCCAGGTTTTTGAAGCAGCTGTTAAGGAACATCCGGAAATAATCACAAAGATAGAACAAGGTAACTTCTACACGCTGCATAATTGGTTGAAGGAGAAAATATACCAGCATGGTTGCAAATACACAGCAGCGGAACTAATTAGGAGCGTTACGGGTGATACTTTGCGCATCGCTCCTTTCATCCGTTACATTAAACAAAAATACGGGCAACTTTACCAACTGTAATTGTTGCTTGAATGGGGGTCTGTTGCTTGACCCCAGTAAGTAATTATGCCTGGCTGCAATTTGCAATCTGATGGTTGTGAGTATCGTTTAATCTACTATATAATTGGGAATTGCCATGATCAAGCTGATTCATGATGTTCTTGAGAGTGACGAAAAAAGCGATTTGCGTCAGTTAGCCAGTCAGTTGCGTGGCTCAGAACAAAAGTATCTACTGCGAAATGATATTCTGGCAGCCTTTTCAAAATACTGCAGTGAACATCAAAAGCCGGAATATTTTGCTCAGACATCTCATTTAGGAAAACTGGTTTATTATACCCAGGAAATTATTTTAGAGGATCAAAGCCTCTATTTAGTGATCAGACCGAAAATCGCCTCTCAAGAAACCTTCCGGATTCTGGAAGATTTAACAGTCGAAGCGGTGAGCGTGCAAGAACTTTTGGATCTGCGCGATCGTATTGTTAACCGCTATAATCCTGCAGAAGGGGATGTCCTGGAACTAGATTTCGGGCCGTTTTACGATTACTCCCCCAAAATTCGTGACCCCAAAAACATTGGTAAAGGTGTTAGCTTCCTCAACCGCTTTCTTTCCAGTAAGCTGTTTCAAGACCCCCAGCAGTGGCAGGAGTCTTTGTTCAACTTCTTGACCATCCACCAGTTTCAGGGCACCAAGCTGCTAATTAACGAGCGTATTAAGAGTCAAAAGCAACTCTCAGACCAAGTTAAGCAAGCTTTGGCATTTGTCAGTGATCGTCCAGCCCAGGAACCCTACCAAGAGTTTCGCTTTAAACTGCAAGAAATGGGTTTTGAACCAGGCTGGGGTAACAATGCCTCTCGGGTAAGAGATACTCTGGAAATTCTTGATCAAATTATCGACTCACCAGACGACAAAGCCCTCGAGAATTTTCTTTCCAGACTACCGATGATCTTTAGGATTGTCTTAGTCTCTGTCCATGGCTGGTTTGGACAAGAGGGGGTTTTAGGACGTCCTGATACTGGTGGTCAAGTGGTTTATGTGCTTGACCAAGCCCGGAATTTGGAAAAGCAATTGCAAGAGGATATAAAACTTGCGGGACTAGAGGGAGAAGGATTCCAACCCAAGGTCATTATTCTCAGCCGCCTGATTCCTAATAGCGATGGTACTCGCTGTAACGAGCGCTTAGAAAAGGTTTACGGTACAGATAATGCCTGGATTTTGCGAGTGCCTTTCCGGGAATTCAATCCCAAACTAACTCAGAACTGGATTTCGAGATTTGAGATTTGGCCATATTTGGAAACTTTTGCCATCGATGCTGAAAAAGAACTGCTGGCAGAATTCCAAGGCGTCCCAGATTTCATTGTGGGCAACTATTCCGATGGTAACTTGGTGGCGTTCCTGCTAGCCAGGAAATTGGGAGTAACCCAGTGTATTGTTGCCCACGCTCTGGAAAAATCCAAATACCTGTTCAGTAACCTTTACTGGCAAGACTTGGATAATCAGTACCACTTCTCGTTGCAATTTACTGCCGATTTGATTGCCATGAATGCGGCAAATGTAGTTATCAGCAGTACTTATCAAGAGATTGTTGGTAAGCCTGATAGTGTGGGTCAGTATGAGTCGTACCAAAACTTCACGATGCCAGAGATGTACCATGTGGTCAATGGCATTGAGCTATTTTCACCTAAGTTCAACGTTGTGCCGCCTGGGGTGAATGAGAATGTATTTTTCCCCTATAATCGTACCCAAGACCGAGTTCCGGGTGATATAGAACGGCTTGAACAACTGCTATTCACTCTGGAAGACCCCAGTCAGGTTTATGGTTTCCTTGAAGATCCTAAGAAGCGTCCAATTTTCTCAATGGCGCGTCTCGACAGGATTAAGAACTTAACTGGTTTAACAGAATGCTTTGGTAAAAGTCAAGAGTTACAGGAAAAGTGTAATCTGATTTTGGTTGCAGGGAAGTTGCGCGTTGAGGATTCCAACGACAACGAAGAGAAAGACGAAATTGTCAAGCTCTACCGGATTATTGATGAGTATAATCTCCATGGTAAGATGCGCTGGCTGGGGGTACGCTTGCCCAAGGGCGACTCTGGGGAGATTTATCGAGTAATTGCCGATCATCGAGGGGTCTTTGTACAACCAGCACTGTTTGAGGCGTTTGGTTTAACGATCCTAGAATCAATGATTACAGGTCTACCAACTTTTGGTACCCAGTTTGGTGGTCCTTTAGAAATTATTCAAGATAAGGTGAATGGTTTTTTAATTAACCCCACTCACCAAGAAGAGATGGCACAGAAAATCCTAGATTTTGTCTCTCAGTGTGACCAAAATCCCCAAGCTTGGGAAGAAATTTCCAACGGTGCTATGGATAGGGTTTACAGCACCTATACCTGGAAAATCCACACGACACGGCTGCTATCTTTGGCTCGGATTTATGGCTTCTGGAACTACAGTTCCAAGGAAAATCGAGAGGACATGCTACGTTATATTGAGGCGTTGTTCTATCTGATTTACAAGGCACGGTCACAGCGACTGTTGGAAGAACATATGAGTCGATAAGCTAATCGATTGGCAGCACAATTCAAATAGCAGTCGGGATTGCAGGATTTGGCAATCCCGGCTGTTGGTGATTGCTCATCTATACTAACTGTGGTTATGGTCTAGTTTTAGCAAATACAAGCTTTTACTATCTCTAATAAAGATTCTCTAATCTGGCTATCAGTATCACTGCTGGGAGAACTCAACAAGTGTATCAAGTTTTCTTTTACTTCTTCTTCTTCAGCTTCCTGCTTTTGTTTTCCTTCTAATTCTTCTAGTTTCTGACGCCATTCTCGACGACTTCTAAAGGGTTGGTTGCTCACTTGTTTTAGCTGCTCGCGATAATCTTTGTCTGTGTCTAAATCAAAGACGAACATAAAATAAGAGATGTCTTTTGACATAATTTTATTGGATATGGCTAATGCCGACTCATCTGGGGCAACTTGCCAGACTTGTTCAAAGACTCTACACAACTCATAGGCAATCCAATTATCACTATTTTTATAGACTTGTTGTATTTGCTTGAGTTTTTCACTTTTGCTAAGATTTGTCATTTGTAGCAGTGTTTATTTTTGTTTACAGTCTAGTACCTGCATATTATTCACCATTTTGAGCAACTAATCAAACTGTTGGTGGCTAAAATGAGCTATCAAGGCAAAACCAGATTAGGTTGGCTGTAGGTGTGTAAGTGATGGCTCAAACTTTCGTAAATGGTACTGTGGGTGATTATAGTAGTCATCAAAATTCTGATTACTGCTGAAATTGTTCTAATAACCAAGCTCCAACTTTACTATGATTAGTTTTACGAGTGCGTCTGAGAGCCTCTTCTAATAAAGAAATTTTCAATTTTGGTAAAACTTGGGATGATCTAATTCTGCGGCTTCCTTCATTTTCGACGGCAAAGGCGATAATTTCAATGTCTTGGACATCAACAATCCAATATTCTTGGACTTCTAAATTTTCATAAAGAAGTCGTTTTTCTCCTTTATCATCAGCTAGGGAAGTGTTAGCAATTTCGATGACTAAGGTGGGAGGAGGAAAGTTATCAAGTTTGATAATTGATGTTCCATAGGGAATAGCATCAACTTTTTCTCCAATGTAGTAAGATAAGTCTGGTTGAGCATCTTGATAACCAGTTTTCCGGTAAGTACAGTTGTCTTTGCCGTTTAGATTAATTTCTTTGACAGTGGCATAGAGGTTAAGGGCATAGGTAATAATTGAGTGGTCACTGGCATGATCATTTCCCAAAGGTGACATTTCAATTCTCAATTTTCCGTTGTTGTAATAGAATTTTGCTTTGTCATAGTCAGGGTTTTCGGTGGCTTGAATATATTCATCCCAAGTAGCGGTTATCCAAGTATCGCTGATGATTTTAATTCTAGTTGGGAGTGTATTCATTTGATTAATTAATGGATAAAGTTACGAGGATTTTTTGTATTATTAACAATCCCTATTAGTTGTTATAGCAGTACGTATTAAGGTTAGGACAAGCTAAATCGCTAAAACTTTGTCAAATTCACCCCTTCTGCCTTGGAGCCCTCTGCCCTGGAGCCTTGCGCGTAGCGCTATATGATCCATGTGGCAGTTCTATCAATAGGGCAACTTCAGTCATAAGCTAGTGAATTTTACTACTTGATATATTCCTCAACAAGGCTTGTACTGGATGTAAGGGCGTCCATCCATCCAATCGTTTGACTTGAGAACGACAAGAATAACCAGTAGCTAAAAAGTATTTTCTCTCCTCCATTTTTGAGGGTAAGTGTCGCCCCCAACTCATTTGATAAATCCCTTGGGAGGAGGCATAATGTTGAGCTTCATGACCGTAAATTCCTGCCATGCCACAGCAACCTGTTGCCATCAGATTTAAAGGAATGCCAGCAGCCTGAAAAACCTGCTGCCATTGTTGTTGAGATGCCACAGCAGCTGTTTTTTCTGTACAGTGACCTAATAAGTAATATGGTTGAGAAGTAGTAAACTGTTGCAAGTTCTGGCGCTGTGTTACTAGGAATTCTTGTATCAACTGAACTCTTGGTAACGGTTCTGTCGTTTCGATAATTTTGTTATATTCATCTCGATAAGTTAGGACAATACTAGGTTCAATACCGATGATTGGAATTTCTAAGCGCCCTAGCTGTTGGAGATATTCAGTATTTTTTTTGGCGATAACTTGGAATTGTTTAAGGAAGCCGAGGACATGTAGAGGCTTACCACTGGCAAACAATGGCGGTATGTAAACAGTGTATCCAAGTTGGCGCAGTAAATCATAGGTATCGAGAACCAATTGAGATTCATAGCAACTGGTAAAGGTATCCTGAAGTAAAATAATACTGTTTTCCCGTTGCAGAGTACTTAATGCCGATAATTCCCCTAAGTCAAATTTGGGGATACCTCTGGCTGCTAATCCTTGCTTTAGGGTTAAATTACTTACTACAGGTGGATCAACTAGTCCCAGAAACTGCTTGATTGCCCATTCTGTTATCGGGTTTTGAGTTAGAGTATTTACCAACATTGGTGCTTGAATTTGCCAAGTTGCTAGGGTTTCAATATTACCCATCAAGTAATTGCGCCAAGGTCTAAGATAACGGGTATAGTAAAGTTCTAAAAATTTCGCTTTTAAGTTAGGGATGTCAACGTGAATAGGGCATTGAGTGGCACAAGCTTTACAGGAGAGACAGCCCTGCATGCCCCAATAAACTTCATGGGAATAGTCATAAATGCCCCAGGCTTTAGTTAGTGTATTCCAGGCTTTTACGGGAAGAGTGCCTGATTGTCCTAAGTTTTCAACTTTGGCTACTTCTAATTGTCGTAACCATTCTCTCAAGAGACTAGCACGACCTTTAGGGGAATGAATGCGATCGCGCATTCCTTTATAGGAAGGACACATTACCTGATCCGGATTAAAGTTAAAACACGCACCATTACCATTACAACTGAATGCTACCTCATATTGCGATCGCACTGTAGCCGAAACTTGTCGGTCAAAATGACCCTTTAAAGGAGCTTCAACTGACACAACCTCTGTCGATGCACCAAAGGGTGTGACAATTTTACCAGGATTTAATCTATTATCTGGGTCAAAAGCAGCCTTAATTTTTCGCAAATCCTCATATAATTCTTCTCCAAAAAAAACCGGGGTATATTCACTACGAAATCCTTTACCATGTTCCCCCCACATCACACCACCGTATTTTTTAACTAGTGCTACAACTTGATCTGATAACTCCCGAATTAATAATTCGTCTGTGGGTATTTTCATATCTAAAGCTGGTCTAATGTGTACACAACCCACGTCTACATGACCAAACATTGCGTAGTCTAACTGATAGTTTGAGAGCAGAGTTTTAAATTCACGGATATAGCTGAATAAGTGTGATGGTGGTACTACAGTATCCTCAATAAAGGCAATAGGTTTGCGCTTTCCTTTTTTATTTTCTAGTAACCCGACTCCCTTTTTTCGCAACTCCCAGAGACTGGCTGCTTCTTCTCCATTCTTCGCTAAATAATAACCAGTTGCTTGTTGGGGTTGATTTTTTTTAGACTCAATCAAATGGCAAATTTTACTAATTTTTTGTTGAAAATCTTCAAGATCATCTACAGCAAATTCCACTAAATTGATTACCTGGGCATCAGCAATAAATTCTTTAACGTACTCATAAATTTCATCCTGCTTGGCGAGTTCTAATATCTTTTCATCAATAGTTTCTATAGCTTCTGGTTGCAATTCTAGAAGAGTTTGAGCTGCCTTGAGAGCATGATCAAAACAGGAGTAGTGAATTACCAACAATTGTTTGTATTTTGGAATTGGGGTTAACTTTAATTTCGCTTCACTAATGAATGCTAATGTTCCTTCTGAGCCAGCCAGAATCCAGTTAAGATTGAAGTTATTCTCTGCTGGAGAATAGACTTTTGCCAAATTGTAACCAGTCATAAATCGAGGTATTTTCGGGAATGTCTGTTCAATAAGTTCCCATTTAGAGCTGACAATTTCCTCAACTTGACGATAAATTTTTCCCAAACGACCTGAATGTTGCTTTAGTTCAGCTAAGGTAGTTTTATTAATAGTATGTGAGTTCCCCACTGTGCCATTCGATAAAACCCAAGCCAATTCCAAGATATGGTTACTGGTTCGTCCATAAATCCGCGAGCCTTTACCACAGGCATCAGTATTAATCATCCCTCCAATCGTGGCACGATTGCTGGGAGCAACTGTAGGGGCAAAAAATACTCCGTAAGGCTTTAAATAAGCATTTAGTTGGTCTAAAACAACACCTGGTTGAACTCGCACCCAACCTGCTTCTAAGTTCAATTCTAAAATCTGATTCATGTACTTAGAACAATCAACTATAATGCCTGTAGAGAGAGATTGGCCATTAGTTCCTGTTCCTCCACCTCGAGGAGAAAAGGTAATGGTTCTAAATTCTTCTTGGTTAGCCAATTTAAATAGATGAACCAAGTCTTCACTAATCCGTGGAAAGACTACTGCTTGAGGTAAAATCTGATAAATACTGTTATCGGTTGAAGTAATTAATCGACTGCCAAAATCGGAGCGAATTTCTCCTGAAAAGGCTGTTTTAGTTAACTCTTCTAAGAAAATAGATACCTCTGGTTTTGATTTTTGTTGGTTCTTAAAATTTAATCTAGGAATCATAAAAAGGGTACTCAGTATACTTTAGGCAGGTTTAATTATATATAACCCTGGGTGAATGAAAACAGGAGTGGGGAGAGCAGATGAGTAGGACTTAGAAATTTTCTAGCCCCTAAAAGCTCTGAAAACCACTCTGAGTAAGCCAAAGAGGTCGATGACCTCAAAATGTCTGAAACCCTTATATATAGTGGACTCATCCTCATTCGAGCTAAAAGTCTTTCTCTATATTGGTTTGAAGCCATTTTAGTTTTAAGCTGTTACGCATTTAAATTATATATAGCAATTCTCTTTCTTAGTAAGATACACTTCATTTTTTTACCTGTTCCCCGTTAAGAGTTCCTAAAGCCCAAGTAGTGTACATCATCAATTTTAGAAACGCTATACTTATTTGATACTGGTTAATGCCCCAAACTCTTATTCCTTCTGCTCGGAGCCTCCGAGGCTTCTGCCTTACTGTTGTCTAAGTCCCGTTAGTTGGCAATCACAGCTCAGATTCCACTGGATACTTTATCCGAACTCCAATAACTGCTTAATTTTTAGCAAAATGACGACCCACTTTCATTTTAATAATTACTTTTAATAAAAACTTAAGATTTTTATTAACTTCTTAATCTTAACTTGATTGAATCTTATTAAACAGTGATAATGTGTAATGTAAGTTAAATAATAAACTATAATTTTTACCTTGTTTTAGATAAGCTGCTAGAAGTAAATAAGTAAAAAGATAGTAAGGTAGTTGAGACGGATAGTAAGATGAGTAAAGTCTATATAACTGATCGCATCAATGACCCTGTTATTGAGAGAAAGTTTCTTAAAGAAAATTTAACTCTGCAGCCTAGCCCAGATGTGGTCGTTTTACTTGTTTGGCATGAGTTTGTAGATGCCAATTACTTAAGTAAGTTTCCCAATTTGAAAGCAATCATTCGTTACGGAGTGGGATTCGATAATATTGATTTAGATGCATGTCGTGCGCGTGGCATTAAGGTATGTAACACCCCTGATTACTGTACAGAAGAAGTTAGTACTTCTGCAGTAGCTATGATTCTGAACGCTACTCGTGGAATAAGCCGATATGATTACCTAGCGCGTAATTTTAAACAAGGTTGGCAAGAGAATATTTTATCTTATATTCACCGAGGATCTACACAAATGATAGGGTTTATTGGTGTTGGTCGAATTGGTGGCTTGACCCTCAATCGTTGTAAGCTTCTAGGCTTTGACACTCAATACTATGATCCTTATTCTAAAAGTGGCGATGACTGTTTTTTGGGTTCAAAATGTGTATCGGACTTAGAAACTTTTTTAGCAACTAGTGATGTCGTTTCATTGCATTGTCCATTAACGAATAACACACAAGGGATGGTAGACCAAAATTTTGTTCTAAAAATGAAACAAGGTTCGTCGCTAATCAATACCGCACGGGGTAAGTTAATCGCTAATTTAGATGTAATCGAATCAGCACTTCGGGAAAATCATCTTAACGTAGTAGCATTAGATGTGTTGCCACTAGAACCACCAGGAGAACACCGATTGATTCAGGCATGGCGCAGAGGAGAATCTTGGATAGCTGGTCGCTTGATTATCAATCCCCATGTGGCATTTTATTCTCAACAAAGTTCAGTGGAACAACGTCATAATGTTGCCAGTAATGCGTTGCGTGTTCTGCAAGGTCTAAATCCGATTAACATAGTAACTTAAGCCCTAGAGAACTAACTATATAATGAACTTTACTGCCATAGTATCTAACCAAAAGTCTTGACTATTAACTGTTGATTATTACCAGCAGCTGTGTATTTTTGATGCACAGCTGCTGATTGAATTATATTATACTGGTGCCACTCAATTAAAGTTGACATTTAACTATTACCTAGTTGTAATGCAGGTTGACTCAAACCATATAAATTTTGACCTTATTGATAGAAGAAAAAATTAATAGTAAATTAAAAAACACTGAGATGAATTAAGTAAGTTTTCAATTTTTTCTGAGGAAAAGAGCAAAATAAAAAATAGTATCATCTCTTGGAACCGAATTCTTACCGTGAAAATTGATCATGTTCACTTCTATGTTGAAGATGCCGCAGTTTTTTGTGATTGGTTAGTGCACACTCTTGGCTTTCAACGGTTCACCAGTGGCAGTAGTAATCACACCTACACAGAAGTTGTCACAAGTGGCTCAATCACTTTTCTTATCTCTTCACCTCTGAAATCAGAAAGCCCTGTTGCTGAGTTTTTGTATCTGCATCCTCCCGGCGTAGCTGATATAGCTTTTCTAGTAGAGGATGTAGAAGTGCTCATAGAGAAAGCGATTGTTCAAGAAACACCAGTAGTACAACCACCTCAAGAGCGATTTCTAAGACAGGGGCGGCTCAAGTGGGGTACAATTGCCTCCTGTGGTTCTCTTGTTCATACCCTCATCGAGCGGGGGGGAATCTCTCAGGAATATTTTTTTCCTACTCAGTTGAACTGGATCTCAAAAACTGCTAATAGTGAGCTGCCTTCCCTAAGTAGAAAAGGAAACCACAGAAAACAAGATACTCAGAAGATTTTAACCAGCATTGATCATGTGGTACTTAATGTTGCTGCCGGTGATTTAGGGCGGGCAGTAAGTTGGTATCAAAAAGTGCTGGGATTTTGCCCACAACAAATATTTTCTATTGAGACACAACAGTCTGGCTTATATTCTCAGGTAATGGTTGATTCCACTGGTGAGGTGCAGTTGCCCATCAATGAGCCGACATCTACAAATTCCCAGATTCAGGAATTTATAGATGTCAATGGTGGAGCAGGAGTCCAACATATTGCTCTATTAACCAGTAATATAGTGGAGGCAATCGCCCAAATCCGTTGTCGAGGTTTGCCTTTTATTGAGGTTCCTCTGAGCTACTATAGTAAGTTGCGGGAAGGGTCTGGCAGCTTTAATTTACCTTTATCAGCAGAAGAATGGGAACAAATTGCCACCAGACAAATTTTAGTAGATTGGCAGCAACAGTTTCCCCAAGCCTTGTTACTTCAAACTTTCACACAGCCAATTTTTGGCAAGCCTACTTTCTTTTTTGAGCTCATTGAGCGTCGCTTTCAGGCAAAGGGCTTTGGAGAAGGCAATTTTATGGCTCTGTTTGAAGCAATCGAGCGAGAGCAGAACAAAAGAGGAACTATTGCTCACGCCACACAATTGGGAAACAACTACGGTGATGAATCGACAAAGCGCTCATAACTCGCAATACAGCAATATCTAATACTGTATAGTACAGTAGTAGATGTTGTTGACGAATTCATCAAACCTTTATAAAAATTTAGAGCAAAACCCCCGTCTTTCAAGCGGGGGATGTGGCGATAGCACTTTTAAGTGCGCGAAACACTTTGTAAACAACTGATTTAATGGTACAATAGCAGTCATAAACACGGCAACA
>JAAHHJ010000041.1 GCA_010692425.1 Symploca sp. SIO3C6 | reverse complement strand
CAGTAACTAGCTAAAAGCTGCAATATTTCAGCTACTATAGATGCTGATTTACCTGTTTCTGAAACCCTTTCATAGTCGGCATTTCAGGCTAGATTGCCCCGTATAACAGCTTCGCTAGTTTAGACCCTGGTACAGTTTTTACGCTACAAAACTTTACAAAAAGTAAGGCTTAAAACCATTGCTGTGAATAGGTTACAGCCTTAGCGGGGTTTTCTGTACACTTGCTACTCAAACGCCGAAGCCAGCTCCCATCCTTGAGCGTAGCCAGCGCTCCCGCAACACCGACAGTTAACCTATGAGCTACCAGCACGAGTAGCAAGTGGCATTCCACCCGCGATGTTCGTAACACCAGTCCCAGCATTCCGCAGTATCCTGAGGGTAGGGATTACGCTCAATGCTATTGTAAGCAATTACTAACCAACCAATACCTGCAATACCTGCAACAAGTATCAAAACTGCTGAAATCCATAATAACCTCACTGGCGCATCATCCCTGCTAACTTGCCATATCATCTGCCACAACATAGCTCATCTCTCTAAAATCTCACCAGAGGAAAATTGTCTCCAAGCTCAGATTATTAGACAGACTGATGATTTGTGTGGAGGAACGACCAGAGCGATCGCATTGCCTCTCGACCAACTCACGCCCCGCTCTCTCAGCTGCTTCTGGCAGGTAGTAAATATCCTCAGTACCAAAAACCTCACCATCAGCATTGATAATCCTGAACTGCCAGCAGCGTAAGGCAGTCCAAAAAACAATTAAGGTTTTACCGTTAATCTGAGTAACGAGGTGGATTTTCTCAGAGGCCATGGTTGTGAAAATTTCACAGGGGAAGCGGAGGAACCGTCAATAGATATATCAAACTACTATTAAATCTGCTGGTGGGTCTATCCGTTCCACGCCACTATTAACAGAGAATTGGTAGGCAATACCTAACTCATCAACAAAAGTTTCATAGGTGTTGCTAAAGGTTCGCCAGTTGAGACCGTCTTTACTAACACCCCTCCAAGACAAGTCATATCGAGTATCTTCTGGTCTGATAATTCCATTCTTTAAGTCCCTGACCTGCTCACTGATACGAATCCGAGATGAGAGCAAATCATAAGGATGCCAATATTCAGCACGCTTGCGTTGTGCAGCTTCTTTAACAGTAGCACCAGCGATCAGTTGTGCTGAAGCTTGGGATATCACCAATTGCGCTTCATCATGAACCCTGACTAAAGCAGCTTTGGCTTTGGGGTTTTCAATCATCCAGATGATTTTATCTAAAAGCTTGCGCGTAACTGTTAAGGCTCCAATCTCAACTGTTGGTGTTGCAATCAATGGATCATGAGACATGAGATAATCTCCTGATAGACGTTTACCCAAATCTGGTCTGATGCAAAGTGGTTTGGGCCAGCCAGACCAAAAAATCCTGACTAGCTCCTGCCCCCAGCTAGAACACGCCTGAGCTAATCTTTTACGTTTCTTTATCCAAAGAAGCCTAGCATCTCTTTGAGTGGGGGCAAAGATATGTATAGACTGTTTCCAAAAATTCCCAGGATAAGGAATTTCGCACTCCTGGGCGAAAAGCTGCCAAGCCTTACAGCTAATGATTATTCGAGCATCCCTGATGATTCCCGTTTCCATTCATCTCCTCCTGCATTGTTACCAAGTCCTCCCATAGAGCGGGTAGGGCAGGCTCTAAAAGCTCTAATTCTTCAAGTGTGGGCTTAGCTCCATTGGCGATCGCCCTCAGTCGGTTCAGGGGAAAAATTTCTTGCCACATCTCAACGCAGCTAGACCAGTTCTCACTTACTAGCTGGGCAATAGTCTTCTTTCCAGGTTTTGATTGAGCTTCAAAAGTTTTCCACCTGGCTGCAAACAGCTCCCCCAGGTAAGCAATCGCCCGTCCTAAAGCAGGCAATGATAATTTGTCTGCCAATTCAATTAACTGGTCATAGGCTTGTGTTTCCTCTTCTTGAATTGATTCCTTTAGATTGATTTGCTCTAGCAGCTGCTCCTGAGAAATCTTACCTTCTAAAAAGTCTTTGAGTGTTTCAGGATTACAGCCTAGGGCTTGAGCCAACTTCATTCGGTTTAGTCGCCCCATTGATTGAGTACCACTCGCCCAACGGCGCACTGATTCCTTGGAGAGCTTTTTGGCTCTGGGCAACCTGCCGTTGAAAAACTCGGTTAACCCATCATCAGTGCAGCTTAAGTGCGATCGCAAATACTCAAACAGTGAGACCAATCGTTCTCTCATATTGAGCAGAAGATGTTCTCTGCTCGTTGATTGTCTCATATATCTCGCCTTGTTGCAAAGCTTCAGACACGAAAGTGTTTATAATTATAACGAGTGTTGACGAGACCTCGAAACAACACGTATAGTGAGATGGTGTTTTTTAAGGCCGCCGGAAGTCTATTATCTGTTCGGTGCCTGAACCATCTCTAGACACGGCAATGCAGAGCGCTTAAGCTTTGCCAATTTCCTATGTCCAATTTTGCAATTGTCCACAAGGTTAATAGAAAAATTATCAAGAAGTATTGGAATCTCTCAGATGCCCAGGAGGCTTTGCGATTACTCAACCAATTGTCTCCCCTTAAGGAGAAGTTCATCATCATTTCCACCAGTATGAACTCGAAATAAATGTATTAGTTTCGAGACTCAAAAAAAAATGCTCAGATACATCATTGTAACCCTATTGTACACAGCACTGTTGTGTGCAGCTCCAGCTTTCATTAAAGTCATTTCCTTAATGCCATGAATCAACCAGAAATCAATCAACCAGCCTTGCAATTAGTCAAAAAGGAACCTTTGAAACTACGAGAATTCTCAACAGAGATAACAGCCCGAGAACAATGGATTTATCAAATTCCTTCTCAAGCCAAATATTACTCGGTTTACCTACGAATAGCATCTGGTTGGCTGGGAGGAGCAGACCAGAATAAAAATGCTAGTAATTGGTTTAAACGAATCAGTGAGTATTGCCCTCCATGGTATCTCAAGGATGAAAGGAATAAGTTTCGTTCCACAGCAATTATTGAATTAGTCAATTGCCAATTAGCCACTCAAGAAAAAGTAGTCCGACAAATATCTGAAAGAATCCCTCCAGAGTTAATAGAAGAATTTGAGGAAAAGAGGACAGCTTTCAGAATAGATAACTGGTTGGATGAAGAGAACGACGTGTTTATGAGTGAAGTTGTTGAGAATCCCCAAAAAGTTCTCGGTTGGGAAACTTATGAGGAAATGTTGAGCCATAGGTATCTTGAGTATCAAAATGGCTCCTCTGCCCTAACTATAGCTAATCCTCAAATTGTTTCCGCTGAATTGGTTGAGGAGGAAGTTAATTTTAATAATGCCGGAACCATTGCACAAGTCTCCCAACTGCAAAACTGGATGGACGAATTTGAAGCGGGTCTTTCCGAACGAGAAAAGAAGTACCTACAAACGCAGGAAAAGAGGGGTTTTAAACTGGGTCTGGCAGGTGAGCGCCGCTATCGTCAAGGTTTTGGCAAAGCTAAGCAGATGCTTGAAAATTCAGAAGAAATTTCAGACACAGAGAACCAAGAAAACTAACTTTGGAGAGTTAATAAAAACTATGAGTGAATTTGGCATCGAACAACAAGAGCATCAAGCTGTTAAAAATTCTCCCGCCAAGGAAATTAAACAGCCTGCTACCAAAGTGAAATTACCCTACCCAGTATTAAGTGTGGACTTGGGAACAACTGAAACTAAGGCTTGTCTGAATGCTAACCCTGAGTATGTAGAGTTTATCCCCGCCTATGTCAAAGAGTTATCTGTTAATCAAGTGCAAGGAGTAATTCAACCCTTTGCCAGTGATGTTTATTCTAACCTAACAGTTGAGTACCGAGGCAAGGGATATGCTTTAGGTAACAGGGCGGAAGATGAGCAAGGTAGTTTAGGCTTAACTGAATCGAAAGTAGCTCATGCAGTTGTGAAAGTATTAGGCATTGTAACTCTGTTTGAACTGACAGGAGATGTGGCTTTAGTTATTGGTTTGCCCTATCTTTCTTTAGAACAATTTGAATCGGAGCGTGAGCAGCTAATTGAAGCTTTGGAGTTTCAAACGAAAGTCTGGAATTTTAGGAAAGAAACCAAAGAAATTAGTGTTCAAGAAGTCTTTGTTATTCCAGAGGGATTTTGTTCTTTGTACTGGGCGCAGCAGTCGGATGCCAAAGCACCACCATTTGAGAAGACTAGCGTAGCCATAATCGATATTGGTCATCGCACCACTGATATGCTGTCGGTGAATCGCTTTAATTTGGCAGTTGGTTCAACACTGTCGATTCCATTTGCCATGAGTGAATTCTACCGACGGGTAGGAGAAAGGATTGGATTTGGGAACCATGAGTCAAGCTGTCTTATTCAGGCAGTAACGGCTTTAGAAGGTGACCGATTCTTTCGTCCTAAAGGGCGGCGTAAAGGCATTGATTTGGATGAAGTCTTGCCCTCACTACGTTCCACCTTTGCTGAGGAGGTTTGCGATCGCGTTATTGAATGGCTACCAGAGCGTACTCGTATTGTCTGCGTTGTCGGTGGCGGTGGCAAGTACTTTTGGCAAGAGTTAAAGGAATTGTTCCTAGAGGCTGGATTGAAGCCTTACTTAATCGAGCCTTGTCGCAAAGCCACAGCTTTGGGACAGTGGCTCTATGGTAGCAATCAACTGATTAAACAGCACAGGTAGAAAGTTGCACCCTACCTTAGATTCAAGTGCGGTTCAACTGCTATTCAATTTGAATCAAGAGCCATTCAATTTGAATCAAGAGCCATTCAATTTGAACCAACTGCTATTCAATTTGAACCAACTGCTATTCAATTTGAATCAACTGCTATTCAATTTGAATCAACTGCTATTCAATTTGAACAAGACTTGAATCCAAGGGGGGCTGGAGCTTTTAAATTGAATCCATGCCTAAATATTTTGAAATTGGTTCCTATTGGGATGAAGAGGAAGTATCTACTCCTGAATCTCTGCAAGCTGAGTTAGAAGCTGACATTGCCAAGCTTTACCGTAAATGGGGAGTGCTTACCCCAGAAGAAATTGAGAGGCTGGAACACTCTGGTCACAGCCACTTACAAGAACTAAAGCGACAGGTTGAAGGATTTAAACATAACTATCTACGCACCACCAGAGTGAGGTTGCAATCCCTTGAACTTAACCACGCTAGTGAGCGAATTGCAAAACTTCATAGCAAAACCAAACTCAGAAGAAGAACAAATCCCTTGGTATTGGCAGCCACTTTAGTTCTAATCGTAATCGGAGTAATCACCCTATATGCCAGTAGCTCAAACCAGAACCCCACCCAACCAGAGAAACAGGAGAAGGAAAATATCCCCACTCCACCAACTCCACCAGGAGCTGGCTCAGCTTACGGAGTTAATTGAGGAAGATTTAGAAATCTCAGAACTGATAGAAACAGTTGACTATCTCTGCTGTGAGATGGAGCGTGCTGCATTAGAAAACCAATTGAGTGGGCATGTAG
Source organism: Symploca sp. SIO3C6 (assembly GCA_010692425.1). Lineage (GTDB taxonomy): Bacteria > Cyanobacteriota > Cyanobacteriia > Cyanobacteriales > Coleofasciculaceae > SIO3C6. The sequence continues at coordinate 44,753 of JAAHHJ010000041.1, read as the reverse complement.
GAGCGACACTGGCAGCGATGTCACTATTTCTATCAGGACAGGCTGGTTCAATTAAAACTGAGCAGCCGTTCAAATTGAATTCAGGACCTGTTCAAATTGAATCGCAGCCCGTTCAAATTGAATCAAAGTCGGTTCAATTTGAATCAAAACCAGCTTCCCAATTCAAACCTAGTTCCCAAGATTCAGATTTTGAAGCACTGGTAGCAGCCATCATTGGACAGGAGAGCAATGGCAGGTACAATCTGACTAACCCAGATTCAGATGCTTTGGGTGCATGTCAGATTATGCCTTCTAATTTACCCAGCTGGTCAAAGAAACATGTGGGCAGAGAAGTAGGTAGGGATGAGTTCTTGCGATCGCCTTCTCTCCAACTTAAAATCTGCAAAGGTCAGTTGAGAGTATACTGGCAGCGGGAAGCTGGTAAGTTAGAAGAACTGAGAGTAAGAAGGGTAGCCAGCACCTGGTACTCTGGCAGACCAAATCTCTGGAACAATACTAAACCTCAGTATTATAACGGCAGGCGTTATCCCAGTATCGCTGATTACACAAAATCTGTATGGGAAAAATACCAAAAGGAAAAACGTCTTAACGACTTGGCAAAAAAGATAGTTACCTATAGCAAGAATAAGGGTTATAAGCTTTACACCAGCCCTGGGGAGAAGAATATCATTTATATTGAGGGGATGAACCTAGATGGAAGCCTTAATGACAATGCTTTGAATTCCTGGAATGACTTGAGAATTGTACTTGAATTTTTTGAGGGTTCACCCAAAATAACTGGTATTTGGGAAGCTACCACTGCTCCAGGAAAATACTATACTGACAATCCAATGAATCCCCAAGGTGCTGCCATTATCAAACCAGGGCAATACTGGGCGTGGAAGGTAGGCACTCATGGTACTAAAGAGTTACATTCGGGTTTAATTCAAACAGCAGGGAAAGTTAAAGTTTATAGAGATAAAGACAAAAACGGCAAGAGAACTGGAGATAAAACTAATTCTGGGTTCTTTGGAATTAACCATCATTGGGGATATGATTATCCTCAAAGAGATATCAAAAAGGGAGCGGCAGGTTGCTTAGTAGGGCGCACTCGTGCAGGGCATCGTGAGTTTATGAAGCTGATTAAACAAGACCCTCGTTATCAAGATAATCAGGATTTTATTTTTGGTGCAACTATAATTCCTGGTTCAGAATTACAAAACTAATAAAAAGGCATCCATATTATTAGCATGGATGCCTCAAGTTTTCTTGCTTATACAGACCCTGATAGACAACAATGTTCGATAGAAACAAAGCGTAGTTAGCGTCGGAAGGAATGCTAAATGAGTGTGTGTGGATGGGAACAGCATGTAATTTCATCAACCACTTATATCCTGCTATGTATTTTAGGTTGACACCAGTGAAGATAGGAAAGCTAGGGATAAAGTTTAGTGGTTGGTTGGGAACTATAAAGTTAATGCTGCCTTTTTACGTTGTGAGTTAGAAGAAGATCAATGAGCCTCAAATCAGCAATCTTGGGATTAGTGACATGGTGTTTTGTTGCTGGATTTATCAGCCACCTCTTGGGACGAAATTCAGTCATTGGCATGGGCTATGGTGCTGGATTGTTCTGCTGCCTTTACGTCGCAGTTGATATAAGTGAAGAATACGGTACTACTCCCACTCAGAAATATACGAAATATAGAGTGAAAGTAGTTTTACCAGTTGCTTCCAGCGGTGAAATTGATGTGCCAGTTGAGCAAGAGCCAGCAGAATACCTCGAAGAACTCTATAACCGTGGAGAAATCGTTACTGAACCCATTGGTGAAAACTGCTCTGAAATCCAGATTGTTAATGAGAATGGTCGAGTTTACAAAATCTTCCAACATCAGCACTCTTTTTTGAGATAAGTATAAAAGAGTCTGGGCAATTTTGGGAGATATAACGATTCTCCATTGGTGAGAATTAGTACAAATCAAACTCAATTTTAAGGAAGCTAATGATTAATACAACCACCTCTACCAAGTACAAAGTAGCAATAGTTTCACTAATTAGTCTCAAAGCAGAAGTTGAAGTACCTGCTGGCTTGCACCCAGCTGAATATATAGAAAGCCTTTACAAGTCTGGAGTTTTGCCTACTGAGTTGATTGCTGAAGATTGCTTACAAATTCAGTTTTGCTCCGAGGGAGGAGAAGTGAGTAAAGTGTTACTATCTCAGCCCGATTTCTTAAGAGAAATTTGATAGATAAATTAGTACTTGGAGAGCCAAAATGTATGAATTGTTAAGTGAAGAAACTGCTCAAGCCTTAAGAGAACTGGAAGAATCCTTTAAAAAAAGTCGTCGAGCATTAACAGTCAAAAACTTTATCAAGAGGTGGAGAGAGTATGATTTAGATGAAAATCTTAGGGCTTTATCCCCAGAAGAGTTAACTCTTTTAAGAGCTTCAATCTGTGATTTCAAGGCTCTATTTTTAGTCAATCAGCTTCTAGAAAACGAATTGTTTTTCAGTTTATATATTGAGTTTTATGGTTGTCTATTTGAGAACAATTTCCCTTTAGGTGAAAACAATGGTAAGGTGGTGTGGGGATTGGCACAACTATTAGCCTGGAATAATAAAGAAGCAACGAACTGGGCAATTGATCAGGTGAGCATTTTAATTGTTTTGCCTCGTCAACAAGAGAACAACCAAACCGAAAACGACTAAACAAAACTAATCCTCCACTGTGATAGTTTCGGCAACGGGGGGATTGTTAGTTTTGGGGTTATTAACCAACAGCGCCGATAGCAGTTATGCTAGCTTCAGCAAGGTCATCGGTTACGGTAATAGTGAAATCGATTTCAGCAACAGAGCTGTCACCAGTTGTGGGTGTCGGTGTGGGTGTCGGTGTGGGTGTCGGTGTGGGTGTCGGTGTGGGTGTCGGTGTTCGTCTGCAGCCATAAGGAGGAATTTGGGGGCAGCTCCAGGGGGGGAGGAAAAATGGCCATGGCATGAAATTTATTTGTTTATCCATATCTAGATCTACATCTAATTGTTTATCTATATCTAGATCTACATCTACATCTACATCGATAACTCTGAAACCGCCACGTATAGACTTACTATTTGGGGTTATAACTTCCAAATAGTCCTGGTCTGAAATAATCATTGCTTTTTTCCTAATACTTATTGTTCTCAACATAGATTTGAATATAGCTATCACCACCAGAGTTTGGATGCCATGTTGGCAAGTTTATCTAAAAATTACTTTTCAGCACTTTTGGGGTGATTTATTCTAATATTGACTATTGACCCTAAAAGCGATTAGCCCTTATGGCTAGCGCACAGCGATTGGCGCTTTCTTCGCCAGCGCCGGAGGCGATCGCCTTCTAGCAAAGGTCAATCGGCTAGTTTTTTTCTAAAACCAATCCACTGCGAGGTTGACAGATTCTTGATTCTCGCATATAATCTACCTCGTTATAAGTAAGGGAAGTGGTTCCTTTCCCCCACCATCATCTTTCGCCAGCCAACGCTACAAAAGCTGGCAGCAGTAAAATTTCCAAGATTTAAACCATGAATAATCACGATTTTCTCGCTAATCTCAACGATCGCCGTGCAGATGGCAATGCTCAACTAGCCACAACCATTGAGGACTTGCTCCGCCAGGTTGAAGAATTACGCCAGCAGCTTAAGCAATCACAAGACGCTGCCCAACGGGAATCAGGAGCAGAAGGGATTGCTAAAGAAGCCGCTAAGGCTGTGGTACGAGCTACCAAGATGTTAGCCGCCACCTATGGAAGTGAAGGTGTTGAGTTGTTTCGAGAGCATTTGAATGAAGTGATTAACAATCCTAATAATTACGATGGTGATTGGACACCAAGTGAGAGCCAATTGCCAGAGCTGCCTCAATCAGAGGATACCGAAGATGTTTGGGATACTGCGCCAGCGCCCACACCTACCAACAATAATGGCAAAGTATCAGCGGAAGTGGTGGAAGTGGCAGCAGAAGTTGTTAATGAAGATAAACCAAGTGGGAACGGGCATCAACTTAATTTCAGCGGATTCAAGAATGTACAACATTTAAAGCGATTTGCCGCAGATTATATAGATCCCCGTCGCAAGACTCGTAAACAGATTGAGTGGGAGTTGCATCAAGCCTTGAAAGAACAGGGTGTCACGCAGTCGGAAGTCGAGCGCTATTTGCAAAGGGGTTTGCTCCCAGCCAGACGTTAGTAATCTATCCTACTGGCAAAAGCCTTGGGTTCACTTCACCCTGCCCCGAAAGCGAATAAACCCATAGGAATCGCCCACCCACCCGCCCCCACCGCCTCCAAAAATTAGAGAGGTAGAGGACAATTGTATTTGGATAAGCCTATATAACCTCTGGAGAGTAATAAATGGCTTACTTGGTTCAGGTTTTTTATCTAGCCCTAATTGGAGGATTGCTTCTTTTTGGACCAGCACTTGCTGTGATAGCAATTCAACTGGCTCTGGCAACTCCTGTCAAAGTATTTTTGCTTGGTATTTGTGTCTTCTATGGGATTTCTCCACTCCTGCTAGCTTGGGGAGGATTGAGTTTAGCTAAGCTCTTTCACTGTCAGGCTTCTAGCATTAGCTTTCAATGTCCTGACCAACCATGGCTTGACAATCTAATCACATGGATGACTTTTGCCCACTGGGGTGCGCTTTTCACTATCCCCTCTGGTCTATTGGGTTGCATAGGACTCCTCCTAACCTTGTTAGAGAAAGCTAACAGTTAAGGAAGTTGCTATTCGCTCTTGGCAACAGCCATTAGCATCAAGTGACAATGCCTAGCAAAAATATAGTGACTAACTCTTTAAAAAGCTCTCCAGTGTTCGGCACATCGAAATTTATTACAGATTTTAACAACTTCTATCAGGTCTTTAGTTCAATCAGCTATAAAACTTTATACTTGAATTAATAATTAGTGTCAAGAGATTAATCATCCATGCGAAAGACGTGGAGAAGTATTCCCTATAAGCCATCCCACGTTTTTGGTCTTACTAAAGAACCTCTCCTTGAATCTTGCCTCTGTAGAATTGATTGGTGGGAAGAGTTTGAAGATCGTTCTGGGTATGATCTTCGGGAAAAAAGAGAGAAACCCGGAATCTATGGAGAGTTTATCCTACATTTTGAAACCCTCAAACAAATAATTATCAAGAATCCTATTTTCACCGTTATGGAGATTGGAGTTCATCGAACTAACAATACATATAAATCTTCCACAATAGCTATTTTAGAAGCTTTATCTCGAAAAAAAAACTCGACATTTTATTTGGGGATAGATCTAGAAGAGAAACATTTCTTGGAACAACAATACGACAACTGTTTAACAATAAAAACTTCTTCAGATAATCAATATAAAATACGTAAGACTTTAGAAGAACGAGATATATCCCAACTTGACTTACTTTTGATTGATGGTGATCATTCTATAGAAATGATGATAAATGACTGGAAATATGCCGATTTATTAAGGGAAGGGGGGTTGGTTATTTTTCATGATGTTTCTTTCCATCCAGGTCCAAAACTAATCTATCAATGCATTGACGAAAAGCTTTTTGAAAAGACGGCAATAGAAATCCCTGGAGATTGGGGTTTTGCCCTTTGCAGAAGGAGGTATTTAAATGAATAATGAAGTCTGGGAAGAAATAATAAAATTTTTGATAGGAATTCCTGGAGAGTTATACGTAGCATTAGTTACTTTAGTTGGTCTATTATATACCATCATTTATAATACTCAAGAACGTTCTAATATAAGTTTTCAAGAAGCCGTATCTAACCTTTCAAACCATTCCCCGACAGTTCGTTCTGTAAGTATTCAAATTCTTGCACACTACGTTACTACCTTCTACTTTCCCTGGAATCGAAAAAAAATACATCGAAAATTTATTGTAGCAAGAGCATTGGCAAATCATTTTATTTATGAAAAAAACCCTCATTTAAGGAATCTCTGTGTTGAAGTTTTGAAGAGTGCTAATTGGCAAGTTAGGTACTTACTAATAGATCTACAGTACCAAAATAATCTTTTATTGTGGGATAAACGCTGTAAATTACTTGCAGCAGTAAAAACCCATTTAATCTCCATTAATAGAGAAATTAATAACCACAAACCAGGAGAAAAAAAAGCAAAGCTTTCTTCTTTTCCGTGTTATCAAGCAAATTCAAAGTTTTATCTAGAAAGGTTGAGAGAATTTCAAGACAAGTTTAAGCAATATGATGAACAACTAGATGTTGTCCAGAATTTATTAGCAATTTTACTCAAGAAACAAAGACTTCGACCTCTCAATCTACGTGGTGTTCATTTTGAATTTTGCGATCTAATTGGAGTCAATCTAAGTGGATGTGATTTAACTGGAGCAACAATAACACATAGTAATCTCAAAAATGCCAAGTTAAAAAACGCCAAATTCGAGCGTGCGATTTTTCTACACTGTTACTTTTTAAACAATAATCTTTCTAACTCAAAGTTCAAAGATGCAGTTTTATGTCGCAATCACTTGGATGGACTGAAAAATCATGAAAGTCTCAAGCAATCAAGATTACTCATTTGGAACAAAATTAAAAACTGTTCAAAAATTAAGCAAGAGCAAAGTTTGCTCTTGAATAAAACCATCGAAGTTTGGTGGGAAAAAGAATTCGATTGGACTGGAGTTTGGATTACTAAAAGAGAATCCAATAACTCAATACTTAGTGCGGAATGGATGTCTTCCGATAGCAATGAGATTGTAAAAGCTAATATGCGAGAAAATTATGATAATGGTCTTCAACTGAAGAGTTTAACCAGAGAAGTATCAACTGATGGTAATAACGGTGAATACGAAATAAGCAGCATAAGCAAGTTAGAAGAATTAAACCCCTCAAAGCCTGCAAGCCTGGAATATATTACAGGCTCTCGTTCCATTATTAGCTGCGAACAATCTTGGGAAGCTGCAAGATGGATTATAGAAAATCCCGCACCAAAATGTAAGCTACTGGGACTTAGACAAAAATTAATTCCTAATAGAGATCTCCAAAATAAAATTGCACAGTAACTTCATCTCTTAGAGAGCGATCGCTTAATCAGGATCGAGTAGATAGTCTATTGTATCTATTCCTCTATTGAGTGCGATATCTTCAGATTCCTCTGGGTACTGTTTTAGAGAATCAGCGATTATTTCTCCATCTCTAAAGCACTCCCAGTGCCAGCCAGCATCAGAGTAAGGAGTCTCAGGGTAATATTGAAATTTGATTACAACTCCCTTATAAATAAACTCTTTCGAGTCTCTACTTTCTATCAGTTTTTGGGATCCAAAATTTTTTCTCTTAGTGTTAAACCTCACATGCCCACGCCCCACCGCTCCCAACCAAAGAGGGTAAATCAAAGCAACTAATTACAGTTGAGAATTGCTGCTCCGCTTACATTGACCGTTCGCTCCACATAGTGGTTAGTATAGCGTGCTCTGCGGTGTCAAGTACTTAGATAAGTACTAATAAAAAACCTAATTAACAACAGTACTTGACACCCATACAAACCTTACTCAACTACGTTGATTGGCACGCTATCAATCAAAATCTTGGGTGTCGCTCACTGGTTGTGGGGAAGAGAAGAAAGAAGGAAGGAAGAGAGGACGGTAAAGGCCTGTCTGTTTTTTGTCAACCCTATTTTTTCGTTACATGGGCTGGTTGTAGTGCTCGCTCGTCGGGCGGGCCCCGCAATGGGCCCGCACCTCCTCACTCGCTCAGCAAACCCACTACTACTCTGCGTTTCAGCTTGATTATTACGTGTCGGTCATGTTATAATAAGAGCAGAAATCAGTTAAAGTTTTGTCCTATGTCTGTCTTCTCAGGTCTGCGTTCTGTCGGTTTTTCCGGCTCTCGTTCTCCGTCTCCGGCTGCGGTTTCTGCTTTGTCTGCGGTGCTGCCTTTAGTTCCTCAGCGTGGCTGCCGTGTCTCAGTTGGCTGTGCTGCTGGGGTTGATTCAGTTGTGCGGTCTTTTTTCCGTTCTTCTTCCTCTTTGCAGGTGTTTTCGGCTTCGTCTCCTGAGTTTGCAGCTCTGCCTCCGGCAGCTCGTCTAGCTGCTCGTTCTGCTGAGTGTGTCCGCTCTGTTGCCCCTGGTTCTGGTGGTTTGCTGGTGGTGCTTCCATCTGGTGGTTGCCCTGCTGGTGTGGTTCCCTCCCGTTCCTTCCGTGGCTGTGGTTCTGGTTCCTGGGGTTCTGCTGCCTTGGCTCTTGGTCTGGGTTGTCGTGTTCTGCTCTGGCTGCCTTCCGGTTGCTTGCCTCCTTCCTGGTCTGAGGTTTCCTGGTCTAGCTCCGGTTCCGGTCTTGTTGCTCCTGGTTGGTGGTTGGGGGTTTCGGTTCCCGCTGCTGTTCAGTTGTCTTTGTTCTAGCTGGGTGAATGTCCCCGCCTCCGGGGGCTTTTCCCTGTTCCCACTTAAAGGATATTTTTTTCATGCTGCAACCAACACGAGTATCTTCAGAATTAGCCTCTCAGCACTTTTTCAAATACCTAGTTGATGACATTCTTTGGGATTTGGGTAGAACTGAGTGGATGGAAAAATATAATGTCCACGACCTCAACATCGAAGCATGGGCTGTAGGAGTATGGGTCAAGGAAGCTGGGACAATTATCAGTTATAAAGATTTAGCAGCGACCCTTGAAGAAATAGCGTACGCCAAATCCGAACAGCTAGCAATCAAAAAGAAAGGTCCGAAACTTTTCCTAGTTCAAGGTTCCCAGAAGCCTTGGTATGCTGTCATTAATCATGGAGACTATATTCAATGTGAATGTCTCCTTTGGAAGCAACGGCACAAAAGGTTAAGAACAGAGTGTCCTGGATTGTTTAAAGCCATGGGTGAAAAAATCTTTTGTCATCATACCAAAGCCGTTGAACTAAGCCTGAAATAAAACTTTAACCCCGGCTCAAAGTCGGGGCTTTTGGGTAGATTGTTCGCTCGTCGGGCGGGGGTCGTCGTTCCTCCTCACCCCACCACTCCTCGCTCACGCTTCTTTTGCTTTCTCCAGTTCAGCCGCGATCGCTTGCCGTGCTACTTCCTGCCAATCTTCGATTAATCCTGCCTTGATATCAGCTTTCATACTAGCAGGCATTCTAAGTGTCATCTTCTGGTCGCAGGGTTCGGGCCAATCATACTTTGGTCGGAATTGGTACTTTTCTAACTCTGGATTCCCTCCAGGTCTACCACTAGTTTTACCTCCCATACTTAACTCCCAATTCTTTACTTAAATTCTAGCATGACCGACATTATAAAACCCTTGCACTAGCGTGACTGACATGCTAAAATAAAGTGGTAATGCCACCCCTAAGACATCCGACCAAAGAGCTAGAGGCGGCAAACCACTCGCAAAACACGAGCAAATCAAAGGTATCTGAAGATGAAGCCAATTTTCAACATTGAAATTACTACTGACGACATTGAAGCAATTGCTCAGAGTGTCTTTGAAGAAAATGAACTGAACGAATTTACTTTTGAACAGGTTAAGTACGCAGTTTATTGCTATCTAGACAACAAAGTTGAAGGTCTACGAGATGACGCTCTAGCAGATGCTCATATGCTAGACCACTCCATTAGTCGCTGGTTGCCAGATCTTACAATATCCAGCAGCTCCAGTGAAAATGGCTTCAGACTGCAAACACACGTAGAAATCGAGGCTTAGTAAGAGTAAAACATCTGGGGGTCGCGCATCCAGTAATCACGCGAAACTTTCAACTGCTGGCTTGACAGTTTGGCGACTCCAGCCAGCAGTACCACGTTAAACACGAGGTAACTTCATGATTCCATACGACATCGACCAACAGCAAAAAGAAGCCCAGGAGCAGGGACGAATTGATTTACAGATAGAGGGTCTCACCGACGGCTCCCACGCCTATCCCCTGACTATCAAGTATATGCACGACTTGACCTATATCAGGGCCTATGTAATTGGAATAACTCAGTGGAAGGACGAGTTAGAACGCCGGGAACGGGAAAACTACGAAGCTTCATTACTTGAATTTTAACCACCTCTAAACTTAGCGCCCCAGCCTTGGTGCTGGGGCAACTTCAATCACGATGGAAGTAATAGCAATTAGTGACCGAGTGGAAATTACTGCCACTGAGACAGATCCGTGGAACTGGCCACAACAACAGCAAGATGAACTCCAGGGCTTGCCAAAGTTTATCTGCTACATAGGCGGGAACAATTACAGCAAGCTAGATGCCATAGTTGCAAATATCCCTTACCCCGTCAAATCAATCAGGAGAGATGCTAAGCACTTTCGCCACCGCTGGAAGCATGAGTTAAAAATCTGGGGACTTTCTTGGGATGACACCCAGAAAATTGCACTGCAAATCAGTCCTGAAATCTTCCAAGTTGAACTTTCCTTAATCGACCTAGCAAGTTAAACCCTAGCACCCCGGTACAACCGGGGCACTAATCACCATGTTGCAAATTGGAAATTACATCGTCAACGAGAACGCGATTGCTTATGTGGAACTTAACGCGAAGTTCAGCAAGTTTAGTGGTGAAGTCATCAAAGGAGTAAGGATTTACTTCTTAGTTTCCAACCACAAAGGCTATATGGACGGAAGCTCTGCACCGATACCAGAATCTCTGTTTTTCGATGGTGAACAGGCTAAAAAAGTCCGCGAGTACTTTTTAAAACGCCTCACCACCGCATCAATCAAGTAAACCCTAGCACCCCGGCGGTTGCCGGGGCATCCATCCTCGGAATTAAACCAATGCAAAGTACACAGCCAACCAAAAAACCCTCTATTGGTGATTTCAGACGCTCAATCAACGAAATCCTAAATGATTTCCTTGTGCCGATACCGCCGCGTTTTATTAAGCACAAAGTGATTCAGGGAAACAAAATCAGCTTTGTCAGTTGGTACACCTACATTAGACTACTTGAGTTGTATGCACCAGGTTTTGACTGGCAAGTTAGGACTCTTTACTGCGGCAATCGCACCGTGGTAGAAGGCAAGCTGACCATCCGTGCTGCTGAAGGTGATTTTATTAGAGAAGCCACTGGCACAGAATTCTCTGAAGTCGATAGCTACGGTGACCCCACTAGTAATGCTGAGGCGATGGCACTTAGAAGATGCTGTGCCAAGTTTGGCCTGGGACTACATCTGTGGGAAAAGTAGTTAACCAATTTCTGCAAGGGCTGGAGGGGATGCCGGGTGCGGCGCGGCTTTCATACTTGAAAAGATACCAGCTGCTGTTGTACCCGCGCCTCACCCGTGCGTAGACCTGGAAGCCCTCCTCTGCAATTGATCTGAAAACTGAGCGCATCTGCACAGCATCTATCGCTATACCTTCACCGCGACTGATGCACAACCGTAAAACTGGAGCAACCCCATGATGACAAGGCAAAAAGGAATTCTAACTAGTGACCCAAACTTAGCCCACGATTTAGCCTACCAGATTAGAGCTGAGCAGGACTTCAACGCGGTAATCTTTCCTCAAAAAATAGACAACCCGGCGTTAGAATTAGCCCGTAACTTAACAGGCATTTCATTCAGAAATAGCTGCCGCATTGGAGCAAGATGTCGCCTCAAAGCCAGCAACCAGAAAGCGCCCCGCATCTATGTAGTTTGTAATTCAACATACAACAGTGGGCTTTTACATGGCTGCTGGATTGATTGTGACCAAGAGCCAGATGAAATCTGGTTGGATATCAAGCATATATTGCCTGATTTTCCAACAAATGACACTCCAGAGTGGACTATATATAACTACGAAAATTTTGGTTCAATCCACATCAGCCAATACGAGGATATCAATCAGCTAAGTCTGTGGGCAAACCTTATTAGTGAACATCCAGAAGATAAGGACGCAGTCGCAGCTTACATTAGTTGGGCAAAAGAAACTGGTTTAGAAATCAGCAGTTCGGAGTTCCAATCGCGTTATTGCGGATACTGGGATAAGGGTAAAGATTTTGCTCTTAAATCCGAAGAAATTGAGCAAGCCTACAATTGGAGCCAGTTTGAGAAAGACTATACATTTTGGTCGCGACACATTGATTGGGAAAGCGTTGTACGAGACTTGGAACTCTCAAATGCTTATCACTACGCAAGAGCTGACCACGGTATCTATGTATTTCGCTATTGCTAGGTAAATGCTGGGGGCTTCACCCGTGTGTGGCCCCTGTTGCCCTCCGCCACGAGTAAGTGAGCGAATACTGTTACCACTCACCATCAATGAAAGTCATTGGTCAATTTTCAGGTAATGTCCTTACCAAGCTTTGGGACTGGGTGCGTTCTCAAAACTTAGACAATTGTGTCCGTAGCCGCTACGCACCTCAACGACTTGAGCGCTGGTATGGCTTCGGTTCTAATCTGCAATCACTCAAAAATGGTAGAGCTAAAATTTTCCCTGCTGAGCGCCCCAGCAATCCTATCATTCAACTGGGGGATGAACTTTACCCAGGCTGGCACTCTCTGCTCGTCTGCGGCGGTAAAACAGATATCGGCTGGCACTTCGACCACGGGCATTTTACCAAAGAAGCCGTCATGGTTAACCTGGGCGAATCCATCTATTCAGAATGTAGTGCCTTCAACGGCTATAAACCTATTGAGTGGACAGAACATAAGATCACTGATGGTATGGTTGTTGAAATCGATATCAAACGCCTGCACTGTGCTCAACAAATATCTGCAACCAGGTTTAACCTGACGTGGCGAAAGTTTAAGCCAGAGTATTTGGAGCAGCTACAGTTCTAATGCTGTGACCCACACATGAGCAGCTGTGAAAATTTCACCCTCAATCAATATCAGCCAACCTTTCTTGTGAAACTCTTTGAGCAGCAGCCAGAAAGAATTGGCTCAGGTCAAAGTCACCGCTCTGAATTTGCACAGCAATCTCAGCTTCGCTTGATTTCTCCCAGCCCACCGGAAACCCTGCGCTACCGAGTATTTCCTGAAGCAGTAATTTCTTTTCTTCCCTAGAAAGACGAGAGACTGCTTCCCTTGCACGGTCAAGATTACTGCTAGTTAGCGCCAGAACTATGGACTTACTCATCACCCTAGATTAATGAACCTGGATGAATCATAAGACTACTTCAGCTTTAGGTGAATCCGTGAAATTACGTGATTTAGGTGACGCTTTTTGGGAGCGAGAAGCCCACCACTCGGCCATTAACCGACAGATTTCTTCAAAATCTTCGGGACTGGCAGTCATAATCAGCGATCGCCAGCCTTCCCCTGAGGAACGGTACTTTGCCCAGTACCTTTCCTGCTCCTCCTCAGAGAAGGATTCCAGGACGGCAAAAAAGTCCCGCGATTTCAAGTCCTGCTTTCCCTGAAGAAAGCGGCTCAGGCTGCTCTCATTCACACAAGACCTTTGGCTGACTTCCTTCGCCGTGTATGACGAACTTCTTATCAGCTCTACCAGCAGTTCTTGAGGTCTGTGTTCCATAACAAAAATTTACAATTGCTAAACAGCAACCGGGATGTACAATAATTTCTGTACAGCAATTGGTTTCCACTTACATATTAGCATTTCACAGCCTGCGGACTATGCAGACTGTGAACAAAAAAACAACCCTGTGCTGGGAGGCGCGGGGTCGCAAGCGAATTTAATACTTACGACAATCATGACACATGTAAAAGCCCAGGAAACGAAAATTCAGGGAAGATTTTATCCCCTACAACACGACGAATGGCTCAAGGCTTGCCGAGAACTAACACCAGCGCAGCGGGACGTGCTGTACTTTCTCAGAACTCTAGACCCTTACGGGAAAGGTTTAGATGTCTCGATAGCCGAAATGGCAAGGCTCTTATCAAGCGATAAGAGAACAGTTCACCGCTCAACGGTCAGCCGGGCCCTCAAAGAACTCGACGCCAAAGGCTTCATTGACATGGACCTGCTACAGGTCAAGATTAGCATCAAGACCAAAGGGGTTCACTGTTGCGATGAGACAACACGTTGCGATGAGACAACACGTTGCGATGAGACAACACGTTGCGATGAGACAACACGTTGCGATGAGACAACACGTTGCGATGAGACAACACCGTTGCCTACAGACAACACTGTTGCCTCACCGCAACAGGCGCGATCGCTACGCAACGAGCGTGATCTTGAGGCAACAGGCGTGATCACCACGCAACAGGCGCGATCGTCACGCAACAGCCGACCGCCAGAACCCCCACGAGACAAGGATTCTGGAACTCCTAAGATCTATAAGAATAATAAGATTAATAAGACTCTCTCAGAAGGCGAGAGAGAGAATTTTTTGAAGTTTGGATTAAATAAAGCAGCAGAATTACCAAAGCCACCAACGTTACCCCAAAAGTGGATCGAAAGTAATTTTGACGAACTCTACAAACAGTTCTGCCAAGAGAACGGCAAGCAGACACAAGTACCAGAATATGACTGGTCAAAACACCCGCAGTTTCAAAAAGCGCTTGAACAAATGAGGATAGGAGTACCCAAATTCAAGAGAATTGGCTGTCCTGAAATCCCGGAACTTGCCGACTTGGATAAAGCTACTAGACTAGCAATGCTTGAATTTGCACGTAAACACGACCTGATTTGGGGGAAGAATTAATCGTGGATTTACCTCAACTGCCCCCCATGCCGATGCGACCTGAAGATGAACCAGGCTATTCCAAAGAAATGTGGCAGCCCCAATGGCGATGCTTTTGCTGCCATGACACCGGAATCGTTGTCTCTCATCTGGCAGCAATGGTGATTAAAGGATATGATGCCAATCACTCAAAATTACCACTGTGCCAGAATTCCAACTGCTGTGCTGAGGCCGGAGTTCCAGAGGAATATAATCACTGCCTTGACTTTCGGCTCAACGGGGAAATCTGTGCTGAGCTTGACAGGATAGAGCGCCAATCGTGGCGAGATTGGGCAAAAGAACGGCATCAAATGCTCACCCAAATCAACACTAAAGTCTCAGCTCTAGCTGAAGGTATGAGCTTGATAAAACGCCAAAGAACTTTAGAAGAACAGACGCTAGCGCAGCAGAAGCACCTTGAGGTCATAGACTCCATAAGTGCATAAACCGGGAACACTAAATAGGTGGAATTGAGTATCACATGGTATCTACACAAGTACGACCCTTTGACCTGGCTGCTCTTATTGAAACCGCCCAAGAGCAAAAGTCACTCCTAGAGGAAAAACTGCCCTCCCTGCGTGGACCAAGAGGGGGAACAACAGCTGCATACCAAAAAGGCAAAAAAGAGGTTAAACACCTAGAGCGGCGCATTGAGAGCTTAGAGTCCCTTTCGAGGTTTACTCCTTCGATGAGAGTGAGTAAGAATTCAAGCCCTACGCTGACTGGCATTGTCGAGAGCATTGGAGAGGATGAAAACTCTACTCCTGAAGTTTGGGTAAAGTGGGGTGATGAAGAAGAGGCGACTCGCTCTCTGCCACGAGAGCTATCGCCCTATGAAGTTCCCCAGCCCATTGCTGCAAGTGATTTGCCAAGAGAGCCAGAAGAGGAAGTCATATATACTTGGCTCGACCCCAATGAAATTGAGTTAGCTCAGGGAACTCAGTCAAGGGTGGCGGCTGACGCCAAGGCAATTGGGCGTTACGCCACCGAGATGATGGAGGAGCGCTGGGACTGGAAACATGACCCACCAGTAATTTTTGATGATGGTACCACCAAGCGCCCAGGTGATGGACACCACCGCATCAACGCAGCATGGCTTGCCAAGCAACAAATTCTTTGTGAAGTACGCAGCGGGACATTAATAGATGCCATCCGCTACAGTTGTAGCTCTAATCAGCGCCCTAGTTTGCACCGCACCAATGCAGATAAACGGCAGGCTGTGGAGATGATGTTTGCTACGCTGATTGAGGAGTTTGGTTCACTCGATGATATTCCTCGCACTGGTCG
The DNA here is from genome assembly GCA_010692425.1 of Symploca sp. SIO3C6. Classification (GTDB taxonomy): domain Bacteria; phylum Cyanobacteriota; class Cyanobacteriia; order Cyanobacteriales; family Coleofasciculaceae; genus SIO3C6. The sequence continues at coordinate 28,937 of JAAHHJ010000041.1, read as the reverse complement.
CGGGAAGTCTCGCACTGAAGCAGATTGGAGTAACCGACGGATTGCAGAGCATGTGGGGGTAAGTTCTAAGACGGTAGATAATATTTACACGGAGTTAGAATTAAATGCGAAAATTACGCATTTCACTGAGGGGGAACGCATTGAGGTAATCGAAGCTGATAACCTACCAGAAGAAGCTGTTGTGGGTGAACTGGGAACAGTCCACGCCAAAGACAAAAAGCAGGGGTTGTGGGTGGATTGGGACAGTCGAGAAGCGAGCTTTATTCATCCTGACTTTGTACAAAAAACTGATAAAGCTAAACCAGAGCCGCCAGCTGTTGAGAACGGTATACCTCAACAGCAGCAGGAGACGGCTCCAGAGCTAAATGGAAAGGGAAAGGCTTCTGCTCCACCAACGAGCGTTGAGCAAGAAACTCAACAGCAGGCTGCATCAGTGGGGCTTAATGGTAAAGGTAAACAGGTGCTACCTGATGTACCTCGTAATGAGGCACCAGAAAGTCTTAGTGTGAGTGAGGAGTTTTCTACCACACCACCAAAACCAGAGTCAGCTGCTGATTTGAGTGCAGATATGAAGCACATTACCACGACCGTGGTTAATAATGCTAAGTACTTTTCCCGTGAAGATTTACGGGTGGTGATAGGAGTCCTGGTGGCAGAACATGGGCTGGATGCGATCGATGAAATTCTTGAGGGTTTGGAGAAAAAAGCTGGTTAAAGATTACTCCGGCATGCCTAATGCCCAGTCAATATGCGGCGTAACCTATCAACAGCGGGCTTGTCAAAATTCTCATTAATCCCGGCAGAGTTACGCCAATAGATTTCTAATATCAGCGTTAAAAGGTTGCTCCAGGAGGCGGCGGAGAAATACCCACTGCCACTGGTACATCAAACACTAATGTGTAATCTCCTGTACCACCGTTAAGGTCAGTTATACCAAAGAAATAAGTACCAGTAATGGGCGCACGGAAATTAGTAAATGGGTCAGCGCCAAAGAGAACTGAATCGTCAATCTCTCTCAAGAATTGACCATTTCCATCAAAAATGGCTAGGTACGGATTAGGTAGGCTACCTCCAAAAGTAGATTGTCCAAAAACGCTAATTGAATAATCTACTCCTCCAGCTAGAGTTACGGGAATGAGATCGACTTCAAAAGGTTGCGATATACCTTGGCGAAAAAGGCTGTCGTTCAGCCCGCTTGGACCGTACCCACCGGCTGGAATTGGTGCAAGAGAGTCACCCAGATTATCAAAAATGAACATGTGAAGGTTGTTTATTTAGTAGACGGCGTAAAAGGAAGTGGTAATCGCTCTACCACTTTCATTAGTTAAATAGTTATGACCTCAACGAGGCGATGCAGTTGTTCAATGATTTAACTACTTGCGTTCAAAGGATACAACCATTTGTTATCTAGATTGTTGAGTTGTTCATATTCACCTTAAGGATTCACGTCGAATCGGTCAGGGAAAAATCTGGAATCAAACCTACCCCACTGCGTCTCTGATTTGACTCAATGCGATTTCCCTGTCAATATGCCCTTTAGCCTTAAGCAAAGCTGTGCTGTGGCGCTTGTACCAACGTTGTGACCGGACAAAAAAACCACTGCTGTGGTGAGCTTCCCAAGTGTAGCGAGTGCGGTCAACCAGCAGCCAGAGTTCATAACCGCGATAGCTCTGTTGGGGGAATTTGAGAATACCAATTTCTGCCAGAACACTCAGTCGCATCCGGGAACGCTCCAGGCGTTTCATCAGTTCTAAGAAACAGAAAGCAGCACGTTTAGCATCATCATAGGTGGGGTAACGGTAGCGGTCTCTAGGCTCAAATCTAACTTTCTGACCAGTGAGATAAAAGCGAAATTTGCCCTGGGCATCTTCGACAAAGTTAACCTGCCAGTTTGTCTTAGGGTAGTTGACACAAAAGCCTGTGGGCTGAATTTTTACCGAAGATGTCATGTTGTCGGGAGTGAAAGTTGGTAAGCGTGTATCTTAGCCCAAATTTTTCACAACCGTGAGTGGTGAGCGGCATCTATTCGAGACCTACGCTCCGTCAACCTGGACGCTTAAAATAAGCAACAATCCCATACACCGCACCTTCTCCACCTCCTAAGGGAGCTGCTGCTACAAGTTCCCATCCCTTCGTTGACATATAATTCAAAAAAACCGTCCAGCTTTTGCCTGCCCACTCAACAACTTCTTCTCCTTCTATCCTCAGCCAGCGAATCTCCTGAGTCCATCCTCTGCCTTTCCAGCTATAGGTAACACTACAATACTCAGATTTCATACGGCTTTACTTGAAAGAATGTTCAAAATTTCAAAGTCGCCACCGCTGCATTTAAATCCTCATCCCTAACCTCAAGATATTTCTGGAGAGCAGCTAAAGTTCTATGACCGGAAATCTTCTGAATCACCTTCAGCGGCACTCCTGACAAATGCATTTTTGTTAAGCAAGTACGCCTAAAGCTATGGGTAGAAACCCCTTCAATTTCTAACTCAATACAGGCTGCCCGTAAAATCTTATCAGCAGAATCTGGATGGATATGCCCTAGACCATGACGACCAGGGAATAGATAAACCTTTTGAGAGTGGTAATTTTCTAGTAGGGCTAATAGTTCAGTACAGACAGGAATAGAGCGAGTATTAGCTTTGCCCTTGGTGCTGGCACGCCTTAGGGTCACACGGGGTCTAACCTCACCCGAGATACTGTAGACATCCTTGGTGTGGAGTGAACAAGCCTCTGCAATACGAGCGCCTGTGTAGAGACAGACACCAAATAGTGCTTTGTCCCGATTAGTCTTTAGCCCTTTACTAAACAGCAGGGAGATTTCATCGGATGATAAAATTTTGGCTTGGTCATGACGGTCAACTTTCATAGACACTAGTTTACACCGGGAAGTTGCAGTTTTCCGGTGTAGGCAGCTCTAACCCTGATGATTCCGTTGCCTACCCCACCACAATAAATCTGACTTATCATCCTCTGGACGAAAGCATGGGGGTTACAGCGATTTTTGATAAGAAAAGTTAATGATATCGTTGAGAGCGGTGATTGCAATTGGGGAACTCTATCTATATACAGATAGCGATAGCGGAGATAGCACTGATGGCAGAGTCACCAATGATTGGATGTCGGGTTCCCCTGGAGTGGCAGCTCAAAGTTAGAGGCATTGCTATAGCTTCTGGGAAGAAGGAAGCGGAGGTGGTGAGGGAAGCGATCGCTAAATATCTGGGTGAGGCTGACCCTGCTGCTATCCAGGGTATTCTGGAGCAACATGAAGCACGGCTGGCTGAAGTGGAGCGGAAGTTAGGGGCGTTGGGGCAGTTGATTAATTGAGCTTAGGGTTGGCATAGGCATAAGATTTATAATCGAACGCCATCTAAAGCAGCTTTGGTGGTGGCAAAGAGCAGGGGTGAGGTCACGCCTAATTCGGTGTCTTGAACTTTTCTATAATGACCAACTCGTTAACCAACCGGAAATGTGGGAAATTATCAATCAGTTCAAGGGTAAGCCAAGGCTGGTTCTATTAAAGTGTTTTCGAGATTGTCTTGAATATGTTTTATCAGAAGCTAATCGCGCAAGATAATTGTGCGAACTCTCTGATTACAGCTGTTAATGCTAAGTCTGGGACTACGGTTAAGTATGATCGTAGAGGGGAGAAAGTTAAGCACAAGGCGGTGCAGAAGTTGGATTTTTGTTAGGGGATGTAAGCGATGGAAACCAACGATAAAACTATACCAACAGAAGCGATCATCTTTATCCCAGGTTTGAATCCTAGGCAAAGAGGACACCACCTCGACACTCTGAGTCAGGGACTTAAAAACTTAGAACACTGCAAATTTCAAGATAGAGGCGATGCTAAAATACTTGGTCATACGGGCAAAAGATTTGATGTTTATTGCAACAACAACCAAACTCATAAAATCCTAGATATTTATGAAGCTGATTGGATTGATATCTTTGCTGAAGAAAAGATTAGTACTAAAAGGCTTTTGAATAAGTTTATCTCAGGATTCCAGCTTTTATGGTACTGGTTTGATTCCAGAATCTGGGCTGTTATACCTGAAGCTCCCTCTCTTACCCTAGGAATAATTGTTTATTCGTTACTTTTAATACTTTGGTATCTGAGTATTTTAATTATGGTAATGGTAATTATAGGAGAAGACCCTAGCTTTTTTGGCTTTAATCTGGCCAGTATTTTTCCTGATTTACCAAATCTACTCAGTAAGCTTGGCAATGCTCTTGGAAGACTTAATCTCTGGATATCAATTAGCATCATCCTCAGCTTTATTAAAATAGACAAAGTTATAGATTTAGCTCATATTGTGAAGCTTTATCTAGGAATTAATCAAAAAAGTATGAACTTGAAAAGTAAAGTTAGAGAGAGAATAATTTACCTACTAGAAGATGTTTTAAAAGATTACGAAAACGTGACGGTTGTAGCCCATAGTTTTGGCGTAACCATTGCTACAGACATCTTAGCTGATTATTATTCACTTAAGCCCATCAAATATATAACACTAGGAGGACAACTAAGAGTACTTGGTTACAAAAATCAGTGGCTGCAAAAAGAAATTAAGAAATTGATGGAAAATGATAGCCTCTTAACTTGGATAAATTACTATTCTTCTGATGACTGGCTAGGAGGAGATAGTTGGTCTAAACAAAATTTTAACAGTAAAAAATTTACCTCTAAGCCAATTGAGCTAAAATTTGACAGGTTAGAAAGATTGCTTGGAAAAACTCACCTGCACTATTTATACTACCCAATTTGGGCTGAAGCTTTAATGTAACGTTAGATTAGCTTGTAAAAATTTACTTTAATAAAAAAGCCTAGTCACATTGAATGCAACCAGGCTGATGAGTTAAGTTAGGACTAGCAATCTAGCTAAAGTTTTTTTGAGGATTAAGCAGCCTCCAGGTTAACTTTGACCACTTTGTTCTTCTCTTTTTCTCTCTTGGGCAGAGTCAGATTCAAGACACCATCTTTGTACTCTGCTGTGACCTTGGTATTTTGAATCATTTTTGGTAAAGGAATTACTCTGTGGAATTTACCATAGTGGAATTCAGAGCGAGTATTATCCTTATTCTCTTCCTGGCGTTCACCACTGATAGAAACTGCCTCTTCTGTGACTTCCACATTCAGGTCTTTAGCTTCCATGCCTGGAACTTCCAGCTTCAAGACAATAGCTTCTTCAGTTTCCGAGAGTTCAGCTAAAGGGACTTTAGGGAAGCTGCCAAAATATCTCCAAGTTGTGGGGACTAGAGTGTCATTAAATAGGCGATTTAATTGGCTCTGTAGGGTCTCAATTTCTTGCCAAGGATTGTAACGAACTAGTCTCATAACTCTGGCTCCGATAAGTAATGTTTGAGTGGATTCGTTAAGTGTTTTATTTCTCTTTACAGTTCTTATCTTAGCTGGGAATAATAGAGTACCAATTCGGTTTTAGGTAATAGGCAGATGGTAATTGCCGCACGGTAATTATTGAGCAATAAAAAGTACGGTTTACTGGTTGTTTTCTATTCGGTTGTTTCGACAGACCTAATTGTTTAATCTACCTTGCCTAGGTTAGTCCAATAGTTAATTTTTCGCTCGACAGGTTTACCCGACGCGGTGAAAGTACAAGTATACCTATTATGCTGGGGTCCGTAACTAACGTGGATTGGTTGTTTTGTTCCGTAAAAGTAGAGACGATCTATCACTTTGCAAAAACCATCACTGGGCTTTTGATAAATTCTGGTTCACCATTAATGACGATTACACCATTCGCGTTGCCGATAACCTGCGGGAGGATTCGCCACATGCTACACCTATCAAAGATTTCGAGAATAAATCCATTCGGTTGCCAGCTCATGAGCAGTATTATCCAAGACTAGAGGCTTTACAGTGGCATCGTAAAGCTTTCTTTGAGAGGGGAGCATAGAGAACTAATTTGAGGTTAAATATGGAAGCTAATCAGTATGCTTTCACCATCTTAAAAGCATCGGCGTGCATGGAGAGAAATATTTACAAACTAGCGCTATACCCTAATTACATAGAGGGAGCCTGTAAATTGTATGAAGTTCCAGACGCCCAGGTTGAAGAAGTAAAGGCGCTAGTCGTTCAGGCAATAAAACAGCTTAAGCACCTCTAGTGCAGAAAATTATAGGAAGGAAGATCTGGGAAGTTCAGTGTACTATGGATTCCGCTGCTATGACAAAAATAGCAAACCTCTTGGCTGGTTGTACACGTATGACAATGGCACTGTGATTGCCTTCACCAAGCAAAATTTAGACTGGTGCAAGCGGTGGAAAACTGAACCTGGTGCTAAGAAAAACTTTGACTTCTATAACCGCCGTTGGCAGTTTCAGAGTAAAGGGGGATACCTCAAAATTGAGGTAATGCCAGAATTTACTGAACCGTCCAAACAAAGAAGGCTACAGGATTTTCTTGAACTAACTGAAGAGGAATTTGAGACAACACAATCTGTCTGGTCATTTCAACCTACACCCGAAAACCTAAAATGGCTAGAAGAGGAGCGATGCGAAAATGAAGATAATGCAGCACTTCTCAATCGAAAACTGGAAAAGTTGAGAAAACTAGAGCAGCAAGGTTACTAAGTGAAAATGAGCATTTTTAGAAGCCAAGAACACATGAATGTAGAACAGCTACAGATTGCTGAAGATTTTACAAACATGATTGAGACTGAGTATCAACTTTGTGTTAGAGAAATAATTCGTACTGGTCAGGCTATCACAAAAGCCTCAGAAACAGAAGCAGATGAATACAGGAATAATCTGGCTAATAGAGAAATAGATTCTCTTCATTCTTATTGGCAGAGGAGACTATATTGTTTAATAGAGCTTCTAGAGACTAAAGATAGAAAATTAAGTGAAGAACTGAAAAGAAAATATGAAAGTGATTTCGCAGTCAAACAAATTGGTTAAAGTCAGTTTCCATCAAACGTAAAGCCGTTTAAACTAACTTAGTGTAGGGATGTCATGATGATGATTGACGTAGAAGCTGAAATTCGAGAACAAAGGAAATTAATTGATTACAGAACTGTAGAATATTCCCTTGAACAATTAAAACAGGGCCTCGACCAAGAGCCGACAATAACTTGGGATAAAAAACGACAATCGAAATTTATTGAATCATTGCTTTTAGGTATACCGATTCAGCCAATCACTGCAATTAACAATGATGACAACCTGGAAATAATCGATGGCAAACAGCGAGTATTCACAGCTCTTGAGTTTATCAAAAATAAACTAATACTTCAAAATCTCGAAGTCCTGAAAAAATTAAATGGGTTTAAGTTTTCTGACCTAGTACCATCTAGACAAAACGAGCTGCTTAAAACTCACTTACGGGTAATTGAAATCTCTCCCCAATCAGATAGGTCTTTTTGGAGTTAATTTATGAAGGACGAACCATTATCAAAACTGAAATCTGACCTTGAAGAACTGCTCGGCAGCTTCTGAGCTACTCACTCATTTTTGGTGAACACTTCGACACCGAAAAGAGTCTCAATCCAAACCCTCGCCCCGCATGGCTTAGGGTTGTCACGCCGATAAACTACCCGGCACGGTCCATGGATTTCTACTTCATGCCCGTAAGTATTGCTTTGCCCCCGCTTAACGCTAATCACCGGAGCAGGCTTTTCCTGTTTTTGATTTTGGCGAATAGTCTGCTGATTGACATGAATGATAGTTACAGGGGCAGGTCTTTTCCTGCGCCAACGGGCAATAGGACCCCTTGTCCCCTCACTAACCTTTGGCATTCCATTCACAAGAGGAATTATCCAAGACCTGCCAGCTTTAAAGGCTCCCTTAATTCTGCCTCCGGAGAGTAATTGGCATATTCTCCTGGCAGATACTCCCATGAGTTTTGCCGCTTGTGCGCTACCAACAAACATTTTTTTTTAAACTATTCTTATAGCCGTATAGTTTATTTTCTCGTGCTGGTAGTTTTTTTGTCATCAGGGAAATTACTACTAGTCGAGGGAAGTGCGTTGAAAAAATACCAGGCTCTAAGTAAGAATGTGTTTCAGGTCTATTCACATACTCTGCTGATGACGCCAAAACCTAGACCCTACCATAACGCCTTGCCATCGGAGCTGACTATCCCGCCGGGAGTGCCGCCAATTGTGCGCTCCGTGGTCGAGTCCTTACTGCTGCGTGACTCCTCTTCAGCACGCAAGTACCTAGAGCAATATTTGGAATCACATAAGCTTAAGTGAGGTCGTACCTTCCCCACTTTCCGGATTTATCCCTGACCAGCAGAAATATATAGCATTGGTAAACACGATTTTAATAAGTGCAGCCTCCCCCACGACCAATATGCAGCTCTTGGCACGCTTGGGCGGCTTTTTTTGAAGAGAGAAAGCTTTAGACTACGGATTCTAGTAAATTAGTTAAAGTAACTTCATGTAAATAGGCTTTACGTAAGTTAGATTCTTGTAAATTTTAATTTAGACTAACTTGAAAAATACAGTTTAGAACTTACAGATGAGTATGGTAATTTAATTTCTACGAAGACTAGCGATAAATAAATACACCCAATACTTAAAAAAAAAACTGGCAAATTTTAGGAGCAGTTCAATGGATTTTTACGGCGGCACAATTATTAAGTTAGGCTCAGACAAATAAGAAACAGGAGGAAACGATGGTAAGAGTAAATAAACGACGCGTGGGAGGTTGGCTGCCGTCCGACCCCGAATTGCTTCGTAAGTGGGTTGTCAAGTTACTGTCAAAACCCGTAGCTGATCCATCGGATTATGTACAGCCTATCCAGGACTTGCAAAATCTGGTGGCTACTACGCCTAGTTTGCAGATATCCACCCAAGCCATGTTTACCGAGGCCTACGTATACGATCCGGATGACCCTACCGGAGCTCCGGCCTTGACCAGTTGGCAGCAGTTTCTGGGTGTCCTTAACAACATCATGACCATTGCTCCAGAGTTTATCGTAGATAGAAAGGGGGAGGCGCAAGGTCTGGTAGGTTTCCCAATCAATGCCTTGCTGGACTGGCCTATGGGCACTATCTCAGGGTACTCCACATTTTCTTCGGATCTGTTTAATCGCCAATTTCAAAAAGTCCTCCATTACTGGGGACAATTTTTGACCACAGAGAAGTCACGCTATGTCTTGAACACAAGCGACCCTAATGCCGATCCTCCTTCCATTGCTTGGCTCAGCGATGCAGCTAAAAAACAAATGGTGGCTGTGGCGTGTCAACCGAGCAACAATAGCCCTGACTGCTTGAGTAAGCCTTTCGAGGATATTTTCCAAGTACCAGATCCCAATGATTGCGACTACCTGGGCTTCACATCTTGGGACGATTTCTTTACGCGCGAGTTTCAGCCGGATGTGCGCCCCGTGGGCGATTCCGTGGTGGTAAATGCCTGCGAATCGGCCCCATTGCAGTATAAGACTGATGTACGCCTTTCCCACCAATTTTGGCTCAAGGGTCAGCCCTACTCTTTGGAGAATCTGCTCAATTTTGACCCATTAGCAGCTCAGTTTAACGGAGGTACAGTGTATCAGGCGTTTCTGAGTGCGCTCAGCTACCATCGCTGGCATAGCCCCGTGGACGGAGTGATCCAAAAAGCCTTTGTGGTTAACGGATCTTACTATCTTGAGAATATGAGCGAGGGAGTATACGGCTCTGACCCTGATCCCTCAGCTCCAAATGCTTCGCAGCCGTTTATAACCTCGGTGGCTACACGGGCAGTAATTTTCATCGAGGCGAAAAATTCGGCTATTGGGCTGATGGTCTTTGTGGCAGTGGGCATGGCAGAGGTATCCAGTTGTGAAATTACAGTAAGCGCAGGGGATACCGTTAATCGAGGGGATCAGTTGGGCATGTTCCATTTTGGAGGATCTACTCATTGCCTTGTTTTTCGACCCGATGTTTCGCTCAAATTCCATGTGCCTGTAACCAACCAGCCCAACCTGGATGCAACTAACGTGGCTGTAAAATCCAATCTGGCTACACTAACGTAGTTTGAGGAGGCAGGATATTGCCTCCTCAACAGCCCGCGTTAGACTCAGGGAATATCTGGGAAGTTCAATGTACTAGTGATAAGAAAAATGACAGACAATGAAAGATTTACAGATGTTGAAACGTGGATTGAGTGCCTTGATGAGTTAATCAAAAATGTCCATTTTCTGTTGAATATTGATTACAAAAATAACTATTTAATGCCAACACCAGAGCATCAGAAAGAGGTCAGATGGAGTGAGGCTTGGCTTAACGCTATTTTGACAGCAAAGGAACTTATAGAACAAAATTATTCTCCTACTAAAATCCCTTCCATGCTTAAGGATCTGAAAATTGACTTGGATTTTCCAGCAGCAGAGGAGTTCATTGAAGCATTAATAACAGAAGATTATGAAGCCTTGGTCGATTGAAATCTCCCCCCCCCATCAGATTATTTCGCTGCGTTTGGGAGATATTTTCATTAGCTAAAAAGTCAAACGAAATTCCGACTCAATCAGGTCAATCTTCACCTTAAGTGCCTTCAAAGACCCGGCAGTATGGCAGCGGTTAGTCAAAGGGTCATATCCCTGCCACTCTTGGGCTGTTTTATTAATGAACCACTTTCGATACATCTGATTGTCATCAAAATCCCCTTCAAGGGTCATCCACTCGCCACCCAAAGCTAGTCCGCTGTCTATGAACACTTCAAGTTGAGGTCTTAACCAATCCCATAGTTCCTGCTTACTCCTAAAGATACCAGGATGCCAATAAAACTCAGTTTCGGTGCCGCTGACTTCGACACGATAACCATGCTGTACTTGGTAGATGCGTGCTTCCGTGCCTGCATGAGAGATTACTTGCACTTGGGACTTTTGGGGTAGCATTTGATGAAGGTCAAAGGTCAGAGGCTTCTTAATTGGAAAATACTAGCTTATTGGATTTAGTTGCTGGTGGGTTGGCGATTACCATCTTAATAGGCGGCTTAATCATGCTATTTAATGGAATCTCGGCATTTGGAGATAAAGGCAAATAGCGATCGCACTCCCTAACTTCCTCACTTCCCAAACGGTTGCCCCCAGTACGACCAGCACTCTTTGTTAAAAGGCGATCGCCACTTCAGAATCAGCTCTTTCTCTAACTCCTGCCGTGCTTTGGTTTGTGTCGGCGCATCCCACCAGAAGGCAATACTAACAGCTTTCTTACGACCATATTTATAGTGCAGGTCATGATAATTACCAAGATACTGCTTACAGTCGTGGACACCCTTCCAGCGCTTATTAGATTTGCAAGTTTCACCAATGTACAGCAATAGTGGTAGTGTGTTATCTATTACGAAGTAAAGGCAGGCTTCACCTGGGCTATCTGCTGGCATTCTCCAAAACTCAAGAGTCTCAATTCTCAGGCTGAAGGGGTCTATTGAGTCTGCTTCACAGTGATTTGGTGCTAGCTCAAATAGTGCTGTTTGCTTAGGCGGTTCACTTTTCCTGACCTGCTGCTGGTAATTGAATATTTGGGATTTCCACCGCTCCAGGGCGTCTTGGCTCATTACCAGAGATTCTGTTCTAGTGGTGAGTCTGGGAGTAGTTGAGAAGAGGTTGAGTTGAGTCGGTTCCAGGGATGATTCTCCAGAATGTGTTCTTTGCTTCTATGCAGTTTCGAGCCAATCGAAAATTTTGTCTAACTGCTCTAAGCTAACCAGTCCATACTGCCACAGAATCATTGGCAGGAGGCTAGGGGTTTGTTCACGATGGCGCACAGCCAACTCAATGGCAGCTGTGGGAATCGCCAGCTCTTCTTGCAGAAACTTAGTCAGCCTGGTGTGCAACATTGGAAAACAAAAACTCTGGGCTAATTATAGTACACCAGTACTAATTAACTCTTAATTTTGAGCTAGATAGTAAAAGCCCCCCATCACTTGCAGCGTTGGGGGGAACCGACTTAAAGTGCTACCGGGAGCGCTGCCGTTACTTTAGTTAGGCAGAGTATTGCTGGCATAGGTATCCATCGCGTAGGCAGGAGTACGATCGTTGTAGTCGATGGAGCTTCCAGTAATAGAAGTTGAAAGCTTTTCAAAGGATTGGGAGCGCCAGTTACGCTCGTGGATAGGCTTAGACTGCTCACCGAAGAAATAAGCCTGGGTTCCTAACACCGCAGCGGCAGCCCAGCCAATGATAAACAGTGCAATTAGGATAGTCATCGCCACACCTCTTATTTAAGTAATGTTGCTTTATGTAAATAAATGTAACAGTTAAGAGCTTAAACTTTCAATATGCAGTAATGGTGTGCTAACCGATAGTCGAGGTAGGGAACGCCGCCCTCTCTCCTCAACCCTTATTTACTGGGCTTCTGGTTTTTCCGTTTTCGCCACTAGCGCAGCAGGTTGCAGCAGGAGTTCAATATCCTTGCAGGTGAGCTTCATTAGCAGAGACTTTTGGCACTGGGATTTGCTGATGTAGATTTGGGGAAACTTCGGTTTTCATTGTTATTCTCCTGAATGCCAGCAGTATAAACATTATGACTCGCTACCAGAAAACCAGATATCTGGTAAAACTTAATCTGGTTCACCAAACCGGGCTTTGAGAGCTTCAACAATGACCTGCGTCATCGTCACACCCGTGCGTTTTGCCTCAGCCGACCAATGCCGACGTAAAGAGATAGGAACCTTAACGCACAAGTTCACTTCTGGTTCAGCTGCATTATCAGTGGCATCAGTCGGACTGGTTTTCTGGTTCTCTGGTTTTCTGGCTTGTTTGATGACATCGCCGTATTTACTCTTACTCATCTCCATAACTCCATAATTTCATCACCTACTGCTTGGTAATCACCCCAAGCAGCCAAAGCGCTCTTATCCGTTAGATTCCGAATCGGAACACCAGCCAGTGCCGCTTTGGGAAAGCCAACGGTACGGCGTATCATTGCCTTAAATACAGGCACACCTTCTTTAATCAGGTCAGTGTGCATCAGTTCTCCCTCACGAGAGGGATAGGGGGGAACAATTACCAACAGAGCACGGTAATTGGCATCACCCAAATCTCTAGCTGTTTCCAACATCGGCTGTAGGCTTACCACATCCGGGGTGGTAGGCAGCACCAGCAAATCACAACCCTTAGCTAATTCGGAGAGGTCATCAGAATGGGGGCGTGCGGGAGTATCAATAACAACATAGTCTGCCCCAGAGACAAGGCGCACTGCCTGCCTCTCATCAGCAACGCGAAAGGGTAAGGAGCCACGAGATGCCCAATTCAAAGCTGTGCGGTTAGCGTCTCCATCAACTAAGACAGTTTTACCTAAGTCACTAAAGTAAGTTGCCAAGTGGACAGCAGTGGTACTCTTGGCAACCCCCCCTTTGTATCCAGTTACTGTCAGAATGTTCATCTGGTTTTACGAAGCCCCTTCGGGGCGGGAACAGGGGAAGCAGAAAACCTCGGTTCTGGCTATCTGGTTTACCAGATTACCAGAAAAACTCCTGTCTGGATAACCAGATTGGTGGGAGGTTACTTTAAAAGAAAAACTTTGCCTTTTTTTACCCCCGCCACTGAATTGCTATGATCTGTTTTCAACAAGGGCTTTTTGTATTACCATGAGCAACGGCTTTTAAAGATAGTTTTTAAACCCTTTTTAATATTTTTATAAGTGCTTTAACAGCTGCCCTTTAACAGTTAATTAGCTATTTATTTTTTAAGTGTAAATACTGTGGTTGCTGGCTTTTACAGCAGTTACAACTGGTTTAACAGCACTTTAACACCCCTTTAACAGTTAGGTCTGTTGCTTTAACAGTTAAGGGTTAAGAGCTTTAACACTTCTAGAGAAAAACGCATGTCCGCAACCAAAAAAAAAATTAAAACTCCCCTTATTAAGGGTACTGAAAAAAAAATTTTATCTGAGAATGGAAATGATCCAGGTTTAACAGAGCCTTTAACAGAGCAAGAGGAACCTTTAACAGAGCAAGAGGAACCCTTAACAGAATCGCCAAAAGCTTTAACAGAGCCTTTAACAGTGGAAAAGGCTATCCCTTTAGCAGAAGTCTGTTCCCAGTTGGAAATTACTCGCCCTACTATCTACAGACGGCTGAGAATCCTTCATCAATTAGACAATTCCATAGAATCAGAGTTGATAAAGATTAACAACAAATCGCATTTGAATCTTTGTCAGTTTGAAGCTCTTGAGAAGATAACAACCTACTATAATTCCCACAATACTTTTGAGGGATTTGAGCTAGAGAAGCTGGAAGAAGAGGCAGAAAGTACAACAGCTTCCGAAGATGGCACGATAACGGTAGTCGAGCAGCAGCAGCTTTCGACTGGAGAAACTCCACCACCAGCAGAAGAAATTCCTTTGGCGGCTTCTTCTCCGCATTTTTCAGAGCAAGAACTAGAAACGATTGACCAACAGGCTCAAATAATCGGGGCTGTCAAGCATGTCGCCACTCAGGAATTAGCAGACTACTATGCTAATACTGGTTACTTCACCAATCCGCAAGTAATCGAGATGGTTAAAGAGCGGCGAACTCAAAGCCAGCAGCAGTGGACTGCAGCTCATGAGGCAGTCAACCCAAACGCCCTATCCCAGTTGCTGAGGAAAAGAGCCAAAACCAAAGCAGCAGCTGGGCAAAATTTATAATCTTCGTACTTTGTGGAATTACAATTGCTGCGAATGGATGGTCTGTAATATCTGCGATCGCTTTGTTGTTTGGTGCGGTGGTTTCTTCTAAAACCAAACTGGAGATTAATTCTAAGTTCAGGTTTTTAAGAAGAGAGCCACAGCCCAAGCCAGAAGAAGAAGAGGAAGAGGATGCAGCTGAGCAATTCCTATATTTAGAGGATTCCAGGATTGAAGAGGTTGAGCGAGTCGCGGCTAGTTTGAAGGCTGGAAGTTCGCTATTAGTACTAGGAAAACCGGGTATTGGGAAAACAACTTTCAAGACTCAGGTCTTTGTCAAACTTGCTACTGAAGGCTATCGAGTAATTGTAGTCCCGCCCCCTGGACCAATTAAGTCGATGCTCAAGGTAATCTGTCTTCAGTTGCAACTTGAAGCCCAGGATTTCGAGGGCAAGGAGCTAAAGATTCCAGAACTGAAGAAGGCCATCATCGACTCCCTGGAGGAAAATCCAGCTATTGTTATTTGCGACGATACGGAGCAAATGACAAAATCAATGCTTCAGTTTTTAGAGAATCTGCTCGATGAAATCCCCATCTTACTAATATCTAATCCAGTAATTCCCAAAGGCATTTTCCTTAAGCTTCCCAGACTAGATTTGAAACGCTTAGAAGACAAGGAGATTCGACGGATTGCCAGAGGGTACGCCAAAGAATTAGAGCTGGAACTTTCCCCAGCACAACTGTCCCAGATTGTCAGCCGAGCTAATGGAATTCCTATGCTTACTATACGGGCAGTCGAAGAGGAACATCTAGGACTCGATCCTAGCTACGACGAGACAATGTGGGTTGATGGCACACCATATTTAATTGTCATTTTATTATTGTTTACCTTGGTACGAGTTGTGGGGAAAGGAACCAACAACGTGACCTTAGCGATGATTGGTATGGGCTTAACTATTGCCGTGAGAATAATTCAGACGCTACTGTACTCTTTGCCTCGCCAGTCTAGGAAGATAGGAGGCTAGCGTGCTGGCACTGACTCATGCCCTCTTGAGTACCACACTCACTGCCTTGGTTACGGGAAAGGCAGAGCCAATGGTTTTAGCAATCGCGGCTTGTGCGTCACAGCTGCCAGATATCGATATTACCACCAGCTATGTGGGCAGAATATTCTTTCCCATCGCTAGAGTGTTAGAACTGCGCTTTCCCCACCGTACCATTACCCACAGTTTTCTAGGAACTGCAATCGTGGCAGTTCTAGGACTACCAATACTTTTTTACTCATCAGTTTGGTATCAAGCCCTGGTGTTGGGTTTCGCCTTTGGCTGGCTTGGGGATACCTTTACCAAAAGTGGTGCTGCTGCCTTCTATCCTGGTCGTGCCCGTCTGGTGATTCCCAGGAATGTAGACTACAGGCTAGCCACAGGCTCTCCCGCTGAATACGGGGTGATGGTCGTTTTGGTGATCGCCTTTGTCATCGTCATCAATATAAATTCGAGCGGGGGAATCACTTACAATTTCACCCAATTAGTGGGTCATACCCAAGGAGCTGCCCAAACTTACCTGGAGCAGCGAGATAATTATCTAGTTTTTGCCAAGGTTAAGGGGCATCATCTAATAACTGGTAAGCCCATTGAAGGCAGATTTGAGGTGATTGACCGTGAGGGAGAGCAGTTGGTCTTAAAAACTGATCAGGGCTTACTCAAAACTGGTGAACACCTCGAACCCAGTAGCATCAAAACCCAGAAGGGTGCAAGGGTGGAAGTTGAGACTCTTACCCTCAACTTATTGCAGGAGTCGCCAGAAGAAGTCCTGCTGTCAGTAGCTGATCAAATGTCATCAAGGACTTATGTTTTTGGTGAACTAGAGGTCGAATATGCAGAAGATTTGGTGTTACCAAAACCTGCGCAGTCTTACGCCACGATTAGAGCTAGTACTGGTGTCGGAGTGAACTCAGTTACTCTCAGTAATGCCTCACCCGCTGCTGTAGGCAAGTTGTTAGGGGACTACGACTGTACGGGAACTCTATTAATAAGAATAGTGAAAGTTATTAATGAATAGACCATTACCCAAACCCCGATTTATGCCCACTGCTGCTGCTGTGAAAACTTCACAGTCGGGCATCTTTCTGGGTGAGGGCTGTTACTACGACCCAGAACAGTTGCCTAATGGGTTAATAATTATCATCGGTGCCAGTGGTTCGGGTAAAACCCAAACTCTCAAAGCCATTGGTTGGGAATTAATCCAGACATACCCCAGTATTCGCCTGGTGGTTGTTGATTTTCACGGCGATCAACAATTGCCTGGTGAGACTCGCTATGCTCTGGATATGGAATCTCCCCACGGGATTAACCCGCTGGTGATTGACTTCGATACTAAAGCTGGTGGACCAGACCTACAAGCGATCGCTACTACGGCGACCTTTAAGAAGGCACTGACGATGGGAACTAATCAAGAGGGACTTTTTCTTAATGTCCTTTCAGCATGTTACCACCAGCGGGGCATTATTCAGGAAGACCCCAGCACCTGGCGACGGGAACCACCTAACTTTGATGATGTAAGGGCGGAAATAGAGGAACGGGTTGAAGAGGGCTGTAAGGAGTCGATGAAATTAGAACGTAAGTTTGCAGCCACTTTCAGATATGGAATCTTTAGCAAAACCCAACCACCCCTAACTGCGAAAATTACGCGGTTTGATTTGTCCGCACTGGGTAAGGTCGAGGGACTAGGAGCCATTGCTGCTGATGCTATTGCTAAACAGCTGCTGGATAGTCATCGTATCATGGGCGAAATTAAAGGGCGTCTACCACGCACTTATCTATTTATTGATGAGGCCAAGGAAGTTAAAAACTCTCGGGCTGTTAAGCTGATTTTTGGCGATGGTCGAAAGTATGGGCTTGCTTGTGTCCTGGCATCTCAGCGCACTGAGGAGTTTTCGGCAGAAGCTATTGCCAATGCCTCAACTAAGATTGTCCTGCCAGTAGATGTTACCGATTACAAAAAAGTCGCCTCAAAGTTCAGATTTGCAGAGTCAAAGGTGGCCAGTCTCAAGCCATTAGAAGCCTTGGTGCGGATGGGAACTCAGGCAAAACAAGTAAACATCGTGCCGTTTTGGCAAAGGGTGCAAGGACTATGATTAAGCAGCTTATTCCTTATGCGGTGGCTACAGTTCTAATGACAAGTCCCTGGATAATGCGTTCTGGTGCCGCCCAGACTCAGCAACTACCTGCTCCTGTGACAACCGAGCAGCTAACAGAAACTAACAAGCCCCGGCGACTTCAACTTAACCTTAACATTACCTCGCCCGAGGATTTGAAAGTAGTTGAGGGTCAACAGGTGAAGGTTGGTGAAATACTCACCGACCGCACCAAAGAGCGGGAGCGATTAATACAGCAGCGCCAGCAGTTAGAAATCACCCTTGATAGATTATCAATTGCACCACCTGAAATTAATCCGCCGCCACCAGTGCCACCAATGGCACAACTACCTTTAGCCAATTACTCACAGGAGTTGAGCAGCATTGCCCTAGCTGAAAATACTCTTTCTACAAAGCAGCTGGCTGTTAAGTTACAGCGCCAAAAGGTTGAGCAGCTTCAATCTCTCAAAGTTCCCTTGATTGTAATTGAGCATGAGAGAGCTGTACTGGCTCAAAAAGTTCAAGAACAGCGACGGACTGAGTTGGAACTAGAGGCTAACAAGTCCAAATTAAAAAGCTCTCAAAGTGACCGAGCCTATAAGGAATATCTCCATAGTCTGGAGATGTCGAAAAGGCTAATCGACAGGGCTAAGCAGGTTGCAGAGTATGAAAAGCAGCTGCTGATTAGAGCCAACCAGGAACGCCAACGCGAGTATCAAAAAGCCGCAGTCTTAGCACAGATTCAGGGCATTGATAATGCAATCTCCCTTATCTCCCAAGTTAAGTCACCCTATGCAGGTGTTGTTCGTAAGATTCGCTGGCTCCCTGGTAATGATAACCTTCTGGCAGTTCAGCTGGTCATTGTGCCTGAAGGTCAGCGCCCAACTGCCAATTCTGCCTTGTCTGGAGTTGAGCCAAGATTGCCAGGGGACCCCGATGAGAACTCCGAAACTACCCTGCCTCAACAGCAGCTCAGACTGCCTGGAAACCCTGACGAAAATAGCGATAGAGCATTCACCGGAGTTAACTAAAATTGATGAGCGCATCGCTCTTGCCCAGCAAAGGATTGAGGTAAGTGAGGGCAGAACTGAACATGCGCGAAAAAAGCGCTGGACGAATTACCTCACCCTTGATCCAGTGCGGCTGATCTCTAACCTGGTGGGCGGTGGGGACGTGCAGCGGGATAATTTAGCGATCGCTAATCTTGAGGTCAGAACTGCCAGCCTTGAGGCACAAGTATCTCAGCTGGAACGGCGGCGTGAGGAGGTTAAAGCCCAACTAAGTCAAGAAATCACAGGGCTGATCCTCGACTATGAAAAGTATACCCGACGGGAGGCACGAGTTAAAGAGCAAATCTCCCTCCAGCAAACCAGGCAGCAGGTTCTTGAGGTCGGCTATCGCTTGGGTGAGGGCAGCACTACACAGATGCTGGGTGTTTGGGAGAAGCAGGAGAGGTTACAGGAGCAGTTGGCGAACATTGCTGCTAACCAAGATGAGACAAAGGGAAAAATTCTAGGACTAGTCTATGGAACGAATTACCAAGGCGGGGATTCAGCTATTAGCACTGGGGATAGTAGTAGCGACCGTGGTACTAACGCAGCTGAAGAACCAGAGTACCAAAACCTCGAATACTGACCAGCCAGCCTCAGCAATTAATACAGTTGTTAGGCAAGACTCAATAACCAGTTTACCTGTCTGCGACGTAAAACCCGGCAGTATCTATGACGGGGACACCATTAGAGTGTTTTGCAATGGTCAGGAGAAAAAAATCAGGTTTGCCTGCATCGATGCCCCGGAGAGAAAACAGGAAGGTGGAATCGAAAGCCGAGACTTTTTGCGTACGCTACTACAAAGAGGTGGGATGAAAGTCAGAGTTGATGCTGTAGATACAGACCGCTACGGCAGGACGGTTGCTGAACTCTGGGTAGACCAGGGCATGGGCTTAGAGCTAGTTCAAAGCAAGCAAGCATCTGCTGGCATGGTCTGGGGATACGAAGCTTATAAGTCTGATTGTAAGAGTTGGGAGGCGATCGCTAGTACTCAAGCTGATGCACAGGCGCAAAAAGTTGGGATTTGGGCTTCGGCTAATCCTCAACCTCCGTGGGAGTGGAGAAAGGCTAATAAGTAACTACTCAACAGTTAGACTCAACAGTTAGAGCGATTAGCCCTTCTGGCTACGCCGTTAGCGTAGCGGGCGGGCAATGCCCGACCGGCATCACTTATAACAGAGGTTTCAAAAGGATTTAAAAAGGTGATTTCGGAATTATGCTTGATACATCACTTTAGTCAACATCACTTTAGTAAATAGAGTGTTCCCTTGCATTTGTATGATGCTCAAGCAATGAATTGCTTGATTGTGGTATCTGCTGCATTTCATTCCTTGGCATCATCCAACCTAAAAAGCCGCTAATGCCCACCTTAGCTAAGTCAGCAAAAGCTGGACGGAAACATGGATCGATGATGGCAAGGCAGAGTGAACCACCCACGAGCATCATGAGTACAATTAGCAGAAAACTGTCCTTATGCCTTGTTAGCATAGAAATATTGTCTCCTTATAAGCGATGAATAAACAACAGAAAAACAACGAAAAATGCTCTGCGCTGTTGCACCTGAATAAACAATCGTCTCTTGCTACAAGAAAATCACTAACAAAAACACCAGTACATTATTAACACTGGTGCTTTTAACTTTTATATTAACTGACAAATATTCACTTGAGAGTAAAACCAGAAACTTGCATTTACAAGAGTTAAATGTAAGGCCTTTCAAACTGGATATAGGCAAGATTGTAATGATTATTTATCATTCTGTTATTCCTTGTAAATACAAGCTTTTATACACAAAAAAAAGCATTACAAAAAAATCATCACTTTTCAGAAGACAAAAGAATAAAAGAATTCAGAGTACATTCCCAGTTGTTTTTGCTGCATTTTTTGAAAATCCTTATAGCGTTTTTTTGAGATTCTTCTGCTTGTTCTTTTCGTCCTTCTTTGCTAAGAACCTGGGATTTTATTAGATAGCAAAATCCATCTCTTTTATCAAAGAGGGGGCGGGAATTTTTGGAGCTAATATCTTCAAGAATATTTTTACATTTG
Source organism: Symploca sp. SIO3C6 (assembly GCA_010692425.1). Lineage (GTDB taxonomy): Bacteria > Cyanobacteriota > Cyanobacteriia > Cyanobacteriales > Coleofasciculaceae > SIO3C6. The sequence continues at coordinate 8,154 of JAAHHJ010000041.1, read as the reverse complement.
CTGTAGTCTTGATTTACCATTGCCAGTGTCGCTAGCCAGCTTTTTGCACCTTTTATCACGCGATTCCAGCCAATATATTCTGCCCTTTCGGAGATACTACGAAAAAGTTTTTCTGCCTCTCTATATTCTTGCATGAGGTGAAAGACAATACCTTTATGGTAATTAAAAGCTAGGGTGAATCTTTCCTTTAATCGTCTTGTAATTAACTCTTGCTTAAAGAGTTCGTCAATTGTATTCTTCCCTTTTTCAATCCGTACAAAAGCCTTATCAAATTCACTCTTTCTAACAGCAAGACGAACACCACTCTCATGTACTTCTATCAAGAGTTCAGCATACAAACAAGACCCAAAACTATCTTTAATATTTTTACACAATTTATCACAACGTATAGGGCTATCTATTGGGAACACGTCAAAGGCTAGTTTATCCCAAAGTTTATAAGCTTTTTCTAAATCTTGATAGCAACCTGAAGATGTATAAGACCAGACTAAAGAAGAAATTCCCAGATAAATAATTCCTGTATCTTGTCGTCTTTCAGCTTCTCGTTTTAGCCAAGCTGCAAAATAAATTCTTTCTTTGATACGACCAGTCCATTGAAAAAAATTTCTCAGCTCTAAAAATAAATTTCTGACCTCTTCATACAAACAATATTCAACACCAAGATACATTTCAGGTTCTAGCTCCAGCCAAAGAAAATTGAAATGCTTTTCAACCATGTTCCAAAGATCATAGTCATAGTGTGCATTCCATGCTAATAAGCAATTATATTTCTCTTGCAAAGTATTTTTTAGAGTTTCTCGTTCAGAGTTTAAAGATTTGGAAATAGAGGTAGATAATGCTCTTTTAAACTTTATCTTTTCTTCTTCTATTTCGAGAATAGAGTCATGATAACAGTTGTTGTTTTTTTTTAATTTTTTATCTGCTTTTTTTCCAGAATATTGATTATAGAATCCGTGTTTGTGTGTCATGATCACGCCTAAATATGTATGGAATTTATCGTCGAAATAGCAGCCGTTTGAGCTTTTTATATTTCCTACTTTCCTCGTTAATTCATGCCCAGTCTAGCATACATTAAATCTCGAAGATCTAGCCGCTTCTGATTAGCATTTTCATTATCAATTTTACTCAAATATTTTAGACACGCATCTATATTGCCAGTTTGCTCACTAAGTGTCCCCAACCAGCTATAGGCCCCTTGTTCAACACGCTTCCAACCTATTAAATTTGTTTGCTCTGTAATATCAGTAAACTTTTGAATTGCCTTTTCGTATTTTTGTGTCCAAAAATAATATATACCATGCTGATATTGTAGAGCTATTTTAAATCTTTCCCTTAGACGAGGTTCTAGCGTACGATCTTGAATAAGTCTGTCTACCATTTTCTGAGATTGATGTTGAATAAGTTCAAATTCTTCATCAGAAAAATGCTGAGCATGCAGCATATGAAGACGAAGAGGAATGCGTAATTTTAGTTCAGAGAGTATGGCGACAACATCAGCATCAATTGTCATAAAAACATTGAGATCACTAAGTAAATTCCATGCTCTCTCTGTCAGATACTTTGCCTGATTTACAGCTTGTCTGTCTTTGTAAGAAGTATAGCTCCAAGCTAGTGTAGATTCTGCCATAAGATATGTGTTTATATCACTCGATTGTCTAGAATATTCCCTTAACCAACAAGACACCTTAATGACGAATTCATTATCTCCAGAAAGGTGTGCAATATGCCTTATATTTTTAAATACTTGTTTCACCTCTTCATAATTAATTTGCTTTATTCCTTGGTCAATAAAGCCTGAAAAAACATCCAAATTCATCTTGAATCTTTGCTGAATTATATTAGGCAAATCAAAGTCATGTTTTAGTCTCCAAACTTCTATATATTCCATGATTGCACTAAAGTCTGCACTTCTAACATGATCTTCCTCATTGAAATTTGAAGCTCTTTGTTCAATCTCTCGCATTTTTAACTTTTTTATTCGGTATTTTTTTACCCACCTGTTAACATCAAGTTCTGTAAGATTTACACGTGGCTTTTTATCCTCCAAACAGGCAATATGATTCCAACTATAATTGATACTAGCTGCTAAGTAACACGCACAATCAGAATAATTAAAACCCTGGTTACAGTTTTTATCAAAAATAGCCCAACAAAGCTGATTCGCCCTTGGGTCAGTCAATTTGATTTGACCTGTTAAAATTCTGTTTAAATTTCCTTGGTCTATACCACTTTTTCGTGCGAACTCAGCTTCATTTTCAAACCCCAGTTCTTTTACTGCATTCTTGATAATTTCATGTTTTTTACGTCGTACTTTCTCACTACTCCTATTATTACTTGAAGACATAAAAACACCTCGAAATTATTTACAAAGAAGAAACTGGATGATTTTCTTGACTTAGGCAGCCTACAATAATCATTCTCGAACTCATTATACGAAGAGTGTTGAGGGGAGTGACACTTGCAAATGCAAGTTAATGTTATTGTCTCTTCGTTCATACCGTAAGTTCGCCCAATGCTAACAAGTGTGCCAGGAAGTATCGGGGTTTTTGCAGGAATTATAAGCCCAATCCGAAGCCTGAGAAGCGTTATCACTGGGGAAGTAAGTTACTGCCGAAAGTGTTGAAGGGTAAGGGGAAGAATAAAGCTTCTCCGGGGCAAATGAAACTGCCTTGGGATACCTGGGAAGTTGTGACAAGAGAGGTTCGTCAGGTGGCAGAAACGTTTGTGCTGGCTAATTGTTATGACCCCAAGGTGGCAATGCAGCTGTTCGATGATTCTTGAGGTAATGAGAAAGTGTGAATTAATGATGTTGTGATAATTTCTTCCTTGAACTCTCTCGATATGGACGGTGCCAGGTATCGGAATTGCCCAAAGCTAGAAAGCTCGTAGAGAAGTTGTTGAACATAAATACTTGACAAATGCCTGGAGGCGTTATAGCCTAAAGTTTAGGCTTTTGTGCGCTTAAGCCTAAGGCATCTCCTCTCCCTTTTTTACTATTTGAATTTTTACGCAAAATCCTATATCTTAAAACATTGGCTTTTGATCACTGCAAGAAGTTGAAATACTCTTCCCGAAAATCTTATACCATATTATTCATCACTAATCTGCTTTAGGCTTTTGAGCACTGCAAGAAGTTGTTGAGCACTGCAGTTTCTAGTTGTAGTTGCACCATAGCTGATCACAAGCTATTCTAAGAAGTATGTACCCTCCGTCTTGTAGAAAAGACATCCAATAACATCGTTCAACACAAGACAAGACAATTTTATACATATATATAGCGCACAGCGTAAACGGAGGGGCATAAGACGGTGTGTTTGGGCAATAGGACAGTCTTGAGGTAGGGAAATGAGTATCTTACTTCAAAGCTGGTTGACCTTTGAATAGTCAGCAACACATTTTACCCACTTCAGGTAAGCGATGTTGCGGCTGTCACCGATGCCCGAATGCACTGAGCGAGAAGATTTTTAGTTAAATTCGGCTAGGTTAATTAGCTTACTGACTGTCTCCTGTCCAACACACCGGAGAAGTCTAATAATGACCTTTTGTTGCAAGTTCAATATACCGCTCAGTGCTGCATGTGTATGGCCTCGCAGCACTGAGCTTTTGCTTTGTCTGTATAGCTTTCAACTTCAAAGAAAGCGAGAATATAAGCCGATTGTTGTTACAGGAATCCCACCACCTGTGCGCCAAGGTTTAAGAAAACAGCCCGAAATCTAAGCCCGAATCCAGACTATAGGGAAATCGAGCTGACTATTTATATACTCAATGCCAGCCTATCACGTTCGTATTTCCAAGAAATCTTTGGCAATGTCTGCTCTCCCTTGAGTCGGTTTCGGGTTTCCCTGTAAACCCCTCATATAGGACAATCAAAAAATGAGCCCAAAGCGTAGACATTGGTCACTGGCTTCCACTCTAACCGTCATAAATGTAATGGCAGTGGTTGCACTTGAAATCACATATTTAGTCTCTAGCACTTCCCAGACCTCTAGCACTTCCCAGGTGGAAGGCTTGCTGCCAGCCTTATCAATCTGGATAGCAGGGTCATCCCAAATTGGGATGACCGTTCTAGCTCAAAGGGTTGAAGTACTCGAGAAGGCATTCAAGCGCAAGCGATAACGACCAATCGACAAGCCTCACCGTCTCACACGTTGGGGCTTGCTGCATTCGTAAAAATTCAAGGTAACGTGGGATGACAGGGTGTAAAGCTTCGCTTGGATTCGTATCGTCGTTTGACAACAACCTGGATCGACTATACAGTTAAGTTACGTCTGTGCGAGAGAACTAAAAGTTTTTCCCCCACCAGTCAACTAGCCATGTTGACATATCCATAGAAAAGTTTCAAGGTTTTCAACTCCACTAAGGTTTACCTACTACACAATCACGCGATCGCTCCGCGCTAGCATAAAGGCTAATCGCATTCAGGAATCTTGGGCATAGCAATACTTGGAAGCTATAACTTTAAGAAAGCCCACAGGAAGCGACTAAACCAAAAACCATACCGATTGGGTTATCGGTGCATCTAGCATTGGAAAACCTCACCGTCTATGCGTTGGGGTTGGTACTGTTGATAAAGTTTGACAACGACCTTAATCGACTATATGCTAAAGTTTACGAGTGTGTGCGCGTTGAGAGAAGTCTGTTGATCTTAAACTGATCTGGCAAAAAGTTATAACTGATCTTGAGAAAAATATTATTTTAATTTATAATCTGGCGCTATCTTGATAACGAGAGATTCAATTCTCATACCGAATCATCCACCCACCCGCACTCCGGACAATCCCAATGCACAGCTGGCAGGTTATCCTTGGGAAAGCGATACCCGCACTCAGGACAAACACCAGTGAACAGCGGGTGAGTATCCAGCAGCTCCAGCTTCTCCTCTGTGGTGAACCGCTGTTGTGGTTGCAGAATTAACTTCCCATCGTAGTAACTCGCACCCTCTGGTTCCCACAGTTCAATAGGTTCAGTGTTGGGGTCAGCTCGAAAGTCTAGGCAGCTATTACCCTTCGGACCTTCTGGATGAACAGCACAGACCAGGTGAGGATTATGGGCAAAGAGGAGACAGCGATCGCATTCTGTAATCTTGGGCATAGCAGCACCTCAATCTGATTCTATTTTCCCAGACTTTCTTATCAGAGCGATTGAACTTACCAGCTACTCTGCATCTTTCCATCCTTCAATAGTTGCCACCAAAATGTTAACTAGTGGATGGTCAATTGCTTCTTTAAAAGCCTCAGTGCCTCCAGATTTTAGCGCACCAACTACCTGTGATTTTAGTGTAGGATTCTTTTCAATTTGTTCAGCAGCTTCTGTTACTACGGCCATCTTTTCAGCAGTAGTTGTGGTTGGATTAGTGTGTGAGAGCTGCTCAAGTAATTGCTGAATCTCAGCGGCAGCTTCAGCCAAAGTCTGCTTTTGCCCAGCAGCATAGTAATTGCCTTGAACGTAGTCCCTTTCTATCCGCTCGTTGTAATTACCACTGCCCATTTGGATATTGCGATCGCCACTCATATTAACTTCTCCTTGATAGATTTCAGTATGATTTCCTTCTGCGTAGGTAGCATCTACAAAAACAAAATCATCGGCTTTTTCTGAAGCCAGCTGGCTAATTCTATTCTCAATGAAATTATTTACAGTAGGTGGTAATTGATGAATATTGCCTGACCATAATTTCAAATTTGTCTCGTACCTAGAATAGTAATCCTCTTGGATTTTTTCCCGAATAACATTTTCAGAAACTTTAACCTGAATAAAAACCCTTTCTCCTTTCTTTCCCAGAGCTACAATATCAAAAGGTTCATCATAGTCTTTAGACATTTTTTGCAAGACAGCTAGGGCTAGTCTAGGATTAATATCTTTTTCGTGATACAGTTCAACCGTTTCCAGTATGTGCCTAACAAAGGTTACAAAACCACCCGCTTTAAACTTACCCCTAGGCGGCATTTGGTCACGCTTATCTCCGTTAACCCATTTTAGATAAATGTAATCACAACTAATTCCGTCAAGCTTAGTACTGTCGGTAATAACCCAATCTTGGATACAGCTCCCAGCTAAGTTAGCCCCCCTTAAATCGGCTCTTTCCAAGTTAGTTTTTACTAAGATAGCTCTGGATAAATTAGCTCCTTGTAGATTGGCTTGGTAAAAATCTGCATCGATAAAACTAGCATTCTCTAGATTAGCTTCCTGCAAATTAACGCCCCGTAAATCCAGGCGATCAAAGTTTTGATTCTGACCCTTATTAGTAATGAGTAATTGACGTACTTTTGAGCTTTTAAGATAAGTTGTTCCAGGACGAATTAAGTCAATTTTCTTTGTATTGTACCAACAAGTTCTGGTAATAATAGCACTTCGTAAATCAGTATTTTTAAGGATTACCCCTGTAAAATCAGCATCAGTTAAGTTAGCATGACGAAAATTTGCACCTACTTTGGCAGCGAAGGCTATGGCAAACGTCCGAATCCAAGCATCTTTCTCATCTCTCTTCATAGCACGGCAGCCAATATAGGTACCAAGTAGGGTGATTGCGAATCCGAGTCCGAGTGTAATTACTATTACTAGAGCTTCTCCGAGTACTCCTCCAACCGCGAGTATTCGTCCAATCGCGAGTGTTACTCCGACAGCCCATAGCAATGCAAGTATTCCGACCGCTTCTCTAACTGCCAGTGCTCCTGCCACTGCCAGTGCTCCTAATAGTGCGACGACAACTTCCAGTGCTCCTACAATTATGACTACGGTTACGGCTCTTGCAACTGCGACTTTTCCTAGGACTGCAACTGCTAATGCAAATGGGAATGTTACTACTACTGGAACAACACTTGTCAATAAATTTTTGTAGAATGCCAGTAGGAAAATGACAGCAGATAATACTATAAGTGATGTTATAACAATTGTTTGTTTAATACCTGGATTTTCTGTAGTGTCAGGTAATGAAACTATTACAGTGGGAATCAACCATGAGCAAAACCCTGATAGTCCTGAGAAAAACCAGAAGACTATAGCTAAACCAGCAACCCAGCGCTTCTGTAAACCAGCCTTAGCACCACAAAATTTAGCCCCTGTGAGTATAGCATCAGTAAAATTAGTCCCTCGAATATCAGCCTCACTAAAGTCTGCACCTTCGAGGTTTTTTCCTTTGAAAGACTGACCTCTGAGATTTGCACCGCGAAAATCCCTTTCCCCGCTGTTGTATTTCCTCAGAACCTCACTAGCTTTCATCAGTTAGCTCTCAATGTAAAGTACTAAATTCAAAACCTTGTCAAGCTTAGCCACAAGGTACTGTTACCTTTTTACTCTTGCACCCTACAGAGACCACCCCTATTGAAGTTTTTTGGGGCTATAGAATATTTGCTTGGGAACTCTAAGAGCAGTACTCAGGGTAAATCATGCCACCCCTTCTGACAGCAATCCTTCTCGCTGGGATAGCAGCTCCTGCTCACTCTTACGAACTTCAGCTCAAAAATCCGGAATTCCACTACTTTAATGCCCAAGGCTCCCATGAAGTAACCACTAACATTCCCCTTTGCAAGGGAGACTCCTACGGTTGGCTTATTCAGCTTGAGAATCCCCCAAGCCAACTTACCTGGCGCGAGGAATTCCGACCCTCAGGGGAGCGATATGAGAAAGTTACAAATGGGATTGCTGCCCGATGGAACAATTCATCATGGAGCGGGCCCTCGATCACGACCGTACAAACTGTAGCGCCTGATGATGGCTGGCTCAGCTATATCCGACCCATCAATCCCAACATGTCACCAGGATTTTATAGGATTGATGTGTATGTTGGGGAATCAGTAGCGCACTTCCGTATTGAGCTTTTATCGTGCGGATGAATCACTAAGCTCCCCAAAGATTGATACGAATGCTCTTGAAAGCTACAGGAAGCGGGGTTTGAGTAGCAACTGTACAAGAAACCCCGCTAAGAAAAATCAAATGAGCGTACCAGTTAAACCCTCTGAAAAATAGACCCCTCAAACCCTTGAAATCTCGTTATCGATTTCTGTACCGATTAGTCTATAGTTCAACTGGTAGGGGAAAAACTAGCGAACGTGACACCAGGGGCAATCTAGACAATTTTGCAGCTTTCAGTGTTTGGGAGGGATTGGATGCCCCTTGAGCAAAAATGGCTCAACTCCTTACTCTGTATAAATCTTAGGC
>JAAHHJ010000040.1 GCA_010692425.1 Symploca sp. SIO3C6 | reverse complement strand
CTGCCGTATTTGTGACTGCTATTGTACCATTAAATCAGCTGCTATTTACGGAGTGTTTCGCGGACTTAAAAGTCCTCCCGCTACATCCCACGCTTGAAAGACGTGGGCTTTGCTCGTTTTTATGTAATGCAGTTCACTGCTTATGGGCTGATGGAGTTGGAATATGGGTAGGAGCAGCGCGGGGACTTTATTATTTTGATGACAAAACCTGGAAAAGTTACGCTGCTGAGGCTCCCAACTTGCGGGATATCCGTGCAATTCTACCAGAACCCAATAGCAAACGTTTGTGGGTTGGCAGCTTCCAGGTAGGACTACAGCGCTTGGAGCAAGGCGTGTATATCCCTGAACAAGTGCTTAATGCACCAATTGTCTCATTGACAGCAAATACAGATAGAACTCTGTGGGCTGCTACCCTCGATACCCTCTACCATCGAGCCGATGGCAACCCAAAATGGCAACCAGTAACTCACCCAGCCCTCCCTCATATTGGTAAAGGGATAATCCAGACTATTTGTTATCAATTAGCTACAGAAACAGGTGGAAAGCCAGTGGTTACTATTTGGGTAGGTACTTCATCTGGACTATTTCGTTACCGACCAACTCTGGGTTTATGGGATTGGGCAAGGGATTTTGCCTCAGGTGAGTTAGAACAACTCTCAATTCAAGCATTAGCTTTAGATCCACTCACCAATTGCTTGTGGATTGCTACTTCCAAAGGACTATTTAGCGAACACAAATGGCAACAACATCGAGAAGCGGACGTGCGAGCCTTAGCCTTCGCCCCAGACGGAACCTTTTGGCTAGGTACAGCCACAGGTTTGGAGCAGTGGCCAGCACCAGAGCAAGGAGAATGGTTTGCGGGAGAGCCAACTGCACAATTCACGAAAGCTAATTCTGGACTGTCAGCTGATAGGGTAACCGCTCTAGCAGTTGAAATGCAAGGCGATGAGTACTCATTGTGGGTTGGCTCACCATGGGGTGCAAGTTGTTATCATTACCGATCAGGATAGTGTTGAGTTGACTCTGTAGTGAAAAGACAGAAGTAATTCATCATTCACCACTCACTGCTCCCAAGATGACAGAAATTCTCGGCATTGATCTAGGCACAACCAATTCAGCGGTAGCAATCTGGCGTGATGGAAAACCCCAGATTATTCCCGACACTGATGGTTATATTTTGACACCATCAGTAGTAGCCCTAGATCCAGCTAACGGGCAAGTGGTTGTGGGTCGTCGCGCCTATGCGATCGCTGCCGAGAATCCCCATTCCACGATCTATTCCATCAAGCGCTTTATGGGGCGTCGCTTTCTCGAAGACGTGGTTCAGGAAGACTTGCAGAAATGCCGCATTCTCTATGAAGTAGAAGAATCAAAGCGGCGTCGAGGTGGAATTGAGGTGGCAGTGGGGGACAAGCACCTGACTCCCCAGGAGGTCTCAGCCAAAATTCTGCAAAAGCTCAAAGCCGATGCTGAAGCCTTCCTCGGTCATGAAGTTACTCAAGCTGTCATCACCGTACCCGCCTACTTTCACGATTCCCAGCGCCAAGCCACCCGCGACGCTGGTCGCCTTGCTGGCTTAGAGGTAAAACGTGTCTTGAGCGAACCAACAGCCGCCTGTTTAGCCTTCGGCTATAAAAAACTCACACAAGCCCGTCAAAAAATCGCGGTCTACGACTTAGGCGGCGGCACCTTCGATATCTCAATTCTAGAAGTAGGTCGGGGACCGTTTCGCGTCCGAGCCACCAATGGCAACACTCACTTGGGGGGCGACGACTTAGACCAGCTAATCGTAAAATGGATTTTGGATGAGATTGGCGGGGAAAAGAAAAGCCAACTGCAAGAAGATTTAATCGCCCTCGCCCACTTGCGGGTCGCTGCTGAGCAAGCCAAGATTGACTTGTCATCTGAGGACGAAGTGCGAGTGCAAATTGCTCAATCCCTTAGCCCTGCCTCTACTGTGCGCAACTTGGACTTGACGTTAACTCGCGCTCAACTGCAGGCAATGGCGGAGGTCTTGATTACTCAAACACTAGCACCTTGTCGCCAAGCGCTTCAGGATGCTCGACTCCCTGTTGACGATATCCAGGAGGTGTTGCTGGTTGGAGGACAGACGCGAATGCCAGCAATTAGAAAAGCCGTAGAGGATTTCTTTGGTAAAGAACCCAATGTTACCGTCAATCCAGAAGAAGTAGTAGCTCAAGGAGCAGCGGTACAAGCTGCTATGCTGGCAGGCATTGCTACAGGTCTCAAACTGGCTGATGTCGTGCCCCTCACCCTAGGCGTGAACAGTAAAGGGCGGATGGACACAATTATACCCCGCAACACCCCAGTACCCGTGGTGAAAACCAAAATTTACTCCACAGCCTATGAAAATCAAGAAAGCGTCGAGGTCCAAATCTATCAAGGCGAACGCCTACTAGTAGCCGATAACGTCAAGCTGGGAGGATTTATCTTGGGAGGCATTGAGCCTGCACCAGCTGGCGAACCAGAAATTGAAGTTGCCTTTCGAGTGGACCCAGACGGCATTTTGCACGTATCAGCCAAAGACCTGCGCACGGGCAATTTCAAAGAGATTACGATTACCGACTCCATGCGGCTAACTGAAGCAGAAATTAAAGACATGCTGCGGGAGGCTGAGGAATGCGCCGCTGAGGACGCTGCCATGCGTCAACAAGCAGAAATGGAGGAACAGATAGAGCAATTAGTTAAACGACTCAAGAGGCTGTTGGCAGAAAAGAAAGGAATGTTACCAGAGGAAATGGTGACTGTTATCTGTGAGGCACTAGAAGTTACCTCACCAGCTGATTGGCAAGAACATGTGGTTCTATTGGAGAATTTGTGGCAACAGGGGAGTGATGTATTGTCAAGTTGGGAAAAGGGACAGTCGGTGTGACTTTCTTGTTATCCGTGTAGGGTAATTTCAAGTTCTTAAAGCTTGGAGTTTTTCTAGTACTTATTGTGAAATTTCCAGTTTACTTTGACTGAATAGGTGAGTCCTCACAAGCAGTCTGGTTTCACACGCTACTTTCAACATTATTAAACTCAATGTCCAAAAATACTGAGTTCAATGAGTTTTTCTGTAAATAAAATTCATCTAAATTTGTAAAATTAAATTTTGATTTAACTATTGATATTTTGTAGAAATAGGCTTGATTAAAATTAACTGATTCAAATTCTGTGTCTCGAATTATAGTATTAATAAAGTTTGCTTCACCTAAATCAGAAGATTCAATTTTTCCAGAATTAAAACTTACGTTTATAAAATGGGTTTCACTCAAGTCAGAAGACTCAATTTGCATAGAATTAAAATGAGTATTAATAAAACAAACTTCTCTCAGGCTAGATGAATATATCTCCAAAGAATCACCAAATACATTGATAAAATAAGCTCCATTCATTTCGCAGTTTTTAATTATCAGTTTATTACCACTTACATGGTAAATCCAGGATATTTTAGTATTTTGAATTGTGATATCCTCACTTGAAATCACATTGTTAATAAGATAAGAACCGCTTTTTCTCTTGAGAATGTTAACAGAAATGAATCCACTCAATATATCTGAAAACGTTTCAGGTTGTATTGAATTAACATAATTATAAAAATTCATTAACCTGTAGCCATCAAAATTATCAGTATTCTTTTTGCCACAAGGATAAAATTTTACTTTAGCTTTCAAGTTTTCTACTGATTCAGCATAATGACTTAGCAGTGAAAGAATTCCAAAAATATTTATACCCACATAAATATCTATCGATTGCTGACCCAAAAAATCATTTGATTTTTCTATTTGCTCTTTTAAAAAACGCATTTTGTTTTGAGGTAAGTTCTCTGAAGGTGCATCAATAAATTCTCTATCAGACCAGCGAAAATAAAAATCTTCTAGTCGTTCAAAGAGGCGCACTAACTTATCTGGCTCAGAAAGTTCTTTACTTTCAATTATTAATGCCATCAAATACTCACTAATTTCTGGTGTCAACCCACCATAGCCAAGCAAGTCATAAATCTCCCAGTCCATCTGTTCAGTGGAAACATGAAACTTCTTAGATCTCGTGCCTGGTTGTGCCCAGTTTTCCAAACTTTCCTTGAGCCGTTCAGCACATAAAAATTCTCCGAAACTCTTATGGACAAACTCTACTGAGCCTCCATCTCCTTGACTACTAGCTGGTTGCAGATAGAAAGTAGCCAATGCATTTCTGAGAGGATTATCTTTCAACCGTTGCCGCGCTTGTTCAAGAAGTTCCTGAACACCACTATCATCCTTCAGTCGTTCTTCAATCATCGTTACTGGAGCATATTCACCTCCAGACTGGATCACGCACAGTCCGGTTTCTGCCAAGATGCGTTGCAGCGTTTCAGGCTCTATCTCCGTCAAATATTGATTCAGCGAATCTGGACGTTGTCTCGTCAGTACCCAATCCAATGATTTTTTGTAAATCAGGATTTTTGCCCTGACTCCCTCAGCTCCCTCAAACGTCTTTGCTGTCAACTCGCCATCCCGATGCATAGCTGCTAGAAGGTAGAGCAACAACGGTTCTCTTGACAACTCTTTCAATCTTTCTGGGCAATGTTCGCCCTGCAAAACTTTCTCAAAAGCCTCAGCTTTCTCTTCACCTATTAATTTACTCCACTGAGTAAGCCATTTATTCTGGAGTTTCTGATTCATTGGCATAATTTCCACCCGCTCCAGATTGGGTGGCATTCTCTTTTCAATACCCTGTAAAGATAAGGGTCTACCTGTAATCAGAACACGATGTCCTTTGTTAGGATTTCGTTGGCAGCTACTCTGGAACTCTTCTACCTTCCACAGAAAATTTCTTAATCCCTCACTGGTGCGCCTCTCCATCAGCAGTTCATCAAATCCATCCAGTAGGAACAGAAACCGTGTATTTTGATCTGTCAACCAATCATTATCATTAGCGAAATCCCAACCTATAGCTGCCTGCAATGTCTTTTCAAAACTATTTTCAAACGTTCTAATATCCCTTAATCGAATCAAAATTGGGGTCCAAATGGGATGCAAATGCTGCCGTACCTTATCAGCAAATATTCTACAGAAGACACTTTTTCCGCGCCCTGGTTCCCCTTGAATAAATATTACTCGACCTGATTTCTGAGTGTCTTTTAGTAAGCCTTTTACCCAGTTCTCTAAATCAAGTTCTGAATTTTTTTCCAGCTCACCCTTCTTATTCACTGGATTGGCTTTTAACGGCACATAGATATCTCTAAACGTGAAGCTTTCAGCAAATACACTCTCCAACGGCTTGGGGGCAATTTGGTTCTTCAAGTATTTATCGATCCTGGCGTATTTGCCCAGTTCCTTCCACTGCCCAGCACTATACATTTCTGGTCTGTGGTTGAGCGAACTACTTCCAGAAGAGAGTAATTGCTCGATTGGTTTATAGATTCCCCAAGCTACCCACCCGGTCACAATCTGAGCCGCATACTCATCGATTCCAGCTTGTTGCAGTTGGCTTGATAATAGCTGATTTAAGGCTTGGGCTAATGCCGATTCAGGGAAGCGCTTAAGGGTATTCGTAGCCAGAGCCTCATCTAGCTGAAATTCTCTTAATCTTTCCCTCTGCCGTTCGATGGATTTCGGAAAGGGCATGTCACCAATTTGTTGCAACCAGAAATTGCATTGCAATAACTCATTGAAGCTTTCCAAATAAGCCAAGGGAAATGCGATCGCAACCCATTCTCCCAGAGTTAGTTCCTTGCCCTCCTTGTTACGATATGACTGCATCCCTTGCTTGGCAATGCCTACAAATGACAGCCCTGCTTTGGCAACGGCAGCTTGAGGAAACTGCAAACCAAAGGCGTTTGCTAATTCCAAAGCTACTTTAGAAATCCCTGCTCCAGCTTCTACTATCTCTTCCGGTTTACCTAATTCCTGGATATAAGTATTCAAAAACTGCCAAATCTGTTTGAATTTTACAATCTTCGGTTGGCTAGCTTCTCTATCTTCTTGAATTCTTTTTTGAATTGCCAGGACAATAGCCTCAATCGCCTCGGCATTCAGTTCCTGATAGATGCGATCGCCAATCTGAATATCTTGTCCCTGCCCAATGTTGACGTTATACTTACCCAGTTGTAGAGCAATCTGGCGTCGTCGTAGCCCCTCCTGGGCAGCATCGCCCACACTCAACAACTGGTGCAGAGCCGTCATGTCTGCCTCGGTTTGCTCATTGTTTTTAATCCGGTCAAGGATAGTACTCAGGTCATCGGGAAGGGGCAGGGGCATATTCTACTTTGATTTTGATTCAGCACGCGGCAGTACATTAGACCCCATTCTATCCGGCTTACCAGTTCTCCCACTTAGAGAGTTAAATAGGCATACTGGAATTAAGCAGATTGCCCTTAAGTTAACCTCCACTAAATGCCTAATCCTGATGAGTTGATAGCGATTCTTGATCGCATTCTCAATGGCAGTCGAGATGAGTCAGAAATTGCCCAACTGCGGCAGTGGCTCAAAGTCAGTGGCAGTACGCTGCAATGCGTTTCTCAGGATGGCAAGTTCAATACGAATATTGGGCAGGTGCAGGGGAGCGAGATTCACATTGGCGATAAAATTTACCAAGTTGATGTTGAAGCACTCCGGGAACTTCTCCAACCGACGACTCCTTTGCCTGACATTGACTGGCACGCTGTCAGTCAAGGGATGCTGGAGGAGCAACTGCGGCTCACCACTAACCTGCTAACCAGTAGTGAGGGAATTAGCTATCGAACCGAGCAGGTGTATGTACCGCTGGGATTGGTGGAGCGCAAGCGGCAGACTCGGCGAGGGGAGGATGTGCCTCCAGAGCAGGGTTCGTTGCTGTACGAAGAAACTGAGATTACCCAACGCTTTGAACACGAGCAGTTTCTCGAACAGGTATTGCAGCAGGGGCAAAGTCCCAAGAGTGGGGGGAAGCGCCTTGCTATCATTGGCGAACCGGGAGCGGGAAAGACGACGCTGTTGCAGCAGATTGCCCAATGGGTGAGCGAGCAGGGAGAGGGAGCGATCGCGATTTGGGTGTCGCTGGCAGATTTGCGGGGGCAAGAACTAGAACCGTATTTGTTGGAACGATGGTTGCAAGCGGTTGTCCGGAAGTTGGGACAAGCGGAAGCCTCTCCCCAAGTTAAGGATGCCTTTGTTGCCCAGTTTCAGCAGGGGCGAGTGTGGCTGCTGCTGGATGGGGTGGATGAAATGCAGGTTTCATCAGGCAATTCCTTGGCAGAGATTTCCCGGCAGGTGCGGATGGGAGGATTGCTCTCGCAGGCGCGAATTGTGCTGAGCTGTCGGTTGAATTTGTGGGATGGCGATAGTAATGCGCTGGATACGTTTGACACCTATCGCACGCTGGAGTTTTCCTATCCGCAGCAGGTGGAGCGGTTTATTGGGCAGTGGTTTGGGGCGTTGTCAGAGGAGCAGGGGGTGCAGGCGGAACGGTTGTGTGCGGCACTGAAGGCACCGGGGAAGGAACGGATTCGGGATTTGGTGAAGAATCCACTGCGGCTGACGCTGTTGTGTTTCAACTGGTATCTGGGGGAGGGAACGCTGCCAGAGACGAAGGCGGGGCTGTACGAGCAGTTTGTGGCGGATTTTTATGAGTGGAAGCGGGAGCAGTTAAAGACGACGGCGCAGCAGCGGAGGCAGTTGAATGCAGCGTTGGGCGAGTTGGCGCGGGAGGTAATTGATAAGGAAGAAACCCGGTTTCGGCTGCGGCATGACTTTGTGTGTGAGTTTTTGGGTGAGCCGGATGAGGAAGGTTCGTTGTTTTGGTTAGCGTTGCAGTTGGGCTGGTTGAATAAGGTGGGGGTGGATGCGGAGAATCGGAGGAAAGCAGTGTATGCGTTCTTTCATCCCACTTTCCAGGAGTATTTTGCGGCATCAGCGATCCGTGATTGCCACTTTTTTCTCAACCATACATCTGAAAATATTAGTCATCCAGAAAACAGTTACCGAGTTTTCGAGCCTCGATTTAAAGAGATCCTATTACTGTGGATGGGACAAGCAAAAGATGTATTAGAAGATGAGAAAAATAAGCTAATTCAGAATTTAATGAATTTTGAGGATGCATGTGGTAAGTATTATACGGTTCAAGCTCTTTGCCTTGCAGCTTCAAGCATAGCTGAGTTCAAGAACTGTCAATCCTCGGATTCAGTGATTTCAGAGGTCGGCGGACTGTGTTTTGGATTTTTTGATGACCACAATAAATCTTGGCGGAAATTTCCAGACCCAGTTCCATATCTCGCAGAAATAGCGTTATTGGAATCAGATAGAGAAAGGGTTATTGACATCATTGCTAATTTTGCTGTCCCGGCATCCACAAATCATCTATATTCCAACAAGGATGTAGCCCTCAAATCTTCCAAGATTTTAGGATTGCTAGGCCAAGATAGTTCACAAGCAATCAAAGCACTAATTCAACTCATTCAATGTGACGATCTTGTCGATCGAACTACCAGCCTTCAGCCAGTTAGCAGTTTTTTCTTTGTACGAATAGAGGCTTCTAAAAGCTTAGCAAACATTGCAGCAGGTAATGAGCAAGCTATTCATGATCTTAAAAATGTTCTGTCTCCGGATCAGAATGAAGAAATACAAATGAATATTATTCAAACTATAGGACAGCTTGCACCAGATGATAATTTTGTCATAGATTTTTTCACAAAAAGAATGCAGTCTTCTAACGATGACAATGTTCGGCTTCAGGCAGCGCGGCGTGTGCTAAGTTTCAATAGTGAAAATGCTGTGACTAGAAAGACTTTGTCTGATCTATCTAATAGCACAGATAGATATATTTCTACTCATGCAACTCAACTTCTGGAACAGGGTGCTGTAATAACTCATAGCCGCGAAGAACATGAGCATACTCAGAATGAAATAAATGATGCAGAGAAAATCTGGATGAATAGCAACTGCATCTTTGATTTACTATGTGAAAATGTTCCTAATTTGGTTCGTAGTTGGGCTATTTCTGAGATATTAGAGCAGGCAAAATTAGATTACTCAGGAATAGTTCACGAATTAACTGATCAACTCCATGTTTGCAAAGATACGTTAGCCTTACAAATCATTGTCGAAATCTTAGGAAAAATTTCTCCTGGTGATGAGGACACTGTTAAAGCACTTATTGATTTCTTAAAGAACTCTAATTCTTTGCTGGGTGTTACCCCTAGAGTTTTTCACCAACTTCTTAAGGGTTCTAATAAACTTCAGCTTTGCAGCCTGACAGTTGCCAGTTTAAAGGATTATATAAAGAATTCACAACTCAGCCAAAGTATGAGGCACATTCAAATCTATGAAGTCATTTGGCTGTGTGCTGAACAAATGAGATATGAAGACTTCTATTGTGCTTGGCACAGCACATAAAATTTATTTGATTTTCCCACAAGTAAATTATCCTACTCCACTTTTTCACATTTGCGTTTTTCAATTTCAGCGATTGGCAACAGTAATGTTTCTTCTATTTCCTCTCTTACATCATTATCAATTGCACCTTCACTATTGAGACAATCTACTAAAATTTTGTTTGCATTGTAATACTGATGAAGTGTTTTCTTTTGGTTATTGCTGAATTGCCAATCATGACCAATATCGCGATACTTAATCATAATACTTCTTAATTCCTCAGCCCAAAGTTGATTGTTGTTTATCCACCATCGTGACTCTTCCTCACTGCCGTAGGGGGGAAACTGTTTTCGCAGTGCCCTCAATTCATGCCCTAACTCAGAAGCATCAGATGATTCAGAAGCTCTACATAAATAGTACAAGTCACGTAGAAAGGCATAAACTAACTCTGGCTCAGGAGCGCGAGGTAGAGAATTAATGAAAATACTCATAAGGATATGATCAAAGGCAAGGGCAGAAATCCCGCTAAAAGTACAGTTAGGGTCATTAGATAAAAAATCATAAAGTTTAGACATATCGTCATGAATAACAAGATTTGAATCGATACAGCTAGCAAGAAGAAATGCAATGACGGTATGATGATTTTGGTCAAAGCTATCAAGATAAACGTAAGTTTTAACGTAGAATATTAGCCTAATGGCGATGCCATGGTAGTATGCCCGGATTGCAGCTGGTTTATAGATTGATGTATCAGTTCCACAAGGGAAAATGATTGATTTAGCTTTTCGATTTCCCCATAATAGAAACTGCTGAAATTTCTCATCAGAAACGAGTAAATTATCAATATAAGATTTTATCAACTCTACGAGGTAACTGGAGTCATTCAACATAGAAACTATAAGCAGAAATACCTCACGCCAATAAGTATTTACAATTTGGCTAGTTAATTTCTTCCAATCAGCACAATCAACAAACCATCTTGCTGCAAGGTACTCTTGGAAGGTTAAGTGTGAGAATGACCAAACTTTTTGCGATCGCTCGATCAACAACCCATGCTGCGCCTCGATCGCCCTCAACACTACCCGACTATCCCGCTGCCCAATCTCCAAAAACTCCCCAATATACCCCTCAAGCTCCGCCTGCTCAAACAACACATACTGCGGCTGTTCAAACTTCTTCACCGCCAGATAGCTCAATAGCTCCAGCTTCCGCTCTACCGATAAATCCCGATAAATCTCATCCCGCTCAATTTCCCGCGACTTGTCCCACTGCTCCAGCAGTAGCTCCAACCCCTCTTCATAGAGTTTGGAACGCTTAGAGTAAAACTTCCCCGCCTGGTGAAACACCGCACAGGTTAAACTCAGCAAAATCGGCGTAATCGCCAACTCCCGAATTGGCTTATTCTCCTCCAAAAAGAGCAGCCTCAGAAACTCCCGCGCCCTCGCCAGTCCCGCCGACTCATCCCCCATCACCGTCTTGAACCAATGCTCTGCAAACGCTTGCACCTGTGGCTCATTAAAATCCGCTACCTCGACATAATCAAACCGCTCAAACCGTGATTCCTGGCTTTGCGTCCGACACGTTACAATCACCTGCACTTGCGGATAGGCACGAGCAAAGCGCTTGATTTGTTTGGCGATGGTCTTCCCATCCTCCCCCGTCACCTCATCCAACCCATCCAGCAGCACCAGCGCCCGACCTTGATCGAGTACCAACTGAGTCTCGGCATCCGATAACCGCCAGCAATGCTTTAGATACCGCTCCAGCGAATAGCCAACCTCACGCCCATCCTCGACAAACTCTCGCAGTTTAATCAATACTGGAGTCCGGTGCGCTTGTAAATTCCCCCCATTACACTCCGTCACCACTCGCTGCAAATACGTGGTCTTCCCCGAACCCGGTTTGCCCACTACCATCAGATTCCTATTCCTCGCCAGCACCTCCAGCCCTGACACCCGTTGCCGCTCTTTGCCCAAGCCAATGCGATCTAAACTGCGATAGCTGGGATTTTTGCTGAAATCTTGCCACAAGTCATCCAGTTCCGACCTACCACTACTGCTCAATTCATCCAGAATATTGACATCCACAAACAAGTCACCCAAAGGCACCCAACGATCCACGCCCCAAAGCGGCATCGTGCCATGCAAAGATTGGATGTCATCGTGGAGGCGAGATCGCACTTGTTGCACTAGGTCATCAACTGACGCTAATTGAGGTGTAGGAGTTTGAGTCGTGGATTGAAGCTTTTGAACAACCTCAATCAGGGCTTGAATAGCTTCATCATTCCAAGTAACGTAAGTGCGATCTGCGCTTCGCAGCAGCGCTTCGCTATCGCCAATCTGAATATCCTGTCCTTCACCGATATTGACGTTATATTTACCAACCTGAACCAAGTCCTGACGATTCCCTAAGCTCAGAGCCTGCTGCAAAGCCGCAATATCTGCCTTAGTGTGTTTCCCCTCGGCAATGCGTTCAAAAATGGCGGCTAGCTGGTCAGGTGTCGTCATACCCTACTTAAATCTAACAATTAGAAAATTCGCAAAGCCTCACTTATTTTCGAGGAAATTAATTGTTCAGTTTTGCCTGCTGCATAGTTATTTGCACTATCATCATATCGAGCTGCATAAGCTTTAATTTGGGGAACTCGTCCATTTAACATTTCAACTTCAACTGTGAAGTGTCCATGAGGTTT
Source organism: Symploca sp. SIO3C6 (assembly GCA_010692425.1). Taxonomy (GTDB): domain Bacteria; phylum Cyanobacteriota; class Cyanobacteriia; order Cyanobacteriales; family Coleofasciculaceae; genus SIO3C6. Next base: position 41,582 of record JAAHHJ010000040.1, on the reverse strand, counting down.
TTTGTTTCTTCCCCAGGGGCGATCAACCCGTACACCGAACGCATTAATTTCTTTGTAAACTCTTGAGTCCCATTGTCCTTTGATGATGTATTGTTGGATATGGCGATTGTTTTCAGTGAACTCGTGTAAATTTTCCAGAAATACGTCCTCTAACCAAATGTTATAGCTATAAAAGCTACCAGTTTTGCGATCGCCTTCTTCTCCTTGAAGTCTGGCATTGTTAAGCTTAGTGACTAATAAATTAGCTTCATCAACATCGCCAAACTGAATCATGCGAACTAAGGCACTGAGGGCTTCATCATTCCAGGAGTAGTAGTTGCGATCGCCAATATGAATGTCCTTCCCCTCACTGATGACAACGCTATATTTACTAAGTTGTTGTAGGGTTTCGCAATCATTGTTCTGGAGCAATTGACGCAAAGATTCTATATCATAATTATTCCAGTCTCCTGATTCAATTCGCTCTATAATATCATTTGCATCGTTAACTGTCATGGTTTTTAAAATATTTTATTAGCGGTTAATAATTCAGGGAATTGCACTAACTTGTTCTGATCCAAGTGGACAAGTCAAGACACGATTATGATCCCATTTTCGACCCATAACATAAAGATTATGTGGTCTTAATGAAGGTTGGACAGTCTGACAGATAAGTGTTGTCATAGTAGACTTATTGGCTTTCTTTACCTTCATCAATTCGACCAAGAATAGCTTTTACTTGCTCTGGAGTAATCATTGAATAAATTTGTGAGTATAGATTAGTTTTTTCAACTAGACATTCTAACTATCATTTTTGAATAACATCCCCAATATGAATTCCGTGAGCCTCATTGATGTTAGTAATGAATTTCCCATGCTGGTTGATAACCTGCGCGATTTTGTGAATTTTTTGTGTTGCTTCAGGCTTAACCTCTTCCCATCCTTTATCAGGCAACCCCTTACCCCCGCGAAGCTTGGCAATAATAAAGTCGCCTGCATCCATGTCGAAGTGAGGCGTTTGCTCTGCCCCATGCAACTTACGCGCACTTTCAGGCACCGCTTTGCTAAGATGATTCATCAAGTTAGATACTTTCACTTCCGTATCACCTGGTTGGTTAGCAGCACCTTGTAACGCTTCTAAAAAGTAATAAGTGTAAATACTAGATGATTTATCTTTTACCCAAGACTTCTGTTCACCTTCAGAGGAAGTAAAAACAACCCTACCTTTGCCCTGTTTGATGGCATCAATCACTCCCTTAGATGGAGAATTCCGCTCAAAATCCTCAAATTCTTCCAAAAGTTCCGCATCCGCTTGAGCAATTTCCTGTGCATTCTTAGAACTTGCCATGCCTGCCGCATGACAGCTATCAATTACAACTAGCAGGCGCTCAGCCTGAATTTTGCGTAAGGCATCGGTGAATGTTTCAGCCGATAACGCAGACGAAGCTAGCTTGGAGGGTTTCACATCATGCTGTAGCAAATAATAGCGATTGTCAGTTTTATCTACCCAGCCATGACCTGAATAGTAAACCAGCACAGTCGCCTCTCGATCCTCTTCTGCCTTCTCTTTGAGCCACTTCAGCCCATCCAGAATCGCGCTACGAGTAGCCTCCCCATCGTTCAGTACCCGGATATGCTCCTTATTATCAGGATAAGCGCATAAATCAGGGTCAATTAGCGCTGCATAAATGGCTTGGGTGTCTTTAACCGTTACAGGCAAAGACAGTGGCTTATAGGCAGACTCCCCAACACCAATAAGCAACGCATAGCCTTTATTAAATAGTCCAGTCATCTCAATCAAATCCTCTATTCAATACCTTGTCAGTGTCACCAGCTTATCCCCTACTCCCTGTAGCGACTGACACGGAAAACTAAGTAGTTGTACTCAAGGGATGAACCATCTGCTAAGCCTCCTAATGAAGTCAATGGTTTATCGTTCGGCACCTTGCCCTCCCAGTTTGGACTATAAAATTCATCGATAGGGATTTTCCCTAAACCTAGTTGAATCTGTGCAGAGCCAGGAAATCTGTCCGAGCCTGCTACTCAACCTGCCATGAGTTCTAACATAGACAAATTACGATTGGCTATAGTGGATCAGACATGGCATAAGCGCAAAGTATGGCTGCCCGTGATCCTCTAGGTGATATTCTTGAGAGCATCGCTAACGGAGAGCAAACCGAAGGCGATAGGCAAACCCTGCGGCAGTTCCTCCGTGCAGGAAACGGTCAAAATGTGCAGTTGGGCAAGAACATCGCCAATATTGTTGACGCGCAAGGAGACATTCAGATTGGCGATCGCATTTATCAAGGAGCTGACGCAGAAGCAATTCGAGAAATTGTTAAATCTCTTGTTCCGGAAATTCAACAGTCGTCCTTGCAGCGTCGAAGTTTCCTTGCTTTTGGTTCCACTGTAGCAGTACTAGTGGGAGTTGCTACTTTGGGGATAGGTAGTGGATTCAAAGACTGGATACTGGAGACTTGGTTGGGACAAAAGAGTGAGGATCAATTGGCTGTCACTTGTGTACGTCAGTCTCTCAAGAATTTACCAGTTAGCATAAGTTTTGGGGATTTAATTTCTGTATATTGGGAAATTTTTATATCTAATAATGACGTTAAAGATATCTCAGTAATTAACTATGACTTGCTCCAAGTGGGCAAGGAATTTCCAGCTGCGTACTATTCAGGGATGAATCAGGGTTTATTCTTTCCTAAAGAAGACCAATTAGTTTCTGCTAGTTTTCCAATAACAATTCCTGCTGGTCATACAGTCAATTTAATTCTAAAAATAGGTATACAGATGGACTCTAATGCCTATAAACTCGCAAAAAAAAAATTAAGAAAGAGGCAAGAATTGATTTTATAAGTCTAGAAAAATATTTGTGGTTTAGAGGTATAGATGTTTATGGAAACCAAGTTAAGCCTACCAAACACGGATTATATACATTTCCACCATTGGGAGAGGCAAAGAAACAAGTTTTCAGTGTTTATTTCAAGACTGCACGAGGAACTGAAGTATCACAGTTAATATCCTGGTATGGCACTCTGTATGATTTAATTCTGCGGAAAAGCTGTTAAGAGCTAATCCCCGCCGCACCCAACCTAAACCATATCCGCCAGCAGAGTCGAAATCTCCAATTGGTCCTTAGAGCGATTATCGTCATACACCATCAGCGTATCAATCTGAGCGTGGCGAGACAATTTTTGCACCTTGCGCACATTGCCATTGGTAGCATCCAATGCCGCCGTGATACTGCTGTGGCGAATGCGGTGAGGAGACATCTGCTTACTAACTCCTGCCGCCCTGCAGTATTGCTGTACAATCCAATAAATTCCCGCCCCCGTAATCCGATGACCCTTTTTCACCGGGTCAACAGAGATAAACAGCGGTGCCGATTGATTTAACTCCCGCCGCGCTAAGAGCCAATCCCGAATCGCTTCTGTCGTCGTCAGCGATAAATCAATCACCTCAAACGCCGTTCCCCTTCCTTTCCCCCTAATTTTGAGCGTCTTAGCCTCAGCATCAAAATCGCCAATATTCGCCTTAGCAACTTCCCCCCGGCGCAGGGCATTATCCCAGAGCAAACGCAGCAGAGCATAGTCCCGCTTCCCCTTAAACTCACTCCTTTCAGGCATTGCTAGCACCTTACGATACAACTCCCGACTAATGCCTGCCGTATCCCGATAAACCTGCACCTTCTCCCCTTTAACCTCTTCAAGGGTGTAGTTGCACTTGCCAGCATTCCTAGCCAACTTCACCAACGATTTAATCGCACTCAGGCGGCGGTTAATCGTCGCCTCCTTCAACCCCCGCTCCATTAATATCGCTTTGTAGCGCAACACCAGCGTCACTGCATCAGGGAGCTCCAATTGCAGGAAATAAGTCACCATCTCCGGAGTCGGTTCCGAGTTAGCAATAGTCCCAAAGAAATCCTTTAAATCCTTAGCATAGGCGTGGCGGGTGTGGGGCGAACGCTTATCTGAGAGCAACTGCGCCAGTAAGTCCCGATTGGCGATGGCAGCTAAGGGGTTTGAGGGGGAGGTTTCTATCAGGTTGCTCATGGAATCTTCGCTTGCGGAAATAAAACTTATCGCAAGCGCATTCTATCATTAAGAAGGTTCGACGCTTGTGAAAAAGGCAGAGGGCAGGAGGCAGTCCTGATGAAAAAATTTCATCACCAAGGATGTAACAAGGATGTAAGTAGATTCTTTCGGTGTTCCCTACTTAGAAGTTAGAAGTATGCAATGTGTTGGGTTTGAGTTGGCTTCTTGTCTCCCCTTCAACCCTTGCTCCCTACACGCTCCGCGCATACTCCGCAAACAACCAGAAGTACTTTCGGCAGATTCCTTCTGCCCTGGAGCCCTTCTATTTCTACTTCTACTTCTACCTTCTTGTTAAATTATGGGGTTTCTCCCTTGCACAGAAGCTCCCTTCCCCCCTGCCTCTACTAACTAAACTTCGTCGGAGTTCTGCTGTAGCTTGCAGATGGCCTTGAGAACCTGTAGCAAATCAATTGAGGATTCAGAATCTGTCAAGCCCAAAAAAGGCATCAACTGATAGGTAGGGGGATTACCAGCTTGAATATAGACAAAGCGATAAAGCTCTCCGTTGGTTGCCAATCCCCAGACTGATTCTTGATATTCCAAGCTTTTATAAGCATAAGATAGTAACTGAGGCAAGCCGATTGAGGGGGAAACTGAACTATTTTTAGATTCAATAACTAAGACCCAAAAAGGAACATTATCCCTTACCTGTCGAGCTTTATGAATGGCTAAAATATCCAGCCTCCCAGTCACGATAGTGCCTTCATCAGTGATGTTGATGCGGGCAATTCCTTCTTCAACAATAACCTGGAGAGGATAGCGATAGAAACCAGCTAATCGCAGTAGGGGACTAATCGCCACTAATTTAACCTGTCCTTCTGAAGCAGCAGTTGACGTCAGGTGATTATCAAATTCCTGACGAGTTTGCGCAAGTTCTTGCTGTTCCAACTCTGTTATTGGTTCTAGGGATAATAAAGATGCCAAGGAGTTATTATCTTGTTTTTGAAAGTTAAAAAGACGATGGACTTCATCTAGGGTTAGATTCTTGGCATTAAGAGTTGTCATCGGTTTGCGACATTAAGTTAAATGTTATTAAAGTTTACCGACAGCGTAATTTTTCCGGATTAATTTGAAACTGAATCTTGGTCATTTTGCGCTTGCCTGGTAACTCTTGAGCCTTCAGAATGTAGCCTTCTCCTATTAACTGCTTAATCGTCCGCCAAAGGATTTGATGGTTTCGGGAGTTGTTACTTCCCAGTAAGTCGAGGTTTTTGAGCAGATACCGTTTAGAAATCAGCAGATATTGTCCATCTGAAAGCTTATCCCATTTCATACGGCTGACCAGATACACTAGCAGCTTCATCTTGTAGTCATGTTTTGCATTCCCCCCCGACTTCTGACGCGCCTCAATGCTGTTAGGAAACAGCACGTAATCTCCTGTACGAGAAGGTCCGTCAAAAAATTCCAGCGCCACCGTGTAAGCATCAGCCAATTCATAGGTGTAATCAGCTGCCTTGGCTAAGTCAAAGTTGCGGGGCACATTATCAATTTCGTAATCGCGGATGCGGAGGATACTTTTGATGGTAACTTTAGCGCCAACCTGCTTACCTTTGTTTAGGGATTGGGCGAACACAAGTTCGGTTCTGTGCAGGGCAACCAAATCCTGGTTAAGCTGAGAGCGCATTCTAGCAGTAAAGCCGCCATCTTTAGTGCGCTTATAACCTAAGCTCTCGAGGAGGTCATTGGAGCGAAAAGAAACCAGAGGACTGTTGCCCCTAGAGGCAGTTTCCTTGTACAAAAACAGCACAATGGCAACTTGTCTGGGATTTAAAAAGGTCAGCAAGGCTACGAACAAGCGCTGAATCCGGCGATCTGAAATTTTCTCTAAGGCTTTGTTGAGTCCTTGATCTGTGCAGGCATTGAGATCTAAATTATCATACTGTTTCTTCAGTTGTGCCCACTCCGACTCAGAGAGATTATTCAGGAGGACGCGACGAGTTACTGCTACTTCCCCCTCTTCTTCAGGGTCCGCATCAACTCGCATTTCCAAATAATAACCATTGGCATCGGTGCGCAGAATTGGCAGTTGCACGTCAGGGTTTCTGATTGAGGCTCCTGCTCTGGGTAACACCATCAGCAGTTGTCCGTCTACAGGAAAAGCCGCTTCTTCTTTACTCACCTTTTTTATCCAATGACCCACTTGAAGTTTAGAGGTTAACAGGGAAGGAGGAAAGGTTAGAATAATTTCCCTTTTACCCTTTCCCTAGACCCAAAACGTAACAAATCTCAACAAACACCTGTGAAGCCGGCGTATGATTTTGAGGGTTTTACCTGTGAAGCCGGCGTATAGTTTTACCTGTGAAGCCGGCGTATAGACTCCCGGTTTTACCTGTGAAGCCGGCGTATAGTTTTACCTGTGAAGCCGGCGTATAGTTTTTGAGGCTTCAATTTTAAAAGCTAGACACAGCATTGTTTTTAAAGATTGACCTGTGAAGCCGGCGTATAGTTTTACCTGTGAAGCCGGCGTATAAGTTACCTGTGAATCCCGTGTATAGGCGATTTTGCCCCCTTGAGATTGCGCTGGATGGCGTGTTATCTTCAGGAGCATCCGTTCAGTCTTGAGGAGGTGGCAGCATTAAAGAAAAGAGCTCGCCTGCGCTGACAACGCAAGCGAAACTACTAGTTCAAAATCCATAATTTATTCCGAAGAGTTCGGAGTCCAACCATCACAGAGAGTTAGAGGTGAAAGTGTGGTGAGCTGTAAATCTTTGACACTTTTCCTTGGGCTGTTATGGTTGTTGGGGTCACTAGGTTGAACCAACCTTGAGACTCGCAGCAGCACTTAAAGCAGTGCTGACTGACAGTTTATGGTGTTTAGTCTAGCAATTTTTGGTAGTGGGTGTATATAGCAGGTGTTGCTGAATGCCGATTTTCCCCTTTGATGCTCTCACCCCGCCCTGACTCCGACCTCTACAGTCCTTACGTTTAGAGGTGGTGCTAATGGCATATTACAATTACCAAAGGTTTCAAATTCGTGAATGGGTTGAGTTCGATAGTAAGGGTCGTGCTCCTTGTCCCTGCTGTAGTAAAGGACACTCCGACAAAACCCTGAGTCTGGTTTCCAATTCCGAGTACGGTTATAAATGCTTTCGCGGCTGCACTCCGGCTGAGATTCGAGAAGCACTAGGCGCGCCTCCTCCTGGACAGGGTTTGGGAGGAGGTTTCCCCAAGCATTTAGAGCTTCCGGAGAAGAAGAATTCTCCCCCTACGGATTACACAGTGGCTCAAGATGGCGTTGAGTACATGGTGGGGCGACTTATTCATGAAAACAGCCAAGACGCTCAACAAGCAAGAGACTGGCTCTGTTCACGGGGGATTGACAAAGCTGATATCACTCGCTTGAATTTGGGACTGGGGCGTCGGGTCATCATTGCCAATGAAAACCAGCCCCACCAAAAGGAAATCTATGGAGCTATTTGTATCTTCATTCCCATCCCCCATCGCCCAGGACGCTATTACGTCAAAAAGCGGGTTGCGCCCTGGTTAAAGGATCCAAAGCGACCAGACTATCTGGGAAAATGGTCTCAATTTGGGGTTCCGGCTACAGTCTGGTTTACCCACCTGCCTCCCGATGCTAGCGAAACTTGGTTTTGTGAGGGGGAATGGGATGCTATTCGTCTGGCGCAGCTGGCTCGTCAACAACCAGATAAAATAGCGATCGCTTGTTCTACGGCTGGGTGTGGCAGCGTCCCTAAACCAGAAGAATTAGAACGACTCCCAGGAGAGGTTACTATTTTCTATGACCGCAATGACGAACCCAAAGCTGATGGCACTCGTCCTGGGGATGAGGGGGCGAAAAAGTTAGCCCTGGCTTTAGCTGGTAGGGGTCGAATTGCTCAAGTCCCGATGCCTGATAAGTGTTCCCTCAAAGGCTGGGATGTTAGTAATGCTATAGATGCTGGTTATAGTTGGTCAGATTTTAAGCATTGCGCAGCTGCCGCTTCTTTGATGCAGGAAGAAGAGATGTTTCTGGGGCAGGGAGAACCGGCTGAAAATGTCCCCGCGTCCTCTGATGCTGATGACAATGCAGATAGCGGCAAAATTGTCAACCACCCAAGCTTCACACCCCTCAATGCCGAGCAATTGCTCCAAGAAATTGATGCCTTAATTGCCCAGGATTTACCCCAATCTCAAATCTCGGCGCTGATTCCTGCTCTCGCCCACCGCTGTGCTTATAGCGAGCGTTCAATTTGGAAAATTTACGAACACCGCTTAGCGGAAATTTAGAGCAGAGGGGGAATCTGGTTGTAGGTGAAGATTCTACAAATGCACCTACAACACCTACAAACTCCACATTGGGTGGAAACTTAGAGCAGTTTGATAAAGATTGGTAATTGCTTCGGTGGCGAATTGAAGGAAGACTAGCTATAACAGTTAGGGAACGGTTAAGAAAGGAAAATGCCCAGACCAGGCGGGAATCCACTGCTGAAGCAGTATCAAATCAAGTCTAGCCGGGAAGAGCCATTAAGGTGCAAGTTCGTTCTGCGGATAACCGAGAAGATGATGAAACAGTTGCGATTTCAGGGGGAGGACTGGTGAGAGTTTGTCAGAGAGGCAATCGCAGAGAAGTTGAACCAACAGAAGGTCACAAGTGCTGGTGACAGGAGTTACTGAGGGGAAAAAGATGACGGAATCGGGTAATACCCCTCGGATATTCATCTGCTATGCGCATAAGGATAATGAAAGTTCAGAGTCTGGCAAGCGTTGGCTCGACAGGCTGATAGAGCATCTTGCACCCCTAGAACTTCAGGAGCAGGTCGATATCTGGTCAGATCAAGAGATTGAACTGGGGGAGAATTGGCACGACAGGATTCAGAGGACACTAGAGCAGGTTAAGGCAGCTATTTTGCTAGTCAGTCCAGCTTTTCTAGCATCCAGGTACATTCGCAATAGTGAACTGCCAGTGTTGCTCAAAAAGTCCAAGGACGAAGGCGTGGCGATTCTGCCGATAATTCTGCGCCCATGTATGTGGAGAGAAACTAAGTTTCAGTATCCCAATCCACAAGGAGGAATCAGGGAATTATCCTTGAGCGATATCCAAGTTCCGACAACCAAACCTCTGAGCAGTTTGCCAGAATATGAACAAGATACAGTTCTCTATCAAGTTGCTCAGCGTCTCCTCAAGATCATTAACTCTCAACCCCCTTCAATCAATCCACCTGAACCAAAACTAGATCCCATACTGCCTCCTCCACCCCCACCTCGGAAAATTTTAATTTTGTCAGCTAATCCCAGGGGGACATCTCAACTGCGACTGGATGAGGAGAGGCGTGAGATCAAAGAAGGACTGAAGCGTTCAAAAAAGTTTGACCACTATGAGATAGAGACAATAGAAGCGGTACGCCCTAGAGATATACGCAGAGCCATACTGGACTACGAACCGAATATTGTTCACTTCTCAGGTCATGGAGCAGGGGAAGATGGTCTAATATTTGAAGAGGAAACAGGTCAGATAAACTTAATTGATGGTGAGGCTCTGGCAGAATTGTTTGAACTGTTTTCTGATCAAGTCGAATGTGTTGTTCTTAATGCCTGTTATTCAGTAGTGCAGGCTGAGGTAATCGCTCAACACATTAACTATGTAATAGGGATGAGTAAGGCGATTGAGGATAGAGCAGCGATTGAATTCGTTGTTGGCTTGTATGATGGATTAGGCTCTGGTAAGTCTTATGAGTTCGCCTACAAACTGGGCTGTAATGGAATTAGCATGATGGGGATACCAGAATATTTAACACCTCAACTACTGGTCAAAGGTAATCATACTTCCCCTCCTCAAGAGGAAACTCCAAACAATGTATTTATTGAATCTGAATCCAATATTCAGCCATTCTTTGAACAAGGAGTTGACTATACTCAACTTCGTAACCTCCTAGCAGCAGGAGAATGGCAAGAAGCTGACCAAGAAACCTTGAGGATTATACTTGACATTGCTGAGCGAAGAGAGTGGGGTTGGTTGCGCTCTAAAGATATTAGAGAATTCCCCTGCTCAGTTCTTAGTGACATAGATAAACTCTGGATAACCTACAGCAGCAGCAAGTTTGGCTTCAGTGTACAGAAACAAATCTGGCGGAACATAGGGGGGCAACCAGATCAAATTCGTGGCGAAATTTTTCGTAGATTTGCTTCTCGCGTCGGTTGGCAGGTGAACGAGGAATGGCTGAGATACGAGCAATTCGCTTTTTCCTCAAATGCTCCAGAAGGGCATTTGCCATCTTTGAAGTCGCTGGGTACTCAAGAGGTTGATTTGCAGTCATGGCAGAGGCATTTAATTGGTTTCTGGTCTCGTGCAGAAAATTGCTTGCAGACTGATATTTAGTTAATGATCTATCAGTCATCAGTAAGTAGACAAAAATAAACGACAGTATGTCAATAAATGTTAAGAGTTAAAAATTCTCTTCCCTTGTGCCTTGGCCCTTGGAGCCCTCTGCCTTACTTATCAATAATTAACATTAATTATTTTAGTTGCCATTTTGCATAAACTTGATATAAACTCTGAGAAATAGAAGCAAAATACTTAGCATTCTCAAACTTTCCAAAGATTTTAGAGTGTCATTGAGGCTTGTTAATAGTTTTTGCGTTAAATGACTGAAATTATCTTCCCTTCTGCCTTGCTTCTAGGAATATAACCATGAAATATCAAAGATTTTACTTAAAATTAGCAGTATTACTAGGATTAGTAACAGTAAGCTCTAGTTTAATTTTCAGGAATCTCCAGAAAACAACATTAGCACCAGATTCAACTCGAACCGTGCTACTTAGTGAGCTTCCAACCCCAAAAACATCTCTAGATTATAGCAAAAAAAATATAACCGATCAGGAAAAACAGTTAGAGATAGTTTATATGCAGACTGCTCCTGTCTCAATTTTCCTAATCGGTGGTGTATTTATAGTAATAATAGCACTCGCCATTTGGCGACCAAAGGCAACTCTGGGACTGGTTAGGATTCGCCAGGGTGAAGTGGGGATTGTGATCAAGACTTTGGGAACTCCGATTCCAACTGGTCAACTGATTGCCCGTAAGGGAGAAGCAGGTGTTCAAGCTGATACACTAAGTCCTGGCGTACATTTGTGGTACTGGTCTTGGATGTATGAAATTCGCCAAGAACCAATCGTTAATATTTTGCCAGATGAAATTGGGTTAGTTGAGGCTAGAGACGGTGACAATCAATCACGAGGAAGAACCTTTGGTCAAGTGGTTGAATGTGACAACTTCCAAGATGAAAAAGCTTTTCTGGAAAATGGGGGTCAGAGGGGTAAGCAGCAAGCAATCTTAACGACTGGTAGTTATCGGATTAATACAGAGTTATTTAGGGTTCGTAAGGACTCATTAACATGGATTGAGGCGGGCGAAATTGGTTTAGTTGAAGCTCAAGATGGAGTTCCTCTCAAACCTGGATCAGTATTTGGGAGAAGGGTGATTTGTGACTATTTTCAGGATATAAAAAAGTTTTTTGACAATGGCGGTCAGAGAGGGAAACAAGTAGCAATTCTCAATGAGGGAACTTACCAGATAAATACTGATATTTTTAAAGTTACTAAAGGAAAATTGACTAATATTCAACCAGGAGAAATTGGTTTAATTGAAGCTCAGGACGGAGTACCCATGCCTGCAGGGCAAGGCTTGGGAAAAGTAGTCGATTGTGATAATTTTCAGGACGCAGAAACTTTTCTTAGAAATGGAGGACAAAAAGGAAAACAAAGAGCAATTTTAATGCCTGGAGTTTACCAAATCAACACTGATTTATTTCAGATTCGTAAGGTAGAGGCAATTAGAATTTCCCCAGGAGAAGTTGGATTAGTTAAGGCGCAATATGGCACTCCTATGGAAATTGGACAGTCTTTTATTCGGGTGATTGATTGCGACAACTTCCAAGATGCGCAAGCCTTTCTAGACAACGGGGGTCAGAAGGGCAAACAGTTGTCCATCTTGAGAACAGGTAACTATCAAATCAACACTGATTTATTTCAGATTCATAAAGAAGAGTCGATCAAGATTAATTCAGACGAAATTGGATTAGTCGAGGCTCTGGTTGGAACAATTATATTCCAAGGACAAACCTTTGGCAAAGTGGTCGATTGCAACAACTTTCAAAATGTACAAGCCTTTCTGGAAAACGGGGGTCAGAAGGGCAAACAGTTATCATTTCTAAATACTGGCACCTATTATATTAATACTTATTTTTTCCGTGTTCACAAGCAACCAATTACTAAAATTTCCTCGGATGAAATAGGTTTAGTTGAAGCAACAGCTGGAGCGGCTTTAGAACCTGGTAATACCTTTGGTAAGGTGGTTGATTGTAACAAGTTTCAAGATGCACAAGCCTTTCTGGACAACGGCGGACAGAAGGGTAAACAGCTAGCTTTTCTAACCACAGGCAACTACCAAATTAACACCGATTTCTTCAGTATTCGCAAGGTGTCAACAGTTAATATCCCCTCCAAAAACATTGGGCTAGTTGAGGCTAAAGATGGTGAATCTTTACCATCAGAGCGAATATTTGGCAAAGTAATTGATTGTAATAATTTTCAGGATGGACAAACTTTTTTAGAACAAGGTGGTCAAAATGGTAAACAACTCGCTATCCTCAAAGAAGGGGACTATCAGATTAATACGGATTTATTTAGTGTTGAAATAGTACCAGTTACCACAATTGATTCAGATGAAATTGGACTAGTTGAAGCTAGGGATGGGTCTCCTCTCAAACCAGGTCAAACTTTTGGTAAGATTGTTGATTGCCATAACTTTCAGGATGGGGAAGCTTTCTTGAAACAAGGGGGTCAGAAAGGCAAACAGCGAGCTATCCTAACGACTGGTACTTACTATATTAATAGCGCTCTATTTAGCATTCGTAAAGAAAAAGTAATCCATATTTCTCCAGAGGAAATTGGACTTGTCGAAGCCCAAGACGGTGCTTCTCCAGAGCAAAAAAACTTCTTTTCCTTTGGTAAAGTTGTCGAATGCAATCATTTTCAAGACGTACAAAATTTTTTTGATAACGGTGGTCAAAGAGGTAAACAATTAGCTATCCTGACTGCTGGCACATATCAGATTAACACCGAGCTATTTTGCATTAATATAGTGCCAGCAACTAGAATTAATTCGGATGAAATTGGACTTGTTGAAGCTAAAGATGGAGCTCCTTTAGAACAAACCCAAATGTTTGGTGAAATTGTCGATTGTGACAGCTTTCAAGATGCACAGAAGTTTTTTGATAATGGTGGTCACAGAGGTAAACAGCTATTAATTCTTCCAGAGGGAACTTACTATATCAATACCGAGTTATTTAGCATTCGCCAAGAGAAAATAGTTCAGATTGGTCCCGATGATCTTGGATTAGTTATTGCTAACGATGGTCAGTCCCTTCAACGAGAACAGACTTTAGGAAAAACTGTAGAATGCAAGAACTTTCAGGATGCCCAAGCTTTTCTGGAAAATGGTGGACAGAAGGGGAAACAGCTATCCTTCCTCACTGCTGGCAAATACCGGATTCATGCTGATCTATTTACCATTATTACCCCTGCCAATGCTACCGAATACGACATGAAACCTGAAGATTTGCGAGTCACTACCATTGACGATGACAAAATTGGTTTGGTGACAACCTACGATGGCAAAGCTCTGGGAAAAGGTGAAATTGCTGGCTCGGTTATTCCTGGACATGAAAACTTCAAAAACGGACAGAAATTTATCGATTGTGGTGGACAACAAGGTTTACAAGAAGAAATTCTGCCTGCCGGTAATTGGAATTTGAATCCTTGGTTTGTCAAAGTTGAGCAAGTTCCAATAACCGAAGTCCCGAATGGTCATGTTGGAGTGATCAAATCCTATATCGGAGCCAAACCAGAAGGTTATAATCAATTAGTTGAGCCTGGATATAAAGGGATTTGGAAAAAACCACTGCTTCCTGGTAAATATCCCATCAATACTAGGGCACAAGATGTGGTACTTGTTCCCACCTCTGAGCTGGTACTCAAATGGTCAAAATCATCAGATTACAAAGAGTCTCATGTTTACAAAAGTTCTCCTGCTGTGCAGGTACATGATAAGAATGGCTTTAGTTTTGAAGTAGAGGTAACCCAGATCATTCAGGTGAAGGAAGAAGATGCTCCTGCCATGCTTGGTCATGTTGCTTCTACCAAGAAAGCTATAGATGAACTTATAGACGAAAGATTAGAACCAACGGTTAGGAGTTACTTTCTCAATGCTGCCCAAGAGTACGAGGCGCTAGACTTCCAAGAAGATAGAGGTGAGATACAAAAACAGGCCGCAGGTTACATTAAGAAAGAACTCGAAGCCTTTAAAGTACAAGCTCTTCAAACTTTGATGGGTGAAATTTACCTTCCTGATGAATTAACAAAAAATCCAAGAGATAGTAAAATCGCCCAGCTGGAGATTGAGACAATTAAAAGGCAAACTATTGTAGCAAATGAACGTCAACAACTCACTCTAGCGACAGAGAAGGCCAACTCGGCTATTGACATCGCTAAGGAAGAAAATAAGGCTAAGATTGCTCAAATACAGCGCGAAGGTGAGCGTAAGCAGTTTGAAGAGAATCGCAGGCAAAAAAGAGAGGATTTAGAACTACAGAAGGAAACTCAAGAAGCATTAATAGAACAGCGTAGTCAGCAAGCGGCATTAGAGACGCAAGTCAACAAAGAGAGAAAACAAGTCGATATAGATGCAGAGCGACAGAGAAAGGAAATTGAAGCTCAATATCAGCAAGCTCTGAGCCGAGTCAATACAGAGCAGATGAACATGATAGAGAAACTGGGGCATGAACTCTATGCAGAGCTAGCCAAACTTGACGCATCCAAAGATGTGGAAATTGCCAGGGCTCAAGCATTGATGCAGGCGGCAATGACTACTCAATCTAATGATGTCGAAAAAATGAAGGTACTTTCTAAGGCGCTAGGCGATATGAAACTACCAATGTTTATGGGTAGTGATAGCTTTAGTGGTTTAGGGAGTCCTATTGGATTTCTGATAACACAGCTTTCAGGTTTATTAGGTGGTCAATCAAATCCTAATCTACTTAATCAATTCGGTTTAGGTCAGTCAAATCCCAATCCACAACCTAGTCATTCAGAGCCACCACAGTGTAACTCTAACCAATTGATAGCATCCGTTAACCCGCAAGACCGATCAAATCAAGTCATTGAACCTCGTATTCCCGTGATGCTACTACTCGATACATCTAGTTCGATGTCTGGTGAAAGGATTAATTACTTAAACGCTGGGATTGCTGCCTTTAAAAGGGAAGTAGAAGAAGACCCCAAGGTAGCCCAATACCTTGATCTCGCGATCACAACATTTAATAGTAATGGGCGAACCATTCAAGAATTTGTTCCCATTCACCAATTTCTTCTACCACAACTTTCAGCAGAAGGTGAAACTGCTATGGGAAAAGGAATTGAGTTAGCACTCAACGCAGTAGAGAATCGCAAGATAAGTTATGAGAAAAATAACATTCAGTATCGCACACCTTGGTTGTTTTTAATTATAGGTAGCCCACCAACTGATAATTGGCAAAAGGGAGCGCAGCGTATCAGGCAAACTGTTCAAGCCCATCAACTTGAATTTTTTGTAGTCGCTGTTCAGGGTGCAGATATGATTAGACTGAGACAAGTTGCTCTTCCTCAAACACCACCTGTGATGCTCAATGGTTTAAAATTTCGGGAATTATTCCACTGGCTTGCTAATGCACTCAAAGCAGTTTCTAGTAGCCAAGTAGGTAGTGGGGTTAAACTTCCTCCTATTACGGAATGGGCAAGGGTAGATGGACTTAAAGGACAATAAAAACTATGAAATTTAAAAGTAGGAAGGAGGAATGATGATTCAGATGAGACAAGTCTTCAACTGTCTGTATTCTTGTCTCTTATCCTGTTTAATCTCAAGTTATCTGAGGGATTAATGCTCCTAATATTCACCCCTCCCATCTGGAGGATGTCAACTTGTTAATACCTGATTCACAGTAGAGAAAATATTGTAACTAATTCAACCCAAAATAGAGATGACTAAAAGCGATAAGATAAGTGAAAAATGGTTTTCCACTGTTTACATAGGCGGGGTGATACTAGCTATTGTATTGGGTGGTATAATTATCTATGTTGAACCCCCAAAAACTTGGCTTTTGTTAATAGAAGGGTTATGCCACCTATCTATTTTAGTTTATTTAGGCTACCAGATTACAACACCCTCGGTTAAACTTTATGCTGGAGAGCGAATTCAAACAGCAGGGTATCTACATACTTTAATTGGCTTTTCAGTCGCCATGAGTTTATTGGGGACTAGACAAATTAACGTCGATAATCTCCAGGATCTTCATAATTTGCTTTTTCCTATGGGTAGCGCCTTGCTGACAAGTATTATGGGTTGGTTGTTCGGTGGTGAGATAGCAGAACAAGAAAAATATTCAGTCGATCAAGCTAACTTAGATCTCTTACATGCCTTAAAGAACTATTCTCAGGAAATCAGAGAATTTAAAAACAAACAAACAAGCATTTTACAGGGGCACCAATCTCAAATTCTTGATTTCTATAAACAGAATAGTCAAGAATTAGATAACAAACTCAATAAATTGGTTGTTCAAATAGGAGAATACAATGAATTAATCTTAGTAACTTTCAATCAATTTAACTCAATGTTAGAAGATGAATCTCAATCTCTTCGCCATACCTTTAATCAGCTCAATTCGGTGATTGAAGAGCAATCCTATTCTACGCTTCCTCGTGTTTTTAATCAGCTTGGTTCAGTTATTGAGGAAAACTCTCACTCTCTATCTACAAGCTTTGAAGACTTACAATCTGAAAGTCAAAAGGTAGCGGAATCTATGTCAAATACAACGCAATTTGCTCAAAACACTGCGGATAATTTGTCAGAAACAGCAGAAGCTGCACGCACTACTGCTAATTACCTAAAAAACACAGATGCTCTCATTCAGCAACTAGAAGAACTGCTCAAATATATTCTTAAAGAAAAAATGAAGAGAAGCGCATGAACTCTAAACAACTTAAGTATGCAGAGATATTCTCGTTTATTGCCTTCGTATTTTTTGTTGTATTGATATTTTACCAGCAGACAAATCAAAGACTTCAAGGAGAACTTGTAGAGGCTAAAACAAAACATAAATTCCCTCCTAACATCACTATCCAAAATACAGGTAAATATGCTTTTAAATTGGGTCAAGCTAATTTAACACCTCAATTAGAACAGTTTATCCATGATACAGTAGTTCCTAAAATAAAGGAGCGTTTTAAGAATTATAAAGTCAATATCATTGAAGTTATCGGTCATACAGATGGAGTTGAATTTAAGGGAATTTCTAATTTGGATAAGCGATTGAATGTAGTAGCTGGGAATGAGAATAGAAGGATTGGCTCTCTGAAGGCTGGTTCTAATACTGATTTAGGACTAATGAGAGCATTAGCAATAATTAAAGCCCTTCAAAAAGAAGAAGAAATGATTCAATTTTTTAAAGAAAAGGGACTGGGCAACAAACCAATGTTTCGAGCTTACTCTGCTGCACAGCTTTATAATACTGACGGTACAATAGCCACTTCTAGTGCCAAAGAAAATCCCAGTCGGCGCAGAATTGAAATTCGCTTTACCTATCACGAGGAAAACTAGGGAGTTAATCATGCCCGTTGGATTACCAGAACCAGAATTTATTGACAATCCTGAAAACCGTTGTCCAGTTATTCTCTTGCTAGATACATCTGGTTCCATGTACGGAGACCCCATTACTGAATTAAACCAGGGGGTGAAGATATTTAAAGCAAGTGTCATGGAAGATGAACTGGCTGCTTTAAGAGTAGAAGTAGCAGTGATTACTTTTGACAGTGAGGTTAAAGTAGTTCAGGATTTTATCGCAGTCGAGCAGTTTACTCCCGAAAAACTTACAGCATCGGGAGGAACGAGCATTGGACAAGCCATTGAAAAAGCCTTAAATTTATTAGAAGAACGTAAAGAAACCTACAGGAACAATGATATTCAATATTATCGACCTTGGATATTTTTAATCACCGATGGAGCACCTACCGATACTTGGCAAGAAGCAGCGATAAGATTAAGAAAAGCGGAAGCCAATGGCAAATTATTATTCTTTACGGTTGGAGTACAAGGTGCAGATATGGAAACCTTGAGCGAAATTGCTCCTGTTGAACGTTCCCCTAAACAACTTAAAGGTTTAGATTTTCAATCTCTGTTTAAATGGCTAAGTGCATCGGTCAAACAAGTTTCAGCCGGGAAAATAGGAGACAAAAGACCACTTCCTCCCACTAGCGGTTGGGAGAAGATTATTAGTTAAGATGTGAGCGAAATTGATGATTTGGAAAGCAACTTGTCATTCTTCAACAGGTATCTGGCATCAAAGACATGACTTACCTTGCCAAGATTATGGAGAATATTGTCTTGTTGATAAACTGATTATTGGAGCTGTAGCTGATGGTGCTGGTAGTGCCAAATATTCTGCTCAAGGAGCTAAGTTAGCTGTCAAAGAAATACTTGATTATTTGCATAAATTCAAAAAAAAGTTCAGTCAACAATCTTATCAGTTGACTGCAAAAATTGCCAAACAGACTTTTTATGAGGGAGTTCAAAAAGTTAGAACTAGCCTCCAAGAAAAAGCTTTTAAAGAACAATGTTCTTTAAATGAATTTGCTTGTACTCTCATCGCCTTTGTTGCCACTCCTGACTGGATATCTGCTATGCAAATTGGAGATGGTTTTCTCGTCACTCGTTTGTATGATCAACCATCTTATCAGTTATTCTTTCATCCCGATAAAGGAGAGTTTGTCAATGAAACTACTTTCATAACTTCCAGAAATGCCTTAGCAACAATGCAGGTGCATACATTACCAGGAAAACAGCGATTTATTTGTGCCTCTACTGATGGATTAGAAAGCGTTTCCATCAATCTGCGTAATTGGTTACCTTTTGCCCCTTTCTTTAAGCCACTTGAAACCTATATAGAACAAACTAATAACCCCAAAGAAGATAAAGAATACCTGAGCCAATTTCTCAGTTCAAAACGCCTCCAATCTCGCACAGATGATGATAAAACTTTACTTATATGCTTCTACAAACTTCAGTTATAAGTTTTCATGAGAATATTTAATCAAATACTAAACAAATTAATTATTAATATTTATACTTTTAATAAATGGAGAATAAATTATTTTTCTTCTCAGGAGAAGAACGAAAAAATAAAACTGACATACCGAGGAGTGAGTTATAAATACAATACACCTATCGTTCAAGTAACTGAAAGCACATCAGCTGGTAAGTATCGCGGAAATCCTTGGCGATTGCACCAATTAAAAGAACCATTGATACTGAAAAACAAAATAAACCTTAGTTACCGTGGGGTTAGTTATTTTAAAAAATTTACCGACATTAAAGCTACTCAAGAATCAAAGATTATAAAATCGACAGAAAAAGAAAAAAAAACAGCTAATTCAGTTGAGATACCGATCCCTCATAAAAATTATGAGGAAATCATAGACCAAATCCCTAGCTTTCTTGATGCCCTCACCCCGGAAAAAGTACAACAGAAACATAGCTACAGGCTTGTCTTAAATAGAGATATTTTAAAAGAACGGTTAATTACCACCAGCGGTGAGGCTGAAATTTGGCAAGTAACTGGTGAAGTTTTAAAGAAAAATAACCAGAATTATTTGGCAAAAATTTATCACCAAAAAACTCCAGAACAGATTAAAAATTTACCTGAACGCCAGAACAAGCTAGAGGTGATGGTAGTTCATCAACCTACTGTTTATCACTTGCACAAAAATCATGTATCTCTCAGTTGGCCACAATACTTATTAGAGGATAGTTCGGGTAAGGTAGTAGGCTTTTTAATGCAGTTTATTGGAGGAAGTAAACTGACTAACGTTTACCACCCAACGCTTCGCAAACGCCTGAATCTTGAATTAGAGTGGCAAATTGACTGGCAATTCCTTCATCTGACAGCTAAAAATCTTGCCCTGATTATCCAATCCCTTCATGCTGAAGGCTATGTGGTAGGAGATATGAAGCCACAAAATATCTTAGTTAACGAGCAAGCTTTACCTTCAATAATTGATACGGATTCTTTCCAAATAAGCAATTCTGATACTAGTGAAATCTATCGCTGTTTGGTTGGTTCGGAAGGTTTAACTCCCCCTGAACTGTTAGGAAAAGACTTTGCAAGCAATAACCAAAATACTGCTCATGATAACTTCAGACTAGCAGTTATTATTTATCATCTTTTATTTCGAGAACATCCTTTTAAAGGACATTGGCTGGGTGATGGAGACTCTCCAGGAATAGATGATTTAATCCGTCAATGTTTTTGGCCTTATGCTAGTAAAAGTCTAATTCAACCGGGAAAAACCACTATTCCTATCGACATCATTCACCCTCGAATTAAAGAGTGCTTCCTAAAATGTTTCAATCAGGGACATCGCAACCCAAAATTACGACCTACAGCAATAGATTGGGCAAATGCTTTGCAAGTGGCAATTGATGATTTGGTACAGTGTGAAAACTATAGTAGCCACTGGTACAGTAAAGCCTATGGTGAATGCTATTGGTGTGAGAGTAATCAAAGAAGTCCAGAATATGATATCTTTCCACCGAGCTCTCAATACAACAGACTGAATAGGCTTCTGAAAGCAGGAAACTGGAAAGAAGCCGACTTGGAAACTAAATATCTGATGCTAAAAATTACTAACAGAATAGATAAGGGTTGGCTAGATGAGTCAGCGATTAAAAATTTTCCTCTCCAAGACCTTGGTATTATTGATCAACTGTGGCAAGAGCATTCATCAGGTCGTTTTGGTTTTAGCGTCCAAAGAAATATTTATATAGATACGGGCAACCATCCAGGAAAGTATAACAGAGAAATTTACAGTCGCTTTGCTGAAACAGTCGGTTGGCGAGGAAACGGAATTTGGAAAAATTACTTTGACCTAGAATTTTCTCTCAAAGCCCCACCAGGAAATCTTCCCTTCTGTTGTGCAGGCTTTGATGTTTGTTTGGTTTCTCACCTTGCCCTGCAACTTGAAAAAATTGAGACGATCGTTTGATGCTATTTTGCGACTCTATGATTGCTTCTGTCATGCCTATGGGAGAGCGATTTTTTTCGGGTGATCTATCCCTTAATCGCATCTTTCTTACCGACTTGACAGGCTATTTCTTTCCCCCAGAGTCCCTGGGTCAAGGTTTGTTCTATGCCTCAGACGATCTACAACTTTAGTATTAGGCATTCCTGTTCCCTGGAGTCTTGCTGGGAAGTGGCGTTCACCGGCATAACTTCTCCACAGGTATCTTCGACCATTCTCTCAATAGAGGCAGCGTTTCTGGTCTAGAGACGGGGAGGCTAATGTCACTAACTACCAAAGCCAACCTCTCTTTAGCAATTTTACCGAGTTCGACAAGAACCGCCAGTTCTACTCCAGCCTGCGTTGCAGCCTCTTCAATGGATAACTCTTGATTGCGGATTAGGGCTAAAAACTGTCGCACCCCAAAGACAACTGGGTCATCGGCTTCTGTATAGCCTTTGCCGATAGCTATTTGTAATCCTATCTCGATTTCGTCAAGGGTGGCGGTGCGGTTGGCACCAAGGTTTAAGGTTGGCTTTGCACCTGTAGCTGTAAAGGGAACAATCTGAATCCCCAAGCTGCTAAGAGGAGCTAACTTGTGAACAATTTGAAAGTTGTAAATTCTTTGTACACCTGCCGGATTTTGGGTTTTGATAATGAGATTGGTAATAGGGGCGGTGGTGGTTCCGGGAAAATCAAGGGGCTGGATAGGTCGAAGAAATAAGGTTTTAGCGTTCCCGCTGTCTAATTGAGCATCGGTATTGAGAATAACCCTGGAAGGGTCTGCAATTAGAGTGTAAATAATGACCTCATCAGTTTGGGAAAAGTCTATCGCAGTGGCGCGACCAGAGTAAACTTCAACATCTATTGCGGTTCGCGCCGCCTGGTTTCGACCAATGGTTTGATAGCCAATTGCCAGTTGTTGAGCAGTAGCTGGGGTTGGGTTGCTAACAGCAGCAAAAGCTGTGCCCAGTAGCAGGGGACTAGCATTGATCAAGAGGCGAGATAGCCCTGAGAGTCTGGGAAGTCGCGTTATTTTTCGGAGTTGGTTTTGGGCAGGGGGAGTTGACATGAGCCTTAGAGCTTGTTTGACAAGTATTGGTAAGCTAAGTCCTTGAACAGGGAAAGGTTAAAGGGAAAAGGTAAAAGGAAAAAAAATGCCTTTGCCCTTCATCAAGAGGCAAGGGAGTTCCTGAGAGGGGGAGCAGGGGGACACTTATAGGCAAAAGGGGGACCGGAGTTGGGAGCAGGGGGACCCTTGTATTTCCCCTCTCCCTTGCCCCCTGCCCCCTGCACCCCTGCACAGAAAACCCCACCTGAATACAAGCCAAGTGGCTTGTATTGGGGGATCCGAACCCCTGTTCCACTTCGTTCCACGACAGGGGCTCTGAAGGCATTCCCCCTGCCCCCTGCACCTCTGCTTCTTGTTCAAACACCTTCTTAGCGGCGGATGTTGACAAAACCATTGACAGTAATTGAGACTGGACTACCAGTGGTGACTACAGCAATATTAGGACGACTTAATAGTTGTTCAATCTGTTGGTCAGAGCGGTTTGCCATGCGCTCAGCTAAAGGAGTGAAAAAACCATCGAGGACAGCTGACCAAATTTGAGGTTCTCGGCTTTGGACAACGGTAGAACTGGAGGAGTCGCCGAAGGTACTGCTGAAGAAAGTTGAGGTTTGCTCGGGTTCGGTAAAGACTTCGCCCACCCGTCCGATACCTGAGAGTAAACTCACCAGTAAGTCTTGCTTAGCAATGTCTGGACCGGGGTCAAAGTAACCTTGGGCAATGAGGGGTCCTCCGCTTTCGCCCTGAATTAAAATTGTGCCTGGGGGAGTTGTCTCTTGCTGGATTTCACCTTGGCGATTAGGATAGACAAGAGCGATCGCGCTAGCTTGTACTAGGCGATTCCCTTCACCAACTATATGGGTTTCGGCAATGAGTACTGTCCCAGCTGGTAAGGCAGCAGAGCCATCGGTGGCAGGAACATCAGCAGTTAGGGTGACAGCAAAGCGATTGTAGAGTTGCTCGCCGCTCCCTTCGTCCCAAATGAGGGGAACGGAAACTACACCGGGAGCCGAGGTTCCGAAGGCGATTTCTTGCTTGGTATCGGTGGTTTGAATAACCCTTGTACGATTTAAAATTCCTCTTGTACCTCTACTTAGCCCGTTAGGGGAATCATTTTCATAGCCAATATTGACGAGGGCGATTTCTTGGGGTGCTGGTTTGGGGTTATCTGCGGGGTTATCTGTGTTGGTAGTTTCTGCTTGAGTTTGGGCGATATCTGCTTTACCTCGGGTTTGACCTAGTGCTGCAAGTTGATTCCATTGTTCAAAAGGGTCAACTTCTTCAACTTCTTCAACTTCTGATAGCAGGGGAGGAGTAGAAACTGGAGGAGGGGTAGAAGGAGTGGCGATAACAGGACGCGGCGCTTGTCGCGCTACCGTAGGGGGAGGAGGAGAAGGATAGGAGATTTGAGCTGTTCTACTGGGAGGGGGTTTTGGTGTTATTTGTTTAACTTCTGGTTCTTTTGGTTCTTTTGGCTCTGGTCGTTCGGTGGAAGGGGAAACCTCTGACTGGTTTTTTCTTTGCTGATCTTGGAGTGCTAACTTAGCGCGAAAATCAGGCTTTTCTTCAGGGATAAGGGGCGTTGGCTCAGGTGTCGGTTCTTCTGCTACTTGTTTGACTGACTTGGGCTGAATAATGAACCAGATTCCTAGTGCCAGCAGCATCAATCCTCCGGTTATAAGCAGTACCATACCAGCTCGAAGTGTCCCTCGTTCTGAGGCAGGTTTGGGTTTTGGTTGTTCGTGGTCTTGGACTATTTGGTATTGTTTGTCGAGTTGAAGTGGAGCGTCAGGGTTGTAGCCAGCAATTTCATTTTCTTCTGTTGAGTCAAGGTTTGGTTGAGTACTTTCACTTTCATCAACTTCATCAATGTAAGTGTTTGTTTTTGTATTCTCCGGTTTTGGGTAATTTTTTTCCATGTTTCGCATTTTTAAATGTTATTTTTTATATAGAATAAATAAATTATTTTTGTTTACTGGTGAGGATAAAAATTAACAATAGATTGAATTTCCAGTCCTGACGACCTCATTTGGTAGATGAGTTGTTCTACCTTATTAGCATTATTTTCTAGAGGTGAGGCTGGGACTTCAACAGCTTTGAGGGTGAAGGTTTTGTTGAAGTCAATCCTTTCTTCTCCTCTATTGTTATCGAGGAGAATACGAGTGGCAATTACATCTATTTCCCAAGTTGTTGTGCTAGTTTGTCTAGGTTCTGAATAGTATTCGACATAGACTGCCGATTCTAGGTTGCCAGCGAATACTTCGCTAGGGACGAGTTTAGCTAGCTCTTTGAGGAAGGATTTGCCAAACTCAGCTTCCATTGCTAAAGAAGCTGCCCAGGTATTGACAGGAACTCTGCCCCCATTTTCGAGTTTTATTCCTGGATCTGGTTCCCCTGTACCAGAAATTTTGCCATTCCAACTGAAGGTTAAACTGAGCCAACTGCCAACAAAGTTTTTGATAGTTTTTGCATCTCGATAATTGCCATCTCTTTCTTCAATGCGCCTAGATGTACCGTTAGCCAGTTGCACAAAAGTTACTTTTCTTTGGGAGAGGTTTTTGTTGCTGATTGACTGTTGGAGAAAGGCAAAGCTGAGGATAAGAAAAGCTAAGGATAGTCCTAATTGCCCAATAACAATTTTATTTTTTGTTTCTGGGATAATTTCTGCTGGCGCTTTCAGTTTCATGGTTCTAAGTTAAGAGAAAAGGGGGAAACCGGAGTAGGGAGCAAGGGAGGAAGAGTTGGACACCAGGGGAGTACCAGGAATCTCCCCAATCCCCTTCCCCCTGCCCTCTTGCCTCTTCTTGAACCTTGCCCTCTTGGTATCAAATGAATTTACTGGCTACTAAAACTGTGTTGCTCAAAATATCGCTCAGTTGTTTGGTACTTGAAGAGATGCCTCTATACAGAGCAATTCCACCACCTCCGGCAATTAAAGTTGCTAAGATGGGAGCAAATACGGCTAGGAAAAAGAGGAAGGCGACATCAGTAATTAACTCAGCATTAGAGTTAACAATCACGACTGCAGCTAATCCCACCACAATGTTGTAGCCAAGCTGTAATCCGAATAGGGAGATAAATCCAGTCAACCAGGCAAAAATGGGTCGTCCTTGTAGGGGGAGTAAGGAAAGCCCCATAGCAATTGGGGCAAAGGCGGCTGTTAGCAGGAGTGAAGCTTCGAGGATGTTGACAAATGCCCACTGTACGGCTCTGAGAATGAACCGGATGATGGGAAGAGCAATATTTCTAAAAACTTCTGCACCAAAAGCGCCACTGGCAATACCTTCGATGTTAGTTACGTTTAATAAGCTTTGACCGAACCTACGCAGTGATTCTAAAGGTCCCCCGTTTTGAGCTTCGGCTTCATCAATGATGGCTAAAGCTTGCTCTTGTTTGTCATTCCAGCAGTCAATTAGTTCTTGTCCTCTTTCACCAAGACATTCGCTGTAGAGCGTTTCCAGTTGCTCTTTAGCGGCACTGCTAATGGCAATGTCGCTGATAGCGGTTCTGAAGGTGAACTCTCCCATTTGAATTTCTGTAACGCCTTGGACTTGAGCATAGCCAACGCCGCGAATGAACTTTACACTCTCAGCTAATACAGCACCGTTACCGCCAAGGAAAATAACGACGACAATCGGCCAGATAAACATTGATACCAATTTTGACCAAGAGCGGTTTTCTATGGCATCTTTCCCTTCAGTTACTGCTAGGTAAACAACAGATATTCCTGCTAAGATTAGTCCAAGTTTAACTAATGCCAGCCATAGACCTGATTCAGAGTACCTAAGTAGGGTAGCCCAGAGCCCATTCCAAGCCTGTACAGTATTTTCGGACAGCTCGATAGCATTTCTGAGTGTGTCTAATGCCTGTTCT
Source organism: Symploca sp. SIO3C6 (assembly GCA_010692425.1). Taxonomy (GTDB): domain Bacteria; phylum Cyanobacteriota; class Cyanobacteriia; order Cyanobacteriales; family Coleofasciculaceae; genus SIO3C6. The sequence continues at coordinate 15,479 of JAAHHJ010000040.1, read as the reverse complement.
GATGTGTTGGTTGGTGTTTGCGCCAGTAACATTTAAGCAATTCAAAATTCAAAAGTTGTCAAACAATTCTTCTGGAGAAACGCCCTCTGAGTTATTGACCTCAGCTGCTGAACCTAAGGTCATACCTCCAGGCATTTGCAGCAGTCCTGCTTGGGTTGTGGAAGCTCTTCCTGCTGCTGCGCTTTCACGACGCTGAGCGGTATTTCTTTCAGAGAGTTCTTCAGCTTGCTGGGCGTTGAGAATATTGGCTAAGGCTCGATCTAATTGAGCCTGTTGGTTTTGCTGAATAATTGTGCCTTGTCTTTGGGAATTTAATGCCTCCTGCCTAGACAGGTTTTGCATAATTTGTTGGGTTACATCCAAGTTCTGGGATTCTTCTCCTAGCTGCACGGTTTCTATAACGTTGGCTTCAACTGCCTTGGCTGTCTTTTTCAGAGTTGTTTGTGCTTGGGGGCTAAGAGTTGCTTCACTAGCGACTTGAGTGGCGGTGTCTTGTCGGTTTTTTTCTGTTAAATCTTCTTGGATACTATAGGAACCTCCAGGTTTATTTTCTAGGACTCCAGAGAGTTCGGAGCCGCTTCGTTGGCTAGCTAATTCTCCATTTTCCTGGAGATTTTTTTCCTTACCAATAATTTCGTTAAAAATTTGCCCTAAATCGGGAATTTCAAGGGAGTTGACGAAGGAGTTAAGCATTTCTTTGAGGGAATCTAAAAGATTGCTTCCTTCCTGTTGTATTTGTTCAACTGTGTTGGCAATTGTTATCTGGTGCTGATTTGGTTGGTCTTGTGTTTTAGCTTGGACAGGATTAGCTATTAATCCTAGTAATATAGTCAAGCCTAAAATTCTAGCAGATAAGATTTTAATTTTGAGGATTTTCTTCATGGTTCTCTGTCTAAAAAGTCGAGGTTAACTAAGGTGGCAACACTCTAGATTTGTTCTGTACAAGTTGTTATGAGGTATAAGAAGGTATCTGAAAAGTATCCAGGTGACAATTGGAGTAAGGTAAAAAAGGAAAGATTAAGTCAGAAAATCAATATTACCCTTTAACCTACATTGACTGGATTGCACAAACTGTAACTTGAATCTGCGCTAGTAATCAGTTCTTGAAGCTTGTCTGTTTTTGCAGATTCAAGTTTTCTAGCAGTTGGCTGCTTGCTGCCGATTTCCTCTAAAGATTGACCTTTTTTGATGACTTTTGCGTACTCCTCGGTAAACTGTTTTAGGGCTAGTAACTGACCTCGAAGGGTATTGGGATATTGAGCCATGATGCGGGCGCGAGCTTTTTGTTCAGCTTGATTGTTAGCCACAGTTGCTAACACCATTTCTCCGGGGTAGTAGCGACATTGCCAGAATCTACCACTTCGCTCAATTAGCCAATTCGAGCACAACTCTGAAGAGCGAGGGAGGAAGTTTTCTGTAGCATTTTGACTGATAATTTCAGGGGGGTATCCTAATCGCTTCACCCAGGAAGCTGCGCCATTGGCTGTTAGTCGTCCGGTAATGCGGTAAACAGTATTCTGCATAATCTGTGCCCCAGCACTGCAGTCGCAAATACTGTCAATATCTTGAGCCAGCAAGAGTACACCAATGCCGTTTTTTCTGCCGACTGCACAGAGTTCGCCAACTGCTTCAGCAAAGCCGGTGCGCTTGAAGAGGACGCTTAATTCATCTCCGACAAACAGGCTTCTGGGATGGGATAAAGCATTACGGATGCAAGCAGCATGAGCGTTGATTGCCATCAGGTACTGGTCTTGTTCGTTGCTCAGTCCGCTCAAGGCAAAAAATTTGATAGCTGGTTCTGGGGAAAATGTGCTAGGTCTGCCAATTGCCTTACCTAAGGATGAGGTCAATAAAGCCTTGCATTGGCTGACAATTTGGCTAATGGCAATTCGGTCTAGTTCTCCAAAGTTACGCAGATTTAGCTGTTCTTTGCTGCAAAACTTGAGCAGGTCTTGGAGGGTAGGCATTTCCTGCCATTGGGGGGACTTCCATCCTTTTTCAAAAGCCGCATTATAGCGCTCGATAATATCTGGGTCATTGAGAAATTTCTTTAGCGTCAAGAGGATGATACTGTCCACCCTCTGTGCTAGTTTGGGTTCATTGATTCGACCCATACTAATACTGGTTAAAGCTTTGCGAATGAATTCTTTCCATTGCTCCAGGCGTCTGATGCGGTCTTCTTGAGCAAAACGTCTCAAATCAGGGGGTTCGAGCAAGTTTGAACTCCCTTTGGTAATGTCGTAGTAGGCTCCTTGATCCCCTAAAAGCTTGACGGCTGTTTCAAAGGTACTACCGCTTCCCGATGAGATATCCATGCCGACTACTGGGATATTGGCAGCTAGGGCATCGAGGACAAATCGCCAGCCCAGAACGCTTTTGCCTGACCCAGATTCCCCAGTAATAATAGCTCGGCTAGTCTGGTTGTGAATCAGGTCGATATAGATGGGCTTACACTGAGTTAGGAACTCAACTCCCCTTTGATCTAAATCACGAGCTACGCTTAGGGGTAGAATTCCAGAAACTGTTTCCGTATCAAATGTGAGGCGGCGTTCATTGATTAAAGAACTGCTATGGAGTAGCCAGCTGGTCGTAATCGGCAGACTCTCTAGCCAAATTGCCCAAGCAATATTTCGCTCTCTGAGGACTTTAGCACTGCCGAAGCTATTGGCGAGCATCATGCAAGCTAAGTCCAGCTGTTCAGATGTCGGTCGATAGACTAAGAAGGTAACGGCGGCGTTAATTGCTTTGGCTCCCTTATAAAGTTTTTTCTGGGCATCAAAGCTGGCTTCGGCTTTGACTTCCGCGCCAACATCTCGTCCCTGACCCTTGGTTAAAGCTCGTTGTCTAGCACTCTTGGACTGCTTGACCTGTTTGGCTAGATTGTCCTTAATGACAGCGTTGGGTGCAGCACTAATTTCAACCACAGCTTCCGTGTCGCGGACGTAGGTTTTGCTCATGACTGTCCACAGCCACTTGAGCTGTTGGCGGGTGTTAATCCAGGCTTCGGGTTTTTCCTCCATAGTCAACACGGCGCATTTTTGTCGTTTCCCAGTCATCAAGATGGCATCATCACTGCCGTGATGTTCTGGGCAGGATGAACGAGAGTTAAAGCCTTCGATTAAGAGGGTGCAAGCGTGTTTTTCGCTGCTCTTATCGATAGCCAACTCATAGCCTGATGTGGTTTCTTGCAGTTGCATGAGTTGGGGAATGGGGGGTGCGGCTGTGGAATTGAATTTTTGCCAAATCCATTGCCAGAGTTCCTCAGCACTACAAGGTTTGACATCTAAGCCAATTTTGGTATTCAGGAGTAGTTCCCAGCGGAGATAGCCTTGCTCAAAGGCTTTGACCAGTAATTGTTTGTAAAAGCGTTCCTGGTAAATCTGTCTATTGCCTGTAAACCATTCCAGGAAGCTGTTCAAGGCGGCTGAAGTACTGTTAATGATTTTGCTGAGTAAATCATTGGACTTAGCGCCTGATTTGTCATTAAATGTCCAGGTGCAAAAGATAATCTGGTGCCAGACTTGACGAGTGCCATTGAGGGTGAGTTCTTGGACTCGCTTTTGTTCGTTTCTGATTAAAACTGAGACCGGGGTTAGGTGGCAGTTGTTGACTAGTTGGGTTAGTTCTTGCTGGCGTTGGCGATCGCTACTGTAGCAGCCGGTGTAGAAGGTCATTTTTTCCCCTGGAAGGATGTCTTTGAGTCCCTCTTCTAAGGCGCTAGCGGCATTGCTAATTTCATGGCAGTGCAGGATATTGTGAAGACCTTGGGTGAGAAAGCCGAAGACGACTTGGTACTGGCTGCCTTGATTGAGGAGGTAGCCGGAGACTGTGCGTCCTCTTGTTTGAATGTTGACCAAACAAATGAGGTCTTGGTAATTCTGAAAAGGCATGAGTCGTTTCTTCCTATTTGTTTGCGTCTGTTTGATTACAGGAGGGAGTTTGATAATGACCTCAAAGTCTTGATAACGACAGCGAAGATCTGGGGGTCTTTCTTCAGGAATAGGAGAGAGAAATAGGAGGTTGCCGTTGCACCACTCATGACCGGGGGGATGCCGAAATTTATCGATGAATTGGTGGGGTTTAGTGCCTGTTAATATCCACCAACTGACAATTAGCCAAAAGCTGGCGATCAAGAAGCAAGGTATCCCAAGACTAAACAAGCCGTTGGTGACGAGGTAGGACAGGATAACAAGGATTGTCCAAGGAATAATTTGTTCGGCAGGAATAAAACCAATGCTGGCTTGTTTTCCCAGGATTTTATTGACGTAAACAATGTCTTTATCCGGGTCTTTGAGCATGGTGAATGAGACAAGGTTATGGGGTTAAAATCAATACTAAATTAGGGAAACAAAGAGACGATTTAACTACTTAAATGTTGAGTTAGGTCGATAACTTTACGCTATCTACAAACAAGTTATAGGTGATTGGGTGAGCATGATTAACAATCATTCTGTTTGGGGAATTAGCTAATTGGGAAACACCAGCAGAGAGTCAAAGCAGTAGATTTAATCTTGTCACTTTAAGTGACCCCAGTACCGTTGCCAACGAAGAGGAAGGTGACAACATCAATGGCAATTACGATGCCAAAGGCGAGTCCAACTTGTACAACAATAGGTCTCCAGTCATTGCCTTGTTGTGCTTGGTTATAAGCAAATAGTGAGGCAGCTGCTACTAAGAGGAGAAATACGCCGCGAATTAAGTTGAAGATGAGAACAATCACCTGGTCATCAATGGCTTGTGCTCCTGCCGCAGCAGCTCCCTTTGCTAATTGTTTAAAAAAAGCTTCTAGTCCTGAAAGGAAGATTGCCTGAGCAGGAGTTTCCCAGACGGAAAGAATTCCTGTCAAGGCAATAATCACAGAGATGATGTGCCAAGCGCGAATTTTGCTGCTGAGAAAGCGCTCTAGAATCGGTACAGCTCGGGCAATCTGCCACAGACCAAAGAAAACGATACTGAAGCAGCCTAAAGCGGTGATGAGAATAGGCTCAGTGACTGTGAAGTAAACTAGGGTAGCTAAACAAAGTCCGATGAAAGGAAAGTCGGTTTTTTTGATTTTGTATTTGGTTAAAATACTGCTGATGGTTGAAGTATGGCGCTGACTCTCTCTTGTCGGGGTATTTTTCATTTTGAGGTCACTCAGTTCAATGAATCGAATCGTAATTTGAGTTACCTGGTGAAAGCTTCATACTACTTGGTAGTTTTGATAGTTAGATCGGATCGATCCGTTGGGATTGTTCCCAAAAATTTTGAAAGCCTGGGGAGGGAAGTTACGGCATAGTAATAAACTTTTATTTTGAGTTTTGAAGGCAATAATTTTGAATTTACCAAAGGAGTCAACTCTTAAAGCTCGTATTCTCTAAAAATCTCAACCAGAGGGTATCTTCAGTTACAGGTGAAAGTGTGTTTACATTTCCATTTCCTGTCGCTTTTTAGCTGGGGTTGGTGTTTCAGGTTCAGTCTCTTGTGCTTCCGCCTCTTCTAGACTTTTAGGCAGATTGATAATTGTCTTCTGATCTTCATCACTCAGCAAGTCATTGGTAATTTGCCATTTTTGTTCCTTTTGTACGGCAGAGAATAGTTCCTCACCACTGTAAGTCTCAAGGCTAACTGTTACAGAATCGCCATCTTTGGTGGCGTAGAGAATGGCTTCTTCGCCCAAAACAACACCGTCTTCTATCGTTTCACCAGTTGCGATCGCTTCTTTTTCTGCATTGTTGTATAGATTTAACAGGGTACTAGCACATTCTACAGCTAAATTTTCTTTTTGGTTTGTGGTTTGAACTAGCATGGTTTTTGGCGGTGGATTAGCTGTTTCGGGTGCAGTGGAAATGATAAACGGTTCGTCTACGATTTCTTCAATGTCAGTGGTTAGAGTTTTTGTTTCTTGATGTTCCTTCTGCCCTTCACTGACATTTGATGCAATCATTTGACCTTCGAGTGCCTCAATGCGGCTTTCTAGGTTATCTAATCTTTGGTCAATGCGGTCTAAGGCAGCAGTAATTTGGACTAGTTGTTCTTGGAAGCTAGCGTTTTTGTCTATTTCAATCTTGTCGTTTTTGTTTTCACTGATGTCTGTTTGATTGATTTTATCATGGACTTGATTGACGGCTTTGACTAAAGCTTCCCCTGCCGATTCAGTTTCTTGAACCTCTTTATTTTCAGCTTCCTCAGCTTCAGTTTCTAGGGGAGTTTCTTCAGTTAGTTCACTGAGTTGATCAGCTCGCTCAGCCAGCTCGTCAGCCCGTTCACTTTGAGCCTTAAGTCTTGTAATTATCTGGGCAAGTTGTCGTTTTTGTCCAGTTTTTTTTGCTGTTTTGATAATAGCTTGAGCTGATTTTTTACCGACGATGGCAGCAAGAAAAGCAGCTTGGGTACTGATTCCGCCGATAGTGGTTCCGTCTACCTCACTACTTTGCCTGGCAGCTTGGGCACTGATTTGTGCTGCGCTATCAAGGATGTCGTCAATACCGATGTTTGGTTTTTTCTGAGGTGGTTGTTCTGCACGGGTAGGAGATTGGGTAGGAGCTATTTTGCTAGCTTTTTGGCTTTTTTTAGGCTTATCGCCACTACCACGTTGGTCTAGCAAGTCATCTAGTTCATTGCCTGTTTTTTCACTTTCGTCGAGTTGGTTCAGTAAGTCGCCAATTTGTTCATTTTTTTGAAATGAAGATTGAGACTTAGACTTAGATTTGGGAGCTGGTTCAGCATCGCCTAAATCATCTAGTAAACTATCTAATTCTTGGGACTTGGACTTACTTTTTTCAGGATTGAGTATGCTTTCAATTCCGGCGACGGTGAATCGTTTTTGTTCCTCCTCATCAAATCCCAGGTGCTGCATCATATACTTCCCAGTAGTCGAGCCAAGTTCTGGGTGGTCAGTCATGGTTAAGGTTAATCCACCTCTGCTGAGTTCGACACTAATTCCAGGTTTGCCATCGGCTTGAGTGAGTTGTTCTAAAGCTTCGGTAAAATCTTCGACGGTTGTTAGTTGTTGATCAATACAGTAGGCGAGGGCTTTGTCGCAGCGTTTTTTCATGTAGTTGAGAATTTTCTCGCCGGTTTCGGTATCAGCAGTTAGATATCGGGATTTTTTTCCTTTTCTTTGGGCGTAAGGAACCATGATTTATCTAATTTATCTGTACATTTGTTGGTAATTTAGTCACAGCATTTTTGTTCTGACTTCACCCAATTGGTGAGTTTTAATAGTCCAAAGGGGTTGTCTGCTGGGATGTCATGAGCAAAAAAAAGCTGCCACTACAGCAGCTTGAGCTAGCTTGTCAACCCGTCAAGCCATTCGGTTTAAACTGCTAAGCGTTTTCAATAGGGTTTACCTGGTAAACTAGCTTTTCGCCGATTTTCAATAGATCAACGCGGTAAGGCGATTATGCTCAGAGGAGTCCTGTCCCTTAAACTCATGACCACTGGGCGATTCCCGATAAACTACAATTGAGTTTCCCGTTTGCCAACAGAAGTAGCAATTTTCAAAGAGCATAGTTTTTCCTTCTGCCTTACCCATTCCTCAAACTTAATTGAGTCCTCTTTCGACAACCCCTTGTTCACTTGATTCGTGCTTAAGTCAGAATGGAAAATAACCCTGCGCTCTTTATCCCGCACGAAGCATTCTTGAGTTCTAGAATTGACAAAGGCAGTCCAATCCCCCACGTTGATTTTGCGATTTCCGGTTTGGGCATACTTTTCGGCGATCGCCTCATGTAATACCCTAGAAGCCACTGCTGCTGCATCTCTCATATCAGGTTGAGCAGCTGCTTGACTGAAGCGGAAGTTAAGTTTTTTCAGTCGCTCTCGCTGACTGCTGGGCAAGGCTTGCTCCGTTTCTGCTTCAGCTTTCAATTGCACTGATTCTGGGTTAATGTTGAGAGTCAGCGCTGAACCTCTGGGTGAGGGTTCAATCGTAGCTTCAAAGCTAGCACCGATGGGCAATTTCGGAGAGTTGGTTGAGAACATCGCCAGTTGTTTGCCATCGAGCTTGACAATTGGGCTGCCGTGACGGTAGTCGTTAGGATTATCCAACGCCCCGACTTCGAGTGCGACCCTTTTACCTCGCCACTTTGAGTTGCCAAAGTCCTCATCCTTGAAGTCATTGTACTTTTGACCGATGAGTTCGGCTTGCTGAAAGCGGAAATCTTGCAGTTGCTCAGAGATTTCTTCGGCAAACAGGTTGAGGACTAATGCTGACTTGGGGGTTTGCTCCTCGGTCGATTCAACCCAGGTGTAATCGACTGGTGGAACAATGCGGTTGCTGATGTTTTTGGTCTGACCCAAGTGGTCGCAATAGGTTAAATCCAGTTCATCGATATCATTAAAGTTGTCACCAAACTTTTGTTCGAGGACTTCAATGAGCTTCTCGCTGGGGTCAAGGAGGGCAAAGTTGACCATCGGTAGCGCTGGGTGTAGGGTGGCTTCATAGGCAATCCCTTTGCGCTCTAGGGCTGCTTTCCATTCCCCCGCTAAATCTTCGCCAACGGGCTGTCGTTTTTTGTCTGTGATAATTTTGCCCTCCTCATCTATTGCAAATTTCTCAAACGGGACGCTGAGGATGTAAGTGTCTTGAGGCAGTGCTTCGTGCAAGCGCTGGTAGTCCGGTTCAAGATGAAAGGTTATCTGCAAGTGGTGCGATAACTGGGCACAGGCTTTTCGGGGTTGGTTTAAGTTGGGATTGCTGGTTTCTACATGCCACATGGCAGCAGCTGCCATGTGGCGCGACTCTGGGTTGGGGAATACCTCTGCCACATCAGCTCTCAAGCTTTCGTAGAGCTTAAGAGCCGCTTCCTTGATAGCTTTGGTATCATCACCGTGCTGTTGGTGGATTTCGCCCATCGCCTCTCGATAGCGCTCCTTCATCTCTTTAGCCCAGCTGACGTAATGCTTTTCCCAATTTTCTCGTTCCTCTAAATCCTCTGGTGGCGGGAACAGATAGCGGAACTCATCCCGGTGGCGGGAGCGAATGCGAGTCGGTTCCCAGGCTGGGTTGACGGCATCTCGGGCGATAGCATTGATGGCATTTCCCCCTTTTGCAGGCATGGGCATGGTTTTGTAGAGTCGCTCGTCTTTTTTGAAGTCAAACAGGTGACTGGGATAGCGCTGTGACCACTTCTTCGCTGTATTGAGCAGGTTGGGATGATGACCTTCTAGGCGAGTAGCGCTCTTGGGACTGTCTACTTCGATTTGCAAGGCATCAAACAGTTTGTTCAATAGCTGGCGCTTCTTTTGCTCGAACAAACCTGGCGGTTGTCCGGATTCGGGGACAGAAGATTGCACCCGTCCAATCAAGGTGGCTACCCAGCCAATTTTGTTCTTGGCGATGGCAACGGCAATCTGACGCAGTGTGATGTATTTCAGTTTGTCTTGCTCGTCTTTGACTTGGGTATAGTCAATCTTTTGGCGCTTTTGGACAGGTTCGTATTCGTTTTCTTGATTAGCGTGGCGAGTTTCTGCCGCTATATGGGGCATTCTGGAGGCAGGAGTAATCACCAGTTGGTCGCCATCGAAGTCACACTGGTGGTGCTGCATGGCTTGGTCAGGGCGAATGAAGGCACAGCCTCGATACTTGAGAAATTCCGGCTGTTGCTTGTTATCTACGGTGTAGCGGCGGATATTGTCTTTAGAGACAATTGGATAGCGAGTGACTAGGACTTGGGTGCCATGCTTGAGGTGGGGAGCAACAATCGTACCAGATTTCAAGTCGTTGCAGGGTTGAGCCATTGCCGAACCGTGATGCACGGCTCCTTTAATCGCTAAATCTCGCCACTTTTTCGCCAGCTGGTCTCGCATAAAGCTAGCGACTTTAGGAAAGTCAAGCAGTTGTCCGTATTGGTCATGGCGCAGCAGGGAAATCATGCGGGATTCGCTGCGTTGGTCTTCTTCACTGTCTTGATCTAGGTCAGTGGCTTCATTCTCCTTCTGGGTCGAGGTAAAAGCGGCTTTCTTGTCGTATTGTTTAACCAGGTAGTTTTTCAGCTTTATAGGGTTGCTTTGCAGAGCAGCAAGTTTTCTGGCTTCGGTTTTGCTTGGCTCAACTATATCAGCCTTGATTGCTGCTTCAGAATACCAAATGGAAAATTGCCAGGAATTTTCGTACTCTTGTACTTTAGCATTGCCCCGGTTTCCCAGGGCAATTTGGGGAAATTCGTAGTCGCCGCAGGGAAGCAAGTCGTCGATTTGATGTTTAGCGATGCCTTTGACGGAACTGCGGTCGATAATCAGGTCATAGCCCTGCTTATCGGTTAATTCAGCGTCGGGGAGGAATGTTCCCTTAGCTAGGAAACTAATGTCTGGGGTGTGGCTCTCTTGTTGGCTCCATTTGTTCATCCAGCTTAAGCGGAACTGGAAAGGGTGGTTATCACTCCAGCCCAGCTTTTTAGCCAGTTGGGGTGAAATTTTACCATGACAGTCTCCCGTGCAGTATTGGGCGGCTTCTGTTCGCTCACCGGCGTCATCGCTTTCAAAATTGACAATTTTTACCCGCAGCGGCTTTCCATCTTCTGTGCTATCAAGTAAGTGAGCACCTTCGGTACAGGTACTCACCAAGAGTGACCCGTAGCGGCAAGCGTGGTCGGGTTGAGTTTTGAAGGGTTCAAGCAGTTTTTTAGAGAGTTGTGCATCAGCGTAATAGATGTTATTACCTGAACTGAAGGCGACTCGGCGAGCAATTCCATCGCCAAAATCAATGCCTTTTAAGGGGTCTAAACTGTCGTTGTCTTTGTCAGGTTTGACAATAGCTAGGGACTCCAATTCTTCAGGTTCAAATAAGAGTTCGAGCATGGAGTTGCGCAGGACTTCTGGCTCTGCTAGATATCGACCTGGGTTCCCGTCTTCGTCAGTAATTGACATATCAATGACAGGAATTTTCAGTCCTTCTCCTTCTACAAATTCTACCTTTTTCGGAGTGTGATTATCCTTGATTTCCACAGCCATTAAAAATTAAAGTATTCAAAATTAAAGCATCGATAGATTCAGGTCTGGTAACAGCGAATAAAAAACGCGTGACTGACCCTTAGGATAAAATTTAGGCGAATTCAAAACTTCCTCTATTGAGGTAAAAAAAATAACCCAATTGGAGCATTCCTTGGGATGCATTAATTAATAATTAGGAAAATTAGTGTTAGAATAGAACTCAAAAAATATCGATACTGCTCATTGATAATAGGGTAAATTATGCCTATCCCTCAAGGTTACAATCCAGCAAAAATTGGCAATCCAGATTGCCCTCAAGAATGGTTGGACTACTTCCTCGACTGGACTAATGATGAAGAGGATAAACCCATCCAACCGAAGCCTAAGTTCCCGCGTCAGTCTAGACAGTTGTCCAACTTGTTTAATGTCACAGAAGACCAGGTTGATAATCCAAACTATTGGATTAATCTTTAGGAGAACGGGGAGAGGGGGAGCAGGGGGGAAGAATACATTTCCTTTACCACCTTCCTCCCTGTTTATTTTGTTCAAAGCCTGTTCTATCCACTCTGGCTTAAATTCGCCAATAACTTATGTGTATAAACCTTGGAGGGAAATAGTATTAATGGCTTTGAACACGGTTTTTTCCACCAAATAATACGAGTTCGCACTGCCACTGGCTAAATCAAAATAAGTGGCAAACCGCTTAAGCTGTCTAGTTGTTAATTGAATCAGATATTCTGTTGCTTCGGCTGCTACCCGTTGGTTAATGCCAAGACTCTGTGCATTGAGCATTGCCAGTTGTTCGCAAGATAGGTTGTGGTTATTCAATTCTTCTGGTCTGGGAACGAGTAAGTCGGGATGCTGTAGTGTGGGAGCTGGGAGTCGAATACAACCGAGTTCATGGAATTGGTAAAATTCTGGTTCGGTACTCAGATGAGAGCCAAGAAGTACTTGTCCACTGGTTTCATGATTGCCGCAATCGAGCCACCAAAAGGAAGTTGCGTGTTGGGAACACCTCCATTGTTGGTGAAATTCTAAAGCATTTGCAATTGAATTTCTGGCTTGGGCATTGTCAACACAACCAATTAAAATGGTCAGTGTTGTCTGCTCTGAATCAATCATCATTTTATCCAAAGGTTGAGGGATAGCGGTTATTTCAATCCCCCAAGCCATGCTATAGCGCACAGCTAAAGTTTGAGCTTTATTTAAACCAATTTCAGCATCGCAAAAGTTTTGTCTGGTGACATTAGCTTGCTCAACGATATCAGGATCGATAAATGTAACCTGTGTGGGCTTCCCTTTTTCCGTCAAAACCCGAGCCAGACGGCAGAGACTCGCGGCTAACCAACTACCCGTCCCGCCACAGCCAATTAAGTTGAGGGAAACCTTTTCATGCATAGGTAACACTAACGGTTTGGCTTCAACAAAGTCATAATTGAGTTTCATGGTGATTATGATTAATTGTGTAATATTGATAAGCAATCTGGTCGCGAACTGCCACATCGATGAGGAAATCTGGTAAGTCAAAAACACAAGAGGCTGGCACAATCAGGAAGTGTCCAAATAGCCCAGCTCTGATGAGAATTTCTGGATGTATGGTATGAAGCCGACCAATAATGCCGTAGAGACGAAAGCCATCCTCTTCAGCATTATCTGTGGCGGAGAAGGAGGCAGTGCCAGAACCGTGAGAATGGAATTCGGCGATCGCTTCGTGGTAGGGTTGTGTGGTTTGACATTGCCACGTTTGTTGGGTTTGTTCGGGAACTCGTAACTCCCAGCCGTCGCGACGATGCTGAATGTGAAAGAGGATTTCAATTAATCCTCGGTCATTGCGAGCGAGACAACTCTGTCGCCAAATAGAGATGAGGATATCTTTGGGGATAGGGTAAGGTTCGAGCTTTAGTTGGGGTTTGAGTTCAGACAGTCCCCGAATTGGCATATTGTAGAGATGTACGGGCATGATAACTTGCAGTCCTGGTCGCACGCCTCTGACGAAAACGCCGTTCCCAGCGAAGAGATATTCGAATAGGCTACTGGTGTGAGGCGGTAGAGGGGTTTGCCGGATAATCTTGTGATCAATGAGCTGCATAGGGAATTAGGGGACAAGGGAGCTTTTTCAGGAGCGATGCGAACAAGTGGGATTGCTGTAAAGAAAGTAGGGGAGCAGGGAGCTTGAGGGATGGAGAAAAAAGAGCCAATTAAAAGCCATGAAAACTTGGAAGTTTAGCAAATGGCATTTGAAGGCCCTATGAAAATATTTGTACAATCCAAAAAGTTTCCGAAATCCATCTCTTTGGGTTTTAAAATGATAATCTCCCTGCCCCCTGCTCCCTGCCCCTCTGCAACAAAAACCAAGATCAAACTTTTTCACGTCGCACCCGCTTTTTAGGGCAGTAAAATTCCCTCCAAAAGTTGTTCAAGGGTTTCGCCTCTGTTCCCGATAGGGACTAAGTCACGGCAGGGATAGCGACAGCGCTTTGAAACTCTGACTTTGGCGTGTAGTTGCTGGAGTTGTTTGGTGATGTTGCTTGGGAATTGTTGGGATTTGCGCTCTGCGTAGTGATTGCTAAATTGGCTATTGATAAAGAGCGTCCAAGCCTGGTTAATTTGAGGGGGACTGGCTGTTGGGGGGTTGTTACTGCCCCAACAAATTTGACCAGGGGGATAAATATTGACATTGGGTAGGGGAGCGTGAAAAACTTTGGCAGTTGGGTCAAAGGTTGTGCTTTTAATCGCCAACAGCCAGTAGGTCTTACCCATCCCCATAAAGACGAGGGGCGGGAGCGGAATTTGGAGCTGCTCATGCTCAAAATTGAGGGTGTGTCGCTTGGCTGGTATGAATATCAGGCTCCACTGACCGTTGTGGTTGCTGCCGTGGCGCATCACGTTGGCTGGGAGCCAACCAGAGTCAAGGGGTTGATTATTGAAGGCTTGCCTGAGTGAGTCAGGAGAGAGGCATTTGTAGACATCCTGGTCTTTTTCTCGGTAATGAAAAACGTAGGTATCGCCGATAAACAAGAGTTCAGCTTGAATGTTTTGCAGTTGGTGCGGTGGAGAAGCGATTATCTCGGCGAGGGTTTGTGAGTCGAGGAAGCGCTGTTCCATAGTTGCAAGATTTGAAAGAATCGGGGGGTCAAGTCTTGTTCAAGCCAGTTGACAAATTCCATGACAGCATCAATAATGCGTTCGGCTTGGCGATGTTTTCGAGTTAGGTAGTTAACGTTTTGCTTCGACCAAGTCAGGGTAGTACCGCAGTAGCTGTTTACCCATCCTCCCGATTCATCTAGCCAGACATTGCGGGTAGACAAATCAATGAGTTTGAGGGTCAAGGGAGCAAATTTGAGCGGTTTTCCTTGTTCATGGCACAAGTGCCTGAACTGTTTGGAGTTGACGGTATGGGTGTGAGCGATATCTGCAAAACTGATGGGGGATTCAAATTCTTCTTGATACCATTCCTCTCCGAATTGGTCGTATTCTTCCAGATAGTTCCTGCCCAGTTCAGTGAAGGGAAACAGGACTCGAAAGCCTCGACGTAAGGATTCTACGCCTTCATCGTCGAGCCAACCCAAACCCAAGGGAGTTACTAAAATCTCGTTAGGACTATTGGGAGAGTATTCGTATTCCTCAAAGTCGAGATAAGGTAGGGGAAATAGGCCTTCATTAACCAAGGTCAGGAATTCCCATTCCTTAGGCGTGTATAAGATTTCGTCTTGGTCAATCGGTGGATAGGGACTGGCTTGAGAGTTAGCAAATTCCTCGGGAAAGAAATGGTGGTAGAGGGAGAGGAGGCGATAGGAGGTAAAGCGATCACGAAGATAATCGAGGGCATCAGTCGGGTGGCGCAGAACCCGAAACTGACGCAAAAGCGCGATTGCCTTCGGCACTCCCCCTATTGAGTCAATCGCTCTCTGAGTGTCTGAACAATTGGACCATTCAAGGTTCACTTTTTAAAAGCCAACTGGGATGGCACAGGGACGGCTAGGAAGAGATTTCAGGGTTTTCAGGCTCTGTCTGTAGTCAAGGATTGCTTGGGTTCCCTGTTGAATGGTTTTCTCAATGTCTTGGCTGAGTTCATCCATTTGCTCGACGCTAATACCCCCAATGAGTTCGAGGTGCTGAATTTGTCGAGCCATGACGATAGCTGGATTGATGGTTTCTGGTGTATTGCACAAATACACCAGCGGAGATGGTTGCAACTTCCCCTTATCTCCTTGTTCCCCTGTCTGCTTGTCTTCTTGCCCCTTCGCTCCCGATTGCTTCAGCATTTTGATTGGTTGCCCTTCGACTCGTTCAATCTTGGCGTTGGCAGCTGCTGGTGCGAAAGGTGCAAATAAGGCTCGAAGCTTGTCATCGTCGGAGGCAATGGAGTGAGGGACGTGGTGCTGTTGGTCCTCGAAGATGACGAGAACTGTGTCGTTGTTATCAGTCATAGTCCAAATATAGCGCTGCGCGCTGGTGTGTTTACAAATACTGAAAGGCTGCATCCGCCGCTTTGTGGACATCAAAATTATACTTAGGCAACTCTTTTCTAATCGCTGTTTTGACTTTGTGCCACCAGTGTTCAA
>JAAHHJ010000004.1 GCA_010692425.1 Symploca sp. SIO3C6 | reverse complement strand
TTGAACACTGGTGGCACAAAGTCAAAACAGCGATTAGAAAAGAGTTGCCTAAGTATAATTTTGATGTCCACAAAGCGGCGGATGCAGCCTTTCAGTATTTGTAAACACACCAGCGCGCAGCGCTATATCTTGAAGCCTTGATTTATCGTGTAATTTGAGCCCATTACACAAAGCCGTAGGTTGATTTTTGCTACCTACGAGTAACTAATTTTTTGTTAAGCTATGTGAAGGACAAAAGTAGGCCCTTGACAAATGCCTGCTGTACATCCATTCCCGCGTCTGGGCGTCTCGGCGTCATCAGCATCTACAGCCAATATAGATAAAACCGGTATTAGATGTGACTAGAGGAAACAAAAAAACCAAGTAGAAATCCCAGAATAGTCGAGAAAACAACTGAAGAGCCCCCTAACTCATAGGCTTCAGGCATCATTGTACTTGCTAACATTGCCAGAATTGCACCACCAGCTAAAGCCCTAGCCACTGCCACCAACAGATAGGGCATGGTGCTTCCCAAAGAATAGCCAGCAACAGCACAAAAACCACTCAGTAAAACTACCCCAATCCATAAAGCGAGAATCTGAATTTTTCCGGCTCCTGCCTGTTTCATACCACTGGCACTCGACAATGCCTCTGGGAAATTGGAAATAAACACAGCTAACAAAAAAGACCAGCCGAAACTATGCTCCCCAACATTAATTCCAATCACAGCCGCTTCCGGAATATTGTCAATCAAAGTACCCACTACTATTGCTACAGGAGCAGAGCGTTTAACTAATCCCTCTAGGGTAACAGGGTCTTCTGTAAGTAATAAATCTAACTCTACTTTATCAATCAACCTTTGCCGCCAACGGTCTAAATTTTTTTCTACTGCAACCCGCGAATCAGTAGAGAATCGTAGTCGCCTTGCTAAAGCACGGCTTAGTGCCCAAGCCATATGGGGAGACCAACTTAGCACATCATTAAAGTGTCTCTGGTGCAACTGATATAATTTCATTGTAGTTTGGGCAATCACAGTGGCTGAGCGTGGTTCCCCCGTTAACAGCGACATCTCGCCGAAAACTTCCCCCGCTCCCATGGTATTAAGAACTTTCTGATCTCTGCGCACCTCAGCCTCACCCTCAACAATCATGTAGAAGTACTCTCCTGGGGTTCCCTCTTGACAAAGTACCTCTCCTGGTTGTGCATAAACTGGTTTAATAAAAGGAGCGATCGCTTGTCTTTCATTAAGTGGTAAAGTATTCATCACCTCAATGTGAGCAAGGCGGTTGAGGACATCTGATACCTGCTCTTGTCGATGTTCCATAAGGTAGCGGCGACTGGAGGCAGGTTTGCGCAGGAAGCCTCCCTTCTGATCAATATAATGGGTGATACCTGTAAAGAGAATACCACCAGCAATAAATCCGAATAGAAGTGGCAAAAATCCACTCTCGCGGTGAATGGGAATAGTAATTTCAAAGGCGATTGCTGACAACAGAGTGCCACTGCCAAAAGCCATAATTGCAGCGGAAAAAGTCTTCCTTGGTTGCCAGAAAACTCCCACTAAGGCTCCTAAAACCAAACTGGAAGCTCCTAAGATTCCCTGTAAAAATGCTGCGTTTAGCATAGTAATACTACATCAATCACTAAAAATACCCAAACACGTGAATGGCTGATTGTTCATGGTTGATTGTTCAATGGGTAGAAGAGCTTAAGGAGTCATCAATCGTTGTTCTACAAGTTGTAGCGCTACAATTATGAACAAAGTAGTTCAGGAGTTAAGAAGTCACAGAAGTTCATTAATATTCCTTCAGCGGCTTCTGGAGATTAAGATACTATGTTCAGCAACCCCTAAGGACAAAGTTGCTTACTCTGTAGTTCATTTTTTCATGGAAAAGCCTTAATATAAAAACCAATAAAAAAATCATGTTGAAATCATTCTTGTTTAGAACTCTCAGGTTGATAATTTTGACTGTTCTCATAGCTCAAGTTACCTTTAGCAGTGCCTTTGCTCAAGAGGATTCATCTTCAATAGTTGTAGATACTCAAGCCCCAGAAGCAGTAAATACTGAGGCTGAGTTATCTGAGTGCAATCAACCAACAGCTAATGGTGAAAAAGTCCTCAGTAGTAACTGTCGGCAAGCAGCTACAGTATCAGAAACAAAATTAACCTATCCTCAACCTCCTCATCCTTATGACATTGAAGCTATAGAAAAATTTGATGCCGAGTTGTACGGAGAGGGAAATTGAGGTAAAACCCAACGGCTTAGAATCGTGGGAGTATCAAAGTGGTAGCATCGTTGAGACTGGTTGCGCTGGTGCTGAAAATGGACTCGGACCACCCTTACCGACTTCAAACAGCGTCATCATCGAATGGTCTTCATGAACAAGGTTGTGGCAGTGCATCATGAACTTACCTTGGATGTATTTACCATCACGGGTACCAAACTTAGCAATCACTCTCAGCGTCTCGAATTCACCAACATGGAAGACATCCTTCCAACCCTTTTCATAGGGACGAGGGGAGATACCGTTACGATCCAAAAGCTGCAAATCAACCAAGTGAATATGTACAGGATGAACCCAACCACTGCCAGGGTTGACTAAATTCCAAATCTCAACATCACCTGCTCCGGGATTGGCATCGACTCGGTTTTTATCCCAGGTTTTGTTATTAATTTTCCATTGTCCCTGATTGCGTTCAAACCTGAAAGTTCTAGTTCTTGCCACCTCAGAGAGTGGAATAGGCTCAACAGCACGCAGTCGGTCAGGGACAATGCTATCATCTGGCTCCTCACGTACCACATCAAAGCGCATAATTGCATGGGTTCGGGCATCATTATCGATACTGCCAGAAAAACCAACATTCCGCAAAAACAACTGAGTGCCGAGGGGATATTGGGAAAAATCAATAATAAACTCGTAACGCTCTGCCATGCCAATACGTAGATTTTGGAAGGGAGTTGTGATCTCCACAGGCTCACTTAGTAGCCCGCCATCAGAGCCAATCACAATCAACTTATCCCCAATTGTTAGTGACTGGGCATCTCTACTCAGAGCCAGCTGGTAATTACGTGAAGCCGATGCATTTAAAGCCCGGAAGCGGTACTTGCGATTGGCAACTTCCATCCGAGGCCAAGGAACACCATTGACCAAAATGACATCACCGTAGCTACTCCTCTGGTTTCTATCATCGAAGATTAACTCACCATCAGTAGCAAAGAATTTATCCTGCAGGATCAAAGGCACATCGTAGTCCCCTTTAGGTAGGGGTAGACTCAATTCGTATTGATCCTCAACAATATACATGCCTGCCAGACCCATATAAACATTGCGTGAGGTCTTGTCAATGGCATGGTCATGATACCAAATCGTAGCAGCACGGTCGTTGGGATAGATATAATCCTTGAAATATCCTGGTGGAATCAAGTCCTCAGCATGACCATCATACTGTGGCAGCGACGCCATACCGTGCAAATGAGTAACTGTCTGAATATCTTCACCATTTGCATCTTTGCCTAGTTGGTTAATGAAACGAACAACTGATTGTCGGCCACCATCAGAGCGCTTACCACCCCTTTGCCTAATTGTTGGACCAGGACTAATGCCGTTGATAATACTAGGAATCTTACCTTTGTAACCCCAAATTTCAGTCATCAGTCCCGGCAAAATTTCCACTAGGGACTTCTCCATAGTGAGTTCATAGTAATCAGTAGTAGCATCTCGGCGCACAGGCTCAAGGACTGGCGGTTTGTGGAAAGAGAGCTCAAAGCGCTGGATTTGAGGACTCAATCGAGTTTGAGCCCAAGCAGGTTTTTGGTTGCCCAGAGGCAACAGTAGGAAACTACCCCCAAGTAATCCAAGTCTGAGGGCTTCTCTTCTAGTAATTTTCATATCGGTATTTTCCTTGTAAATTATGGATTAAATACCTTCAAGATAAAGTCTTTTGCTGGGGAAAAGACCTAATATTTAGCGCTTATTTACACAATTTGGCCTTGATTCCTCGCCAATGGCGATTAAACTCCTTGTTCCTAAGTAGCTCAACTAGTGAGCAAATCCGACGTTTGCGGTTCGGTTGAACACACTTGGAGATCAACACAGTTTTGTTAAATTTAATTACATAGACACAAAGCAAATCGCAGCCAAATCATTCCCTCCTCCCTGCTGGGGAAAATGGGAGTCAAAAATTACTAGGAGATCTAAAAATGAACGAACAATCCAATCGTGTTCCTGAATTTTTTGATAGTGACAGTGAAAAAAATTTACTTTGGCAGTATGTGCAATCTATGAATCCAGAAACGGTTGCTCATCTATCTCAACCGACTTCTCAGGAAGTGTTTCAGGTAATGGAACGCAATATTATCGGACTCCTAGGAAGCCTCCCTTCAGAACACTTTGGCGTGACGATCAATACTAGTCGTGAACATCTAGGGCGTCTATTGGTTTCAGCAATGGTTAGTGGTTATTTTCTGCGCAATGCTGAGCAGCGTATGTTCTTTGAAAAGTCTCTACAAGCAACCCAGCATAAACCTTCAGATAATGAGTATAGCAATGCTAACCATGAATGATATAGCGCTACGCGCAAGGCTCCAGGGCAGAAGGCTCCAAGGCAGAATTTGACAAAGTTCTAGCGATTCAGCTTGTCCTAACCTTAATACGTACTGCTATATCACCTATCCCACAGCTAAGTTCTCACGTATTTAATTTGTTTGTTCAATTAAGTAAAGAGGGGGAGAGGAGGGATAGAGGGATGGGGATAAGGTTTGAAAATTTTCATTCTTTCTGAAGAATATGCAATGTGAATTAGCGTTTTTCACAACATTGTTAATTTTTGGCAGATAAGACGTTCTACAGCATGGGTTAGCACATACCTCACTGAGCTGAAAAGGGCTGCATCTTTTGACTAGCTGTCAAAGTGTCACCAAGCCTGAATAACATATTAAGATCAGAATGATTTATCCATAACTTTTGGAAAAATGCATTCTCTGCCCCACAAACGTATCGGTGTTGCCGTCATCAAAAACTTGCAAGGTCAGATTTTGATTGATCGCCGACTGTCTCAAGGACTCCACGGTGGTTTATGGGAATTTCCCGGGGGAAAAATTGAGAGTGGTGAAACAGTTGAGCAATGCATCAAACGTGAAATTGCCGAAGAACTGGGAATTGACATTGAAGTAGGTTCTCACCTGATCACTATCGATCATGCCTACAGCGATTTTCTAGTCACCCTGATCGTACACCACTGTTATCACCGATCAGGTATTCCTCAACCTCTTGAGTGTGAAGAAGTCCGCTGGATTTCAATCACAGAAATTGATCAGTTTTCTTTCCCGGAAGCAAACTTCAAAATTATTGACGCCTTGCGTCAAACTATTTAGATGAACCAGATTTGGCGCAAGTTGATAGTGGGGAATTATCTTCATAAACTACCCACCTTACGAGAGTTGAAGGGTGGGTTTTCGGTAGCCCTAAGACATCACTATGCTCAGAAAAAAACTTTCATTGATTGGGAAACTACCTACCTCTGTTTCCCCGCTGTCGATCCCCACCCTGCCACTAGTCTAGGTGAGGACTCCCGCGAACCGTTGAAGCTATGAACCATCAACAATCAACTGTGAACCACCAACTTATCTGTAAACTGGCAGAGTAAAGTGAAAGCAACCTCCGCCTTTGCCAGTTGTATCCACCCAAATACGACCATAATGGGCGCGAACAATTCTTTGGCATAATGATAAGCCTAAGCCATATCCCTCTTTCGCTTCATCTCGCTTGAGCCGAAAGCGGTCCTCAAAAATTCGTTCTCGATTTTCTTCTGGGATGCCGGGACCATTATCAAAAACGCTGATCTGAATTTTTTGTGCTGTACGGTGGAGCAGTGCAACTTCTATCTTACCGCCAGTAGGAGTATACTTAATAGCATTATCTAGCAGGTTCACTAATACTTGACGCACCAATTCTCGATCAGCATATACAGAGGGCAAGTCCTGAGGAATATCAGTTTCTACCTCCTGGGATTTTAACTGAAACTGCTCACTCATTTGAGAGAGAATTTCACGACAAAGCTCCCCCAGGTCTAACTTGTGAGGTCGGATGCTAAATTCGGTACTATTTCCCCTCGCTGCTTGCAGTATATCTGTAATCATCCGATCCATGCGCTGAAATTGGGTGCGGATATGCTTGAGCAACCGTGCTTTGATCGGTGGTGTCAACTGGGATTGAGAACCCTTTTTATCCTTAAGTTTCTCTAATTCTAAAGTTTCTATAGCAATTGAAGCAGCAGTCAAGGGACTACGCAAGTCATGGGCTAACATTGACATTACCTTGTCTTTGAATTTCAGTTGTTCGAGCAGTTCCTCTCTTTCCTGTTTCAGGCGAAAAATCTCCTCAGAGAGTCGAATCAGCTCGACTGAGGTAGCAAGGGAATTATTTTTCGATGATGAGTAATCAGTGGCAGCTTCAGAACTCACAGCTGATTCTAAAGATACATCTTGAGAAAGCTTCGCCTGGTATTCCTCGACAGAGCGTTGCCAACCAGGCCAAGAGATTTTCAGCTGACCAACTAAATTACTACCGGCAATACTCTGCCTTGGTAAAGGATGAATCTTGATCAGGGCTGGGGTTGCCACCAGCCGATAATGTTCTGCCAAATCAGGTCTCTCTCCAACATCCACAACCGTGAGTTCAAAGGCGTAATCTACCCTCAAGCTATCGAGATAGCTGCGGATTTGCTGGATATTTTTGCGGGAACTGGAACGCTCATCTACAAACAGCAGTAGCTGTAGTAGGGCTTCCGAATCTGCGGATCTCTCAGGAGCTGCCTGCATGCAATTTGGTCTGAACACTGGTACAAACAGGTTATGCTTCAACAGAAGTACAATTGGGTGTCTGTTGCTGTTAGCTTTTGTTTCCTTAACTATTTAAACTATCTTTACCCTTAAGATCTATTTTAGATTGTTGTCGTCATTGATACTCTAAGCTTTTCGAGTCCCTTTCATCCTAAAATCTTAAAATAATGTAAAACTCCAGCTTACCTTAGTTCTACTTATCCATCTAATTGACGACTTCTAATTCACCATGGCTAATGGCTACGTTGCTCTTGTTCTTCATGCCCACCTTCCTTTTGTTAGGCATCCCGAAAGTGATTATGTTCTTGAGGAAGAGTGGCTATTTGAAGCCATCACCGAAACCTATGTCCCTCTACTGCACGTCTTTGAAGGTTTAAAGCGCGATGGCGTTGACTTCAAAATAACCATGAGCATGACACCACCTTTGGTGTCAATGCTGCGCGATCCACTATTGCAAGAGCGCTACGACGCACATTTGTCTCTATTGGAAGAACTGGTAGAGAAGGAAGTCGAACACAACCAACATCACGGTCATATACGTTACCTAGCTCAACATTACGTTGACGAGTTCAGCATGGTGCGTCAAACCTGGGAGCGCTATGGTGGTGACTTGGTGACAGCGTTTAAGCAATTTTTAGATAGTAATAACCTGGAAATTATCACCTGCGGTGCCACCCACGGCTACTTTCCGCTGATGAAGATGTATCCACAGGCAGTGTGGGCACAAATTCAAGTGGCTTGTGAACATTATGAGCAAACCTTTGGGCGTCCTCCTAAAGGAATTTGGTTGCCTGAGTGTGCTTACTATGAAGGCGTCGAGCGCATGTTGGCAGATGCAGGTTTGCGCTATTTCCTCACCGATGGACATGGCATTTTATATGCCCGCCCCAGACCTCGTTTTGGTAGCTATGCTCCCATTTTTACAGAAACTGGGGTTGCTGCCTTTGGTCGAGATCACGAATCATCCCAGCAGGTTTGGTCTTCTGAAGTTGGTTATCCTGGAGCCCCTGAATATCGTGAATTTTACAAGGATTTAGGCTGGGAGGCAGAATATGAGTATATCAAGCCCTACATTATGCCTAATGGGCAACGTAAGAACACAGGTATTAAGTATCACAAGATTACAGGGCGTGGTCTGGGCTTAAGCGACAAGGATTTGTATGACCCCTATTGGGCAAGGGAAAAGGCAGCTGAACACGCTGGTAACTTTATGTTTAACAGGGAGCAGCAGGTTAACAATCTGGCTGGTATTATGCATCGCCAACCTATTGTTGTTTCACCCTATGACGCAGAACTATTTGGTCACTGGTGGTACGAAGGGCCTTGGTTCTTGGATTACCTGTTCCGTAAGTCCTGGTATGACCAGAACTCTTTCGATATGACCCATTTGGCAGATTATTTGCGCAATCATCCCACCCAGCAAGTCTGCAAGCCTTCTCAATCTAGTTGGGGTTATAAGGGTTTCCATGAATATTGGCTTAATGAGACCAATGCCTGGATCTATCCTCACTTGCATAAAGCCACAGAACGAATGATTGAGATTTCCAAGCGAGAAGCAGGGGATGAGTTGGAATCGAAGGCACTAAATCAAGCAGCACGAGAATTGCTGCTAGCGCAATCTTCTGACTGGGCATTTATTATGCGCACAGGGACAATGGTACCCTATGCTGTAAGGCGGACGCGATCGCATCTGATGCGCTTCAATAAGCTTTACGAGGATATCAAGATTGGTAAAATCGACAGTGGTTGGCTAGAAAAGGTTGAAGCGATCGATAATATCTTTCCCAAGATTAATTACCGAGTCTATCGTCCTTTGTAAATGACGCCTCTGTCGTCTAAAAAGAACACGGCAAGTAATAAGTAATAAGTAATAAGTAATAAGTAATAAATAACAAGTTGAGCTTAGTACTTATCTTATTACTTCCAGTTTTTAGCACAGATTATTGTCAATTGTCTAGTTGCTTCATTTTTTGATAACTTGAATACAAAGCTTGCGCCTGTTTACCAAGGATTACCAACTACCGTAAATGCTGCCCAAAAGTAGGGGTGCGAGAAATTGTTTGCAAGGTCACGCAGCTGACTACCTTCTGAGCTACTCTGACTTTTGAGCATGGCGATTTGGGCTTGTCTGAGAGCCTCTGCTTTAATGGGCGCAGTTTTCAGATGTTGGTAGAATTGCGTCATTAACTGTAAAGTTCCCTCATCGCTTACGTACCACAAACTGGCGATGGCAGACTTCACTCTCGCCTGAACCGCTAATCCTGCAAATCCTAATTCTACTTCAGGATCCCCAATAGCTGTTCTACAAGCACTAAGCACTAATAATTCCACTGGTGGGTAGTACCACTGCAACTGTTTGATTTGATCTAGTCTGAGCTTATTGTCCCAGAACTGAATGTAGGAATTGCTTGGTGAGCCAGGTTGGAAGTCGGCATGAGTGGCTAGGTGAATAATTTTATATGAGTTTTGGCGACGTTGTGATTGCAAATTAGCCAAGGTAAATTCTTGGTTCAAGAAGACTTGCCCTGACCATGGTTCTTGAGTTATGTTTTCTAGCTCTGCAGGTACGGCAGGTAGGGAACTGTGATCTTTAAATTTTGAGGCCCCCATTGCCAGAACTTGTGAGTTTTTCAAATTAGTGTAGACGGTATTAGTGAGTTTGAAAGCTGGGATCAAGGAGATACTAAATTTCTCCACCAGAAATTTTTGCCCATCATGTAATGCGGCTAGGGGCATGGTGCGTAAACCTGCACCCATACAAAAAACTAGTGTGTCAATGTTTTGAGCGTGCAAGTCTGCTTCTAGAGGGGCAATCATCCACTTATAGAGTTGCTGGGCTGCTGCTAGATAGCGATTAGTATTGACAAAAGCTGGGTTAGAAACAGATATTCTCAACTCTTGCACCTGTCCCAGTAGTGCTTCGCGGTTAGCTGCCAAAACGCGCTTGTGAATAGGAATGCCGTCAGGAGTAACTAAAACGAGTTCTAGTTGCTGTGGTCGTGGTACTATGTAAAGGAGAGCAGGCTTTTTCCCAGTCTGAATCGCGATTTTGTTCAGAGTATCAGCAATTTCGCCAACCATCATTGACTTGTTTGCCAAGTCAAACCCAAGGTAATTTTCATATTGTTGTTCCCAGGTTTGCTCTATTATCGGCACTGCTTCAGTGACTTTATTTTGATCAAGGGTAATTCCAATATCTGGAAGATTAGTAGCTTCTGCCAAAAGTACTTGGTTTTGAACTGGGGAATTAGTACCAGTAGTTTTGGGGTTGGGAACAATTGCTTGTGCTGGCATCGTGTTGATGGTTCCCGCAAGCTGTGCTAATGCTAGCAATAAACTAGCTTTACTTACTAATAATTTCATCATAATTCTAATAATTTCATCTTTACTTCCCCCGCTATAATTGGGGCAGAATATCGAAAAGTAGGTGGGAGAATATCAATGAACCATAAACATACCCCATCCAACTAATAGATATAGATATGCGATCTAAGTATTTTTCTGGGTGATGCCGAACTATTTGTGCAAAACATCGAGTTTCTGTGAAAAATCTTTACAATCAGATTGGGGTAGCTTGTCACCCAGTTACCTCCAGTTAGTCCTCTGCCTGATAACAAGGAACAAGGTGGAGTGTTAGAAAAGAGTGCTTGAGGTGATGCGATTAGCTATGGGAGCAGTGCCAAAGCAATTGCCTCAATTTTATAATGTCCTTCAGGCTGTAGGGGCAGCGCCGTGCAACTGCAATTAGTTTAGTTATTTTTTGAAGATATGGCAGGACACAGTAAATGGGCCAACATTAAGCGTCAAAAAGCAAGAGTTGATGCCGTCAAGGGCAAGACTTTTGCTAAGCTTTCTCGGCAAATTATTGTAGCTGCCCGTAGTGGGATTCCAGATCCAGAAGGAAATTTTCAGCTGCGCACAGCTATTGATAAAGCGAAGGCAGCTGGGATTCCCAATGAGAATATTGAACGGGCAATAGCCAAGGGTGCTGGACAATTAGGTTCTGAAGGCAGCAATCTTGAAGAAATTCGCTATGAAGGTTATGGTCCTGGCGGTATCGCGATTTTAATTGAAGCTCTCACTGATAATCGCAATCGTGCAGCTGCTGATTTAAGAGATGCTTTTCGCAAGAATAGAGGTAATCTTGGTGAAACTGGCTGCGTCAGCTGGATGTTCGAGCATAAAGGTGTAGTTATTCTCGAAGGTACAGTGGTTGAAGAGCAATTGTTGGAAGCTTCTTTAGAAGGAGGAGCCCAAACTTATGAGTTGAACGAAGATGACGATGAGTCATTTGCTGAGGTATTTACCGAAGTTAGCAACTTGGAAAACCTCAATCAAACTTTGAAGGAGAAGGGTTTGCCTGTGCGTGAAGCTGAGTTGCGCTGGATTCCCAATAATACGGTAGAGGTTACTGATTCAGAGATTGGAAAATCCCTCCTCAAGCTGATGGATGCCCTGGAAGATTTGGACGACGTGCAAAATGTCACAGCTAACTTCGAGATGTCAGAGCAGTTGATGTCGCTGAGTATGAGATACTCTTGAACCAGGATGAATCGGAATAAATCTGGATAAATTGGTCAAGGTCAATTTGGTGAGGAGTCTGCAATAATCACCAGGTATCAGGGTAATTACTGAACTCTAGACACTCAATGAGCAGATAAAATCAGCATAATCATTGATGCCAATCATCTGCGCTCAGAGCAACAATTGCATAAGTCCGTGACGCCTCCCAATCTTCCTTTATGGCGAAGCATCCTAAATCCAACCATAATCCTGTTGAGGAAGTTAGACTATTTTTCTGGAAGTGGTTTCATCAGCTTCCGATTCAGAAAAAGCAGCTAGTGGGTTTGTTGACCTCAGAAATCATCTCCATCGTTGGACTGGTAGGGGTTGGGGCATATTTGATTGTTTCCGGAGTCCGCGCTATTGTGCTCAAGCAGGCGCAATCAGAGCTAGCAGTTACAGAAATTAACTACAACCTTAAAATCGATCAAATGGGGTTCGGTTTCCGGGGACAATCTGATAATCAAGCGATTATTAATGCCGCCAAAATTTATGCTTCTGGGGATAGTTTAAATAAAAATCAGCAAGAGCAAGTAAGATATATTCTGCAAAATGAAATTAACTCCAGAGAAATTGAATATGCCACGTTAGTGGGTAAAGATTTGCGGATTATTGTTAATGCTAATGCCAATCGTACTGGCGAAATTTTCAATCCCAAAAATTTGGTAAGTAAAGTTATAACGAACCCAAAACAGATCAAAACTAGTGAATTGGTTAGTGCTAATGAATTAGCTAAAGAGTACGGAACAATCCCTTCTGATAATCTGGGTGAAGATAGGCTGATTCGTTATACGGTTACGCCAGTAAAAGACCCGCAAACTCAACATTTATTGGGAATTCTGGTATCTGGAGACATTGCCCATGGTAAACAGTCCCTGGTCTCTGATAATTTAATGGCACTGAGAGGCGGATACAATGCCATCTATTTACGCCAACCTACCGGAAAGTTTACTTTAATACTCTCCCAGCAATATAAAAGCAAATATCACTTAGCTGGGTACAATCAGTACAACCAAAATCAGCATATTCCCAATCTGCCTTTACCTGATAAGACGATTCTGAGTAAATCAGTAAAATCAGAAGGTCAGCCAGTAACCCAAAGGATGCAGATTGGTAGTGTTGGCTATACAGTAGCGGCTAAGACTATAAACAATTTTGCTGGTGAGCCAGTGGTGATTTTAGTGCGCGGAACACCAGAAACAACTATCAATATGCTACTTCGAGAGCATCTACTGCTACAGGTACTCCTATCTGTTTTAGCCTTGGCAGCAGATGTGGCATTAGCAATGTTGCTGGCACGGGCGGTGATCAAGCCAATTGAACGCCTACAGCAAACTACTCAGGAATTTGCAGCAGGAAATCTAAAAGTGCGAGCTGAGGTTTTAACTAAAGATGAGGTGGGAAAATTAGCACTCGCCTTTAATCAAATGGCTGATGGTATTAACATCGCCTATGGTATACCAGAAAATTCAAGCATCGCTGAGCAATCAAAGCTCAATGTCCAATTGCAGCAAGTAATCTGGGAGCGCCAGCAGGCAGAAGCTGCTCTGCAAAAGAGTAAACAGCGCTATGCCAGCTTGGTAGTAGCGGCACCTGTAGGTATTTTCCGCATGGATACTCAGGGGAAATATCTTTATGCCAATGAGCATTGGTTTAAAATTACTGGGCTCACACCACAGTACCTTTATCAAAAAGAGCGCCTTCAACAGTTGGAAAATGGTAGCAACACTGGGAGGCAGGGAAGAGGAGAAGCAGGGGAAGTGGGTAATTTTTACACCGAAGTCTCTGCATCTGGACTTTTAGACGTTTGGGAGTTAGATAACCCCCCTCAACCACTAGATAAACCTGCTCCCCAACTTCCTCCAAAGCAGGAGGCTCTCATGAGTTGCCTGAGTTGTTTTACAGGCATACACCCTGTTGATCGCGATCGCATTTTGGTAGAGTGGAAGCGAACTGTCGAAGTTAACACTCCGTTTCGCTCAGAGTATCGCTTTGTACGTCCTAATGGCACCATCGCCTGGGTATTTGGTCAAGCCATTGCGGAGAAGGAAAGCAATGGCACCCTGATTGGTTACATTGGCACAATTACTGATATCACTGAGCAAAAGCAAGCTGAATTAGAGCGCCAGAGGGCAACACAAGCTCTGCAAAGACTAAATCAGGAGTTAGAACAAAGAGTTGAACAGCGCACAGCGGCGCTGCGTCAAACTAACGAAGAATTAGCACTCACTAATGCTAATTTGGCTCGTGCCACTACCCTCAAAGATGAGTTTCTCGCCAGTATGAGCCACGAATTAAGAACACCGCTCAATTCGATTCTAGGCTTATCTGAAGCTTTGCAAGAGGAAGTTTATGGTTCTCTAACAGATAGACAACAGCGCTCTCTCAAAACTATTGAGCAAAGTGGCAACCACCTACTGGCTTTAATCAATGATATTCTTGACCTCGCTAAAATTGAAGCGGGGAAAATAGAGCTACAAATAGCCTCTATCCCAGTACAAAGACTATGTGATTCTAGCTTGAACTTAGTTAGACAGCAAGCTTATAACAAAAATATTGAACTCAGCTGCCAACTTGCCGAAAACCTAGGGGAAATTGAAGTTGATGAGCGACGGATGCGACAAGTGCTGCTCAATTTGCTCAGTAATGCGGTGAAATTCACCCCTTCTGGTGGTAGTGTCACCTTAAAAGTTGAGGGAGATTCAGACCAAGATATCCTCAGTTTTACTGTAATTGACACTGGTATTGGTATTGCTCCAGAAAACCTAGATAAACTGTTTCAATCTTTTGTACAGATAGACAGCAGTCTCTGCCGCCGATATGCTGGCACGGGTTTAGGTTTAGCATTAGCGCGAGGAATTGCTGAAATGCACGGGGGCAGTGTCAAGGTGGAGAGTGAAGTTGGCAAGGGTAGTCGGTTTAGTGTCATGCTCCCTTGGCAACTCGAGATTTCTAGAAGATCAGTAAAAGTGACTGATGATGCCTGCCAGTTGCAGAATGCAGAAGTTCCAGAAAGTCCTCAGTTACTAGTCTTAGACCCTCAAGTTTTAGTAATTGAAGATTCCACTGTTGCCGCTGAGCAGGTAACTCGCTACTTAGAAGAAATAGGAGTGCAAACTTCTGTCTATACTCGTGGTAAAGGTGCACTGGAAGAGGCACTGCGGTTAAATCCCAATGTAATTATCCTAGATTTGCAACTGCCAGAACACTCTGGTTGGCAGGTTCTGTCTCAGCTTAAGACCCAAGCCCAAACTAAAGAGATTCCAGTATTAGTTATCTCTGTAGTGGATGAGGAGTTGCGAGCATTAGCAATGGGTGCAGCTGAATATCTCCTCAAACCACTCTCTCGTGAAAAGTTGCACTCGGCTCTAGGTAACATTTGGCCGGAGGCGGAAACTCAAGCAAGTATCTCAGTCAGTTTACCAGAACAACAGCAAACGCCTTTAATTTTGGTTGCAGAGGATAATGAGACTAATATTTCTACTTTGTGGCATTATTTGCCTAAAATCGGATATCGACTTGCTTTAGCCCAAAATGGTCGAGAAGCTATTATCAAAGCCAAGCAACAGAAGCCGCAACTGATTTTGATGGATCTTCAGATGCCAGAGATGGATGGATTGGAGGCTATGCATAGGATTCGATCTGACAAGGAAACGGCAGCTATTCCTATAATTGCTCTAACAGCTCTCGCCATGCCTGGAGATAGAGATAAATGCCTAGCGGCGGGAGCAAATGACTACATGACTAAGCCAGTGAGTCTGAAACATCTGGCAAGTACTATTAAGAGGATTCTTGTTCGGGAATAAATAAGTAATAAGTAATAAGTAATAAGTAATAAGTAATAAGTAATAAGTAATAAGTAATAAGTAATATGGGGTTTCTCTTTCTAGCGTGAGATACACTTCATTTTCTTACCTGTTCGGTGTTCCCTGTTAAGAGTTCCCTAATGCCCAAGAAGTGTACCTCATCAAGCAAGAGAAACGCTATAAGTACAGCAATAACATTTATCGTTCAAACTGAGGGCTGAACAATCATCAGTAAAACATACATAATTTTAATATTGCACAAACGCGATCGCATACATCTCTCTTCCATGATTAAAAGCAGGCAAGAGAGTAAAGACTGTCACACTGATGGATAGTAAAAGTTCTGTATTGGTTGTCGATGATGAACCAAACGGGTTTGAAGTGATTGAGGCTCTACTGTTCCGGGAAGGGTATAATTTGAGCTACTCCGCTAGTGGTTTGGAAGCATTGAAGGTTTTAGATGAGGTTAAACCTGATGTCATTTTATTAGATGTGATGATGCCTGAGTTTGATGGCATTGAGACTTGTATTCGGATTAAGTCTAACCAGGGGTGGTGTCATATTCCCATTATTATGGTGACAGCACTTAACTCTAAGGAAGATCTTGCCCAATGCCTTGATGCTGGAGCAGATGATTTCATCGGTAAACCAATTACTGGTCTTGAATTGAAAGCTAGAGTTCGCTCCATGTTGCGCATCAAAAAACAACATGATTCCCTGCAAGCTACTCTTAAACTTAGGGAAGATATGTCTCATATGATCGTACATGATCTGCGCAATCCTTTGGCAAGTATTGTCATGTCTTGTGAGATTTTGCAGCAAACCCAACTTCAAGAAAAGCAACTGCGAAAAGCTGAGCAGATCTTTAAATCGGCACAACGGCTGCAATCACTGGCTGATGACTTGTTAATGATGGCAAAGCTTGAATCTGGCAAAATAAACATCAAACGAGATTTAGTAAACCTCAATGAACTTGAACAAGAAGTCGTCTCAGATTTCCTGAGCATTGCCCAACAGAAAAATATTGAATTGGTTAGTCATCTTCCAGAATCGGGAAATACTATTCCACTCGATCTCAATTTATTCCGTCGCGTCTTTGATAACTTGATCTCGAATGCAATTAAGTTTTCCCCCTCTGATAGTCAAATTACTTTACAAGTTGACTATCCAAGAGATACCAAAACTCAAGCTATAATTCGTATCGCTGATGCTGGGCCAGGAATTCATCAACATTTACGAAAGAGTATCTTTGACAAGTACGAAGTGGGCAATTTAATGGCTGGAGTTTCCCAAATTGGTCTGGGTTTAGCCTTTTGTAAAATGGCAGTTGAAGCACACGGCGGCAGAATTTTTGTAGAAGATAATCAACCTAGAGGTTCTGTTTTTACTGTAGAAATTTGAGAAATAGAGAATTTTTTATGTAAGTGAAATAAATTTAATCTTCTTCTCTACTTCCTATGACAAAAGTACTTCATTAGTATGTCCAACTACTTATATTTAATCTAGTATTTGGGTGGTATCTGTAGAGACACACTCTGTAGTGTCTCTACTAAAAATCTAGTTTTATCAAGCTGAGCGCAGCTTAGGAAAAAATTATCAATCCACTGAGCTTCTAAGCCATTTCAAGATGCTAGGGTTCTTATCATAGTAGTAGGTAAATCCATCTCTAGCAACAACGGTTTTTCCTTGGCTTGCTTTACTTCTAATAGTCTTTAGGGTATACTTTGTTAATGCCTGCATTTCCTTATGAGAAAGTCCGGGATCAGAAATAGATTCCGATTGAGAATTTGAGAATGAATTGTCTTCAGTTTCTACTGAATTGTCTTCAGTTTCTACTGAATTGTCTTCAGTTTCTACTGAATTGTCTTCAGTTTCTACTGAATTGTCCTCAGCTTCTACTGAATCGTTCTCAGTTTCTACTGAATTGTCCTCAGCTTCTACTGAATTGTCCTCAGCTTCTACTGAATCGTTCTCAGTTTCTTTATGTTTTGAAAAGTTGTAATCTTGAATGTCAATCAAACGCCAATTGTAATCATCTAAAAGTTCCAGGACTTTTTGATGATAATTAAATAGACTTTCTCTATGACCGACACTAATAAATGTCTTTCCTGTTTGTTGTAAATGTTTATATAATTTATCCTCATTTTTTATATCCAAAGCACTTGTGGCTTCATCCAAGATAATAAAATCACGATGACTAACTAATATTCTTGCAAAAGCAAGACGCTGTTGTTCTCCTAACGATAATATGTTTTCCCAGGGAAGTTCTATATCAAAATCTTCGACTCGACTCAGCACATTTTGCAGGTTGACTTGTTGCAAAATTCCTTCGAGTTCCTTGTCAGTCATTTGCTGATTTGTATTGGGATAGAGTAACTGTTCGCGCAAAGTTCCTAAGATTATATAAGGACGTTGCGGTAAAAATAAGACTTCTTCTAAGGAGGGTCGCACTATACGACCAGTCCCTGCATTCCACAAACTTGCGATCGCTCTCAATAGAGAACTTTTACCTCGACCACTAGGACCAATAATCAATAAGCCTTCCCCAGGTTGAACGGCAAGTGATAGGTCTTCAACAATCACGTTCTCATAGTTGGGAGTCTGTAAAGTAACATTCTCAAAAGCTAGACGTTTTTCTTCTATTGTTTGAATCGTAGTTAAATTTTCAGATTGTTGAGTTACTTCTTCTAAGGCATTAGAAAACTCAGATAGACGCTCAACATAACTAGAAAATCTTCCAGAAACACCAAATTCAGCGATTAAAGTTCCTAGAGCAGTCGCAAACATATTGCAAGCTAAAGCAGCTTGCCCCAGTTGTCCAAAATCAATTTCACCGTCAATGAATAAAGGCGCAAGCACTAAAAAGGGAAATATTTGGATGATAGACTGATATCCTCTATTCAGAATATCTATATTTCGCTGCCAATTAATCTTGCGTTCAATGCTGTTGGCAAGATTATCAAAACGGCGCTGAATTATATTTAGTTCTTGCTTTTCACCTCTAAAAAATGCTATGGATTCCGCATGATTCCTAACATGGGTTAGGCAATAAGTGTAATCGGCTTTGGATTCTAGTTCTTCTTGATTAATTTTGGTCAGTTCTTGGTTCAAGTAAGCAGCAATTAAGTTACCAATTATGGTATAAACCAGCATGATCAAAGTGATCTGCTTGGAAAGGGTCCAAATAATAACCAGAAAAGTTCCCATCTCCAAGGTTTTTTCCAGAAAAGTTGCCGAAAAGTTTAGAGCACTACTAGTAATCGGTTCAATTTCTGTCGATAGACGTTGATCGGGATTATCGATATCACTTCTAAAGTTGATTTTATAGTAGGCACGAACACTCAAATATTTATCTAGGACTTGAGCATTCATCCATTTGTACCAATCTAGGGAAATTCGTTTTTTAACAAAATTAGAAAAACCTACTAAAAGTGTTACTAAAGCTAATCCAACAATATTGAGTAATAAATTATTTATGAAAATAGAATAATCTTTATTTTCAATCAGACTATCAACCAAATAGCGTCCAACAAAACTATTAAAAGCAGTTGTAGCAACTAGGGAAATTATTAATAAGATTAAGAGCATCAACATTCCCCACGAACTAATTACCTCTGAGAATGCTCTTCCTCCTATCTCTGTTGGATACCAGTACGGTCCAGCAATCATTTTTATATTTTCCCAAAACCGAGTAAAGTCTGAAAAAATCTGATTTGGGAATTGAGTTTGAGAATTTTTAGTTGACATAATAAATAATAAGAAAATAACTAGTCTTACGATTATAGGACAATTCAATTATCATCTATAGGCAAGATGTTACTTTCTTCAACTATATCAGGGGTAATTTTGTTGACTTGAATTGTTGTAAGTTCAGCTGCTGTCGTTGGCTCCAACAAGCCTATGGTAACGTTTTCAGATTTTTGAGTCACCTCTTCTAGTGCCTGGAAAAATTCAGATAAACGTTCAGCGTAACGAGAGAATCCTCCCCAAATACTAAATTCACTGATTAGTTCTCCTAAAGCCTTAGTGAATATAATACAAGCTAAAGCTGCCAGTAAAAGTTGCCCAATATCAATTCCCCCTTCAATAAACATAGGAGAAAGCAGTATAAAAGGTAAAACTTGAACAATAGATTCATATCCTTTGATGAAAATGTTTTTACCTTTTTCCCAATTGATTTTACGTTGGATATTGTTGATTAGATCATTAAATTTATGCTGTATCAAACTTGATTCTTGGCTCTCTTTTGGGATAAAAAACATTGATTTAGTATGATTACGAAAATGAATTAAATAATAAATGTAGTCATCTTTAGATTTGGTTTTTTCTTGATTGACTTTAAGCAATTGTTGATCCAGGTGAGCAGTTATCAAGTTACCTAAAATATTATAAATTAGTATAATAACAGTAATTTTTGGGGAAATTATCCAGCTAATGATTAAAAAAGTTCCCATTTCCAAGATCTTCTCCAGACAACTTGCCAGAAATCTAAGAGTACTACTGATAATAGGTTCGATTTCTTGCAATAGATGTCGAACATAATTATCAACATCCGTTCTACAATCCACTTTGTCATAGGCACAATTGATCAAATACTGATCTGAGATTCGATTATTCATGCACTTGTACCAATCAAGGGCAATTTGTTCTCTAATAAACTTAGAAAACCCTACTAAGAGCGCTGCCACAGCAAACCCAATAATATTGAGTAACAAGTTGTTTATGAAAACAGAATAATTTTTGGTCTCAATCAGACTATCAATTAGAAAGCAACTGATCAAACTATTAAAAACTTTTGTACCTACAAGGGCAATGATTAATAATATGAGGAAAGTTAGCATCCTCCAGGCACGAATCACCTCTGAGAATGCTCTTTCAACGGGCTGTGTTGGATACCAGTATGGCCCTGTGAACGCTTTCACATTTTCCCAAAATCGAGTGAAATCTGAAGAATTATCACTTGAGGATTGGGATGAAAAAATTTGAGTTGGCATAATCGAGGAATGATTATATTGTGGTTACAGCATGGTTACACCGCCATCCACAGGCAAAATAACTCCCGTAACATAAGGATTCGTGATCAAACTTAACATGGCTTGTGCCAGTTCTTCTGGTTGCCCAAGATGCTGCACGGGTAACGCGGCAGTTGCCCACTTTGTTAAGTCAGAGCGCTCAGACTCACTTTGAGAGCTCCAGATACTTGTATCCTCTATCAGTCCAGATGCAATCACGTTAACCCGAATCGGTGAAAGTTCTAACGCTAGCAAGCGTCCAAAAGTTGCAACCGCACCATTTGCAGCTGCGATTGCCGAAATACCCCCCATTTTTGAAGGTTTAAATATAGAGACACTTGATGTTAGTGTAATCGAGCCGTTGGTCGCTATATTTTTCAGCGATGCACGCACAACAAAGAATATTCCCCAAAACTTCTCCATCGCACCTTGAGCCGTTTCTGTAGTCATCTCTGCTAAAAGCGATTTCGGCATATTTCTGTCTCCGACAGAGGTTACAATTAAATGATCGAAGTTTCCAACTTGCTCAAAAAAAGCATTGACCGAATCCTCATTTAAGATGTCAACAGTTTTAGCCTCAATTTCTCCAGAAAGCGACTCCATTGCTTGATTCAATTTGTCTTGAGAGTCGTGTGAAAGTACGACTGATGCTCCCAGCTCTATTGTTTGTTTTGCAACCGTTAGAGCAACCCCTGAATCGGTGCCAATAATCACAACTTTCTTGCCTGATAGAGATTCAAACATTGTTTTCTCTTTAAATTATTAGTGGTTGACTTTTTATTCAAACTTTATTTGCTATTTTTTAGCTGCAATTAATGCATAGTCTATTAATGCGCGTTTTAGCAAGTTGTCTATAGCATCCACATTAAATTTATAAGTTTCTTCATCTATTTCTCCTGCCTTAAATTGCTCTTGCAGCCAAGATTTTAGATGTCGGTAGTGTTTATTCCAACATTCTTCTGTTGCTTTGACCAATTCTACCTGCTGAAATCCTTGCTGTTGGTAAAGATTTTTATACGCCTCAAAATCTTTGACAATATTTTGAGTAACGACCAAACCACCTAAATCCTCCGTCGTTTCAGAGATGATATCTGCAAGTATTAGATTCCCCCCTGGCTTCAAGACACGCCAAGCCTCTTTAATAAATTTCTCCCTGGTATCAAAATATAAAGCCGCTTCAACGCAGATAATATTATCAAACTTATTATCTTCAAACTTCATCTCCACAGCATCCATTTCCATGAAGTTGCAGTTTGGTGCATTCACTCGACATCTTTCGAGTTGTTTGCTGGAAATATTAATGCCTAGCACCTCAGCAGGTGAGTAATATTTGAGTAAATAACTAGTGGTCGCTCCTAAACCACAACCAACATCGAGGATAGTTCCTGTTTTCTCTGGAATAAATTCTAAAAGTTTTTCCATCAAATTAAAACAAGCTTCCTGCTGATTATGAGTATCTGAGAACCAATAGCCTACATTAAAAAAATCGTCTTCACCATATATATTTCTTGTTACAGGATTGAGAATTAAACTGTCAAATTTACTAAGAAATTCGTTTTTGTCCATTTTTTTTAGCTTTTCAGATGAGTTTTCCAGAGACAAGCAATTACAGAATCTGCGAAATCATACCAAATTCTGTTTACAGTTTGTCTCATTTTCTAATTTAGGTAAAAAGTTTCTACAGAAAGAGTTTCTTTATTTTCTAACAAGCTCCTTCGGATAGCTGTTCGCATTTAGCATTAACATTTACCTGTGCTTGCTCAATACAAGCTTTTAACCGTTTGCCTAAAACCTGAACATGGGGTTCAGCAATCATTGACAGATGGCTGCCTGGGACAAAATCGATATCTACAGGCTCAGAGGAAAGCTCGCCCCAGCCTAAGTCTGAATCCTGTGAAAGCTCAGAATAAGTCTTAAAATATAGATAATTCTCAGCATCTTCCGAAGGAACTGGAGGAATTTCAGTAGCCCGTAGCAAGGTAATTTGAGCTGGATAAATCTGTTTTGGTAGATAATCAATCTGAGATAGAGTGTTAGCTTTATAAACTTCCATCATATTTTTCAGTTGCTTGGTTTCAGCATTGGGGGGTAAGGTATTAACCATTTTTAGGTGTTGTAAAGCGTATTTGAGTTGCTCCTCTTCAGGCAATGATTTGAGATTATCATAAGAAATCTTTGTCTCTCTTCCCAGAGAAAGCTCAGCCACTTCAATCAACTCAGCTAGCCACCGAGCATGATCCCAATTCAGATAATTCATGAGTACAGGGTGTTCTTGCTCAGTGGGAGAAGCAATATCAATCATCACCAGTAAAGCCACCTGTTGTCCCTGAGCCACTAGTTGTTGAGCCATTTCAAACGCTACTCTCCCCCCAAAAGAATGCCCTCCCAAATAGTATGGTCCTTGGGGTTGAACCGTTTGCATTGCTTGAATATAATTGCTTGCCATATCCTCAATGCGGGTAGCTCGCTCTAATTCTCCCTCGAAATCGTATGCTTGAAAACTGTATAACGGTTGGTCAGTACCTAAATAACGCCCCAAATCAGACAAGTAGAAAGGTTTACCCCCCACCCCTGGAACGCAGAAGAAAGGTAAATTTGAACCATTAGGTTGAATTGCAACTACATAGGATGAACCAAAATCATCCGAGTCTTTTTGTAAAATTGTCGCCAACTCTTCAATTGTAGGATTTTGAAAAAGGCTGGTTAAAGGAATATTTTTACCAAACTGCTGTTTAATTTGAGCCATTAAGTAAGGCGCTAACAGGGAATGACCACCCAACTCAAAAAAGTTATCTTGTACTCCTACCTTGTCAAGCTTGAGAATCTTTGACCATATTTGTACCAATTGGAATTCTAATTGGTTACGAGGTTCGATAAAAGTGTCCACATCAATGGTGTTAGAAGGTGCTTTTAAGGCGCGACGGTTTACTTTACCATTAGGGGTGAGCGGCAGAGATTCCAAGATGACAAAAGCTGATGGTATCATATAACTTGGGAGTTTATTGGTAAGAAACTGACGCAGTGTACTGGTGGTGAGTGTGGTCTCTGGTTGCGGCACGACGTAGGCAACTAAACGCTTATCCCCTGGAGTATCTTCGCGGACAATTACACAAGAGACTTGCACATCAACCAGCTGGCTTAATACTGCCTCAATTTCCCCTAACTCAATGCGGAAGCCTCGAATTTTAACTTGATTGTCGATGCGTCCTAAAAACTCAAGATTACCGTCAGGTAAATAACGAGCTAAATCCCCTGTTTTATAAAGGATATCTCCTGCTATTAAGGGATTAGCAATAAACTTTTCGTTGGTTAAAGTTAACTGATTTAGATATCCTCTAGCAACACTCGCTCCTCCCACATGAATTTCCCCATAAACCCCAACCGGAACCGGTTGTAAATTGTAATCAAGCAAGTAAATTTTTCTGTCTCCGATCGGCTTGCCAATAGAAATAAAATTAAATTTTTTATCTAATTTTTTTGGAATGGGATAACAACAGGTAAATACAGTACATTCTGATGGTCCGTAACCATTAATAATTTGGGTTTCAGGTAATAACACTAAGGCACGGTGAACATGATCAATAGATAGAGCTTCTCCACCTATTAGTAGTTGTTTTACACCCAACAAAGATTCTGGAATAGTGTCAATAATTAAATTAAATAAAGCGCAAGTCAGCCATAGAGTATTAACTCCTTGTTCTTTAATAATTTTACTCAATCCCTCTGGGGTAGATATATTACCTGGATAAAGCACACAAAGCCCTCCAAAAAGTAAGCTTGGCCACAGTTCTAGAGTCAAAGCATCCCAAGAAATTGAGGAATGTTGTAGCCAAATTTGGTGAGCATCAAGGCGAATATAGTCAGCCCCAAACATAAAACCCATAATGCTACGATGTGGGACTTCTATTCCTTTTGGTGTTCCGGTTGAACCTGATGTATAGATAATATAGGCTAAGTTGTTTGGAGTAACTTTATTTACTAAGTTTTCGGTTGAATGTTGAGCAATGCTTTCCCATTTTGAATGGATATCTATCACCTGCTGACTACTATCAACTGGGAGTTGCTTAGATAAATTATTTTGAGTAAAAATGATAGGACACTTTACATCTTTGATCATAAAAGCCAGTCTTTCTGAGGGGTAAGCAGGATCTAGGGGAACATAAGCTCCTCCTGCTTTAAGAATGGCTAAAATTGCAATCACCATTAAAGGTGATCTTTCAATACAAATCCCAATCTTGTCCTCTAATTTTATTTCTAAAGATTGTAAATAATGTGCTAACTGGTTAGCACGACAATTCAATTCCGAGTAGGTTATTTGTTGACCTGAATATACTACGGCTACAGAATCAGGGGTGCGCTCTACCTGTTCCTCAAATAACTTATGAATACACTGATACTGGGGATAGTCGCTTCCAATGTTGTTCCATTCGACTAACAATTGATGACGTTCTGTTTGGCTTAACAGCGGTATTTCAGCAACTGGCACTTCAGGATTTGCCACAACCTCCTGGAGTACAGTTTGAAAATGCTGACCCATGCGAGTAATGGTACTAGCGTCAAATAAATCACGGTCATAGAACCAAACGCCTTCTAAACCCTCTGGATTTTCCCAAACGAGCACTTCTAGGTCAAATCGGGCTTGGATATCAATGGGCAAAGGCATACTCTGCATTGTTAAACCTGACAAGGTGCCCTCTGACTGGAGAGCACTCTGGAGTGAAAAAATTACCTGTACTAGAGGATTTCGACTCAAATCTCGATCAGGCTGTAACTTTTCCACCAACATTTCAAAGGGTAGATCTTGGTGAGCATAAGCTGACAGAGTAGTTTGCTTGATTTGAGCTAAAAACTCTTTAAAACTAGGATTATCAGAGAGATCGCCTCTTAATGCTAAGGTATTGGCAAAAAACCCGATTAGCGGTTCAACACTTTTGTTGTTGCGGTTAGCAATGGGAGAGCCTACAACAAGATCTGACTGACCACTATAACGAGAAATAATCACCAGAAAAGCTGCTAGCAGGGTCATAAACAATGTAGCTTCTGAATTCTGGCTCAACTGTCTAAGGCGTTGGGTTAGATCCTGATCCAGTTGAAAAGACTCAACTGCACCTTTAAAAGTCTGAACTGGGGAGCGGGGAAAATCAGTAGGCAATTCTACGACTGGAGGGGCATCAGCCAACTGTTGCTGCCAGTAATTGAGTTGACGCTCAAGAACTTCCCCTGTCAGCCACTGACGTTGCCACAGAGCAAAATCGGCGTACTGAATGGGTAATTCTGGAAGTGGGGAGGGGAGCCCTTGAGAGAAGGCTGCATATAGCTTAGACAACTCACTAAAGAAGATATTTAAAGACCAACCATCGTAGATAATATGGTGCATCTTCAATAGGAGTACGTGTTCCTGGGAGTTCAGTTTGAGCAAGGTAAATTGTACTAGGGTTTCACTCGCCAGATCCAAGGGCTTGGAGGCAAGAGACTTCACCATTTGTTGAATTTGAGCCGTTTGCTCTTCGGCAGACAGCCCCTGCAAGTCATGGATAGGCAAAGTAAAGGCAGTAGGTTCAGCAATGTGCTGAATTGCTTCCCCGTCTACTGTGGGAAAAGTAGTTCTTAGGATTTCATGACGACGAACCAGTTCATTGAGACTTTTCTCCAGTGCAACAATATCAAGTGAACCCTCTAACCGTAGCGCATCCAGCATATTATAAGACTGACTATCCGGCGATAGTTGGTGCAGAAACCAGAGCCGTTGTTGGGCAAAAGACAGAGGAATCTTATTGTCCCGTGGCATCGGAACAATAGCTAATTCAGAGGATTTAGAGATTGTTTTCGCTTGTTTTAAAAATGCAATAATTTCAGATTTTCTGCTTCCTATTTCTTGTTTAATTACGGGTGTCATTGCACCCTTTGGTGCCTGATATTTGAGCTTCTCTTCCTCAAGCCAAACTCTGATGTCTAAACTATTTAAATGGGACAGAAATTCTACTAATTTCACTTGCAAATACCTTCCAAAACTGTTATCTAGTTAAGTCTAAATCCCTTGAAAACTCTTGAAAGAAATAAAAATTATATTGCTGGTCTAAAAAAGTAGCTCCGCCGAGTTATGATCTTATTTTTATCGAAAGAGTATACATCACTAAAGCTCTCATTAATTTGAGAGCCATTTTTATGGGTGCCAATAAACTTTCCCCAGCATGAACCAAATTTATCTTCACAAACAATATGTTCAATTAGATGTTTGCCAAATGCAATAACCCTCTCATGCTGATAAAAATACACAAGTTTATCAATGCCCATTATAATTGAATAACCTGGACGTTCATAGATAATATCTTTGTCAAAGTGTTTTACTAATAATTTCCAATCGGAAGAATCAATAGTATCAAACAAACTGATGATTAATTCCTTGTTGGTTCTATTTAGTGGACTAATAGACTGAGACATGATTCTTAACCCTCTATTTTTTATCATTAATTACTACTTTTGGAGGTTTCGAATTATCTTAAATCAACAATCATGGCGTTTGTAAACTGTTTAAATAAGATACAAACTCTACGACTTTCATCTACCAATTGCCTCCAAAGTTTGTTTTTCAATTCGGTCTAAATTGCGCGGCTCACTTTTAGGTTCAAAAAGTCCATCAGCTTCCCATTTACTCGCATCTAGGCTAATCGCCCAAGAATTTAACCAGGAAGTAGAACTAATTTTAGGTAACATCTCTGGTTGTGTATCTTCTAGAGCTAATCGGAAAATTACTTGCGCTAGCTCCTCAATTATTTCTAGGCTAGTTAAATAATTTTGGATGATTTCTGACTCTGTTTGGTTTGATTTTAAATTGCGTGTTCGTAGCTCATCAATAAAGGGAATTGACAAATAATCAATAAATTCAAAGTTAACTCGATGCAAAGACTGATTTGCCCAATCTTTAAATAACTGTTGCATCCGATAGGAAAGGGGGAAAAATTTTCCATTGATCTGTTGAACCTTCAGTCTGAGTTCTTGATTAAGGAAAATGGAGTTAAACATCATTAAACCACTGAATGTCCATCCTGAGACAACATCCCAGAGAAATTTTGTTGCCATTACCATGCCATTCCCCAGGCAATTGTAGGCATTTTGAATATTAAAAGTGATCCCATCACTATAGGTTAGATAGAATTGATTGGCATCTTCTACTTGTTCTTGAGTCAGTTTACCTTCAAGATCAAGCTCAATCATCTGAGCTGTTAATGAATTACCAAAACCGATATTATCTATACCTGGAGAATACAATGGATCAGGAAATGTACCAGCTTCT
This sequence comes from Symploca sp. SIO3C6, assembly GCA_010692425.1. Taxonomy (GTDB): domain Bacteria; phylum Cyanobacteriota; class Cyanobacteriia; order Cyanobacteriales; family Coleofasciculaceae; genus SIO3C6. Next base: position 160,183 of record JAAHHJ010000004.1, on the reverse strand, counting down.
CCTATACAAGACCAGCGCTCCAAGGAAAAAACTTGTTTAGATGAGTAGCTGTATTTAGGCATTTTCCTAAAGTCTTTGGGCTGCTTATCTTTAAGGTATGAAGCCAAAATTGGTTCGTTTTCTTGTAACCACTGACAGGCTAGGTCATAGTTATAATAATTCTTCAAAGGATGAATGTCTTGGCGAGCAACAATTCCAATACTGGTATGACCAGTAGACAAGGGGATTGTCCAAACCCAGTATCCTTCACCACATAAATGACTAGTAGAATAGTAACGATTTTGGTTAGGGACGCGATTATGCCATTTTTCTTCACTATTAGGGACGAAATCACCAATATTAAAGCGATCTTCAATCCGAAACCAAACAGCACTAAATTGCTCATTATTAGGTTGGTCTAAACCCAGTTTTTTTTGGAGAAATCGACGGCGCCCCATGGCATCAACGACCCATCGAGCCTTAATTGTGTTAGTTTTTTTATGCTCTCCCTCTCCCTGAGAGTAAACAATTTTATGATGTTGCTGTAACCCAACTGCTAGATCAATCTCATTAACTAAACAGTTTTCCAGTAATTTGACTCCAGTTTCAACATTAAACTGGCGTAAATCATTCTCGAATTTACCGCGGTCTATTTGATAAGAGTTAGGAAGATGAAATTCTGATAGTCCTAGTTCAGGTCTTTTATGAAAATACGTTTCCTGATTATTGAAAAAATATCGTAATCCTAGTTTGGTTAAATGTTGAGTTTCAAAATAATCGACTAATTGAAGAGTATTGGCTAAATAAAAAGCACCCACTTCAACTGTTGACTCCCCCATTTTGAAACTTGCTTCGGGTAAAGGTCTAGGGATGCGATCGAGAACAGTAACTGAAATATCAGGCTTTTGAAGTTTCAACTGCCGTGCCAATGTTAACCCGGCTAAACCACCACCACAAATAACGACATCATAAGCATCTGCTTGACTTAAATCTTCAGATTGTTGACGCAGTAAAGCAATTAATTCTTCTTTCCCCTCCTTTAACGTTTTTAATAATTCTGGTGTCATTACTCCTTGGGGTGAACGATAACGTAGTTTATCATTTTCAACCCATATTTTTATTCCTAAATGATTGAGATGAGACAACAATTCAACTGTTTCCATGGTTTCAAAATCCCTAGAGTGTAGTCAAAACAAGACAGAAAATAAAAGGCTTCAGGGCAGAAAATCATGGTTTGGAACAAGCTTGGACTCTTCCCAAACCCCTTGGAGCTTTGTCTGACAGTGCTTGTATCCTCAAGACCCAAGTAAAAAGGAAGCCCTTCTGTCTTAGAGCCTGGATCTCTCTGTTTTCCAAGGTAAAAACCTTAGGTCATTCTAGATGAATTTTAATAGTTTTCTACAATTCGCCTTTTTCATAATCTGTAGGTGTTGAAGCCATAGAATCTGAAGAATTAACCACCAGAGAAAGAACCTCAATAGTTTTCGCCAAACGAGCCACAGTGGGATACTCCAGAAAAGTTTGTAAAGACAAAGGCACAGCAAAGAGCTCCCCGACACGAGAAATCACTTGAGTCGCCAACAAAGAATGCCCTCCTAGCTCAAAGAAATTATCCTATGACTCAACTTTACAAGCTCTTGGGATTCTGAGGAGGTTAGATGGATTTGTAAACGGGCTGGCATTAGGCGATCGCACCTTTTTAACTATTTTTCTATTTTACGCTTAATTAGACCCACCTACTTAGTTTGTTAGTTTCGTGGTAGGTAACTTTGAGGTTAATACTAGGATTATTATTGTTATCGAATAGTTGAATTCCTGTATAAAAAACTGGAGTGCGTTCTCTCTTGGCTCGATGCAGAGCAGTGTTAAGGGGCAACCGGAGGCTGGGTACTACCAATTTAGTAATATCAGTAGTTGCTCTACCAACAGAGAATTTCAGGACTTCAACTGCATCATTAAAAATGTGCAACAGTTTATTATTTCGATCCACTAGGAAGCAAGTTGCCTTTTGTTCTGCGAGGAAAGTACTGAAAGCTTCATCAATTATTGGTTCAAAACTAGATTCAGGAATATTTCTAACTGTAGGTGGTGGTAATAATGTTTTGCTAATCTTTTCTACTCCCCTAACAGGTAGGCGCAGTCGAACATCCCTTCGTTTCTGAAAAATTTTACCTTTTTGATGCAGTACTTTAAACTCTTCTTCAATACTACCTAAAGTTTCTGCTTCTCCCAAAAATAAGATGCCTTTAGAGACAAGGGAAAAATGGAGGTTACGCAAAACTTGCTGTTGTAATTCAGGCTGCATGTAAATGAGTACGTTTCGGCAGGTAATCATATTCATCCGAGTGAAACCTGCATCTTTAGTTAAATCTTGAGGAGCAAAAAGTAATTTCTCTCTTAACTTACGAATTACCTGGAAAGACTTTTCTTTGCGGATAAAATATCTCTGTAGTCGTTCAGGGTTAATATTATGAGCAATAGTTTCTGGGTAAATTCCTTGGGTTGCTTTTTCCAAGGCGACTTTGTCAATATCTGTGGCAAAGATTTTAAATCTAACTTGTTTTTCCAGCTTTTCAACTGCTTCATCTAGCACCATAGCCAGCGAGTAGGCTTCTTCTCCCGTGGCGCAAGCTGTCACCCATAATCTTAGTTCTTCACCAGGCTGTGCTTGTTCAATTAGTTTAGGAATTACATGATTTTCTAGAAATTTCCAAGCCACAGAGTCTCGAAAAAATTGAGTAACACTAATTAGTAAGTCATGGCGTAGAATTCCTCGCTCTTCTTGGGAGATTTCAAGAAAATGAATATAATCTTCTAGATTGTTACAGCCACTAATTAGACAACGGCGATGGATGCGCCGAGAAAGAGTGCTAGTTTTGTAGTGAGAAAAATCAACCTGTTCATGCTTAGCTAGTATGCTAGCAATGCGCTGTAACTTAAAAGCATCAAATGAGGCTAGTTGGTTTCTGTTATACCTGCCTGCCTCTAGAGGCGATCGCACTAACTGATTAATAACTTGGGCAAGGGCTTGGGGTGAGAGTACCTGATCCACTACTCCCGTAGCAATAGCAGTGCGGGGCATACCATCAAATTCAGCCGTAATCGGATCTTGTACCATTGCCAAACCTCCGGCTTCGTTAATTGCCCGCAAGCCATTGGTGCCATCGCTACCAGTACCGGAGAGAATAATACCAATTGCCCGTTCAGCATAGCTTCTGGCAAGGGACTCTAAAAAAATATCAATGGGAAAGTTAAGTCCGTGGCGGTTTCTTTCCTCTTGCTCTAATAGATGTAAATGATTATTGTCCAGAATGAGATTTTTGCCCGGTGGAATCAGGTAGATGGAATCGGACTCTAGTACCATACCATCAGTCACTCGATAGATAGCCATGCGAGTGCGTCTTTCCAGCAGTTCCTTCATCAAGCTTTTGAAGTCAGGTGAGAGGTGCTGAATAACTACGAAAGCCGCACCGCTATCAGTGGACATGTTCTCAAAAAACTCCTCTAGAGCACGTAGTCCTCCAGCTGAGGCACCAATCCCAACCACAAAGAAATTATCTTCCTGCTCAGTCAAGGAGTCAACAGCACCTGATTGGCTATCGTCCATATAGCAAAAATGTTACTACTACCGTTAAGTAATATTAACAAATATTAACGAAAATCAAAAACTGCGGGTCTTCGCCTTAGCCCTGAAGCCCCTTGATTAATTGGTAAGACGGCGCTGACGCCTAACAATGAATAAGAGGGCAACAGCAGTTATCCCCATTAACATCCACTCTTCCGGTTCAGGTACACCAGAAACAGTTAAAGGATCAAAGGGTTTACTCAGCTGCTCCTTGCCAGATTCTACCTCTCTGTCAAAGCGATCGCTAGCAGCTTCAGCTCGTTTAAGCGCTTCCTTTTGCCGCTCATTAACTAGTACAATCATCGAAGAATAGGGAGTGACAATATCGAAAGTCTTAGCTACTTTATGAATAGCATCTAGTTCCTTTAGAGATAATTCTGAGGCTCCCTTAAGCTTTTGACTAAGTCCTAATACCAGTTGTCGCGCTGCCAGTTGCTCGAAGCCATTTTTAGAGCTAGTCTCTGTATTGGTTTGTTCCATAAACCAGGTGTAGCCATCAACTACATTCACTACAGATGAACCAAGCGCTTCTTTAGTTGCCAGTCGCTGTATAACTTCTGGCAATTTACTTGCTACTCCCCCACCACTATCTTGAATTGCTTCTAAAGTCGCATCATCGTAAGCTGGTGGCAGTTGTCCTCCTAAATGTACAACCCACAAAGGAGCAGACATTTTAGGTAAATCTTTACTATCGTCAGACAGCTCATAAGAGCCTTCATCAGTTACCAGTAAAATACCGTCATAGACAGTATCATCGCGCAACTGCACAAATTGCTGCAACATCTCCTTAAGTTGAATTGAACCATAAAAAGTCATCTTTTGGGGTTGAAAGCGGCGGATATCGTCAAGGCGCTTGGGTTGAGTATCTGCCGAATCAGTAATATACAAATCAGCATCATTGTTAGTAAAACTATTGTCAGCAAAGCCTTGTTCTTGCAACCATTTGAAAGTGTCAGCTACTTCCTGACTATGGGCTCTCATACTACGAGAAGTATCGAGAACAATTGCTAACCTTTTACCTGTAGGTGTAGAGACTCGGCAACTTTTATCTCTACATTGGCTTAGGGGTTTAGCAGTAATTCGATAACCATCAGTTAAATTAACTTCGTGTAAATTCGGTTGATGCTGTCCAGTTGCTGGTAAGAATGGTTCTAACCAGGTATCAAAGGAACTAGTTTGTACTTTCCCATTGCGAATACGCTGAGTTTGCTGATTCCAAAACACATTACGTTTTTCCCCTAACTGAGGCAGTTGCCAACCTTTTTCATCTCGCATAACCTTATAAGTCAACCACAGATGTAACTTGGCTTGCTCCTGTTGCTCCTGCGATTGTGATAAGCGAGAGCGACGAGGAGGAATGGGAAAAGCTCTAAGGCGATAATGGCGTGGCCCCACCTGCTCTAGTAAAGCTGGATCAACCCTTCTTCTCACTTCTTGGTTATAAACCTGTTGAGCCGCACCGCGCGGCGAAACGGCAAAGGGATAACGCTCATTTCTATTCTCACTCTCACCTAACCACACACCAGTAACGACAGCACTTTCTGGCAAGGAAAAGTAATAAAATATCTCTTGCTGCTCATTAGTTTGATTCTCATAAACCTCATAAAGTTCAACCTCAGCCCAATTTCCTTGTTCTTGGATATTAATTTGTTGTTTAGCCAACCAGACAAACTTCTGATTGATATTAAGTAAACCGGCTTTAACTTCTTCTCGGTTAAAGGTAGATTGAATAGCGTGTTGAACTTCCTGCCTTTGTGCCTTTTGTAGAGGAGTATCAAAGAATTCGGCATAGAGCTTTTCAGCTTTGTCAATATCTGAGCGGGAGCCGTCATATAAAAACGGTGACATCAGCTGATTATAGCTATTCTGTAAAAACTGGCAAAGCACCTCCGGCAGATTAAAAACACTGCGGTACATGTAGCGGATGTGGTTATTCTCTTGTTTGATACTCAAATATCGATAAGGGGACAAATTAGCATTAACTAAGCCTGTGCGAATTAGTTCCGACTTTGCCAACAGTGCCTGTCGTTCACTATCAGTTTTAGGTGAATTTTCCAGTAATTCAAAGGCTTGGACTTGGGGCTGTACACTAAAAGAAACAAAGATTATAATCCAAGCAGTTATGGAGGCGATCGCACCTATTAAAGCGCGGCTTTTCCCATACCTAGAAGCAAAAAATCGTATTACGCGATATCCGGAATGAAGATAGAGAGCCGTCAAGACTGAGGGCATAGCCAGGAATAGCGTTGCGCTCAAGACAAAGAACAGAAAATATGAAAGTATTAACAAGCAAAACAAATATAAATGTGTCAACCATAAGCCTGAAGACATACCATCGGTTGCCATATACCAAAGGTGTCCTAGCCACTCAAATCTTAAGAATGCGACTATCCATGTGGCAGCAGCTGGTAAAGCATAAAACAAAAGTAACAGTCCTACATAAATACCAATCACCAGCATCAAGCTGTGAGCAACCATTTGCAACCAGGCAATTGTCTGTTGACGCTCATCATAGCCGCGCAATAGCTCGACACTAAATGCCAGGATAGATAATAAAACAGTACCGAGAATTAGGTTACTAGCAGGAGTGAGTTCTCGTAACAGAAACAAGCGTAGCAGGCAAAGTAGAAACAGAGGAGCTTCCACACCATAAAATAGACGCATCAACTCTGTAGGTTGTTTGCGCAGACGCCTCGCACCAATAACGGTGCAAACAGTTGGCACTGCAATTAAAGCTAAAAAGGTTAGGGAGAATTCCACCGGAATTTCACCATCCAAGGTAGCCAAAATTAAAACAAAACCAATCAGTGGTAAGATTCCAGCGTAGACAATTGCTAGAAAAGTTAGATTCCACAACCAAAAGATGGCGTGAAAACTAATATTGATTAATTTTTTCATAGTTTTGAATTATTTTGTTTAGGAGGTAGGTTGGGTTGAAGCAAGAAACCCAATCCAATCTAACCTAAGTGTGTGTTGGTTTGGGAGCATGCACCTGTGAGGCCTCCTCCCTCAACTCCTTATCCTATTTTGGGATAAGTAGTCCGACATAAATAAAAGCAACTGTGTAAACAATTATGAAATCGCCCGGAGTTCCCTTACACCCTACACCCCACACCCTGCCTCAACCAGTAACCTTTATCAATATCGCAGGTACTTAAGGGGAGTAGCCGTGACTCTTTCTCCCTCATCCTATTTGAGAGAGAGGAGTTAAACTAAATCGGGATTGAGCCAACAGAAGTCGGAAAAAATTGGCACCACTAGAGAGTTTTTCAAACAGCGATCAAGTTACCAACAGTTTAGTACAGAAACAAGAAAGCGAGTAGAAAACTTTAGCAAAATTTGATTTTAACAAAAAAATTATGTCAAACCAAAAAACATTTGAATCAAAGATCATTGCTGCACTTAAAAGTGAAGGCTTTGATGTATCGCCGATAAAGTTTCATCACTCTTATTTGAAAAAGTATAAGTTCACTCCTAAAACTGTGTTCGATATTGGAGTATGTAAAGGAACGCCTGAACTTTACAAGAGTTTTCCAGACTCAAAAATAGTGCTTCTAGACCCTCTTGAAGAAACTAAGGAATACTATAAAAATTTTACTAAACAATTCGATATGGATTTTATTCAATGTGCTATTGGCTCTAAAAAAGGACAAACTTGTATCCATATACCTAAGAATAGGCTAGGTTCAACAAGTATTCTTGAACGGACAGAGATTTACAATCCTAAAGAGGAAATTAGCACAAGGTCCGTAGAAGTAGAAACTTTAGATAATATAATTCAAGAGCGGAAATATATTTCTTCTTATGGAATCAAAATTGATACAGAAGGTTACGAATTAGAAGTCTTAAAAGGGATGTGTAATTCAATGAAAGATGTGGAATTTATTCTGACTGAAGTATCTATTAAAAAAAGATTTGTAGACTCCTATGAGTTTAGTGAATTAGTATCATTTTTAGCAAAATTTGATTTTGAATTACTAGACATTTTAAATAATTATCAATATTCTCCACGTTATCTAGATTGTTTATTTGCCAGAAAAAATTCCTTCAGGTTTCACTTAAACATGAATAAATATCCTCAGTGAAATAAGGCAAGTAACAAAGAGTAAAAAAGCTAAAAAAATAAGTTTTTCAACCAATACATACTAATGTTTTAGACTGTTTTGCACTATTTTATACCTATCTATGTTCAACGCCAAATCCATCTAAATCATGTTCTCTTAAGACTGTTATCAATAGCCTCATAGATAGTAGTGGCAAAAGCTTTAATTTCAGAATTTTCAGGGTAATGATAACTATCAAACAGAGCAGAAACCATCACCCAATTTTTGTCTCGATGGATAACATAATCCCAGATACGCGATAAGAAACTATCAGTGGTTTGCTGAGTTGATTGAAACCAGTAAGTGGCAGAAAGTTTACCATCCTGTAGAGAAAGCCAACGTGCCATTACCTCTGGTGTAAGCTGCTTACGCTCCATGCCATCTACTTTTAAGCCATTACCCACAAAACATAACTCTGGTGGATGGTGTGCGTGCCAAGTCGTAGTAGTTACTACTAACATCGAGCCAGAGAGTTCCCCCAATTCAAAGCGCCACTTTTGAGCAATTGGATGTGTAGGATTATCAAATAAAGACTGTTCAGCTTTAGTTAAGGGAATTGGCTCAGAAACCATCTGCTGTGGCAAATTGATGGTAGCGATCGCGCTAGTATTAATCTGTGAAGGTTTAAGTTGAGCAACCAATGCCAGCGTAATCACTACAGGCAGTATCCAAGCCAATTTTAGATTTTGGGCTTGAGATTTGGAATTAGGCAGCAAGGGCAATTTCTTATCAGCAATGATAAAACTTCTTTTCCCCCTACTCTCATCTTCCCTTACTCCCTTGGGAACCTTTTGAAGCAATAACCAACTCAAGGCACAAGCACCAATAAAACCAATTAATCCCAAAGGAACATGTAGAATTTGGGCAATTTGCGGCTGTTTCCAGACATGGGTAATTATCACCAACAGCAGTACCCGTAGCATATTTACCCATACAAATAGCAAGAGGCTTGTTGCCCACACCATCAACCAGCGTACTCCCAAGGAACGAGCTTCAAGCCAGGTAGCAGCTAGTAAAAACAGTGTACCTGTCCACAGGCTTTTAAGACCACTACAGGGCAAATCTACATGAGCAATACCGTTTTCTAAAACTATAATATCGTGAGAAGAAATAGCTGATACCTGCCAAGCTGCGAGTAAATGTTCCACTGCTTGAGCTGTCAATACTCTTAAGGGAAAACCTAAACCACTACCAAACTGAGCGCTAAAAGGAAGAATAAAAGCAAACAAGCCGGCAACAGGAATACCTTTGCGCCAAAGTTCTGGTGCTAGAAATAAACCACATAATCCATAGCTACCAAGTGCAAACAGTAGCACATTGAGTTGTGGGATATCCACTAACCACCTCAGAGCAATGGTAAGTACAGTTGAACCCAGCATTAGCAAGAGGGGATAGGTGCGCAATTTAGGAGTTACCGACAATAGTAAATTGCCGCTATTACTGCCATCTGCGCCAACACCCACTAGCTGCCAGAGCACAACCGCCACTAAGATACCTGCCACCATCAAATTGAGGCTCGATGCATGTCTAAATGAAGAAACAAGCCATGCTATTGATGAAATATTGGCATACAGCCAAGTTGTCACAAGTAGGCAGGTACCGGCTATATCTTGCCAGTTAGGAATCTCTCGATCAACGCCAGCGTGCATAAAGCCTCCTAGCAAAATTCCAGTTTAAACCTCAAACTAAAAATAGAAGTTTCACCACTAAGAGCGAAAACGCTCTAAATGCCCTTGCCAAGCGTTATTTAACTTTCTTAGAAAAAACAGAGGATTCTTTAGCAAATATTTGTTATACTGCTGCAGTTGGACGCTCCCATTTTGCCCATCGATTAGCACTGGTTACTAACTCCAAAAAAGATATTTGCCAACAGCTTGATGCTTTTATCAAAAGTGAAGAAATTACAGGCATCTTCCAAGGTGATACTTACCAAACAGCGCCTAAGATTGCTTTCTTGTCCACTGGACAAGGTTCACAATACGTTGAGATGGGAAGGGAACTTTATGAGAAGCAACCTATTTTTCGCCAAGTGTTGCAGCAATGCGATCAAATACTGCAATTCTATTTAGAACGTAGTTTATTGTCAATCCTTTATCCCGAGCAACCAGAAGAGCTAATCAATTTCACAGCCTATACACAACCGGCTATATTCGCTTTTGAATACGCTCTTGCCCAGCTGTGGCAATCCTGGGGAATTATACCTGATGTGGTAATGGGACATAGTGTAGGTGAGTATGTCGCCGCCTGTTTAGCGGGAGTATTTAGCTTAGAAGATGGCTTAAAGCTGATAGCAACCCGAGGACAACTCATCCAGCAATTGCCACCGGAAGCAGCAGGCAAAATGGTTAGCGTTATCGCTAGTGAAGACTTGATCGAGTCTGCGATCGCCAAAGGCGCGGCGAAGCCGATCGCACCCTATAGTAAACAGGTTTCCGTGGCTGCCGTCAATGGCTCCCAGAGCATCGTCATTTCTGGCGATAGCCCATCCATAGATGCTATTGTCGCCCAACTGAAAGCTAAGGAGATCAAAACCCGCGAGTTAACCGTTTCTCATGCCTTCCATTCGCCGCTGATGGAGCCAGTGTTAAAGCCCTTTGCTCAAGTTGCGGCGGAGGTGAGATTCTCTGTACCTAAAATTCCCCTCATCTCTAATATCACAGGCGAGCAAGTCACCGAAGATATAACAACTGCTGATTATTGGGTGCGCCATATTCGTCAGCCCGTGAGATTTGCCGATGGCATCAATACCCTGCAAAAGATGATGCCCCCAGTCCAATCCAAAAGCTAATTTACGCCTATTTTGCCTACCCTATGCAGGAGGTGGATCATCAATTTTTCGTTTCTGGAATCGAGAATTGACGTCAAACGTAGAGCTTTGTCCGATTGAGATCCCTGGAAGAGAAAATCGTATTAGAGAAAAACCAATCTCAAATCTTGAAGTTATGACAGAAAAATTTGATTTTTTACTTATGGAAGAAGGGTAAAACCTCTCTAAATTCAGGAAGTTTCATAGCTCAAACTTATCTGCAGACTCGCCACCAGATAAATTGGGATGAACCACAGCACGCTCAACCCCTACTTTGTGACTTTCCCGCTGAGTGTAGATATCAATTGCGATCGCCTCCAATCTGATTTCTAAGCTACCATAGGGAACAGTTAATTGAGTCATTGCCTCCAGTTCCCCAGAATCATCAGGTAAGAAATCCATCAAAGAGCGTGGGCCATCTAGCAGAGAGCGGCTTTGTCTGTCTTGAACCCAGAGCTTAACATAAAGGCGAGAAGGATAGGCAGGTACTTTGATACGAACAATAAAAGATTCTCCAGCAGTTAGTTCACCTGTGGGGATAAAGATTTTAGGTTCTGGGATAGGAGATTCTAGCTGTAGCGGGGAAACACTTTCATCTGCTGATTGAGTACTAACTTGCTCGACTATGGCAATCATTTCTAAAGCATTGCCCCTGACTGATGATAGCTGTGATTCTGATAATTGTTCGTCTTCTACAACAATTTCTTGAGCTAGCCAGTCCTTATTGACAGTACTATCGCTCAAGGTTGGCTCTGGTACTATTACCTCTCGGGGAATATTCTCTAGAAGAGGAAGTGGTTGTAATTGTTCTGTTTCAGTAGTATTTTCGCTAGTGAAATCTCCTGTATCCTCCCCTAAAGATTGCTCGGAATCTAAAGATTGTTCAGGCTCAATTACTACCTCATAATTTAGCTCTTGAGTCACCTCAACTTGGTTACTAGAAGTAGACGAAAAAGAAGTAACCCATTGAGAAGACTGAGCATCTGTAGCTAGAGAATTCAGCCGTAGCCAAAAACGCTCTTCTATTTGAGTTTCTCCCAAGATTTGATCCACAGTATTTGGCTCAGACTGTGGTTGAGATTTAGTCTTAGCCTCGGTATCATTTGAGCTAGATGGTATAGGTATTTGCTCACTATTTTCCCAGTCGATAGGGACAGCATTTTCGTGTTTGTGTCCTGTATCGTGCTCAGCATCTGCTACCTTTACCAGAGCCTCTGGCTTGTCAATATTAATCTCACTAGATACAATCTCGACCAATGGGAAGATATCTTCTGGCAAAGTAGTACTTAATGAGTCAATGACTTCTTCTGGAGACTCTATTTCCGGCGATTTGTCCCCTGCACTTGTCTGAATTAGCTCTACATCTGAAATTTCAACAGCAAGCTTTTCCTGATTTTCCTCTACTTCCTCAAGAACACTATCAGGATTTGTCATTTCAGCACTGCTAAGAGACTGTAACTTAGGAAAATTGGGCAGTTGTAGAGATTTAGACAATCTCTGAGTATGGTTTTTCGGGTAAAGTTGCGGAGGTAAGACCTGCTTAGATGAAATTTGTAAGGGTAAGGGCTTATGATCTTGAGGGTCGTTTACCAGTCGAAGTAAAGCCTCATCCACAGGAGTTGGAGCGGATATTTGTATTAGTGGTGTTGCCCCCTGTGTTTGCCAGCTCTCAGGATTATTAGCAAATCCCAGTATCTTTGCCACAGGCATCCCCTGACTTTCTGGAATAATTGTGCCCAATAATTCGTCTAAATCTGCGGTAACACTAAATGCTCGACTTGCCAAAGCAACCGAGTCACTGCTGTAAAGGGTGACTTTCCCCAAAATCAGACGAGTATGGCACTCGGCGGGAATTTCTAGAGTCTGGCTAAAAGCTAATGGTAATGAATCTAGAGATACAGGCTTGTCTACATTGACAAGGACTTTTGAAGTTTGAGGATTGGACAACTGATAACTGAGGATTGCGCTGGAAAACTGCCTATCATCCAACTCAGTGTCACTGTTGACTTCTGGTAGGTCAATTTTGCCAGTAATTCTCAAAGATTCTCCCCGCTTTGCTACCAACGCCTCGTCGTCAAGGGATAATGTGAATCCTTGCTGATCAATTAATGTTAATGTCTCTAAATCAGCTTCTGACTCAGATTTTACTGATTTAACTGACTTTGGAGATAACAGCTGTAGGTTATGAAACTCAGATTCCTCAAACTCTTGTAATACTGGCTCCACAACCTGCTTCATCATTTGCTCAAGTGTTTCTAGGGATTGAGCCATGAGCGGATTTTCTGAAGTCCCTACCTCAGCCGACTCACTAGTTAAGGTTGCTGGATTCTCATCTAAGTTAGCTGCTTCAACAGTCTGGGGCTGGGGAGAGGGGGGGATGGAATCGGATAACTTTTGTGTAGAGGGAGTAGGGGCAAAAACCTTGTTATCCTCATTGCCAGTATCTACTAGTTCCTCACTGACTTGAAAGAGGGTGTGGGGTGTAGGTGTAGGGTTTAGGGTGTAGGGGAAATAACCCTCTTTAATACTTGATGATGAAAGAATTTTTTCATCGGGACTGCCTACTTCCTCCTCTTCTTCTGTGTTGGCTTCCAATCTACCGCTGCTGATAAGTTGATCTTGAGGTGATTTTACTTCTTTATTAGGAATAGTTTCTGAAGCTATTGGTAAAACTTGTAGCTTAACGGCTTGGCGTGAAGAGTCACTGATGGCATCGAGCATGATATCGCCAGAGCAAGATAGTTCCCACAGCCCTGACTTAAGGTAGGTAAAAGGCATAATCACCACTAATCCTTCTCGGCTAGTGCGGCGCAATCGTTTTTGAAAACGGCGCTTGGGCGGGACTTCCTCCAAACTTTCATGGCTAAGGCGCACTTCGACATCGATATTGATTAGACTCGATTGAGCAACTACCCGATATTTACCTACTTCAATGTCGATTTTTGGAGACTTGATGGGTTGCCAGGAGCTTTCACCCTCTTTCTGTATTAAAAAATCCCACTGTACCATAGTTATTATGCTATCGAGATTCCCACGAAGGCAGGAGCGACCATAACCCTTAGTGTACAGCCCTTTGGGCGTCCTAGGGCAGGTCGTATAGGAATCACGGTTTTAGCTGTGGCGATATACTCAAGACTAGGACTTACGCCAAACCATCTTGAGACCTTGATTTTTCGTAGCGGTAATTCATGAATTACCACTACCTCCGGCGTTTTTTGCGTAAGTTCTGGTTATATGTAGTTATCCTAGAGATATCCGTTACATAAGACTTACCCAAAGCAACCCCTATCTTGAATTGCTGAGAGTATATATTTAAGTCTAGCTCCCCAACTTCTTGAGATGTCATAAAATTGCTCTTGCATCTCTAGACACCCCTGTCGCTTTTGTTCATAGAACTGGCGGTCATTACATAACCTAAGCAAAGCATTGCCATATTCTTTGGTATCATTAGGTGTAACTTCAACAACTGCGTTCTTAAGCAAGGATAAATCTGGGCAAACTGCCGAAGTAACTACAGGGCGACCAGATAATATGCCTTCCACCACAACCTTGTTGAACCCCTCTCTGAAGTCTGTTCTTGTCGGTACAATCACAACATGTGCCCAACTAAACATCTCGCGCATGCGTTGCTTATTGCAGTGACCATGACACACAAATAAAGAATCCACCGCAGCTTGTTTGGCAGCAAGACGTAATGAATCTAGTACTGAGCCATTGCCACAAAGATTAAACTTAATATTCTGCCTACCCTCAGCTGCAAAACGCTTGGCAATTTCTAGAAGATCGAAAACGCCCTTCTCTTGCTCAATTCTACCTACAAACAATACCCTAAATGGAGAGCGATTCTCATCTGGCTCATCTATATCTAAAAACTGGTTTTTACGGTACACAGGGAAAGATCTGATGATTGGTTGATGTTTACAATCTGTAAGTTCTGCCACCTGTTTAGATATATCGTCTGAGACTACTAAGATAGCAGCACAGTATTTAGCAAATAAACTACGACTCAGTTTTAAAATCCATTTTTCTTTTGTAGATTGTGGTGCGTGCTGACGCCAAAGGAGACAGTGCAATGACGGTATCACTTGCACTCCTAACCAAGGTAGCAGCGACAATATAAACCAGTATGTTGTACCATCAGCTACTACTACGACGTTAGCCTTGAAGTGGACTGCTGAGATAATTAGCTGCAATCCGTACCACAAATGACTCAAATGATATAGAATTCCTGATGCCTGAGGTAAAGGAAACGGACGATGCTCAATGCTAAATTGACCGTCATGCAAGAACTTTCTCTCTCCACATGTAGAAATTACATAAGCCTGTGCATCCAAGGCGTGACAAACTTCATAGAACTGACCAGAATAGGTTACTGAAACCTGTGATGAATCATCTTGCCCTTGAATCCAATGCTTATAGGTTCCAATTACATTGCCAGGGCCAGCTGCGTATAGAAGTCGTAATGGTTTTGACATGAGTACTGATAATCCTCACTAAAAGTACTACAAGAGGAGCTTGTTTATTGCATTTTATCAAAAAAAAACTGCTTTTAATGTTTTTTGTCATTAAAGTTTTTTTTTGTTTTAGTGATCGCTAAAATATCTTTTTCTATCAAGACTTTGGCTATTATTGTTTATAATTGAGATTTAACTACAGTCTGATCGCCAAAATCATCACCAGATAAAGGTTTTAACAATTAAGCTAACCCCAAGTGATTAAATAGGAATAAACAATTGATTTGCATGGCAATTTTAGTACTGTATAGTACAAGGATTGATGCTATTAGCTAATTAGTTAAACCCTTACTCTGCTGTAATCTGCTACCCTCTGTTCAAAGTTGGGAGAGGGGCTGGTGGTAGAGACTAGGAGTTACGTACTGTACAAATCAGCCATAGTGTGTATCACGGGATTCGGTCATTTCACACCCTTTGACTAACTCTAATTTTCTCGCTGCTTTTGCTGCCTCAGGCACTACAAATAGTTGAAATAACTAAATTTAGCATAGTACCAATGCACGATGCGTAAGTCCTAGTAACTGCAATCTTATCATATCCAGTCTAAAACAGCTGTCAAAGTTTTAGGCTTAAGTAGTCGGACATAAATAAATGGCTCTATGTAAATAAATGGCTCTATGTAAAGAATTGTGAAATCCGTCAAAGTTATAGCGCTACGCGCAAGGCTCCAGGGCAGAAGGCTCCAGGGCAGAAGGCAGAAATTGACAAAGTTTTAGCGATTTAGTATGTCCTAACCTTAATACGTACTGCTATACCCTACACCCCACGCCCCACACCCTGCCTCAACCAGTAAACTTTATCAATGTCGCAGGTATAGCGCTACGCGCAAGGCTCCAGGGCAGAAGGCTCCAAGGCAGAATTAATTTGACAAAGTTCTAGCGATTTAGCTTGTCCTAACCTTAATACGTACTGCTATACTTATTCAGCAAGCCCTAAGTAATAACTAGGTCTGTACCTTCTCTTTAAGCATCAAATTGATATAAAACAATTAATTTTTACCTCAGCAGCAGTTAGATTCATCTACAACTATCCAGCTGACATCGCAACTTATCTGCCTTCCCTAGTAAATCAGCCTGAGTAATTACTTCCTGTTCTCCAGACTTGAGCCACTTCAGATTAACACTTTGACTTTGTGCTTCTGCATCTCCTAAAACCAAACAAGCAACTGCACCACTACGAGCCGCTCTTTTGAACTGTTTGCCAAAGGCACTGCCACTAAAGTCTAATTCTACAGAAAACCCATTCTGACGAAGATTATAAGCTAATTTTAGAGATTGAGCTTCTGCCACTTCACCTCTAGATACCAGATAAAAGTCTAGTAGTGGAGTTGGTTGCTCCCAAATTTGTCTGAGCAATAATACTAAACGCTCTAAACCAATTGCCCAACCTACAGCTGGTGTTTTGTTACCCCCCAACTCCTCTACTAACCCATCATAGCGACCACCACCACACACTGTTGCCTGTGCTCCCAAATCATCAGAGATAATTTCAAAAGCTGTGTGGGTGTAATAGTCCAAACCTCGCACCAGTCGAGGGTTAAGTTGGTAACTAATTCCGAGATCACTTAATAATTGTTGCACCTGTTGAAAGTGCCGCTGAGAGTTTTCTCCAAGGTAGTCCAAAATGCTGGGGGCATTTTGAGCTATTTCAATTGTCCGCTTGTCTTTAGAGTCCAAAATTCTCATCGGATTGCGCTTTAGGCGCTCCTGAGAATCTTGATCTAACTCATCTTTGTAGGGCTTGAGGTAATCTACCAGCGCTTGCCGATAATGATGCCTATCTTCTGGATTGCCTACCGAGTTAAGGTCTAATTTCAGGTTTTTGAGTCCTAAATCTTGGAGAATATTTGTAGCGATCGCAATTACCTCGGCATCTGCCCGCGCATCAGCAGAACCAATTACCTCTACCCCCAGTTGGTGAAATTGCCGCTGACGCCCTGCTTGGGGATTTTCGTAGCGAAACATTGGCCCGGTATACCAGAGGCGCTGGACCCCACCAGCTGCGTAGAGACTATTTTGAATATATGCTCGCACGACTCCTGCGGTACCTTCTGGACGCAGAGTCACTGAACGTGGCGGCGTAGCCCGGTCATTAAAAGTATACATTTCCTTGCCAACAATATCTGTGGCTTCGCCAATACCCCTTTCAAATAATTCCGTGCGCTCAAAAATCGGTGGTCTAATTTCTTGATAAGCTGCTCTGTGGAGAATCTGCCGGGCGATCCTTTCAACTTGCTGCCAATACCCTACCTCTTCGGGTAAGATATCTCGTGTTCCTCGTAAAGCCTGAATCAAACCCATCCAAATTCTACATTCCTACATCTTTGATGGTACACCTAAGCAGTTTCTTCTCTAGAGATACCATAGCGATTTTGATAATAAGCCAAAATCTGATTAACTCGCTCTCTTCCTCCAGATTCTAAGGCATCGGTATATTCAATCCATAAACCACTTATCTGACTTTGGCTGTAATCAAATTGCTGCGATTTCTGAGGAATCAAACCAACCTCCACCCCTCGAACCTGCCGTAAATGGGCAGAAACTTCCCGATAAACAGCTAGGGGCATTTTTTGAAAGCTAATTTGATCGCGTTTGTTCTCCACCTGCTTTTAAGCTACTGTGTATTTCAATTGTATATTTTCCATGGGTTGAATTAAAATTCGTCTCCCCATCTCCCCATCTCCCCATCTCCCCATCTCCCCATCTCCCTCTTACTGAAGACATACTCTTAACGCGCGAGAGCATACTAGGCTCCTGCTGACTTATCCCCAACTCGCTTGGCAACCTCGATGCCATATTGCTCCAGAATCACCACTGGTTCAGGGCCTCGATTCATTTCGATCCGCTTGACTAGCACTTGCCCATTAGATAACCTCTGTCCTACTCGCACGTAACGATCCGGTTCGTTTGGTACTTTCACAATGGCGCTAGGCACACCACCCACTTGAATAACACCTGTGATTTCAACGCCCCTTGCCTGCTCTGGTTCCGGTAAAACTGGTAATTCTGGGACAAAGGGAGCCACTGCTACTGGCAGATCATCTGCACCATTACCTGTTTTTGCACTACTCCCACCGCCACCAGCCTTATCTTCAGTTTGTGGGGTACTAGCCCTGTTAGTGGGAGTTTTCGGCGGTGAAGGCAGCCTATTGTTTCTCGTGGCTACAGAAGAAGGCGGACTTCCAGTTGCACGACTTCTTCCTCCAGTTGCACGACTTCTTCCTCTAGAAGGCGTTGTAGTCTGGGTAATCTGGGGTAGCGATCGCACTTGCCTAGCAGGCGTGCCAGAAGTTGGTGGTAAAGTCACTACCGGTTGTACTGTAATTGCTGCAAAGGGGTCACTGCGACCCTTTTGAGTTTGTTGTTCTACGGTTTCTGGTGGTAGAGTTTGAATCAAGCCTGTCACTGCAACACGATCCTCTGTTTGTGGTGGAGTCACGGGATTACTGAAATTTGTTGTTGCAGTGGGAGAGGGTGAGGCTTCTGGAGTAGCTGGGGAGGCAGTGGGCGAAGCTGGAGTAGATTCAACCTCTGCTTGTTGATCACCGTTACCAATCTGACAACCTCCGCTTACCAGACCTATAATACTCACCCAAGCAATTAGTAAAGCTAGACGCATAACCAGTACCCTTAAGTTTTACCCGATGACACCCCAGAAACTATCGGCATTCTCAATTTAGACAATTTTCAGTATAGCGAACTTCCCTTAAAGTTCGCGGGTCATTAAATTCTTGAGAGAGTTTAATCCCTTCTTAAGGCGGCGGGAGACTGTAATTACACTAATATTCAATAGTTCTGCAACTTCTTTTTGTGTTAGGTCATGAAAAAAGACAAATTCCATAACCTCACGAGTCCGCTTTTCTAGATTAGCCAAAGCTTGTTGTAGGCGAATTCTATCCTCTTGTGCTAACTGAAAGCTGCGATATTTAGGGTCAGGTACTAATTCAACCAAGCTGGTGGTGGGATCTTCAGATGGGTCTCCTACTGGTGTATCTAAACTTAAAGGTTCACGATTTTGATATGCCAGCTTAATTTCTTGCCATTGGGCTAGGGAAATATCTAGAGCTACCGCCACCTCAGCATCCGTTGGCTGTCGGTTGAGCTGCACTCGCAAATTTTGGGTAATCTCTACTGCCATATGTCGCAGTGTTAGCCAACGCCTCGGAATACGAACCGAGCCACCTTTATCTCTTAAATAGTGCTGAATTTCACCCCGAATGTAGGGAATAGCAAAGGAACTAAAGGCAGTCCCTTTTGTCAGATCAAAGCGCTCAATTGCACCAATTAAGCCAATACAACCTACCTGAAGCAAGTCTTCATAGCTTTCGCCACATTGATTTACCCAATGATGAGCTTCTTTTCTAACCAGTCCGAAATTGAGACTCACAATTTGATTGCGAATCTGCGAACAATTGGAGTTCCGGTACTGTCGAAGTAACCTTAGACTCTCTTGCTTGAGTTGGTCGGTAACTGGAGTATGCATAGCCAAATTGCAATGGTAGAGCACTGTCTAATCGTATATTCTCCAGTCTGGGTGTTAATTCTCCCAGAAGAGTGTTGTTCAGCAAAGGCTGAATTTTTTTTCGTTGTAATATTTGTTGATGGTACCAAACTTTTCTATATTTGTTCAATCTCTTGTGAGACTTTGTTTGTTTCCACCAACTCTTATAGAAATTAAGGCTTCAAAACCAGTCTAGTGTCTAACTGGTCTTGTCAACCACTGTAATTTCACTGAGTTGTTCGGTTTTCTGCAACTATGTGTGAGAGGTAGATTTATCCCTATCCACCAAATAGTAAAGGTTTGTCTATACCCCTCACACTCTCAAGATTACACTCCAAATTCTTGGGGATTTTATTCTGGTTCAACTCGAGCGTAAAAGATGCCTTGAACCTTTACTTCTTCTGGATCTTCAGCACCCAAATCAGTAGCAGAAGGCTGTTCGCTCTTAAATGTACCAGCAATTTCACCAGTATCACTATCTACCTTAGCAACTTGCAACGAAATCTTACCAGTACCACTGACTACTCGCTTGACATTGGCACGTACTAGCTCTTCGCTATCAGCTTCCGATGGCAAAGCAACTGCATTATCGTAACCACTAGCAACGCCACGTCCTTTAGGATCTAGGAAAACCGAACCCCGGTAAGAGGGAACTTTGAATTCACCTGTTAAGTCAGTGGAGGTATTGACACTATCACGGCCAGGCTTACTCTTAGCCAAGAGACTTTTAATTGTGAAGAGGAAAGGTACTTGCTCACCTCCAGGCAACTGTACTGTAATTGCTTGGAAGTCCATACCTTCTTTTTCTATAAAAGTCAAGGTTCCTGTCTCATCAATCTTTAAATCTCCTTGAATCTGCTCAAGACTAGATGTGTAACGCGTCAACAACTTGCCTTGAACGAACTCAGGTTCTTTACGCTTAGAGGCAGGTTCTTCTTTGACATAGTATTTAGTCGGCTGTAAGCATAGATCCAAGACTCGGTAAGATTTGCTTGGATCTATAGGGATAGAACCGCGAGCTGTTTCTGAAAGCTGGGGACAGAGGTTAGCTAGACCAGTGTTTCTGATCTGATCATAGGTTAATCCTTCAATACTGGTTGCATTTACTGGACCTTGAGCACAAGCCGTCAGTACCCCCAGACACAAAGCCAGGAAGGCCACAAGGAAAGCGCGATATCTCATGTTTAATCTCAATCGTCAATAATCTAATCTGAAAATCCGTCTAAGTGAGGTAGCGAATTGTTTTTCCTGGATTATTTAGGAGTTACACAGCTATTGCTTTTCAATAAGATGGCAACAGATGAGAACAATTCGCCTTGTCCGGGCGAGGAAATGGACGCCTAAACCCGGAGGTTCAGTGTGCAGTAGTTGACTTAACACCCATGCTATGCTTTAAGACTAAGGAAGCAGTTCCAACAGTCTCGGTAATCTTGAAATCTTTTGAACCGCTGACGGTTGGAGTACAGTTCCCGAAGATAGCAGGAGAAGGTGTAAAAGCATTGTACAAGGAAAGAGCCACCTGAGCTGCCCAAAAATCCACCGCAGCTGCAAACTGCCTTGAGATTATGCTATTAACTGGAGGTAAGGTTAAAATGTAGACTTAAGTACCCTGGCGACTAAGCTTACTCACGAAAAAGCTCTGCAAGAAAGTATTGACTAGGGCAACGTAGTTCATGTCATCTTAATCTTGGTGGATTTAGAATTGAGGGCATGAACCAAGACGGGGATTTAGGATTAAGTCAATTACAGATTAAACTGCAAGCTCTTGCTGCTGACCTTCGTTGTTTAGCCGATAGCTATCAAGGCAATTCACTGGCACTGCTAGCTTTGCTGCGGACTTTAGAGCAGACTCATCGTGAAATTCGAGAACATTCATTCCAGGCATCTTTGCCAGATAACCGGCAGCAACTTTACGCTCTGCTTAAAGATATCGAAGAAGAGGGAGGTTGGCCCTACATTGAGCGTATGAGACTGCGAGAACTTCTGGAGAATATGCCCTTAGATAACTCTATCCCCAACTCAGGCAGAAACCGCCGAGAGTAAATTACTTACATTCAAATCAAAGCTCTTGAGAAAAGTTATTAATTCCTTCTGCCCTCCGAGTTGAAAACAGATAAGGTAGTTGGCAAATGCAGCTGACAAAAATCCTGACAGGTGCGACGAAACTCTGTATTTACTAAAGCACTTGTAATTTAAGTTGAGATTAATTGGGATGGGGATAACGAGACATCCAGATTTACAAATGCTAGGATCTGGCCGTTAGTGTCCTAATTGAAGCTCAATAACTTTAATAGTTACACCGAAAATATTTAAAGCGAGAAGCCGTGCATTCAATTAAGTTTGGAACAGATGGCTGGCGAGGTATAATTGCCGCCGATTTCACCTTTGAGCGCGTGGCTTTGGTAGCAGCTGCAGCTGCCAAAGTTCTGGCAAAAACCTACGGAGATTCTACTGGTAGCAATACTATTATCGTAGGTTATGACCGCCGCTTCATGGCAGAAGATTTTGCCCAACAAACTGCCAAATCAGTGACAGCAGCAGGATTCGACGTGTTGCTCTCTAACAGTTATGCCCCCACTCCGGCCTTTAGCTGGGCAGCTAAGGATTACAATGCCTTAGGAGCCTTGGTGCTGACAGCTAGTCACAACCCTGGAAAATACCTGGGGTTGAAGGTTAAAGGGGCTTTTGGCGGTTCAGTTGCCCCAGAAGTAACCCGCCAGATTGAAGCTCTACTGGAGGAGTCAACAGCTAATCCCGAAACCCCTGGTAATCTAGATAGTTTCGATCCTTGGCCTAGCTACTGCCAAGCGATTAAAACTAAAGTCGAGCTTTCCAAGATTGTTGAATTAATTAATCAAGGCAAGTTGAGAGTCTTTGCCGATGTGATGCATGGGGCAGCCGCCAGTGGTTTAGAGCGAATTCTAGGGGTGCCAATTGAGGAAATCAATAGCTCTCGGGATCCTTTATTTGGCGGGCAGCCACCAGAGCCATTACCGCGCTACCTGGCTGGGCTATTCCAAGAAATCAAGACTTATCGGCGTCAAGAAGATGCCCAGCTAGCGGTAGGATTTGTATTTGATGGTGATAGCGATCGCGTTGCTGCCGTCGATGGTGAGGGGAATTTCATGAGTTCCCAATTTCTAATTCCCATTTTGATTGAACATCTGGCGTCACGGCGTCATTTTGATGGCGAAGTCGTCAAAACTCTCAGTGGTTCTGACTTAATTCCCCGCGTCGCCAAGCTGTATAATTTACCAGTGTATGAGACTGCCATTGGCTACAAGTACATTGCCGATCGCATGTTATCTGCTCAAGTCTTGCTAGGGGGTGAGGAGTCTGGAGGCATTGGTTATGGAACTCATATTCCAGAGCGAGATGCCTTGTTATCAGCACTGTATCTGTTGGAGGCAATTGCCCAATCAGGACAAGATTTGAGTCAACTCTATAGCAATCTTCAAGAGCGCACAGGCTATAAATCTGCCTATGATCGCATTGATTTACATCTGTCAGGTATGGAGGTACGCTCACGCCTGATGGAGCAACTAGAAACTAAGCCCTTTACAGAAATTGATTCTCAACCAGTAGTTGATTGTCAGACGACGGATGGTTACAAATTCCGCCTAGCTAACGACAGCTGGTTGTTAATTCGTTTCAGCGGTACTGAGCCAGTACTAAGACTCTACTGCGAAGCTCCCACCCTTGAGCAAGCTCGCCATACGCTAAACTGGGCTAAAGATTGGGCTAATCAATTTTAGCGATTCTCGCGGGAAGCTCCCCTGGAGTTAAAAGAGAGGGGGAGAGGGGGAGATGGGGAGATGGGGGGATGGGGAGACAAATTGTATAGCGCTACGCGCAAGGCTCCAGGGCAGAAGGCAGAAGGCAGAATTTGAGAAAGTTCTAGCGATTTAGCTTGTCCTAACCTTAATACGTACTGCTATAAACGGATTTGATTTCTCCCAAACTTTAAGATACCTTACTCCTAGATTCCCAATTTCAATCAAATGGTAGTCTGCTATGGGGGTACAGGAGCATCTTTGATTTTAATTAACCAGGCTCCCTCTCCAACCAAAAGTTGCTAAGCCTACTAGTTCATTGTTAATTCCTCAATACTTGATGCTAATAAACAATGAACGATGAACAATGAACAATGAACAGTTAAATCTTTGCCTTGACTAAGCCAAAATTATTGATAGTAGCTACAGGAAATCCCGGCAAACTGCAGGAGATGCAGGCATATTTAGCAGACTTAGACTGGGAATTGCAACTCAAACCACCTGAATTAGAAATTGAGGAAACTGGGGATACATTTGCTGCTAATGCTTGCTTGAAGGCTTCGCAGGTGGCAAAAGTAACTCGACAGTGGGCGATTGCTGATGATTCTGGTTTGCAAGTGGATGCTCTCGGCGGTGCTCCTGGCATTTATTCAGCACGTTATGGCTCTACAGATGCTAACAGGATTGAGAGGCTACTGCGAGAATTGGGAAATGAACAGAATCGGGCAGCACAATTTGTTTGTGCAGTAGCAATTGCTCGTCCTGATGGGGAAATTGCCCTGCAAGCTGAGGGTATCTGTAGGGGAGAAATTTTGTCTGCTCCCTGTGGTGTTGGTGGTTTTGGCTATGATCCTATTTTTTATGTACCTCAGCAACAGTTGACTTTTGCCCAGATGGAACCAGAGATTAAGCAAAAATACAGCCATCGGGGTAAGGCATTTGCACAACTACTGCCTAAGTTAAGCCAATTAGCTTAGGTTGACTCAATAGCTGCTGGTATTGGCAAGGTTGAGAATCAATAATCCCACGTGCTATTAGCCGTGGGAATGTCAACGCCTCTGAAGTTATGAGCAAGCCCTAGATAGTGACTAGTTATACTGCTTCAAGATTACTTTCCCCTGTTCTAATTCGGATCACCCTGTCGATGTTGGTAATGAAGATCTTGCCATCGCCAATTTCACCAGTACGAGCGGCAGCTATTATTTTATCTATTACCATGTCAACTTGTTCATCATCAACGACGATTTCCACCTTGAGCTTCTGCAAAAACTCAACTGTGTATTCAGAGCCACGATAGCGCTCAGTTTGACCTTTCTGACGTCCAAATCCCCGTACTTCAGAAACTGTCATCCCGACAATGCCAGCATTGACTAAGGAAATTTTTACTTCATCCAGTTTGAATGGTCGGATAATTGCTTCTACCTTTTTCAAGACCCTAGCTCCTCAGTATATTCGTGCTATTCATATTTACCAAACCAGCATGACACTTTGCTACACTGCGAATAGCAAAATTTTAAGATATTCATGGTATCCTTAGTCGAAGGTGGAAAAATCAGGCTGCATATCCCCATTGAAAGCTACTATACTTCTTGGGGTAGATATTAGTATTAATCCATAGCATCATCTAGTATCGCTCCCTTCTTAACCAGTTCGCGCTTGATTGTTTCCGAAATCCCGAGGTTATTGCCAAATTTGGTGTTTTTGACTTGGATATCCCTAAGCCTAGCATTACTTAGATCAGCGCCTCTGAGATCAGCGCCTCGGAGTTGGGAATTATTTAAGTAAGCATCCCTAAGGCTAGCACTACTTAGGTCAGCGCCACTTAAATCAGCACCGTTAAGATTGGCACCATTGAGGCAAGTACCAGTAAGTTTGGCGATATTTAGGTAGGCATCCCTTAAGTTGGCATTCCTCAAGTCGGCACCTTTGAGGTTAGCTCCTCTGAGATTAGCGTCACTTAAATTTGCATCTCTGAGATTGGCTTCACTCAGGTTAGTAAGAATCAAGTCATTCCCACTTAGATTAGTATCACTCAGGTCAGCATCTTTCAAGTTAGCACCACTGAAGCAGACACCACTTAAGTCAGCATCTTTCAAGTTAGCGCCACTTAAATCAGCACTACTGAGGTCAACATTACTAAGATCAGTGCCACTAAGATTGCTACCACTAAGATTGCTACCACTAAGATTGCTACCACTGAGATAAGTGTTACTCAGATCAGCACCACTCAAGTTACCACCACTGAGATTAGCAAAAATCAAGTAGGCACCTTTGAGATTAGCACGCATCAAGTTGGCAAGGATTAAGTAACTACCTCCCAGACTGGCACGAATCGGTTTAGCATCACTCAAGTTTTGATTCTCAGTTTTCTGAGTATCTTGTTTCTGAGCTAGAGGGGATTGCTGATTAGCCTTAGTCTTGTTAAGGTTATCTGAATTTTCGATAACTGTAGCTTTTAGTTGTGCTATGTCAGCTGGCATAATATCGCCAGTCATAGTAAATGCTAATCGTTTTTGAGCAGTTGCCTTGATTTTTGTCTCATCTTCTAGAGTATTGGTATTAATGAAGCTAATATCTTCAATAGGAATATCTAATACTTCCGTCAACTCTCCTGATTGGAATAGTTGTTTGAGTCTCTCCAAACCTTGTTGATATCCTCCGAGGATTAGTGTGAGCTTAGCTCCAGAGATATCAACAATTTCTAGAGAAGCGTCTCTAGACATTTTCTTTAAAAGAGCAAGGATAGCTTTTAACTTTTGTTGATCAACGTTCATAGTTCATGGCTCATGGTTCATGGTTCATGGTTCATAGTTCATGGCTCATGGCTCATGGTTCATAGTTCATGGCTCATGGCTCATGGTTCATAGTTCATGGCTCATGGTTCATGGCTCATTGGGAAAATTATAAGGGCAGTTGTGGTATACATTCCCAATGAACAATCAACAATGAACAATGAACGATTCTTGAACAATGAACAATGAACAACGAACGTAGCTATTATCACTCAGTTTCAACTTCCTGCCAACCTTGATCTGGCTGTTTCCTGGTTGATGATAATAATGTGCTTGAATACAAGGTAGAGCTTAGTTTAACCACATGCATCATGACAGATTTACTTGAACAAGCTATTACCAAGCTCAAAAGCTTACCAGCCAGACAACAAGATATTATGGCTAGGATGATTTTAGAAGAATTAGAAGATGAACAGCGTTGGGATGAAGCTTTTTCTCGTTCTTCAGATAAACTAGCGAAACTTGCAGCCACAGCAATGGCTGAATATCGCGCAGGTAAAACCCAGGAGTTAGATCCAGATCAATTGTGAATTCCCGCATCACTTCCCAGTTTCGCCAAGCTTTTGGTAATTTACCTGAAAAAGTTAAACAACAAACCCGTGAAACCTATCGCCAATTTAAACAAAACCCAAATCATCCGAGTTTGCGCTTCAAAAAAGTACATCCAGAATTACCCATTTATTCTGCTAGAGTCAGCAAAAACTATCGAGCAGTTGGACAGTTATATGGGGATACAGTGATTTGGTTTTGGGTAGGTTCCCACACAGAATATGACAAGTTAATATCACAGCTGTGATTGGGTTTCGTTCCTCAACCCAACCTACCTCTGTTAATTACGATGAACAATGAACAATGAACGATGAGCAAGGCTATTATCTAAGTTGTGATTGGGTTTCGTTCCTCAACCCAACCCACCTCTGTTAATTACGATGAACAATGAACAATGAACAATGAACAATGAGCAATGAACGTAAATCTTATCACTCAGTTTCCACTTCCTGCCAACCTTTGATTGCTCCGACAACAAAAGCACCTACAGGGTTATCAATGGCTTTCTCGAAGGCAGCTAAACCTCCTTCTTTCAGGGCATAGACTACCCGCTTCTTCAAATTGGGATTGCTTTCGATGCGTTTAACTACTTCTGCTGCCACTATCATTTGCTCTGAGATGGTGGTAGTGGGATAGGAGTTTTCTAGTTGTTTGAGTAACTGTTCAATTTCGGCGGCGGCTTCGGCTAAGTTAGTTTTGGGTTGGGCGGCGTTGATGATATCTCCTTTTACTGTACCGATTCGATCCCTACCAGTGTTTTCGGTGTAATTGCCGTGAATGTAATTACCGCCGCCTGTGTTAATACCACTATTTTCATTCATATTACTATCTCCCTGTTGATGATAAGAATGTGCTTGGATATTTGGTTTTTTAATAGCAAAACTAATTTGTCCCTGAAGCCAGCGAATTTGATAATCTTTTTCTGCTAAAAGTCGCTCTACTGCTTCTGGAGGTAAGGCACGAAGATATGTGTACTTGTCGAAATACTCTTGGCTGAACTCTGAATGATTGGCATCTTTGGTAGTTTCAGCTCTGAGCAAAAATTTATCTTTCTTTTTGCCCCGCTTCTCCATAGAGATGATTTCGATTTCAGCTTCTGGGTGTTGTTCGACTAAATCCTGAAAAGCGATCGCAACCGCACGAGGGTCAACTCCATCGGTATGATAGAGGTCTAGGGTTTTAACTAAAGGAGCAATAAAGTCAGCAAATTCGCCATCTTTAAAGACTTCTTTTTTATTATCAGGTTTTCGGCAAGGGTCAGGGTCATCTTTGCTGGGCAGATGCATATATATATACTGACACTGCACTCCATTTAGTATGGTTGCAGGGGTAATGCCCCAATCTTCGATAAAGGCACCAGTGAGGGTAGCTCCAGTAAAATTTGCTTGGTCGAGTTTGGTTTGAACTAGCTTAGCTCTAGAGAGATTAGCATCCTCAAGATTAGTTCCAATTAGGCTAGTTTCAGTTAAAATCGCATCGGTGAGGTTAGCCCTGTGCAAAGTTGCATCTTTGAGTACTGAACCAGTAAAATCAGCACTTACCAGGTTAGCTCCCTGTAAGTTAATACCTTGTAGGTTGGGGAGACGATCAAAATTTTTATTCTCCCCATCTTTGGTAATTACTAATTCCTGTACTTTGATATTCTCAAGATAACTATCTCCTGGTCGAATACGGTCAAGTTTTTTGGTATCCTGCCAGCAGGTACGGGTGAGGTTAGCTTTTCTTAAGTCGGTACTTTTGAGTGTGGCGGCGGTGAAGTCAGCATCGGTTAGATTCGCACTATAAAAGCTAGTGCCTCCTGTAGCAGCAAAAGCAATCGCTATTGGGCGTAACCAGGCGTGTTTTTCATCTCCGGCTAAACCGCGCCAACCAATGTAAGCACCCAGCAGCGCGATAGCTCCTGCGAAAGATCCTGCGATAGTGATAGCGATAGCTCCTGCGAAAGATCCTGCGATAGTGATAGCGATAGCGATAGCTCCTGCAATAGCTCCAGTGACAGCGATAGCTCCTGCAATAGCTCCAGCAATAGCTCCAATGACTGCTACGGCAACAGCTCCAGCTCCAGCAATAGCGGAAGCTCCGAAACCTCTAGCTAAGCCTTTGCGAATAGTGACTACCAAGAAGGCAACAAGTACAATTAGGGAGATTACACCGGCAATGATGCTTTCAATATCCTCATAAAATATTAGTGATACAAACAAACCAGTCCATACTGAAAAAATACCTGACAATGCCGATAGCAGCCACGAGACAATGACAAGGAAAATCGCCCAACGTCGCTGCAAGCCAGCTTTAGCACCACAGAATTTGGCACCTTTGAGATAGGCGTTAGTAAAATTTGCCCCTCGGATATCAGCCTCACTAAAGTCTGCACCTTCCAAGTTTTTCCCTTTGAAAGATTGCCCTCTAAGACTTAGGCGGCGAAAATCTCTTTCTCCCTGCTGATATTTCCTCAAAACCTCACTGGCTTTCATACTGCCTGGGAATGCAATATCATTTGCACAGCATAGCTCAGCTCTCAAGATGGCAACAATTTAGATTTGAGGAGAGAAATAGGGGGAGATGGGGGGATGGGGAGATGGGGAGATGGGGAGATGGGGAGATGGGGAGATGGGGAGAAAGATTTAGCGCTGTTTTGAGGAGGGTAAAAGCCAATTAGAGGGGTTATTGATCATGTTGACTAGTGCTCCCAGAATTTGATTGTAGGTTCGATAGAGAGCTCTGGCAGTTTCAGGATTTAAATAATTACATTTGACTGCAAATTCGAGCCAGGTTTGTGTCTCTGCTGCTTCAGCTTCCGAATCACTTAACTTAGCGATAAAAGCAGCTTCATAACGGCGTTTCCTCCAAGCTTCCGCTAAGTTAGCACAAACTGAGCGAGAGGATCTACGAATCTGGTCAGTAAGAGAATAGCGTTCCTCAACCGGAAATTGCTTTGACTCAACAAAAATTTGCATAGCGGCACTAAAAGCAAGTTGATAAACCTCCAGGTTGTGGTGAGTTTTTATAAGCTTACGACACATTAGAAATCTCCAAAAAAGAACCAAAAAACCTTGTGACATTAAAACAAGACTTAAATTTCCCCATCTCCCCATCTCCCCATCTCCCCCTCTCCCCCTCTCCCCCTCCCCGTATGGCAAAATGTAAGTTGAACTTCCCCTTAGTATTCCCGGCATGAGTACAACTAATCCCGCCCTGGCAAGCAAATACGAACCCAAAACCACAGAAGCCAAGTGGCAGCATTACTGGGAAGAAAATCAAGTCTTCAAAGCTGATCCCAATCACGAAGGCGAACCCTATTGCATTGTGATTCCGCCCCCTAACGTTACTGGGAGCTTACACATGGGGCATGCCTTCGAGAGCGCACTCATTGATACTCTCGTGCGCTATCACCGTATGCAGGGGCGCAATACCCTTTGGTTGCCGGGAACTGACCATGCTAGCATCGGCGTGCAAGCTATTCTTGATCGGCAGCTACAGGCAGAAGGTAAAACTCGCTATGACTTGGGTAGGGAAAAGTTTCTAGAGAGGGCATGGCAGTGGAAAGCAGATTCTGAGGGGAGAATTGTTAATCAACTGCGGCGTTTAGGAGTCTCGGCTGATTGGTCAAGAGAACGCTTTACCATGGATGAAGGCTTATCCAAAGCTGTACTTAAGGCCTTTGTCCAACTCTACGAAGAAGGACTAATTTACCGTGGTAATTATATGGTGAATTGGTGTCCAGCTTCTCAATCGGCTATCTCAGATTTGGAGGTAGAAAATAAGGAGGTTGATGGGCATCTGTGGCACTTTCGCTATCCCCTTAGTAAGGGTAAGGGTTATCTGGAAGTGGCGACAACTCGTCCAGAAACTATGTTGGGGGATACTGCAGTTGCTGTCAATCCTGAAGATAAGCGCTATCAGAAATTAATTGGTAAGACGGTAAAATTGCCCATTGTCGGGCGTGAAATTCCGATTATTGCTGATGAGTTAGTAGATACTGAATTTGGGACTGGCTGTGTTAAGGTGACACCAGCCCACGATCCTAATGACTTTGAGATGGGCAAACGCCACAATCTGCCCTTTATAAATATCCTGAATAAGGATGGGACTTTAAATGAAAATGCGGGTAAGTTCCAAGGACAAGATAGATTTGAAGCCCGTAAGAATGTAATTAAGGAGCTGGAAACCTTAGGTTCTCTGGTCAAAATTGAGGACTATAAGCATACAGTACCCTATAGCGATCGCGGTAAGGTTCCAGTGGAGCCTCTAATTTCAACTCAATGGTTTGTAAAAATTAGCTCCTTAGCTGAACGCGCCCTTAATTTCTTAGATCAACAGGATTCACCAGTATTTGTACCAGAACGCTGGACTAAAGTCTACCGCGATTGGCTAGCAAGGTTAAGAGATTGGTGTATCTCCCGTCAGCTGTGGTGGGGACATCAAATTCCTGCCTGGTATGCAGTTAGTGAAACTGGTGGCGAAATTACTGATGAAACGCCTTTTGTAGTTGCTAGTAGTGAGGAAGAGGCAACGGAGAAGGCGACGTCACAATTTGGAGAAGATGTCAAGTTAGAGCGAGACAATGATGTCCTAGATACTTGGTTTTCTTCAGGATTATGGCCCTTCTCCACTATGGGCTGGCCAGAAGAAACTGCAGACTTAAAGACTTATTATCCTACCACAACTTTAGTTACAGGCTTTGATATCATTTTCTTCTGGGTTGCCAGAATGACAATGATGGCAGGACATTTCACAGGTCAAATGCCTTTTAAAACTGTTTACATCCATGGCTTAGTTAGGGATGAAAACAAGAAGAAGATGTCGAAGTCGGCAAATAATGGTATTGACCCACTGATCCTAATCGATAAATACGGTACTGATGCCTTACGCTATACTTTAATTCGAGAAGTGGTAGGGGCTGGTCAAGATATTCGCCTCGAGTATGACCGCAAAACTGATGAGTCACTCTCGGTAGAGGCTTCACGCAACTTTGCCAATAAACTCTGGAATGCTTCTAGATTCGTAATGATGAATCTAGATGGCAAAACACCCCAACAGTTAGGTTCTCCCTTTACTAAGGGTTGGGTAGGATTAGAATTAAGCGATCGCTGGATCTTATCACGCTTTCATCAATTAACTCTGCAAAATAGTGAATACCTCAATAACTATGGCATGGGAGAGGCAGCCAAGGGTATTTATGAATTTATCTGGGGTGATTTCTGCGATTGGTATATTGAATTAGTAAAATCTAGGCTGCGTGAGGAAGAAACTTCCCCCTCAAGATTACTGGCACAGCAAACCCTTGCCTACATACTCGAAGGTTCTCTTAAATTGCTTCATCCCTTCATGCCTCACATCACAGAAGAACTTTGGCAGATGTTGCATGGGCGAAGTTTTAGTAATGAGCAACTATCGAGTAGTGCTAGTAACGATGATAATGATAATTCTTCCTTACCTCAACCTAAAGAATTTTTAGCACTACAGGCTTATCCAGAAATTCCAGAAATCTCTGAATTTATTCAACCAGCTCCTGCGGAAACAGAGCCTGGTGAAACTATACTCGAATCTCCTCTTGAGAAAGAGCAAGAATCTTCTACTACCCAATCCTTAATTACTACTCCCTCCCCATCAGAAGTATCTCAATCTCCCCTTGAAACTGAAGCAAGCAGTATTAGTAATCAAGATACCACTGAGCAAAAACCTGTAAGCAACCAATATTTAACTCAGGCTCAGAAAATTGGGGAGCTTGCTGCTAGATTTTTATCTGAATTACCCGATAGTGTCAGCAAATTCTTTGAGCAAAACCAAAAAGCACTGAGTGTAGTTGTTTTCCTGCTAGGAGCAATAATTATCGTCAAAGTAGTGCTAGCTGCCATTGGTGCTATCAACAACATCCCCGTCTTACCCGATGTCTTTAAACTAATTGGTTTTGGATACACGATTTGGTTTGGTAGCCGTCATTTACTCCTAGCTAAGAATCGTCAACAGTTAGCAGCCTCAACTCGATTGCTGAAAGAACAGACCCTAGGCAAGATAGATTATACTCAACCTGTAGAACCCACTCCAGAACCACAATTAACTAGCATTGAGCCTGTAGTACCTACTCCAGAACCAGAAACAGAACCACAATTAACTAGCATTGAGCCTGTAGTACCTACTCCAGAACCAGAATTAACAGACAACGAATCATTAGAGCAATCCCAACCAGAAGTTAATAAGATCCCAATAGATCCAGAACTAGAGCAACAATTCGAGTTGCTGATTGGTACAATTCGTACTATCCGTAACTTGCGGGCAGAGGCAGATATTAAACCAGGAGTAAAGGTAGAGGCTATCCTGGAAACTAGTAGCAGTGAAGAACATCAAATTCTTGAAGCCGGTAAATCTTACATTCAAGACTTAGCTAAGGTAGAGACATTGACTATTACTCCAGCCTTAGAAACCCAACCGCAGACAACTATGGTGGGTGTTGTCGGCACTGTGCAAGTGTTGATTCCCCTAGCTGGCGTTGTGGATGTAGATGCTCTGTGCGCTAAGTTAGAAAAGAACTTAGGCAAGGTGGAAGGGGAAATTAAAGCCCTTTCAGGGCGTCTGAGTAATGAAAACTTTGTGAGTAAAGCACCAGAAGCAGTAGTGCAGGAGGCGAAAGAGAAATTGACAGAGGCTCAAAAGCAAGCAGAAATTTTGCGCGATCGTCTCAAGAGATTGTAGAGTTGGTGGAGAAGGCTCTAGGAGCAGGGGTGCATCATTGACCATTTTTAATCTATTAGCATAGTATGCAAATTATATGTGCATTAGCTTAAACACTTAATAAATAACAACTTACAGGCAATGCTATACCTGGCTCAAGTTAAACTAAATGAAAGTGTGCGGAATGAAAAAAACGTGCAGGCATTAGAACTAAGATTGTTAGCTATTCAACAATCTGAGCATTGCTGGGCGGTAATTGAACCAGAGAGAATCCCCCTTGATAACACCGAATCTCTGGTTGCGGATTCGTTAGTTCTGGCAGAGATTTCAGATGACCGCAAGATACTCAATCTTGAAAATGTTAAAGATTGGGTATTAGATGTAGTTAAAGAGTATCTTACTATTGGAGTTTCTCCAAGCTTTTTACAGCAAGAAGCAGAAAGAACTGAACAGTGGCGGCAAGAGTTAACGCTACAAAGTCAGGATTTGACGCGCCGTCATCTAGAAATGGAGGCAAGGCGCGAACAAATTCAAACCCTTGAAGATAAATTGAAGCAGGAAAAGGAACAACTAGAAATCATGGCAGCGCAGTTAAAAATAAAAGCTGAATCTGCTCAGATTGACTCTGGCTGTTGAAGAAGGAGTCGAATAAAGTCACCAACTAAATTGCTCCTTTCCCCCACCTCTTTTTTAGCATACCCCTGTGCCAGCTAACTGCCAAAGACTAACACCGCTAGCAATTTTACGCCCAACAACTGCTGCCAAAGGACGCAAACTATCCACTAACTTCACCATATCTTCCAGAGAAAGGGCCTGACGAGCATCTGAAACAGATTTTTCCGGCTCCGGATGACATTCTATAATTAGTCCATCTGCCCCAGCAGCAACGGCAGCTTTTGCCAGGGGTGCTACTAATTCCCGCTTGCCGACAGCATGGGAAGGGTCTACGATTACTGGCAAATGAGTTATCTGCTTAAGCGCTGCTACTGCTCCTAAATCCAGCACATTACGAGTATAGTTATCGAAACTGCGGATACCCCGTTCACATAAAACTACCTGAGAGTTACCATAACTGAGGATATATTCTGCTGCCATCACGAACTCTTCAATTGTGGCAGCAAGTCCCCGTTTCAGCAGTACTGGCTTTTTCACCTTACCTAAAGCTTTGAGTAAATCAAAGTTCTGCATGTTTCTACTGCCCACCTGAAGCATATCAACACTGGCAGCAAGAGATTCAATTTGAGCAATCGACATTACCTCAGTTACCACTGGAATTTTATAGCGCGATCGCACTTGCGACAAAATCTCGATGCCTTCAATTCCTAAACCTTGGAAAGAATAGGGAGAGGTGCGTGGTTTGTAAACCCCTCCCCGCAAGACTTGAACTGGTGAAGCTTTTAGCATAGTGGCAACTGTTTCCATTTGCTGCTGACTTTCGACAGTACAGGGGCCTCCAATAATTACTAATTCTTTGCCACCGAAGGCTACTGCTGGTGAGAGTTGAATAACTGTCTGCTGCTCAGAACTATTAGCAACTGCAAGTTTAGCATTTAACATTGGTCAAAATTCCTGCTCTAGAATGTGTACAAAAAAACCCGGTTCCCTATGGGTTCCGGGTGATAGCGAAAAGACGTGACTTTACCTACCCGGAACTAGATCTGGGCCAAAAATAAAAACCGTAAAACCAACTGCCAAAGTAGATTGTCATCATTTGCTTCTATCACTTAGTTTCTTGAAAAAACAAAAGACCGCAGATTTTATTCTGCGGTCCACCGGGGGGTTCCATTGGGAACTCTCTTCACCACCGGTGAACCTCCCTAAACCAAAAGTAAAAATAATAACTGCTACTGAACATCTTTGGGGTGCGCTTAGAGATTATTGTCTTAATTCCTTCAATGCCACCACCATAGCAAGTCGAATTGGGCAACGTCAACACCTATCGAGATTATTGCCATGAACTATGAACCATGAGCCATGAACAACAAAGTAGCAAAGCACTTAACATCTAAGTCCACCCCCACTGTTGCAGCTATTTTGTGCATGATCAAGATTTTTGTTAAGTACTAAAAACAATGTCCATTCAAAGGATTGTACTAAGCTGTTTTCCTGCTGTTTATGCCCACAAATGAAGGTTAAGACTTGTAAAGTTTTCGGGAGGTTTTGGTAGTTGTTTTGCGACTAGCAATTAGCTCCCAGCCTTTTCACTAACAGAAAAGTTCTGAGTCACCTAATGGGTGCGTTATTGCTTAACAATCTTCGTTTCTGATGCTACCGTCAGGCATGATAGTATCACAGAACTTAGCACCATTAAGGTCTGAACCACGAATATGTGCGAGATTCAAATCAGCTTTGCGAAGATTAGCCCAACTCAAATGTGCTCGATCTAATTTGGTTCTGCGCAGATTAGCACCATTTAAGAAAGTATGCTTGAGGATAGCCCCTTTCAAGTTAGCTTCATAGAGGTCTGCCTTAATCAGATTGGCTCTGTGGAGATTAGCTCTGTGGAGATTGGCTCCATTAAGAATCGCTTCATTTAGAATTGTTTTATGCAAATCTGCTTTCGTCAAGTTAGCTTTATAAAAATTTGCACCAGTCAGATTAGCTTCACTGAGGTTAGCATTGTGCAGATTAGCTCTGCTGAAGTTGGCTTCTGCTAAGTAGGCTTTGTGCAAATTAGCTCCGCTCAAATTGACCTCATGAAAATCTCTTTCTCCTGCCAGATAACGCAACTTAAGTTCATCAATATCCATAAAAAGCCTGTGCAATAAGGTTAAAACAGTTGCTGCATTGGGTTAAGTAGAGAAATTGTAACTTTTTTCAGTCAAGTTATGTAATTTGTAAACAAATTTAAACTTATAAGTAGTCAGACATAAATTAACTTAACTATGTAAACAATTATGAAATCGCTCGAAGTTATCTAACACTCCACACTCTGCCTAAAGCAGAAACTTTTATCAAGGTTGCACTCACTTAGCTTGCACTGTTGTCACTAATCGTAGGGTAGACACTGCTCAGCTTAAATGAACTCATCTCAGTAGTATACCTGATAATTCCCTAGCCCAGTTAATCACCTTGAGGGCAGGTTCACCTAAAATACTTTGGGCTGTAGCATTATTTAAGTACTGTCTCAAATTTTCCAGTTTGGTCTTAACTGTGGGGTTGAGCTTAGCTTGAGTTGCCCAATCACTGGCAAGCTTTTGTTGAGCATCCTCTAAACTATATCCTTGAGCTTGCAGTTGAGTCAAAAACTGCTGGATCTCTACTGCTGTCTTCGCCAGAGTTTGCATCTGCTCCGTTGTGTAATTGTGTTGGGCAATCTGCTGCTCTGGTTGAATCTCAACTACTTCCTGAATATTAAGCTCTTGCTCCTCCCCTGCGATTGCAGCAGTGTCATTAACTGTTGTATTTATTGGAGATGTTTCTGCCGTCAAGTTTTGAATTTCCGCTAAATTATCTTGAGATTTGTTTATTAACTCAAGTAATTGATTAATATGTTTATCTTTATCTACAGACTGCTCTTCAGCTTGTTGATTTAGGACTTTATATGCTAATTCATAGTCCTGCATGAAACTATTTTGAATCTTAGTCTTATTTAAAGTTGGATGAAGACTAGCTCTGATCACAACCACTCCATCCCCTTTATTTTTGATGCTCTGAATGATTAAGGGATTTGCTTGATTTTTGGCTTGAATCTTAGCAAAGGAGTAAGCAATAGCGTGCCAATCAAGCTCTTGACTAAAAATTAAGTCTATAGTTTCTAGAGCATCGATAAAATACTCGCCATCAGGAATTAACTCAACTTCAAAACTTTGAGGATTATTAGCTTCCAAATCATGGGAAGATTCTTCCACCTCATGGAGTGGCTTTTCAAATAATTTGCTGAACTCTCCTGGTGCAAATTTGCCAGTCTTAGGAAGGCGTTCCTGTTTAGTTTCTTTTTCTAAGTCGTATTTCAAGTAAATATAGTCACAAACAGAGTTTTTAAGATTAGTTTGTTCGTTAATTTCCCAAGCTTCTATACAGGCTCCGGTAAGTTTAGTTTTCTCTAAGTTGGTATTTAAAGCTTGGGTGGTGATCAATTTTGATCCATTAAGAAAGGCTTCACAGAGGTTGGCTTGGCAGAGATTAGCTTTTGAGAGGTTGGTTTGGGAGAGATTTGCCTTCGAGAAGTCAGATTCACTGAGGTTAGCTTGGTAGAGATTAGCTTCTGAGAGTTGAGCCTTCCTAAAGTCAGCTTTCGAGAGTTTTGCTTGTGAGAAGTCAACTCTTAAGAATAAGGCTCTCCTGAGGTCAGCTCCCCTGAGGTCAGCTCCCCTGAGGTCAGCTTGGGAGATATTAGCTCCTCTAAGGTCGGCTTTACCTAAGTCTACCTCAGAAAGGTTAGTTCCTCTGAGGTCAGCTTCCCTGAGGTCAGCTTGCCAGAGTTTGGATCTTCTCAAGTCAGCTCCCCTAAGGCTAGCTCCCCTGAAGTCTGTTTCACTAAGATTGGCTCCCTTAAGGGAAACTTCCATCAGCTGGGCTTCCCTGAGGTCTGGTTTTACTTCAGGTTGCTCTTGCCTCCAGCTATTCCAGATTTCTACGCCTTGCTTGATCAAAGCTAGATGCTCCTCGTTGCCCATTGAGTACCAACTTTTCTGCTACTGGTTTGTTGAAGCTTTCTAGACTTTGTTGGGTAAGTCCGGATATTTTTGCCAGTTAATTAAATTAAGTCTTAGGTTCAGTGTGTGAAGTAATCACAAAATGTTACTCTAACACTTCAATGGTTGCAGTTAAACCATTATTGGCGAGTAGTTGCCAAATTTTATTGGCTCTGTCGCGTGTACTGAAGATTCCTGCTTGCATTATTAGTTGTCCATTGATAGAGGTGCTGAAAGCATCAGGAATGAGGGAGATCACTAGTTTTCGCTGGCTTTGGCTGTTGGCTTTGACCAAAACTCGGTAGCGCTGAACCTGGGGAGTCGAGGTTACTGAGTTGCTAGTGTTGATTGAAGGATTATTACTATTTAAAACTGGCACGGAATCAGTTACCTGGCGATTTTGCTGTTGAATATTTGTTGGTGAACTCAACATTGAGGGAATTGGAAAGGAAGTGGCAGAAACACTATGAGTTGAAGTTTCTTTTTCGGCAAGACTGGCAACAGTATAAGTCAAGCTTTCTGGGTTGCTCTCTAATTGTGTTTCTAGCAATGTTGAGGGCTGCTTACCCTCAGATGGTAATTGGTAATCTATTTCTAAATTAGACTCTTGGCGATGATAATTTTCAGTTTTTGCAAGATTAGCACTGCCTTCAGGTTTGAGATGTAGCTGACTACCAAATTCGACAATATTTGACTCAGAATGCTGATTATTCAGCTCAACTTTACCATTATTAAAAGCAGCATTATTTTCAGGCTCTGCTAGATTTTCCGAATCAGGAATAAAGCGATTACTTGTTTGAGATTCCTCTGCTTCTAAATTTTCAGAAAAGTTTTTAGGTGATGCTGGTGGGGAAACAACCTCAATCACTTCTTCATTGCTGTTACTAGTGAGGGGATTGCCAAATAACTGCGGTATTAAATTGTAGGCAACACTTACCCCAGAGCCTTTATTTTCAAATACATTTTCCTGAACTTCAGGTTGTAAGGTGCCATCAACTACAATTCCATTGCCACCATTATCAAAGAAGTAGTTACTACGAATTGTCGGTGCACTATGTCCTTGAATGTAAATACCGCCATTGGCATTGCCAGTAAAGGTATTGTCTAGTATCACAGGAGAACTTGATTCAATCGACAAACCATAGCCTTGTTGATTAGGGTTAGTGATAGTAACACCAGTTAAACCTGCCTGGTTAGCACCTAAGATTGTGATGTTTGGACTAACAGCACTCTCACCTTCATAGCTAGCACCCCCTCGAATAATTATATTTTGACCTCTGGTACGAGGATTGCCCTGAATCGTGACGCCCGGTTTCATCTGCAGTGGGAAGTTTTCACCACTTTCGCTACTATAGACGCCGACAGCAAGCAAAATAACTGTGTTGTCCTTGGCTAAGCGTAGCGCTTGAGTTATTGTTTTGAAAGGCGATCGCTCTTTACCGTTACCATTAGCTTCATCTCCTGTAACTGGATTGACAAACAAGACCTCAATTTCTGAGTTAATCTGAACCGTACTAGGATTTTGAGCTATGGGTAACTGGGCAACAGCTGCCTTATTGTTCCAAATAATTGAGGCAGATAGGATTAACCCTGCTCCCAGTAAGATGCTATGGATGCAGGTGAAATCACTCCCAATGCCTTGAGGTATTCGAGTGTGAGATCGATAGTGGAAGCTTTTAGAACTGAAATACATCGATAAATTACCAAAGATTTGAAAGCTTGTGGCATCCGTTGGATGTTATTACTCGTAGCTTTGATTAGGGGCTCACGTTGACAACTATAGCTACGCCAAACACAGATTTCATCTTCTGGACGACAATCATCTGACAATAATCGATAGTTATGCAATTTCGGCAACTATTGACAGTCTAAAACATCTGTTATGCGATCAGGCAAAGTTTTAACAAGGTGAGCGTTAACCAGTTTCACCTCAAAGCTAGGAGTTTCGAGAATTTGAAACAATGGAATCCAGTATACACCTGTTGATTCCATTGCCACTGTCTCAACCCTAAACCCCATCAAATCTTAAACTCACTCAACCAAGTAGAGAGAGTATTTAGCTAATTACTTATGTAGCGAAGTTGGTAAAAAACCAGCGGTAGTCTTTTACAATTACAATCACCATAGCCTCTGTAGCAGCTATTTTTGAAGAAGTTCAAAGATAAGTTTATAGAAGTAAGTAGGGAGGCATAAATAAGCGTAAAACCTGAAACGCCAGGTTTCTTGCCAAACAAGACCAGGACTTACATACTCAGATAAATAAAATACCTGTAATTCTCTTTTCCTTATTCCCTATAACTAAAACTCTTGATTTTGTGTTTTACCGCATAAGTCCTAAAGACTGCCAGCTTGTGCTATGGTTCGTTTAATTACACCTACCTACTGAGGTCATCTTAAAAATAAAAATAACCAGCGATTCTTAGCTGTAGTAGCAAGCTGCTGGTCAGGATGAAGGAAACTCTAAAAGCTAAACAGAAATAATCAAGCTAAATAGAAATGATCGTCTGATCAATCAAAATTCAGTTCAGTTGTTGGAGACAAAATAATAGTTGGATTACCACGACGGTCAAATTGCATGCGACTGGTGCGATTATGACCAATACCACCCCTCTCATCGAACCACCTATAAGCATTGCCCCGAGGACGCCCAGAACGACCATTAGTCGGGTTTCTGCGGTGACTTCGATTCTGTGCACCAACTAACTTGCTTGCTTCCTCCTCAGATACCTCCTCCCACAAATGAGTTGTTGACTCTATCTCGTTGTTTGCCGCAACACAGAGGTTGTCGGTTTGTTGTTGCTTTTGTTCTTCTACACCCATATTGTTGTTAATCAAGCTTCATTACCTTTCTATCGTTTTCTTTCTCTACTTTTCAAGGGATGTAATCGCTTTTATAGATATGTTTAAGGTTCTTGTTTTTTTGATAGCAATCTTTTCAATAAAACCCCTATTTTTGTTGTGATTTTGACTGAAAAAATCTGAGTTACTATTAGGCAATTCCCTGTAAAATATGAATTAAAACAACTGGCTAAAAGTAATTTGGTTTCAAGAAAAACTAGTATAAATGATAGTTAGACAATTTAGTGATTGCCCCTAGTGAAATTGATATTTCAATTACTTCAGCAGAACTATAATTAGCTCTTATTGAAATGTGAAATCT
Source organism: Symploca sp. SIO3C6 (assembly GCA_010692425.1). Lineage (GTDB taxonomy): Bacteria > Cyanobacteriota > Cyanobacteriia > Cyanobacteriales > Coleofasciculaceae > SIO3C6. The sequence goes on along the minus strand of JAAHHJ010000004.1, from coordinate 119,073 downwards.
TGGCAGCTTCTTATTCCCTATTCCCTATTTCCTGGCAACATCAGTATCTTTTCCCATCAAATAGACTGGCTATATGATGTTTTTTCGATAAAGATTCCGGGACAAGTGAAGTTGAAGTTGAAATCTATGCAGGTGGCTGACAGCTAGAGTTAGCTTTTGCCCAGACATCTCAAGAACACAGGTAAAGTCTCGAAAGCAGGTACACAAGTTGATGAAATTCACTTATCGCGGGATCCGCTATGAATCTAATCTCCCCGCCTTAGAAATGATTGAGAGTGAGATTATTGGTAAATATCGCAGCGTAGAATTTAAATTTCGGCGTCTCAAGCCCATTCTGGTACCCCATTCCAGCTTGAGGCTCAAATATCGTGGAGTAACTCACCTAGCTTTTGGACACTCCTGGCACCCATACTATCTAGATCATTTGACACCTAAGGGTCACTAAGCTTTCACTTAGTTAGATATATGGGGAGATGGGGGGAGGGGGAAATAATTTTGATTAACCATTCACCTCCTAAGCTCTTGACTCCTGACTCGGAGACTTCTAAATCGAAGACTTTCTTCCAAATGTCAAAAGTGCAATCCCAGAGGCACAACAACTTAGCTCTAGGGCTTCAGCAACGGTATAAAGACAACAGAGCGAATCTAATTAGTTCCGCTCTGTTGCTAGTTGCTGTTTTTCTGAACAAGCTGCTGATGTACTTTTCAATGGTCCGAGGGCTGAGGTAAAGTTGATTGGCAATTTCAGTATTGGATAGACCTTGAGTCGCTAGTAAATCCAAAACTTCCTGTTCTCGCTTAGTGAGATGGATATTTGTAGGCTTAGGAACAATTACCTCAGTTGGTATATGGTTTACTCGGTTAGTAAGTGCCTGTGTGGTTGGGGATGATATCGGAGGTGAGTGTACACCACCGCTTGAGGAAAATCGCAACTCTGCTTGCATCATCTGCGATCGCTCTAAGAGATTGCGAATGACTGCCCCCAATTCCTCCATTTCAAAAGGTTTAGGCAGATATACGTCGCACCCTGACTGGTAGCCGCGAATTCTCTCCTCAGTACTGCTGCGCTCAGTTAAAAACACCACTGGCAAGAGTCGTAGCGCTGGTTTTTGACGGACTTGTCGCACCAATTCATAGCCGTCCATTTTCGGCATATTAATATCTGTAACAATCAGGAGTGGATGATTGGTATTAATAAGAGACACTGCCTCTTGTCCATCTTCAGCCGTGATCACTGAATAGCCTGAGAGTTCCAGATAATCGCTTACTGAAAGCCTGGTTCCTAAGTTGTCATCTACTACTAGGATCATCAATGGCATGGCTTGCTATGGTAAAAGCGACTCCATTATTCATTTTTACAGGAAGCAGGGTAAACTGCACCCCTCCAACCTCAAACTATAGCAGGACGCTCGAACTGGACTAATCTTGCTTTAACTTCCTCTAAATCATAAGGAAAAGGTCGCTTTAAAGGTTGGTAATCTCGTTCATGGGCTTTTCCATGACGCAGAACAGCATTCACCAACACACAGGGTTTATTGCTGAGGTTAATTGCCCCGTGAGGAATACCAGGGGGAATTCTCACCATAACTGGTTGCTCCTCACTCAGAGGAATATACTGATAGCTGCGGTTGAGCAATACCACCAGGACAAAACTCCCCCGGACCACCAACAGTTGGTCTGTTTGAAAATGATGTACAAACAGATCATCGATAGTTCCCGCCGGAACCTGCACCAGCATTGTCTCATGACTAGACTGAGGCGTGTAAAACTCAGCCATTCCTCCCTTAATAGATTCCAACTGGCGTATCTCAATCTGTTTAACTAAGCCCATTTTAAGAATCCTTTTGTTAAAAAAGCTTTACTTCTTTAAAGTTATGATTATAAATTATAAAAAAAAGTTACATTAATAACAAATAGACAAATTCTATGATATAGAGTGCAGGCAGCCTTTCAGATCTGAACGCAAGTTGATATTAGCTTTCAAGTTCCATTGAAGCTGTCGTTGCCTTATGACAAACATGCTTGTATATTGAATGATTGAGATAGGAGTAAATGAGTTAAGTTAAAATATCTAACTTTTTTTTGAGCCTTTCTAGAAATTTTATAGGATTAATTTAGAGACCACAGAGCAATCTTGACCAGCGAGAAGTGAGCTAGTACCAAAGAAAGTACCAAAAATTCAAGAGGTGAGGACAGGTGGACGCACCAGACAAATTGGATGGGTATTTGATCCCAAGCGATTTTATGAACCGTATGGGCAGTGGGGTATTTGGTTCATATGAACTTCGATTATAAGAGTAGCAAAAGCCAGCAAATCTAGATCTGTAGAATTTAAACCTTAATTTTCGATCTTCTTGAAGATAAGAATTTTAGCAAGAGGAGGGAGGTACGATGACTACTATAGTAAAACGTCGTCGTGAACTGGATATTTCCCAGATATGGGAGGCTTTTTGTCGTTGGGTTACTAGCACTGAAAACAGAATTTATATTGGCTGGTTTGGTGTACTGATGATTCCTACTTTGCTAGTAGCCACCACTTGCTTTATTTTGGCTTTTATTGCGGCACCGCCTGTAGACATGGAGGGAATTCGAGTGCCTGTGCTGGGTTCCCTAATGAGCGGTAACAATCTGATCACGGCTGCTGTAGTACCAACCTCAGCAGCAATTGGTCTCCACTTTTACCCCATCTGGGAAGCGGCTTCTCTAGATGAATGGTTATACAATGGTGGCCCCTACCAATTAATTGTATTGCATTTTCTGATTGCAGTTTGGTGCTACTTAGGGCGACTATGGGAGTTAAGCTATCGTGAGGGCGCACGACCTTGGATTGCTGTAGCCTTTTCAGCACCAGCTGCCGCCGCTACGGCTGTATTATTGATCTATCCCCTTGGTCAAGGCAGCTTTTCTGAAGGTCTACCCCTAGGAATAGCTGGCACCTTCCACTTTATGATGGCTTTCCAGGCAGACCACAATATCCTGATGCATCCTTTCCATATGTTAGGGGTTGCTGGGGTATTTGGAGGAGCACTTTTGAGTGCGTTGCATGGCTCTTTGGTAACTTCAAGCCTGATTCGTCAAACTAAAGTGAATCAATCCCTTGATGCAGGCTACAAATTTGGTCAGCCTAATGTGACTTATGACTACCTGGCAGGGCATTCTGGTTTCTTAGGGCGGTTGCTGATTCCGTGGTTTGCTAGTCGCAACCATCGCTCTTTCCACTTGTGGCTGGCAGCTTTACCCACGATCGGGATCTGGTTTGCTTCGGTGGGTGTAGGTACAATGGCTTTCAACCTAAATGGATTTAACTTTAATCAATCCATCTTAGACAGTAGTGGTCGTGTCATCAACAGTGATGCTGATCTAATCAATCGTGCCACTATTGGTCTACAGGTGATGCATTCACCTAATGCTCACCACTTCCCCCTGATCCTAGCTGGAGGTCAAGCAATTCCAGTCAGTCCAGAAATTGCATAAGTAGTCGGACATAAATAAAAGCAACTGTGTAAACAATTATGAAATCGCCCGGAGTTCCCTTACACCCTAAACCCCACCCCCCACACCCTGCCTCAACCAGTAACCTTTATCAATGTCGCAGGTACTCATAGCATATAAATAAAAGAAACACATTTTGTTTAAAAACCTCATATCCTTGCTGAGTAAAGGTTTCAAAATGTGTTTCAAAGAAGTGATTTGACTTCAGATGCAATGGAGTAGAGTTTAACGAGAGTGTAGGGGATGGGGTATGGGGGAAAAATTAGGAACTTTTTCGATTTCCACACTCTACACCCCACACCCCGTTGTTAACTGCCCTCGTGATCTGGATTTTAGGTCATTCGAGACTAAGATTGTGTCAAAACCCCATTAATCGCCCTCACCAATTCAGAAATGCCTGTAATTTTGAGCATGCTGTAGTGATCAACGTTGAGGTCTATGATTGTCGGAGTCTTTTTGGAGAAACCACTGTGGTTCTCAATGAACGAGTAATCATCACCATCAGCCTTGAAAATAGTTATAGGCGCAATGATCTGTCTTTCAGCTAGTTCACGGAATGTGTACTTAGCTTCATAGGTCTGGTGTACAATTCTGATTATTCGTGTCACCAGATCCAAATCGAGGTTCTTATAATTTGAGATGAATGACGCAAAACTGTCTTCATCTTTTGCCACCTTCAAACACTCCTCTAAGGCAGGACCAGTGATGCTGCCTGCAAAAACTGAGAACAGAATTGTTACATAGGTTTTATTGCTGAATACAGCTTGATTGCCATCAATAGCTTCGTTTTCAGTGCGAACCTTTGGTGAACCTGGAGCGATTAAAAAGAGATTTTCCACTTGCTCACCAGACTGCTCAAGCTGGTGGGCCACTTCAAAGGCCACCCGTGCCCCAAAGGAATATCCCCAGACTGTATAAGGGCCGTTTGGTTGAATACCTTTTATTTCCTTAATGTCTTCTGCCGCCATCTCACTAATAGTGGGAAATGGCTTCTCGCCTTGGTTAATTCCATAGGCCTGGACACCATAGAAAGGTCGATTCATATTTATTTTTTCTGCTAGCAACCTCAAATTCATTGGGTAGCCACCGAGTCCAGGCCAGCAATAGATTGGGCTCTTTTCCCCTGTAGAAGATAGTTTTATTAGGCGTGAGAAAGATTCAACTTCATTACTATCAACCTTACGAGCAAGCTTCTCGATGCTTGGAGCTTCAAAAATAGTATGCAAAGGCAAGTTACGATTAAACTCTTTGTTGATCTTGTTGATCATTGCCACAGCAATCAGTGAGTTGCCGCCGGATTCAAAGAAATCGTCGCATATTGAAACAGAATCCCATTTCATCGCCTTCTTCCAAATCTCGCCTATTCGCTGCTCAGTATTGGTACGAGGTTCGATAATGGGTCGTTCGACCATTTCGTTATTCACTTTGTCCGACGCTGCCAGTGCTTTAACGTCGATTTTACCATTGGCGCTCAGCGGTAACTTGTCGACTACTATGATCTGGTTAGGCATCATGTAATCAGTTAAAAAGTTACGTATATCATCTTTGATTAACTCTGCAGGGCCTTTCATCTGGACAGAGTCTTCCTTCATGCCCTCACTAATCCACTGTTCATTACTGACGCAGCCACCAATACCGAAGTAAGAAGCACCCGTTTCTTCATTACTGTCGTTTAGTATCTTTGTTATCCGCGTTGCCGAAGGAAGATCATTACCAGTTTCAGAACTATATCCTGAGGACAAGAAACCAATACCTTGGTCATTCATCTGCAGATGTTGAAGCTGCCTGCCGAGGGCAAAATAATTTGACCATTTACAGCTACTCTTAGCAATCATTGAGATTCCAAAACTAGCTTGTCCGTAGGTTAGCTGATTAATGGCGATTACATGCCTTTTGAGAATGATATCGTCTGAAATTTTTTCTAAGCGACCATCTTTGTATTTGTATTGACCTGCAGGTAGATCAGAGATCTTGTCAGGATGACTTTGTACATAGATATCAACCTCAACCGGTTCAGTCGAAAATGGTCTGACCTCAGGCAGCACCTCAAAACTACCCAGATAATAATAGTGTTCGTCTGGACATACCAGTTTTTCCCTCACAGGGGGTGTATGCTCAGGATATCCGATGCCAAGCTTATAAGCTGGAAGAATCTTGTCAAACAGGCCCAACATGTGACCAGTTTCGATTTCGAGAACCTCTTGAATGTTATTCTTGTAAACTAACTCGATCGCTTTCTTCTTGCCAATGAAGTGGAGTTTTATTCGTGTCTCTTCTGTACTATCTATTTCATTTAATAGTACTAATTGATGTTCTCCTGGATGGTAATAGTAGTAACCGGACTGCACACCAGCTATATTGACTAATTCGAGATACAGTTGCGTTGCATACAATGCACCTGGTGATGCGTAACCGTACTTGGGCAATAGACGCTCTTCGCTGTAAAATGCCCCGAAATATCTCAAAATCTGACCTAATTCTGCAAAGCTTAACGTATCCAAGCTACGAGAATCGGTTGAGCTGTTGCTCCGAACACCAGTAACTCGTTCATCCAGCAACTGCATAATATCAGCTTTCTGGACGGTACCACCCTCGAATAAACGATAGGATTTCCGAGCAAACGCCAATTGCCGTTGTTCCTCAGTAGGTGTTTTACCTGGAAGATCAATCACCATCTTGCCAGAGACACAATTGTCGTCGTCGGTATCCCGATATCCGAGCTTCGACAATTGAGCTTTGACCTGAAGCTTGTTTTGCTTCGACATATGGTGTTCTCCCTGAACACCCTGATCCATCACTGCAGCCTGCTTAGGACTTAATTCAATACATGCAATCAAATCAGAGTATCCGGTACGGGGATTTTTCTTAATTAAAACAGCTGCGTTTTTAACCCAGTCATGTTTCTCAATTGCCAGCTTGATTTCGTCGAGTTCAATCCGAAACCCTCTTAGTTTTACCTGATTGTCTGCCCGACCAACGAACTGAACAGTACCATCTTTGTTCCAATATACCAAGTCGCCAGTCTTGTAAAGTTTGGCATCTTCAGAGTTCTTGGAAAATGGGTTGTCAATAAATCTTTCCTTAGTCAAATCTGGTCGATTAAGGTATCCGCGTGCAAGCTGAACACCACCGATATATAACTCACCGGTTTCTCCAACTGATGCTAGGGATTTATCACTGTTGAGAACGTAGAGCTGAGTGTTGTAAACGGGAGTGCCGATAGGGATTGCCTCAGAGTAATCAGCAATCTTATTTTTATCAGCCTTACAAGAGGAAGCATTAATCGTGCATTCGCTTGGACCATAGATATTAATTAATTCGCATTGAGGCAGTGTTTCAATGAATTCTAGCGCAAGTTTTTTTGACAGAATTTCACCGCCGCTGAATACCTGTTTCAGTGACTTACAATTGTGGAATAGTTCAGTGTCAATGAGTGCTTGGAGCAGCGTCGGAACACATTGCAGAGTCGTTACACCATGCCGGAGAATAGTCTCAATTAATTGTTCTGGATCTTTATAACTTCCCGGGCGGCTCATAATAATTTTACTGCCACGACAGGACGCCAGAATCTCCCATTGTGCTGCATCAAAACTCATGGGTGTTTTTTGCAGAACAACTTTGCTTTGATCCAGCTTGCAAGCCTCCCGCATCCAATTCATCTGGTTGACGATACTGCGTTGTTCAATCATCACCCCCTTAGGCTTTCCTGTACTTCCGGAGGTATAAATGACATAAGCTAAGTTGTCTGAATTCAAGCGTTTGCAGAGGTCATCCTGTCCAGTTATGCCATCAGGCATCTCAAACTCATTGACCTCTTCGAGGGTAACAATTCGCGTACCTGGGGGCACTAGTTCCACCAACCTAGCGCGCAGCTTTTCCTGTGAAAAAATAATTTTAAGACCTGCATTCTCGACCATATATCTCAAGCGGTCTTCGGGATATTCTGGTGATAATGGCAAATAGGCACTGCCTGAGAATAAGATACCCCAAACTCCAACGATTAACTCGAGGGAAGGCTCAAGGAAAATACCAACACATTCATCAACGGCTGCACCAAGATGCAGGAGATAAGAACCCAAACGCGAACTGATTTCGGCAAGTTCTCGGTAAGTTAAACATTCATGAGTACAATGATCACAAACAACTGCTTCTCTGTCGGGATGAGCCTGCACTTGTTCTAGAAACAAGTCAAGAAGAGACTGTTTCATTGAACCTTCTGATTCTGTATTATCGAGCTTTTTAATGGTCAGATCTTCTGCTAACATAACTGATACCTGATTTTTCTAAACAGTTTTCCGTTTCAGTCTGGTAGAAGTGAGTTCGACGAAATATTTTTCCGAACCAATTCAATAATTTGTCCACTTACTATCTTTGCGATTTAAGGAGATTTTAAACAGTAAATATTTGGAAATTAAGAGTGAACTTAATTTTTGTTAAACGCAGCATAATAGAGGTGTAAATTGATTTATGATCTCAATTTACACCTCTATTATATAATGCTCTCAACTGACGTTGTGTCTGTGCTGCAATCAATTCACAACGCTTTAATTGAATAAGTTAACGATATATAGCGCTACGCCCAAGGCAGAGGGCAGAAGGTAGAATTTGACAAAGTTCTAGCGATTTAGCTTGTCCTAACCTTAATACGTACTGCTATAAATAATGAAAAAAGTATTGAATCAATCTCCAAAACTAACTTTTCAAGGGGCAAAAATTGCTTCCTGAATGAATGGCTTACAGTAGCATTTTATCCCTAAAAGATTATTGCTATTACAACAGTGATATCGCAATTCTAGAATTAGTGAGATAACTCTATTTTCTTAGATATTCCCTGTCAAGAGTTACCTCAAGCCTAGAGACTATACTTCATCAATTTGAGAATCGCGATATATAAGCCATCATCATGATCTTTATTTTTTAGCAGCAATGAAAGAAACCCCAATAATGACGAAAACGGTTCCTGCTATGCGTAGTGGACTAGCTGGGTATTTGGTAAGCCCGATGACACCAAAATGATCTAAAAAAAGTGCTGCAATCATCTGACCTGCAATTGTGAGTCCCAATGTCAATGCTGCTCCAATCTTAGGCGCAGCAAAAATAGTTGACCAAACATACACAGTTCCCAAACAGCCCCCTACCCACATCCACCATGATGTTTGAGCAAGCGAAGTTAAAGCAGGAAGTGGATACTGAGCTAAGAAACAAATACTAAGGGATGCGAACGTGCCAGCAAGATATGAAATAAATGTAACTTGCATGGGCTGACCAACATAGATTTTTAAAAGACTATTAAGAGCAACTTGAACTGGTAAAACAGCACCACCAATAAGTGCCGCTAACAAAAAAATGCTTCTAGGATCCATAAGATATCACTCCGAAAACTAAACAGAAAATTTTTAGGAATATTTTGTAGCTACTATCTAGCAGGGCATGGCGAAGCCAAGCACTGATTACAGTTTGGATTATCTAACAACTTAATTTGATTTGGAGTGTATCATGCAAGTTTTAAACTCTTGCCCTAGGGTTGATGTTGATATAGATAGCATCAAACTGGTTTTTGCATTTCCAGCATGGCTGAGTGACTATAACTACTTTCTATATCCTTGCAATTCAGGGAGATTTTAACCAGTACAGATTCGGAATTTAAAAAAGAAATTAACAATGCTGTGGGTTGTAGAGGTTAGGGTTTAGTTTTTTAAACCATTCTAACATGTTTTGGTAGTTGTCAATCAATTCTGTTGAATATGGCTTTATTACCCAATTTCATCAGAACTTTCCTGATTGTATCACGTTAGTCTACTCAATTGAAAACTGCTATTAGAGAGCAACTTGGTATCAATAGCACTCAAGCCCAACAAACATTTTTGACTAGCTCAAAACTAGTTATCAGTAAAAGCAAGTATCAAGTAATATTATTCAATCCAAAACTACTCAAACAAAAACAATTATGAAAGACAATCAATCCCCAGTTTTTAATGTAATTAAATACATTTTTTACTTCGTCACTATCTGGTATATGAAGTTTATTTGGGAAGGATTTGATCTCATTTTTTATTAGATATGGCAATATAAAACACATCTATGACTTGCTAAAAAATTCTATGTTGTCTGCTGTAGATAAGTTAATTAAAGACTACAAAACCAGAAATATTCTTAGCAATATTGCCTTTGCCAAGCAAAGAAAATAGTTCAAAACTTATCAGCCACAGACTGAATTGTAGTCATGGCTTGTAGGCAGCATTTATTCAGCTTCATATAATTAGATTTTTAACTAGTAAAACAACAGACCAATCTACCTTCACAGTAGCGACATTCTTGTGACGTCAGTTGCCGGAAAAGAGCTACATAGCAACTTTCCGGCAATCACGATCAAGCCAGTGCTTAAAACCGAATTTACTCTGTTGCAGTTTTCAATGACAATAAGAAATATATACTAAAAATTGCAGAACTGAGTTGTTTTAACCAAAGAAGTCATAATCCCTGTACTTGATTATCTACCAAGATCTCTGTTATTCTGTAATAGACCGATCGGTCTTAAAACATAAAAACTAATGTCTAAGGCACAAAAAACCAAGGAAAAAATTCTCAGGCAAGCAGCTGAGCTATTTAACAAAAAGGGTTACGCTGGTTCATCGATGTCAGACTTGATGCGTGCTACTGGATTACAGAAGGGAGGGCTTTACAACCACTTCAAGAGTAAACAAGAGTTGGCGCTAGAGGCTTTTGATTTTGCTTTCGACTGTGTTAACCAGCGTTTTTTAGAGGTCATTAAAGAAAAACATAATTGCTTTGAACAGTTACAAGCTCTTGTCTCTATCTACCTAAATTTTATTGAGGACCCCCCGATCCTCGGCGGCTGTCCAATTCTCAACACAGCGATTGAGAGTGACGATGCATATCCAGCTTTACGAGAGCGGGTGCAACAAGCAATGGACACTTGGCGAACTTTTATTTGTCAAATTATCGAACGGGGAATTGCCGAAGGTGAAATTAACTCTAAGGTTGAGGCAGATGTGGTGGCAACAATTATAATTTCCAGCCTTGAGGGTTCTCTAATGATGAGCAAACTCTACGGAGATGCGGTCCACATGCAAAGAGCAAATGAACATCTGAGCAAATATTTAGAAAGTTTACTAGCAGTGAAATCTCGTTGATGAAGGCAGGGAAAAACAAGACAGAACACCAACGGGAATATTCAGATAGAAATTTCATCCCAACTAAGTACTGTTGACAATTAGTAGTACGCTCACCTCTAAAAACTACTGAAGGAACCAATAACAATGACTAATGAATTAGCGAATGAACAAAAGATGGCTGTGCACTCAAACAGTGATCAATTTGTTCCCAATCCTCCTGTTGAGGAAGTAAAGTCACCTTTCAAATTAAGGCGATGGGGTTTATTATCAGCAGGTGCGATCGCACTTTTGTCAGTCTCAGGTTTGGCGATTGGTATGACATCCCAATCACAAGATACTCTCAACACAGAAAATAGCTCTCAAATCACTATTCTCCCCGTTGAAGCTACACGGTTAAATCCAGTAGAATCCTATCAAGTTTCGAGAAACTATACAGGAGAAGTTGCTTCCTTCCGAGCCAGCGAAATAGGTTTTGGGCGAACTGGTAGACTAATTTGGTTAGGTTTTGACCGGGGAGATAAGGTTAGTGCGGGAACCCCTCTTGCTAAACTCGATATCATTAACTTTGAGGCTCAGCTACTACAGTTAATTGCTCAGAAAGACCAAGCTGTAGCTTTATTAAAGGAATTACAAGCAGGACCTCGCACCGAAAGAATTGCAGCTGCTCGCGCCTCAGTTAAAGACCTTGAAGAATTATTGGCACTTGAAGGTATAAGACGTTCCCGGCGAGAATATCTCTATACTGAAGGGGCAATTTCCAAAGAGCAACTTGACGAAGTCGCCTTTAATGCCAATGCACTCTCAGAGCGTCTACAAGCAGCCAAAAGCAACTTGGATGAGTTGCTCAATGGAACACGCTCAGAACAAATAGAAGCACAAAAAGCAGTAGTTAGACAGCTTGAGGCTAGGATTTCTGATCTTGAAATCACCATTGGCAAAAGCACAATCAAAGCACCTTTTGATGCTACAATTTCTGCCCGTCACCTTGATGAAGGAACCTTTGTTGATCCGGGTCAGTCAGTATTTCGTTTGGTGGAAGACGCCAAACCGGAAGTAGAGATTGGCATTCCAGTGCAAGGGATTTCTCAACTACAACCAGGAAGCCAGCAACAAGTTCAAATTGGAGGAAAAACTTATCAAGCCCAAGTATCATCAATACTACCAGAAGTAGATCCAGCCACTCGTACCCGCACTGCCGTCCTTGATTTAGAACCGTCAGCTGCATCATCGGTAGCTCCTGGACAAGTGGCGCGGTTGGAAATTGCCCAAACCATTGCGACAAAGGGATATTGGTTGCCTGCAACGGCTTTGGTGAGGGGAGATCGTGGTTTATGGTCTTGTTACGCCTTGGTGGAGGTAGAAAAGTCGCAGGATGCCTCAATAACGTTGAGTGAAAATGTTACTAAAACCTATCGTGTTGAGCGCAGGGATGTGGAGGTTTTACATACTCACAGCGATACTTCCAATGGATTAAGCCAGCGTGTCCTCGTGCGCGGAACCCTCAGAGCAGGAGATTCTGTAATCATCAACGGAACCCAGCGGATTGTACCTGGTCAGCTAGTGCGTCTGGCAGACTCTTGAAGAGAATTTTATAGAGGCTTTCAAGTTAATCATGTTCAGTTTATTCTACCGCAACTTCAGGTTGCTAATCCTGACAGTTATCGTAATTTTCGTTTGGGGTTTGTCTTCATACCAAGCACTGCCTCGACTAGAAGACCCGGAATTAGTTTCACGTATTGCAATAGTAAAAACTTTCTTTCCAGGGGCTAGTGCTGAGCGAGTCGAAGCATTAGTAACTGAAAAACTTGAACAGGAACTATCAGAAATTGAGGAAATTGAAACCTATAAATCAACCTCACGCACCGGTAGTTCAATTATTGAAATTGAATTATTTGGTCGGGTAACAGCTGATGAGGTCGATCCGATTTGGTCACGGATTCGGGATAAACTGAGTGATGCTCAAGTAGAATTACCTGAAGGTACAACCGAGCCAGAACTTGATGAAATAGAGGTCAAAGCTTATTCCTTAATTACGGCTTTAACCTGGGAGCAAAATGACCCTCCTAATCATGCTATTATGCTGCGTTCAGCAGAGTTACTAGAAGACAAACTTAGGATTCTCGAGGGTACTGAAAAAACCGAACTTTTCGGAGATCCTAAGGAAGAAATTGTTGTTGAGATTAATCCAGCTGAGTTAGTTACTCTTGGTCTGACAGCACAAGACCTATCGCAGCAAATTCAACAGAGCGATTCCAAAGGAGCTGCAGGTCAGTTGCGTGGTACCGATAGCAACTTTTTGATTGAAGTTGATCAGGAACTAGATTCACTTGATCGCGTGCGGCGCATTCCCATTAGTTTTGGCAATGGTAGTCAATTTACGAATTTAGGTGATATTGCGTTGGTAAGCAAGGGTACTGCCGAGCCACCTGAAGATATTGCCATTATCAGTGGTCATCCGGCGGTGACAGTGGGTGTATTTGTAGAATCAGACTATAGACTAGACCAATGGGCTAAGCAAGCGCACCAAGTCTTAGACCAATTTCAGGAACAGTTACCCAGTGGTTTAGAACTAAAAGTAATTTTTGACCAAAGTAACTATGTTGAGGCACGACTCAACAAGCTAATTATCAACCTGCTATTTGGAGCATTATTAGTTTTTGTCGTGACCTTGTTGATGATGGGTTGGCAATCAGCAGTAATTGTTAGTTCAGCTTTACCCTTATCAATTTTAATGGTATTTGGCTGCATGAAGTTGATGGGAATTTCTCTGCACCAAATGTCAGTCACAGGACTGATTGTCGCGCTGGGAATTTTAATTGACACAGCCATTGTCATGGTTGATGAAGTCCAAAAGCATCTCAAACAAGGTCTCAAGCCAGAAGCTGCAATTAACAAAAGTGTTCGCTATCTAGCTGTTCCTTTATTGAGTTCGACTATAACAACTATTTTGGCTTTTATGCCGATCGCCCTGTTACCTGGTAGTGTAGGGGAGTTTGTCGGCACAATTGGCTTAAATGTAATCTTAGCCGTCTCTTGTTCTCTATTTCTATCTCTAAGTGTTATTCCAACATTAACAGCAAGACTCTACCATTACTGGCAGCGACGAGTGGCAAAACCTAGCAGTTATAGGAGTAAGAGAAACTCAAAGAAATCTTACCTAAGCTCTTGGTTAGAAACAGGATTGTCTATTCCCTTGCTAGGCAGTTTATATAATCAGAGTGTAAAACTAACTACAGCACGACCGATTTTAGGTGTATTATTTGCCCTAACTTTGCCAGCAATTGGCTTTATTCAAGCTTTGAATCTAGAGCTACAGTTTTTCCCCTATGCTGACCGTGATCAGCTCCAGATTGAACTGGAACTTCCTGCTTCAGCATCTGTATCACAAACTATGTTTCTTGTCAAAAATATCCGCCAACAAGTTATTAGCCATCCAGAAGTTATGGATGTTCACTGGTTTGTTGGTCAAAATGCTCCTAGATTCTACTACAACTTGACTGAGGGACGTGAAAATGAGTCTAATTATGCCCAGGCTTTAGTGCAATTAAATTCACTCTCTTCTAGCTCTTTGACTCAAAAGCTGCAAGCCGAAATGGATGAAAAATTCCCCGGCGCGAGAGTAGTAGTTAGGCAATTTGAACAGGGGCCACCTTTTGAAGCTCCTGTGGAAATGCGTATTTATGGCTCTGACTGGAAGCGCTTACAGGAATTGGGTGAAAGGGCAAGAACTCTGTTGGTGAATGTTGCTAATGTTACTCATACCCGTGCTAGCATGAGTGAAGTTTTGCCTCAGCTAGGACTACAGGTTGATGAAGAGAAAGCTCGCTTGGCAGGACTTAACAATGCTAGTATTGCCCAGCAATTGGATACAACCTTAGAGGGAACCGTTGGTGGCTCGATTCTGGAGTCTACGGAAGAATTGCCAGTGCGAGTGCGTTTGTCGAATGCTGGCAGAGGTGATTTAGACCAAATTACCTCTCTTGATTTACTGCCAGTCTCACCTAATTTAGGAGGCCCAGGCAATAGCCCCACAAATTTAATTCCACTTTCAGCCTTAGGTGAAATTGAACTCAAACCGCAACAAGCCAAGATTACACGATACAATGGGCAGCGCGTCAACACCATTCAGGCTTTTATCACCGCAGGGACTTTACCATCAGATGTACTCTCTGGTTTTCAAAAACAATTAGATAGCAGTGGTTTCCAACTGCCTCAAGGCTACTCCTTTGAGTTTGGCGGTGAAGCCGAGGAGCGTGCTGAAGCTTTGGGGGGATTAACTTCAGCAGCTGGTGTGCTAGTTATTTTAACTGTGACCACCCTGGTTTTGTCTTTAAGTTCCTTCAAATTAGCTGGTTTAATCGGTGGGGTTGCGATCGCCTCTTTTGGTCTAGGATTATTTTCAGTCAACTTTTTTGGCTATCCCTTTGGCTTTAACCCAATTATCGGTACTATTGGTTTAATTGGAGTAGCAATCAATGACTCAATTGTAGTTCTCTCTGCCTTACTGGAGGATCCAGAAGCCCGTAGAGGTAATCGCCAAGCTGTCAGCTCTGTGGTAATACACTCAACTCGCCATGTATTAACGACAACCCTAACCACAATGATTGGTTTTGTACCACTGTTGTTAGATGGAGGTGAATTCTGGCCCCCACTGGCGGTAGCAATAGCTGGTGGTGTTGGAGGTGCTACTCTTTTAGCCCTTTATTTAATACCTTCTGCTTACCTATTGTTGATGAAAAGTACTAACAGAGCTGTTTAATCCAATTCAAATGCTTACAACTTGAAAACTGTAGCAATTCCTAATATTTCTCGAAATCTTTGAAGCAGTTGATATTAGTAAGTAATAAGACTTAAGTGAAAACCAATAAGTTAGAAATTTTCTTGCTGCCACTTATTACTTATTACTTATTACTTATTACTTATTACTTATTACTTATTACTTATTACTTACTGTTAGACTATTTGTAGATTCTTTTTCTTATTTAAGATAAATTCAGGTTGTTAGCATCATCAGCTGTGAGGTAAAAATGAGTTTTTCTAAATTACCCAATAATCTTCCAGTTCCAATTGATGATGGTGCTGCTAGGCATTTGCAGGGAATGACATTGCCGAATGTTTCGCTGAAAGCGACCAATGGCAACTTAATCAATATTGGTTATATTACTGGCTTTGTTGTTATTTACATTTACCCAATGACTGGACGACCTGGTGTACCTCTACCTGATGGCTGGGAGGCAATTCCTGGTGCTAGGGGTTGCACGCCGCAATCATGTAGTTTCCGCGACCATTATACTGAACTTCAACAATGGCAAGTCAAACTATATGGTCTGAGTACACAAACAACCGATTACCAACTTGAGGCAAAACACCGGCTGCATTTACCTTTTGAATTATTGAGTGATTCCTCCCTTAAACTCAAATCACTAATATCTTTACCAACCTTCAAGGTAGCGGACATGGAACTTTACAAGCGCTTAACCATCATTGCCAAGTGTAGCAAAGTCGAGAAAGTTTTCTATCCTGTGTTCCCACCTGATCAAAATGCTGATCAAGTACTATCTTGGTTCCAAGAAAATGCCTAGAAAAAATGATGCTGGGAGAATGTCACTCCTCTCGATTCAGTGCCGAAAGCATTGCCTGTTGCGTCACACTCTGATAAACTTCTTTAAGATACTGCATCACTCCCTCATCAGCAGCTGCCAGCGGAATTTTTCCTAAGACATCAAGCACACTACGGTCTTCTACTGGTGGTGTAATTACAACCAGCGAAGGGTCTAGTGGCTCATAGTATTGCCAAAATTGCTCAAGATCAATAGGAGGCTGCCGATGCTGTGGCTCAGATTCTGAATTTTTAATTACCTTAGTACTCTTATTCTCCCCTTCTGTAGAATTCTCCTGTACTATAGCTTCTGTACTTCTTAACTGACGAAGCTGATCAAGGATTTGTTCTTTGGAGCGTCCCCGCAGTTGGAATAAAACAAAGGGGTCCTCACTAAAGCGATCGCCCAGTTCATAGTAAACTGCAGCAATATGCTTGCAGGGGTTTTTGGGGTCAGGGCAGCTACAGCAAGAATTTACTTCGGTAAGGGTGAAGGGAAATAAGCTTAAACCACTGGCAGTAAAGACTTCTTCGATGTTATGCGGCATCTCCCCTGCTAATAGCTGGGCTGAGTAAATCGCTTGCTGGGACATAGTTTCTACCACAAAATCCCAGTCTTCATCGGTGAAAGGGTCAATGGAAATGGAGAGTTCATATGGTTCTGGGGCTGTACCTTGCACCTTCGCCACAACCTCTGGACCTTGAAATTCAATGCTGAGAATGTTGCCTTCTTTAGCATACTGGCGCCCCCTTTCCAAACGCTTCTTAAAGCGGTAGGAGTTTAGCAAATCATTCCACCGCTGTACCCACCATTCTTGGGTTTCGATTTCATAGTTAGTCATGGGTCAAAATCAGCGCTTGGAAACCACATTAGAGGGGGAAATCAACGGAGAGAGAGGGATTCGAACCCTCGGATAGGCCTTACGTACCTATCAACAGATTAGCAATCTGCCGCTTTCGACCACTCAGCCACCTCTCCATGGCGTCAGTCAACCATTATAGCAGGTTGTGAGAATTTGCAAACCCCTATTCGATAATACAGCAATTCTACATGAGCTCCAAACGCCAAGAGGGGGCAATCTTAACTGGTTAAATCGGTCTCCCTGTCTGGGTGTCTCTGTATCCCCGCGTCTTGAATTGTTCTCTCACCCACTTGCGAAAATCTCTAACTATAACATTTCTACCTAAAATCTTACTCTGTTCAACATAGTTGGTAATAGCCTCGCCAATAGGCAATTGAGGAAAATTATAGCTAGTATCAGATTCAACATATTTTCCATCCTTCAAGACATTAATTTCCAGTTTTTGCCCATCATATCGCCATAGTTCAGGAACTCCTAAAACTTCGTAATTATTGAACCGTGTCCGAGTAGTGAGGTCAATTTCAATTGCTAAGTCTGGTGGAGGATCAAAATTCAAGTCTATTCGCTTCTTCCCTCTAATTACTGCCTCATTCTGAATATAGAAGCAATCATCAGCTTCTAATCCCTGTTGCATTTTTTGACTCTTAAAAGTTGTAGAACCCAAACTTCTAAATTCAATATCTAACTCTTCAAGTAATGCTTTTACCAAGTCCCCAATTATGACTTTATCATCCTCATGTTCTGGCAGCGGCGTCATAATTTCTAACAACCCTTTGCTATAGGAAACTCTAGCAGCACGAGTTTCTCCCAACTCCTCTAGAATTTTCTCAAACATCTGCCAACTAACATCTTGTAGCAATAATTGATGTCCAGGAGGAACGATTAATTGATTCAGCTCTAACTGCATAGTCTGACTATCTTTAATCCCAAGTAATTTTTTAAAAACTTTCTTGACTAATTCGTTGGGCTAATCTCAGCTTGGCAGAACGAGAACGACGATTATTCTCTAATTCCTGCGCTTGCGGTGTCACTGGCTTTTTAGTTAATACCTTCAGTATTGGTGAGTCTCGCAGACTATGTTTAATAATTCTATCTTCTAAACTATGAAAGCTGATCATCGCAATTATGCCCCCTGGCTTTAACCAATGAGGTGCCTTGTTGACGAAAGTCTCTAGAGATTCAATTTCTTGATTGACGACAATTCTTAGTGCCTGAAAAACCCGAGTCGCAGGATGAATTCTGCCATAGCGGTACTTGCGAGGTACACTAGAGGCGATCACTTCGGCTAGTTCACTCGTCGTCTGAAACGGTCGCTTTTCCACAATTGCCCTCGCAATCCGCCGAGATAGTCGCTCCTCCCCATATTTATAAAACACATCTGCCAGTTGCACTTCACTCCAGTGATTGATCACATCCGCTGCGCTTAGGGATTGACGCTGATCCATCCGCATATCTAAATCAGCTCGATGACGGAAACTAAAGCCTCGCTCTGGTAAATCTAGTTGGGCAGAGCTAACGCCTAAATCAGCAATAATTCCCTCAAATAAAGTATCAACTGGCTCATATTCAGCAAAATTACCTTGCCAGAAGTGGAGGCGATCGCGATAAGGAGTTAATTTAGCTTTAGCAGCGGCAATTGCTTGTGTATCCCGGTCAATTGCAGTAATTTGAACTTCAGGCGCTGCTGTTAAAATCAGTTGGCTGTGTCCACCACCGCCTACAGTAGCATCTAGATAATGCCCACCAGAAACAATATTTAATCCTGCAACTACCTCGCGACTCAACACCGACACATGGGCAAATGCTGATGTTTTCCCCTCCTCAACCCCAGTTTCCATATCACTAAATGCAATTAAAATAAATAATATAGCCCAGAACAGTTGCTACGGAGAAATATAAGCTTAAGTTATTAGCACTCTCGTGAACTGTTGTGAGTCTTGATATCCATATATTCATTATGATCGACCACTGAATAATTGGAACTTTTGGCGTAAATAACTAAAAAGAGGCTGATAAGTACAACAGTTAAACTGCCAAAATAGACTTTTCCCAAAGTCTATATCGTAAGTAACTGAGTATCTTTCGTTGCAGCTGTATACATCTACCGCAAGAGGAGATTGCTGCCATGCCACAGATTTTGACGAAAACCGAACCCATGGTGATCAACATGGGTCCCCACCATCCCTCGATGCACGGTTGTTTTAGGTTAATAGTCACTCTCGATGGTGAAGATGTCATTGATTGTGAACCAGTACTTGGGTATCTGCATCGCGGCATGGAAAAAATTGCCGAGAACCGCACCAATATCATGTATATCCCCTACGTTAGCCGCTGGGACTATATGGCGGGGATGTTTAACGAAGCCATCAGTGTCAATGCGCCGGAAAAATTGGCGGATATTGAGGTGCCTAAACGTGCCAGGTATATCCGTGTGATTATGCTGGAGTTGAACCGCATTGCCAATCACTTAATCTGGTTGTTAACCTTTTCTGGGGATCTCGGTGCTCTTAGTCCCTTCTTTTATACCTTCCGAGAGCGGGAGATGATCTATGATCTTTGGGAAGCAGCCTCAGGGCAGCGATTGATCAACAATAACTACTTCCGCATTGGAGGCGTCGCTGTTGACTTGCCCTACGGCTGGATTGATAAGTGCGAAGACTTCTGTAATTACTTTCTACCCAGAGTAGACGAATATGAGCGCCTGCTCACCGATAATCCTATATTCCGTCACCGCACTGAGGGCATTGGCACCATTTCTCGCCAAGAAGCCATCAACTGGGGACTTTCTGGTCCAATGTTAAGAGCTTGCGGTGTCAAGTGGGACTTGCGAAAAGTTGATCACTATGAGTGTTACGACGATTTCGACTGGGTAATACAGTGGGAAACTGCTGGCGATTGCCTTGCCCGCTACCTAGTAAGGATGCGCGAAATGCGCGAGTCAATTAAGATTATTCGCCAAGCCCTCAAAGGATTACCTGGAGGACCTTATGAGAACCTAGAAGCCAAACGCATGGTAGAAGGGAAAAAATCTAAGTGGAATGATTTTGACTACCAATACATAAGCAAGAAACTTGCTCCCACCTGGAAGATTCCTGCTGGTGAACATTATGTGCGCATAGAAACTGGCAAGGGTGAACTAGGTATTTTTATCGTTGGAAACGATAATATCTTCCCCTGGCGTTGGAAGATTCGTCCACCAGATTTCAACAACCTTCAAGTTTTGCCTCATCTGCTGCGAGGAGTGAAAGTTGCAGATATTATGGCAATTTTGGGTAGTATCGATATTGTCATGGGTTCGGTGGATCGTTGATAACAAGTTGCGCTCAAAAGTGACACCAAGTCCGCTTAAACTTTCTAAAGAACGCTTCCCTAAAAAGGGAGCGTTAGAATAGAATAGATTTTTTGAGACTCTCCACAACGTCCCGATACAATAGCTGAGGCACTAATGGCTACCCAAATCACGAACTCTCCAGAAAAGGAAAAAGCCCTAAAATTGGTGCTCAACCAGATTGAGCGCAACTTTGGTAAAGGTGCCATCATGCGCTTGGGAGATGCTACCCGCATGAAGGTGGAGACTATATCAAGTGGAGCAATTACCCTAGACTTGGCTTTGGGCGGTGGCTTGCCGAAGGGGCGCGTAATTGAAATTTACGGCCCTGAAAGTTCTGGTAAAACTACCTTGGCTTTACATGCCGTCGCAGAAGTGCAGAAAACTGGGGGTGTTGCAGCTTTTGTCGATGCTGAACATGCCCTCGATCCCACCTACTCTGCTGCTTTAGGAGTCGATATTGAAAACCTCTTGGTTTCCCAACCTGATACTGGTGAGGCGGCACTGGAAATTGTTGACCAGCTGGTACGATCAGCGGCAGTGGATATTGTCGTCATTGACTCCGTGGCTGCCTTGGTGCCTCGCGCAGAAATTGAAGGGGAAATGGGGGATGCCCAGGTAGGTTTGCAAGCGCGTCTGATGAGTAAAGCTCTGCGCAAGGTTGCTGGTAATATCGGCAAATCTGGCTGCACTGTTATTTTCCTCAACCAGTTGCGACAAAAGATTGGGATTTCCTATGGCAATCCAGAGGTTACTACAGGTGGTAATGCTCTCAAATTTTATGCTTCAGTGCGCTTAGATATTCGTCGGATTCAAACCTTGAAAAAGGGTAGTGAAGGTGAATATGGTATTCGCGCGAAAGTTAAAGTTGCTAAAAATAAAGTCGCGCCTCCTTTCCGCATTGCCGAATTTGATATTATCTTTGGACAAGGCATTTCCCGACTCGGTTGCCTGGTTGACCTAGCTGAACAAACCGACGTCATAGTTCGCAAGGGCGCTTGGTATAGCTACAATGGCGATAATATTGCCCAAGGTCGGGAAAACACCGTCAAGCATCTGCAGGAAAATCCAGAATTTGCCGAAAATGTTGAACAGCAAGTGCGTCAGAAACTAGATATGGGAGCCGTTGTTTCTGCTAACTCAGTCGCTCCTGTGGAAAGTGATGAGGACGAGTAATATTACAAGGGTTTTATAAAATTGAGATTGGGGTGTATAGATTTCCATCTCCCCATCCCCTCTTCCCCTCATCTATCTAACAAACTACAAATTAAACCTGTAACAATCTAGCCCTTGCTCTCAGGGCTTTTGTCAATGCGGAACAACCAAACCATGAGGGCAACAACACCAATTTGCAAGGCTAGGTTGGGCAAAGCTGTGGTAACATCCGAACCTGCTGCTAACTGTGCTAGGAAGATTAACGCACCGATAAAACCAGAGGCACCGAAAGTAAAATAGATGAATTTTCTTAAGCCTCGGTAAGGGGCTTTCGCCTCTGCTTTTAATCTTGCGTATTTTTCTGGGCTGAGCTGTCGCGGGTTATTTCGGGAATTGGGCTGGGAATTACTAGAGTTTGACTTCGCCATTGGTGAAAGTTTCTGCTTGTAAATATAATCTTGACACGGAAGGGCTGGCTTGAGGGCTGCTAGAGCCTTTTTCTGGGAAATCACCCTTGAGAACCAGCATCACTCGCAGTTTGATAGACTAAGTATTGAGAGCTTGGTATATTAAATCGAGCAGTGCCGATGTAGCTCAGTGGTAGAGCATTCGATTCGTAATCGAACGGTCGGCGGTTCAAATCCGCTCATCGGCTTAAGAGCCTGTCGATGGACTTTACAGCGCCAGAGTTCAACAGCTTGAGAGTCAGGAGTTTACCCAATGGTCATTGCAGCACCAGAACCAAAAGCTGAGTTACAGCCTGTTGGAGAGCAACGGGTTGTGCTTCGGGGCTTATCCTGGGAAGCATACCTACAAATTTGGGATGCACTCCCACAATTTCGTAGTTCTCGCCTGAGTTATGATCATGGAATCTTAGAGATTACTGTGCCTTTAGAAGAGCATGAGTTTTTGAGTCGTTTAATTGAACGGTTCATTGTAACACTAGTTGAACTAATGGGACTACGCATGAAAACCATGGGTTCAACAACCATGAATTACCCACGCTTAAAGAAAGGCGCAGAACCTAATAACGCTTATTACATTCAAAATCAACCGTTGGTGAAAGGTAGAAATGTGGATTTTAGCAAGGATCCGCCTCCAGATTTGGTGGTTGAAGTAGATATTATCCACACCGATATTGCCAAAAATCAATTCTATTCCAGTCTGGGAGTACCAGAGTTTTGGCGATGTGATGGCAAGGTGTGGCGGATTTACCAACTTCAGGAAGGAGTGTATGTGGAAGTCGAGAGTAGCCCTACATTTCCCCTGGTGCTGAAGGAGCAGTTGTATGAGTTTCTGGAGCAGGCGAAAGAGGATGAAATTGAGGCGGTGCAGTTATTACGGGCTTGGTGGCAGAAGCATAAAATGGACAATACCTAACAATGGTCAAAGCGGGCTATTATCTTGTGGGAATAGGGTTTTGAAATACTGAATATTTATGTGATTTTCCATGGTATAGCAGTACGTATTAAGGTTAGGACAAGCTAAATCGCTAGAACTTTGTCAAATTCACCCCTTCTGCCTTCACCCCTTCTGCCCTGGAGCCTTGCGCGTAGCGCTATATCAGAAAAGAGTTGCCTAAAATTGTCTAGTGGACTAGATAACAGGGTGAGTTAAAAAGGAATATATGCTTTCATTAAGTAAATCTGAATACCAGTTATTAATTGAGTGGAATAATACTCAAGTTGATTATCCTTTTGATAAGTGTATTAATCAGTTATTTGAGGAACAGGTAGAAAAGACGCCAGATGAAGTAGCTGTGATCTTTGAGCAGGAGCAACTAACTTATCGAGAATTGAATTATCGTGCTAATAAACTGGCACACTATTTACAATCTATGGGAGTTAGTCCTGCTGTTTTGGTGGGAATTTGTCTACAGCGTTCAGTAGAGATGGTAGTGGCATTATTAGGGATACTCAAGGCTGGTGGTGCTTATGTCCCTATAGATCCAGCTTATCCGATTGAGCGCATTGCCTATATGCTGGAAAATTCTCAAGCTTCAGTACTATTAACTCAAGAAAACTTACTACCCAGATTACAAAAAAATCAAGCGCAAATCATTTGTCTAGATACTGAGTGGAGTGTAGTGAGTCAAGAAAGTGACTTAAATCCAAATTATAGCGTCTCCAGGGAAAACTTGGCTTATGTAATCTATACTTCTGGTTCTACAGGTAAGCCAAAAGGTGTAGCCATGAAGCACCTTGCTTTAACCAATCTCATTTTCTGGCAACTAGAAAACACTACAGTTTCACCAAAAGTAAAAACCCTACAATTTGCACCAATTAGCTTTGATGTCTCCTTTCAGGAAATGTTTTCAACTTGGTGTGGAGGTGGAACTTTAGTCTTAATCTCAGAAGAAGTTCGACGAGACCCTGTGGTTTTACTAAATTTATTAAGAGAAAAACAAATAGAAAGACTGTTTCTTCCTTTTGTTGCTTTACAACTCTTAGCAGAGACGGCTCAAACTTTGGGATTGATTCCTACAAGTCTTAGGGAAGTAATAAGTGCAGGGGAACAGTTACAAATTACGCCAGCGATCAAATTCTTTTTCTCTCAGCTAAAAGATTGCTCTCTTCATAATCACTATGGACCATCAGAAACTCATATAGTGACAGCATTCACCTTAACTGGTTCTACTGAAAATTGGCCAATGCTGCCGCCAATTGGTCGTCCAATTCCTAACACTCAGACTTACATATTAGATCAATCGGCACAACCTGTACCTTTGGGAATTCCTGGTGAATTGTACATCGGAGGAGTTTCCCTAGCCTTAGGTTATCTCAACCGTCCTGATTTGACTGCCGAAAGATTTATCCCCAACCCCTTTAGTCAACAAGAGGAGTCGCGTCTTTATAAAACTGGGGATTTAGCCCGCTATTTACCTGATGGTAATATTGAATATCTCGGTCGCATCGATGATCAGGTTAAGGTGCGGGGTTTTCGTATTGAACTGGGAGAGATTGAAGTCGTACTTGCCCAGCACCCAGACTTGAGGCAGACAGCAGTGATTGTTCGAGAAGATCAACCAGGGGATAAGCGCTTAGTTGCTTATGTTTGCCCACAACAAGGTAAAATCCTAACTTCAGTTGAACTGCGTCACTTTCTGGGAGAGAAGTTACCAGACTATATGATTCCTGGGACTTTTGTTACTTTAGAAGCTTTACCCTTGGCACCTAGTGGTAAAGTTGATCGCCGCACTTTACCGATTCCTGTAGCTTCAAACTTGGTTCAGGAAGCCAGTTTTGTTGCCCCTCGGGATTTGATGGAACAGCAGCTAGCGCAAATCTGGTCAGAAGTTCTCGGCATATCTCCCATCGGAGTCTATAACAACTTTATTGAATTAGGTGGAAATTCCCTATTAGCTACCAAAATTATTGGGCTAGTGCGCGCACGCCTACAAGTAGAATTACCTCTAAATCGCCTATTCGAGTCTCCCACAATTGCTCAGTTAGCCAAGGAAGTTGTTCGGCTTGAGGGATTAGATGTTGGATTCCCCCTACAAGCGATCGCACGAGAGCAAAGAATTCCTTTATCATTTAGCCAAGAACAATTGTGGTTTCTCAACCAGTTAGCCCCAGAAGCACCAGTTTACAACGAAAGCTTAAGTATTCATCTAGGTGGAGAGATTAATATCCTTACTTTAGAAAAAAGTTTAACAGAGCTCATCCGCCGCCACGAAATTCTGCGGACTATCTATCCAGTTGTTGATGGTCAACCTTACCAGGAAATTCAGCCACCATCTGCATTTACTTTACCAATATTCGATTTGCGGGAATGGTCAGAAACTGAGCGAGAAACAGAAGCACTGCGTATTGCTACCCAACAACTGCGCCAAAAATTTGACCTCACTCAAGGTTCCCTACTGCGAGCTACTCTTATTCAGCTTAATTCAGACAGCTATCGACTCTACTTTGCCATTCATCATCTTGGAATAGATGCCGAATCATTTATCAAAATAGTACAAGAATTAGAAATTATTTATACGGCATTTTGTCAAGGTTTACCCTCTCCTCTGCCAGCATTAACTATACAGTATGCTGATTTCGCTGTTTGGCAACGCCAGCGTCTACAGGGAGAAATACTTTCTCATCAGCTTAACTACTGGCAGAAACAACTGGAAAACTTACCCCAATTAAAACTTCCCACTGACCGTCCTCGCACTCCACAAACTACTTTTGCTGGTTCATTTGTTCGTCAGCAAATTTCATTTGAACTAATCGAAAAGCTCAAAATTCTTAGCTACCAAGAAAGTGTTACCTTATTTGTCACCTTGGTAACAGCGGTCAAAGTTTTACTTTATCGCTATTCAAATCAGGAGGATATTGTTCTCGGTACGGTTATCTCCCAACGCAATCGACCGGAGTTAGAAGGCATCATTGGGAACTTTCTCAATCCTCTAGTTTTGCGTAGTGATCTCAGTGGTAATCCAAGTTTCTGTCAACTTTTGAAGCGAGTCCGGAATGTCTGTTTATCAGCTTACTCCCATCAAGATGTACCCTTTCAGAAGGTTGTAGAAGTCAAACATCTAGATTACCAAGTCCAACAAAATCCTCTGTTTCAGGTGACTTTCGTAATCGATCCACTTCTAGTAACCGAAAGTAAGTTAGGATGGAAGGCTTTTTACTTCGAGGTAGATCCTCAGACCTCTAAATTTGACCTCACTTTCTACCTCTTAGAGGAACAATTAGAGGAAGTAGTTCTTCTGACGGAATACAATAGCGATCTGTTTGATGCTACTACAATTGAACGGATGAATGGACATTTGATTACCTTATTAGAAGGAATTGTTGCTAATCCTAACCAAAACATCTCTCAATTACCCTTGTTAACAGAAACAGAGCGCTATCAAATACTAGTAGAGTGGAATGATACTCAAGTTGACTATCCCCAGGATAAGTGTATTCATCAATTATTTGAGGAACAAGTAGAAAGGACACCAGATGCGGTAGCAGTAGTATTTGAAAGGGAAGAATTGACTTATAAGGAGTTGAATGCTCGGGCAAATCAATTAGGTCATTATCTGCAAAAGCGGGGAGTTAAACCAGATACCCTAGTAGGGGTTTATTTAGAACGTTCTCTGGCAATGGTAGTGGGAATGTTGGGAATACTTAAAGCTGGAGGTGCTTATGTTCCTCTAGATCCTGCTTATCCTCAAGAGCGAGTTAACTATATTCTATCTGAGTCAGAAACGAAAATCCTAATTACTTCTAGTCAGTTGTTAAATTCCTTGCCCAGCCATGAAACTCAAGTAATTTGTTTGGATAGAGACTGGAAAATTATTTCACAAGAAAATCAAGGCATTCCCGAGAGCAAGGTAAAACCTAATAACTTATCCTATATCATCTTTACCTCTGGTTCTACAGGGAAACCTAAGGGAGTAGAAATTTGTCACCAATCTCTGGTTAATTTTATCAATTCTACGAGGGATAAGCCAGGATTAAAAAGTACCGATTCTTTTGCGCTTGACACATGCTCTGCAAACGGCAAACCCCAAAGTAATTATCGTTCCCTCGCCCTTACAACTATTTGCTTTGACATTCACATCGTAGAAATTTACCAGCCTTTAACCGTGGGGGCAACGATCATATTAGTCAGCCGTCAAGTGGCGAAAGATGGCTTGAGATTAGCTTCAAAAATTGCTCAATCTGATGCCACGATGATGATAGCAACTCCAGCTACCTGGCAAATGTTACTCGCCGCTAACTGGTCAGGCAGACCAGATTTCCAAGCATTTTGCGGTGGAGAGGTTCTGGCAAGAGAATTAGCCAACAGTTTACTAGAGAAAGTTGGTTGTCTTTGGAATATTTATGGACCAACTGAAACCACTGTTTGGTCAACTACTTATGAGGTAAAACCTAATCGTTCAACTCGTGGTGAGGGTACCTCAGAATTAATCGGTCGTCCAATCGCCAACACCAAAGTTTATATTCTGGACAGATATCTGCAAACTGTTCCTATTGGTGTGCCTGGAGAACTGCATATTGGTGGCGCGGGTTTAGCCCGAGGTTATCTCAACCTTCCTGAACTTACTAAACAAAAATTCATTCCCAATCCTTTCAGTAATAAACTAGGTTCTCGCCTCTATAAAACTGGTGATTTAGCCCGTTATTTACCCGATGGCAATATAGAGTTTCTCGGGCGTATTGATAATCAAGTAAAAATCCGAGGCTTCCGTATTGAAACTGGAGAAATTGAAGGGGTACTTGCCCAACATCCAAAGCTGCGAGAAGCTGTAGTTATTGTTCGTGAGGACATTCCAGAAGACAAACGCTTGGTTACTTATTTAGTTCCTAATCAAGAAAAAACCACTATTAAAGATCTGCGCTCTTTCCTCAAAACTAAACTGCCTCAATACATGATTCCTGCAGCTTTTGTCTTTCTCGAATCAATGCCTCTGACTGCTAATGGTAAAGTCAACCGCCGTGCCTTGCCAATACCTGAGGCAACAAGTTTAGTTCATCAAATCAGTTTTATTGCTCCTCGGGACTCCCTGGAATTACAACTCGCTCAAATTTGGTCAGAGATTCTCGCTGTTTCTCCCATCGGAGTGAGAGACAACTTCTTTGACCTTGGGGGTCATTCTCTTACAGCAGTGCGTCTTATGGCTCAGATTGAGAAAGAATTTGGCAAAAATCTCTCTCTAGCTCACCTTTTCCAAGGTCCCACCGTAGAAGAGTTAGGAATTTTACTGCACCAAAAAACTGATACTTATTCTTGGTCTCCCTTAGTTGCCATTCAACCCCAAGGAAACCGCCCACCGTTCTTCTGTATGCCTGGTTCCGGTGGTAATGTAGTCTATTTCCATCAACTTGCGCGTCATCTGGGAAATGATCAACCCTTTTACGCTTTGCAACCTCCATCCTTGGATGGGGTGTCGGAACCCTTTGGTCGTGTTGAAGAGATAGCTGCCTATTACCTCCAAGCCATCCAATCCCTTCAACCCTCTGGTCCCTACTTCCTAGGTGGTCACTCCTTTGGGGTTCTAGTTGCCTTTGAAATGGCACAGCAGCTACAACAACAGGGAGAAACAGTTGCCCTACTTGCCTTATTCGACCTTCCCGCCCTAATTCCTAGCAGTGCCCCAAAACAGTTAGATTGGGATGATACCCGATGGTTGACTAATATTGCCCATATCCTCGAAATGTTATCTGGGAAAAATCTCGACATTTCCTCTGAAGCTATTAAACCTCTCACTCCCGAAGAGCAATTAAACTATCTCAAGCAACAAATGGAAACCGTCAATCTCTTGCCACCTAACTCGGGAATTGAACGATTACGTGGTATTGTTCAAACTATCAAAGCTGATGAATTGGCTTTTATGAGTTATGTCCCCAAAGGAGGTTATATTGGTCCGATTACCTTGTTCCGCACTAGCAAAGTTTATCAGGATGAATTAGATTTATTTAGCAAAATTCCCACGGATTCAACTTGGGGATGGAACCAGTGTTCTAGTCAACCTGTGGCTGTTGAAGTTGTTCCTGGGACTCATACTACTATGCTTGCTGAACCTTACGTTCAGGTGTTAGCTGGAAAACTTAAATTTTGTCTAGCTAGGGTTTGTTGAAAAAGTCTACTTTTCTCAACGATATAGCAGTACGTATTAAGGTTAGGACAAGCTAAATCGCTAAAACTTGGTCAAATTCTGCCTTGGAGCCTTCTGCCCTGGAGCCTTGCGCGTAGCGCTATATCATTAACTTTTCTGATCAAAAACGACCCTAGCCCTAATTCTGTCGTTGGATAGATGATCACTCAGGTTTATTATGGTGGGGTAGGCAACAGAATCATAACGGTTCTAGCTGCCTACACTGGAAAACTGCTCAAAGTCTGAGCAGATAATATCGCCTAGTATTAAGTACCCTCACTAACCTAAGAGCAAGTTGTGTTTTATTTGTCAACTTTACAGTCGAAAGCCCCAGAGAGTGGCAAGCTAGAGATATTGTCAATTGCTATAGCCGGTTGATTTGATTTGTGAACATACTGGTGAAGAGAGGAAACTATATAGATTTGGGAACAAGAAACTTCCGAGATTTCACTTTTCATTGAGACTAGCCGTAAGATGTTATGAATCAGCTGAATCGATTGTTTATGGTTGGCAAGACTTTCCCCCACTGCTGGAAACAGCGTCGATGGCAATTAGTAATTGTTGCTTTCCTGATTACTATAATGCTAAGCTGGGGTATAATGCCAGCCGTCGCCTGGGCTCGCACCGAAACACCAACAACTAACCGCCAGAGCATCCAACCTTACTTGGATCAAGTGATTAAGCAGGTGAGTGAGTTTCGCCTCGATAATGGCATCAAATTCTTGGTTTTAGAGCGTCACCGCGCTCCTGTGATTTCCTTTCTTACCTACGCTGATGTTGGTGGCGTCGATGAACCTGATGGCAAAACTGGTGTTGCTCACTTTTTAGAACATTTAGCCTTCAAAGGTAGCAAGCGCATCGGCACCACTGACTATCAGGCAGAAAAGCAACTGCTAAATCAGTTGGATCAATTATTTGACCAAATTCAAGCGGCTAAGGCTGCTGGCAAAGACAAGCAAGTTGCTTCTTTACAGGAAGAATTCAGCAAAATTGAATCCCAAGCTGCTAAATATGTCAAGCAAAATGAACTAGGTCAAATCGTTGAGCAAGCCGGGGGTGTGGGCTTGAATGCAGCGACTTCTACTGACTATACACTTTACTTCTACAGTTTCCCTGCTAACAAATTAGAACTGTGGATGTCCCTAGAATCGGAGCGGTTTCTCGAACCAGTATTTCGTGAATTTTATAAAGAAAAAGATGTCATCTTAGAAGAGCGTGGCCTACGCACTGATAATTCTCCTATCGGTAAGATGGTTGAAGCTTTTCTCGACACAGCCTTTGAAGTGCATCCCTATCGACGTCCAGTTATCGGTTATAACGAAGATATCCGCAATCTAACTAGGGAAGATATCCAACAGTTTTTTGAAGCTTACTATGTGCCGGATAATTTGACAATGGCAGTGGTAGGAGATGTTGATCCAGCAGAAGTTAAACGACTAGCTAAAATTTACTTCGGACGCTACCAAGCTAAACCAGCACCTCCTAGAGTACAAGCCATCGAACCACCACAGCAGGAAACTAGGGAAGTTACCTTACGACTGCCTAGTCAACCCTGGTATTTAGAAGGATATCATCGACCAGCAATCAACCATCCTGATCATGTAATCTATGAAATTATTGGGCGTTTGCTTAGTGAGGGACGTACCTCTCGCCTCTATAAGTCTTTGGTCGAAGAAAAGCAAATTGCCCTTTCTGCTCAAGGCTTTAGTGGTTTTCCAGGAGCAAAATATCCGAATTTAATGCTGTTATACGCTTTAACTGCTCCTGGTCATACAGTAGAAGAAGTAGCCACAGTCTTGGATAATGAACTGGAGCGACTCAAGCAGGAACCAGTTTCAGAGCAGGAGTTGGAGCGAGTAAAAACTCAGGCTCGTGCTGAATTATTGCGATCGCTTGATTCTAACATGGGTATGGCAAGGTATTTAACTTCTTACGAAGTTAGAACTGGTTCTTGGCGTAATTTATTCAAAGAATTAGACAAAATTGCAGCTGTTACCCCAGCTGACATTCAGCGGGTAGCTAAGGCAACTTTCCGACCCCAAAATCTTACCATCGGACGCCTTTTACCCAAAGAAGAGGATTAAGCAATGAAGAAGAGAATATACAATAGCGGATCTAACAGTCGCTACATTTCCAGATTGGGAACAGTATTTGCCCTGCTCCATTCCCGTCTCCAGCGTTGGGCAAGTTTAGTAATACTTACAATCTTGCTAGTAGTGGCTTCCCGTCTGCCAGCAGCCGCTGCTGGTGCTTTGCATTACACTGATTTAGAATATAAACCCCTGCCAGAAATTCAGCTGCCGGAGTATGAGCGTTATCAGCTTAATAATGGTATGGTGGTTTATCTAGTTGAAGACCACGAACTACCCTTAGTAAGTGGTACGGCAATTATTCGTACTGGTGATCGTCTCGAACCAGATGAGAAAATTGGTTTAGCCTCCCTGGTGGGAGAAGTTATGCGCACAGGTGGTACCAGCAAGCACTCAGGTGAAGAATTAAATCAACTACTTGAGCAAAAAGCAGCTACAGTGGAGACTGCCATTAGTCTAACTTCTGGTAGTGCTAGTTTCAATAGTCTCAGCGAAGATCTTGAGCAGGTTTTTGATTTATTTGCTGAGGTAATTCAAGAGCCAGTCTTTGCCCAAGACAAGCTAGAATTAGCTAAGAATCAGAAGGCTGGACAAATTGCCCGTCGTAATGATGACCCCAAAGACATTGCTGGACGAGAATTTCAAAAACTGATCTACGGTGAGAAAAGTCCCTATGCACGCACAGAGGAGTATGAGACTCTCAAAAGTATCTCCCGCGCCGATTTAGTGGCGTTTTATGAGCAATATTTTCACCCCAAAAATATGATTTTGGGGATTGTTGGTGATTTTGACCCTACTCAGATGCGATCGCGCATTCAAGAGAAATTTGGCAACTGGAAATCGGCATCTTCAGTATCTGAGTTAACTGTACCATCAGCTGCCCAGGCGAGGAAAGAAGGTATATTTTTAATTGATCAACCCCAACTAACCCAAAGTTATATTCAGATGGGTCATTTGGGTGGTAAATTAGATAATCCTGACTACGCAGCCCTAGCAGTCTTAAATGAGATTTTAAATGGCTTTGGTGGACGCCTATTCAACGAAGTAAGGGCACGCCAAGGTCTTGCTTACTCAGTCTATGGAGTTTGGAGTGCTCGCTATGACTTCCCTGGCTTATTCCTTGCTGGGGGACAAACTCGTTCTGAGGCAACGGTACCATTTATTCAGGCAATGCTCTCTGAAATTAACAAAATCTCTACTACTCCTGTTAAGATAGACGAACTTGCCAGGGCCAAAGAGGGAGTAAGCAATTCCTTTGTGTTCAACTTCGAGAAACCTAGCCAAACCCTATCGCGGTTGATGCGCTACGAGTATTATGGCTATCCAGAAGATTTTATCTTCCGCTATTTACAGGGTGTAGAGGCAACAACTATTAAGGATATCCAGCGCGTTGCTAAGAAATACCTGCAACCTGATCAAATCGTCACTTTGGTAGTTGGTAATGCCAAAACTATTGAGCCACCTCTTACCAGCTTAACTAGTGAGGTAACATCTTTAGATATTACCATTCCCGAGCCAACAAATAGTTGATTGTACTGGAAAGAAAAAGCCTGCCATCTCAATTCAGAGGCAGGCATGGCGAGATTCACCCTTTTAATCTATCTGTACTTGCATCCAAGGGGCATCAGTAAAATCACCATACTTGTGGTGAAAATGAAATCCCTTGGCGACAGGTTAAGGGGAAAAACTAAACAGAGAAAGCTCTGACAGGAACACTTTCAAGTAAACAATTCAAAGCTCCTAGTAGTTATCTGGATTTTAGCCCAGAACAAAAGCAAAAATTGAGAGCTTTAATCAACCATATTAAAGCTCTTTCTCAACTGCTCAACAAAAAAGTTAATTAGGGCTTGCAGAATTAATATAGCGCTATCCATTTAGTTTAGGACAAGATCATTGGTTTGAAAGCAAGATTTAATAGGTTGCAGGGAAATAGATGTCCTCATAAGTAACTGCGACATTGATAAAGTTTGCTGGTGGAGGCAGGGTGTGGGGTGTAGGGTGTAGGGTAACTTTGACGGATTTCATAATTCTTTACATAGAGCCATTTATTTATGTCCGACTACTTATATCCATGTATGTAGTGCTATATTTCACTATCAGATAACTCTAAATAGGCAAAATGAGGGCTCAAGAAAGCAAAAGCATCGACCAATTACTGAAAACTCAGTTTGTTTGGGATTGTTGGGTGCATAAACAAGTAAAAGGAAACCAAAATCCCTTCTATCATATTTACCACCTGCAAGCACCACGCTGGCGAGAGGATGGCTCAGCATATGAAACTGAAGAACGTCACCATTTTGCCTCAGTTGGACATATCACGGCAACAGACTTATTTGATCCAAGCAGCTGGGAATACCACGGCACCTGTTTACATCCTGATACAGAGAACCATAACTCGCCCCATAGTTTAGCTATCTGGACAGGATCAATGATGTCGATTGATGACCAAAATCTACGGCAAGCTCTTGGCGCTTCCTACATTATGGCACTAACTGGACGCAGTAAAAAAGATTTGGGCAGAATCCAAAGACTTTGGTTTGCTGTCTCAGAAGACGCTTACAATTGGGCTATTTTACGTGATCATAAGGGTCAAATTCGTGAACTAGACCTCAGTAGTATTGGTCATCAGGGCTATGGCTGGGCTATAGAAGGTGATGAGAATAATCCTGTTGAGGTTTTTCACTGCCGAGACCCTAAAATTATGCCTTATCCTGGACGTGAAGGCGAATATTTGATGCTATTTACCAGCCATCGTGCAGATAAAGAAGACAAACCTTTTACCAATGGCTGTATTGGAGCAGCAATCTCCAGCGATTTAATTAACTGGGAAATACTCCCCCCCCTCAATACTCCGAAGTTACTGGGAAAAATGGAAGTACCGCAGTTAGTAAATCAAGGAAATAATTGGTATCTGCTAATTAGTTGTGAGACTAATGTTGAAAACAAAGAACTTCTTGATAACTTGAAGGTTCCTTATAATTCTGGTGGCTACGTTTTTAAACTTAAACCCAGGAACAATGAAAAAACTGGTTATTTAGATCTTGGAGGCTCTTGGGAGTATTTTGACTACTGGGGAGGTTCTGCTACTCCAGAGAATTTACCTGTTCTTTATGCTCCCACAGTTGCCGATGTTATCGAAATAGATGATAGCACTAAAGAAGTAATTATCTTAGCTTGGCATGGTTATACGAATAGAAATGATTATGGGGAATTTGAAGGGGGATATAAAGCTTATAAAGTCGAATTAAGTTAGGTCGATTTAATTTAAGTCAACTATGTTTAGTTGTGTGAATTAACTAAACATAGTTATTTCAGTTTTGAACAGGAGTTGACCACTTTTGATTAAACCCTACCCCTGTGTCAATACCTGAGCTAAGCTAATGTGCATTTAAATTGCATATTCTTCAATTAAGAAACAAGCCTCTCCTGGCGTTAATAAAGTCATGACAGCCGCTGGCTTTGTAACTGTCTCATTTCTTCTTGTACATCCACAACAATTTGCAAGGCTTCATTAAGTAATCGTCCATGCTCACTCGCTTCGTCATTTACCTGTAAAGCTGTCAACGCCATCAGATTGCTATCAAATAGATCAGAATTAAATTTGATAAAATTCTCATTGTCTCTGAGAATTCGCTCAGTTTTCACAGCTCGAATTATATCTTCTCTAGTCAGCTTTAGAGCCTCAATAACTCGCCCTCGGTTTCTTAAGCGTACTTCTGAATTTCCAACAGCTTCTATTTGGTCATTGATGTCAATAGCCTTGATGACTGAATTATATCGTTTAGCAT
Source organism: Symploca sp. SIO3C6 (assembly GCA_010692425.1). Taxonomy (GTDB): domain Bacteria; phylum Cyanobacteriota; class Cyanobacteriia; order Cyanobacteriales; family Coleofasciculaceae; genus SIO3C6. The sequence continues at coordinate 84,040 of JAAHHJ010000004.1, read as the reverse complement.
CTTGAAATAACCTAACAAGATTGCGGTATTTTTTAGTGAAATAAATCTTGAGCAAATCATTTAATAATAAACCAACAGCAGCGACGGTATGGAGGGCAACTAAAGAAGGTAGCTGTTCAATAAATATCTGTGCAAAAATAAAACCACTAAAGCAAATTAAGATAATTATTAGTAAAGTCTTAGTAATTTCAGACAAAAACTTGCGGGGAGTCGGTGGTCGATAAATAGAATCAACACTAATACCACTACAGTGCTTTAGTTCCCCTTTGGTGATTTCTAGGCCCTGTAAATCAGGTTGCATTGCACTAAACTTTTAGAACTCAGTTGCTTCTTGACCTAGTATGACTGCTGTACCCCAAAAGTGACTATTGTAGTACTTATATACTACTTGGGACAGCGAGCCACATCTAAAATTTTAACTTAACTGCGATTTTGCAATCTTCTCATTTCCTCTTGCACACCTACTGCCACTTGCAAGGCTTGGTCTAATACTCTACCATACTCGCAAGCCTGATCACTGACTTGCAGTGCGGTCAAAGCGGTTAAATTAGTTGTAAATAGCTGTGGATGCTTAGTAATAAACATCTTGTTCTCTCTGAGGATTCTCTCTGTCTTGAGCGCCCGCACTAGATCAACCTTCATCACCCCAAGTGCTTGAATCACCCTCTCTCGGTTGCTTAAACCAACACCTTTGTTACCAGCTTCTTCGAGTTGATCGTTGATATCTACAGCTTTGATCACGGCATTATAACTGTCAACTTCCCTAACTAGCCGTCTGACAGATTTAAACTTTAACCAAACAATAATAGTCTTAACCAATTTGAGCAGGAAATCGCCTATTTTTTTCGGTTTCTCTCCTTGGAAGAAATGTCTGACTTGATCTGGATTCTCACCAATTAAATTGGTTAGATATTCCTCTGTAATCACCAAGCATTGCACATCAGATCGCATAGCTGTGTGTTTCCATGATATGGTGTTTACGAACCTTAAAGTCTTCGGTCTTGTGATCGAAGCTAGAGACTATAAGAAGAACAATAGCACCTCTAAGAGTCCTCATGGGTTTATGATGGCATAGGTATAGGTTAAGACACAGAAATCATAACAGTTACGGGTAGCTCTTGATGAATTTGTTTAACCATATCCTTAGTGCCATAGATAATCCTGCTCAACAAGCTAGTTCTGGTCAGTTGAGCAATATTCTTAGCACAGTAGGAGACTTAAGCACTAATGTCAACGCAGATCCTTCAACAGTGCAAGGACTAATGTCAATTGTGGGAAAATACGTCCGACCTGCCCTGCAACAAAAGCGAGAAGTTGAAGGTGAGCAACAAGCTCAAGCCTTTATTAATCAATTCAGCGGCATTAATCCTAACAACCAAGCTGTTGAGTTACTCTTGGGTAGTCCTCAAATACAGCAACTTGTGCAGGAAGCTCAACAAAGGACTGGACTCAATGCTAGTCTGATTCAAAATATGTTACCAACCTTAGTTCCCCTGGTATTAAATCTTCTCCAAACCGGTGCCACCACAAACGATTCCCAAGGCTCAAATACAGTTCTCAATGCTTTCTTAGACGCTGATGGTGATGGTGATATCGATATTGCCGACGCTATGAAGATGGCAGGGAATTATCTAGGTTAGAATTATCTAGGTTAATAGTGAGGATTTGCCAGTGGCTTTAGCAAGTAACTTGACCAATTGGGACAGTTGCGGTTTATCAAAAGCTTGAATTAAGGCTTTAGCTGCAGCCGTTGGCTCTAACTTTATAGTTATCTGCTTAGGGGTACTAGTGCTAGTTGGTTTTATGCCAGCTAGTTTCTGCAATTCTGGAGAGGGAGTGATGGCAATGTCTGCATTTTCCTGTAGTTGGTCACTAGCTTGTTTGATCTCCTTAATCACCACTGGTGCTAAGGTTTGATAGGAGTTATTGGCATTAGCGATCGCCTTATAGGATAATGTTACTAACCTTTTCCAAGTTTTAATACCTACCCCTAGCTGAGCTAAACGCTTGCACAGTTTTTGAAGATTTTGGCGATTACTTGGTGTTTCTGGTTGTTTAAATAGCTGTAGCATGCGTTTGAGGATTTCGAGTACCTGAGAACTAAACTCAGGAGACAAGTTGCTAGCAGCTTTGACTTGGTTTGGTTGGGCAGATGTAGTTTCCGTCTTGGGCAATTTTTTATCGCTACTGGCTAAGCTGCTGAGGTAGCTTTGCAATTTAGCAAAATTCGGCTCTGCCGCTTGCATAGCCTTTTTGGCATCTTCTTCCTGAAGACCAAATGGTCCTTGTAGTTTTTTAATCAGGTCTTCTAGGGTATCATAACCTTGTAAAAACAGAGTCTCTAGCTTTTGATCAACTTTGATCTGATTATCTGTGAGAAATTTAAAAGCATCCTCTAATTGGTGAGCTGTCTTTTGGATACTGCTAAGACCAAGCATTGCTGCACCCCCCTTGACGGAATGAGCAGCGCGAAACATTTCATTGAGCGTTTCTGGCTCTTGGACAACCGACGACAGATTTAATATTCCCTGTTGGAGGGTATCGAGATGTTCTTTCGCCTCTTCAATAAAATAGCCAAAAATCCTTTGCTGATTCTCCGAATCCAAGGCAGGTTTCCTCAATCAGAACGGTTATACGCACTTAGGTTGATCTTGGTCAAGCATTAGTTTTGCCAAAGTTTACACTCATGACTTTTGTTTCTTGTCTTAGCCTAACAGGTTAGAAGCTCTCTATTATAATTGATTCTTCTAGATCACAAGCAGTCAATTGCAGCAGTTAAGGCTGTGCAGATAGGCAAAATCTTAACCCAAAATAGTATAGGACACCAAAGCCAATCAAAAAAAACTCCCCAGTACGATGACAGAGTATAAACTCTGGGCGTAGCTGAGGAAGAGAATCAGGGTGCATCTACCACTTCTACATACTGCTTATGGCTTTCTGCATCCGGAAGATTTTTACACAAGTCTCTTTAAAAGCGCTATGAGATAAGCCAACTAAGTAGTAGGACATAAATAAAAGCAACTGTGTAAACAATTATAAAATCGCCTGGAGTTCCCTTACACCCCACACCCCACACCCCAAACCCTGCCTCAACCAGTAACCTTTATAGCGCTACGCGCAAGGCTCCAAGGCTCCAAGGCAGAGGGCAGAAGGCAGAAGGCAGGAGGCAGAAGGCAGAAGGCAGAAGGCAGAAGGCAGAAGGCAGGAGGCAGAAGGCAGAAGGCAGGAGGCAGAAGGCAGAAGGCAGAAGGCAGAAGGCAGAAGGCAGAAGGCAGAAGGCAGAAGGCAGAAGGCAGAAGGCAGAAGGCAGAAGGCAGGAGGCAGAAGGCAGAAGGCAGGAGGCAGAAGGCAGAGGGCAGAAGGCAGAAGGCAGGAGGCAGGAGGCAGAAGGGGTGAATTTGACAAAGTTTTAGCGATTTAGTATGTCCTAACCTTAATACGTACTGCTATATCAATGTCGCAGGTACTTATGACTCCACAGCTAGAATTATGACTCAGATACAAATAAGTAAGCAGACACGGAGACACGGAGACACGGAGACGCGGAGAATTCGAATCCCACCCCAAATTTTGTTCACCTATTTCAAGGCAGGTATTAAGCAATGGTGCGATTAAAATTATGGCAATGGCTCGTCTTGATAATTCCGATCGCAGCGATTATTATCTTCTTGATAGTATCGGCAGGATTACAAATCCACGCCTGGGGTATTAGTTGGATTTGGGGTATATTTATCCTCCTAATAGTGGGCTGGCGTTGGCTGTTGGTAAGATGGACTCGACCTGCACTCAAGCAGATGGAAGCTGTCATTGCAGGGGTTAGTGAAGAACTTGAACTAGCTACAGATCAAATAAAACAGAACTTAGCAACAGATCAAGCAGCTAGTCAAGCCGAAGCCGCACTCCAAGAAATTCTCATCGCCACACAAAACGATCCACCAATCTGGGAAGACTTGCAAACCTTTGGGCAGCGATGCCAAGATCTAGTGATTGCGATCGCTCATGCCTATCATCCAGAAGTTAAACACCCCTTGCTCAATATCTACATACCCCAAGCTTACGCCCTGATTCGGGGAACAGTAGATGATTTGGATATATGGATGCAGAAGTTATCCCCTGCCCTCAATCAGGTTACAGTGGGGCAGGCATACCAAGCATACGAAGTTTACCGCCAGTTAGAGCCATCGGCGCGTAAACTTTTCAAAGTTTGGAATTGGGCGCAGTGGCTATTGAATCCAGCAGCAGCATTAGCAAGACTTGCCAGTCAAGGTTACACTAACCAAGCCAATCAACAACTGCTAGTAAATTTAGGGCAAATACTCCGGGAAGCAGCGCTGCGAAACTTAGCTCAGCAGGCAATCACTCTCTACAGTGGCAATACTCTGCCCATTTCACAATTGTCGGTTTCTGGATCTACGCCTTCTCAGGTAAAAACTCAAACCCTCAAAGAAATCCTAGCTCAAGCAGAGCCTGTAGAGGTAGTTGAGCAAAAACCGATTAATATTCTAGTCGTAGGGCGCACTGGCTCTGGAAAAAGTAGCCTCATTAATACCCTATTCGAGGCTCAATTAGCAGCCGTCGATGTTTTACCCAGTACTGATAAAATTCAGAATTACCACTGGCAGGCTCCCAACGGTGAATCCTTAGTACTTTGGGATACTCCTGGTTATGAACAGGTCAACCGTGCCGATTTACGGGAAATTGTACTTGATTATGCCACCAACGCCGATCTTTTATTACTAGTAACCCCTGCCCTAGATCCTGCTCTACAAATGGATCTGGACTTCCTGAAAGATATCAAGGAAGAAGTGGCAGACTTACCTACAATTACAATTGTCACCCAAGTGGATCGTCTGCGCCCCCTCCGTGAGTGGGAACCTCCCTATGACTGGCAATGGGGGGAACGCCCCAAGGAAATTGCCATTCGGCAAGCTACTGAGTATCGTAGTCAGCATCTAGGTCAATTGTGTAATCTGGTTGTACCCATCGTCACTAATGATCTCAATACAGGTCGAGTTGCTTGGGGAATAGAAGCGCTATCGTTAGGTTTAATGGAAGCGATCGCTCCTGCTAAACAAATCCGTCTTGCCCGTTTCTTTAATAATCTGGAAGCCCGCACTATTGCTGCTGCTAAAATTATTGACCGCTACAGTTTCCAGATGGCAACTACCCAGGGAGTGACAGCACTACTGAAAAGTCCTGTACTTCAGTTTATTTCTACTCTGACCACTGGATCATCGTCTCTAGCAAGTATATTAGTAGAGCAAATTCCTGTTGAGCAGTTGCCTATTGTTATTGGCAAACTTCAGATGGCTTATGAGCTTTTTTCGCTCTTGAATACAGGCAATTCTGAAATGCCTAACTTTGACTTGATGTCTCTGTGGCCACTGTTACTGGAAAACTCGGCTTCACAGGATGTAACTCGTAATACCTGGGCATTAGGTCATGCTTTGGTAGAGTATTGGACTCAGAATCTGACTGTTGAACAACTAAGAAAGCAATTTGAGTACTATTCGTCAAGTGACTAATTAGAGAGGGGGAGATGGGGAGATGGGGAGAGGGGGAGATGGGGAGAGGTTTTGAATAGCTCTCATACAACCAGAAAATATAGCAGTACGTATTAAGGTTAGGACAAGCTAAATCGCTAAAACTTTGTCAAATTCTGCCTCCTGCCCTCTGCCTCCTGCCCTCTGCCTCTTGCCTTCTTTAACCTTCTTCTATTACTAAATCCTGTAGAACATCAATCCCACTGCCAATATATTCTGAATTCTGCTGCTGTTCAATCCATTGCACAACTTCAGGGAGTACATCACTAGATTTTTTACCTAACCTGACTAAAGCATCGACAGCCGATGAACGTACAATAGAATCCTCATGCTGCAAGCAACTGAGCAAGGCACTTATGACCTCCTGATTATTCCCTTTTCCTGACTCGACTAAAGCTTCGGCAGCCGATACACGTACAACAGAATTCTCATCCTGCAAGCAACTGAGCAGGGCGGTTATTACCTGATTATCCCCTTCTCCTAACTCGACTAAAGCTTCGGCAGCCGATACACGTACAACAGAATTCTCATCCTGCAAGCAACTGAGCAGGGCAGTTATTACCTGATTATCCTCTTTTCCTAACTCGACTAAAGCTTCGACAGCCGAGTAACGTACACCATAATTCTCATGCTGCAAGCAACTGAGCAGGGCAGTTATTACCTGATTATCCCCTTTTCCTAACTTGACTAAAGCTTCGACAGCCGAGTAACGTACACCATAATTCTCATGCTGCAAGCAACTGAGCAGGGCAGTTATTACCTGATTATCCCCTTTTCCTAACTCGACTAAAGCTTCGACAGCCAATAAACGTACAAAAGAATCCTCATGCTGCAAGCAACTGAGCAGGGCGGTTATTACCTGATTATCCCCTTTTCCTAACTCGACTAAAGCTTTGGCAGCCGAGTAACGTACAAAAGAATCCTCATGCTGCAAGCAACTGAGCAGGGCGGTTATTACCTGATTATCCCCTTTTCCTAACTCGACTAAAGCTTTGGCAGCCGAGTAACGTACACCATAATTCTCATGCTGCAAGCAACTGAGCAGGGCGGTTCTTACCTCTTTTTTCTCTCCCAACGCTGCCTGATATTCCCGCAATCGCTCTTTACTAATACTGTCTCCTCTAGCTTTCAAAAGTTGCAGTGCTTGTGCCTCAAAGTCTGTTTCATTCAAACTGCAAAGGATTTTAAAAACCTGCTGCTTAACTCTCCTACCAACCAGAGATGAGTCGCTAGCTTCCAGTTCAACTAATTTTGTCAAATTTTCCTGGTACAGTCCATCATCACCTTTAGTTTTTAAGTCTTTGGGATTTTCGGCAAGACAACTGCCAGCAAATAATAAATCGCGATGCAGCCAGCACTCATACTCACTATTGTGTTTGAAAATAGTCCTAATTGCTCTAGCTGCTTTCTTGGGTTTTTGCTGAGCAATCAGCAGCAGTAAAACTTCCCGCCAGTGGGGATTATGGAGATAGTTTTTAATATGTTCAAGGATAATCTCAAAATTATCCTCATCATCGGCACGGTAGTTGATTTCTTGGGCGCAGAGATATTCCTGAAAGGTCTTATGTACAAAGGCGTAGCAATCTGTACCTTGTTCATTGAGTAAACCTGTACGCTCTCGTATAAACTCAATAAACCGCTCTGCTTCTTCCTGGGCTTGATAGAGTTGAATCTGTTTGAGCTTCTTGATTTCTTTGCCTAACTTCTCAATTAATTCATCTTTGTCGATTAAAGTGCCGCCCTCTTCATCCCCTGTACTTCCCTGGCAATGAACCCAGTAAGCTAGAATTTCCATCAACCGTCCTAAGTCATCTAGCTTCAGATATTCTAATTTCTGCTCATTGCTCAGTTCTTTGTTTTGATCCCAGTTAGTTAAAAGTGTCTCTACTGCTTTCTCATAAAGCTTATGTCGCTGTTTCGGCAAATGGGCTTGATAGCGGTGAATTAGAGCAATAATCGTTAACAATAAGGGGTTTCGCGCCAGCAGTTTAATCGGCTTATTCTCAGAAAGTGCTTTGCTGAGACTTTCTTTACGTCGTTGGGCTTCTTCTTTATTTTGAACTCGACTATCGTACCAGTGGTTAATAAATTCCTCTATTTTCTCATCATCAAAGGGCTGTAGCTGATAGTGGGAAAATTCCTCAGTTTTAAAAAAGTCTCGCCGATAACCCGCTGGACGAGAGCTGATAATCGCTGAATTTTGAGGAAACTGATGCAAAAAACTGTTAATGCGTTTCACTACTTGCTCGCGCTTGCCTGATTCTGGGACTTCATCTAGCCCATCGAGCAATATCAGCGCTCTGCCATCTGCAAGCCAATGCTCAAAGAAATCCTGCGGTAACTCCCCTAAGGACATGATTTTCTCAGCAAAATGTCGCCCATAGTCGAGAATACTCAGATGGGGGAATCTTACCAAATCTCGCATCCGAATTAAAATCGGTAGCCAGTCTATATTTGTATCTAAACCCAACTGTTGATACTGCCCAGTGGCAAGCATCACCGCAAAGTAACTCATCAAGGTGGTTTTGCCGGAACCAGGCGCACCTAGCAGTACTACTTTCTTTGATTGTCGAGAAGTTATCGGTAATTTCTCTAGATTCAATAACTGATGCGCACTAAATGTCGAGCCAGTCTGATTTCGCCATAGTACTCTTTGCCTTTGTTCATGTAGTAATTGAGTCTGACGGTTATCAAGCTCTGGCGATCGAGAATCTGGATCTAGGGTAAAGTCTAGAGGAGTTTGTGCTTCCTCTACCACATCTGGCATGACAAAAATTTCCTCAAGCTTTGCCGATTTTTCTACCTCCTGCCCCGGCACTGCTATCCCTGCAAATTTTAGGTCATTAAACCATTTGGTCATTTGCTGGCTATAGTCTGCCTTCGCCAGCTGTAGTCTTATATAGCTATCGGTTTTCTCGATATAAGTCTTGACAAATGCTTCTATCCAGGGGAAAATATAATCCTCTTGTGGTTGAATGCGCGAATTGTGTTCAGCTACCTGCTTAAACTTCTCCACGAGAAAAAGAACATCTGGCATCCCTTCGTTTTTCAGAGGTTTCTGTAATTCCTCTTGGACTCCATCCCGCTGGAAAAAATCTTTAAGGAATCTATCAATAAAATCAGGTTCAGACCTAAAAAATAGCCACTGTTGTGGAGGAAGTGTTTGTTCTCGCTCTTGAGCAGCATTCATGCCAGCTACCAGTGCTTTTTCTAAGTCGGTAGGATTTATTTTGCTATTGGTTTTTTTTAATAAGACTGGTGCAACTACTTGAGCGACTGAGGCAATAAACTTAGCTGCTGCTGCCACTTCCATGATGCTAGGTCATATTTCTGAAACTTTGCACTTCGATTGTTACATATTTCCCTCCTAACCCTTCAGGTATTGAAAGCCATCCAAACATAGACTAAATTGTGCGACAAACTCGAAGCCAAACTCATCCAATCTATCGGCAAAATAGAAAAATTAATAGACACAGCAGTAAGTCAAATTATACTGCCCTAACCTCTCCCCTATTTTTTACAGATATTTAGCGCATAATCGGACTACCATGATGATGGACTAAATACCATTTTTGAGCCATTTTTTGAAACAGATTAGTTGCCATTGATTGTGCTTTCAGTTTCCTACCTCGACTCGACTGTAATACTATTTCTCGGACAATTACATAGGCGAGAGCTTGATCAATTTCTATTTTGATAACTTCTATATCTATTTCCATAGAATCAGTATTGCGAAAGATAGATTCCCAGGAAGCTCGAATTTCCTCCCATCCCATCAGCACTTGACTACCAGGATGAATACATAAACTGGTTGAGCCTTGCCACCACAGAAGGCTCATACTAGAAAGATCCTGATTGGAGAAAGCACGGTAAAAGTCAACATTTGCGGCTAAAACCGCTTCTTTATCTGATGAATCAGTCATAACCAAGATTGAAAAACTGAGGGAATTCCTTCACGATCAAATAATAAGCGATCGCAGATACTCAAGTAAAAGCAATTCAAAATTATTTTTCGATTTTCACCGCAATCCCTTAGCAAGTAACAAAGAATCTGCCCAAACCCTATCCTCTTTTTTCTTGAAAGGTGGCACTGGTTCATGAATATAGTCTATTGCCAAATCAAATCCCGCTCGCTCGTACACTCCCATCAATAAATTCTGTAAATCTACGTTTGGTTCCACTTCTCCTGACTTTAAAGGCAAAGGAAAGCAAAGAATTTTTTGACGAAGACTAAAACCATACATCTGAGCTTGGGGGCGGCAATTACTGCGAGAAATTAAGATATTATAGTCGAAAGCTGGAATTTCGCTGAGAATTGGCATTGGTTTACCTCCTCGAAGTCGAATTAAGGGAGCAATTGCATCAGCAATGGCAGTGAGCAAGCGATGATTAACCTCTGTCCACAAATCTGGATTTTCTAAATAAGGGTTCATTCCTGGAAAAGGAGAAGCCATAAGAGCAAAACCATAGGGTGAGTCATTAACTTTTAATCTAATTTAATTTTAATCTACAAAAATAACTCGCCTTAACTTAAGTCTCAAAGCGATAAAATTAAGACAGCGATCGCTGTACTTTTACTCAAAACTATAATGTACTATCGTTATCGAAATTAACAGGAGTCAAATACCCTACAATTTGTCTAGTGCGTCTTTATGTACTAGCGTCTTTAACTACCAAATTTAGCAGATAACAGTAGAGCAGTTAAATGGTTCAAACTATCCAAGCCAAAGATATAACCCTGCGAGATTTAATCACAAATTTCGGTTTGCATCTAGTAGATAATGACCAGTTTTTCCGGGAATGGCAAGATGATTTACCACAAATAAACTCTACAGATAAACAACTTTTAGATAAAGTCAGAGCTGGTTATATTAATTTACTCAATTATCCACCATTGCTCGAAGATGTAGTCAGAATGGCAGTGTTAGACCCCATTCTTTTTATCGCTGATTTTTATTTATTTCCCTTCTGTGTCAAATCAGAGAATACCATCGATATTGTCTCAGAAGACGAAGGGACAATAATCAAAGGAAAAATTGACACCTTAGTTTTAAGAGATCAATTTTGGGTAATGGTAATTGAGTCCAAAAAAGCTTCTTTTTCAGTTGAAGAAGGACTAGCACAGATTTTAGCTTATATGCTAAGTAATCCTCATTCTAAAAAACCCAGTTTTGGCATGATTACGACTGGTGGTAGTTTCATTTTTTTGAAACTAGTTAAAAATCAAACCACACAATACGCCACATCTAAATTGTTTGCAACTCGTAATCGAGGAGATTTATATAGTGTTATGAGTATTCTTAAACGCCTAAGTCAACTGACAATTAATATTGATAATCCTCAATAACCTTAATTACTGGAAGAAGTATTCACATTCTTGATGAAAAAGTACAATAGAAACAGATGATTTCTGATTAAATTTTAAATATTATAGTAAATTAGGGATAATTAAAGTTGTTAATTCTTGCTTACCGACAGGGAGTAAATATATGACCGATGCCAGAAACGTTCTCGGGGGTAAACTTGAAATTTGCTGTACATCTCCACTAACAGGCTTCTATCGCGACGGCAAGTGTAACACAGGAGCTGGAGACTTCGGTGTACATATTGTCTGTGCCAAAGTAACTGAAGAGTTTCTCTCGTTTACGAAAATGAGAGGTAATGATCTGAGTACAGCAGTACCAATGTATAATTTCCCTGGTCTTAAACCCGGTGATTGTTGGTGTTTATGTGCCTCTCGTTGGCAGGAAGCCCTAGATGCAGGTGTAGCACCGCCAGTGGTACTTTCAGCAACCCATGCCTCTGCCCTAGAACATTTATCTCTCGAAGACCTCAAGAAGCACGCTGTTGACCCAAATCTAGATTAACACCTGAGGTAGGAGATAGGGAGATTTTACGCCCTGCTTCTCATCATAACAGCCAATAGGCATAAGTTGCAACATCTTGAAACTTTATTACTTATTACTTATTACTTATTACTTATTACTTCCAATCCCCCACAAATCGGCCTCTGCTGTTACCTAGCCAACAATTCAGACTACCAAGCTTGAGTATCCTAAAGCGAGTTGGTCGATTGGTGGCTTACAGAGGCAATTGTTAATGGTTAGTGATGCCAACCCAGAATTTCTTCAACCTGCAGAACCAGAAGAGTTCTTACCCCCTATTGGGCAGTGGGCAACTCTTGGAGGGCTGGTTTTACTAGTGGGCTTCAGTGCTGCCATTACCCTCGCCAGTGTACTAAAATACAAGGTTACTGTTAAAGCCCCTGCTACGGTTCGTCCTGCTGGCGAGTTGCGTATCGTACAAGCGACAAGAGAAGGAACTGTTAAAAGTATCGCAGTTAAAGAAAATCAGCTAGTCAAACAAGGGGATGCCATTGCCTATATTGATGATTCTCGCCTCCAAACTAAGAAGAATCAACTGCAAACTAATATTAGGCAGAACCAACGGCAGCTTGCTCAAATTGACGCTCAGATTCGTACTGTAGATGAGCAAGTTGCTGCTGAAGGCAATCGCATTCGGCGTACTATTGCCTCGGCACAAGCTGAACTTATTAGCATTCAAAGAGACTACCAAGACAAGCAAATTACTACCCAAGCTCAAGTAAAAGAAGCTGAAGCAGCCTTGGAATTAGCTAGCGAAGAACTAACAAGATATCAGAAGTTGGCAAACACAGGGGCAATCGCTCAACTACAAATTAAAGAAAGAGAAGCTGCCCTCAAAACTGCTACAGCTAGACTGCAAAGGGTAAAAACTGCTCTCAATCCCAGTGCTGCCCCAATCACAGCTGCCAAAGAGCAAATTGCCAGAGAACAAGCTGCTGGTGAAGCTGCCCTTGCCACCTTAAGGCGGGAGCGAGAAATGCTTACCCAAAGAAGTATAGAAGTCCAGAATCAAATTGAGCGCGACAGGCAAGAACTACAGCAAATTGAGACAGAACTTACTCACACTATTATTGCAGCTCCTACTGATGGTACCATCTTTCAGTTAAATCTTCGCAATCAAGGTCAATTTCTACGTCCAACAGACACAGTTGCTCAAATTGCTCCTAACCATAATTTTTTAGTGATTAAATCTCTAGTTCAAACTCAAGAGCGAGACAAAATTGCCGTCGGTGAAGAAGTAGAAATGCGGGTTGAAGCCTGCCCCTATCCTAATTTTGGTACTCTTAAAGGAACTGTTACAGAAATTTCTGCCGATGCCATTACTCCTGTAACTGCTAGTAATGGGGCTGCTGCTTACGAAGTAACTATTGAACCAGCTAGTCTATCTTTGAAATTTGGTGAACATGAGTGTAATCTGCAACCAGGCATGGAAGGTAGGGCAGATATTCTTGCTAGAGAAGAGACAATTTTGACTTTTATTCTGAGACAAGCGAGGCTGTTAACTGATTTTTGAGTATAGAAGCCATTAAAATTGAAGGGCTAAGTACCTCGACAAAAATAAAGGTTACTGGTTGAGGCAGGGTGTGGGGTGTAGGGTGTAGGGTGTAAGGGAACTCCAGGCGATTTCATAATTGTTTACACAGTTGCTTTTATTTATGTCCGACTACTTATAGTTAACAGAAGTCTAGAAAATGAACACCTTAAAAATACCTCAAAACATCCCTCAACCACCAAAGTTCGCTTCAATAGAAGAAGAACGTCGCCATCGTCAGCAACGTCTAGCTGCAGCCTTCCGCTTGTTTGCCCACTTCGGGTTTGATGAGGGTATTGCGGGACACATTACTATGCGTGATCCCGAACACTTAGATCATTTTTGGGTTAATCCCTTTGGCATGCATTTTCGCTTGATCCGGGTTAGTGATTTGATACTTGTCAACCAAAAAGGTGAGGTTGTTCAAGGTAACAAACCTGTTAATGAAGCAGGCTTTGCGATTCACTCCCGTATCCATGAAGCACGCCCCGATGTCATCGCCGCTGCACATGCCCACTCTACCCATGGTAAAAGCTTCTCTAGCCTTGGCCGTCTCCTCGATCCTCTTACCCAAGATGCCTGTAGTTTCTACGAGGATCACACTCTCTTTGACGATTATACTGGTGTAGTACTCACCCTTGAAGAGGGTAAGCGCATTGCTGCTGTCTTGAGTGATAAGAAAGCTGTAATCCTACGTAACCATGGACTACTGACAGTGGGACATTCAGTTGATGAAGCCGCATGGTGGTTTATTACCATGGATCGTTCCTGCCAAGCACAATTGATGGCAGAGGCAGCAGGTAAGACAATCCTCATTGCCGCAGAAAACGCCCGTTTAACCCAGCGCCAGGTAGGCTCACACCACATGGGATGGTTTAGTTTTCAACCACTCTATGAAATGATAGTACGCCAACAACCTGACTTACTGGATTAGCAGTCAACTACCCCCGCTTACTCCGTTGATGTTGATAGTTCATTGTTGATAGTTCATTGCTCATTGTTCATTGTTCATTGGGAAGAGTATTGATAGTTCATTGTTGATAGTTCATTGCTCATTGGGAAGAGTATTGATAGTTCATTGTTGATAGTTCATTGCTCATTGTTCATTGTTCATTGGGAAGAGTATTGATAGTTCATTGTTGATAGTTCACTGGGAATGTACACTACAACTGTCGAATACAAACCCTATGAACCATGAACTATGAACCATGAACTCTAAAAAGCTTGAATCCACTCCTGGACTTCATACTCAGTCCAAACGCCATTTTGCCAATAAGGATCTGCCTCAATTAGTTTACGTACAGTAGCTTCATCTTCAGCCTCATAAATCCCAAAGACTTTAGCTAAATCTTTAGTTGGTCCAATGGTAATTAAAACTCCACTTTCTTTTTGAGCGGTAAGACCATCAAGATGTGCTTGTCGGTGAGGAGCTCGCTTTTCTAAAACATCCTCACAATAACTTCCCCACATGACGTATTTTGCCATCTTAGTTTTGAACCTATTAACTTCTAAGGGTAACGCCGAATTTTTCTACTAAAGCTTCTCGGACTTTTTGATGTACTGGTTCGACTTCTTGATCAGTGAGAGTGCGATCGCTAGCTCGATATACTAGTCTAAAGGCTAAACTCCTTTGGTTATCAGGTACAGATTCCCCTTGATACTGATCAAATACTTGCACTGACTCTAATAAATTACCAGCAGCTTGCTTAGTTACTCGCTCAATTTCTGCTGTTGAGACTTTTACTGGTGCAAAGAAAGCAATATCCCTGTCAGCAGCTGGGTAGGAGGAATAGGTACGGAAACGGGGAGTGAGTTTTTCCTCCTGAGCCATTGCCTCCAAAAGTACGTATAATTCTAATTCAAAGCCATAGACTGCATCTGGCAGACCTAGTTCAGAACGCAATTGGGGATGCAACTGCCCAAATTGACCTAAAGACTGCCCATGCAACCACAATGAAGCTGTGCGCCCTGGATGGAGACGGGAATCACTGTGGTTAGGTTGATACTCCACATCCAAACCCAAGCGCTCAAAAGCACACTCTAGCAATCCCTTAGCTTCATACCAAGTCATGGGGGATTCCTTTCCTCCCTTAACCCATTTGCCTTGACTGGAATCCCCTCCTAAAATTCCGGCAATAGCATCGGTTTCCTGCAAACCTTCTTCTTCCCGCCAGAAAATTCTACCAATCTCGAAGCCGTTGAGGACACCATTGCCTTGCTCGTAATTGTATTTGGCAGCCTCAATCATTCCCGAGAGTAAATTCGTGCGCAAGCAGGAATATTCTTCAAATAGGGGATTAGCCAGAGGTATTTGTTTCTCATCGTCTGGCTTGACTAAGGAATAATGCACTAATTCTGTTAGTCCTGCTGCTCGGAAGGCTTCTCGTAACTGCCGCGTCAATACCTGTTCTAGAGCCAGATAACCTGCTTCTGTCTTATCAGGCAGTTTATCGCCAAAGTTATCATAACCATAAAGACGGGCAATTTCCTCGATCAAATCAATTTCCCGCTCCAAATCGCGAGAGCGGTAGGGAGGAACTGTTACTGTCCAGCTGATGGCTTCTTTAGAACTGCTAGGCTGGAGTTGACATCCTAGGGCAGTAAGGATGCGCTCCACATCTTCAGGGAGGATTTCTCCAATTTCCTCTTCTAATTCTACTGCTCCCAAAACCTGATTGACGCGCTCAAGGCGCAATTCAATTGAATGAACCCAAGCTGAAGGTTTAGCTCTGTTATCAGCGATGGCTTGGGATTTGATTGTTCCACCAGCTAGCTCTATGATCAGAGCGATCGCTCTTTGACAGGCGATGTCTAATTCTGCTTGATTAACCCCACGCTCAAAACGGGATGAAGCCTCTGTGCGCATCCCTTGGCTACGGCTGGATTTACGAATTGCCGAGGGTTCAAATAGTGCAGCTTCAAGTACTATATTCTCACTTCCGGGATGCACTTCTGTTTCTTCACCACCCATAACCCCTGCCAGAGCCACTGGTTTGTCATGAGCAGTGATGAGTAGACTTTGTGTTTGTAGGGAACGAGTTTGACCATCAAGAGTTTTTAGAGATTCACCGCTATGGGCAAAACGAACACCAATGTTCAAATTATCCCCATTAGCATTAGAGGAGTTGCCACTATATTTTTTTAACAAACTTTCTTTGTCAAAGGCGTGGAGCGGCTGTCCCCATTCCAGTAAGATATAGTTGGTGACATCTACCACATTGTTAATTGGTCTTACCCTTGCTGCTTGCAAGCGCCTTTGCAACCAATCCGGGGAGGGAGCAATTTTAACCCCTTCAATAATAGTGCCAATGTAAGCTGGGCAGGCTTTAGACTCAGATATTTTTAATTTGAGACCATCTGAGTTGTCAATTGTCCCTAATTCAGAAGTTTCTGGCAACCTTAAGGAAGCTCCTGTCAAGGCTGCTACTTCTCTTGCGACTCCCACCATGCTTAAGGCATCAGCACGATTAGCAGTAGCACTAAGGTCTAGGATCACATCTTCTAAACCGAGAAGGGGACGAACATCACTACCTAAGTCTAAATTATCCTCCTCAAAGATATGAATGCCAGCTGATTCCTTTTCCAAGCCCACTTCTGCTAAGGAGCAAATCATGCCCTCAGAGCGGACTCCACGCAGTTTTGAGGGACGAATTTTTAAATCTACTGCTGGCAAATATGTGCCTGTAGTTGCCACAGGAACGTAAATATCTGCCCGGACATTAGCCGCGCCGCAAACAATATTTAAGGGCTCGTTGGCTTTGCCGATGTCAACTTGGCAAACCCTTAGTTTATCTGCATTAGGATGGGGTTCTACTGACAGAACTTTCCCAACTACAACACCATCTGCTAACCTGCGGGTATCTTCAATGTCTTCTACCTCAAACCCCGCAATAGTTAAGGTTTCGGCTAGCTCTTCTGGAGCTAGGGTCACATCTACCAGTACCTGCAGCCAATTCAAAGAGATATGCATTGACTCCTAGCTGTTACCTATCTCAGCCTGATTATTCTAACTTATCCCCGTTAGCCCTCATCCCTCAACCCCTTCTTTCAAACTAGGACAAGTAGGAGCCGACTCCCTTGGTTGAAGTTCCGAAGAAAACATCAAGAAGCTAAGGTTTATAAACCTTTTAGCAGGTTTGAGTAGGTTTTTCGTAGCAGAAGGGAGTAGCTATGACTCTTGCCCTCTAGCCCTACTTGGGAGAGAAGTAATTCAATGGGGTGAGGGTAGAAGACTTGCTAAACTAACATGCACCACAATTATCCTTTTTTTGGACGGGCGAGACGCCTATCCCACAAAAATATTCCACAATAAACAGAAGTTTCGTAGTCTAAAAAATCTCTGTTGAAAGAAAATTATACTTAAAAATATATTGAACACTTGCACTTTTCAAAAGCCATGAATTAAACTCTTAAAAGATTTTAGATTCAGGATGGGTGCTGGGCTATGTAAATTTTTATTGGTCTTTAACCGCAACAAATATGAAGACTACAAAAGACTACTATTTCGACAGAAAAATTATTTTAGAAAACCTCTTAATTCAAGATAATCAGTCTCAGCCGCAACAGCAAATGGTTCCCAAGATGCTGGTAGTAATTGACCAAAAAGTAGGAGATTACAAGATACTAGCAGCAGGGGTTAAATCAGGAGCAAAAGTTCTGATTATTGATTTCCACCGAGATGGAGTAGAGCAAATTACAGTAGCACTCCAAGAACACATTGAGATTAGTAGTATTCATATTGTTTCTCATGGTTCTCCTGGTTGTCTTTATCTCGGTAACAGTCAACTTAGTCTCGACACTTTAAACCAATACGCCCCACAACTAAGAAGTTGGTTTTCTCCTGCTCTTTTACTCTACGGCTGTAATGTCGCTTGCGGAGACGCTGGGGCTGAATTTATTGAACGATTAAATCAATTAACTGGAGCCAAGATTGCTGCTTCTGCTACTCCTACAGGTAATAAAGCTCTAGGTGGTAATTGGGAGCTGGAAGTTACCACTGATGAGATGGCAGTATCATTGGCGTTTGCGATCGCACTTCAAGAGTCCTATAGTGGGGTGTTAGCATCTGGAGATTTGGATTCTAGTTTCGGTAATAACCCTACGGTGACTAGCGATATTTCCTTCAGTAGTGATGAAGCCAGAATTGTTGCCCTCCAAACAGACGGTAAGATTGTTGTGGTAGAGGGTAGTTCAAACAGTATCCCTGGTGATTTGGTTCTAGCGCGCTATGATAGCGATGCTAGCCTTGATCAAAGCTTCGGCGACAAAGGTATCGTGACTATCGATATTGTGGGCAGTCTCCTAGAAGGAGTCAACAGCATCGCCTTACAGTTAGATGGCAAGATTATCCTAGTAGGACAAACTAATACTGACAACAGTGCTAATTTTGCCCTAGTGCGCTACAACAGCGATGGCAGCCTCGATAATAGCTTCGGCAGTAATGGTATCGTCACTAATAATCTTGAAGGAGGCTCCGATTTAGCCAGCAGTGTCGTCCTTCAGCCGGATGGTAAGATTATCCTAGTAGGGCAAGCCAATACTGACAACAGTGCTAATTTTGCCCTAGTGCGCTACAACAGCGATGGCAGCCTCGATACCAGCTTCGGCAGCAATGGTGTCGTCACTACAAATCTTGAAGGAGACTCCGATTTAGCCAGCGGTGTTACTCTCCAGCCAGATGGTAAGATTATCCTAGTAGGGCAAGCCAATACTGACAATAGTGCTAATTTTGCCCTAGTGCGCTACAACAGCGATGGCAGCCTTGATAGTAGCTTTGGCACCAATGACATCGCTACCACTGATACTGTAAGTAATCCCGACAATTTCGGAGGTATTACCCTCCAGTCGGATGGCAAGATTCTCCTGGCAGGATCAAGCTTTAACGAAAATAACTTTAATTTTAACCTGGTACGCTACAACAGTGATGGCAGTATTGATACAAGCTTTGGTAGTAATGGTATTGTCACTGTGGGTGGTTCTGATCAAGCTTATAGTGTCGCCTTCGGGGCAGACGGTAGGATTATAGCTGTCGGAGACATCAATGATCAATTAGTGGTGGTAGCTTACAACAGTAGTGAGGAGACATTTAGCATCCATGTCTCCGATGAGGCAAGTACTGAGTCTGAGGGTACACTCACTATTAACACCATTAATAATATTGGTGATGTCACTATTAACGGTGGTAGTTTCAATATTGATGTTGGTGGTGTAATCACTCCTAGCAGTAGTGTAAGTATTACTAGCAATAGTAATGTTACCGTTGATAAGATCAATCCCATTAATTCTGGTGGCGCTGCAGGTTCACTTACTATTGAAACCCCTAGTTTAACCATTACGAATGGCGCTAATGTCACTGTTAGCGATAGTAATATCAACGTGGTCTCTAACATTGATGATATCCTACAGCGGAACATATCTACTGACAATGTTGATAACACTGAACCCATTAATGCTGGTGGTAATATAACCATTAATGCTGATAGTATTACCAGCATTAGTGCTGTTGATAACACTAATCCTATTAATGCTGGTGGTAGTATAGTTTTTAGTGGTGGTAGTCTTACTATCACCAATAGCAGTGGTTCTGAGATCACCCCTGATGATATCAACACCATTAGCAATGATTCTGTTTTTTTTCTAAACAAAACCCCAGAAGATATCTTCCTACTAATAGGCAGCCCTAATCAAGGTCAACTCCAATTCACTCTCACTGAGCGGGATACCAGTTTTGTTAATGAAATTGGAGTTTTCATTGTCGATGATCTACAAGGTAGAATTAACGGTATCGCTCCAGACGATCCCGGCTATTTGCAAGCAGCTCTAGAGCGGGGACAAGTAATTTTTTCCTCCCTCGCAGACAATGTTTTTCCTGAATTAAATTCAACTCGTCAACTAAGCTTTGACACTGAAACTCGCCTGGGATTTTACCTAGTACAAGACGACACTACAGATAATGTCCTAGCTGATTTAGCAGCAGGGCGCACCTCAACTAATGTTTTCTTGAATTTTAGCGATGCTAATCCCGATAGTTTAGACTATTTGGAAGTATCTCCATTAGAGGAAAACAGCTTTCAACTTAATTGGGAAGACTCCTTTGCTGAGGGTGAAGTAGACTTCAATGATCTAGTGCTAACTGTTGAGATTACCGATAATTCTCCCCCATTAGGTACACAACTTCAAGGTGGACAACAAGCTGAGCTTATTGATTTACGAGACCAAATTACGGGCATAGTAGAAGCAGAATTTGTAATCAATAGTGATGCTGCTTTTGATAATTCCTTTGGCTTTTATGTAGTTGATAACCCCAATGGTAGTATTGGTAGTCTCAATCCCGGTGATTCTGGCTACGCCCAAGCAGCTGTGAGTAATCGAGTGGACTTAGCATCAGGTTTACCAGGTAAAGCTCTATTAGCACCATTCCTAATTGCTGATGCTACACCGAAAGAGTTTTTGATTACTAATCCTAATAATCAGTCTGGGCAGGGGCCTCTTGCCTATTTTGCTTATATGGAGGCTAACTCCGACGGTTTTGATCATGTCCGTTTATTGGGAGATAATCTCTTTGGTTTTGAGGATCTTGAAGGCGGTGGTGACGCTGATTATAATGACTTAGTCGTAGCAGTAAATTTCCTCTAATCCTGTGTATATTTATTCTCAAAACAAGTAGGATAGACAATACTCACCTTGCCAAATAATCAGCATCTTATACCAAATCATGATAGCAACCTAAAATTATCTTTCCCGCTACCTCTAAATTACTCCCAAATGAGATAATCCCCTCTTCATGCCCAGCCATCACCATAATCTTTTTCTCATTTAGATTCTCTTCCTCAAATAATCTAATAATTTCCTTTGCCATTTCCGGTGTTCCATAAGGAACATCTTGAGCAGAAGTCGGCACTTTGTACATCAATTTCTGCCAGAGTTTGAAGTGATGCACATGAATAATAGCATTAACAGTAGCATCCGCCTCATATAAAACCGCATGAGTTAAAGATTCAGAAGAAGCTTGAATTGGCCCTTCACACGTCAAGCAATTTCTGCCGATATCAAAACTAGTAACCCTTGTATAGTGTTGTTCATTCAAAATAGGGAGACTACCAGTATGGGTACCAGAGACAATAAACTGCCCTGGTAAATAGTAGCGAATACTAATATTGCCAAAACCAATACCATTTTCATATTCACCAATTAAACCTAATTGATATAATTCATCCCTCCATTGATTAAGCTCTTTAATTTCATTAAAACTAACTGATTCAGCCTTAATCCAGTTACAGCGATACTTAACATAACCTTCATCAATCATTATGACTAGCCCCCAGTAAAACAGAGTGAATTGCCTCAAACAAAAAAATAATAACTTAAAACTTTTTTTCTTTTAAGCAATCCCAAAAATAACAAACAAGCAGTAACAATAAACCTTATTACTTATTACTTATTACTTAAAAAAATTAGATCCCCTTAAACCCCATCTCCACATCCATTTCCTTAGCCTGGCGCTCTTGTAATCTCGCAGCTTCAGCACTCTGACGAGAAATACCAATCTGATTCAAAACGATACCAATCATAATCACACTACCACCAATATATTGAGCTGTAGTCGGAGCTTCACCCAAGAGAAGATAAGCTAATAAAATTCCAGCAATCGGACTAAAAGAGTTAGATAAAGAGACCTCTGAAGCACTAGACCTCTTTAAGCCAGCAAATAAAGCTAATTGACCTCCCACGATAATTACTCCGCCATAGACTAACATCCACTGCCACAGGAAAAGTGAGAAAACATCAATAAAATGAACAGGACTAAATAACGTAAGTACTACGACGAAGAAAACAATAGTGGCAATAACAGTCCTAACAATACTAAAGATGCCTAAAGGAATATCACGTAGGGTTACTTTACTAATAATGCTGCCAACAGCAGAACAAATATACCCTACTGCCGCCATTACCTCACCTCTTCCCAGTGCAAAACTTCCCATTTGTACCATTTCTTCCCCTGGTTTTTGAAGTAATACCGTGAGAACAACGCCAATAAGTGAAATAAGCGCGCCAGCAATAACCCAACGGTTTATTTTCTCCCGCAGTAAAAAGAAAGATAAAGCCAGAATTAAGGGAGTTTCAATACGTCCAATCAAAATCACATTATTAACCATTGTCAACTCCAAAGCTATTAAAAGTAAAGCTGGAGTTAGAGCCCCTGAGAGGATTGATACCCAAAACAAACCAATCCAATCTTTAATCGAGAGTTGCTTTATAGATTGCCAATTTAACTGTTTACCGTAGATTAAAAGCAGAGCTATTAAGGCACACAGATTGCCCACAAATAAAACATTACAAAATGAAATTGGATTTCTGCCGTCAACTAAGTTCTGCGCCCCCAATTGCGTTAATCTACGCGTTACTGAATTAGCAGCAGCGAAAATAATTACTGATATTAATAGATAGACTCGCCCAGGAATCCGGTTGAATAAATTTGAGTTTCTAGCTACTGGTTCTGACATCAGCTTATGGGAGACTCCTCATTTACATAGTTATAGCTAGTCTATTTGATTTGTAAAGTATTTTTCCTCGTCCTCACAGTTAACTTTAATGTTGTACGACTACTTTAAATGACTCTGACAAAATTCCAAAGCAACTGATAAGTCACTGGTTTTTTGAGGATAGTCAATAACTGGACGAGCAATTACTATTAAAGGGATACCCAACTCGGCAGCAACCACTCGCTTAACATCCTCTCCTCCAGCGACGCCAGAAGCTTTGGTCACTACCATCGAGATATTCCATTGATGCCATAGAGCTCTTTCCAACTCAGCAGTTATGGGTGGGCGTAAGGCAATTAGTTGATTGGAACTAAATCCAGCAGCTGTAGCTACTTCTAAAGATTTGAGAGAGGGTAGAATCCGGGCAAATAAGCTTGAGCGCTGTTGCCAGTGGCTAAACAATGGCAAAGCTTTGTAACCAACAGTGAGTAGTACACGCCTTTTGTATAGATAATTGCCAGCTAACAGAGTCTCAAAATTATCGAGGTGAATAGCTTGTTCCCCTTCTACAAGGGATCTATCAACAGCTGGACGTTCAAAGCGTAGGTAAGGAATTTGCTGACTCGATGCTACAGCAATCGCCATCCTAGAAATTTCTAAAGCGTGGGGATGGGAGGCATCTAGCACTGCACTAATTAACTCTTCCTGCAAAAATTGCTCTAACCCTTTCTCATCTAAACAACCCACTCTCACCCGCAAGCTTGAGGTTTGAGGATAAAGAGCTTTTGCTGAGGCTGTAGTTACACTGACGCTACAGGGCAAACCATTAGAAATGAGCGCACGAGCTAGTAAAACACTCTCAGAAGTGCCGCCAATCAACCAAATACGTTCACCACTTTCTAACAAGAACCTGCAAACATCAACAGACTTGCTTCAATAATTTCAACCCTTAAGAGCTTTAGTGAAGTTTTGGCGATAGGATTTGTTGGTAATAATTAAAACTGGCCACAGAGCTGACAAATAAATTCGGATAGGTAATTTCCTACTGAAATTAGTCCGCCCAAAACCCTTCCAGAATCTCCAGACACCATATCCATAGGCCCCTAACAAAAGCCAGAAGAATAATTGTAACATTTAAAGACCCCCCATTACAAAGGATATAGGTTTGCCTTATCAAAGCCATGTTAACAGTCAATTTTAGCTAAACTCACAACCGTTGTTTAGCTGTAAGCGCTATCTGTCTTTTATAGTAGTAAAACCCGGCATTGTAAAATTGCCGATAACCCACGGCGTTGATTCCAGATACAGGTCAAAGTACTATTGACATTAGTTCTGCTCTAGTCTATCCATTGCTTAGTTATGACGTCATCCCCAGCCCCAACCTACCAGATCAGTCTAAGTCTGGTCTCTACTTGCGGTTACAAACTTGTTGGGGAAATAGTTTTACGTCTTCAAATCAATAGGCGCTGCAGAGCAAAGAACTTATTGACTGACTCAAAACGACCCTTCACCTGTTCATGGAAAAAATAGCTATATCGAGATTAAGTCGCACTTATTTTTTGTAGGATGAATTAAATCTCATTATCATTACAGAAAGCATAACAGCCAAGAAAACAGACAAAACACAAGTCAATTAAAAGACAATACCGTAAAGCAAGTAAAGAGGAAGAGGAGAAGTTATGCGAGCAGTGCTGATGGCTGGCGGTTCGGGAACGCGTCTGAGGCCGCTGACGTGCGATCTCCCCAAGCCGATGGTACCGATATTAAATCGACCCATCGCTGAACACATTATCAACTTACTCAAAAGGCATAACATCACAGAGATCATTGCCACCCTATATTATCTCCCTGATGTGATGCGAGACTACTTCCAAGATGGCAGTGACTTTGGAGTACAAATGACTTACGCCGTGGAGGAAGACCAGCCTCTTGGTACTGCCGGTTGCGTCAAAAACATTTCCGAGTTGTTAGATGACACCTTTGTGGTAATCAGCGGTGATAGTATCACAGACTTCGATTTGAGTGCTGCGATCGCCTTTCATAAGAGCAAGCAATCAAAGGCAACCCTAATTCTGAAGCGAGTTCCCAACCCCGTAGAATTTGGGGTGGTGATCACAGATGAAGAGATGCGTATCTGTAGATTCTTAGAAAAGCCCTCCACCTCGGAAATTTTCTCTGATACGGTAAATACCGGGACTTATATTCTAGAACCATCTGTATTAGAATACCTTCCCGCTAACGAGGAATGTGATTTTTCCAAAGACCTCTTTCCCCAGCTACTAGCCAAAAATGAACCCATGTACGGCTATGTAGCTGACGGTTACTGGTGTGATGTGGGTCATCTTGATTCCTACAGGGAAGCTCAGTACGACGGCTTGCAACACCAAGTCAAGCTTGACTTTGCTTATCAAGAAGAAAAACCAGGACTGTGGAAGGGAAAAAACACCTTTATCGATCCCACCGCCAAAATTGAAACCCCAGTATTAATTGGTAAAAACTGCCGCATTGGACCACGAGTTCACATCGAAGCTGGTACAGTAATTGGCGACAATGTGACTATCGGTTCTTACGCTAACCTCAAGCGACCAATTATCTGGAATGGGGCAATTATTGGTGAAGAAACCCATCTACGGGCCTGTGTAATTTCCAGAGGTAGCAGGGTAGATCGCCGTGCTCATGTTTTAGAAGGTGCCGTTGTTGGTGCCCTTTCCACTGTGGGCGAAGAAGCTCAAATTAGCACCAGTGTGCGGGTCTGGCCGAGCAAAAAAATTGAATCGGGTGCAACTTTGAATATGAATTTAATTTGGGGAAACATTGCCCAACGCAATATTTTTGGTCAGCGTGGTGTCCAAGGTTTAGCAAATATTGATATCACCCCAGAGTTTGCCGTCAAGCTAGGAGCAGCTTACGGTTCTACTTTAAAACCGGGTACACAAGTAGCAGTCTCCCGAGACCAGCGTAGCATCTCTCGGATGGTTTCGAGGTCTTTAATTGCTGGTTTAATGTCGGTAGGTGTCCACGTTCAGAATTTGGAAGCAACAGCAATTCCCATTGCCCGTATGGCAGCAACTACCCTAGGGGTTGTTGGTGGGATTCATGTGCGAGTGCATCCTGATCGACCTGATTCGATTCTGATCGAGATTTTTGATAAGCACGGAATTAATATTACCAAGGCCAAAGAAAAGAAAATTGAAGGGGCTTACTCCAAAGAAGACTTGCGGCGATCGCAAATTCATGAAATAGGTAATGTTGGTTATCCCTCTCAGGTAAATGATATCTACAGAACTGGGTTTGCCAAACATCTCAATCTCGAAGCGATTCGCACCAGCAGCTCAAAAGTAGTAATTGACTATGCCTATTCTGTTTCCGGTGCCGTATTACCAGAACTATTGGCGGAGTTTGGTTGTGATGCTGTAGTTCTAAATGCCAGTTTGAAGCAAATGTCAATCTCAGCAGATGAGAAAGAGGCATTGCTAACTCAGCTTGGTCAAGTGGTAGAGGCACTAAAAGCTAATTTTGGCGTGCAAGTTTCAGCTAATGGGGAACAGCTGATTTTGATGGATGAATCAGGAATGGCAGTTCGAGGTGAAATGTTGACAGCGCTGATGGTGAACCTGATGCTGACAGCTAATCCCAGAGGCACAGTTGTCGTACCAGTACAAACTTCCTCAGCAGTTGAACAAATTGCTCGACGCCATGATGGTAAAGTAATCCGTACCAAAGCTAATCCAACCGCTCTGATGGAAGCATCCCAGACTAATCCCAATGTCGTCTTGGGAGGTAGTTGGGACATGGGCTTTATTTTCCCGCAATTGCATCCCGGATTTGATGCTATGTTCTGTATTGCCAAGTTGATCGAGATGCTGACGATACAAGAGCATTCACTTGGTCAAATTCGCTCAGAATTACCCCGCGTTTGCCACAAGAGCTGTACAATTCGTTGTCCTTGGACCGTCAAGGGAGGATTAATGCGCCATTTTGTGGAAACTCATGCTAGTGAGAAGCTGGAGTTAGTGGATGGGGTGAAGATCATTGATTCCCAAACTGATAACTGGGTATTGATTTTACCGGATGCAGGAGAGCCCCTGGTGCATATCTTTGCTAACAGTGATGATCGAGATTGGGTAGATGAGAGCCTCAGGAAGTATCGTACCTACGTCCAAGAGTTTGTCGAACAAGAACAGGGTATAGAAGTTACTAAAGCTGAAGTACTCCTATCTTAGGAGATAACTAAAGTCTTAGGAGCCTCAAAAAAAGAGAGGTTGCAGCTGCAAGTTGCTTTTTCGCTAGCGCCTTCTGTAGCTACAGGAGGCGCTAATTGGATTGATTTTCTGGTACACTTGTTCTAAATCAGGTACACTAAAGCTTCAGCTTATCCTGCAAGGAGCCGGGCTTCACCCCGCTTCGCTAACAAGTCTGAACCTGATCCCCCTCCCCTCTCCCTTAAATAAGGAGGAAGCCGGTGGAGAGGTCTAAACTATATCATTAGACTGTTTTCTATCAAAACTCAAACCTTATGGAGGCGGCTGGTATCTTGTTATAACCTCATCGACCTAGAGGAACACTGATCAAGGTATTGAGCCGAATTTTATATGAATAGCTGTATACTAATGGCACAAATTATTCAGGATCCTGAACTTCGTTACACCTCTGATAGTCAAACTGCCGTTGCTCAGATGTTAGTTCAGTTTGAGAGTCCGCGTTCAGAAGACCCACCAACAACCTTAAAAGTAGTTGGTTGGGGTAATTTTGCTAATGAAATTAAGGAAAAATATTCAGCAGGGGATCAGGTAGTTATTGAAGGTCGTTTGAGAATGAATCTTATTGATCGACCTGAAGGATTTAGGGAAAAACGTGCGGAACTTAACGCCTACCGTATTCACAAACTAGCATTTGATAGCAATTTTGAGCCACAAGCCTCCGCCTCCAACACTGCTACTGTCTTTAATTCAGACCTGCCCGCATCTACTGCTAAATCCAATAATGTTGTGCCTTTGAGGTCAAATGTGCCATCGACATCTACTCCTGATTTCGGTAATCAAGAGAGAGATTATCTATCTACCACTAGCGAGTCCAGTTTTGAATCTAATTCAAATCTAGTTGAGACCTCAACTTCAGCTAACCCAGAAAACGAACAGGACTTGGACGATATCCCATTTTAGTAACATTAGGATTGCCAAGACTCATAAGTTCTATTAGATTTATCTATAGGAAAGTGAAAACCCGCGTGTTTACAACCGTGGGAGTATTCCTATTGTCTCAATCCTCCTATCAAAAGACCCCTTGTGCTTCAACTTCTCTATCTACTAGTTCAAGCTCTCAAGCCCTATTGGGTACCAATATGCTTTTGTCTGGCTTGGGGATTAATCATTCTCTGCTTGTGGACTATCTGGTCTTCAATTAAAGTAAGTGTGGCTATTGCCAAACGTATGCATCAAATCCCCTGTACTCGCTGCCAGTTTTTTACTAACGATCACCGCCTTAAGTGTACAGTACACCCATCAGTTGCTAACTCTGAAGCAGCAATTAACTGTCAGGATTATCGAAGCACTGCAATCTTATAATTGTATTGTTAATAAACAATAATAAACCAAGCAGCTGTATTTATAGTTTGGCTTTAAGCAACACCTGTGCAGAACATAAGTTATGAAGTGGAAAGGCTACTTTATAGACTGGATTTAGTATTATTGGCTACTGCTAACTCTCCCTCTAATGGGAATTTAACCAAAACAGTAGTACCAACACCAAGGGCACTTTCAACCTCAATTTGACCATTATGAACTTCTACACATTTTTTAGTAATTGCTAATCCTAGCCCAGTTCCACCAATTTCGTTGATATTACTGCCTCGATAAAAAGCCTCAAATAATTTTTCTTGGTCTTGAGGAGGGATACCAATGCCCTCATCCTGTACCTGAAAAATCGCTGTGTCTACTTCGCAGATGAGTCTAAATTTCACTGTGCCACCTTGGGGAGAATATTTGATGGCGTTAGAGAGGAGATTAGAAATAATTTGTCGAAGTAATTTAGCATCGAACTTGCCTATTATAGAAGCTTCAGAGTTAACATTTCTACTGCTAAAGAGCAGTTGATGTGGAGTCCTAATTTGACCTTGCAACTCACTTATTAATTCGCGACAAAAGCCTACTAAGTTAATAGGTTCTAGTTTTAACTCTAGTTCTCCAGATTCAGCTTGATTAATCATTAACGCATCATCAACTAAAGCTGTTAGGCGTTGAATCATTGATTGGATTTGCCCAAAATGCTTGAGTTGTCTGGAATCATCCCATTGATGGCGGTATTCTGAGAGCATTTCTGCAGACAGGGCTATTGTTGTCAATGGTGTACGGTACTCATGAGATATTCTACTAATAATTCGGGATTTGAAAGTACTGAGTTCTTGTTCTTGGGTAAGAGCTTGGCTAAGCCGAACTTGCATTTTTTGTAGGTCTTGATTTGCTTGTTCTAGTTGAGCAGTTCGCTCTGAAACCCTAGTTTCTAGAACATGATTCATTTGCTTGAGAGCCACTTCTACTTGCTTGCGAAGGCTAATATCTCTGAGTGAAGCCAGATAAGCTATCTGACTATCCCATTCCACCTCTGCTACCCGCATCTCAACAGTGATAGTTTCCCTAAATTTATAGACAATTTCTATTTCTGTACTTTCCCCGACTACCAAAGGATAACCAAGAGGTACTTCCTGTAGTTCCCCTGCCTTGCAACCAAAGAGGGATTCTGCTGCTGGGTTGGCAAAGACAATCAGGCCCTCATCATTGACAATCAACATGCCATCAGTATTCTTGGCAATGAGCCTGTGTAGTTGTTGCTCTCTTACTTGCAAAAACTTCGCCTGTTGTTTCAGGCTCAAATGCAAACTATGTCGCTCAATCGAGTAGCGAATAGTTTTTAACAGCAAGTCGCCGTTGAATTGTCCCTTCACGAGGTAGTCTTGTGCCCCTGATTGTACAGCTACCGCTGCAATTTCTTCATCCGCTATCTCACTCAGAATAATTATCGGTACTTCTGGAAAATGGGCATAAATTTGCTTAAATGTGTCTAGTCCCTCTGAATCAGGTAAGGATAGGTCTAAAATAACAACATCAATCTCCCCCTGCGCCAGAAGGGCTATACCTTCTGAGAGTCTTTCTACATGCTCAATGCTCATAGGCAATTTATGAGCTTGGGTCATTAGTGCTTTGAGTAGAAAAACATGATTTTTATTAGCTTCAATTAAAAGAATATTAGTAATTTGGCTCGACATTCTGACTAATTAACAAAGATCGCAAAGCCTATCGCCCAATATCTTAAATACTCAGCCAGTGTCTAGCCTCAGTGAATTTTCTGCACTTGGCATTCAAGCATTCATAAATAATGCGTATTTCTGCTTATAGAGAAAGCTGGGGAGGCAAGGCAAGAAGAATCAGAGCGTCGTGTTGGAAAGTAAATTGATTAAAACGAGAGGGGGAGACAAGTTAGATGGGGATGCCAAACCCCAATCAACATGAAACCTTTCACTGCCAATGGCACAGTGCAGGAGTTCAGGAACAATAATTCATGAGCCTTGGTAGAGTCCAAGTGCTTCTAGATAGTAAAGGAAGTTGTAGGTTGAATCTTCAGAACAGCCAATAGCTTTTCTTTATCAGAGAAGTCACCAATTAAGCGCCGCATGGGTAGGGGTACTTCCTTGATCAATGTTGGGGTTACTAAGATTTTCTCTTGCTCTGCCCGTTGCGGTTGCTCTAAAACGTCGATAATTTCCAATTCATACTGATTAGCAAATTCAGCTTCACAAACCCTAAACAGGTGGGCGATAACTTGAGCTGATTTTGGTGTTTGCCCTGCGACAAATAGTTTTAGTAGGATATTACTCACAGGTATATTACCTTATAGGGGTGATCTATAAAATAAATATTCAAGAGCAAAATTATAGCTTCCACCAGAACAACCCTCACTCATTTTCTCAAGAGGGAGACTAGTAGTAATCTTAAGTTACTCTTTAACTGAGGGATTAAGAGGATCAGATTTTCTTTATAAATTACTTCATTAGATGCAATTCTAAACCTTTAGTTAAGACTAGCCAAGGTTCTGATAAGAACTATGACGCAACTATAAAAAACTTTGTTTTTTGATACAAAAATTGACACACATAGGGGTCAATGGATGTTCCAAACTACTCGTAGACGCCTAGCTCTTTGGTATACCGCAATAACAGCAGTGCTTTTGCTGCTGTTTGCTACTGGTGTCTATATGTACGTCCGCAATACTTTGATTGAGCGGGTTGATGATACCCTCAAACACGTTGCAGAGGTGGTGGAGCGCTCACTCGTAATTCAACCAGAAGAAGCTGCTAGTACTCCTTATCAACTTAACTTGGAAGTCAGTTTTCGCAACAATGCTCAAGCTGTAGAAGATGACCATATCGATTTGGAGTGGTTTAGCCCGACTGGGGAATTACTCTGGTCAACTTTATCTGAACACCTTGCTCTTCCTGTACACCTCAATCCTGGTGGTGAAACAGTCCATTTATCCTCTAATTACCTGCTGCGTCAGGTAACTAAGCGGGTGCAATTTGGGCGTCATGTTTTGGGTTATTTGCGGGTTAGTCATCCCTGGTTTGAGGTAACTAAGCCCAGTCGCCAGTTGATTGTTGACCTAAGCGTCGGTATTGTGGCAATGGTAATGTCTACAGCCGCCATTGGCTGGTGGCTTTCGGGGCTGGCAATCAAGCCAGTGCGGGAGTCCTACCAGCGCCTTAAGCAGTTCACTGCTGATGCCTCCCATGAACTGAGAAATCCAATTGCCATGATTCAGACTAATGTGCAGGTTGCCCTTGCTGATCCGGATTGGGAACCACAACTGCAACGCCAGCAGTTGAAGGTATTAGAACGTTTAACTCAGCGACTGGGACGTTTGGTGAATGACTTGCTCTTTCTAGCCCGTGTAGACAGTGGTATGGTGCAGCTGGAGCGGCAACCAGTACACCTTGATGCTTTGCTCATTGAGGTGATTGAAGAGCAGCAGTTGATAGCTCTCCAGAAAGGCATTTTTTTATCCCTGCATTTGGTTGAGATGCCCTCTAAGGACAGGGGGAGAGGGGGAGATGGGGAGAAAACAGGTATTAGCAATCAAGGGGTTGATGGAGGCGAAGACTCTAGTGGGTTTCCGGGTTTAGCAGAAGATGCTTTTACAATCAAGGGAGATTGGAATCAGTTGGCGCGTTTATTTACTAATTTGGTGAGTAACGCTGTGCAGTATACTCCAGCCTTAAGGGAGAAGCCAAAGGAAGCCTCTGTGCAGGTAGAATTACAACGCTTAAAAGGTAACAACTACCTTCGGGGGCGAAGATTTCAGTCTTTGGTAAGGGTGCAAGTGCGTGATAATGGTGTTGGTATGCCCCAATCAGCACTACCACACATTTTTGACCGCTTCTATCGAGCTGATCCTGCTAGAAAATATCAGGCAGAAGCCTCTTCGGGGTTAGGGCTAGCGATTGCTAAAGCCATTGTTGAAAATCATCATGCTCAGATTGAGGTTGAGAGCGCTCTTGATCAAGGTACAACTGTGACTGTTACCTTTGCAAGCAATTAGACCAAACCAAGTTTAGAGAAACTGAAAAAACCCCCGACTAAGGGAGCCGAGGGGAATCATCAGGGTGCATGTTTAATTACATTCTGAATCTAGAAAAACCGTTTTGGGTTTAGCTACGATGAAGCTATTTTAAGGAATTGATGAAATTTACAAATTACTGATTAATCTCCAGTTAAAGTGAGGAAAGGTTTCATGCATATTCCAATACTTACTCACTCCTAGTGCAACCATTGGATTTAGGTAATTCCAAGAAATAAATCATCCAATGACTTAAATATTCTTCTCCCCTTCTCCCCTTCTCCACTTCTCCTCTTCTCTTCTTAATTAAGATGCTATGTGATTCGCCTTTGGTTTGACTAATTCACTTACAAGTTGGCGGAAGTACTGAATCGGCGGTATTTGCAGTCTATCTTGCGTAGTAACCAAAACTACCTGCCGTCTCAAGGTTGGATCTTCGAGAGGGCGAACTGCTAAAGTTGGATCGCTATAGGCATCTACTAAAGCAGATTCCGGCAACAGCGCTACCCAATCCCCTTGGCGAATAGTTCCCCGAAAAGCATCAAGGGTATTTAATTCTAAAACTGCGTTAAGTTCTACTCCCAAACTATGAAACTGTTCTTGCACTAGGCGCTGCATTCCGTAACCGTCTTTAAACATTACTTGGGGATATTGGAGTAACTCTGACCAAGGAATGGTAGTGAAATCGGCAAGGGGATGATTGGCACCTACTAAGACGGCAATAGACTCTTCATAAAGGGGATCAACTATCATCTCAGAACTAGCTGTTAGAAACCTGTTTTGCATCACAATTGCTACATCTACCAGCCCATCTCGGAGGACTTTGAGGGAGCGGTCACTCCCCAAGGCCGTAACCCGTAATTGTACTTGGGGGTAGTCGCGAGTAAAGCGCTGCAAAACTGGAGGTAGATAGTAGGCGCAGACAGAGTGAATTACTGCTACACAAAGTTCTGGTTGTTTCCCTGCCAACAAGTCGTGAATCTCCCGGTTGGCGCTGCACCACTCCTGACAAATTTTGCGGGCGTGAGGGAGTAGGCAATGACCACCTAAGGTCAACTTTACCTTGGCTGTTCGATGCAGCAGGGGTACACCCAACTTCGCTTCTAGTGCCTGCACCTGACGAGAGATCGTTGATTGAGTTACACCACATTTGTGAGCCGCATGCTGAAAGCTTCCGGTTTCAGCAACAGCCAAAAAGGCCTCCAACTGCTCTAATCGCATATTGACCCAACTTGGACTGCCTCATAAAAAGCTGCTGAATTATAGCATATTTTTATAATACTTTGGTAAATATAGATACATCACTAGACATCTTGCTAAAGTAACTCTAGTTTAAATGTTGGCTAAAAATGTTTTTTAAGTAATAAACAATAAGTAATAAGTAATCTGAGTTAATTATTCTTTCTTTTGATTTGATGCTTTTTCTCGAAATTAATATGGGTCAAATACCCCACCGTCACTTGCGGTGCATAAAATTGGTTGGGGTTAAATCCCCATCCAATTTGTCTAGTGCGTCCCCGTGTCCCCGCGTCTTTAATTGGAGCGAAGCGAACCTCCCCATGCCACTTATTCCCCTCTCCTTCAATTTGACTCAGAGTTTTCTTTATCCTGCTACAAGAAACTTATGCAAAACTCTATAAATCTCTATAAATCTCTGGCTTTGAGGTTTACAGAGATTTTACGCTATCTGTTAACTGCTGCTTCAATCAAGGACTCCTCTTAATAAGATCACTGTAGTGTCAACACCGCGTGCGATCGCTTCAGGAATATTACCCTTAATTACCTGTTGCAATAGTCCTTCGCGACTAGCTCCTAAAACAACGACATCACATTTGAGTTCGCTAGCGAGTTTAATCACCCCCTCAGAGACAGAATTAGAAAAGGCAGCAATTGCCTCAACTTGTACATTTACTTGCTGATTGAGTAAGTTTTTTGCCTGCTTGAGTGCAGTTGTGTCAGGTGTGAGTGTTGAGGAAGGAAAAACTTGAGTCACCAAAATTTCTGGTGCTTTACTCATAGCTAGCAGAGCTGGCATAATTTTAAGTACATGGTTTGAGGGGGGGCCACCAGCAATCGATACTAACCAACGATACCAAGCTAAAGGCAGTGAGCAAAAAGGTACGGTCGTCTCTTTACTAAGTCTCCTATCCTTTTGACCCAGTTTCACTAACACTAGTTCACAGGGAGCTTGCCTAATTAAGGTATCAACAATACTACCAAAAATGCGACCAGGGTTTTTAGATGGTAGACCTTTCCATCCCATTAGAATCAGGTTAATATGTCGCTCATTAATAGTCTCTAGAATTGCTTGAGCCGTGTCATGAGAGACCCTAATTTGGGTGTGGATAGAGATATTCCAGTTTTGCCCTAACTGTTGAGCCTCTTGCAGTAACTTCCTAGATTTTGTAGTATTCACCTCAGTCTGAGTAGGGTCATAACTACGAGAGACTATGATAACTTGGAGACACTCAATCTCATAGTCACGATCACGAGCTATAGCAGTGGCGATACGCAAGAGGACTGGTGCAGTTTCCGGGTTAGCGATGGGAACTAGCATGCGCCCTCGCCCTATGGCTGGCGCGCGAGTTTGATAAACTACGTAGGATGGATCAACAGAAGAGCCGGTGTGATCAGTTTCACCGCTAAGCTGTTTAGCCTCAGCACGAATAATATCGGCGCGGGTGATAATTCCCAGTAACTTACGACCCTCAGTAACCGGTAGTCGGCTTACCTGGTAAAGATTGAGCAGATAGAGAACGTGGCTTAAAGAATCAGTTGGCAGAACCGTTACCGGTTTTGGAGTCATGATTTGCGCAATTGTTGTCTTCCCAGACAGCCGACGCTGGGCACCATTAGCAATATCTGTCTGAGTGATGATTCCCACCAACAAACCTTTATCGACTACTGGAAAGCCGCGATGATGGGAGCGAGAAAAAGCTTGAACTGCTTGATCTAGAGTCATCTGACTGGCTAGGGTTTCGACGCGCGGCTGCATTAAATCTGATGCTCTCAACCCTGCCAAGGAAGCATGCTCAATTTTTCTTGTTGGTGAAGTATAACCTTTCCACTCCAAGAGGCGCTGATAGAGTGACCCTTTTGCCAGGTTATCAGCAATCATGTAGGAAACTACACAACTAATCATTAATGGCAATACTAGATTGAAGTCCATTGTCATCTCAAAGACGATGACAATCGCTGTGATTGGTACCTTGGAGACAGCACTAAAAAATGCTCCCATACCTACTAAGGCATAGTTAATAGGAGCACCAAATCCCAGTAAATGAAATTCGCCAACTCCTACCAAGTAACCAAGGGCAGAACCCAATACCAGGGAGGGATGAAATAGACCTCCTGGTGCCCCAGAACCATAGGAAACCAGAGTAAGGAAGAAGTAAGCAACAAAGGCAAGGCTAGTAAATTGCCAACTGGCATCACCTGTAATCAACAACTGTTGCAAACCACTGTTATTGCGAAACTCAGGCGGCAGCAGTGACACCATCAGCCCACAAATCATCCCAGCCAAGCCAATTTTCAATGGTAAGATTAGTTTCAGGCGCTGGTAGAGGCTAAGACTAGCAAGAATTCCCTGATTAAACAAAGAACCAAGCAATCCAGCTAAGACACCCAACAACAGGTAGAAGGGAATTTCAGGTGCCCATAATCTGTCAGCAAAGCTAGTTAACTCTAGGTTTAGATCCAGACTGCCACCACCCAAGAGTCTTGAGACAACCGCACCAATAAAGGAAGCAAGGATGGCAGTACCCAGTGTCAGGTTAGAAACATCATGAAGTAGTTCTTCGACAATAAAAATAACGCTGGCAAGGGGAGCATTAAAACCAGCGGCTAAACCGGCACCGGCACCAGCTGCGATCATTTGACGTCGGTGCTCCGGAGAAGTGGGAACCCAGCGCGTAAATTGAGCTGCCAAAGCTGCACCAATATGTACAGTTGGACCTTGCCTTCCCAAGGTTAGTCCTGCTGACATCGACACTACACTACTGACTAATTTGACCAGAGCTACTCTTAAATTCAGGGCAATGGGAAATTGGGCAAGGGCACCTTTAATTTGAGGAACACCGCTACCTGTTGCTTCTAAGGCTAGAGACTCGATTAGTATACCCCCAAGTACTCCTAAAGATAGTCCGAAAATTGGTAAAACTAGGCTAGGGGGTAGCGCTAGAGAAGCTTTAATACGCCATGAGCCTAACCAACCAATACTGTATTTTAGTAAGACTGCTGAGAATCCTGATACTAAACCAATCAGACAGGCTTCAGCAATCGCCAATCGCCTTCTGGGTACTAGCCATGGGCGAATTAGATTGAACATTGTTCAAGTTTCAACCAGTCTTCTGTCCTTGAGGGCAATTTAATTACTGTCCAATATCGATAACAACTCAAGTATTAATAATCCCAACTAACCTGCTACCTGAATCTCAACTCAAAACTTTGAGGTGACACAAAGTCCTTCGACAATGAGAGAGGGCGTATAACAAGGTCCGTTCCAGTCTGCATCCTCTCCTAGTGCCACCATCTCTTTCAGGGCGTTGTAGACATTACCAGCCACCATTGTGTCTTTAACTCGACCAACAATTTGTCCCTTATCTACCTGGTAGCCCAGTTCTACGTTAATGGAAAAATCCCCTGAAATTCCTGCCCCGCCTCCTAGGATTTGGTCTACGACTAGTCCTTGATCTAGCTGCTTAATTAACTGCAAGAGGGAGCCCTTTCCTGGCTGAATTAGCAAGTTAACTAAGCCTGGGGTAGGATAGCTACCCATGCTAGGGCGAAATCCATTGCCAGTGGTGCCAGTGCCTAACATTCTACCAGTAGTGCGATCGCTATAAAACTGCTGCAATCTTCCTTCTTGAATAAAGACCAGAGGTTGGGTAGGAGTACCTTCATCATCAAAGGGGCAGCTGTAGGGTCCAAGAGCTGGTTGCTGAGAGATATTGAGGGTGCTTGAGGTAACTTGCTGACCAAGACTGTTATTCCAAGGTGTTGCTCCCTCAAGTACCCGCTTTCCATTGAAGGCAATCTGAACTGTGTCCCAGAGCAAATCTGCTGCTTTAGCTGTCAATAAAATCGGCACTCGACCAGTAGTTGGTGTAACGTTTTCTTTTGCCCAGCTCAGACGTTGTAAAATCTGCTGAGCAACTTGATCAGGGTTAAGTGTATCTCGTTGAGTCTGACCATCGGCAACGCTCAAAAAGTCATCACCCCGCACCCAGTCTGCTGACAGAAAACAGCTTAGTGTAGTATCGGTGTAGTGGCAATCCAAGCCAGCCGAGTTGACTAAGCGGGTTGTTTCTGACTCACATTCCCACTCCGCTGTACAGAGGACGTCTGGGTAGGCATCGCGAATCAGAGCGATTGCCTCCTTACCCATACTCACAAGCTCTTCTACCGATACTGTCTCTCCTAAGTCAGGGTAGTGTACCGTTTGAGCCTCAGCTAGTTCCACCGGTTCCGGTTGGTTAAGTTGAGACATGATCAAGGCTCTATCTACCAAATCCTGAGGCTCAACAGGTCCATAGGCAACAGCAAGACCAGGACGCCCTTCTTTCCACAATCGTAGTGCTACGCCTTCTGATTGAGTACTTTCGAGCTGCTTAAGTCGATTGGCTTCAAAAAAAACTGGTCTGGAGAGGGCTTGCGACTGATAGACTTCTGCATGTTGCGCTCCCGAGGAAGCAGCTAGCTCTAAGAGCTTTTCAGTATACAGCGCTTGTGGCAAATTTTTATAAATCATTTACTATAACCTTGGTCATTGGTCAGGCAAAGCTGGCAAGCTGTTAGAATTGGGGGGTTTTTGGTGAAATTAAAGATTAATAACTATAGAGACTAATGACTAATGACTAATGACTAGTGACTTGACTTTATTTCTTGCAACAGCCAAAACCCAGCAAAGGTCTCTGAGGTTAGACTTGACTGGACAGCAATAAAATGTACTTGTTCTACTTTCTCTTTTGCCGATTCAAACCCTTTGGCTTCGGCTAAAATTTGGGGATCCTTGATTTGATCAAGAATCCAGCTTTCACTAGCACCAGTTTCCAGTAATATTCTTGGAGGGTAGGAATTCTCGCTGACAATATCCCCACTATCTAATCTCACAAATGCAAGCTCTAAGCCTGACATCCAACCTGCTAAGGGTTTAGCTCTGGCAGAAAAGATAATAATACCGGGAATGCGAGCATCAGGTTCAATTTTGAGCCTTGATAAAGAAAAAGCTTCACCAAAGTCAATTTCCCACTCGTCCATTTCTTCAAAAGCAGCTGCTTCCAAACTCACAAATGTCCACTTGTCTCCTTGCAGGGCATCTGGCAGAGGCTGAGGTGTCTGGGGTGAATAGCTTACAGAGGCAGAGGCTATAGCTGTTGGTTCATATCCTGGTTGATGGGGATAAAAGTCTTTGAGCCGCTGTTGTAGCCATCGTTCCAGGGTGTAGGTACGACGTGTGGCTTGAGCAGGGATATTTAGTTCTTGGCAGGCTTTGGTAATCATGTTGTTCATCTGACGGCGGAAGAAGCGAATTTTGCTGGGGGGGGTTTGGGCCTGGGCAATCGCTGTTGCTAACGCTTCCCGCAACCAAATCGAATTGACTTGCTGATTAGGGCAAAGCTGAGAGTATTGAAATAAATTCTCAGTTGACTGGCAAGTATGCAAAGGACTTTCACAAATTAAGACTTCCCAAAGTTTTTTTCGGTTTTCGTCCAAAATTGGACGGGAGTAAAAATCTAGTTCCCAAATAATTCCCATGCCACACAATTACAATCTGGCTTCTTCCTTCATAATACGGGTCAGGGGTACTTAGTTTTGGTTAAGCTTCCCCACAAATAGAATTCGGGGGCTTTGATCCTTCCCCTCACGGTGAAAATTAATCGCCTCATGGCTAGGGTTGTTATGTCATCCTTGATTAAGCGCAGCGAGAACATAGAGGATAACAATATGGAAGACAAGCTCATGCTAATGATTCCAGGCCCAACGCCAGTGCCAGAACAGGTGTTGTCTGCGATGGCAAAGCACCCGTTTGGACATCGTAGTGGGGAATTTAGCTCGATCATGGCAGAGGTTAATCAAAACCTCAAATGGTTACACCAGACAGAGAATGAGGTCTTGACCTTAACTGCTAGTGGTACTGGCGCGATGGAAGCAGCAATTATCAATTTTCTCAGTCCGGGAGATCGAGTCTTAGTTGGATCTAATGGGAAATTTGGTGCTCGTTGGGTAGAGCTGAGTGAAGCCTTCGGACTTGAGGTCGAAACAATTGCGGCTGATTGGGGTAAACCGCTAGATACAGAGCAGTTTCAACAACAGTTGGTTGCCGATACCGAAAAGAAGATTAAAGCTGTCATTGTTACTCACTCTGAAACCTCTACAGGAGTCCTCAATGACCTAGAGACTATTAATCGCTACGTTAAAGACCACGGTGAGGCACTGATTATAGTCGATGCCGTCACTAGTCTGGGAGCAATCAATCTGCCGATAGATACTTGGGGTCTTGATGTAGTCGCCTCTGGTTCCCAAAAAGGCTATATGATTCCTCCAGGTCTGGGTTTTGTTGTTGTCAGTCCCAAGGCCTGGCAAGCTTATCAAACCGCTAAAATACCACGCTTTTACTTGGATTTGGGTGCTTACAAGAAAGCGAGTGCGAAAAATAGCAATCCCTTTACTCCGCCAGTTAACTTGGTGGTGGCACTGCAAGTGGCACTGCGCATGATGCAGGCTGAAGGTTTAGATGGGATCTTCTCCCGTCATCAGCGTCTGAGTAAAGCGACTCGTGAAGCCGTTAAAGCCCTTGGTTTACCCCTGCTTGCCCCTGATCATGCTGCTAGCACTGCTGTTACTGCAGTGGCACCTGTATCTGTAGAGTCTGATCAAATTCGCGCTGTGATTAAAAAGCGCTTCGATATTGCCTTGGCTGGAGGACAAGACCACTTAAAAGGTAAAATATTCCGCATTGGTCATCTCGGCTTTGTCAGTGAGCGGGATATCCTCAGCACGATTAGTTCCCTTGAAGCTGTTCTCCAGGAATTAGGAGAAGATTCTTTTACACCGGGAGCCGGTGTTACTGCTGCTTCTAGAGTATTTGCCCAATCCTAGGGCAAAAAAGGGCGAGTCTGCTGCTAGCGACTCACCCTTTTTTTGTTTGATTGACTCGGATAAATGGCGAATGAAAACACAATTTGAGGATTTGTCTAGAGGTTCGATTAACCCAAAGGCTCAAGTACTTGGACATTACTTGTCTGCTCATGCATCGATTCACTCAATCTTAGACTGTTTCAAGCCAGTCATAAATCCGTTCTAATTGTTCCAGCGTTACCAAGCCATACTGCCAGAGAATCATTGGCAACGGACCTGGATCTTGTTCCCGGTGCCGTTGAGCGATGGCGATCGAATCTGTCGAAATTGCCAAGTCTTCTTGAAGAAAGCGAATCAATTGAGAATATTTTGTGGGGGCCATTTAGGCTTTCACCTCCTTTGGTCAGTTCTTTACAATTTTGTATGAGCAACTTCTGCCCTTGAGCTAAAACATTTAGCAGTTTATTTTCTGTCCACCGTTGACAGATCCTCAGATATATTTTGCAGACGAGGGCAATCGCTGCCTATGTCTTAAATCACTATTAATCTGAGATTTGCTTCACCTGAGTGATGATTGAGCCTTTAATACTTTAAAGCACTAAAGGGCTTGCCGTGACAGGCTCAGGATTCGGATTTCCCCATATTTGCTTAATATTGGTCAGTGAACCCTCGAGCAGCCGGCTACGGAAACCCACACTCTAAAGTCTCAAGCAATCTTAGCTTGATCTTGAGCCCTTCTAGCCTCAAAACGAGGAGGATTCAAGGGGTTGCTACGGGGGTTGGCTATTTTGGGTGCCCTTGCCAGTTTGTTTCCCAGATTTTATATCTAGTAGGCACTCTCAAAAATGCCCTACAGACCAAGGCTAAACTTACGCTTAACGGTATCTTTACCTTGATTTGCGCAAACTGTTGGCAGTGCCGTTAACGTCAGCGTTAACTTCAATGCCATTTTTTGTACGATATATACCTCATAGACACTCGTCTTCTTTTTATTCAGCTTATCCAGCGCTTTTATTAAAAGGCATTTGCAAAGTTAAAGCTTCTCTACCAGAGCCATGCTACTAGCTGCACCAATCCCACACCCTAACTCAGCGACTTGCTGCCAAGACTGACTAGCATACAATCACTGAGACTTGCCGTCTAGTTCCTAGCAAAAACCAACAGGCGTCTTATAGCTTAAGACACCCGTGCTTTGGATACT
The DNA here is from genome assembly GCA_010692425.1 of Symploca sp. SIO3C6. Lineage (GTDB taxonomy): Bacteria > Cyanobacteriota > Cyanobacteriia > Cyanobacteriales > Coleofasciculaceae > SIO3C6. The sequence goes on along the minus strand of JAAHHJ010000004.1, from coordinate 42,713 downwards.
TATAGCCAAAGGTACCCTGATGCTTGAAACTTTCAACTCTACCTGAGGAAAGACTACCTTATTTTCGCAGCAAAATGGCAAGGCTTTGAGTTAAATTTTCAATAGTTTCAATAAGAATTAAAAACTATGCTTTCAGAGCTGGTTGGCTTCAGTTTCTAGAAAGCTAACGCTCACTCGATCGCCCACTACCAAGTTTAGTTCAGCGGCTCGTCCCCCTGCCAGTTCAATTACTTGGTCAATTGGCATTGGTGGCCCGTAGGTAGGACACTGAGGTGCAGTACAGGGGGGGACATTTGCTGCGATCGCTTGGACTTGCTCATCGCGGATAAAAACCATATCTAAGGGAATGTTAACATTTCTCATCCAAAAGGCGACGGGGCGTGGAGGATCGAAAATAAACAACATACCTCGCCCAGGTGCCAACTCTGTACGATACATTAACCCAATCTGCTGTTGCTGGGGTGTTTGTGCCACTTCTAGGCAAATTAGCTGACCATTGATCTGGATTTGAGCAGAAATTGGTAGCGCTTGACCTAAATTCATAGTTGAAGGTGAGACTGGTGGGGGAGATGGTTGCTGTTGACAAGAATTGACAAGCATTTCATTTTTGATGTTAGCTTGTACTGAAGCCGAACAGCTCATCAGGCAAATACTCAGCGTGATTCCCAATAAACTGATTAGACTATTCATCAATTTTTCCTTTATGTTTAATGCCAAATGTCCGAGCTTTTAAGTCTCTCGTAACACATAACCAACGCCGCGTACAGTTTGAATCAAACGCTTTTTGCCCTCATCTTCAATTTTAAGGCGCAGATATCTAATATAGACTTCTATCACATTCGACTCTCCCATAAAGTCGTAGCCCCACACATTTTCCAAAATTTGTTCACGGGTTAGGACTTCGCGGGGATGCATCATCAAATATTTTAGTAATTGAAATTCTTTGAGAGTCAGGTCAATCACCTTCTCACCGCGCATTGCCCTGCGAGTACTCAAGTCTAAAGCCAAGTCTCCAAATCTAATTTGTTCAGCAACACCTGGTTCTGGCTCTAGGTAGAAACGTACCATCTGCAAGAATGTTTCTGTGCGATAGGGTTTCAAGAAATAATCATCTGCTCCAGACTCTAGACAAGCTACTCGATCACTGATTGTCTCGCGAGCCATTAATAATAACAACGGGACGGGAGAACCTGCATTTCTAAGCTGAGTACACAACTCGAGACCAGACTCTCCTGAAAGCACTCTATCTACAACTACCATAGCTGGTTGGATCTCATTAGCTTGATGCCAACCATTGCGGATATCAGTAGCAATGACAGTACCATAGCCTGCTTCTTTAAGATCTAGACTCATACGTGCAGCCAAAGCTTCGTCTGCCTCTACGATTAAGACACAGGGATTGCGGTCAAAGGTAACGGAGTCCATAGGTAGAGTATGTGATCACCGTTGATCAAAGTAACATAAGGAGAGTATATTAAACTCATCTTCTTGGCTTTTTTTGAAAAGGAACATCCCTGTTACCCATTCCCTGTTAAAAAAATTACTCTTACTTATTACTTATTACTTATTACTTATTACTTATTACTTTTAAACCAAACTATCTGTAGCATTCTGGTTTCTATTCTAATGATTGTTTTTCGTGTCGGTATTGCTGGTCCTGTTGGTTCAGGAAAAACTGCTCTGTTAGATTCCTTATGCAAGGCAATGGGTACTCAGAGTAATATTGCTGTAGTCACCAATGATATATATACTCAGGAAGATGCACAATTCTTGGTGCGTTCTCAGGCGCTCGATAGCGATCGCATCCTTGGAGTTGAAACGGGTGGGTGTCCCCACACTGCTATCCGTGAAGATGCCTCAATCAATATGGCAGCCATTGAAAAACTAGAACAAAGGTTTAATAATTTAGATCTAGTGTTCTTAGAAAGTGGCGGTGATAACTTGGCGGCAACTTTTAGTCCAGAATTGGTTGATTTGACTATTTACGTAATTGATGTTGCTGCTGGAGATAAGATTCCCCGTAAGGGGGGGCCAGGAATCACTAAATCTGACTTGCTAGTGATTAATAAAATTGACCTTGCCCCTTTGGTAGGAGCTGACTTGGGGGTTATGGATAGGGACACCAAAAAGATGCGAGGCGATAAACCCTTTGTTTTTACTAACTTGAAAACAGGGGAAGGACTCTCTACTGTAATTGACTTTGTCAAACTGCATATGGGTTAGCAGAAAGTCCTTTGCCAATCTCTGAGATGGCTTTAGTTACTTATAATTGATAATCTCAGATACTTGAGTACTTTACTCAGGTCAATAGCGTAGGTCCAATTTTCCTGTTCATAAGTTTTGCGCAGGCGCTCCTGCCATCCTCCCCAAAGTAGCGCTACTGGTCTAAGTCCATTTTTAGTCACAATCAGTTTGCCACTATCACCGTAAGTTGAAAAGGCATTGCCTGGTTGGTCACCAATAATCAACATGTCTGTGTATACAGACACTTGTCCTTCATCAAAGAATTCGTAGGCATAGGCAGCGACAACTCCGCTCTGAATTCCTCGAGTGCGACCAATCGAAATTACTTCTGTGCCAATAATATCCATTGTCTCTAGGTCAATGGGCATGACTTGACCTAAAGCACCCAGGCGGTGGAGCCCAGGCTTCAATAGCTCTTTTACCGAGTCTCGAATTGATACAAAAGCGCAGTCTACTCTCACAAATGCATCTCTCTCATCGATAATTCCATCCCAATGTACTTGATCCGTTAAATACTCAAGCGCCATTTGCGTCTGTCCGATCAAGTGCTGACCTGGTCTAGGATGGTAAATCTGGCGACCTATGCTACCAGCTACATGCTGATTTGTCAACAGCCCAACTCTACCAGTTGTTTCTGCCATAACTGCGCAAGCAGCTGTTCCTACATATCCTTCATTTCCTTCAAAAGCCCCCAATTGTACGCCCCCAATAATCCCAATTCGACCTTGGCGTAGCTCTTCAAGTACCTGAATGTTGTCTGGTTCTAATGGTGGCGGTTCTTTTAATTCTTCTCCTGGGGAGGCTTTGCTGCCCCTAACGACGTCTGTATAACAGTAGACCGTATCTGTGCCAATAGTTGTTTCAAATTCTTTCGGCACCCTCTGCGACTCAGGTACTAGCCTGCTATCAATCTTATCCGGAACGAAAACTAGGATTGCAGGATGATTTGTCCGAATCCCATTGGTGTACTTGTATCCAAGAGCACTACCGAGATTCAAGTTGACTGACTCAATACTATCTAGGTTATTTTGCCTAATTAGCAAAAGTTCTTTGAGATTTTTGGCTTCTCTACGTGCCATGACTCTTTTTCTCCAGTCACGCTGTTAATGGAGGAACTATTTATGATCGCCACCTTTGCCAAAGTTGTCTAAGTAGTCGGACATGAAAATTATTTGGCAACGGTTTTATGTTTTTTATAGCGACAGTAGCGAACTATCAATATAGTAATTCTAAGTAATTTAGAAGATACTAAACCCAATTTTAATAAAAATAAATACAAAGTTATTGAGATTATGCTTTCTGCTGGGGAAGATTTTCAACTAAACCAAATTCTTGGAGAGCTGGCAGGAAATTTTTGTTTTCATGACTAGGACGACTGAGTTTGATCAGCACAAAACGCTGGAGTACGCTTAGATTAAACCACTGCTCAGGCAACAGAGTAATTCCCAATTCCTGGGCTTTATCTTGGACACTATCAGGAATTACCTTTGGCGACATCCAGGGGGGATGAGGCTCAATTGCCAAATCTGTTGCAGCCATACCAGTATGTTTTTCCACTAGGTGACGCAAAAATTCTCGATAGGCTTGAATCTCAGCTGGGGTAGTGCAGGGCATTTCCACTAGCGCCTGACGCTCTTGTTGGTTGAAATTATGCCACTGGATTAACTTTAACTTGATACCGCAGGTGTCGAGTTTGAAGCGCACCTGCATGGGAATGCAGCGGAGGGAATTGACAAAGTCTGCCTCGAATTGGAAGAAATGAGTCATAGAAGTTCTTGAAGGAGTTACTGTAGTTCAGGAGGAAAAATTTATCTGTGTGTTTCTCTTTCTAGTCAAGTGTCGAAATCTTGCAAGGGGGTAAATCTTCAGGAGTGTTACAGTTAAATAGCATTTTTGCTTCTGTTATTCCCACAGGTAGTGGCTTAGCAGGTAGTTGAGAAAGCCAAACCTGAAAAGAGCGCCCGCCCTGCTGGATGAAATGTTGCAGATTTGGCTGAGCCCCAAGGCGGTAGAATCCACAAAGAGGTTCCCATCTTCCTTGCTGTTGGGGAACTAGCGCCTTAGTTTCAGGAGCAAGCTCATTTAAGTGGCTTATCCAAGTTTGAATTAGTCTAGTTTGTAGGCAGGGCAAATCGCAAGCCAAGAGCAAAATCCAGTCTGAGGAACTTTTACCAGAAATTTGAGTAAATCCCTGAGCTAGTGCAGCAAGTGGTCCCTGCCCTGGGTTAGATTCTTCTAGAAACTGACAACACTCGCTCACAACTGCCCGATAGCGCGATGGCCAGGGTGTCATTATGTACACTTGCTGACAACAAGTTGCTGCTGTCTGAGTGACTCGTGTGAGCATAGGTATACCTTCCCAAGAGATTAGAGCTTTATCTTGACCCATACGCGAACTTTTGCCGCCAGCTAAAACCAATGCTGTCACAGAATAACTACAATTGTTCATCTTTAGGGAACTCTAAGAAATGAAATGAATTATCCAATTGACGAGAGAAACACGGCCTCAAGATTATTCTCCCCCTCTTCGTGCCTCCGTGTCTTTGTGTTTCTATTTCTTCCCATCTCCCCCTATCCATGATCTGTAGCAGATATAAGGGAAAGTGAGGCCTTCCCACCACTAGCCCTTAAAGTATAGTGGGGGCCCTCAGCAGTCGTGCTCCCCTTGCTCCTCTGTTGGTATTCTAGGAGGCTCAAGAGGTGCCTGCACTGGTAAGGTAATCACAAACTCTGCCCCCTGATTTGGTAATGATTTTACTTGAATTGTACCGTGATGCTGGTTAATAATTTGATAGCTAATTGCCAAACCCAAACCAGTACCTTTACCAGGTTCTTTTGTTGTGAAAAATGGGTCAAATATTTGCTCTTTAATTTCCTCTGGAATACCTGGACCATTGTCAGTAATGTGGATGATTACCTCAGGGGTATTCTCTTTACTCCCTAATTCCTTGATATCTGTGCGAATCTTAATGCAGGGTGGGGCGCTATCTAGCCCTCTAACTCCTGAGTCATAGTTGTTGAGTTGTGAATACTCTAAGGCATCGAGGGCATTGCAGAGAATGTTCATGAAGACTTGATTAATTTGCCCTGGTGAACATTCTACTAGCGGTAATTCACCATATTCCTTGATTACCTTAATTCCTTTCTGGAGGCGGCTGTTGAGGATTAGTAAGGCGTTGTCGATGCCATCTTGAAGATTGACTGGTTTGATTTGAGCTTCATCTAGACGAGAGAAGTTTCTTAGAGAGAGTATAATCTCGCGGATGCGTTCAGTGCCCTCTTTCATTGAGGACAGGATTTTAGGCAAATCCTGGATGAGGAACTCGAAGTCAATTGCTTGCAAGTGTTCTTCAATAGCCTGATTGGCTTCAGGATAGTGTTGTTGATATAAACGCAGCAGTGAGAGTAAATCCTGGATATAGTCATCAGTGTGGTGCAGGTTTCCATAGATGAAGTTAGTGGGATTGTTAATTTCGTGGGCAACTCCAGCAACGAGGGACCCTAAGCTGGACATTTTTTCCGTCTGAATTAGTTTGGCTTCTGCTTGCTTGCGCTCCTGGGTGTAAGTTCCAATGCTTTGAATCAGCTGATTGAGGGATGTAGCGAGGATGCCGATTTCATCAGTGTTAGTAACGGTTACTCTGAGGGCAAAGTTCGATTCCTGTGTTACTCTTTGGGCAACACTGATCACTTCCTCGATGGGCTCGATAATTACGGTACTGGTGTAAAGAGCTAGTAGTACCGCGATCGCAATTGATAGTAAGATGCTGGTAAAAATTATTCGGTCTTGAAAAGTAATTGCCTCGTTGAGTGTGGTGATAGCATGGTTGTGTTGCTCCTTAGTAACTTTTATTTGTTCGTTTAATTGCCCAACTAAAAGATCGAGAGCGATTACTATTTCTCCAGCGCTATTGCTTAAGAACAGTTGTTGGGCAGACTCAATATCCTCTGGTTGCCAGGAAGAGGTATCGATTTCGAGCAAGAGGGAGTTGATCAGGTTCCCATAGGCATCTACAGTTTTGCTATAGGTTTTGAGCAAGGACTTGAGTTTGTCTGTTTCGTGAGTACATTGACCCTCTGGATGACTTAGTAAGCTTTTTGCTTGAGCATGCAGTTGCCTAGCTTCCTCAATGGCTTCTACGAAGTGCTGGCTTTCTTGTCGCATCCAAACTGGATTGCCCAGGACAAAGGCAATTCGCGAGGCATGAATTTGTGCCTGTAATATTGCACTTTTTAAGTCTGTCAGCTGTTCCTGTTGCTTTTGGACGCGCGTTATACTAATATTTGCCTGACGTTGGTAATGGGTCCCAATTGCCAACCCGGTACTTGTGCCTAAAATAGCAATTACCGCAGACAAGGCGTACCCAGCGCCAATTTTTTGCTTGATACTAATCTTAGCCAGGAATCGCTTTGCTCTGCCAATCACTGCTGCCGTCGCATTGCTTTTATTTGGTCTATGATTGTCAGCAGACACAATTTGATTTTTATCGAGGTTTTACCTCTGGCAACCAGTTGTAATCTGCTAAGCAATTGTGCCTAGCCAGCTTTGTTCTTACTCAACAACTTAGCTGCAACAGGCATTACCATATTTATAATCAAGCACAAGAGTTTGATCATGGACTGCTCAGATTGGCTTGGCTGAAGTTGGAGCTTCCAACAACATCCACAAATGCTCACACCTAGGCATTCAGGTATTTAGTGCCATCTAATACCCCTGAGCTTTTGTTTTAAAAGAGTGTTTACTCAACTCTTTGCTTTTATCCTTTAGACTATAGCACAGTTATTGTGATATCCGTAAGCTTGTAACACTTTGGCAAATGCTTAGCAAAATACCTTTATGGCAAACTTAAACACTACAAGCTTAACTATAAGGTGTTAGCTATTCGGTATTCAGTTTAAGAAAGCCTGAATTGGATAATTTTTTATAACAGCCTTTAATTATATCAAACTAAAAATATTTTCAGCAATGGCACGACAATGTGGACGACGCAAATTTCTAACCTACAGCTGTAGTACTTTGGCAATCAGTCTTTTGCTCAAAGCTTGCGCTAGTTATCAACTAAAAACTACACAGAAAAATCTCAATAACTCTCAATCGCCAACTGTATTTAACCCCTCCACTGCTGGAGGTAGTAACCAGAGGATTAAGATTGGTATTCTTCATTCCCTCGGTGACACGATTTGGATTAGCGAAGGGAGCATTGTTGATGCTCAAAACATGGCAGTTGAGGAAATTAATGCTGCTGGCGGAGTTTTAGGGAAACAGATTGAAGCAATTGTTGAAGATGGTGCTTCTGATTGGTCTACCTTTGCAGAGAAAGCGAAAATACTCATTGATAGCAAACAAGTTTCAGTAGTCTTTGGAGGCGGGACTTCTGCTAGTCGCAAGGCACTTAAACCAATCTTTGAACAAAAAGAACACATGCTTTGGTATCCAGCGCAGTATGAGGGGCAGGAGTGTTCCCAAGATATTTTTTATACTGGTGCTACTCCCAACCAGCAAATTGAGCCTGCAGTTGATTGGTTACTAGCTAACAAAGGTAAGCAACTATTTTTAGTCGGTTCTGACTACGTGTTTTCTAGAACTGCTAATGCGATTATTAAGGCACAGTTAAAAGAAAAAGGGGGCAAAGCTGTTGGAGAATATTATTTGCCTTTGAACCATCAAGAGGTTTCGCCGATCATTAGCAATATCCAAACTATGCTGCCAACTGGTGGTGCTATTTTTAATACCCTCAGTGGTAAGAGCAATAGGGCATTTTTCCAACAGCTAAATGATGCTGGGTTAAAGGCTGATCAGTATCCGGTGATGTCGGTAAGTATTACTGAAGAAGAAGTTCACAACATTGGATTACAGCATCTCCAAGGTCATTATGCTACTGGTAATTACTTCCAAACTCTGGATAATCCAGTTAATGAGAAATTTGTCAAGGCTTTTAAGAGAAGGTATGGTGAAAAACGAGTAATTAGTGATCAGATGGTAGCTGCCTACACTGCTATTTATCTGTGGAAGCAGGCAGTGGAAACAGCAGGAACTACTGAGAATTTAGAACAAGTGCGCCAAGCAGTTTATGGTCAAACTTTTGAGTCTCCGGGAGGCCTAGTAAGAATGGAGACTAATCATCATCTCTCAAAATTTGTGCGGATTGGTCAGGTGCAAGCAGATGGTTTATTTAAAATAGTTTATTCTACTAGGAGTTTGGTTAAGCCAGTTCCTTGGAATAAATTTCTCTCATACACTAAGCAGTATGCTTGTGATTGGTCAGATCCAACCAAGGGTTGGAAGTATCAAACGACATCGAGTTAGTCTCTTGGTTAAATCCCTGTAATATTCCAGAATTTTATGGGAATTACTAGTTTTTTCCCATCCTCTTGTCGTCTGCATTTTCCCTACTCTAAGAAAGAAGGGTGTGGTACTATAGAAAAGGCGCTCTACCATAGAGTGAGCCCCTAAAGTACGTCATCTAAGAAGCGTTTTCCCAGTCGCTGAGTAGTTCCGGTTCATGCTTAGTCTTGCTGGTGCGGATTGAAATCCTAGGCTTACCAATATAAGCCTGTTGTCTACGTTTTAGCCTCTTAGGATTGATATTTTGGTGAGACTTTGTCTTTAGTGGTGTCATTTCTACTCACCTCCTCTGTGAATAATATTCAAGAGGTGCAGAAAATATCTATATAGATGTTACTAAAATATTCCCTCAGATTTGGCTTTCGACGCCACTATTCGTAACAATATGCAAAGTTTAAAGTTTAACTGAGCTCCTGCACTTGCTTAATAAGGATAGAGTGGTCATTGTTCACCCTCAAAATAATTAACTTTAAGAGGTGAACGAAATTTTGCGTGGGATTTGAATTCTCCGCGTCTGGGCGTCTGGGCGTCTGCTTAATTATTTCCCCACGCCTTTTTTCACTCACCCAATTTTAAGGGCTGTATTATTGACTATAAACAAGAGGGAAGTAGGGGTTCTTTTGTGCAGGAGAGAAAAAACCCTATAATGCTCAAGGTGATTTTTACTCAGTTGCTGAAATATTGCTCCAATAAATCCTGACCACGTTGTCCTATTCGCTTCACTTGCCTCTCAAGCTTCTCCATAGCTAGTGGTGAAGGTTTAGCACGTCCATTTTCCCAGCGACTAATTGTGGGATAAGTAACCCCCAACAAAGCTGCAAATTTCTCTTGTGTTAGTCCCGATTCGTTACGAAGTTCACGAATAAAATTACCAACATTGGGTTGTTTGATTTCCAAAGGTTTCTTAATAGCCATCTTACGGCTCATCACTCGCTCTTTCATGTGTTCATGATAACCTTGGGCAGATTGCTTTGTACTCAGAGCATTTACGGAAATAATTTATCCGAACAATCACGGTTGTCGATCAATAGTAGTAACACTAAGTACCTGCGACATTGATAAAGGTTACTGGTTGAGGCAGGGTGTGGGGTGTGGGGTGTAGGGTGTAAGGGAACTCCGGGCGATTTGATAATTGTTTACACAGTTGCTTTTATTTATGTCCGACTACTTAGCTGTTAAGAGCCAGTGATTTATTGAACGCTCGATTGTGCTCTTGATCAAACATGATGATTGTCCAAGACAGAGGAATTAAAAATAATTGTGAAAACCACTAATCTTCGTTTATAACTTCATCCCCTTAAAAATACTGTTCCTAAAAATATAGAGATTTATACTAAGTTGTGTTCTAACAGATAACTCTCTCTCCCCACCTCCCCCTCTCTCAGAGGAACCTCAAAGGACGCAGATTGTTACAATATAGAGTTAATTTCCGTGATTAATTTGCCATGACTGCAACCGTTCTTGATGTCCGCCACCTAAAAGTGCAATTCCAAACCGATGAACAGCCGGTTTTGGCTGTTGACGGCATTAACTTTCAACTCAATCGCGGACAAACACTAGGGATTGTGGGTGAGTCTGGCTCAGGTAAATCGGTAACTTCACTGGCGGTGATGGGTTTATTACCTGGTACAGGTAAAATTACTAGTGGTGAGGTTTATTTCCACAGCTCGGCTCATCAGGAAGAATCGGTAAATTTGTTGCAGCTGAGCGCACTACAAAGGCGTTTCTATCGAGGCGGTCAAATTTCGATGATTTTTCAGGAACCAATGAGTTCCTTAAACCCAGTTTATACCTGTGGGTTTCAGCTTACTGAAGCCATTAGGCTACACCAAGATGTTTCCCAAGCAGAGGCAAGGCGTCAAGCAGTTTCTCGTCTCCAAGAAGTTAGGCTTCTCCCCAGTGATCAAGAATTGAGAAAGGACTATCTTGAAGAATACCGCCGAGAGCATCCTAATAAAGCTTTGCCTGGGGAAAGGGCTATCAACCGTCAAATTAATCAGCAAAAACTGGCAATGCTTAAACGCTATCCCCATGAACTTTCTGGGGGGCAACTGCAACGGGTTATGATTGCTATGGCAATTTCTTGCAACCCTGAGGTTTTGATTGCTGATGAGCCGACTACGGCTCTCGATGTGACAGTGCAAGCGGCGATTCTGGATTTGCTTAGAGAATTACGCGATAAGCGCGGTATGTCGATAGTGTTTATTACCCATGACTTGGGGGTGATTGCAGAAATTGCAGATCGTGTGGCAGTGATGTATCAGGGCAAAATTGTTGAGAGCGCTGATGTTATGCAGATTTTTTCTAATCCTCAGCATCCCTATACTAAGGGTTTACTGGCTTGTCGCCCTACTCTGGAAAAGCGCTTGCAATACCTGCCGACAATCTCAGACTTTATGGAAATCACAACTTCTGAAAGTGGTGAGCGGGTTATTCAAGAAAGAATACCTGAGGCGGTAGTGTTGGAAGAGGGGGAGATGGGAAGAGAGGGGGAGAGGAGGAGAGGGGGAGAGGGGGATAATTTGTTGGTTCCAATTCAGCAAGGGATTCAAGATTCTCAAGCTTTGTCTGCTTCTGCCAAGATTAATTCTGGTGAGCTTCGTCATAGTGCTCAAACTTCTCCTCTTCTGGCTGTTTCCAATCTTCAGGTTGGTTTCCCGGTGCGGGGAGTATTTGGTAAAACTAAGCGTTATATTATGGCAGTTAATGATGTCTCCTTTGAGGTTTATCCAGGGGAAACTTTGGGTGTTGTGGGAGAATCTGGCTGTGGTAAATCTACTCTGGCTAAGACTATACTGCGATTAATTGAACCACTCAGTGGTCAAATTTTCTTTGAAGGTAAAGAGATTACTGCTCTCGCAGGTAAGCCTCTACGGCGCTTGCGGCGACAGATGCAAATTGTTTTCCAGAATCCTTTTAGCTCCCTGGATCCGCGCTTTAAAATTGGGGAGACGATTATGGAACCTCTACTAATCCATAATGTTAATAGTAAGGGCCAAGAAAGACGCGATCGCGCTGCTTATCTTTTAGAACGAGTTGGTTTAAATGCTGACTGGATGAACCGTTATGCCCATGAGTTTTCCGGTGGGCAACGTCAAAGGATTTGTATCGCTAGGGCCTTAGCACTCAATCCAAAGCTAATCATTTGTGATGAGTCTGTTTCAGCTTTGGATGTTTCGGTGCAGGCACAGGTACTTAATCTGCTTAAGGAGTTGCAGAGTGAGTTTGGTCTAACTTACATTTTTATTTCCCACGATTTGAGTGTGGTGAAGTTTATGAGCGATCGCATTTTGGTGATGAATCAGGGTAAAATTGAAGAGATAGACCAAGCTGAGAATATTTATCGCCAACCTCGAAAGGAATACACCCGTCAGCTGATTGCTTCGATTCCTATTGGCAGTTTGGAGAGAATTAAACAACAGCAGTTAGGAAGGCGTACTTCGGCAATTTTAGCGGAAGATCCTTGGCTGATTAATTAGATATGTCAAAGCTGTCCTAGGGAGCATGGCTACAGCTTTGCTTGTCGCTGATAACAGAGGCTCAACCATAATCACTTCTGATGATTATACTAGTTTTGCAATAGTCTTTCGAGAGTGGCACCAACAACTCGGTAGTCTTGATCCTGTTGCATTTCTACTAAAGCCGCTTTGGCTTTTGGCTGCTCAAAATAGCCCAGGGCTCTGGCTACTTGTGCCCGAATTTCAGGCTCTTCTATCTTAGCTAGAGACAGCAGAATCTCCAATGCCTCTTCAGCTTGGGATGTTCCCTGTAATTTTTCTAAGTTAGCTATAGACGCTTTCTGGATAAAAGTATTTTCTCCAGCAATTCCCCAAAGACACAATTGTAAAACAATTTCGGGAGCATCAGTTCCCGGCAAAGCAGCCAAAATGCTGTATCGTACTAGCCAGTTGGAGTCTTGTTCAAACAATTGCATTAAATGAGGATATGCCCTCTCGCCGTATTTAGCTAGGGAATTAGCTGCTTCAGCTCGCACGTTAGTGTCTTTTTCGTATTCAATTAAGTTAACTAACGCCTGAAAAGCTTCGTCGGTTTGCTTGCTTCCCAAGCCCATGGCTACAAAGGAGCGAATGATAAATTCTTGGTCATACATGCGTCGCTTCAGTAAAGGCACGACGACAGAAGGAGTATATTTCCTCAATTCAGTAATCGCCTTGATGCGCTCTTGAGGATTGGGACTATCGATATAGGCTTCGATTTGATTTAGTTCCATAGTAAATGCAGAATTGTTTAACTTTCTTAATAATTAAGTTAACATAACTTTACAAAACTGATGATGCCAAGAGACGAAGATGCCCAGACAAGGGGTATAAATGCATGGCAGTCATTTAGGAAATTGTTATAACTATGGGTGTTTCAGCAGACAGAGTGAACGAAATTTTGCGTGGGACTTGAATTCTCCGTGTCTCCGTGTCTCCGTGTCTCCGCGTCTCCGCGTCTCCGCGTCTGCTTACTTATTTCCCCACGCCTTTTTTTCGCTCACCCCAGCGGACATGACCTTACTGGCAACCAGCTTAATCTTTAGTTACACTATTCATGTAAGTTAACAACTTTCTCAGATTAGGTGCTTAGGCTTAAAAAGTCATCTGCGTTTAGTGCTAGAGCCTAATCTCAGCCTAGATAACTTCTTGGCTAGGTAAGACTCTAAGGAAGAAAAGAAGATGACGCCATCAAATTACTAGAATCTTCAAGATGAGACTACGTTAAACTACTAAATCCGTTCTCATTCTTGTAGATAGCTTTAACAGTTTTTGGAACAAGTTTTCATGAGACGTATCACTCTTCTAACAGCAGCAATATTGAGACCAAATCTAGAGCCAGATACCAAGTTTCAGCTTGCTTGGGCAGTGCTAAGAGTAGTGGTAGGTGTGGTGATGGTTCACAACGGCTTGGATAAGCTAAGTAACATTGAAAGTTTTGCCCAGGCCTATGTGGAATACATCGGACTTCCTTTTCCCATTTTTCTTACATATATCGCCGCTTTCACTGAATTAATTGGTGCTCCTTTAGTCGCCCTCGGTTTATTAACTCGACCAGCGGCTGTGGCTTTATTTGGTACGATGTGTGTTGCCATGTATCACCACATTTTAGTGGCTGGCTTTAGCATTCCTTATTTAGAACTCTCGGCTATCTATGCATCCTGTTTCCTTTTCTTTACCATTAATGGTGCTGGTTCGGTATCCATAGATGCTTTACTTGCTCAATGGCTCCAGAAGCGAGCTTTATTGGCACAGGGATTGCAGAGTCAATTCCTGGATAATCCTGAGCAAAATCTTGCTAAAGATGAAGTTAAAAGGGTAGGGACTGGTGTTGAATAACCACAAATCTCGGAGGTAGTGGTAAGTACCTGCGACATTGATAAAGGTTACTGGTTGAGGCAGGGTGTGGGGTGTGGGGTGTAGGGTAACTCCGGGCGATTTGATAACTGTTTACACAGTTGCTTTTATTTATGTCCGACTACTTAATTCATAAATTACCACTAGGGAAATTCAAGGTTTCAAGACCATTGTGCGTAAGTTTTATTGAGGATAAACTCCAAGCAATTCCCTGTTATGGGAATTGCTTGGAAGTTAATTAAACAATCACAGCAGAGTTTCCTTCAATTGGAAAACCAGCTGCTTTCCAAGCTGCTAAACCACCAACTAGTTCCGCTACATTTTGATAGCCAGCTTCTTTAAGAAGATTAGCAGCAGTAGCTGTTTCTTCATCGGTGGAACCGTAGATGTAAATATCCCTTACTAATTCAAAATTAATTAAAGCTCGATCAACTAGTTCATCCATAGGTAAAGAGATTGCTCCCATGATACGGCTAGTATTAAAAGCATCTCTTGAACGAACATCAATGATTGTAAGAGCTGGCTCGCCCCAGTCGATGCGTGTCTTTAAGTCGTTGGCGCGAGACTTAGATTTGAGAAGTTCTGGAACGGTAATCATGATTACTACTGGGTGTGAGTTAGCTTCTTTCATTAATGTAATAAAACTTTAACTATTTGTAAAGGTTTGTTACGTTAAATTTAGAAAGTTTAAAGACGCGGGGACGCGAGGACATGGAGATGCGAGGACACAGAGACACGGAGACATTGAGATGCGGGGATATGAAAACACAGGGACACGGAGACGCGGGGATAAATTGGATGGGGATTTGACCTATATTTGTTGATTTCGATAAATTTTTTTCAAGCAAATTTTCCCAAAACTAGCAAAATGACTCTCACAGCAGTAATTACTGGCGCTTCCCAAGGAATTGGTCGTGCCACCGCTTATTTATTGGCAAGGAAGGGCTATAATGTCGTTCTCGCCGCCCGTCAACATGACCGCTTGGAGGCAGTAGCAGGTAAAATTCAAGAGCAAGGTGGTCAAGCACTGGCAATTCCTACTGATGTTACTGATATCCAACAGGTCAACATTCTGATAGAAAAGGCTCTTGAGACTTACACTCAAGTTGATGTTTTGATCAATAATGCGGGCATCTGCATGACAGCACCGATGGCTCAGACGAGCTTGGAAGATTGGCAGAAAATTCTCAATGTTAATTTATGGGGCTATATCTATCCCATCCACGCTCTACTACCTCACTTCCTTGAGCGCCGCCAGGGAACTATTATTAATGTTGGCTCTTTTGGTGGCAAGATGCCCTTACCACATATGAGTGCTTATTGTACTAGCAAGTATGCTGTCACTGGCTTGACAGAAACTCTGCGCCTGGAATTAGAGCCAAAAGGAATACATGTCTGTGGGGTGCATCCCAGCGTTACTAATAGTGATTTTCTCGAAAGGGCAGTATTTCGTGGGGAGGGAGATAATTCAAATCAAAGAATTCGTCAGCAGATGGAGGAAATGCTTAAAAGCCCCCTAGCCAGTCAACCTGAAGCTGTGGCTGAGGATATTTGGAATTTAATTAAGTCTCCCCAAGCAGAAATTGTCGTTGCCACTGGAGCCATTGCCACAAATCTCTATCGCCTTGCTCCCAATTTAACCCGGTGGCTTTTGCAGCAATCGATAAAACAGTAATAAACCTTCCCCCCCTCTCCCCATCTCCCCCTCTCTTCCCCAAACCCTCCGGATTGCCATTGAGAAATCCAGAAGTCATTATGAAGAATGAGGGCAAGTTTGGACTACTCGATGGCATGACTAGTGGCAAAGGCTTTGCACCACAAGAAAATAAAGGCACTACTTATCGCAAGTTGTTTGAGCAACTTTTGAAAGAAGCTGGGAAAGGAAACCGGAAAAAGCTTTATCGGCTGTTTGCAGAGAATCAGGATAAGCTCGACGATAGCTTTGCTCAACTGGTGCGCCAAGATGCTGAGCTGAAACTAAGAAAGTCCAACCGAAGACAACGAGGAATCCAGGCAGATAAACTTTTTAGGTTTGGTTACTTTATTTACGACTTCCCTAGGGGTAACAGAGCTAGTAACCTTGAAATTGCGATCGCTGGTGATGAGGTTCTAAGCAAGTTTTATACTCGCCACACTTCCCCTTACCTTTGGGCTATACTCCAAAATGATCTTGGTAATTACTATATTAATAGGATACGGGGCGATCGCCAAGAAAACCTCAAGCATGCAATCTCCTTGTACCAAGCTGCCTTGAAAGTCCGTACCCGTGAGGCTTTTCCTGAAGATTGGGCAATGGCTCAAATGAATCTGGGCCTTGTTTACTCGTATACAGAGCAATTTGAGCAAGCGATCGCAGCTTACCAGAATTCCTTAGAAGTTTACACCCGTGAGGCTTTTCCTGAAGATTGGGCAATGACTCAAATGAATCTGGGCATTGCTTACACTGAGACAGAGCAATTTGAGCAGGCGATCGCAGCTTACCAGAATTCCTTAGAAGTTCGTACCCGTGAGGCGCTTCCTGAATATTGGGCAGATACCCAAAATAATCTAGGCTATGCCTATCGGGAAGCAGGGGAAAGTGAGCAAGCAATTTCCTTTTTAAAAACCTCCCTAGAAGTTTACACCCGTGAGGCGTTTCCTGAATATTGGGCAGCAATTCAATACAATCTGGCTACTGCTTACGGTGATCTTAACCAGATTGAAGAAGCATTTACCCATTTCCGCTCCTGCTTAGAAATTTTCAAACCTACTGCCTTTCCCCTGAGAAGGGTTAAAGCTGGTAGAGATTTTGGTCATTTTGCCTTCAAAGTGGAAAAATGGTCAGAAGCGATAGAGGGTTACAGGGCTGCTATTGAAGCCGTGGAAACTAGCTGCAGTTGGGCAAGCAGTAACCAACGGCGTAAGGAGATTATGGAAGAGGCAATTGATGTCTATACCAAGGTAGTACCTGCTTGCCTCAATAATCAGCAACCGGATTTGGCAATAGAATATGTTGAGCGTAGTAAGGCTCGTAATCTCGTCCAAATTTTTGCCGACAGTGACGAGCAACTCAAGCCGAAGGGTGAGGAAATTCGCCAAAGCACTATTAAAAAATTAGATAGGCTGAAAGAGAAAATCACCGATAGACAACAGCAGCTAGATAATCTGGGTGAAGGCTCGCGACTGCAAGCTACTAATTTACAGAGGGATGTTCAAAATATTTCGGCAGAGTTAGGCATAGTTGAAGAATTACAGCCAGAAAGTCAGCCAGAGCAGTTAGAGCCAAATTCCGATAGTCTTGGCACAGAATCAGAAGAGCCAGAGAGTAATCCTAACCAAATTTACGCTCAACGCTTGCGGGAAGAGTTAGAGGATTTACAAAAACAATTTGATGAGGTACTAGAGGAAATTCTCCTATTAGATCCAGCCTATGCTTTAACTCAAGCAGTTCAACCTATTGGCTATCAGGATATTCTGGCTCAGCTTGATGAACACACTGCAGTCATTGAGTGGTTTCTTACTGAAGAGCGATTCTATACCTTCCTCATTAGTCACCACCACAGCCAACCCTATGCTTGGCAATCTTCCTCTGAGCAACTGCGAGAGTTGGAGCAATGGCAACAGGAGTATCTACAGGATTATAGAGGGGATAAAAGAGCTTGGACTGAGCAACTTAGCAGTCGCCTCACAAAATTAGGCACAATCCTAGATATAGATGAGATTATCTCAAAAATACCAAAAGAATGCAAGCAACTGATTCTCATTCCCCATCGCTATCTACATCTATTCCCTCTCCATGCTTTAAAGGCGAGAGCTTCCTATCTGTTAGATTTATATCCTCAAGGTGTGCGCTATGCCCCTAGCTGTCAATTATTGGAATTGAGTAAAAAGCGTTGCAGCGAACCTCAATCTCTGCCAGTCACTAAAAAACGTTTATTTGCGATCCAAAACCCGACAGAAGACCTCAACTTTGCGAAAGCAGAGGTGGAAGCAATTAAAGGCTATTTTGAGCCACAAGCTAAGATTCTCCAAGAAAAACAAGCAACTAAAGAAGTCTGGGATAGAAAAGACACCAAGAAACAATTGCGCTTAGCCAATTTTATCCACTTTGCTGGTCATGGTTACTTTGATTTTAAATTTCCTCTCCGTTCTACCCTGGCACTAAATGGTGCTAATGCTTCCAATCCAAAACAATCAGAAGCAGATAAAACCCGCTATCTTCAATCCCCAGATGGAGACTGGATTGACAGAGAAAAATCTATTCTTTTAGAGGAAATCTTTACTCTCGATGTGCGCCCCTGTCGTCTCGTTACCCTCTCTGCCTGTGAAACGGCTTTAACTGACTCCAAAAGTTTTACAGATGAGTATATCGGCTTACCTAGTGGTTTCTTGGTAGCTGGCAGTCCTAGTATAGTGGCTAGTCTCTGGGCTGTTGATGATCGTGCTACTGCTTTTCTGATGATTAAGTTTTACCAAAACATTATTGAGCAAATTAACTCATCCTCGGCGTTATCCTTAAACCAAATCTCGATAGCAACAGCTCTCAATCAAGCTCAAAGATGGTTACGAAATGTTACTAAGGAAGAATTTCGTAAATGGTTACAATTATTGGATATAGACGAAGAACACCAAGAGGAAGTCGAAATAGACCTCACCTTATCATCAAGTGATACCCCTTTCGAGCAACCTCTATACTGGGCTGCATTTTGTACCATTGGACAGTAGAAGTCAAAACTATTTAATTACTCACAATTAATCCCATGAATGAAGCTAAAATCATCTCCGGCTTTAGTCAGCTACTACAAGACTCTAATTATTCTAATCCCAGCCTGGCAAAGGGTTGGGCTCAGTTAGACCAAACCTTAGGGCAACTGGATAATGAACAATATCGCCCCTTCGCTAAAGCCATTGTCGATTGGTGTGCTCAGAATCAACCCCTAGGAGACGATTTAAGAACAATTACTGTAATTTCCCGTAGTTGGACACCTGAAGGTAGTAATCGTCAAGAAGAAGAACTGATCAAGAAAAATATTTCCATAATTAGAGAACAAGTAAAAGAGAAGGCTAAGCAGCAACAGAATCCTAGTCAAGTACCTCAAACAGAGAGGAATAATAACGAGAAATAATCTATTCAAAACTCCGAAACCGCAATAATGAATGAATCTTAAACTCTATGCTCCTAGAATCCACCTCTTTGCCTTTCACCTTTTCAAAACCCCAGATGTCGGTAAACAAGGGGCTGTAGAAAACCCTGACTTACTTTGGCAAAGATGCGATGACATCTTTGCCAAGTTTTACATTAAACAACAACTCCCTTTAAAATCAGAACGACCTCACAACCAACGCTTTGAACTACTAGCAGGCAACGAACCAAAAGAAATTGTCTTAGAAATCCAAACAGCAATTTATTACCAAGACGAAAAATTGCCCTTGGATGGTTTCGTCTATCCTCTCCAGCTCTATGACAGCTACGGACTAGGTTTTACCATTGGTTTTCCTGAACCTGAATTAAATAATGGCAAGCAAATTAAATCTGTAGATGTTTCTGTATTAAAACAGTTAAATCCAGACTACTGCTTTTTGCCTGACAAGATTAATAGTAACTGGGGACAAACTTTAATCATCACCTCTTGGTTAGCTGAAGATCAAAGAGATGATAAATCTTTGAAAAAACTGGCAGATGAATGTATCGGAGCCTTTGTAATCGAACCCAGCAAAGTTCCTAGCTTTCACCGTCAGGGCAAATTATTCGGCAGTCCTATTTTTGAATACGGACTCATTAATGACCAGGGGAGATATCGACACATCCTAGTGTGGCTTTTCTCTAAATCAATAACCGATAAAAACCTACAGAAATCCTATACCAGGATCGTAGACTTATTTTATTATCGCAATAAGATAATTACAGAATTTCAAAATAGTAGGTCAACTTATCTTCAGTTATATAAAAAATATGAAGAGACTGAAAAATTCATCCAAGAACTATTTTTAGAACTATCCTCAGAGAATACTCTCAGCCAAAAAGAACTTAATTATCTCAAGAATAAACTGAAAGAATTAGTTAAAGAAAACGTCAGCTATAGTAGCTTACTTCGAGATTTAGAATTTAGCCGCAACAGTATCATCATTCATACCGATAATTACAATAGTAAGTTAAACTTCATTAGCAATCATCTAGAATCAGAATCAGACCTAAGTTTCCTAGAAGCATTTTCCCAAGAAAATTGCCGCACCTATCAAGAGCAAATTCAAGGAGACTTAGGCTACTTCGTCCAAGGCTCTAGTTTACTAGAGAAAGCAATTAACTCAATTCGTGGTATCGTAGCAATAGATCAAGCAGAACGCGATCGCAAACGAGAAGACAGAGAAAAAGAAAGCGATCGTCAACTACAACTAACTATTTTTGCCGCTAGCGCTGGAGTGACAGTAGGAGGAATTGTTGCCTCTAGCTCTGGTCAAATAACAGAACAAAATCCAATTAAATGGAATGTTATTAAATTTCACGATCACCCAATACATCCCTTCACTGTATTAGTTTTTTTCAGTATTGTTGCTGGATTAGTAGCAGGAGGAATTGCTTGGTGGCTGACGAAACAATGGCATAAGTGTCGTCATTAACGGGGATGGGGAGATGGGGGGATGGGGGGATGGGGAGAGGGGGAGATGGGGAGATGGGGAGACGCGGGGATTTATACATAGCAGGAATTTAAGAGATTGATATTAGCCTCCTTTCTCTCAAAGTTGGGAGAGGTTGGAGGTGAGGGCTAGTTTATGTTTTTTTATTAAAAAATCTTGTTATTTTCTTCCTTAAGTGATAAATTTAAATTGTTGTAACAATTGCAGTTACGACAAAGTCAGAAGCCAGCCCGTAGCCGTTCAAACTTAGGAGCTGGCTCTGGCTCCAAATAACATATAAGGAGTCACACTCATTATGTACGATCAAAACAGCAATGAGCCTTGGACAATCGTGCGTCTAATTTCCCCAGTGCAATGGGTAGTAATTAGTCGCTACCGCAGTCGTGTCGATGCCGAAAGGAATCTAAACTTCTGCCGTAAACAAATTGCCGAAATTAAGTTTGAACTCATCTTTGAGCCACCCAATAACCAGAATTCAAATAACTAGGAAGTAGGTTGGATTAAGGAGGGAGATGGGGGGATGGGGAGATGAGGAGATGGGGAGATAGGGAGAGCATTTTGAGCAAGCTCCTACCTTTATTTCCAATTCAGTTTTAACCGAAAAAGAGCTGACTGAGATATTACCAATTCCTCAGTCAGCTACTTTTACCGCCCAGAAATCAATTTCCGGGCTAATAGCAAAAATTCACTTAAGTGAACTCAAACCATTTCCTAGTAATCTATAGCGCTACGCGCAAGGCTCCAGGGCAGAAGGCAGAAGGCAGAATTTGACAAAGTTTTAGCGATTTAGCTTGTCCTAACCTTAATACGTACTGCTATATATAGTTACCGTCTACTATTCCCTCTTACTTATTACTTATTACTTATTACTTATTACTTATTACTTATTACTTATTACTTAAATCCAAAAATTTGTTTTTATATAAAAAATTGAACAAAAATTGCATAAAATATTTTCTGTCCAGAGTTAAATAAACTTATTGATAAGCATCACTGCCAACCTGGCAACCTGGCTAGGTTGGAATTGTTTTTAATTACTGTTAGTGGGCATTTCTATAGCAATTATCGAATTAGTGAGATATATTTCATTTTCTTGCCTATTCCCTATTCTCTAAAGCCTAGGGTTTATAACTCATCAATTTGAGAAACGCTATATAGATGTTTATCTACTTACCTGAATTTTCACTAATGAGGAAATAAAATATGCCTGAAGCATTCAATCTAGACCTCAATGAGCTTTCCTCCGAGCTATCTACAGAAGATTTAGCTACTCTCAGCGATAGCCTGAAAACAGAAACACCACTGGAGGAAGTAACTCAAATTGATGATTCCCAGAATATAGAAAGCTTACTGCCAGAAGCACTACCATCAACCAATCTAGAAGCTTCAGCATCAATAACTACAACATCAATAGCTACAACCGAATCACTAACTTTATTACGCAAGTTTCCATATATCCCTCCCTTCTACTTAATTGAAGGTACTCCCTATTCTGACCTCATTTTCGATACTCCCAAAAACGATTTAATTTTGGCTAGAGGAGGAAATGACTGGGTTATAGCCTGGCGCGGTGGCAATGACGTAATTTACGGCGAGGGTGGAAATGACTTGCTCTATGGTGGTATTGGTAACGACAGTCTCTATGGTGGTATTGGTAAAGATAGTCTCTACGGTGCCAGTGGAAATGACTATCTTTCCGGTGGCGGCGACGGCGATAAGCTTTATGGTGGCAGTGGCAGCGACTATATGTATGGAGACTCTGGATTCTACATCTACCCGTTATACTCAAGTACCACAACCTCCAGCACTATAACCTCTAGCAATAGCCTGACTTACTATCCTTACCCCTACCCCTATCCTGCTGGTGGCAATGACTTAATGTATGGTGGTAGCGGTAATGACTATATGTATGGTGGCGGTGGCAGTGACACCATTGATGGTGGCAATGATAATGACGTCTTGTATGGTGACTCTGGAAACTACTTTTATCCATACCCATACCTCAGCACTAGCTACTATTACCCTTATCCTAGTGGTGGCAACGATAAGTTATCTGGCGGTAAGGGTAACGACAAGCTTTATGGCGAAGCCGGCAATGACAAACTTGATGGTGGTATTGGTAAGGACTATCTGGAAGGCGGCAATGGCAACGACAGTATCAACGGTGGCAAAGGCGACGATACTATCGTTGGTAATACTCGTTTCTTTCCTTTTGTAATAGCCTACGCAGAAACTGCTGAAATCACAACTGATGCAGGTACACAAGATGCCCTCACTGGTGGTGTGTCGACAGTAGGAAGCTTTGAGAGTGATGCCCTCACCGTTAATTCTGATTCCTTGGTATCAGATAAGTTAATAATCGACTATCCCATTTTCTACTCTGACAAAGATACCCTCACCGGTGGCTCAGGAGCAGATGATTTCGTCTTCTACAGTCCCTATCAAGGAATTGATACCGTTAAAGACTTCAAACAGTATCAGGGGGATGAGATTCATGTATCCCGCTACGGCTTTGGAGGTGGACTTACCTTGGGTACACTACAATCAGAGCAATTTACCCTGGGAACTTCAGCTCAGGATGCTGATGACCGATTTATTTACAATAAGAAGACTGGTGATTTGTTCTTTGATGCTGATGGTACAGGAGTGCGGAGGCAAGTGCAATTTGCTAAGCTCTCCGGTGCGCCGTCTCTAGACTTCAGTGATATTGTCGTTATTTAGCTTAATTTGCAAAAAGCTCCACGTCTCAGCCAGATACGATAGCCGCAAGCTCAGAGGGCAAGCGGCTATGAAGTCATAAGCCTACGCTGTACTCGAAGAGTCGGCGTAGGTATATATTAGGCAATAATAAATAGCGTTAAGCTTACTTTGTTGTAGGACACTCCATCTTGAAATCGCGCTCTAATTACTGGCAACTGCTGCCTTACATTCGCCCTCAATGGAAAACTATAACTCAAGCTTTTATTTGCACTTTAGGGTTTACAGTCTTCTGGCCGATACAGGCAGAATTGGCAGGTGAAATTGCCAGTTTAATGGGACAGGGTAATATGGTAGGGCTGGGACGCTTAGCATTGGTTTTAATCCTGGTTTTTCTAGTACAAAAGATCCTGCAATATGGTCAGGATTCTTTAATGGTTAAAGCTTCTCTTGCTGTTGCTTTCGATCTTAGAAAAAAACTATATTCTCACCTACATAGTCTCAGTCTCGGCTATTTTGAAAAGGCTCAAACCGGTGATTTGACTTACCGCTTTACTGAAGATATCGACAGAATTGGGGAAGTAGTTAATAAAGTTTTTCATGATTTTATTCCCTGCATCTTGCAGCTGGTGGTGGTATTGAGTTATATGATTTATCTCAACTGGCAGCTGACTTTGGCAACGCTAGTGACTGCACCATTAATGGGTATTTTAATTGGTTGGTTTGGAGAACAAATGCTCACGTTTTCCCGCCGCAGTCAAAATCGTATTTCTAATCTCTCGGCTTTGCTGACAGAGGTGTTTAGTGGAATTCGTTTGGTACAAGCTTTCGCTGCCCAAGATTATGAAATTAATCGCTTTGCCCAAGAAGCAGAATATAATCGTCAAGCAAAATATGCCGCTGAACATCTTAAGGCAATTCAAAACCCAGTGGTTGGTTTTCTCTATGCGATGAGTGTCTTACTGCTATTTTTTCTGGGAGGGTGGCAGATTTCTCTAGGTAATTTGAAGGGTACGGAATTTGTCAGCTATCTGGCTGGTGTGGGATTGCTAATTGACCCGATCGCACATATTACTAGTAACTATAATGAATTTAAACAGGGGGAAGCTTCTGTTGAGCGGATATTTGAATTGGCGGCAATTGAGCCAGCGGTGGTGGAAAAATCGAATGCTATGGTTTTGCCAGCTGTTAGCGGTAAGGTGGAGTACCAAAATGTTAGTTTTGCTTACTCAGCCGAGCAGCCTGTGCTTAAAAATTTGAGTTTGTTAGTATCCCCAGGGGAAGTTGTGGCTTTAGTTGGGCCCTCTGGTGCTGGTAAAAGTACTCTGGTTAATTTGCTCCCTCGCTTCTATGAGCCACAGGCTGGGGATATTTTAATTGATGGTATCAATATTGGGGATGTTACCCTTAAGAGTCTGCGCTCTCAAATTGGTATTGTTCCTCAGGAGATGACTTTATTTTCTGGTACGATTGCCCAGAATATTGCTTTTGGTCAACAGGAATTTAACCTTAAAGATGTCCAGATTGCCGCAGAAATAGCTAATGCTCACCAGTTCATTATTAACCTTACTCAGGGCTATCATACCTGGGTAGGAGAAAGGGGAGTTAATTTATCTGGAGGACAAAGACAAAGAATTGCGATCGCACGTGCTGTTTTCCTTAATCCTAGAATTCTGATTCTGGATGAAGCCACTAGTGCTTTAGACTCAGAATCGGAGGCTTTAGTGCAAGAAGCACTAGAGCGAGTGATGAAGGAACGCACTGTTTTTACTATTGCTCATAGATTGGCAACTGTGCGCCGTGCAAATCGTATTCTGGTTTTAGAGGCTGGGCAAATTGTAGAGTCGGGAACCAATGAAGAGCTTTTAGAGTTTGGTGGGCGTTATGCTCGATTTTATGCGCAGCAGTTTAGTTAATTGTTCATCGTTGATTGTTCATGGTTCATTGGGAATGTGTACCACAACTGTCGGATACCAAGCTAATGAATCATAAACTGTTCATCGTTGATTGTTGATTGTTCATTGGGTTTGTATTCCACAACTGCCCTTATACCAACCAAATGTTTGCGCAGCATGTGCGGAGCGCCTACCATGAGCAATGAGCAATGAGCAATGAACTATGAGCAATGAACCATGAACCATGAACTATGACTACTCTATTTAATTACCTCCAACCTGCTCAGAAACTCCGTATCAGTATTGGTGATATTGCGAGATTGCTTAAAATTCCCCAGCACTTGATTGTGCGTGTTGAATGCTGGGCCTATGTGGTTTTTGTACATCGCCGTGATGTGGGTGGACAATTTATCAGTTATCGAAAATTGGAACAGTGGAAAAATGCTGTTGCTTGTCAGATTCAGAAATGTTCGGCTTTACCGCAATTGCAGAAATTGTGGCGAAAAATCCTAACAGACTACCGTAAGTATAAAAAGCAATACAGTAAAAGCGATTACCCCAAGGGGGTAGCGCAGAGCGATCGCCAATTTTTCCGCCAAATTAGGCTCCAATGCAGGAAAAATCTTCGGCAAAAACTGAGGCGCATAGACCCAAACACAGGGAGTGAAGAAATTGTAGACCAACACATCTAGGACTGGAATGGTTCAAACTTATTACTTATTACTTATTACTTATTACTTCCAGCCCTCATCAAATGCTACCTCTGTCAAGGGCATAATTTTGTCCTTTACATTGCTTAACAAAAAATCCATCCCTCGAAGGTAGTTAAAGTTAACCTACGGTTCTGTGTAATTAGCTCAAATTACACGGTAAATCAGGCTTTTTAGGTGATACTAAGATTTTTGGGCAATAAAATAACCAATTATATATCTATAGTAATTTTCCCATTGTCAACTAAATCAGTCAATTCTCACAGTAAATGAGAATATTCTCAATAATCCCCCTAATGTAAAGTTAAGATACAAATGATTGATTATGAATTAAAAACTGATTACTAGGAAATAATTGTTTTTGCTTATTGACACAAGTAATATTTTTCTACACTTCCCATACCTCCTACACTCTCCTCTTTTTTTCCTAACAAGTGACATTGAGGAAAGTCAGCTAAAAATAAGATGGAAGGAAGTAAGTTAATAGACTATGGTCTAATTTCTTGGCGACAGTAAAAACTCCTAGCCCTTTGCTTCCATGCGCCTTTCACGCCTATTAACACTAATTATTGGTCTCAGCCTGATTCTGCTGCTAACCCTGTGGCTGATTGATTCCTTCTACCGACTCTATATCCAAATTGCCTTTACAGCGCCACTGCTAGCAAATTTACTGGCACTGTTGTTAATTGTCTTACTAGGGACATTAATCTTCGCCTTAATTTACTACACGGGTTTATTCAGAAGTTCTCGGCAACAACCCTCTTGGCGTCCCTTAGAACCGAAAGTACCCCAAGCCAAAACTGAGGCAGCCACCGAAACCCTGAAAGCAGTGAGGCAGCAGGTAGCACAAATTCAGGACGAAGTGGCACAACAAGCCATGCTGCGCCGCTCCCAGGAGATTGAATCACTGCTCTCTCGCCGAGAAATAATGGTAGTGGTATTTGGCATGGGTTCAGCCGGAAAAACTTCCTTAGTCAATGCCTTGATTGGACGGATCGTGGGTAAAGTTGGTGCGCCGATGGGTACGACGGAGGTGGGGGAGACTTATCGCTTGAAATTGAAGGGATTAAATCGCCAAATTCTAATTGCCGATACACCTGGGATTCTAGAGGCAGGTGTAGCTGGTACCCAAAGGGAGCAAATAGCAAGGCAGTTGGCAACAGAAGCCGATTTACTATTGTTAGTTGTGGATAATGACCTACGGCAATCTGAATATGAGCCCCTGCAAAGGCTAGCAGAGATTGGGAAGCGATCGCTATTAGTCTTCAATAAAACTGACCTTTATACTGAAGCTGATGTAGAAAAGATTTTGGCGCGTTTGCGACAAAGGCTGCGGGGCTTTATTGCCGCCTCAGATGTGGTACCAATTGCTGCCGCTCCCCAGTCGGTGAGGCTTGAAGGTGGCGAATTATTCCAGCCAGAACCTGAGATTATGCCTTTAATAAAACGTCTGGCGGCAATTTTGCGCTCAGAAGGGGAAGACTTGGTAGCAGATAATATCCTACTGCAATCCCAACGCTTAGGAGAAGAAGCCAGAAATCTAATTGACGGCCAGCGCCGACGGGAAGCACAGAAAGTAGTGGAGCGCTTCCAGTGGATAGGAGCTGGTGTAATCTCGATAACGCCCTTGCCAGTGGTGGATTTATTAGCAACTGCGGCGGTAAATGCTCAAATGGTTGTGGAAATCGGCAGAATCTACGGCTGTGAACTTAATATGGAACGAGGTAGAGAATTAGCTCTTTCTCTGGGCAAAACTTTGGCGAGTTTAGGGATTGTTAAAGGAGCGATTCAATTGCTAACTACCGCACTTCACCTTAATGTTGCTACCTTGTTGGTAGGCAAGGCAATTCAAGGTGTGACAGCTGCTTATCTAACCAGAATTGCTGGTAAGAGTTTTATTGAATATTTCCGTAATGACCAAGATTGGGGGGATGGTGGTATTACCGAGGTGGTGCAACGACAGTTCCAACTTAGTCGCCGGGATGAGTTTATCAAAGATTTTATCGGACAAGCGATTGCTAAAGTGGTTAAGCCTCTAACTGATGCTCCTAACTCAGAAACAGAAATTGAACAAGAATATCCAAGTCAGGAGCATTGAACCAGAATTAATTAAAGGAGAGAGTTAGTCTAATACCTGAAAACTAAAGTAATAACCTTTGATGTTCTGAGCGGGCAGATATTCATCTTCTCTTTTGGCTATCATCTTCCACTTATTAGCTTTGGTGAGTTCTGCTTCTACTTCCTGAAAGCGACTATCTAGATCTTCGTAAAAGTGCTTACGAATACTGTAGACGATATAACCACCCTTTTTAGTAATCCTTACCAATTCTCGCAGTGATTCAGCTGGAGCATGTCCTGGAGTAAAAGTACCCACACAAATGACAGCATCAAAATAATCAGAAGCTAATCCAGAGTCTGGTAAAAAACCTTGGATAAACTCTGAGTATATATTTCTTTTTTTGGCTACATTCAACATTCCTTCAGATGGGTCAAAAGCTGTAATTTCTATATTTTTGTAGCCATATTTAACTAGTTGCTCTCCCTGCTCCCCTGTACCTGATCCAGCATCTAATATTTTCATAGAATCTTGAGAGGGGACTGTTTCTGAAAAAACTTTGGCAGTTACTACCACTGGAGTGTTTTCCCCAGTTCCACACAATTCGTTTTTTACATGTTCATCAAAGTCTTCGGCATATTTATCGTATTTATCTAGTAGATTCTCTGGATCTATAGTTTTAGTTTTAAATGTACTTTCCCAGTTACTCATGTGTATTCTCTCCTATATCTTAGGTATAGCTTGTCAGTGACCAAGGCTTTTGCCTTGGAAGGCTCCAGGGCTCCAGGGCAGAAGGGGTGAAGCATTTCTTTTTAACTTCACCCCTTGAGGATACAAGCCCTGTCCTTGAGTACGGAAGGGGGAAAGGAGGAGTCCAAGCTTCTTCCAAACCATAAACATAAAGCCCTGGAGCCTTCTATCTTCTGCCTTCTTGTGACAGTTATTTAGATGTAGAGCAATTAAAGTAAGGATTAGATTGACGCTGCTCGAACAATCTAATTCCTTCTAACCCTACTCTTTACTTAAATGTTTTAGACGATTAAGGCTTGGTTGGGTAAAGGTTTGATCGCTTGATAGTCTCGACCAACTAAGAAGTCAGGACGTGGATTTCCTACAGTAATCGGAATATTTTCGACACTATTATAGGTGATAATCGCAATTTTTCTAGAAAATGGAGAAATGTTATTAGTTGAACCATGAACGCAATTGGGATGAAAAAATAGCGCAGATCCTGGCTTACCTTTGGGTGCTTCAATTCCCAATTCTTTTACTAGCTCGCTAACTGTTTCTTCAGGGGTAGTGTATTTGAGGTTGGATTGAAAACTCGATATCCATTCAGGAGCTTCTGGATCAGCAGAATCTTCCTCAGTCCGTTGTAGAGAGGTAATTACTCCTTGTTTATGAGAGCCAGGAATAATATAAAGCGGTCCATTGAACTCGTTAACTTCTTCGAGGAAAATCATAACATTGACTGCTCGTGGTGTTGGCATGCCATCTTCTTGTTGCCAATAGATATAATCTTGATGCCACGGCCAGAGATCACCATTAAAGGCAGCCTTAAAGTTAATTTTTAATTGATGTATATAGACTTGGCTGCCAAGAATTTGCATTGCTGGCTCGACAATTAGAGCATGTTTTGAGATTTTATCCAATAAACCAGTTTCGGTTGGATCCTCATGAATCGCTCGTAGTGTTCCTCCATCTTCTTCTAAAACGTTTCCGGGTTTACCTTCCCAAGAATTAGTTGATAATTTAGTTGTTATCGTTTCAATCTGATCTTGAGAAAAAAGATTATCTAAAAGCAAAAAACCATTTTCCTCGTAAGTTTTTTGTTGCTCTTCTTGTAAGTACATATAGCTCAACTCCTGACTTAAATTAAGGCAATGGATTTTTATACAGCATGGATCTAGCGTTATGAAATACTAACGCTAGCGATGATGATTACTCAACAAACGCCAAGAAGTAATTAGCTGTTATCGACAACAAGAAAAAGCTAATTACTGTCCAATCTGGTTGCTTTGTGAAATTGAATTTTAGGAAAACTTTCTTTTCTCTAGGTCTAAAACTAAATAGAACCTAATTAACAGCTTACTATTTACCAGGCACTAACTCTAAGCGTGTAGCTCAGTCCACAACAAGCTATCAAAAGTTTAGCTGGGATAGTATTTAAAGACAAAACTGAGTAGCCTCTTAGTTCAACAAAACTTCGAGCAAAAAGGACTTCAATCCCAAAGCACGATTGTATTAGTGTAACCTTTACGTTACAGAGTATGTCCGAATCTATAATTTCAGCTAATCAGGATAATGTCAAGTGCGATTCAGAATTAATCAATTTTTCTTTACTTTACAGCTTCCCTACCCATGCCATGCCGGAAGATTAATTTTGCTAAATTTATGAAGGCAGTAGCCAAGAATAAGCCAAATCCTAAATTTCAGCAGCATCTGCTCCAAATTCAACTAAAAATAGCTCTATTTCGAGAGTAATAGCCAACTATTCAAAATTAACAACTCTGCTTACAAGGTGATGGGAAAGTGTTGAGTGTGGTCAATTGAAACTTGGATAATCTGGCATGGTGTTATAGTTGCCATACAATCTAGATTGAAATAATTGCCTCTTTCATTATTATCCTGATGTAGATATTGAAAGAGCAGAGTAAGAGGAGATTTTAATGAATAAACCCGCCTCAGCTAGTAGCCTTAATTCTAATTTGGTGTCCCGGAAGTTCAAACGCCCTAGTGCCATGGCTTTGGCAATCACTATTTCCCTAACTGGGTTATTGAGTGCAGCTTGTCAAGACACCACCAACAGTAGTACCACTGGAGAAGAAGGGCTAAAACTGGGCACGCTAACGCCATCAACTGGAGATCTAGCTTCCATTGGAGCAGTTTTCCCTGATGCAGTCCGTTTAGCAGTAGACCAAGTTAACGCTTGTGGCGGCGTCAATGAGCAATCGGTAGAACTAATAGTAGAAGATAGCCAAACTGATCCCAATGCTAGTCTTAATGCGATGACCAAGCTCACCGAATTAGATCGAGTTGCTGGAGTTATCGGTGCTTTTGCCAGTAGTGTTTCTACTGCAGCTTTACCCATTGCCGTGCGCAACAAGGTGATGATGATTTCGCCAGGTAGCACCAGCCCAGTATTTACTCAACAAGCTCAAAAAGGTGAGTTTAAAGGCTATTGGGCACGTACTGCCCCCCCAGATACTTATCAGGCGAGGGCGCTAGCAAAACTAGCTAACCAGAAAGGTTTTAAGCGAGTCTCTACTGCTGTCATTAATAACGACTATGGAGTTGGCTTTGAACAGGAATTTATAGCAGCTTTCGAGAAGTTGGGTGGTACTGTTGTCAACAAAAATAAACCCACTCGCTACGATCCCAAAGCTGCAACCTTCGACAGTGAGGCAGCATCTGCCTTTGGTACTAAGCCTGAGGCAGTGGCTGCTGTACTCTATGCTGAAACTGGCTCTCTACTACTTAAATCTGCCTATCAACAAGGTTTAGCTACAGGAGTAACGGTGATGCTAACTGATGGCGTCAAATCTGAAGATTTTGCAGCACAAGTGGGTAAGAATAGGGATGGTAAGTTTCTACTTGCCGGTGCAATTGGTACAGTGCCAGGTGCCAATGGTAAGGGGCTAGAAAATTTCACCAAACTCTGGACAGAGAAAACTAGTAAAGAGTTGACTCCCTTTGTACCACACAGCTATGATGCTGCTGCCTTAATGATGCTGGCAGCAGAGGCAGCAGATGCCAATACCGGCGAAGGTATTAAAAGCAAAGTTCTGGAAATCTCTAACGCTCCTGGCAAAGAAGTCACAGATCTTTGTGAAGCGATGGAGTTAGTGCGCAATGGTGAGGAGATTAACTATCAAGGAGCTAGCAGTAATGTCGATATTGATCAAAATGGTGATGTTATCGGCGATTATGATATCTGGACAGTGAAGTCAGATGGCAAGCTCGATGTGACTGGTACTGTTAGTCCCGAAACCTAAATTAAATCATCTGACTTTAAGTAATAAGTAATAAGTAATAAGTAATAAGTGACAATCAAAACATTTATTAATTATTGCTTTTTACTTATAGCGCTTCGCGCTGGGAATTCTTAACAGGGAACAGGGGATGGAAAAGCTTGCCAAACAAAGGTTTCAGCAATTCTTCTTCAGATGAATCTGTAAACGCACTGCTCGCGTATTGCTATAAAACTTATCACTGTTAAAAGTATTTGTAGCAAACATTTAGGTCATCAGTAAACTGTTTTGCCTATGGCATTGCACTTTCGTTTGAGTAAAACTCATTCCTAGAAAAGCTCTGATTCAGAAGTTTCCGAGTTATTCAGGAATCAATAGTTAAGAGTTTAGAAGACACAAATGATTAATTAAAATAATCTCCCTATCTCCCCATCTCCCCATCTCCCCATCTCCCCGTCTATACTTTAGAATCCAGGGAAACTATAACCGACACCCAGTATAATTCCCAAATCTGTATCGTCGAAAAAGCCGACATTGACAGAGGCATTAGCAACAAATTGTCGTGCAAAAGGCCAATCAACACCACCAGTGAGTACAAAGCCGACGGAATTGTCACTATCTGTAGCAAAACCAATTCCAGCACCAACAAAGGGAGCTATACGCACTGGCTCAAAGGGATCGACAGGCTCAATCGCAAAATCGTAAGTGACGGGCAGGAGAAAAACAGCATTATCTGCGATAACCGCAGCAGGTCTAAATGAGATATTTTTAGTTAAACCTAGCTTGCTGTTAACCACAAAGGCAATATCGCCGAGAGCGGTGCCCTCATCAGTAAGACCAAGGTTAATGCCAATACCGACGTAGCTAGAACCTCCGCGAGTGGGACGACCAATCTCAAAATCTCTCTGAGCAATTGCATTATTGGCTTGCCCAGAGGATTCCTGTGGCGGTACCAGCAGAGCAGCAGCAGAAGTCTCTAAATTTCCTAAGTTCGGTTCAGCAGTGATAACATTATCACTAGTACCGATAGTTTTCTGGTCATTGCCTATCTGTGCCAAAGGTTGGAACTCGAAATTAGCTGGAGACGAAGTTGTCTGGGCTTCAAGGGGTTGCCAATTAGCACTAGAAAGCTTTTCCTCTGGAGTCTGTCCTACATTCGGCTGACTAACGAGAGGTTCACTAAAGAAAATGATAGTCTCGGCAGTAGCAGCTACAGGAGATTGTGCCTTTGCAGCTTTCAAATCTCCAGTAGATGAATTTGCCCTAATCGTTTCGGCAAGGGCAGATAGGGGGCTGCTAACAATTGTCAGAGCTGCAAGACTAACTAGGTAAATGGGTTGAGCAAGAATTTTCTTCACGGTCACTCCTCAAACAATGCTCTCAAATAATCAAAACAGAGAAACAGATCAAAATGTCGGTTATGGAGGATATATCATCTCACCCAGGTTAACTTAAAGGGTTTGATGCCATTTAAATTAACCATTACCAGTGGCGGGTTGTCCAATATTAATGATCTATACTTAGATTATGCCAATATCAAGTTCTAAACCATTGGCACTGGCTAGCTGAAATTGCTGTAGTGTAGATTAAGGAACCAAAAGAGTTTGGCAAACTTTTTGCTAAGGCAATTGCATTTCTTTGGAAGGGGCTAAACTAGAAACAGTTCAACTGCCAGACGTAAACCTTTAAGACTCTGACCTTCGAGGCACTGCCCTCAGAAGTACTTAGTTTTTAGCAACATAACCCATTTTCTGCACCGCTATGTGTAGTGTAGGAATGTTTTTTATAGTACTACATGTTTGTAGTACATATCAGCTATAAATGAAAATCAATAATACTTAAAGCGCTTAATGTAGATTAACCTGCCTAATGTAGGATATAGGACAAAAAACAGAGTTCACCACTTGCTTGCCAAAGTTACCAAGCGATTTCCTACAAAGATGAAGGCAAGGCTGAGTACAGACTTGTGATTTTATTAGGTCTCTAAAAGTTTGTCGTCTTTGCCATTGACAGTTTCCTGTTGCTGTTTTAAATTTCCATTAGTTTGATAAGTTTTTATGCCCCGATAAATAGCAAATAGGGCTATCGGAATTCCTAGTATTGACAAAAACATTACTGCTTCTGTCAGCCAAATCATCAATCCTAGCTCCATTATTTATTCCTCCTGCTAGATGCCAAGAATTCAATAATTAATCGGGGATGCTCAATTTGTTCTATTTCAATAATACTGATGATTTTGAACTTGCTACTGGCTTCCTGTATTAATTAGCTAAGGGGTCAATTCCCATGTTGATCACCATTTTTCTTAGAACTGCGATCTGCTCACTAAAGTCTAGCGAAGCAATCTGTTTAAAGATCTTCTCCGATGCTGGTGAAAGCTTGTAGCCATTTGGCAAAGCGATAACCTCACCTGTACCCATCCACTCAAACAGCTGAGACCAAAAAACCAATTTAGTTTTTTCTGAGAACATTCCGTATTGGCGGGTAATGGGGTTGTCTACTCCAATCACCAATTCTCGCATCACCTGCAATTGTTCAAACTGAGACATTTGCTTGATTTGAAGTAGCAACCCTCCAGTTAAGAACAGTCGTGCTGGACCAGGAGGTACACTGGTAATGGAACTGCCTAGAGCTTGGTAAATTACCCACAGCAGAGCTAGTTGTTCATCAGTGCTTAGGTTCTCAACAGCATTCACAGTCTCCATAGCAGCTTCTTTCAGGTAGACATTTGCATGATCACCCTGGTTAGCGGCGAAAGTCATAATTAACCTCTTCGACAGAAAATCTACCCACGACAATTTAGTTCTTCAATAAAAGTAACATTATTATCGCTAGGAGAGTCAGAGGTGCAATACCTAATAGTTTAAAGCAGCTTCGTGATACTTTTTCCGGACCAGGAATCGCCTTCTGATGTACTGGCGATATCAGTGCGACCCAAATCTACACTAATTACATCCTCCGCTGCTGTCGATTCAGGGATTGGTTTGTCGATATTAATGTGAAGGTGGGTAATCAAAAATTACCCACCTGTATTAGCCAGATGGGTAATTTTTAATTGGGAAACTGTCTAATTTGATACTGCCTCTACCTACACTGAGAGTGTTCAATGTATACTCGTATCGCCTAAAGACAGCGGTTTACTTTATATCTGCTTGAATCTGGGGAAGCATCTACCACATAGTTCTACCAACTAAGGTGCCTGAGTGCATCTACATCAAAGTCCTACTAGATTAAGGGTGCCTCTGCCAACTCTATGATTGGGCAGGCAATCTTGTTAGAGACTGGCATAGCCAAAGGTAACATTGAACCGCTTACACCAGATGGCTACAGCTTTAAATTGATCAAGATTCCAGTCGTCAGGAATAGCATAACGTTGGGCACCACTGGTACTTTGTAGGGGAGCCAGAGTTACGTAGTCTTGCTCATTTACGCTGACGGGTACTGTATTATTACGATGGAGAATAACTTTCACCTCAGGACCATTAGCTGTCTTAAACCCTTGCTCAAACTCCAGATAACGCTTTCCGTTTTCGTTGATAATGCGAGCTGTGCCACTGGTAGGATGGTTTTGTTCGACATTGACAAATGTCCCGGTGGCAATGATATTTGCAGCTGTTAGTTGGGTAGAATCTCCTGAGGGCTTAGCCACTGCTGTAGAGGGATTAATGACTGTTGTGCCAATGCTGCCTAAGATTACAACGGATGCGAGTACGCTGGATGCTAAGCGGTTTAATAAC
This sequence comes from Symploca sp. SIO3C6, assembly GCA_010692425.1. Classification (GTDB taxonomy): domain Bacteria; phylum Cyanobacteriota; class Cyanobacteriia; order Cyanobacteriales; family Coleofasciculaceae; genus SIO3C6. The sequence continues at coordinate 7,088 of JAAHHJ010000004.1, read as the reverse complement.
ATTGTTTGCTCTCCTGTGAAGTTGAATCTGTTTGACTTACCTTCATAGGATGCTGGTTGATTCTGAGTTAGTTCTAATCAATGGCTGAAGTTTGCCTAAGAGTTAAATGAGTTTTCTGAGAATGTTCATAGCTCATGGGTCATGGTATACGCTCGGCACGTGTTGCGCAAACATGGCTCATAATTCATTGAGATTCAACTCTCTGTGATGGCGTAACATCAACCACTAATTTAAATGGTCTGCCCAATTCACTCTCAATTAACCCCTCAACCAAGCTCACTTCTTCTGGTGTAATTGTCTCTGCTGCTCGAACAATTATTTTTACCGAAGGAGGACGATTATTCCAATCAATACCCTCAGAAGCAATAAATTCTATGTCTTGTCTATCAACTAGGGCACGATTGACTAGAATTTTCCGAACCGAATTGTCAACTTGCGCTTGTTGAATCAGTTGCCAAAAGCTTAGTCCCAAAGGCACTGCTAACAATACAATTAACACTAAAGAAACAACCCAACTCAAAGATCTACCAAGCTCATTGCTGCGAGCATATCCACTGAGGACATACACTAATAGACAAGCGAGATTAATTCCAATCAGATTAGTCATATAGAGGAGAAACGCTCCCCAGCTTAAATCCCACTCTCCCTGTGAAAGGGTTAGCCCCACTACACAAAGCGGTGGCATCAGAGCAACTGCGATCGCAGTACCTGGAATTGCATCTCCTATAGAAGGGCGAATTTTAGAATAACCACTAATTCCACCTGCCACCACGGCAATCAACAGATCAATAAGATTTGGTTGAGTCCTTGCTAAAACCTGCTCCCTAAACTCAGGCAAGCCAATAACCGTACCCACTAACCAGGAGCAGGCAACACCCATTAGAGTTCCTACAGCAATAGAAAGGAAACTGCTACGCAACAGAACCGAATCTCCTTCGAGGGTAGCAAAGGAAAACCCTCGCAAAGGCATCATCAGGGGAGCGATAATCATTGCCCCGATGATCACAGCTGTGCTGTTGAGAAGCAGCCCAAAGGTTGCAATTAAACAAGAGCTAACAATCAGAACTATGTAGTTGAGGTTGAGCTGGGAGTCCTGAAGTAGAGACTCCCTAAGTCTCATAATCGGAATCGCATCCAGCCCGAAGTTCCTGAAAAGCCTCCAGGTTTTACGCACCCGGTCTTGATTATTTTGATTCTGCATCCGTGATTGGCACTACTAACGACTGTCGAGCTGAATTATCTCTCAACAACATTTAGTTGGCAATCTCTGGTCTGGCTGATGAGGGAGATAAGTCATATTTATTAGCATAGTCAGCTAGTTAGTTGACATTACTGTAATAATTCGTTACAGTAAATTTAACAAAAGTTAACGAAGTCACAAAAAAACCTCCTATGTATACCACTACTAACGAAGACGGCATCCTAAACAACTACGCCACCGAACCTCAAATCTATTACTCTTCTTATCCAAACTTCGAGGAGCAACGCCGCTATGCTCTATTGGGCGCGATGGCAACTCTGTTCGTCAGCTTGCTAGTTTTAACGGCTCTAGGCGTCAGCTAAATCACTCTCAATTCTTCTCTGGTTCACTTTCACAACACTAAAACTATTTAGAGGAAAACCATGATTATCGTTATTTCCCTGTTTGTAATTGGTTGGGTTGCTGCTGCTGTTATTGGTACTCAAGCTTATTTCCGTGGTGAGCAAACTAAGCCTATCCACGAGCGTAACTGGCGCTCCGAGTCTTTTGAAAATCTGGCTGAGTTTGTCACTGGCACTGAGATTGACTACACTCAGCGTACTCCTGCCTATGCTCTGGATACTTATACCAGCAGCAATTTGCCCAACTAATCAATCTGCCAACACTCAAAGGAGCCAAGAATTTAAGCTCTTGGCTTCTTTTAAGTAATAAGTAATAAGTAATAAGTAATAGGTAATAAGTTTTCTTGCTATCACCTATTACTTTTTGTTTACTACTTGAATTTAGATTATTTGTAGCATTCTTGTTTATGTTGGGTGTTATTGCTTAGGGAAAAACTGCTTACCCTACAGCTAATGGCAATAGTGCCAGATATCAATCCAAATAGAATTACATTAAATAGCCCAGAAAGTAGGTTTTCGGGCTGTTTTGATATAAATAAATCAGCCCTGACTTATAGTAAAACTAGGCAGAAAATTAACGAACGGCTGCCAGGTTTGTTATACCTGTCCGAATCCGGATGCTCTGTTCGACAGGAGTAATGAAGATTTTTCCATCACCAATTTCACCGGTTCGCGCCGCAGCAATGAGGCTTTCTACTACCCCATCAATTTGGTTATCTTCAATGATAACTTCCACCTTGATTTTGTGCAAAAACTCAACCTGATACTCAGTACCACGATAGTGTTGGGTCTGACCTTTCTGTCGTCCGAATCCTCTAACTTCTGTAATCGTCATGCCGACAATACCAGCGTTGACTAAGGCGACTTTCACTTCTTCAAGCTTAGATGGTCGAATAATTGCTTCGATTTTTTTCATTGTGGGTTCCTCTTAACTGATTGAAACGCTACTGTAGTCATAGGTTTTACCGAAGCTGGGATGGGGTTTGCCCTGAATCTGGTTCCAGTAAGTCAACACCCTTAAGTTCCAGGTCAATTTCGGCACAGACGCAACCCCAACAAGGATTGCTGGCGATTTTTAATCAAGCGATGACGGCGTGCCATTAGAACACGAGGTCATTTTTGAGTAGACTTGTTCAAATTCCTCGATGATTTCAACTCAAAGAAATCCGGAAGGATGTTCAAACACCCTCCCAATTTATCTCCGAATATAGGATTTTGTCAAAAAAAACTGTATTAAAAAATACAAAAATTTATATCTATAATGATTGACCTATCAGATTTTTCCCCATTTACTCAGCTAGTTCATTACAGATTTCAGCTACCTATGTGATTGCATCCGACGGCAGCATTATCCATTGTTTAGTTGAACTAGAATATACCTAACGAGTCGAACCAGCTGACATAGTTGCATGTCTGTAGCTACTTATCCACAGAATTGGGATAGGAAGTCCCATCTTTAAACCAGTGTACTCCCTCAAATGTAAATTCGCTAAATTAGACATAAATTGAAACCAATTATCAAAAAACTGCTAACTCAGCTATTTTTGGTAAGATGAATGTACATCAAGGTAGCATTTTATCGACTTATGCCCAGCCAACTTGTAAGCTAAAATAGTCTAAATTATTGGGCGGTAATACCTACAGCTCGATAAGCCTGCCCCGATTCTAGCAGAATTATCCACGGGGAAAGCAGATAATTTACTTTTGTGCAAGAAAAACTCTAATAATTATTCTTTTGTTTTCGTTAAAACAAAAATATATTGCAATTAGGCAATATATTCGGAGGCAGCTGCATCACCAAAACTGCTCTCAGATGAAGTTACTCAGTATATATAAATTCTGGAAGGATGGAGCTCCCGATATTATTCAAATCCTTAAATAATCAGCTTGCAAAAAGTTTGATTAGAGTTCCCATCCACCTATTTTTGATGGTGCCATTCGTGATCCAGATTGTGGCAGCTGTAGGATTAACAGGGTGGTTTTCATTTCGTAACGGACAACAAGCAATCAATGACGTTACTAGCCAATTGCGTAGCGAAATCACTGCCCATATCAATCAAAAACTCGAAAGTTACTTGGTAACACCCCATTTGGTCAATCAAATTAATCTTAATGCTATCTATCTTGGTGAATTAGATGTAGAGAACAAGCAACTATTAGAGCGCCACTTTTGGCATCAACTCCATTTATTTAACCTGGTTGGTAATATTGCCTATGGAGACTGGGAAGGTGAATTTACAGCAGTTCAACATACTGTTGATAACTCCGGGATAATTTTGCAGACGGCTGGTAAATTCACTAATGGTGAGATGCATACTTACAGTCTAGATAATGATGGTAAGCGTACCCAAAGGCAGAAAGTTAAACCCAACTTTGACCCCAGGAATCGTTCTTGGTACAAAAATACTGAACTTAGAGGCAAAGCAGAGTGGAGTGAAATTTTTAGTTTTTTCAGCGATAAACAATTGCTCGTTCTACCTGCTAATCAACCTCTATATGATCAAACAGGTAAATTGCTAGGGGTTTTCACGACAGGGCTTTATCTATCACATATTAGTGAATTTTTGGATAGTTTAGAAGTCGGCAAGTCTGGAGAGACTTTCATTATCGAGCGTGATGGACTCCTGGTAGCTAGCTCAACCATAGAACCATTAATTACTAATAGAAATACTCAAGTAGAACGAATCAAAGCCATAAATTACAGTAATCCTTTGATTCGTGGGGCAGCCCAGTACTTGCAGAATAAGTTTGGCAACCTTAGCCAGATTCAGCAACCGCAGCAATTAGATTTTAAGCTCAATGACCAACGACAATTATTACAGGTTCTGCCTTTTCAAGATGAGCAAGGTCTTGATTGGCTGATTGTGGTAGTAGTTCCAGAAGCTGACTTCATGGAGCGCATTAATACTAATACTCACACTACAATCTGGTTGTGTTTGGGAGCCTTGGTTCTAGCTACTGGAGTAGGAATGATAACTTCCCGTTGGATAAGCCTGCCCCTCCTCCAATTGAGCAAGGCTTCTCAAGCTATAGCTAATGGTGATTTAAATCAAAAAGTTGAAGTTCAGAGGGCAGCAGAACTAGGAGTACTAGCTCAAAATTTTAATCACATGGCACAACAGTTGCAAGATTCCTTGGTTAAGTCGCGAGAAAGTGAAGAGCGCTGGAAATTAGCTTTGCGGGGCAACAAAGATGGGATTTGGGACTGGAATGTTGTCAGTAACGAAGTATTTTTTTCCAGCCGTTGGAAGGAAATACGTGGCTTTGCTGAAGATGAAATTGATAACCATTTGGATGAATGGTCAAAGCGAATTCATCCAGATGATTTGAATCGAGTGATGCAGGCTGTTAATGACCACTTTGCCCAGAAAAACTCATTTTTTGCTGTCGAGTATCGAGTTCGACGCCGAGACAATTCCTATATCTGGATTTTAGACCGTGGTCAGGCAATTTGGGATGAACAGGGTAATGTTGTACGGATGGTAGGTTCTGAAACTGACATTAGCGATCGCAAACAGGCAGAATTTGCTTTGCAAGAGAGTGAGGAGCGTTTCCGACAACTGGCAGAAAACATTAACGAGGTATTTATAATCAACTCTGCTGACTTTAGTCAAGTGATTTACATTAGTCCTGCTTATGAACAAATCTGGGGGCGGAGTTGCCAGAGTATGTATCAAAAACCTGACTCCTGGTTAGAGGCAGTGCATCCAGAGGATATTGAGCGCGTGATTTCAGCTTTTCAAAAAAAAGCTCAAGGAGAACTCTTCCGAGAAGAGTATCGTATTATCAAACCAGATAGGTCAATCCGTTGGATTTTTGGTCGTTGCTTTCCTGTTAACAACCAAGCTGGGGAAATATACCGCTATGCCGGAATTGCTGAAGATATTACCGAGCGCAAGTATATAGAAGAAACTCTTGCCAAATCCCGAGATTTCTACCTGAGTTTATTTGAAAAATTTCCCACACCAATCTGGCGTTCAGATGTAAATGCCAAATGCGATTACTTCAACGAGGAGTGGTTAAATTTTACAGGTCGAAGCTTTGAGCAGGAATTGGGTGATGGTTGGGTAGAAGGCGTCCATCCAGATGATGTGGAAAAATGTATGAGTACTTATCTATCAGCGTTTAAGGAATGTCAACCCTTTGAGATGGAATATCGCCTGCGCAATCATCAGGGAGAATATCGCTCGATGGCAGATTTTGGACATCCCTACTATGACCTAGAGGGTAATTTTGCTGGCTATGTTGGTGCCTGCTATGACATTACTGAGCGCCAACAAGCAGAAGCACAACTGAGAGTTCAAACACAACAACTTTCTCAGGCTCTCCATGAACTCCGCCAGACCCAAGCACAAATGATTCATAATGAAAAAATGTTCAGTTTGGGACAGCTCTTAGCAGGGGTAGCTCACGAAATTAATAATCCCATTAGTTTTATTTACGGTAATCTTGACCCAGCTGAGGAATATATCCAAGACTTACTGGCTTTAATTCGTCTCTACCAGCAAACTTACCCTCAGCCCACAGCTGAGATTGAGAATCTAACTAGGGAAATTGATCTTGATTTCTTGGTTGAGGACTTACAAAAACTGATTAATTCCATGAATGTGGGAGCAGAGCGCATCCGTAATATTGTCCTGAGTTTGCGCAACTTTTCCCATAATTCGGAAACAACGATGAAGGCGGTAGATATTCATCAAGGTATTGACAATACTTTGACGATTTTGCGACCTCGACTAAAAGCTCAGGGCAGACGTCCTGAGATTAAAGTAATTAAAGATTACTCTAAGTTACCAGCAGTAAACTGTTATGCTGGTGAACTTAATCAGGTGTTTATGAATATTATCAGCAATGGGATTGATGCTCTCGAAGAGGCTTTGGCAAAACCAGAACCTCCCCACCCTTGCATTCGGATACGGACTCAGATGAGTGACTCCAACTCGGTGATTATCGGGATTAGTGACAATGGTTATGGCATCAGTGAGCAAGTGATTGAGAAGATATTTGACCCTTTCTTTACTACCAAGTCAATTGGGCAGGGGACTGGTTTAGGTTTAGCCATCAGTCACAAAATTGTGGTGGAAAAGCACCAGGGAAAGTTGCAGTGTATTTCTAAACCTGGAAAAGGTACGGAATTTATGATTGAAATTCCAATATCAAATAGAACAAATAATACTACGAATGGTCTGAGTTTAAGTAATAAGTAATAAGTAATAAGTAATAAGTAATAAGTAATAAGTAATAAGAATATTATGAATTTACTTTAATAGCTAAAATCAAATTATTTGGTTAATTTATCTTCTACACAGGGGGTTAAGTAGTCGGACATAAATAAATGACTCTATGTAAACCCACATTCCGCACCCTCAACTGTCACATGGACTGAGGGAGTTCAAGGCGAGCGCTAAATCGAGGCAGTTGCTGAGTAAAAATACTTAGGTAAATTTAAAGTTTTTCTCTGCCCATTCCTCGACTTTCATTAAACT
>JAAHHJ010000039.1 GCA_010692425.1 Symploca sp. SIO3C6 | reverse complement strand
CCTGGTTACTGCTAGTGCCGATAATACTGCTCAGCTATGGGATTGGCAAATAAATAGTAATACACCTATCACTAGTCTTCGCCATCACGATAGCGTAATCGCTTTAGCCTTGAGCAAAGATAACAAATACTTGGCTACTGCTAGTGCCGACAATATTGCTCAGGTGTGGGATATTAGCAGCAGCAAAAAAATCGTCAGCCTTCCTCAAAACTCAAGAATTATAGCCTTTGCCTTGAGCATCGATGGCAACTATCTTGCTACTAGCAGCCAGAAGCATGGAGCCCGATTATGGAATATCAGCAGTGGTAAACTTATCACCGTCTTCCCTCTCCCCCATAAAGATACCGTCACTACTGTTGCTTTTAGCGCCAATAACAAATATCTCGCTACTGCTAGCGATGACAAAACTGCCAAAGTCTGGAATGCAGAAAACGGCAAATTAATCACCTCTGTTTCCCATAACTCTTTCGTCAAAGCTCTGGCATTTAGTAGCGATGGCAAATACCTTGCTACTGCTAGTTTCGATAAAACTGCCAAAGTCTGGGAAATCAATAGTGGCAAAGAAATCACCAACATTAGACATGAACATAATGTCTATGCAGTTGCCTTCAGCCCAGATGATAAGTACCTCGCCACTGGTAGTTATGACAAAACTGCCCGAGTCTGGAATGTTGGCACCGGTAAAGAAACTGCACGCTTCCGCCACGATTCAACCGTATATGCAGTTGCCTTCAGCCCAAAAGATGGCAAATACTTAGCTACTGCTAGCTATGATCATACAGCTAGGTTATGGGATGCCCAAACCAGCCAACAAACCACACGTCTTCAACATCAACAGCAAGTATATGCAGTTGCTTTCAGCCCCGATAGCAAATACCTCGCTACCGCCAGTTTCGATAACACTGCCAAAGTCTGGGATGCACAAAGTGGTGAAGAAATTACTCGCTTACAACACGACGATAAAGTACATGCAGTTGCTTTCAGCCCCGATAGCAAATACCTCGCTACTGCCAGTTTCAATAACACTGCCAAAGTCTGGGATGCACAAAGTGGTAAAGAAATTACTCGCTTACAACACGACGATAAAGTACATGCAGTTGCTTTTAGCCCCGATAGCAAATACCTCGCTACCGCCAGTTTCGATAACACTGCCAAAATCTGGGATATACACACCGGTGAAGAAATTACTCGCTTACAACATGACAATAAAGTACATGGGGTTGCTTTCAGCCCCGATGGCAACTACTTAGCCACTGCCAGTTTCGATAACACTGCCAAAATCTGGGATGCACAAAGCGGAAAACAAATCACCCGCTTACAACATGACAATAAAGTATATGCAGTTGCCTTCAGCCCTGATAGCAAGTACCTCGCTACCGCCATTTCCAATAAGAGTGCCAAAGTCTGGGATATACACACCGGTAAAGAAATCACCCGCATCAATCATGATGATTCTGTGAAGGCAGTTGCCTTCAGCCCTGATAGCAAGTACCTCGCTACTGCCAGTTTCGATAAAACTGCCGGAGTTTGGGATACCCGCACCGGTGAAGAAATTGCTCGTTTGCCCCACGACTCCGACGTATATAAAATTGTCTTTGATTCAGATAGTCAATACCTTGCTACTGCTAGTGCTGACAATACTGCCCGAGTCTGGGATATCAATAACCAGCAGGAAATAGCCCGTATTCGGCACGATGGCAAAGTATATGACGTTGCCTTTAGACCTGATGGTAAGTATATTGCTAGTGCTAGTTTCGATAATACTGCCCAGCTATCCTTGCGATTTCCACAGGATCTAATCGAGCAAGCCTGTAGTCGCCTTAATCGCAATCTAACATCACAGGAGTGGAAACAGTATTTCGGCGATAAATTCAACCAACACCGCAAAACCTGCCCTAATTTGCCTTTTCATTCCAGCATCAATCAACAAAAGCAACTGGAGAAGAATTGAATTATTGCTCCTGTTAGCAAAGAACTTCTATTATCAATAATCTAACGATCCGGTAAAGGGCCGCTAATCAAAGTAGAAGGAGCTACTGTATCAGGAATACCTGGGCTAGGAAGAGTAGGTATTTCATTAGGAGTAACTGTATCTATTATACTATCTCCATTAAGATCCCCTACAGAAATAGCACCACCTTCAACAAAATCTGTAGTTCCTACATCCAAACTGAAACCATTCCCTATAAAATTGCCTTCAAAGTCAAGACTACCCTCGATAATCAGTGGTTCAGGTGTACCAAAAATTAAGTCTGCTGGAGAAGGTTGAGCAGGAATAGCAGCAGTAGGAGTACCATTAGGAATTACAAAGTCGTCTATTCCATTCTGGTCGATATCACCCACAATAATAGAGGATTCCTCAATAATTTCTGTGGTGCCAACGTTAAAGCTGATTTCACTATCATCATTAGTAAAATTACCTTCAGCATCAAGGATGCCTGCGACTAAAACTGGATCAGTTTCTCCAAAAGTTAATGTTGCTGTGCCTGGCTGGGCCGGGATATCAGGGGTAGGAGTACCATTTGGGATTACAATGTTTGGGATGCCATTTTCTTCTAAATCACCAACATTAATAGGAGCGTTTTCCTCAATTACTGTGGTGCCGACGTTAAAGTTGAAATTATCACTGCTAAAGTCGCCATCAGTATTAAGGGTTCCAACTAAAGGGGTTGAAAGGAATAATGTTCCTCCTTGTACTATTTGCTGTAGAACAGGTTCATCAATCTCATCTTGAGCAATCTCATTTTGAGGAAAGATAACAATAAAATCGTCAAAACTATCATTATTTTGATCGCCAATATTGATGGGAACATTTTCCTCAGGTGCCTCAAATTCCTCAAATCCTGTGGTGATGATCTCAATATCGAACTGCTCACCCCCAGTCTGATTATCAAGAAAGCTCAAGGTGACAACAGTCTCAACTTCATTTTCATTAATTTCTACATCAATGAAGCCATCTACAACTGTAGCAAAAGTTAATAATGTTGCCTCCACATCTACAGCAGCAACAGCAGCTGTGGGAAGAGTGTTAATGACAACTGTATCATTGGCACCATCATTATTGCGATCGCCAACAGGTATAGGAGTACCGATAATAAGTTCAGTCTCTCCTAAGTTAAATTCAAAACCTTCGCTGGTGAAGTTACCCTGAAGATCAACCGAGCCATCTACAGGAGCTGGCGGTGGAGTAGGGTTAAGAACCAAGGTTGCTGCTACAGACTGAGCAGGAATAGCAGCTGTGGGAATACCATTGAGGACAACTGAGTCATCACCACCATCATTATTGCGATCGCCAACAGGTACAGGAACACCCACATTAAACTCAATGGTTCCTATATTAAAGTTAAAATCGCCATTAGTAAAGTTCCCTTCCGTATCAACAAAACCACTGACAGGGGTTGGAGCAGCAGAACTAATAGTCAACGTCGCCGGAGCTGGAATACCAGGGCTACCAGTATCTCCACTGCTGGGAACATCAAAAATTATCAGTGTAGTTTCAGGATCGATAGTCGTTGTTCCTGGAACATTTAAATTGATAAGATTGAAAAAAAATTCTTCGTCTTCCATAAATAAACTACGACTTTCAACCTTACTCACTCCACCAAGTTGAATGAGGAGAAAGCCGCGCCTCCATTAAAGTTTTCAAACTAGAAAATTATCTTTACTCACTTCCCACTGACTCTCCACCTGTAAAACCTCCGCCAGCATCAATTTCTCCATCTATCCTCTGAATCCCTAGAGTGGGAATAAATTCAGATGTCGTTCCTCCAAACGGGGTACCAAGTTGACTACTAGTACTTCCCGTACCTCCTAAAGGATCGCTAACACCATTAAGAGAATTCTGTAAAAAAGTAGGCCCAAAACCCTCAAACTCTAGTTTTCTTTCCTGTTCAAAGAAAGTTGGAGAAGGGGGGCGACAGCGTTGCCTTTGTTCTGGTGTTAAATTTTGTGGATCGCGACAGCTCTCATCCCTACTAACTTGAGCAACCATATTGTTAATATTGCCTTGGTTGCCCCCTTGCAAGAATCTACCTTGAGTCTGATAAATTTTATTATCTATTTTCCCCTGCTGTGTGTGTTCCTGGAGTTCTCCTGCTTGAACTGGAGTTTCTAAAATTGCATTAAAGCTATAAAAGCAGATTCCCAAGAGTAATACTTTGGACAGTAATTGAGAATGAAATTGAGCTGAATTTAACATGTCCTATATACCTCTTAGAAACGGAAAGTGGTGCGGATAGTACCCACATAAATAGTATCGTTTTGCGCTCTATTTCCTGGATTAGTAACCATAAAAAAGCCTGGAGTAATCCAAACGTGATTGTTCAGCTTGTAGCGGTAGAACACCTCATAATGAAAGGAAGTTGCGTTATCTTCTCCAAACAGCAAACCTTCCCCCTCTTCTAATTTAAGAGGCTGACCAAATAAAAGTGCCAGCAAATCCCCTTCTCTGCCAAAGATATCTGAAATGCCTAAGGAAACTAGATAAGTATTAGTATTAGCATAGCTATCTGAGGTGACAGAATTTGAAAAAGTCCAGCCCCCCCAAGTGCCAAGGGTCAGATTAGGTGCTAAACGCCATTGCAGAGTTCCACCAATAGCATGGGTTTGGGTTGGTTCAAAAATTAAACCAGAAGAATCAGCATTAAAGCTACCCGTGAATGTATCTAAGCGCCCATCTTCAGCATAAGCATTGACATAAGTCACACCTGTTACCACATTTTTAAAGGGATTAGCTAACAGCTGCACTCCCAAAGCGCTATGATCTGCGCCATTAATACCTTGACTAGGATCGCTACTATCTCTGGTGCCATAGGCAGCTTGCAAACGCAATTTATTAGTAATCAGCCAGTCAAAGCCTGCACCTGCACTAAGAGCACCGATACTAAACAGAGGGCTAGCTTGCCCAAAACGAGAGATTGCACCACGCCCGACATCAAAGTAGGGAGAGTTAGCACTTAGAACACTACTTAAACTAAAACCTACTGGTTTAAAGGTAAAAACTAGCCGATTATTAGCAGCAAAACGGTATTCAAGAGTATCTATGATCACATCATTATCCAAACCGTCTTGATAGGAGAGCAAGGCAGCATAGGTATTGAGTGAATTGACATTAGCAAAACCGAAATCATCGAAATTGCCCGATGCCAGAGTAAGGCGTAACCTGTCTTTCCCTGTGAAAGAAGAAGCTATTCCCAGACGAGTTAAATGATTAAAAACTACATTTGTTTCTCCTTGCCCTGGAGGCTCACCCCCTCCAGCACCAGCTAAGGCAAAGATGGCTTCTCCGCCAAAGGAAACAGTAGTAGAGAATTGAGAATCTTCTAAAGAAGCAACACGACCTTCGAGATTATCAACCCTTGTACCTATAGTTCCCAGTTCTGCCTCAAAATCCTGACTCAGTCGCTGTAACCTTTCTAAATCTTCCCTACCGATGCTGCCATTGCTGCTAATCAGACGTTCTATTTGCTGCAAACAGGCATTCAAGCCAGCAGCAAACTCAAAGCGAGTGAGAGCCCTGTTGCCCCGAAAGCTACCATCAGGATATCCTGCAATACAGCCGTAGCGTTCCACCAAACTACGCAAGGCTTCATATGCCCAGTCACCGGGCTGTACATCCCGTAGCTGACTTACATTAGTCACTTGGGATCTTGAGCGGTTGCGCTTACCTAATCTATTGAGCTGTTTGCTATGGTTGTCAACTCGAAAGGCAGAGGGCAGAGGGCAGAGGGCAGAAGGTACTTTCTCTCCTCTGGCTGGAAAGCCTTGTGGCGACTGGCAGTCGGCGGGCTTTGAATCCCCTACTTTTCTAAAGGTTTCTGGAGGGGCAGGTAAAGGAGATTTTTGCCAATAGTCTCCATCCTCTAAGAGTAAATTACTTTTCCCTTTAACTGTTTTCTTGACCTCTGGTTGGGTAGCAATTAAGGGCTCTGCGCCCTGATAATCCTCTTGTTTATCTGTCTGGTAATCCTCTTGTTTATCTGTTTGGGCAGAGACTGGTGGTGTAGCTAGTACACATCCAGTTATTCCCAACAGGAGTAAAAATTCTTTGATATTCACGATTAAGACTCCTTCACACCAAGGTGCCTAGTACTCTACCAAATCATGCAGTGAAATCGAGATAATGGTAGATGAAACACTCAAACCCAAACTATAGTCTAAATAGTTTAGTGCTGGGTACTCCTTGAAGTAGACGCTAAACTCATAGTCAGGAGTGGTGTTTAATTCCCAGCATTCTGACTCCTGATTATTTACTCCTGACTACTGTTCGATGATAACTCTGATATACAGTTTGGCAAAGTAGATTGATCAGATTTTATCGATTTTCGGTAGCTGTTGATTAACCCTAGATAGTTTTTGAACTTTCTTGGCTTAGTTGCTCTGATTTTTGCAATACAGGAATTGAATTGAAAGTTCTGCGACTAAATAACTTAAAGTAAGTAGTTAGCATAAATTCCCTGATGGGAAAAGCCAAAAAAGTCAGGGGATTTATCGTCACAATAATGTTACGAACATCACGAATTGCCAAATTGATAATTTGTTTGGCTACCCAATCAGCTGACATCACTCCAATGGGATTGAGATTACTCTTAAACGGCCCTAAAATTAGCTTTCTCACCACACAGGGAGCATCAAGACGCCGCAAAGTTACTAAATCTCCCAGCGCTCTTTTACTCAATTCATAAAGGGGACTCAATGCCGGAATAACTTCTGCTTCTGAGGTATTGACCCAGACTTCCTTACAGGCGATATCTTTGTTAGTACGAACAGTAGTGAAAAATAGCTCTAACAACCGCCAACTGGAAAAGGTGTTAATTTCGTAAGAATTGCCAATTGCTGCAGCTGTTCTTTCCCCATGCACATTAATGCCATGATTAATAATCAGAATATCAACTTTCTCCAACTGCGCTGCCAATTCTGACTCTTGCCCTACCTGCCAGGTAATAGTATTTACTGGCTCAATTTCACCCTTAGCACCTGGTATAGATATTTCTTGATGTTTAGAACTCAAAGCAATTACCTTTGCCCCACGAGTTCGTAGATGTTGCAATAAAGCTTTCCCTAAAGTACCAGATGCCCCCGTCACAGCAATACTTTTGCCTTTTAGCGATAGTGCTGTCCCCATAAGCTTGTCTACTATAGTCAAAGTCCCGCTATAATAAGCGTTTTGGTTATCAAAATGGTGTCGCCAGTGATAAGGGCGATTCACCAGCCAATTGGCAGGTACCGTCAGAAACGTTCCTGGTAGGTGAGTTAAATCCGTTAATTGATCTGCTCCCTTGATACCACTACCACGAGCGATCGCACCCAACAAGAAGCTAAGGGTATAAAAGCAGCCTGCAAAAGCTCCCCAATAATGCTCTGGTGAAACTCTGTAAGCTACAGCCAAAAGCAATAAGCTCAATACTAGCATTACTAAGCATTCTGGTACATCATTACGCCATTGAGCCTGCCGATAAATTTTTTCACTAACTACGCTTAAATCTGGGCGAAAAACGCGATGATGCCACACATGTAAGCGATATAGACTAGGCCAATAGTGGGAGGCGAGGTGGTAAAAGTCTCGCACCAGTTCTATCCAGATTACAGAACCAACTACCCAAGCCGCCGTCGATATCAAAGAGTTGATCATACAAAAGTCTCAGACACACACATACGCTTGTTTGCTAAGGAGGGGCTTACAGCACCAACACTATAAGAAATTTAACAAAATCGTATACAATTCAATAATAAAATACGAATAAATTAATCAAATTATGCCGAGTAATTCCTGGTCAGAAAACAATTCTGACAGTGATCTAGACCCGATTACTTCTCTGTTGTCTGACTTGTCAGACGAAGACTTTGAAAGTGACTTCTTTTTCCAAGGACTAGAAGGACGCAGGCGCAAAGCTGCCTTACTATTAACAATCATTTGGGGTGGTACGATCACACTCCATTTAGTTTCTTGGGGTACCTGGCTAATTTGGGGCTTGACGACGGTAATAGGAATTCAGGTAATATGCCTATTGCTAGCTCGACCTTTAAAAACGCCCGAACCCCTTTCGGATCAAGACCAAGCTAATTTTCCTGAGGTTTCCCTGCTGGTAGCGGCGAAAAATGAGGAAGCGGTGATTGCCAATCTGGTGAGAACATTATGTAACTTAAATTACCCCAAAACTAAGTATGAAGTCTGGGTAATTGACGATTATAGTACTGACCGGACACCGCAGTTGTTAGAAGAGCTAGCTAAAGAATATGAGCAACTCAAGGTACTCCATCGTAGTGCTGACGCTGGTGGCGGTAAATCAGGGGCACTCAATCAAGTATTACCTCTAACCAAAGGGGAGATTGTAGGGGTGTTTGATGCTGATGCACAAGTACCACTAGATTTACTCCGTTCTGTACTGCCTTTGTTTAACAAGCCATCTGTAGGGGCAGTGCAAGTGCGTAAAGCGACCACCAATGCCCAGCTAAATTTCTGGACAAAAGGACAGATGGCAGAGATGCTATGTGATGCCTTTCTCCAACAGCAGCGCATAGCCTTTGGTGGCATTGGAGAATTAAGGGGTAATGGTCAGTTTGTCAGGCGCTCGGCCCTAGAGCGTTGCGGGAATTGGAATGAGCAAACTATTACTGATGACTTAGATTTAACCTTGCGCTTGCACTTAGATAATTGGGATATTAATTTTCTGGATCACCCTGCCGTTGAAGAGGAGGGCGTTACCAATGCCTTAGCACTTTGGCATCAACGCAATCGTTGGTCAGAAGGTGGATATCAACGTTATCTAGACTACTGGCGCTTACTTGCTAGTAATCGTTTGAGTTTGATCAAAACTCTGGATTTGTTCTCATTCATGTTCATCCAATACATCATACCTGCTACTGCCATACCGGACTTGTTGATGGCGATTGCCCGTAACCGCCTACCAATCTTGACTCCTCTGACTGGACTTGGTTTTACCTTGATTTCAGTTAGCATGTTTAATGGTCTGCGCAATAGTAAGCGAGGTGAACAATTTAGTCTCTATCAATTACTTGTCACCCTCTGGCAAACTATACGAGGCACCCTTTATATGGGTCACTGGATGGTGGTGATGGCTGCTACTACTACCCGTATGTCTGTGCGTCCGAAACGGCTAAAATGGGTAAAGACTTCCCATCAAGGTAGTGGAGAAGAAAGTTTTGAATTTTGAATAGTCTGTTGCTGAATTTTAGGGAGGAGGGGAGGAGGAGAGGAGGATAATTGACACTCCCGTCGGTAAAAGCGAGGGATTCTTGAGCTAATCACTGCCCTTTGGAATTAAACAACTCTACTCAGGTCTTACACGATTATGTCTAGTCCGAGTCTACTAGAATATCACTTATTATCTAGAAACCCAATTGAAGGACTACTCTCCAAGCTTTTACCTAAATTAATAGGAGTTTTCCGCATGCCCTGCGGTACGTGCAGATTATTTAGTTTTGACAAAAATGCTATTCCGACTGAGAAATTGGCATTGTACGTGCGGTATAAACATCTGAGGAAACCTCAGATGACACGCACTTACGAATTTTGGCTCGTTTGAAATCCTAGCAAGATCAATTACACCATTTCTTATTTTTTCAGAAGGTTTTGTATTCAGAGTTATCACCTACAAACTCTGTTTCTCTATCGCTATTTTAGCATTTAAAAATGTTGACTGGCAATTTATCCCATCGCTAAAAACGAGGGCTTTCTTGCCGGAACTAGGTAAATCTATAATATTTACCGTTAGCTCTTATATTGGATTGACTTCTTTGTCAACTTCTATTTTCTATACTTTCTATACTTGGATATAAATAAAAGGAGCTGTGTAAAGAACTATAAAATTCCTCAAAGTCATCCTAAACTATAAATTACGCTTCAACCAGCAACCTTTATTTTTGTCCAGGTACTTAGAAAGCTAAATCACCATCTTCATCGTATTGCAAATCCCACTGCCTTGGCGGTATTGGTGGTGGTTTTTGAGAATTGGCACTACTTGCTTGCTCACTTGGTTTAGATGTGGGTTCAATTAAATCTGACTCCAGCAATGGTTTTTGTGTCACAGCCTCAATTTCTTTCGATTCTTTCGATGCAATTGAAGCTTCACTTCTGTTATGATTGTCCGTCAAATCAATAACTTCTCCTTCAAAAAATTTGCCCAAGATTCCCAGGGCTTTCTCCACTTCATCTCTATCCCCATCTTCTTGTGGTTTTGGTGAGAGTGCTGGAGACTCAGATTCAGTAGTGATAGGATTACTGCTAGCGGATTGGCTCTTTGGCTGCTCTTGTTTAGAAAGTTCTTCAGTTGAGGCTGACTCTTTGGTGTCGCTCTCGTTGCGCTTCCCCTGATTAGGAGGTACCTGCGTTGCGGGTTTAATCGTGGGCCCGGCGTTGGGCTTGCTTGTACTTTTTTTTAAGTTTGCTTCCTTGGTGACAATATTCTGAGAAGGATTCGTATTGGAGGCAACTTGAAAGATAACCTTCAGCTTGCGATTGCAAATTTTCTCAAAAGCAGCCTCAATTTGAGGTAATCCCTCTTGAACCATTTTCAGTAATGGTTGAGAACGCATGTTTATCTTAGCAAAAGTACCATCCAAAGCAATTAGTTTTCCGTGCTGATGCAGCAGAGTTTGAATAGATGGCATTTGAACATGAGCAAGCAAATCTTGCCAAATTTGCTCAAGATTGCCTGATGAGGAGACAGCCGGGGTTGATGGTGGCTGTTGGTGAGCCAAACTTGCCGGCGGTAAAACATTGGCTGTCTGATTTGGCTGTGTTTGACTTACGGTAGTTGAGAACTTCTGCTCAGAAGCATTAGTTTTACTGGTGTCTAATTTAGATTTAGATTTAGATTGTGGTTCGGTGGTGGGTAAATCTTTTGCTGAGTTCAGTACAGAACTATCGACAGATGCATTTTGACCTGTTTGTGAGCGGTTGTTTTGAGTTGTTTTCTTAATTAGGCTATAGTTGCCATCCTCATCTCCGGCAACCAAGTCTGCCGAAGGTAACAAACCCAGCATCGTTACTTCTAGCCATAAACGTGGCTGGGTAGTATTTTTAATTTGAACTTCACTTTGTTTAAGGTGTTCACAACCCCGTAAAATGCTGGTAACTTCTAACTTCTGGACAAACTCGCACAGCTGCTGCCAAATTGGAGGTGTCAGAGCAACCAAATCTTGGCGACTAGGTGCGGTTTTGGCAATTAGCAAATCCCGGTAGAAACCAGCCAAATTTTGCAAGACAATCAGCGGTTCTCTACCTCTGTCCATCAGACGGCGACACAGCTCGAGAACCAATTGAGGATTGTTAGCACGGATCGCTTCTACCAGTGCCATCAAATCCCTTTCCGGTACTGCCCCTACTAAGTCCCAGACTTGCTCAACAGTTACCTCTGCTGTTAACAAGCTCAGTTGGTCAAGTAGGCTTTCAGCATCTCTGAGTCCCCCTTGGGCAAATTGTGCCACCAAAGTGAGAGCATCCAGAGTAATCTTAATATTTTCTTTGGCAGCAATATCCTGCAAATGCTGCACCATTAACCCCAGAGGGATTCTTCTGAAGTCGAATCGTTGACATCGAGAGATTATCGTTGGCAAAACTCTTTGTGGATCAGTGGTAGCGAGGATAAAGACTACACGGCTTGGTGGTTCTTCGAGAGTTTTGAGCAAGGCATTGAACGCCGCCTGAGAAAGCATATGGACTTCGTCAATAATATAAACCTTGTAGCGGCACTGAACCGGCGCAAATTGAGCACGTTCAATAATTTCTCGGATATTATCGACACCAGTGTTGCTAGCGGCATCAATCTCAATCACATCTAGAGCTGAACCCTTGGTAATCCCTAGACACAGATCACAAATGCCACAAGGATCCTTAGTGGGCTTTTCACTGTTGAGGCAATTGAGGGACTTTGCCAAAATACGAGCAGAAGAAGTCTTACCAGTGCCTCTGGAGCCTGTAAACAAATAGGCAGGAGCGATTCTGCCAGTTACAATCGCATTAGTAAGGGTTTGGGAGATTGCCTCTTGCCCAACCAAATTGGCAAAGGTCTGAGGGCGGTACTTGTGGTGCAGAGGTTCGTAGGACATTTAATTTGAGCTGATTGACGGCGCTGGTTCTCCACCTCACCTACCCAGATTAGAAGGTTTTTTAACCGGCTGCTATTATCCAATTGCTGTGCCTGACAAGCTCAAGGGCAATTGCAGCTTAAATTTAAGACTTTTTATCGAAATTAATATGGGTCAAATACCCCACCGTCACTTGCGGTGTATAAAATTGGTTGGGTTTAAATCCCCATCCTTTGAAAGTCTGGTGCGTCGACCTGTCGACCTGTCCCCGCATCCCCTTGTCCCCGCGTCTTTATTAGGGGATTTGCTATACACAGCTGTGATAATCTAGGAGATTATGCTTCCCTAAGGAGAGTGCAATTCAATAATATTGTCTATGAGCTCAGAATTCTAGAGCGATTCTGCTTATTGTTTTAGATAAGTATTTCATCATTAAACTTCTGGCGTTCCCGATTTTGCCTCATGCCTCCAACTCGCACAATTAAAAGCTTTTACACTGATGGAGCCTGTAGCGGCAACCCTGGACCTGGTGGCTGGGGGACTTTAATCTATTTTACTGACCAATCGCTTTATGAAATGGGCGGTTCTGAAGCCAATAGCACCAACAACCGGATGGAACTACAAGCTGCCATCCAAGCTTTGAAGGTGTTTAGAGCCTCAGGACAAACTGAAACAGTGACACTTTACACCGATAGTGAATATGTCAAGAATGGCATCACCAAATGGATTAAGGGCTGGAAAAAGAAGGGGTGGAAGACTTCTCAGGGAAAACCAGTTTTAAACCAAGATTTATGGGAAATCCTCGATGAACTTAATTCCCCATTGGTGCAGTGGCAGTATGTCCGAGGGCATAGCGGTGACGAGGGCAATGAGCGTTGTGATAAGATAGCTCGTGCTTTTGCTAGTGGTCAGCCCTTAGCACTAAGACAGAGTGCGATCGCAGATCTTCCCCAGTCTATTCTGGAAGTCGATAGTCTGCTTGCACAAGGAGTATCAGATACTCCCAAGTTAACAGAGAAAACTACACAACCAAGAGTGTCCGCATCTAAGATAGCCATGATAGAATCATCTGCTTCTTCCTCCGAGGGTGTGATTGATGAATTGCCCCGTGAGGTGAGAGTTGATCAACTCCGCAACTTAGTAGAAACCCTGCGCATTGCCGATGAAATTGCCAGCGAGGGGTATCTCATTAGCAGCTCTGAATTAGCTGATTTAATGGATGTCAACGCCAGCGCTGTAACTAGCCGGGGCGATAACTGGCCATGGCGCAATTGGATTGTTTCGCGGGTGCGACGTGAAGGTAATCAAATTCTTTGGCAGCTGGAAAGGGTAGACCAAGTTAATGCTACCGAGGCTGAAAGTTGAAGGCTATTTCCTAGGTGCATCTAGCAATTGGGGGAGGAAATCTTTAGGTATATGCCCATTCAAAGCTGAAACTTCCTATAACTCCGACCCCGCCACTGAGTAGGTCTTGTCAACGCTGACCAGAAAATTCTCACTACTGCCAGAGGATCTGCTACAGGAGAAAGCCAGAACATACACCACACTAGAGGTGATACCTGGCTTCGATCATAAGACGGAGCGATCGCTAAGAGCATGGCAGTGCGAATCAAAACCAACCCCAGGTTTAACCCCACTGCCAGGGCTAGTGATAGCGAGTAACTTCCCAGAATCAGGCAACCCAGAAAAACTAGGCTGGCAGGCAGTGGAAGACCCTGTACACACAACAAAAACCACAAATCGTGCCACAACTGACTAGCATTAGAAGCATCTTTGAGATCAAGTGAACGTCCCCACCCATTCCAAGTTTCTAATGCTCCCTCATACATCCGTACCTTCAATACCTTAGATCCATCTAGAAATCCTACTTTAAAGCCTTGAGCAGCAGCATGGCGAGCGAGGGTGACATCGTCGCAAAAAGAACTCTTGGCACTTGTATAACCCTCTAGTTTGGTTAAGACATTACGACGGCAGAGAAAACACTGTCCATTTGCCATCACCTGCAACGGAGTCTTGCTGTTAGTACCAGTCGGTCCAAATCGATAAACCAGAGTCATTAATAGTGCTGGTTGTAGCCACCATTCTCCTGGATATCTAAGGATAAATTGCGGTGATAGAGAAACTAGATCGAAATTCTGGGCTACTGCCGCCCTAAGTATACCGACAACTAGTCCGGGATCTGGTTGGGTATCAGCATCTATTCCCAAAATCCATTCGCTCTGGGGAGAACTATATAAATAGCCATTATGTAATGCCCAGGGACGTCCTATCCAACCAATGGGTAGAGGGTCATCATTAATTAAGCGGAATCTAGGGTCTTTTGCTTGGGTCTTCTTGACCAACTCCGGTGTGCCATCACTAGAGTTAGAGTCTACGATAATAATTTCTCTAACTTCATAGCTCTGTCGACCCAGACCCTGCAAACAGGGACTGAGGCGCTCTCGCTCGTTGAGGGTGGGGACTACTACGCTGACAGCACCCAGTTGTTCAGGTGTAGCTCTACTAGCAGTAATGGGAGGAGTGCGTTTTATTCCCTTGAGTAGACGAGACAGCAGAAGGAAAACTGCTGGGATCTGGATTATTAGGAGTGAAAATGCCAGAAAACTAACAGTTACAGCTGAAGGTATTGCTCCACTCTGGCTAAGTAAGGTCACTTGGACATTACTCCCGCTGATTCTATTGGGACTTCTGCATTTGGTTTGATAGCTGCTGGGGTATCTTCCAGTTGCTCTATTAACTTTGGCGTTGATTGAGAAGCCGTTTGTCCCCACAGAGCTAGCACAGGCATGATGCCCAGAACAATGCTTAATTCTACAGGTATCCACAGCCCAGCAGCGACAATAGCGATGACTGCGCCAAAGATGACGTTACTTACATAAATGATTACAGGCAAGAGCAACTGTTTTCGCGATAAAGTCAGGGAGGTTTTTTGCCAGAAACCCCTTGCTACTGTCATAAATACAATTGCTGTGATCAGCCAACCGGCAAAGTTTTGGTAAGGGGTACCAAAAAAAGCTCCTTGTTGTCCGTAGTACCAAAAGGGAAAAGCGGTTCTGCTCATCGCAGGATCAAGGGCAAAGTCCCAGGCAGTAAGAAGCATCGCTCCCAGGAAGATTGCCCCGATGCTATCTACTCGGCTTACTTTTTTACCAACTGCCACACCAGCATCCATGGCAGCACGAGCAATGAGATAGCAAACAAAACCCATATAAAACCAAGATAGGGGAATAGTGAACGGAACTAAACTGGCAATCTTATAGCCCAAGCCACTTAGGTAAGCATATTCCCCAAAGGGAAAACCGGTGCTGGTTCCCAGCAACTCGCTGCTCAAAGAGATTACAACGGCAGGCACCATAAAAGTTAACCATTGCCACAGTCCGAGAGTGCGGTATGCATAAATTGCCACTGCTGCCGCACCCAAAATTATATATACAACTCCACCGCCAGCCATAGACCATCGAAACAGTGTCTGCCCAGAAGTTGATAAACTCGCAATGAGCTCTGGGTGAGGTAAAACGATTAGCAGCCCTGCTAACCCAAAGCTCATAGCTAAAATATGACCAATAATCAAAAAGCGCTCAAGTTTGACGAGGTGATTCATTTAGATACTCGTGACACTGTAAAAACTGGGCAATAATTTCCCTGTAATCAGCCGCTTACCCTGAAGGGCAACAGACAATTGTTTGTACCAGGAATATCCTGAGTAATTTTGTCGTTTACAAAACTTTATAAACAATTATAAGTTACAAAATCCAGATAGAAGTTCCAATGAGGTATGGACTTGCCGTTGCTGATTCTTACCTTCGCCAGCGCTCAATTGCAATTAACATAGGGACAAAGTATCCCACAGCAGTAAAAAGTGAATTATATAATGTTAAAATTAGTGTAATGGAGTATAGTAATCCACCAAGGCGTTGAGGCACTCAATCGTAAGTCAGGATGCTTTCGGTGAGCATAGGGTAAAACCTGGCTTTAGGTATCCTAAGGGTAAAAAAACTAGTTTGAGTTTAAGCATCCCTATAAATCAAGGGTTTCAAAGGTCTCAACTGATCCAGAAGATAGTGGGGTGGTGGAAAAATCGCTAAGATATTGGCAGTAAAATCATTTTGGCAAACACCTGTAGCCTCTGCTAACTGTTATCGGCTTCATCGCATCTTTAACCTAAAATGACTTCACCTCTCCCGGAAAACGCCAAGAATGTGATCCGCCCCTTCCAATACAGAGATTTAGAGGCAATCGAACAGCTGACAAACAGTGTGGCTGTTAGTGATAGCAACAGTTGCTCCGTCGGCTTCAAGAAGCAGTTGCCTCAGGTTCGGCGCTGGTATGGATTGCTAAAGTTGTTGAGTTGGTTCCCCAATCCTTGGCAGTACGCTTTTGGGGTTTATGTGGCGCAGCAACTACAGCAAATTCAAGGACTGATCAAGATTTCACCGTTCAATAATACTCGCAGCACTTGGCAGGTAGAGCAAGTGATTGTTGATGCAGATACCTGTGGTCATGGCAAACTACTGACAACAGCCGAAATTGGCTCTCGGCTATTGCGCCATTGCTTCGAGACGATTTGGGAAGCTCGAACTTGGGTACTTGAAGTCAATATACATGATACAATGAGGATGGCGCTCTATCGGCAAAATGGATTTTGTCGGCTGGCGCAAATGACATACTGGCAGCTCGAACCATCAACCCTTCAAAAACTTGCCTCCCGGCAACCTAACTTGCCTAACCTACTGCCGGTAAGCAATGCTGATGCCCAGCTACTGTATCAACTTGATAAAGATTCGATGCCCCCTCCAGTATTCCAAGTTTTTGCTCGTCAAATCCAGGACTTTAAAACTGGTTTGCTCAGTGGATTACTTGAACAGGTGCAGCAGTGGTTGAATAAGACTGAAGTAGTAAGTGGCTATGTCTTTGAGCCGCAGCGTAAAGCAGCTATTGGCTATTTTAAGTTAAAGTTGTACCGCGAAGGTGATCAAGCTCACCAAGCCCAGATGACAGTTCATCCAGCTTACACTTGCCTCTATCCAGAGTTAATTTCTCAAATGGCAAGGGTTGCCCAGGAGTTTCCAGATCGACCTATACAACTAACTTCGGCGGATTACCAATCTGAGGGAGAAGATTATCTTGAGCAACTAGGAGCTAAACGCCTTGAGCATAACCTGCTGATGTATCGTTCTGTCTGGCACAAAGTGCGGGAATCTAAGCCAGTTTCCTTTGAGTTGTCGGAAGTACTCAAGGGACTACAACCAGTGCGTACTCCCATCCCTAGCCGCATTGTTTTGTCGCCTTCACCATCAACGGCAATGAAGCCCCATACTCCTCAAGCAGATAGATCAACTATATCAAACTCCAGCTTAAACAAATTCTCCCAGAAACCAAATTCGCTGCCAACCGATACCAAGCTGCCACTTGAGTCTCCGGAAAGTCCCAAATGCAGAAAAAAATATCAGCACTAGGGTTAGATCTAGGAAACAAGCGCATTGGTGTGGCTGGATGTGATGGTACTGGTTTGATTGCTACTGGTTTAACTACTATCAAGCGAACTTCCTTTGCCCGAGATGTTGCACAGTTGCGGGAATTAGTTCAACAAAGGCAAGTTCAAATTCTAGTAGTGGGTTTGCCTTATTCTCTGGATGGAACTATTGGTCCTCAGGCAAAAAAAGTACAGAAGTTGGCTTTGAGGTTATCAGCAGCACTAGAATTACCTGTAGAATACGAAGATGAGCGCTTGACTTCCTTAGAGGCACAAGAGCTAGTAAAAGCTGAGAAGCAATGGCACTCAGGCAATAAAGGCATCATTGATCGCAAAGCAGCTGCTATTATTTTGCAACAGTGGCTAGATAGGCGTCGTGAAGGCAGAGGGGGAGACGCGGAGACGCTCCAGATGCGGAGATGCGGAGACGCGGAGAGGGGGAGATAATTAACTATTTACCTCCTCAACTCTTGGTTCCTAGTTCAGAGCCTTTATTCAAACGGTCGAAAGTACAATTTATATCAATATCAAATAGACAAAAGAATGCTGCAATAGCCTGACTTGACTTAAAGTGATCAGTGACAAATAATAAAACTTATTACTTATTACTTATTACTTATTACTTATTACTTATTACTTATTACTTAAAAATTGAGCAAAAATTTAGGTAATCGCAATTAGATACACAACAGCTTAGAAACTAATTTTTTAATACTATGGGCGACTATATAAAATGGATTAGAAGTAAAGTTGGTAACGAAGCAATTTTTCTGAATTATTCTGCTGCTTGTATTCTCAACAATGAAGGTAAGATTATTTTACAAAAAAGAGGCGATTTTAAGGGCAGTTGGGGGTTCCCAGGAGGCGCTCTAGAACTGGGAGAATCAGCTGAAGAAGCTTTATTAAGGGAAGTCAAGGAAGAAACAGGACTGAGAGTAAAAATTGAGAATCTCATTGGTGTATATACTAAGTATTTCTTGGAATATCCCAATGGAGATAAAACACAAATAATTACATTCTTTTTTTTGTGTACTATCTTAAATGGTGAACTTTATATAGATAATCAGGAAACTTTAGACTTAGTATTTGTCGAGCCAACTAAAGCACCCAAACTTTTTAACCAGCAACATCAAGATGCTTTAAATGATTTTATTAATCAGCAATTTAATGTTATTCGGTAGTAAAGGATTAATTGCTGAGGGTTCGATAAGTAATAAGTAATAAGTGATAAGTAATAAGTAATAAGTGATAAGTAATAAGTGATAAGTAATAAGTAATGAGGTTAAAAATGCTATAATATAGTGTTTGTCACTTCTAGTTTCTGGCACGGCAATTGTTCACGGTTATCTATAATTGTGCTTCAAAAGCCGGAAATTGGTAGTCAACGGTTGTATATATGTCTAGAAATTACCCACCAACTCATGGGCAGCGCTTCCCTTCTCCAATTCAACCACACCTCTCTGATAACTTCCCATTGAGAAACCCCAGAAACATTTGGTTACGGCGCTTAAAATACTTCTACTGGCGTTTAGTTCGTCAACAGGGGACGCCAGAGAAACTCGCTCGTGGCCTTGCCTGTGGTATTTTTGCCGGACTATTTCCTATATTTGGTATCCAGATGATAATTAGTATTTTACTGGCATTTATAGTCAGGGGAAATAAATTTATTGCAGCTGCTGGGACTTGGATTAGTAACCCTGTTACTTATGTTCCAATTTATGCATTCAACTTTCATGTTGGTCAATGGCTGCTCAAAGAGAAGGTTGTCATGGAGGTAAATTTAGAATCCTGGCAAGAACTTAAAGATTTTGGCTCAGCCATGCTCGTGACTTTATTTGTCGGTAGCTTAGCTGTAGGATCAGTTGGTGCTATTGCTAGCTATTTACTGGGTTTGTGGGTAATTCGCAAATATCGCGACTCCTCAAATAACAAGTAACCACAAAAACATATATTACTTATTACTTATTACTTATTACTTATTACTTATTACTTATTACTTATTACTTAATTATTTAAAAACTATTTGTAGCCCACATTTAAGTAATCAAAATAAATCCCCCCGTCTCCCCCTCTCCCCTTCCCCCTCTCTCTTTCAATTGGCCTCCTGACACTTCGGTGGCTGCGGCTCTTCCTCAGTCACACTTGCTGCAAAATTCTCAGAGAGGCGAATCGACTTAAATCCTTTTTCAACAGTTCCTTTCATAGCTTGCATGGCGTTATAGCCCATGTTATTCATGTGAGCACGGATGAAGACTTCTTGATTAGCTTCAATCTTGACTGGTTTAATTGAACTTTCAAAGGGTTGCTCATCAACATGACTTTTCTCAAAGATATGACGATACAATAATTCGCCATCCTCGCTGAGGACTTCCCACCAATCTGTATATTGGTTACATCCTTGAGTGGGGCTGTGGAGTGAGACATTAAAGGTGTAATTATTAGAATTTCCACTAACTTTAACTTCAAGAACCACAGCCCCGTCAATCAACCGAGAATTTTTCTTTTCAGCCCACAGTGTCAGTATTTTTGTTAGGGCAGTAAGTTTTTGAGACTCCTGAAAATTGCGGAGGGCTCGTAAAGCCTTCCCCCAAGACTCTTGCTGGGCATATTGAATAGCGATCTCTGCTAAGGTCTCAGAAGCATTGACAGCTTCGGCAGCCGATAGAGTCTTGCGCAAGATTTCTTGTCTTAATTCTATGTTAGCCAGTTGTCTAGAAGCTGAGATGATCTCACTCAAGACATAAGATTGAACATCTGGATCATCAATTTTTTGTGCCGCCTTCAAAGAGGTGAGCAAGAGTTGCTGAGTCATCTTGTGATCCTTTAATTGTCCATAAGCTTGTGCGATCGCACTCAAGGCGTAAAATTTAGATTCTGGATCATCAATTTTTTGTGCTGCCTTCAAAGAGGTGAACAAGAGTTGCTGAGCCGCCTTTTGATCTTTTAGCTGTTCATAAGCTTTGGCAATTTCACTCAGGGCATAGGAGGAGTTTGGGTTTTCAATCTGCTGTGCCACCTTCACAGACTCTAGCAAGATCTCATGAGCTATCTTGTGATCCTTTAGTCGTCCAGAAGCTTGTGCAATTCCACTCAAGGCACTAGATTTGTAGTTTGGCATGTCAATCTGCTGTGCCATCTTCAAAGACTCTAGCAAAATCTCGTGAGCCGCCTTCTCATCCTTTAGTTGTCCAGAAGCTTGTGTAATCGCACTCAGAGCCATTGATTTGTAATCTACCGAGTCAATCTGCTGTGCTGCCTTCAAAGACTCTAGCAGAATCTCGTGAGCCGCTTTGTGATCCTTTAGTTGTCCATAAGCTTGTGCGATGTCACTTAGGGCAAAGGATTTAAATTGTGGGGAGTCAATCTGCTGTGCCACCTTCAAAAACTCTAGCAGAATCTCGTGAGCCGCTTTGTGATCCTTTAGTTGTCCAGAAACTCGTGTGATTCCACTCAGGGCATTAGATTGGGAGTATGGGTCGTCAATCTGCTGTGCCCCCTTTAAAGAGATGAGTAAGATTTCGTGAGCCGCCTTCTCATCCTTTAGTTGTTTATAAGCTTGTGCGACTTCATTCAGGGTATAGGATTTATAGTCTAGGGATTTAATCTGCTGTGCCTCCTTTAAAGAGGTGAGCAAGAGCTCGTGAGCCGCCTTCTCATCCTTTAGTTGTCCAGAAGCTTGTACAATCTCTCTCAGGGCACTATATTTATCGCCTAGGGAGTTAATCTGCTGTGCCTCCTTTAAAGAGGTGAGCAAGATTTCGTAAGCCACATTCTCATCCTTTAGTTGTCCAGAAGCTTTGGCAATTCCACTCAGGGCATAGGATTTATAGTTTGAGTCGTCAATCTCTTGTGCCTCCTTTAAAGAGGTGAGCAAGAGCTCGTGAGCTACCTTCTCATCCTTTAGTTGTCTATAAGCTTGTGCGATCTCTAGCAGGGTAATAGATTTAGAGTATGAGTCGTTAATCTTCTTCACTTCTACTAAAGCCCTGTTTAATTTAGCTTTAGCTTGGCTAGAGTCTTCTTGTTGGAGAGGTATAACTTGAGCAAATTGGCTGAGGGTGTCTGCTTGATGAAGAAAATCTGATTGATGATAAGAATTCTCAATGTACTCCGTCACCAACTTAAACGCTAGTTGCCACTGCCCATCCTTAGCCAAGGCAACAGGAATCTGAGTCATTTTCTCATCAATAACTCTTTCAAGACGATTCGACGGATTCCATATTGCCCATCGGACTCGCTGCATTTGTCCTTCTGGTATATATAATAGCCACCTGCTGAAAAACACCAAAATCACCACAGTAATTAAGATGACACTTGTAATTACATAAATTTTTTGCTTGCTTTGTTTTCGTAACATCTACTTTGAGTGACAACTCCCCCGAAGTAAAAAACTTAATTAATAGCGCATCAATCAGTAACAGCAGAGTAAAGATTCTTCTCCCCATCTCCCCCTCAACCTTCCCTACTCCTCCGATTACGGGCAGATTGCAGTAATTTAATACGATAGGGATCAGCATCTTTACGCCAGCGAAGGCGATGCCCCTGAAGTTCAGCACAGCATTCTACCAGACGCTTGTGCCAACCTTGGCGAGTACCGATGGTTTTAGTATC
Organism: Symploca sp. SIO3C6; assembly: GCA_010692425.1. GTDB lineage: Bacteria > Cyanobacteriota > Cyanobacteriia > Cyanobacteriales > Coleofasciculaceae > SIO3C6. The sequence goes on along the minus strand of JAAHHJ010000039.1, from coordinate 31,848 downwards.
CTCTAATAATCCCCAATTTTCCTCTTGGCGAGTAAGTTTAGAAAACTTTTCATAAAGTGGATAATCAGGTGTGACAAAGGTTTCTTTACGATGCAGTACAGGCGGATTGCTCGATGTATCGTAGTCACGGTAGGTAACTTGTAAATCCCTTAAGTCAATCTGCATACTGGTGTGCAAAGCCGGATGAGGGTCAGTATCGAAGTCAGGATAAAATAGGTAAGATATTTTGGGCTGATTGATATGGAACTTAACCAGAGTAGCGCCATCTAAACGCCCAATGGTACGGCTAGCGCAACCTTCATAGAGTCGTAGCAGGGGATTTAGGACTTCGATCGCTGAGACATGGACATAAAGAGCATTAGGCAACAGTTTGCCAATATCACTCTGTCGGCAACAACTGGCAATGAGCTGGTTATCTCCCACACTCAACAGCATTAAATCAGCAGCAGCACAAGCTTGTTTGTAAGTGCCGAAGAAGGCTCTAATATCGTTTTGCAGACTACTATCAAGATGTCCGAATCTAGGGCGGTGACCAAATTGTGTCAAAGCCAAATACACTAGGAGATCCTGGCGGCGTTTGTCAGTAATGAGATCCCATTCCGCTTGATTAGTAGCTTTCAAAATCAGTCGGAAGGCTCGGCGCAGGCTACCTAATTCTTCTTGAAGTTCGGTAATATTAGGTAGTTCAGTTGGGGTAGGTAAGCGTCCACGCTCTGTATAGAAAGCCATTAATGGGGCAAGCATTTCCTGGTAATCCTCAAACCGCTTAAGGCTAAGACGGATTCTGGGAGTGCTAGTGTTGGAGCGAAAGCGCGATGCCCGGAAGTTTTCAGCAGCAGCAGCGTCGCGGAAAACAAAATAGATGCCCAAGGCAACGGGAATTGCATCAATGTCTAAAACTTGATCAATATAGGCTTTAAGTTCTTCTTGTTCGTAATACTTCTGGAAAGTCTTGCGGCGGGTAACAATACCGTCACCATAAGCAATTTGACCACTACGAGCTTCTTCAATTAAGACTAAAGAAGATACAATCAGAACTTTTTGAGTCAATTCCCAAGCTTTGAGCAGGGCTTCACGCCGCTCATCAGGCTTTTCAATAACGTTAATTATATAGCCTAAATTAACAATATCCGCTGATGTTAGGGGATTATCTGGGCGGTAGTAAGGATCCCAACCAGAACAATTATAGCCCTGCTTAGCAAGGCGTTTGATGTCGCCACCATGACCGCAGCCATAATCAAAAAATGTGGTACTTTGGTTTAGGATTGAGCTTTCTATAGCCAATCGCACTGGCTTAGAGATATTAGTACGCGTGATTGCGGCTCTGTGACGCTCGATTTCAGGGGCTTCTGGGACTTGAGCAACCATAACTGAATCAGGAGCATTGTAGTTAATATACCCTAAGACGATAATTGCAGGCTACTGGAATTTATCTTAAATTAATTTACGTTAATCTTGGATAAGGTATTAGGTGTTAGGTTCAATAAAATCTAACACCTTTCTGGTTAATAACAATTAATTTCACCTTCTCAGGAAACTTCTATGAGTACCACTACTCAAAAACTGTCATCCCTACCTTTACCCCCTGGCAGTTTAGGTCTACCAATCATCGGTGAGAGCATCAGTTTTTTGAAGGAGCGGAATTTCGCCGCCAAGCGACAACAAAAGTATGGCTCTATTTTCAAAACCCACATTTTTGGTCGTCCTACTGTAGTCATGGTTGGTGCAGAAGCTAACCAATTTTTGTTCAAAAATGAAAACAAATACGTTACTTCTACTTGGCCTAAAACGACAAGGGTATTACTGGGGCCAGCATCTTTATCAGTACAAATTGGTGATTTTCACACTTCACGTCGGAAGTTGTTATTCCAGGCTTTTCAACCCAGAGCTTTAGCTAGTTATCTTCCCACGATGGAGCGTATTACTGCTGAGTATCTCCAGCAGTGGGAAAGCTCAGGAACATTAACTTGGTATCCAGAACTTAGGAATTATACCTTTGATATAGCCAGCAGTTTAATAGTTGGGATAGAGAATGGTTCTAAAACAGCCCTCGGTAAATTGTTTGAAGAGTGGGGTGCTGGTTTATTTAGTCTTTTCATACCTTTACCTGGGACAACATTTAGCAAGGCACTGCGTTCTCGCCAAGGATTACTTAAGCTTATTGGACAGATTACACTCAAGCGACAACAACAAGGCAATCTAGGTGAAGATGCTTTAGGTATACTATTACAAGCCCGTGACGAAGATGGTAATAGACTGAGTTTAGATGAACTCAAAGATCAAATACTAGTACTATTATTTGCAGGTCATGAGACTTTAACCTCTGCGATTGCTTCTTTTTGTCTGCTGACAGCACAGCATCCAGAAGTACTTGAGAAAATCCGTGCTGAACAACGGCAGTTATCTGTGTCTGCTCCTCTGACTATGGAAAAGTTAAAGCAGATGACCTATTTAGAGCAAGTTCTCAAGGAGGTTATGCGCCTTATTCCCCCAGTTGGTGGTGGTTTTCGAGAAGTAATTGAGCCTTTTGAGTTTAATGGTTATTTTATTCCTAAAGGCTGGATAGTCCAATACCAAATTATTCAAACCCATAAAGACAGAGAAATTTACCAAGATTCTGAAAGTTTCTCTCCTGAACGTTTTGCGGCGGAAACAACCCAAGAAAAACAAAAAGCATTTGCCTATATTCCCTTCGGTGGCGGTTTAAGAGAATGTTTAGGTAAAGAATTTGCCAGATTAGAAATGAGGATTTTTGCCTCTATGTTAGTGACTAATTATGAATGGGAACTATTGCCAGAACAGAACTTGGAAATGGTCTCAATTCCAACACCCCATCCCCGCGATGGACTGAAAGTAAAGTTTCGCCGCCTTTGAAGGTGCTTAAGAAAATCTCTATATTTACTTGACGGCAAGGGCAATCAAGTTTTCAATCTTTTTAAGATTTGGATCCCCTGCTAAATAACCAATACCACGATGTAGGTGGAGGCGGAATTGCTTGGCTAATGTTTCTTTGTCGCACCCCAAACCATCATTATGACAGCGCTGTTTGAGAGCAATTAAGAAGATATCCGAAGTCTCTCCCCCGAAGGTGTGCCAAGTCAACTCTAAATTAGAGTCAGTGGGTATTGGCACTGGTGAGGGCTTGGTTGGTTCAGCAAGTGAGATGCAGAATGCCCAGCGACAAAGGACATTCCACTGTTCGATTTTAGTATAGCGTTTGAGTTTGATTAGTTGATCTTTAGCAGATTGGGAGAGTTTAATGCGATCAATGGGTGCTTCCATAAAACTATTAATTTTGTCTCCATAAGGGAGCAAGCAATATCCCCCACATCGGGGGGATTGAGGGGGTCAATTGGAGTTCTGCAAGAGGTCCCTAGTTAATTGCCAAATTAACCATGAACCATCAATTATAAACACTTACCAAAATTAGAGAATTAATACTCTAGTGATGGTGATGATGATGGTGTTCGTGATGAGATGCCTGCTCTGATGCCAACTGAGGATTGACAGCCAGCGCTGTTTCTTGTAGGAGGGCTCCAATCTGAGGATTAGCCCAATCAGCTGCCATCTTCACAAAGTCAGGGTGTTCATTAACGCAAGGCATCTGAACATAAGTAACACCAGGGTTACGCCGTTGCAAGTTATGAACGATGTGATGGACATCTAGCAAGGTTTCGTGGTTTTCTGTAACAAAGCCAATGGGCATAAAGACAATGGCTTTAGCTCCCAAATCAATTAAGTTTTGGGCAGCTAACTCGGTATGAGGCTGAGTCCATTTAATCAAAGGTGTCTGGTGGTTGAGCCAACCCACTGAAATTAAGGGATACTTATACATTAGCTTTTCCCTGACAAGTTCATAGAGTTCTTGACTTTCAGTGATGCCAGAGACAAATCCCTTGGCTTCATGAGGGCAGCCGTGGTTCATCAACACAATGCCAGTTTGTGAGGGCAAATGAGCCGCAGCCAACTCTTGGGCAATCTTTTCCTCAACCAGTCGGGCAGTTAAATCAATGTATTCTGGTTGATTGTAGAAGGAAGGGATATAGCGTATCCCTTTAAGCCAATGTTCGCTGGCATTAGCGTCGGTAAGATTAGTAAGACCATTGTTGACTTGCTCAACAGCAATGCCGCTGGTAAAGATGGAATCGACTACTAACAGGGGATAAATTAGTAGTTTGTCGAAGCCTTGAGCTTTAATTTCCGTCAGGACTTGTTCAGGCAAGAAGGGGGCGCAGAAGTTAAAGGCTTTGAAGACTTGAACTCGCTCTCCCCATTTCTCTTGCAAAGACTTTTCAATACCAGCTCTTTGCTGTTCAAAAATTTTATTGTGGGGGGAGATAAAATTGTCGTGCTGGTGTCCCCATTCGTGGAAGTCAAAAATTGCCAGAATTTTCGCTAGTGGTGGATAAATCCAGGTGGGTACAGGCGCAAATTTGGCAGTGAGTAAGTTTAAAGCTTGCTCGTTGTAGTTAGCGAAGTCCTCGTAGCTTTCGACTTCACCGTAGCCCATGAGTAAAACGGCAACTCGCTCATTACCACCAGTTGCGGGGGATGTTACTGTTTGCGGTTTTTCAGGAGTGGCAACCACTTTGCTTTCCTACGGATAGATGGAACTTATACAGCTGGGTTCTGTTCGCATTGCTTTCAGATGTACCCGTGCTCTAGCTTAGCGTAACATCCCCTATAGGGGGATAATATCAATTTTCTTTATATTTGCTACAGATGTTGATGACGCCCAGACACACCAGACAAGGGGATTGATACATGGCAGGCATACCAAGAAATTGCTATAAGTTAATTTGGAATTGATTTGGTTCGTAGTTGATTATTTATCTAGACATCTCCAGAAACCTCGATTTGGTGAGGTTAGCATAAAAGTTATAGTCTAATTATTAGAGACATCTATTGAATATATAAGCAATTAAATATCAATAGTAGCGAATTAATTACTCCAAGCATAAGAAAAACCCCCGTGCGGAGTGCGCCGGGGGTAATTAATCAGGGTGCATTTTATTGACACCATTTCTTTATTCTTTTGAGTACAATCTCTATCCGGATAATTTGGCAAAAAAGCCTAACTTAGGGATGATGCCACCTCCAACTAAGGTTGACACTCCCTGCCCTGAAAAATCGGGGATTCTTGGCTGTGCGACATACCTTAAAACTATCTATCCTTGCGGCAATACCTAAACAGGGAAGAGAATTGCTATAATAGGGGTAAAATTCCCAAAAAAAAACCCCAAACAGCGATCGCTGGGGGTAATTAACCAGGGTGCATCTACCACTTCTCTTTTCTTAATGAAGCGATTATCATCCGGATAATCCAGAAAATTTTCATCCCTTTTACTTTGTATCTCTTGGTGGCTGTCTGCTGTTGGAATTCACTTCAGTATAGGCATTATATACACTCTCAACGTTGTACCAATTAAGGAAAATTCGGGAAATTTCCAGGGCTAGTTGTGGCTTACCATGATTAATCAGCCATTGTAAATAGGGAGCCATAGTGCGTTCATTAAGCCATCCACCAACCGAAAGCAAACCCCAAAGCAGGCGGTGCAACCAACTCATCTGAATCATCATCCGCACTTCCCAAGTAGGGTGCTTTTGATAAAATAAAACGCCCATGCGCCCTCGTTGAATTTCCCTGTCAATCATGCGGGGAATTTGCTCTAGGGAAAAAGGGGGGTGCCAATGATAGCCAACTGCTTGGGGACATTTGAACAGTTTTAAGCCTAGTTGTTTGAGTCTTACCCCAAGCTCTAAGTCTTCCCAGCCATATAGTTGGAATCTGGTATCAAAGAGCCCAGCCATCTCTAGCCATTGGCGAGGGATTGCTACATTCCCTGTGGCAAAATAAGCAGCTGAGAAGTCTGTCAGCTTGTAGGGCTCGCTAGTGGGTTGATCAAAGTTACAGGTGTTAATTACCCAGCCGTAGGTAAATAAGCGGTTACTTTTCAACTGCTGCTGCCCCTTTACCAAAGCATTAGCATGAGCCTGGAGAAAATTCTTAGTTACTACTAAATCACTATCAATAAAGATAATTGTGTCACCCTTAGCCTCGTTTACTCCCAAATTCCGCGCTGCCGCTGGTCCTTGGTGAATTTGAGAAAGCGATCGCAGCAGGGTAAACTCTTGGCTATATAATTCTAACCACTCCCAGGTACCATCGCTGGAACCGTCATCTACCACCACAACTTCATAGCCGGTGATAACACTATCAACACTAAGTTGCTGGTTTTCTAAGGCTCTCAGGCATTTTTGGAGAATCAGCAGGCGATTGTAAGTGGGAATAACAACACTGAAAAACAAGGGTGCCTCTAGCAGTATAACTGCTACTAAATTGTGATTTTTATTTGAAGCTTAACATATTAATTTAACATAAAGGGCTTCCAAGTTGACTGGCTTGGGGGCATTGAACCCTGCTAACATCAGCTGAGAATACCATTTTTGAAGTGTTCTACTCTGAACTATTAATTGCTGTCGAGTTAGAGATACTCATCACCCAATTTTACAAAATCCTCTAAATAACATCGAAAAAATATAGTTTTTTTTGTTGCAAAAGTAGACATGGAATAAAGTTAAAGATTGGGGTTAGTTCTTGGTTAGTACCATCAACATCCCAAACTGCAACTATTGGACTGGAATTAAAGTTAGGAGTGCGAGCTTTAAATATCAATCACACCTTCAAATTACTAAAACTAGGGTTCGATATTGTCAGGAAATATCCCTGAATAACAGTGCGATTTGGTGCTGATGGGCTATCAAGAATAGGAAGTAAGCTGTCACGCATTTAACTTGTATCTTCAATAGGAGGGGGAGAGGATGTGAAACATTCTAATTCAACTAGAGAACTTACAACTTAAATGCACACTAGCTGATTAGATTTTCAGCAAAACTAAAACTTGATGCCTAATACCTTTCTAGTTGATTCCTGACCAAGGTTTGCACCAGTGTAACCTGTTGTCAACCACAATATTGCTCTGGCAGCATCTCTAATTGTTTTTTCAATTGGTTCAGTTTCTCGCCCTGAAGCAACAGCCATTGGCTTAAGAGCGATTCCCCTGCTACCAAAAACAATTTCGCCAACAATTCGAGCGCGGCGCATGTGATAGTCAGAAGTAATTAAATAAACACTGTCAATTTCTTGAGCTTGCAACTCATCAACCATGGTAGTAAAGTTAGTTACCGTGTCTAGAGCGCGACGGTCTAGGTGTAAGCGACTTCTATCAATCCCAGCTTTGGCAAAAATCTTCTCAGTGTACCATTCTGAGCTACCTGAAGATACCCAAATATCTAGCTCTGGTTTCTGCTGTGCTAATTTGGCAGCAAACCGCTCTCGATTCTCATCTCCCCCCAACACAAAAATTGCTTCTGGTTGCAACAAATAGTTTTCAATGTGCTTGTAGCCGTAGATCAAGAACACAGCTAGGATTAACATTAGCCAGAATCGCAATCTAGTCTTCGAACGCCGAGGTTTAGCAAATAAATATCGCCGTTTGTGGGCAGAAATCCTTAAAAGCATGAACAGAGGTTTAGCTGAAATTATGGGTGTCTTACACTTTTGCAATGGCGTTATTTAACCATTTAATTGTTCTCCATATCATCAATCTAAAGGAAGGAAAAACCAGTTTTGTTCATTGCTGATTGTTCCGAAGAGAAAGTATTTCATAACTGACGAATACTAACCCAATGAACTATGAGCCATGAACAATGAACAATTTTATCAAACGGGACTGGCCGGATTCGAACCGGCGACCTAGCGCTTCAGATTGGTGCGAGTTTCCCCACTCTCTGGACTATCCCTTCACCCTAGTCCCAAAGGACTTTAGGTGGTGGCCATTATGTTTAAGGAGGTTTGCACTTTGTAGAGCATACTTTCGTGGATGTAAGGACTAATAAAGGCTAGAAACTTCCTTCCTTCTTTAGTCCCCATGCGCAGACGGTAAGAATCTTTGCCTTTACTAAGCCCCCACTTAAATCCCCACACTTGCTGAAAATAAGCAACTACAATCTCATTTTCTGGCTTGGGAATATTAGTATTGAGACAGAGATTGAGAGCATGCACTTTGCCGTCTCTTTTCTTAAAGGACTTGGAACCATCATCCATGAACCAGATTGCTATCCCTTGGGGGGTTAAGAGGTTGAGGAACTTTCTTGTGATTGTTTTGCTTCCTGCTTTATATAGTTTCTTAACCAATACCCGCGTTAGGGGAACTAACTTAGGTTCTATGCGCAGAAGGTCATAGCCCTTTTTGGTTGGAGAGCGCCCTATACTTACTGGCTTCCTGGTTATTTGTTCGAGAAGCCCTTTTTTAAACAAAATGTACTCCTCTTGCTTGCCTGGGTGCTTGATCAAGAAGTTTGTATTACTTCTTGAGGCGGCACCTAAAAGCATGCCAACCAAAATACCTCGTTGCTCTACTTTCGATGAAACATTATAGTCCATCTTTCTTTTGCTCCCTAAACCAGTCTCTGCACCTTCTCTACCTACACTGAGCTTTAGCTCATAAAGCCCAAAAGTAGAGCTTGGCTCAAGATTACCTTATCTATTGTCAGACTTAGGCTTCCTTGAATTTGACCACATTCACACGCAAAGTTTCCCTTGCGGTGCCCGATTGTTCAGGAGGCGCTTGCTCTATCCTGCTGAGCCACAGCCCCAGGTTGTATTTTGACATTCTCCAGTTTACAGCCTAGTCTCCTGGAAAGGCAAGATGGGGGATAAGGAGATGGGGAGATGGGGGGATGGGGAGATGGGGGAAGATATAGCAGTACGTATTAAGCTTAGGACAAGCTAAATCGCTAGAACTTTGTCAAATTCCCCCCTTCTGCCTTGGAGCCTTCTGCCCTGGAGCCTTGCGCGTAGCGCTACATTAGGATTTTTCTCGAACGATCGCAAGAAAAATGTAGATCCAAAAGTGATAATTTTGTTCTAGGTTATTGTAACCCAGGGCATTTTGGTGCTTTCCTGCCAGGGTTGAAACCAGGAACTGCCGCCTATTTCTAACCCACAAAGGGAACTATTGGCTTTGAGGATACTTTGAGATTTACTGCCTACTCGCGATCGCAATTCTAAATTCAACTGCCCTTGCATAGTATCACGGCATACAAAGATTAAACCTTCTTGGGTGGGAGCGCGTAGAGGAGTTCCAGGCAAATCCGTAGTTCCAGTCAATTCCACTTCGTATTCACTATTAACAGCTTGCATTTGCCAGCATCCCCAGGGCTGAATCTGCCAGCTTACTTTTGAGTTCCAGGGTACGAATTCATAGAATTTTCCACGATAGTGGATACCAATCAGAGCAGCAGATTCTTCCCACCACAGTACTCCCCGCCTGCCGCCACCAGCAGTTAGAGCTAAATCTGGTTCATTGTTAAAGCTATTGCAATTGAGCCAAAACCATTTCTTCGGAAAAGCACGACCCCAATTTTTTTCACTGTAGGCTGGGGCATCTGTGAATGTATATATTTTACCATTCCAATCAATTGAGCCACTTGCCAGACCATGTGCCATCAGAATCTGCCATCCTGGTTCAAATATCGGTAAATAGGAAAGCCAGCCGGCTGTTGATTGTTGAGGGGTGCCAGTATTAGCCCAGCCATAGATAGGTTTGATGGTATACTGCCAGCGACAGTAGCGATCGCTGGCAGGATCACGAATAATGCCTTGATGCCAGGTGACTGTGGCTTGGTAGCCTTCAGTGATACTATTTTCAAACTTAGCTGGATGTAGATATTGGGGAGTAATTATCAAGTCGGTTTTGCCCCAATGTCCTAGGGCTAATGAGCTCTTTGATGCCCAAAATTGATCCACCTGTGGGAAGGTGCGCCAGAGATAACTATCATCAGGACCAAGAATTTGAGCAGCACCACCACTATGGGGCTTGCCACCAATGGGATCATCAATAGAATACATGAAACCAAAGGTTTGAGAGCAATCTGGTAGGGTAAGGCGGTAGTACCAGCCTTCAAAGAAACGATCACTACTGCCATCCCAGTGATATTCACTATGGGGGGTTTGAAGAGGATTAACCATATTTATTGGTGAATAAGACAGTGGTTCTCAAAAGCATTTTCCAGTATGTCTTATTTTGCAATATATGTGCTGTTCTCATTGTTAAGGCAAGTTTGTCCAAGGTGGCGATGAACAATGAGCAATAAGCAATGTTAGAATTAAAATATATGGTAGTGGGTTAAAGCAATGAAATATCCAGTAGCTGCACTCACTGTACTACTCACCCTATGCTTAGGTGTGCCAGTAGCTGCTCAAAGCCGAAATAGTTCTCAAGACTTTTTTGAGCAGGGATGGGACGAATTGGAAAGAGAAGTTAGGATTCTCCAGACAGAAGAATCTGACCCAGCAAAGCTTCTCTCTGATCCAGAAGAACTTCTTCAACAATCCCCATCGGAATCTACGCTTGAGGTGTGTCCTGATCCTGACAGTGAATTAAACCAACAATTCAATGAGGAAGAAATTCCTTGTCGGACACTAGAAATAGAAGAACGTAGCAACAATAACTAGTGTTACATTCCTCCGATGCTGAATATAGGGGAGCGAATCAGTGCGCCCCTGCTTGGGCAAAAGCCTTAGAAATTTGCTATCAAGGAATAGTCTAATTTACTTCCAACGCCAAAAACTATGGCAACGGGAATCGGAAACTTTGCCCAAAGTCTACTATCACTTTTTCTTAAGTCTAAGTGTACCCTGTGCGATCGCCCTGCCCAACTGGAATTTTGTCCCTATTGCCAACGGCAGTTGCAGTATTGTCAACTTGACAAACCTGATAAATTATGGTCAGGAGAACTACCGGTGTTCGCTTGGGGTAGTTACGGTGGTCTATTGAAACGAGCAATCACTGCCTTAAAATACGAAAACCAGCCTCAGTTGGCACAACCATTGGGTTATTACTTAGGTGAAGCTTGGCTGCAATCTGCTGCTGCCAAAAGCCTCAAGAAACTAATAGTGATGCCAATTCCTGTACATCCAACCAAGCTAAGGCTAAGAGGTTACAATCAAGCCCAATTAATTGCCCAAAGTTTTTGCCAGTTTACCGGTTATAAACAGCAACCATTGGCTTTAGAGAGAGTCCACGCTACCCAAGCTCAATTTAGTCTATCTCGGGCACAGCGAGAGCAAAATCTTGCCGATGCCTTTGTAATAAGTAAAAACTTTTCCAAATATTCACCAGCTTCTCCTGTGTTGTTAATTGATGATATTTATACTACTGGTGCTACAGTACGCTCAGCTGCTAAAACCTTAGTCAGGCAAGGAATACAAGTATATGGGGTTGCAGCGATCGCCCTGTCGCCAAGTCAGTGTGGTAAGCAGGGGCAGTAGGGGTGCAGGGGGAGGGAGTAAAGTTAAACTTATCAGTGTATTTACACCATGCTGCACTAGTTACAATTGGAGTTAGGAACAGATTAAACTTGGCTCTGGTCACAAAATAATAGACGCTTAAGAGTTATTTAGTCTCCTAGTTTACAGCTAGCGGAGACTTAGCCAGGATTAACTCATACCATAGCGTCTGTAGATTTGATTTATGTAGTTATGACTAAGGTAATTCCTCCTACTTACACAGAAACACAAATTTCAGCTTGGCTACGCGGTTTATTTACCGTTGCCTGGGCCGATGGTCATTTTGACCCTGAAGAACAAGAGATACTTACACAGTTAACCCAAGAGGAACTTTCTCCTGCTAAAGATTTGCAGTCTCTAGATCAACCAATCTCTGCCGAAGAATTGGCAGCAGCTTTGGGTAAAGATGCTAAAACTGCGGAAAACTTCTTGAGAACTGCTGTAATGGTTGCTTTAGCAGATGGCATTTACTCTACCACGGAAGCAGACGTTCTGCACCAATTCTGCCAAGCGCTGGGACTCAAGGTAGAAGCGCTAGAAACACTACGCCATGCACTTTGCCAAGATCAGGTAATTGAAGAAGAAGCTCAACAGATTGGTGGGCTAGCTCCAGGATTACAACCTCCGCAACCGCCTTCAGACATCCTTAACCCAGTCAGGCACTGGTTAGATGGTATGGAGATTCATGACCCTAGGGTGGCTCGATTCATCTGCAAAATGATCCCTGCTGAATGCCCTTTTGAGCGCGACGTTGTGCTATTTGGTCGTAAAATCGTTCACATTCCAGCAATGTGCAAGATTAATCCCCTCTATGAACAGTTAGTTGGTTTACGCTTCCGGTCTCTATCTTATTTAGCGGATGACTTAGGTGAAGACGTCTCCCAATATTTTAAGTAGACCCTTGTTATTGCTGAGTAGTGATTTGTGGTTTGTTGTTGCGTAATAGCAAGCCACAAGCGCCTGAGGGCAAACAAGTATTAAGTAATAAATATGCAATTTATTGATCAAGCGGAAATTGAAGTTGAAGGTGGTAAGGGTGGTGACGGGATCGTCGCTTTCCGGCGAGAAAAGTATGTACCTGCTGGTGGCCCTGCTGGCGGCAATGGAGGGCGTGGCGGCAATGTCGTGTTTAAAGCTGTAGAACACCTGCAAACTTTGCTTGATTTTAAGTATAATCACCGCTTCCAAGCTGAAAATGGCAGTAGAGGAGGGCCCAATAATCGGACGGGAGCAAATGGCAAAGATATCTGTATTGAGGTTCCCTGTGGTACGGTTATCTATGATGCCGATACTAGTGAAATATTACAGGATTTAGTAGAATCAGGGCAATCTTTTTGTATTGCCAAAGGTGGTAAGGGAGGGTTGGGCAATAAGCATTTCCTGAGTAATCGCAATCGGGCACCAGAGTATGCCTTACCTGGATTACCAGGAGAGCATTTTAATTTACGTTTGGAGTTGAAGTTGTTGGCCCAAGTGGGGATCATTGGTTTGCCTAATGCTGGCAAGTCTACCCTAATTTCGGCAGTTTCGGCAGCTAAACCAAAGGTAGCGAATTATCCCTTTACCACTCTCATTCCCAATTTGGGTGTAGTGCGTAAGCCCACTGGCGATGGTACGGTGTTTGCTGATATTCCTGGGCTAATTGCTGGGGCTCATTTAGGTACGGGTTTAGGTCACGACTTTCTACGCCATATCGAGCGCACTCGTTTACTATTGCATCTGATTGATGTAACTGATGCTGACCCGGTGGCTAATTATCACACTATTCAACAGGAATTACAAGCCTATGGGCGCGGTTTGGCACAACGTCCTCAAATCCTGGCTCTGAATAAGATTGATGCTGTTGATTCAGAAGTTGTAGAGACGGTGGCGAATGAGCTCAATCTTTTAAGTAAGATACCAGTTTTTAAAATTTCGGCGGTTGCTAAAACGGGATTAGACTCTCTACTGCAATCCATTTGGAACTCCCTTGATCATTTAGCCTCTCAGGAATTAGAGACAATAGATCACATAGATAACACAGTTGCCTCTGCCCAATTTCTTTAGTTAAATTAGCAATCAGGAATTCACAGTTCTAAAAGTAGCCCTAAGTAAGGTACAACAGAATGTGTTGAATCAGGAGGATTAACCATGGCAAGTATATCTCTGAACGTTTCTACTGTTAAACCCCTCGGTGATCGTGTTTTTGTTAAGGTGAGTAAGTCTGAGGAGAAAACTACAGGCGGGATTTTGTTACCAGACACGGCTAAAGAAAAGCCCCAGGTTGGCGAGATTGCGGCTGTTGGGTCTGGTAAGCTCAATGATAATGGTTCGCGTCAAGCTATAGAAGTCAAAGTTGGGGATAAGGTTCTCTACTCTAAGTATGCTGGTACTGACATTAAACTAGGTGAGGAAGAATACGTTTTGCTTTCAGAAAAGGATATTCTGGCAACTCTTTCCTAGTTGTTTCAGGAATAATCTAGATTAGTTTAATGTTTGCTACAAATGCTTTTTAAGTAATAAGTAATAAGTAATAAGTAATAAGTGACAATTAGAATGTTTATTGCTTGTTGCTTAGGTTAAGTTGTTTGTAGCATTCTTTTTTCTATTTGAGATGACTTCTGTCTAGTTGCCCATATTAAAAACTTCACTGCTTCATTCCTAACTATGGGTATTCAAGCAGACATGGTATAGCGCTACGCGCAAGGCTCCAGGGCAGAAGGCAGAAGGCAGAAGGCAGAATTTGACAAAGTTCTAGCGATTTAGCTTGTCCTAACCTTAATACGTACTGCTATATTATTTGATTAAGTGCCGCAATCTCTTGGTTAGCCCGTAGGTGCATAGGGCGAGAATCAGGCTCAAAAACAGAGATATTAGGAAAGGATGGGGATATCCTGTACTTTTAGGAGAGCCTGGCCATTCCCATTTTTGTGTCATTAAGCCGGAGCTGGAGGCAACTAAGGCACCAGTGGCAATTGCTAAGCCACTAGCTGCTATTTCTATTTGTAGTTCGTTGTCGGCTTTTTCTCTGCGATCGCGTTCTAGTTGAGCTGCTTCTTGATTCTGGCGATCGCGTTCTGCTTGGTCTATTTCTACTATACCTCTAATGGAGGCGATCGCTTTATCTATTAAGCCTGTGCCTGGGATAAAATAGTTCAAGTCTCCTGTGATCTGTTCTTGGAAAGTTACGCAGTTTTTCTGGATAAAGTGTTCTAAAAATGTGAGATTTTCTTCTGAAGTGTTTATCCGGATTTGTTCTATTTTTTCTTCATAGTTATGAGCGTTAATTTCTATGGTGTTTCGATAATCTTCTAAGAGGCGCAGCCAACGAGTATACTCTATGGCTAATTTAGGCATGGCTTTGAGTTGAATTTTAAATTGCTTTAACTCAGTTGCCTCTAATTCTATGCCTGTGTTATGTGCTTCGATTTCATCAATCATTTTTTCAATCGCTTCATATTTTTTTTCTAACTTTTGATAAACATAAAGTCTATTATGAAAAGCTTTGATTATTTTATTTCTGTATAAAAATAAATCTAGTAGTTGTTGATAGCAAAAATTGAATTTTTTATCAGTTTCTGGTTGTCTAAACAACCAGACAATAATGTGGCAGTAATTAGTAGTTTGAGTAACTAGTCCGTATTCAAAAATTGGACTGCCAAATAGTTCACTTTGGCGATATAAAGAGGGACGAATTGCAGGTTCCGCAATTAGACTGTTGAGGCATTGATCGGCAAGGCTTTTAAGAAATTTTTGGTTTTGATTTTGTTGTTGTTTGTGTTCTAGGTTTAGCCAAGCAGTAACTAATATAGTTTGTCCTAGAAAGTAGGGGCTATTTTTAAAGATAAGACAATTGTCTGGATTTAAGGCACCAAAAAACTTAATCTCTACATCTTCAGTTGGCTGATTATTTTCATCCCTTTCTGGGCATCGGATATTCAACCAAAGTCCATAGCTATCACCAATACGTACAGGATAGGCGAAACCCTTAGTGATGAGAGCGGAATTATCGATAACAACCTGACTTGTAAAAGAGAGAGAAGTTTGGTTGTTTTTAAGTAATTCTGTACGACGCAGGTAAGGTTGTCTTTCTAGATCTAGGTATTTGCTGAGTTGTAGATAGGTATTGGATGATTCTCTAATTTCAAGTTTTTGAAAAATCTGATCGCATTGGTGCCAAAGCTGCTTGCTCTCGTCTAAATTAGAGCCATGGCGTAGATGAAAGGCAAATAAATGAATATTAGGAGCATAGATATAATTAGTTAGTTTTTGGCGATTTTTGAGAGTCATGTTGCTCAGACTTGGGCTTAGAGATGTTTTGCCTTTCTTGAATAGCCTCCCGCACAATTGGGGCAGGGAATCGGTTATCTAGAATATTTTCTTGGTCTACAGGATTGCCGGGATTTGGATTTTCAATTTCTTTGAAGTTATTAGATATTGCATTTTTTTGAGCAAGCACAGCATCCCTAATAGGAATATGTTTTTTACACCAGGTCTTAATTGTTTCTACTAAGATCTCAGCAGATTCATTTTCCTGTTTAGCTAAGCATTGGTCAAGAGTCGTTAATTCCTCTAAGGCTTCAGTACTAAAATCAATACGAGGATTCTTTAGGACATTGAGGAAAGCTTGAATATATTGGATTGCTTGGTTAAAGTTCATAGGTATAGCTTAGAAATTCAGAAGTTACAGAAATTCCATTTAAATCCATCCCCCCTCTCCCTCTCTCCGCGTCTCCCCCTCTTTGAGCTTACTGTCCAATGGCACAGAAAGCAGCCCAATGCTTTGGATCTTGAAAAGGTTTTTCCTCCGGATTGTACCAATCCAACTCTTCTTGGAAGGGATCCTTGCTTTCTGCATCCACGGGTAAGTCTTTAGTCCACTTTAGCAATTCTTCTTGAGTGGTATTCCTCATCCAAATTTGAGCTTGATTGAGGGCGACTGCTACCGACATCCCAGAGTTAAGATTTTGATAAAACTTAATCATTAAAAAGGCTGTAGATAAATCACGTACTCTCCAAAGACTGGCAACCACACTAGAGCTACCTGCCACCAGAAAACCACTGGGTAAGCCGATATATTCATCGCTGATACTGTTAGGTTTAATTAATCCGGTTTCGCAGGCAGAAAGGGTGACAAGGCGACATTGTTTTAAGTTGAGGGTGAAAATTGTCTCTAGGGTAAGGCATTTGTCTAGATCATATAATTCGCCGTCTCGCAAACTTATATAACGTTCTGAGCTAGGTTTTGTTCCCTGGAGACGGGCACCTGCTAAAACCAAGGCAGATTTACGGGGGTTGTCAAAGTTAAATTGTCCGTGACAGCTGAAGTGGAGACAGTCGAAGTTATTGAGGGAAGTTTGATTGATTTCAGCTTTGGTAGCTTGTTGTTTTTTGAGGACGACTTTAGGATTAAAGTAATTTTGGATAGTTTCCACTTCGATGTCAGTGTAAGTTAGGTCATTGGTGGGATTTTGGATGGCAAAGAGCTTTGTAAAGTTAGGGCGCTCTCGGTTTTGGACTAGTTGCAGTAGCTGGCAACTGGGGGCGTAGCGCACGCCTTGGGGGAAGTAGTCGAGGAGGCATTGGTTTCTATCCCCAGCTTGAGTTGTAAGGGGTAAGGCCTGTAGGGGGAATAAGTGTAAAAACAGATGGGGTATTATTACTAATTGGTTGCACTGCTTGGGAATCTGTTTGATGATTTCATCGATGCGCAGAATTTTTGCCAGTAGTTTAAGGCGTGTATTTAGGCGGCGTTGCCAATGGAATTTTTGGATATAGTAGGCTCTAGAATAACTAATTATCCAATTTTTTAATTTTCTTAGGTTTTCTAAGTTTGACTTTAAAACAATTGGTTGTTGACTTTGAGGGGTAATGACGAAAGTGAGGATTTGTTCTTTAGTAAGATAAAACTCGATAATCGCAGTATCTTCATCTAGGGTTGCTTGGAATTGCTGAAACTGGAAGCCAGAGCCTATGGGTAAGCAGCTGTCTTGCAAGTCATTGCGTTGCTTTCGTAGCTCACTCAAATGCTGTACTAAGTTAGTTCGATCATCAGCTGCACCAGTCTGGAGGCGCTTTTGGTTAATGGTAATTTGCTCTTGCAACTGTTGCAGTTGAGTAGCAACTTCTGTGGGGAAGATGTTATAAAAGTCGCGAGTCAGGATAAGTTCTACCAAGTTGCGGGTTTTGCTACGCTCGACGTATTCTAGGGCTTGGTTTATCTCACCTAACTCTAGGCAAACTTTCACCATGCCTAGATAGAGTTTATTCCATTTTTCAGCTAGTTTTTCTTTATATTCTTCTATGCCAGAGCCAGAGATGATTTCATCGCGCAGGGATTCTACTGTCTCAATGGCAGTTTGAAAGGCAGTGTAGGCCTTATCGAATTGTCGGGCATTTTGGTAAGCAATGCCGAGATTCATTTGAGTCCTTGCCCAATGATCGGGAAAAGCATCGCGGGTGTAAACTTCTAAGGCATTTCGGTAGTAAGCGATCGCATCTTCTAAATTCTGTGCTTTCTCTCCCTCTATTCTGTTAGTGTAAGCAGCGCCGAGATTCATTTGAGTCGTTGCCCAATAATCGGGAAAAGCCTCGCGGGTGTAAATTTCTAAGGCATTTTGGAAGCAAGCGATCGCATCTTCTAAATTCTGTGCTTTCTCTCCCCTGATTCTGTAAAAGTAAGCAGCGCCGAGATTCATTTGAGTCATTGCCCAATCATTGGGCAAAGCTTTGCGGGTGTGAATTTCTAAGGCATTTTGGAAGTAAGCGATGCTATCTTCTAAATTCTGTACTTTCTCTCCCTCTATTCTGTAAAGGTAAGCATTGCCGAGATTCATTTGAGTCTTTGCCCACTCATTGGGAAAAGCTTTGCGGGTGTAAATCTCTAAGGCATTTTGGAAGTAAGCGATGCTATCTTCTAAATTCTGTGCTTTCTCTCCCTCTATTCTGTAAAGGTAAGCAGCGCCGAGATTGACTTGAGTCTTTGCCCAATCATCGGGAAAAGCTTTGCGGGTGTAAATTTCTAAGGCATTCCGGCTGTAAGCGATGCTATCTTCTAAATTCTGTGCTTTCTCTCCCTCTATTCTGTCACGGTAAGCATTGCCGAGATTGATTTGAGTCTTTGCCCAATCATCGGGAAAAGCCTTGCGGGTGAAAACTTCTAAGGCATTTTGGTAGCAAGCAATGGCATCTTCTAAATTCTGTGCTTTCTCTCTCTCTATTCTGTCAGTGTAAGCATTGCCGAGATTGATTTGAGTCTTTGCCCAATCATCGGGAAAAGCCTTGCGGGTGAAAATTTTTAAGGCAGCTTGGTAGCCAGTAAAGGCAATCTCTATATTGTCTGCCAGACTACCCATGGGGAACTCTTGAATCAGGTTACTGAAATTGCCAATAACTGCTGCGATGCTACTTTCTTGAGATAGTTTTACTTCTGCCCGTCTAACCTTTAGCCAGCGACCTAACTCCTTAGCAAAGTTATCGTCTAGTTTGTCCAAGTTTGCTCGCAGCAAGGGATAAACTACTTTCTTGTTAGCCTTACTTTCTTTAGTTGCCTGTAAAACTTTATCTAAGAATTTGATATAAGCTTGACGGCTTATTTTTTTATCACCAAATCCCTTTGTCATAGCTATTTTCCGTCGCTGCCCAAGTCGCCTGTTGTGTAATCACTACAGCTGAGCTAAGCAACCTTCAGGAAATTTTTGCATATAGCAGTACGTATTAAGGTTAGGACAAGCTGAATCGCTAGAACTTTCTCAAATTCTGCCTTCTGCCTTCTGCCTCCTGCCCTGGAGCCTTGCGCGTAGCGCTATAAATCCAATTAACCCCTCCCCAGCCCTCCCCTGCCAGGAGATGGAGCAAGCTTTGATTAACAAATGTTACAATAAAAAGTTTTTTCAAAAAAAGCTTGTGCTAATAAATTTAATGTAGTAGGATAATATTGTTGCCATCGCAACCCAGAAAAAAAGCCAGCCTGATAAAGTTGAACGCTCCCAGGCTGGCTCTGGATCCCATTAGACAAAAGGATACAAATCTATTATGGCGTACCGAGACAGACTGAGGCCTTGGGCGATCGCGCATCTATTGCCCAACAATCTGCAATGGTCAATAATTGGTCGTTATCGCACAAAATCAGACGCTGAGGGACACCTCAATTGGTTGCGTCGGAATGTCCCAGGCAATACCTTTGAACTTATCTGGGATTTGCCTAAGGAGGAATGAGGAATAAGTAATAAGTAATAAGTAATAAGTAATAAGTGGGAATAAGAGCATTTATTGCTTATTACCTTTTTATTAGGAAATGAATAGAATTCAAAGCCTCTCTCATGTTCCGAGAAACTCAAATTTTACACCACTGCTATGCGGGTGAATATATTAGCGCTCATTTCTCCCCATCTCCCCATCTCCCCATCTGCTATGACTACTCTATTTAACCGCCTCCAACCATCCGATAATTTCTGCATCAGTGTTAGTGATATTGCCCAATTTCTCAATATTCCTGAACAGGAAATTGTGCGTGTCGAATGTTGGAAATATATAGTATTTGTCCACCGTCGCGATATTGGCGGACAATTTATCAGTTATCGAAAATTACGACAGTGGCTAATTGCGATCGCCCATCAAATTCAGAAATGCTCAAGTTTGCTGGAATTACTTAAGTGTTTAAGGGAAATCAGCGAAGACTGCCAAAAGCACGAAAAACAATACAACAGTCAACATCACCAATTTTTAAGTCAAATCTGGTTCCAACATTGGGAAACCATAATCAGCCAAATAAGCCAGCAAAAAACTTATCAAAATAAACTAAAACACAATTCCCCATAACATCATCATTCCTGCCACAACAGCTGCAAACATTACTAAAGCTAAAGATTTGTCTTTCGCTGATTTCTCACCCACTTGCCCAAAACTAAGTGCAGAGGATTTAGAAGCATTAGGAGTAACTTGAGTGCCAATTACTTTCCAATTATCTGAGTTAACAAGGTTTGATAAACCACGCCAAACTTGAGCTTTAACTAGAGTTTCCTCAGCTTTAATTTCAGTAACTACTAGCAATGAACCTTCTCTTTTGGGTAGAGAATATTGTTCAAGTAAATTGGCTAGCTCCTGTTTACGTTCAGCTAAATTTTTACTGATTTTATAATTTAATTCTTCATCATTATTAAGCTGACCACTTGCCGGCAAATCTTTGCCTTTCATCGTCAATAATTTAATTTCTTCAAATAAAACTTGAAAACCCTGCTCACTACCAAACTGCACTGCCACGTTAATATCTTCTCTAAGGGAGTCCCAGTCACGCAAGGCACGCACCGCAATCATTCTTAAGATCCGTTGCTCTTGCTCTGAGTCTTCACTCACCCAGACTACAGAATTACGGATTTTGCGATCGCGAAAATCTCTACGTTTACTTGCCTCTAAACCAGTAACCAGCAATAGTAATTTACTACTATACCGCCCTAGAACCAAAGAAGGCGATTCACTCTGAATTAAATCACTCACCTGGCTAGTTGCCAGTATAGATGGCTTCTCTGGCAACCAACAATAGCCATCCTCCTGAGAAAAACCGCGACTCTGAACGTAAATTTCCATCAGTTCATTGTTCATTGTTCATTGTTCATTGTTCATTGTTCTGAAGAGAAAGTATTCATCAATTGCCGCCTACTAACCCAATGAGCCATGAGCCATGAATCATAATCCATGCTCTAAACTCCAAAACCCGTATAAATTCTAAGATATATTCAGCCAGGTTTCCCCTTGCAACAATTCAAAGCCTTCAGTAACTTTACAGCCCTTGGCAAACTCATATACTGCCGCTTTAAGTTCTTTATCTAAATCTAACCACCTGCGGAGGAAATTAAAGAATTTCCACTGGCGTTGATCAAGGTGTAGTCTCAATAAAAACCGTAGAAGATACCGCAGCGGTTGTTCACTATCGATGGGATTATATTGGGCATCGTGACTAGTTTTCCGAAAAATAAACAAGGCCTTGCCTTCATGCTCTTCAATTCTAGAGAAAACCACACTACCAACAGTCTGAACAGGTGTTACCACGACGGCAACTTTGGGTAGCAAACTTTGAGAGCTAAACAGTTCTAGCAACTTGCCATATCCATCTTCAATCTGCTGCAAGAGCTTAGAGGTAGAGGCTTCCGTTTGCAAGTACTTCTCACACCTAACAGGTGCCAAAATCACTAGTCGCGGTGAGTCTAATTCTCGATAAACTCTCTGAAAGAGATTAGTTATTTGCTGTGGTCTATTAATTTGTGCATGCCAGTGCCCTTGTTTTTCCATCAGCGCTGGGGTATCAATGGCGATTAGTACTGCCGCTGATTCGGTTACAAAATTATCGATGCGTTCTTTATCTTCTCGAGAGCTTTTGGACTCGTGCCATTCCCCTGGGTAGTCTTGAAAGTGCAGCCGCAAAGATGGCATGGCACCTTTTTTACCCAATTCAAATAAAAAAGAACGATAATTTTCTGTACTCGCCATCCATCCCTTAGTTTCAAAACTCTCAGGGAGGTTTTGTAATTGTGCTAGACGTTCTTGAAGTAGTGCCGAACTCTCCAAGTCAGGAGTAAGTTGGAGATTAGTACGACCAATGTTACTTTCAAACTGCTCATACATAGCAGTTAAAAGACTAGTTTTGCCAACGCCACTGGGCCCAAGCATGGTAATTTTCAGTTCGTTCATGTTCCTTTGCTGCCTTAGTCCAAGAAGCGCATCGAGTCCCATTGGTTAGCGTTTACTGCCTGTTCTACTGAGTTTAGCCACTCTCGCAGTAGGCGCGTATGAGCCCCTAGTTGCTCAAATTCAGCTGACCAAATTTCTGAACGTACCTCCTCTAAAAAGATGCGCCACTCTAGTTTTACCCCTTGAGCACGAAGTACGCGATCAATGAACTCTTCAACTATGGCAAATGCGGCTTGAGAAGGTTCGTAAAGCAAATCTTCTAAGGCACCCTCGCAGCCATAAACTGCTTCAGCATGAAGTGTCTTAAGATTATCCAAGACTTCCTGGGCATTAGGAGATTTAGAGAGGGTAAGACTAGTTTCATCAGGGGTAAGACCATCAAGATGTTGACGAATGCGGTGTTGGATTAATCCGCGATAGGAAAGGTCAAATTCCGAGAGGATTTTGAACCCTAACTTTAGTCTAGTCAGGTTTTCCGGTAACTGCTGAGCAATGGTTCTAATAAAATCTGCCCCACGTACCTTGGTCAATTCTCCCATGCAACCTGGTGTAACTAAAACTTCAGTAACTTGAGATTTTACCCGCTCAATTGACAGCTTTAAACCGTCATCAAGAGACAAAAAGTGCTGGGACAGGTGAGCGCGGATTTCATTTAAATATTGATAGTAGGCATTAGGATAACCGCCAACGCGATCGCGTCTAGTTTCAATTTGCTCCAGTGAAGGCATGTTAGGGTCGAGGCGGCAAGCTTCTAAAGCTGCATCTACCTGCTGTTTAAAGTCAAGATCTCTGGTATCACGTTGCTGTCTGAGGGTTCTTAGCAAACTTTCTAAACCATTAGAGAGTTGATCCCATAATTGTTCAAATAGCTGGGCAAACAAAGGAAACCAGTTATCGCCCGGTGTCACTATACCCAAAGCTTGACGAGCCTTATCTAACTCAGCATTGACTGAACCACTAAGCCTCAACAGACGTTCCTGACAGGCACAAGCATACTGTTGATCTAGAGTTGTAATCTTAGCTGCCAGATAGTCGAGAACTGTATCAAGCACCATATGTGCTTGTTGAGAGTAAGCGCAGTTAGCTGTGATGCAATCAACTGTACTGATGTGTTTGGTGGTAATAGTTTGCCCTAAGTCTTGACAGTTGTTGGTATTATCACCATTTTTAGAATCAGCACCAGTGCGGTTGAGTATCATAAAAGACCATTGTTCAATAGGCAAATCCACTAGTGCTGCACGGGCCGTATCGTAGAGCCTGACATCCACATCAGCCCAGTAATCTCCAGATGACTTTGGCATCCGGATAAATAGCACGGCATCAACCTCTTGCCCCAGAGTTTTTACTAATCGCTCCTCATCGCCCAAGCCAGTATCGCCCAAACCAGGCATATCAACTAAGGCAATTTGCCCAATATCAGAGTTGGGAAATTTACAGACAATCTTGACTTCTTGTACAGCCAGGTAATTGAAAAAGACACGTTGACCATCAGGGGTGTCTTGAGCCACATATTCCCGAATTTGCTCCCTCGCAATGCGGCGGGGTGAGGGTTCCTTTAGCAGAGATTGATATTGCTCCAGATGAGCGTGATATCTACTCAGATGCTCATACATAGCTCCAGGCTCAGCATAACCAGGAAGCTCACTGGGTAAGGGAGGCAGGGGTACGGTGGCAAATTCTGTCAAAGTTATTGGTAGTGTTCCTAAGCGTAACTTCTGGTAGTAAGGAGCAATAACTTCTTCCAAAAATGAGCGCTCTGAGTGAAACCAAACCTCGCCGTAGGTTTCGACAGATTGATTATGGTGAATCGTACTACGAACACCAGTGCAATGCTGCCGATCGCCATCGGGGATTTCCGCAGCTGTCAGTCCAGTTAAACTCTGTAATAAGCGACTTTTTCCCTGTCTTGCCCTACCGACGACTCCAATATTGAGAGTGTCGCGGCAGAAACGAACTCTAAGTTTACCTAATGCTTCTAACTCAGCAGTAATACCGAGGCTAATTGTGGAAAAGTCGATTTCCTGCAAACGCCCACGGGCATTTTGGTCATCTAGGCGCACTAGCAGTTGGTTACGGTGTTCTTCAAGCTGGCGCAGGGCTTTATAAAGAGACGATAGTAGCGCCTCAACACCTGCAATTTTTTCAGCTAGGGGTTGTCGCTGTTCAATAATACTGGCAATGCGCACAGTTCTGTTAGTATTCATGACCGTGGGATTTTGCTTTCAGCAGTGGGAACACTAAGATTAGCACTTCTAAGTGATTGCCCATTGCACAGAGAAGAGAATGAACTTTGATTTAACTGTCGCCATCCCAACCTATAACGGAGAAAAGCGCCTACCAGAAGTGTTAGAGCGACTACAAAGTTGCTGGCAACAGGCAATGCTTGTTGCCAGCCCCTCAGAACAATTCAGCTGGGAGGTAATTGTTGTTGACAACAATAGCACCGACAACACAGCAGACCTTGTTAAAACTTATCAAAAGTCATGGCCACAGCAATGTCCTTTAAGGTATTGCTTTGAACCTAGGCAGGGAGCAGCATTTGCTAGACACCGGGCCTTTACAGAAGCTAGGGGTAAGCTAGTTGGTTTTCTCGACGATGACAACTTACCAGCTGCTGATTGGGTGAGAGCCGCCTATGTGTTTGCTCAGGAACATCCTTGTGCTGGTGCCTATGGTAGTCAAATCCACGGTCTCTTTGAAGTTACGCCCCCAGATAATTTTGAGCGCATTGCTCCATTTTTAGCAATCACTGAGCGTGGTTATCAACCTCTGTACTATCAACCTAACCGCAAATTACTGCCACCGTCGGCTGGGTTGGTGGTGCGTAAACAGGCTTGGCTAGAAAGTGTTCCTAATCAGCAAATTTTGACAGGGCGTACCCATAATCACATCGTCACTGGCGAAGATTTGGAGATGCTTTCTTACATCCAAGCCGATGGTTGGGAAATTTGGTACAACCCTGCCATGGAAATTGACCACAAAATTCCTTATTGGCGTCTGGAAAAATACTATCTCCTCAACTTAGTTCGAGGTATTGGACTCAGCCGCCATGTCACCCGCATGCTTGGCTTTAAAACCTGGCAAAGACCATTAGCCTTCGCAGCTTATTTAATTAACGACCTGCGTAAAATTGCTCTGCACTTACTAAAATACCGCCAACAAGTGAAGACTGACTTAGTAGCAGCTTGTGAATTAGAGCTATTTTTGAGTAGTCTCAGTAGTCCTTTTTATCTATGGATTAAGGGCTACTATCAGTGACCAAAAAAACGCAAACTTAATAAAAATTTGCTTTCAGAACGAGGTTGCAGATGTTACATTTTTTTTGTGGTCAAGCAAAAATGATCTCAATAGCTCAACCATAAAATCTTGTGAGGATAAGCAAATGCAGCTCAATGATAACTTTGCTGATAGTTTTGACTTAATCGGTTCCTCAGACAGTGCTATTGGTAGCAACGTGGGGTTTACAGGAGAGCCTGGAGAGCCTAACCATGCGGGAATATCTCCACCTCTCAATTCGGCTTGGTGGTCTTGGAGAGCTCCAGCTAGCGGTGTAGTCACGATTGATACCTTTGGTAGTAATTATGACACTAGCCTCGCTGTCTACACAGGTTCGGCGCTCAACAACTTAAGTGAGATTGCCAGTAATGACGATAGCAATAGTTTTCAAAGTGAAGTTAGCTTTACAGCGACAGCCGGAACCACCTATCAAATAGCCGTTGATGGCTTTTCAAGCAGTACAGGTCAGATCGATCTCAATCTGGAGTTAGACTTAGTCTTTACTCAAGTGGGAACAGCAGGTAGCGATAATCTCAACGGCAGTGGCGCTAATGATGTGATCCGAGGTCTTGGTGGCAATGACCAAATTAATGGTAATGGAGGCAATGATGTCCTATTTGGTAACGGTGGCAATGACCAAATCAATGGTGCTTCCCAGGGGGATTTGATTAATGGTGGCGCTGGTAGTGACACCATCAATGGTAATGGCGGTAGTGACACACTTATTGGTGGTGGAGGCAGTGACACCATTGCTGGGGCTTCTGGTAATGATGTAATTATTGGCGGTGGTGGTGGAGACACCATTTTTGGCAATGGAGGGGATGATTACATTAATAGTGGCACAGGTCTAGATGCAGTCTTTTTGGGTACAGGTGCAGTGATCGTGGTTCTAGAAACGGGTGCCGGGTTTGATCTAGTCAACAACTTCCAGGTTACTCAGGCTAAATTCCAGCTCGGTGATGGCTTAAGCTTTGCTGAGTTGAGTTTTGTAGATAGTAATCTTGGGGTTAATATCTTTGCAGATAATGACCTGCTAGCAGTTGTGGCTGGAAATCAAGCTAGCTTACTCAACAATTCTGAGCTCTTCATTTTCTGATAGCTCCTTAAGAAAGGAATGCTGACAGTAGTGGGGGCAACTGTTTGGGAAATAGGGAGAGTAATTTGCTTAGCGGCGAACTAGGATTGAAGAGTGATCACTGCGCGCTACCAGTACGAGAAATTAAAGACGCCGGGACACACCGGACAAATTGGATGGGGATTTAACCCCAACTAATTTTATGCACCGCAAGTGACGGTGGTGTATTTGAACCATGTTAATTTCGATAAACTATACGGTTATAAGAATAGTTTAAAAACATATGTTTGTTGGTAGCGCACAAGCGGCAAAACTGATGGGGGTATCTGCCAGACGAATATGCCAGTTACTTTCTTCTGGCAGAATTCAAGGAGCCTTTAAGATTGGCAGGTCTTGGATAATTCCTCTCATCGACGGCATGCCCAAGGTAAGTGAAGGAACCAGAGGTCCAAAAGCCCGTTGGCGCAGGAAAAGACCTGCTCCTGTGACGATCATTCATGTCAATCAGCAGACTATTCGCCAAAATCAAAAACAGGAAAAACCGGCTCCGGTAATTAGCGTTAAACGAGGGCAAAACAATACTTACGGTCACGAAGTGGAAATCCATGGACCGTGCCGGGTAGTTTATCGGCGTGACAAGCCTAAGCCATGCGGTGCAAGAGTTTGGATTGAGACTCTCTTCGGTGTCGAAGTACTCACACTTAGAATGAACGAGTAGGGTATGTCTCCTCCGAAATACCGATGATCATTTTCCTATAAGCTGTCCGGAAAATCCTAGCTTCTCGGAGAATAGGAGTAGTGGGCTAGCAATTGCTCTGTCCTGGTTATAGTTCTGCTTTAGGCTCGACAGGGTCAGAGTTATTTGTACTTTGGCACTTAAATCTCCCTAATAGTTCCTTCACTTCCATAGAAGGCTTTTTAGTTCAGAGCAAAATGAGTTTGTTAAATACATCATTAAATCTTAAGCAAACTACTAGCAATTGTCTATCTAGCGAGGAATTGCAAAAGTTTGATATTGTTAAGAATCAACTAGCTAGACTTGCTCTGCCCAAGAGGCGATCGCTTGGCAGTGCTACTACAGTCCTTCGGGCATCCTTTGGCAGGGCAATTGCTGGCTTTTTCAGAGCTACTTTGCTAAGGCGCTGCCCCTTGGGGATAATGGTCGTCTGGTGTTGTTAGTGTTGCTACGGCTAGTATAGCTTGCTTGTTCCCAATGCTTTAGAAAAAACTCGTACAATCATAAAGTGATCATAAAGCCAGATAGATTAAAGTTGCGCAGAGGCAAACTCTTGCCATATCATAGTTAGGGATGCATTACTCACAATAATCAAGATCTATCTATAAACAAGCTAGAGTGGGTGTACTTTACTGAATTACCATCAGCATCTGCCAAGTTTATATGAAATTGCGTGAACCAAGTTTGAAACCACAGGGCTGTTGAACTCTACGCCATATTTAATCTGCTACTTTTGACCAGTTGTCTCAGGCTTAGTTCTTTAAAAAATATGGGTGCACTCGGTAATAGAAATCCACCCTGCTGATACTTGAATTCTGAAGCGTTCATAGTTAATGTCTAACCCTTAACGCTGCAAGCGGGGCTTAGTGTCTAATGGGCCAAAGTTGCTAAGCAGTAGGAATAAGCTATCGCTCTGTTGATGTATTTTGAACTTCATTTGCATAGATGCCAACATCACCGACTCGAACTTAAAGCGGTAACTATACTTCCCAGTGGGAGGCATACTAAGCAACTAAATATTCGTGGAGGAAAAACCTTAAGGCTACAGCGCCTTCTTAGCATCTTCGTTGGTTATGCACAGCGCTTAGGTTCTGGCGTTGCAATTTTCGATATTCTTTCAATTTACTATTGCTTCGAGGAAATTGTTTTATGGCAACTTGGTTTGATCCAGATCCAAAAGCTTACAACCAAAAGGCTAATGGACAAGGGCATTCTTCCCTAAATGGTACACAGCAATATGGTTCAAACGGTCACAGTAATTCTCAAAGCTATAGGGAGACTACGGTATCGGGACCTGTTGTTAACGAAATTAGTATGCAGCAAATGAGTATGCCTCCATCTCAACAGAACTCTTCATTGCACATTGGATGGTGGCAGAAGCTGCGCTTACAGCAAAAAGCCACAGCTCTGGCAATCACTTTTAGTACCTTACCAGTGCTGTTGATTGGAGGAGTTGCTTATCAATTGGCTGATGGAGTAATCACCCAGAGGGTTACTAATAATAAACTTGCTCGTGTCGTCAGCATGGAAGACAAGGTCAAGCGTTTTTTGGTTGAGCGTTATGGGGATATTGAGATCTTATCCCAACTGCCGATACTGACAGATCCAGCCCTCAGAGAAAGCACTCCTATCTCAGAAAAGATTGCCCAACTGGATCGATTTAAAGAAGCTAGCAAAGTCTATGACCTAATTTCTGTAGTTGATCTCAAAGGTAATACTATTGTCAAAAGCACAGGAGACCCCATACCCAACCAAAGTTCTCGACAGTACTTTAAGGAGGTACTCAAAAAAGACCAACCTGTGATTGGCAATGCCATCCTACCGGCTGTTTCTAAGACCCCTGGCAGGCTAACCCTTCACTTTGCTGCACCTGTTAGAGATAAAAATACTGGTAATACTTTTGCGATTATTCGGGCGCGGGTACCAGTCCAATACATCAGTGAATTACTGGCACAATTCGGTAGTAATGGAGACCAATTCTATCTGATTGATCAAGATAGTGATCAAATTGTTGTCGCCAATCAAACTGATAGAGAGAATCAAAAAGCTCAGGATATTTATCCACAAATAGGGAAGCTACGAGCAACGGGTAAAACAGATAGTAAGATTATTGTTAATCAGTCCAATAAAGAGAAGGATTTGTTTGCCTACGAGCCTTTTAGAGTACAAGAAGGCTTGCCAGAGCTCAAATGGGAAGCTGCCATTGCCGCACCCACAGATATTGCCTTTGAGGCTAAGAGCATATTACTTCAGACTGTCTTGGGTGGTACTGTTTTGACAGCAGGGCTAGTGAGTCTGCTGGCAGTTTATCTAGCTAACCGCGCTACACGTCCAGTGCTGGCGGCTAATGATGCTGTCAATAGAATGGGTCAAGGGGATCTCGGTACCCGTGTGCAGGTTGCGGGTGAAGACGAATTAGCTATTTTGGGTTCTAATATTAACCTGATGGCAGACCAGCTGGGAAATCTTCTCGAAAAACAGCAAGCCTCTTTGGAACAAGCCCAGTTATTTGCAGACATTGCCACTTCCTCTGCGAAAAAAGAAGACCGGAGCTATATCTTAGATCTAGCAGTTCAAGGGGCAAAGAAACTGCTTAAAGCTGACCGAGTAGTGGTTTATGGCTTTGAGTCTGATTTTAGCGGCAGCGTTATCGCTGAGGCAGTGGATCCTGGTTGGTCTCGAGCCCTAGCAGACCAAAGCTCTGACCCTTGCATTAGTCCGGAACTGCTCGAAGAATTTAAAAAAGGGCGGGTTGTTCCCATCAATGATATCCGGGAACATAATTATTCTCTGAAGCACGTACAGTTATTAGACCGACTGCAAGTTAAAGCCAACCTCGTGACGCCCGTTGTCTCTGCAGGGGAGCTAATGGGCTTACTAATTGCCCATCAATGTTCTGGAACTCGGGTGTGGCAACCATCAGAAGTTAATTTCCTCAAGGACTTGGGTTCTCAAGTGGGAATTTCTTTAACCAGCGTCCAATTTATTAACCAGAAAGAAGCTGAAGTCTCTCGCGCCCAGCAACTAAATAATATTACCTCTGGTATCAGGGAAGCACTCAATTCTGAAGATATTTACCAGCTTGCCCTGGTAGGTATTCGAGAAACCCTCAGTACAGAGCGATGTATTATCTATCTATTTGACGAGAACTGGCAGGGGACCGTTGTCGCTGAATCAGTAGCTTCTGGTTGGCCCAAAGCCCTGGGCGCAAAAATTGCTGACCCCTGCTTTGCCGACAACTATATTGAAAAATACAAACGGGGTCGCACTTACGCCTGTGAGGACATTTACAAAGCCAACCTCACTGATTGTCACCTAGGTCAGCTTGAGCCCTTTAAAGTTAGGGCAAATTTAGTCGCACCAATCATCGCCTACGGCAAATTACACGGCTTATTGATAACGCACCAGTGTTCTAGTCCACGGCGCTGGGAAGAATCAGAAATCAGTTTCTTTAAGCAGGTGGCGCTGCAAATTGGCTCGGCTCTCGACCAAACCAATTTCCTCGAACAGCAACAACAAGCACGTTTAACTGCTGAAGCTAATTCTGAAAAGGAGCGTCAACAGAAAGAAGAACTCCAGCTCAAACTCTTGTCACTGCTGGATGATGTTGAAGGTGCAGCCAGAGGAGACCTCACGGTGCGGGCGGAGGTGACTTCTGGTGAGATTGGCACTGTGGCTGACTTTTTCAATTCCATTGTTGAGAGTCTGCGGGAAATTGTAACGCAGGTGAAACAATCGGCGATTCAGGTTAATACTGCCGTTGAGGAAGACGAAAGGGCAATTCGCCAACTTTCTGCCGAAGCTCTGCAACAGGTTCAAGAGACTACCCGCACTCTCGAGTCAATTGAACAAATGACCCTTTCAATTCAAGCCGTGGCCGAGAGTGCAACTCAAGCCGCATCCGTTGCTAGTAGCGCTTCCGAAACTGCCGAAGTCGGTCAAGAAACCATGGATCTGACGGTGCACAATATTATGGGTCTGCGGACAACGGTGGCTGAGACGGCTAAGAAGGTAAAGCGCTTAGGTGAGTCATCCCAAGAAATTTCTAAGGTAGTGGCGCTTATTCACCAAATTGCTCTCCAAACTAACTTGTTAGCGATTAATGCTGGTATTGAAGCTGCTCGTGCTGGTGAAGAGGGTCAAGGCTTCGCCGTCGTAGCAGAAGAAGTGGGTGAACTTGCCAAAAAATCAGCTTCAGCTACGAGAGAGATTGAGCAGATTGTTGAGAGTATTCAAACAGAAACTGCTCAAGTACTTGAGGCGATGGAAGATAGTACAACGCAAGTAGTTGAGGGAACGCGCCTGGTGGAGCAGACTAAGCAGAGTCTTGGTCATATTCTCAAAGTCTCTCGTCAGATTGACCAATTAGTGCAATCAATCTCAGAGGCAACAGACTCTCAAACAGAAACTTCTCAACAAGTCAGGAGTTTGATGCAGGAGATTGCTGCCGCCTCGGCGCGCACTTCTGATTCCTCTGATCAAGTGGCTATCTCTCTACAGCAAACTGTAGAGGTGGCGCAACAGTTGCAGACTTCAGTCGGTGCCTTCAAAGTCGAAGGGTAAGAGGGGGAGATGGGGAGATGGGGAGATGGGGAGATGGGGAGAGAATTTTTAACTATAGCGCTGCGCGCTGGTGTGTTTACAAATACTGAAAGGCTGCATCCGCCGCTTTGTGGACATCAAAATTATACTTAGGCAACTCTTTTCTAATCGCTGTTTTGACTTTGTGCCACCAGTGTTCAA